>NZ_CBPT010000001.1:0-302446 GCF_000476855.1 Helicobacter pylori SA221C
AATCAAAAATAATCTCAATCATACACTAATTTTAACAGAAAAAAGTGAAACCATTTTTAAGCCATTTTTGAATACAATAAGCGTATTTTATTTTTAAGGTTAGAATAATGAGTTTGATTATTACGCGCTTCGCCCCGTCGCCCACTGGCTATCTCCACATAGGAGGCTTAAGGACAGCCATTTTCAATTATCTTTTTGCACGAGCCAATCAAGGAAAATTTTTTTTACGCATTGAAGACACGGATTTGAGCCGTAACTCTATAGAAGCGGCTAACGCCATTATAGAAGCTTTCAAATGGGTGGGGCTAGAATACGATGGCGAAATTCTCTACCAATCCAAACGCTTTGAGATTTATAAAGAATACATTCAAAAACTCTTAGACGAAGACAAAGCCTATTATTGCTACATGAGTAAAGATGAGTTGGACGCTTTGAGAGAAGAACAAAAGGCCAGGAAAGAAACCCCACGCTATGACAATCGTTATCGTGATTTTAAAGGCACGCCCCCCAAAGGCATAGAGCCTGTGGTAAGGATTAAAGTCCCCCAAAATGAAATCATTAGTTTTAATGATGGGGTTAAAGGCGAAGTGAAAGTGAACACCAACGAATTAGACGATTTTATTATCGCCAGGAGCGATGGAGTCCCCACTTATAATTTTGTGGTTACCATTGATGACGCTTTAATGGGGATCACTGATGTGATTAGAGGCGATGATCACCTTTCTAACACCCCTAAACAAATCGTTCTCTATAAGGCTTTGAATTTTAAAATCCCTAATTTTTTCCATGTGCCGATGATTTTGAACGAAGAAGGACAAAAATTAAGCAAACGCCATGGGGCCACTAATGTGATGGACTATCAAGAAAGGGGCTATCTTAAGGAAGCTTTAGTGAATTTTTTAGCGCGTTTGGGGTGGAGCTATCAAGATAAAGAGGTTTTTAGCATGCAAGAATTATTGGAATGTTTTGATCCTAAAGATTTAAATTCTTCGCCCAGTTGCTTCAGCTGGCACAAACTTAATTGGCTCAACGCTCATTATTTAAAAAACCAAAGCACACAAGAATTGTTAAAGCTTTTAAAACCTTTTAGTTTTAGCGATCTCTCGCATTTAAACCCCACTCAATTGGATCGCTTGTTGGACGCTCTCAAAGAAAGATCTCAAACCCTAAAAGAATTAGCCCTTAAAATAGATGAGGTTTTAATCGCCCCTATAGAGTATGAAGAAAAGGTTTTGAAAAAACTCAATCAAGCGCTCGTTATGCCCTTGTTAGAAAAGTTTAAATTGGAATTAAATACAACCAATTTCAACGATGAAAACGCGCTAGAAAACGCCATGCACCAAATCATTGAAGAAGAAAAGATTAAAGCGGGTAATTTTATGCAGCCTTTAAGATTGGCCCTTTTGGGTAAGGGGGGCGGGATAGGCCTTAAAGAAGTGCTTTTTATTTTAGGCAAAACAGAGAGCCTCAAAAGAATAGAGAATTTTTTGAAAAACTAAAAGATTGGCTCTCTAAAATGGGGGCATAAAGTTTGCATTTTTTGAAAAATAAGAGGGTTTTAAGAGAAAAATGAAAAAAATATTTCTAAAATTTTTTGTTTTGATTGAAATCAAGCTTAAAAGTTGGGTTCAGACAATCTTTGGGCAAACTAATCGTTTGAGGAATAACCTCATAATGGCAATAATTTTCATCTTCAAAGAGAGGTTTTATCAATAAGCGGTTTGAAAAAAGCCGATTTTCTTGATTATGTTCAATAACGCCATTGTTTAAAAAGAGGAAAGTTTGCGCGAGTTTGGTTATTTCATTGTGGTTATGGCTTACCAATAACACGCTTAAATTTTCACGCTTGATAAAATCAAGCAAACCTTGTTGCACTTCGTTTTTTAAGGCGTTATCTAGGGCGTTTAAAGGCTCATCTAAAAGCAATAGTTTCTTGGCTGCGATTAAAGCTCTTGCTAAAGCGACTCGTTGGGCTTGCCCGCCAGAGAGTTGAGAAGTTTTTTGCTGGCTTAGATTTTCTAAACGCATTAAGCGTAACACTTCGTGGATTTTATTTTTATCTTTAGGGTGGGCAAAGGCGATGTTTTGATACACGTTTAAATGAGGGAATAGGGCGTAATCTTGAAACACAAAGCCGATTTTTCGTTGTTGTGGTTTTAAAAAAATCTTTTTTTGAGTGTCTAGCCACACTGAACGATTGACTTCAATATAGCCACTATCCACCGCTTCAAGCCCCGCTAAAATGCGTAAAATCGTGCTTTTACCCGCTCCCGATTCTCCTAATAAAGCGGCAACTTCTGCTTCTTTAATTTCTAAGTCTATATTCAAATCAAACGCGCCCCTAGATCCTAAAAGGCGTTTTTTAAACCGCGCTTTTATCATAAAAACGAGCTTTGTTTTTTATTCAAAAATAGGGTAACAAATAAGAGGCTAAAACTGATAATCGTGAGCGTTAAGGCGTATTGGTGGGCTTTAGAATAATTGAGCGCTTCAGCTTCGTTAAAAATCGCAATGCTAGCCACTCTTGTTTCCCCTAATATATCACCCCCAAGCATCATCACCACGCCAAATTCGCCTATAGTGTGCGTAAAAGTTGTGATGATAGCCATCAATAAACTGGGTTTGATGTTAGGGAGTAGGACAAAAAAAAGGGTGTAATATTCCCCCTTTCCCAAGCTATAACTGGCTTCTTTGAAAGAAGCGGGCAAGGAAATTAACGCGCTTTTAATAGGGCTTACCATAAAGGGTAAGGAAAAAATCACACTCCCTAAAATAAGCCCTTGGAAACTAAAAACAAGTTTCACATTGAAAACATCTTGTAAAAACGCTCCCAAAAAAGAAGAAGGCGAAAAGATTAAAAGGAGGTAAAATCCTAGCACGCTTGGGGGTAAAACTAAAGGCATATACACAAGCGTTTCTGTTAAACTCGTTAAAAGATTGCGTTTAAGGCTTAAAAAATAGCCCAAAAAAATCCCTATAGGGAGTAAAATAAGGGTGGTAATCAAAGCTAAAGAAAAGCTCAAACGCATGGTAATCAAAAACTCATGATCCATTATTCGCCTTTTTTATGCGTTTCAATCCACAATATAGCCGTATTCTTTAAAGACAGCTCTAGCTTTAGGGCTGAATAAAAAATCTTTAAAAACTTTGGCTAAAGGGTTATTAGCCCCGTTTTTAGTGATAATCAAGGCTTGTTCAATAGGGTTATAAAGGGCTTTATCAATGATCAAATAAGAGAGGTTTTTATCTTTTTTATCCATCAAGGATAACGCTCCAAAGCCTATTTGAGCGTTTTTAGTGGCGATGAATTGATGGGCTTGAGAAATAGAAGCGCCATAAATGATTTTAGATTTAAGACTAGAAGTGAGTTTTAAATTCTCTAAGACTTCCATACTGGCTTTTCCATAGGGGGCTAGTTTAGGATTAGCCATAGCGATATGTTTAATTTTAGGGTCTTTAAGAATTTCTAAAGAATCCATTTTTAGATTTTCGCTCCATAAAACCAACACGCCTTTAGCATAGACTTCTTCTTTAAAAGGGGTTATTTTTTCATCATGAAGCTTTTTAGGTCTAATCATATCTGCTGAAATGAATAAATCAAAAGGGGCGTTTTGAGCGATTTGAGCGTAGAGTTTGCCTGAAGAATTAAAACTAATTTTAATAGCGTCTTTGGAGTGTTCTTTTTGAAATTCTTTAACAAGGGCTTTTAAAGCGCGTGTGAGATTAGCAGCAGCAGCGATTTTTAAATCCTGTGCCAACAGAGCGCTTGAAAAAAATACGATTAAAAAGGCAAACGCTTTGAAAGTATTTTTCATAGAACTCCCTTTGATTAAATGATTGGAATTGGTGATTATACCTATTTGTATCTTAAAAATTTGTATTTTAAAAGTTTGAGGCGGTTTGTTTTGTGGGTGTATCCCACTTATCAGTATTTAACCAAGATTTCCGCTCTAAAACCCTCATCTTTGATAAAAAATTAAATCTTTTAGAAAAATAACCGATTTTAAGGTGTAACTTTAATTCAACAAGAAGGATTTATTATGATTAAAAGAATTGCTTGTATTTTAAGCTTGAGCGCGAGTTTAGCGCTGGCTGGCGAAGTGAATGGGTTTTTCATGGGTGCGGGTTATCAGCAAGGTCGTTATGGCCCTTATAACAGCAATTACTCTGATTGGCGCCATGGCAATGATCTTTATGGTTTGAATTTCAAATTAGGTTTTGTAGGCTTTGCCAATAAATGGTTTGGGGCTAGGGTGTATGGCTTTTTAGATTGGTTTAACACTTCAGGGACTGAACACACCAAAACCAATTTGCTCACCTATGGTGGCGGTGGCGATTTGATTGTCAATCTCATTCCTTTGGATAAATTCGCTCTAGGTCTCATTGGTGGCGTTCAATTAGCCGGAAACACTTGGATGTTCCCTTATGATGTCAATCAAACGAGATTCCAGTTCTTATGGAATTTAGGCGGAAGAATGCGTGTTGGGGATCGCAGTGCGTTTGAAGCAGGCGTGAAATTCCCTATGGTTAATCAAGGCAGCAAAGATGTAGGGCTTATCCGCTACTATTCTTGGTATGTGGATTATGTCTTCACTTTTTAATCCGTTCTTTCATTCGCTCTTCTTCATCAAATCAAACCCTAGCCAACTCTTAAAAGGTTGGGGTTCAAAAATCTTTTTCATAAATAGAAAGTTTGTTTTAGTGCAGTATAATCCTAGCGTTTCAATTTTTATTTTACTCAATAGGGTGTTTGGTGTTGGCGTTTGAATATGGGTTTAGTAAGATTTAAATAATAAATTACTTATATATATTTGATAGATATTATTTTATTTAATAGTGTTATTTGATGGCTCAATTTAATAGGATAGTTTCGCTTTTATTTCTTTAAAACAAATCGATTCTACCGGGGAAAGGTTTTTATGGAAAACAGCACACTTTATATTGTTATTGCTGGCTTATGGCTTGCTGTAGGCTTTGGAATCTTTTTAAAGAAATTAGACATGCCGGTTATCATTGGCTACATTTGCACAGGAACGGTCTTAGCGGCTTTTTTTAAAATTAATGATTTTAATTTGTTGTCTGATATTGGTGAATTTGGCATCGTCTTTTTAATGTTTATGATAGGCATTGAGTTTAATTTTGATAAGCTCAAATCCATCAAACAAGAAGTGCTGGTTTTTGGGCTTTTACAAGTCATTTTATGCGCTTTAATCGCTTTTTTAGTGGGGTATTTTGTTTTGGGTCTTTCACCCATTTTTTCCCTTGTTTTAGGCATGGGGCTTTCGCTCTCTTCAACCGCTATTGTGCTGAAATTCTTTGAAGATTCCAAACAGCTTAGCACGCCCATGGGAAAGAGCGCGGTGGGGATTTTGATTTTCCAAGATATTGCCGCCATTCCCATGCTTTTAATTTTGACAATTCTAGGCAGTAAGGATTCTAATGTCAATTTACTCATTCTTAAAACCCTTATTTCCGCAGGGATTATTTTAGTTCTTTTGTTATTGCCTGGAAAAAAAGGGGCTAATCTCATCTTAGAGCAAGCAAAAGACACGCGCCTGCCTGAAATTTTTATAGGCACGATTTTAGTGATTGTTTGCAGCGCAGCAGGGTTGAGCCATTTTTTTGGGTTTTCTATGTCTTTAGGAGCGTTCATTGTGGGCATGGCGATTTCTAAATCGCGCTATAAAATCAATGTCCAAGAAGAATTTGCGCAATTAAAAAACCTCTTCTTAGCCCTTTTTTTCATTACAATAGGGATGCAAATTAATGTGAATTTCTTTATAGAGAAGTTCTTTGTTGTCATCTTTTTACTCATTTTAGTGATGGGTTTTAAGACGGCTATCATTTATGCACTTTTGCGTTTTTTTAGAGACGCTAAAACTGCCATAAAAACCGCTCTTTCTTTAGCGCAAATCGGGGAGTTTTCTTTTGTTATCTTTTTAAATTCAGGCTCGCACCAGCTCTTTAATTTGCAAGAAAAAAAAGGGATTCTTGGTTTTTTGCACCAAAAAAATATCTTAAATATCGCTCAAAATGACATCCACCAACTCCTTATTCTGATGGTGGTCTTTTCTATGTTAGCAACCCCTTTTATTTTAAAATACCTAGAATCTATCGCTCAATTTATTTTGCACCAAAAGAGCCAAGAAAATGAGCCGGCTAAAAAATAATGGCGCAAAAACCAAATGATAAGTTTGCTTGTGTTGTCAGTGTTATGTTAAAATACAAGCGTATTTTAACTCCAAATTAATATAAAAAGGGGATTTCATGAAAGAGCAAGAATGGGATTTAAGCGCTTTATTTGAAAATAAAGAAAGCGCAGAAGAATTTTTAAAAACCTTACAAACAGAAGCACAAGAATTTGAGAGTGCTTATCAAAATAACCTTAAGAATTTAGACGCTACAAAATTTGCCGACGCTCTTAAACATTACGAAAATTTGTTAGAAAAAATCTCTAGAGCGATGACTTACGCTCAATTGCTTTTTGCTAAGAACACCAAAGAAGCGAAGTTTTATTCGCAATGCGAAATGGCTTGCACGAATATCCAACAGCACCTTTTATTCTTTGAAATTGAATTTAAGAATTTAGACGCCAAAAAACAACTCGCTTTCATTAAAAAATGCAAAAACCATGCTTTTTATTTGAACAATCTCATAGAAAAGAAAAAGCACACCCTAAATTTAGATGAAGAAAAGATCGCTCTAGCCCTTTCACCTGTGGGAGTGGGTGCATTTAGCCGTCTTTTTGATGAGCATTTTTCTTCTTTGAAAATCCCTTTTGAAGAGCAAAATTTAAGCGAAGAAGAAATTTTAGCCCTCTTGCACAACCCCAAACGCAAGATCCGTAAAAAATCTCAAAAAGCTTTCAGTAAAGCGTTAGAAAAATCCCGCCCTTTGCTCACTTACATTTTAAACATGGTGCGTAAGGATTTGCTCATTGAAACTAGGCTGAGAAAATACGATAAAAAAGAGAGTTTCCGCCACATTGACAACCAGATCTCCCAAGAGAGCGTGGATAGCATGATAGAGATTGTGAACGCTAATTTTTCTTTAGTGCATCGTTACTACCATCAAAAAGCGCAAATTTTAGGGCATAAACTCAAAGATTACGACCGCTACGCTCCTTTAAACGATGAGAGTATCACCATGACTTACTCTCAAGCTTTAGAAGAAGTGCTTAAAACCCTTAAAGCCTTTAGCCCAGAATTTCACAAAATCGCTTCTAAAGCGATCAAAGAGGGTTGGGTGGATTCACACCCTAAAGACTTTAAGCAAGGCGGGGCTTTTAGCCATGGCGGGGTGCCTAGTGCTCACCCTTATGTGTTGTTAAACTACACAGGGAATCGCCGAGACGCTTTCACTATCGCTCATGAATTCGGGCATATGATTCACCAAGAATTGTCCAAAAAACAAGGCGTATTGAACATGGATACGCCCTTAACCACCGCAGAAACCGCTTCTGTCTTTTCTGAAATGCTGTTTTTTGAGCATTTGAAAAAGGGTTTAAAATCTGATGAGCTTCTTTTCATGCTGGCAGGCAAGTTAGAGGATATTTTTTCTACGCTTTTTAGGCAAGTGGTGATGACTAATTTTGAAAGAAGAATCCACGAAATGGATGAAGAATTAGACACCAAAGATTTTGATCAAATCTGGTTTGAAGAAAACCAAAGAATGTTTGAAAAGAGCGTGAAACTCACTAAAAACTACCATTTGTGGTGGAGCTATATCCCCCATTTTATCCATTCGCCTTTTTATTGCTACGCTTATAGTTACGGGCAGCTTTTGACTTTAGCGCTTTATGGGCTTTATAAAAAAAGCGACGCTAAAGAATTTGTTAAAACTTACACGGAATTTTTGAGCTTAGGAGGGTCAAAAAGCCCTAAAGAATTAGTGTCTATGTTTGGCTTTGACATTGATAGCAAAGAATTTTGGGAAATTGGCATGCAAGAGGTGCGTCATTTGTTAGAAGAATTTGAAAGGTTGCTCGCATGCAAAGAGAATTAAGGCTTTTAAACAACAAGCATTGCGTTGAATACTTGCAATTTCTGTCCAAAAACCATTTGAGTTTCAACCTTTTGTGCGAAAGAGATGCGATTGATTTTTCCCCCAAGCTCCCTAAAGAAATTCATGAAAAATTCGGCGCGTTAGTGCTGTTTGTTTTAGCCGGATACACCTTAGAAAGCTTGATGATTGATGCACAAAGCGTGCAGTTTGAAGCCGGGTTTGGCCCTAATAACATTGGCAGCGTGGTTCAAGTAAAACTTCCTGGCATCATTCAAATCCTTATCAAAGAAAAAAATGAAAATGCCGTTTTATTCAATCGTTGCGATTCGCTTGAATTGTTTCACAAAGAAGAGCCAATCACACAAGAACCAAAAAAAGACGAGCGAGAGTCTAAAGAATGGTTGGATTCTAAAGAGGCCCTTTTTTCCAATTCCAAAAACCGCACGATTTTAGAAAATCTGCACAAAAGCTAAAGGAATCATTGATGAGCGTTTTGAAATTGCATGTAAAAGTCTTTCGTTTTGAAACCAACAAAGATTACAACCCGGCTTATGAGTCTTATTTTTTAGAATACCAAGAAGATCAATACCTTTTGGATCTTTTAAAACAACTCAAAGGCGTGAGCTATAGTGAAAATATCGCGCTTAAAATCAATCAAATTGCGGTGTTTGAAGACGCTAAAGTGAGCGATTTGGTGGCGTTTTTTTCTAAAGAGTGGGTGCTAGATCCCCTATCCAAACGATACGCTTTAAAAGACTTGATGATTGATGAAAAGGCGGTTTTAAAAAACTATGAAGATTTTTTCAAACAAGTCCCCTACATCACTAAAGGCGAAAAAGAAGAATTAGAAAAGTTTATTCAAATCAATTTTATCAACCCCCAAACCAACCCTAAATATCTGGGCGATGGCTTTTTCTTGTATGTTAAATGGCTGATGAAGCGCTACCCCACAGAGCGCAACCGGTTATTAGAGATGATTTCTCAGCCTGAAAGCGGCGTGATGAATTTTTTAAGCGTGGCGCATTATCTCTATAAAAACGATGACAATATTGACCATGAAATCTATGAATTGCAAGAAATCCTAACCAATTCCAAAATCAAGCCATGGAAAGATTTTTCTAAAAACCTTTTAAGCCTTTTTCAATACAACTCTAACCCCCCTAAAACGCCCAACCCCCCTAAAACTTGCGCGCTATTTAACGCTTATGCGAAGCATTTAAACGCGCAATCGCTTCTCAAAAGCACTAAGCTCTATTTAGAAAAAATGGGGCAAAAAATCATTGATCTGCCTTTTTGTTATGATGGGGGCTATTATGGGAAGATTATCAGCACGCATGATTTCCTCACCGCTTCTGCGTATAATCTGGCTCTAGCCAAAGCCAATGGCGTTTCGCTCATTTTTTGCGAAGAAGATGCGTATTTGAATATCTTGCATGCTAAAGAAGTTTTAGACAACAACCCTGAAATCATCAACTCCGTCAATGAAAAATTAAAAAAATACCAGCTTGTTTATGAAAAAGATATTGAGATAGCCTATCTTAATGAGTGGGTTAATGAGTTTTTGGCATGGGAATTGAAAAGCCCTTTTGACGCATTTTTAGGGGCTGAATTTTCTCGCGTTAAACGAAGCGATCATTTTTTCAATAAAATCCATTTAAAAGCCCCCCATTTTTTAGAATCCTTTCAAAATTACGCCCCCCTTTTAGAAGTCAATGAAACAAGCGGCTTACTCCAGTGTGCGCATTTACGCTATTTAGGGATTGATTTGGGGGCGGATTTTTTAATTACGCATTCTTTAGGGCTTTTTCACGCTTTTGAAAATTTAAGCTTAAAAGCTTCAAAAGTTTATAAAAGAGATAATGACAACACCCCCACTTTATTTTTACCTCAAATCGTGCTAATGGCTATGGGGGAAAAAGACAAAAAAGCTCTAGGGCTTGATATGCATTATCATAAGGTTACTTTCATTTAAGATGAACGCTTTTTTAAAACTCGCACTCGCTTCTTTGATGGGAGGGCTTTGGTATGCTTTCAATGGCGAAGGCTCTGAAATTGTCGCTATAGGGATTTTTGTGTTGATTTTGTTTGTTTTTTTCATCCGCCCTGTGAGTTTCCAAGACCCAGAAAAACGAGAAGAATACATAGAACGGCTTAAAAAAAACCATGAGAGGAAAATGATCTTACAAGACAAGCAAAAAGAAGAGCAAATGCGTCTTTATCAAGCCAAAAAAGAGCGAGAGAGCAGGCAAAAACAAGATCTTAAAGAACAAATGAAAAAATACTCATAAAGGAAAAAAATGGAAATCATTTTATTAATTGTTGCGGCGGTTGTGTTGTTTTATTTTTACAATACCCTCAAAGAATATTTGAAAAACCCCCTAAACCCTAAAACCAAAACCGAAGAATACGACTTGAAACATGACCCTTATTTGTTAGCGCAATCTAGCCCCCTAGACAAATTCAAGCAAACCCAAACGGGCGCGTATATGCGTCTTTTAAGATTTTTAGACATTCAAAAAAACGCTTTGGATAACGCCTTAAGGACGCTTTTTATCCATGAATTAGAGCAGCCCTTAAACAGCGAACAGCAAAATTTAGCTAAAGAGCTTCTCAATGAGCCTGTGGATAAAAAAGAAAATTTTGAATCCTTATGCCAAGAAATCGCTGATCACACGCATGGGGAATACGCCAAACGCCTGAAATTAGTGGAATTTCTTATGTTATTGGCCTATGCTGATGGGATACTAGATATCAAGGAAAAAGAATTGTTTTTAGATGTGGGGGCGTTTTTGCAGATAGACAATCAGGATTTTAACGAGCTTTATGATAATTTTGAACGCTTCAATGCAATAGAAATCCCTATGTCTTTAGAAGAAGCAAAAAGTCTTTTTGAAATCCAAACCCATACCACCAAGCAAGATTTAGAAAAAAAAGCCCTGGATTTAAGCGCCCCCTACTACCATAAAATGAATGACAACAAACGCTACAGCGAACAAGATTTTATCTCGTTGAAAAAAATCGCCCTCGCTTCCCAACTTTTAGAAAATGATTTAAAAGACTCATAAGGGTGTGATGAAAAAGGCTATTGAATGCCCTTTTTAAAAGCCCTAGCATCTTTTGATGCGCCCTTTTTAGAAAAAGAAATTTCAAAGCGTTTTAGGGACAATTTAGTTTTTTTCAAATCCTATCACCTCAATCTGTTTAACGCTCTCAATACGCCTTTTAAAAATTACCAATTGCTTTTTGAAACAAACCATTTCAATCTCTTACACATGCCCACGAACGCTTTAAGCTACCCTAAAAATCAAATGATAGAAACCGCTTTTAACATGGCTTCTAACCCCTTGAATAATCCCAGATGGTCATTAGACAATAACCGCCTCTCTTTACATTATTTAAAAACTCAAAACAACCCCAAACTCCCCATAACCCTTAAAGCCACTCATGCGATCTTAAATTTTTTAAATAACCATCAAACGCCTTGCTCTTTAGAGAAGTTTTTACCCCCTACCATGATTTATGGCGTTTTAGACGGCTTGTTTTTGGCTATTTTACAGGCTCAAAATTACCGCTTCCATTCGCTTTATTTGTTTGAAGAAAATTTAGATTTGTTTAAAATCAGTTGTTATTTTGCGCGTTATGAAGATTTGATTACAAAAGGGGCTAAACTCTTTATTCAAGGGTTTTTTAACCCTAATGAATTGAAAATGGATTTTTTGAAACGCCCTGTTACGCATTCTTTTTTAAAGCTAGAAATCATGCCCTATAAAAGCGCTTTTAATTTGCGCATGCGAGAAAACATTCAAAGCTATTACAAACAAGCTTTAAGGGGTTGGGGGAGTTTTGAAGACGAATTGCTAGGGTTAAAAAACACGCTCAAAAATTTACCCTTATACCAAACCCTAAAAACCAAACCTAAAAAAATTAACGCCCCCATTTGCGTGGTGGGTAATGGGCCAAGCTTGGATTTATTGCTAGATTTTTTAAAAGAAAATGAAGAAAATTGCATCATTTTTTCATGCGGAACCGCTTTAAAGCCTTTAAAAACGCACGGCGTTAAAGTGGATTTTCAAATAGAAGTGGAGCGCATAGACTATCTTAAGGAGGTTTTAGAAAACGCCCCCCTAGAAGACACCCCCTTAATGGGGGCCAACATGCTCAATCCTAACGCTTTTAATTTAGCCAAAGAAGCGTTGATGTTTATGCGTGGAGGGAGCGCTTGCGCGTATATAAGCCCTTTAAGTATAGAATACGCAGCGCCTTTTGTGGGCAATGCCGGGGTGGCTTTAGCGGGTTTGATGAGCGATGAAATCTATTTGTGCGCTTTAGATTGCGCTTATATTAAAGGGTTTAAAAAGCACGCTAAAAATTCCTATTATGGAGATGAAAAAGAAATTGACACCTCATCTTTAATCAGCATAGAGGGTAATTTTAAAGGTTATGAAACCTTTAGCGACTCGCTTTTTTTGCTCTCTAAAGAAAGGATTGAAGAAGCCCTTCATTATTACCAGCCTAAAAAAGTCTATAATTTAAGCTATGGGGCGAAAATCAAGCACGCTGTTAGCCTCAATTACTCTCAAGTGAAATTGAAACAAACCAACAAACAAGACGCTACCGCTCGCATTAAAAGCATGTTTAGCCCTAGAAGCAATCATGCTGATGATTTAAAAAATCTACAAAAAAATCTGATGAGTTTTAAAGAGGATTTTTTAAAATATTTAAACACGCCTTGTAAAACCAAGCAAGAAATATTTGAATGGGTGGATAATTTGAACGGGTTTTGCCAAACAGCCAGCGCTAAAACCCCCACTATAGGCATTTTATTTGAAGGGAGTGTCGCTCATATTTTACAAAGCGTTTTAATCGTTTCATTGCACCTTAAAGAAAATGAGCTGACAAATTTTATCAACCACTCTCAAAACACCTTAAAACAATTCCTTAAAAAAGCTTGTTTGTTATTGCAAAGGCAGCTCAAACAACCATGATTTTTGTTTTTACACTATAATAACAACCTTAAATCAAAGGGGTGTGCATGCCATACAATGAAATCACAAGGGTTCAAGTCCCTGCCTTAATGCATTTAGCCAAGTTGGGCTATAACTTTATTTCTCAAAAAGATAAACCTAACCTAGACACCGCCACCAATATTTTAACCGATAGTTTCACTCAAGCCTTTGAGCGATTAAACCCCAATAAAAACGCAAAAGATGTTCTTGCTGAAATGAAAAAACGCTTGAATTACGATGATTTAGGCAAAAGCTTTTATGAATACTTGCTCAAAAGCGAGCATCAAATCATAGACTTTGATAACCCTAACAACAATCTTTATGAAATGATGGCTGAACTACCCTACAAATCCCTAAGAACGGATATAACCCTTTTTATCAACGGCTTGCCTTTGGTGAATATAGAGGTTAAGCAGCCTTACGCCGAAAAAGGCATTAAAGAAGAAAAAGTTCGCCACATCCAACGCTACAAAAACCCCGAAAACAAAGTTTTTTATAACCTCGCACAAATCTGGCTTTTTAGCGATAACTTGCCCTATGATGAAAAAAACCCCGATCAAGGCGTGTTTTATAGCGCTTCTTATTCGCCCATTTTCCAACGCTTTGTTGAAGCCAATAAGCTAGATATTACCCCCCCCCCCGAAAATGAACAAAACCATCAAAACCATCAAAACCACAGATCGCTTGAAGAAATTCAAAAACGCGTCTTAAACGAATTTAACCTTAAAGACACCGACACCCTAGAAAGCTCTAAAGACGCCACCACAAACCCCTTTTTAACTTCGTTTTGCTCTCACAAAAGGCTTTGCTTTATCCTAAAATACGGTATCAGCTTCTTAAAAGAAAAATCAGAGTTTAAAAAACACGTTTGGCGTTACGCGCAGATGTTTGCGAGCTTGAACGTTTTAAAAGAACTACAAAAGCATTATGAAACGAACCCAAAAGACCCCCTAAAAGGCATCATTTGGCACACGCAAGGCAGCGGTAAAACCGCCTTAACCTACCATTTAACCAAACTCATCAGAGACTTTTTTGACCGCTCCAATTTGAATAAAAAGACTAAATTTTATTTTATTGTGGACAGGTTGGATTTATTAGAACAAGCCAAAAACGAATTTTCAAAAAGAGGCCTTTGTGTGCATGAGGCAGAAAATAAAGAGGATTTGAGCCAAAAATTAAAAAACTCTAGCGTTTTTGAAGGCTCTCAAGGGAATGATGAAATCATCGTTGTGAATATCCAAAAATTCAAAGCCCCCAATGAAGAAAAAGCCCCCAATGAAGACCCTTCTAGCGCTCCTAAAGAAATCGTTTCTAAAACAGAATTACAAGAAGCGACAAAAGATAGCCACGATTTACAAAGGGTGTTTATCATAGATGAAGCCCACAGGAGCTATGACCCTAAAGGTTGCTTTTACGCTAATTTGATAGAATGCGACAAAACAGCAATCAAAATCGCCCTCACAGGCACGCCCCTATTAGAAGACAACGCGCAAGACAAAGCCACTAAAAAAACTTTTGGCAACTACTTGCACACCTATTCTCATGCAGAATCCATTAAAGACAGACACACCCTAAAACTCCAATTAGAAATCATTGAAAAGAGTTATAAAGAAAAACTACAAGCAATCTATCGCCTTTTACAAGAAAGCATCACTATTGAAAATACAGAGGTTAAAAAAGAAACGATTTTTAATCATGAAAGATACATTAAAGAAATGCTCTATTATATCATCAGAGATTTATTGTTTTTCAGGCTTGGGAATAATGATGAAAATTTAAAGGCTATGGTGGTTTGTTTTTCAAGCGCACAAGCCAAGTTAGCTAATTTATTTTTTAATGAAGTCCAAGAAAAAGTCTTACAAGAAAACCCTAACCTAAGAATTTTAAAAAAACTCCAATCCAGCCTGATTTTGCATGACGAACAAGAAGTCAAAGAAAAGATCTATTCTTTCAAACATAAAGATACGGATATAGTCTTTGTATTTAACATGCTTTTAACCGGCTTTGATTTACCCAATCTCAAACGCCTTTATATCCACAGAGAATTAAAAGATCACAATTTGCTCCAAGCCCTAGCCAGAGTGAATCGCTCCTATAACAACATGTCTTTTGGCTACCTTATAGATTTTGTAGGGATTAAAGAAAATTACGACAAAACGACTGATGATTATTTGAAAGAATTAAACCAATTCAATCAAAGCGATTCTAATATTAAAGATAATCTCAAAGACATGTTTGCGGATCGTGAGGTTTTAGAAAAAGACATTAAAAACGCCTATGATGATCTTTTTAATTACCCCATTGATGATGTAGAGGACATGACTAGCGCCATTGTTAGTATCAGCGCAATGAACGAGCTTTTAAAAGTTTCGCGCGCCATTAACACGCTCAAAGAGCGCTACAATTTAATCCGCACTTCTAGTGATGAAAAAATCCTTTCACTAAAAGAAAAAATGGATATTGAAAAGATCAATAAAATCTCTTCAATGCTTCATAAAAAAGCCAAACAACTCCATGCGTTAAAAAATATCAATGAGCCTAAAAACCCCAACGATTTAATCGTTTTAGAAGACCTCATCGCTCTTTTAGACTTTAAAATAGAGTTTAAAGAAAGCAAAGAATTGCGCTTTAAAGAAAAAGAAGAGATTAGCGCTAAATACAAGCAAGCTAAAGAGATGTTAGAAAAAATCCCGGACAAACAAGATAAAGAAATCCAAAAGATTTACAAAGAGCTTTCAAAATTGCTCCAAGAACCCCTAACCAATCATAATTTTGATGGAATTTCTCATTCTTATAGCGTAATCATTTCACAACTCAAACAACACAAAGAGCAAACCACCAACCTATTAAGCAAATACGATAATGATTTGTCTTATGTGATCACGCATAAACGCCTTTATGATCGCCTCATGGAAGAAAACATTTCTAAGGGAATTTTCACGCTTTTAAGCGCGCTCAAAAAAGCTCTTGATGAGCGTATTTCTAAGCGTCAAGAAATCTTAAACGAAGAAACCACCCTAAAAAATGCCATAAAAGTAGAATTAAGGGACGCTTTCAAAGAAAACCCCTCCTTAAAAGATTTACAAAAAGAAAGAGAATTTATCGCTCAAACCCTTTTTAACGAACTCACACAAAACCACCATCAAGGAAATCCACATGCCTAATAACGCTTTATTACAAATCAAACAAGACACTCTCAAACTCATTGATGATTTAAAAGCCATTTGCACGAGTTTTGGTTTAGGGAATGATGGCAACGAATATAAGATCATCACGCAATGCTTTTTGTATAAATTCTTATGCGATAAATTTGAATTCTTTTTTGAACAAGAATACCCCAACCAAACGATACGAGATTACAAAGACTTTAAAAAGGAAGAAAAAGAAGATTTTTTCCTTACCTTAAGCGATAAAAAACTCCCCAAACTCTCTTATGATGAGCTTTTAAACTATCTTTTTGAAAAGCATTTTTACGATAACGATTTACACCTTAAGCTAGATGCTATTTTTAATCGTATTTCTAGCAATAACGCTGTGCTTTTTAACACCAAAAGCACGGATAAAACCACTATCGCTTTATTTGAAAGCATCTCACAATACATTAATGAAGAGTCTAAAAGGGCTAATTTTACAAGATCTTTACTAGACAAACTCAAAAAATTTAATTTCAAACAAGCTTTTTTAAACTTGCAAAACCAACAAGGCTATGATTTCTTCGCCCCCATTTTTGAATACTTACTCAAAGACTACAATAACGCCGGCGGAGGGACATACGCCGAATACTACACCCCTTTAGGCATCGCTAGCATCATCGCTAAGCTTTTAGTGAGTTACCCCACTCAAAGCGTCAAAATCTATGACCCAAGCGCTGGCACAGGAACGCTTTTAATGGCGCTAGCCCACCAAATAGGCACGGATTCTTGCACCCTTTATGCCCAAGACATTTCGCAAAAATCCTTAAGAATGCTCAAACTCAACCTGATTTTAAACGACTTGACCCACTCTTTAAGAAACGCCATTGAGGGAAACACTTTAACCAACCCCTACCATTCTAAAGATTATCATGGGAAAATGGATTACATCGTGAGTAACCCCCCTTTCAAGCTGGATTTTTCCAACGAGCATGCCGAGATTTCGCAAAACAAAAACGATTTTTTCTTAGGCGTGCCTAATATCCCTAAAAACGATAAAAGCAAAATGCCCATTTACACGCTCTTTTTCCAGCATTGCTTGAGCATGCTTAGTCCAAATGGTAAGGGGGCTATCGTCGTGCCAACCGGATTCATTAGCGCTAAAAGCGGGGTAGAAAATAAGATTATCCGGCATTTAGTGGATGAAAAGCTCGTTTATGGGGTGATTTGCATGCCCAGTCAAGTTTTTGCCAACACCGGCACTAATGTGAGCGTCATCTTTTTTCAAAAAACGCCAAGCGAAAAGGAAGTGGTTTTGATTGACGCTTCCAAACTCGGCGAAGAATACACCGAAAACAAAAACAAAAAAACGCGCTTAAGAGGAAGCGATATTCATTTGATTTTAGAAACTTTTAAAAATAAAACCAAAAAAGCGGATTTTTGCGCTCTGGTTTCTTTTGATGAGATTATAGAAAAAAACTATTCTTTAAACCCCGGGCAGTATTTCACCATAGAAGACTCAAGCGAAACAATCAGCCAAGCGGAGTTTGAAAACTTGATGCAACAATACTCAAGCGAACTCACAAGCCTTTTTGATGAAAGCCAGAGCTTGCAACAAGAAATTTTAGAAACTTTAAAAGGGGTTAGGTTTGAGTAAAACTCTACAAGACTACGCAACTTTAATCAACGATACCATACAATCAAATGAAATCAATCACTATATTACTACGGATAACATGTGCCAAAATTTAGGCAGTATTGATACATTTAAAAATATCAATATCCCACAAGGAAAGGTCAGATCATTTCAAAAAGATGATATTTTGTTATCAAATATAAGACTTTATTTTAGAAAAGTTTATAGAGCCAAACAAAAAGGCGGTTGCAGTTCTGATGTCCTAGTGTTTAGGGCTAAACACATTGATAGTGCCACACTTTTTGCGATTTTATCTAGTCAAATTTTTACTGATTATGCGTGTTCGGGTAGTCAAGGTTCTAAAATGCCAAGAGGCAATAAAACACACATGATGAATTTCAAAATCCCTACAATCAATTTTACAATCGCTAAAATTTTTAATAGCATTCAAAATAAAATAGAGAACAACCACAAAATCAATGAGCTTTTACACAAAATCCTAGAGCTTCTTTATGAGCAATACTTCGTGCGTTTTGATTTTTTAGACGAAAACAACAAACCCTACCAAACTAGCGGCGGGAAAATGAAATTTTCTAAAGAATTAAACCGCCTTATCCCCAACGATTTTGAAGTCAAAACGCTAGGAGATAATCCCCTATGCAACACAATCAAAACGGGAGTAATCCCATTTAAACAAAAAGTGTATTATGAAACAAAACATATACAAGAAACTTTATCTTTTAATCAAGGACTTAAAGTTAGCTATAACAAACGCCCTAATAGAGCCAACATGCAACCCGCTATCTATTCAGTATGGTTTGCCAAAATGAAAGACACTAAAAAACACTTATTTTTAAACCAACGCATGCAATCATGGGTAAAAGAAAGTATATTATCAACAGGTTTTTGTGGCTTACAATGTCAAAAACATACTTTTGAATACATAGCTTCCACGATCAAATACTCCCCTTTTGAAACAAGAAAAAATAATCTAGCGACCGGTGCTACACAAAAAGCTATCAACATTGAGGCACTAGACTATATTTTCATTCTTATACCAAATAAAGAGCTACTAGATAATTATTCCAAAATAACTAAACCACTCTATGAAAAAATCTCTAATAATATCATTGAAACCCAAACCCTAACCACGCTCAGGGACTTCTTACTCCCCCTACTCTTAAAACAGCAAGTCAAACCTGAGTAAAAACCAAAAACAAAACCAAAAATAAGCAATACCTAAGCAAACTTATATTAAAATCTTTCTCTTTGATTGCGGAGTATGGCGCAGCCTGATTAGCGCGCACCCTTGGGGTGGGTGAGGTCGTGGGTTTGAATCCCGCTACTCCGACCATGACTTTAAAAAAGCTTCAATGATTATCATTTCATTATATAATCACACCAAACAAACTGATTTTTAAACATGATGATTTAAAGGATTTTTATTGAATCGTTTCTTTAACCGAGAGCTTTCATGGTTAGCTTTTAACACAAGGGTTTTAAACGAAGCCAAAGATGAGAGCTTGCCTTTATTAGAACGCTTGAAATTTTTAGCCATTTATGATACGAATTTAGACGAATTTTACATGATAAGAGTGGCAGGGCTTAAACAACTCTATGAGCATAAAATCGCCTCTAAAGGCATTGATGGTGCAAGCCCTGAAGAACAATTAGAAAAAATCAAGCATTATTTAGCGCATGAAATTGAAGAAAGGGAGTTGGAATTTCAAAAAATCCAAGCCCTACTCTTTAAAAAAGGGCTTTGTATCACCCCTTATAACAAGCTGAATTTAGAGCAAAAAGCCAAAGCTAAAACTTATTTTAAAGAGCAACTTTATGCGTTAGTCTTGCCTTTTAAGTTGGATTCTTCGCACACTTTCCCGCCTTTAGCGAATTTGACTTTCGCGCTTTTTGCCCGCATTAAAGACAAAGAAACCCAAACCATCTCCCATGCGCTCATCAAACTCCCCTCTTTTATCTTCCGTTTTGTAGAGCTAGAAAAAGGCTTGTTTGTGTTGGCTGAAGAAATCGTAGAAGCGCATTTAGAAGAATTGTTTTTAGAGCATGAGATTTTAGATTGCATGGCGTTTAGGGTAACTTGCGATGCGGATATTGCCATCACTGAAGATGAAGCGCATGATTATGCGGATTTGATGAGTAAGAGTTTAAGGAAACGAAATCAAGGCGAAATCGTGCGCTTGCAAACCCAAAAAGGGAGTCAAGAGCTTTTAAAAACCCTTTTAGCGTCTTTAAGGAGTTTTCAAACCCACTCTTACAAAAAACACAAACTCACCGGCATGCATATCTATAAAAGCGCGATCATGCTCAATTTAGGGGATTTGTGGGAATTGGTCAATCATAGCGATTTTAAAGCGCTCAAATCGCCCAATTTCACGCCCAAAATCCACCCTTATTTCAATGAAAACGATCTTTTCAAATCCATAGAAAAACAGGATCTGTTGCTGTTTCATCCGTATGAAAGTTTTGAGCCTGTGATCGATTTAATAGAGCAAGCCGCTAGCGATCCGACCACCCTTTCTATCAAAATGACGCTTTATCGTGTGGGCAAGCATTCCCCCATTGTCAAAGCCTTAATTGAAGCGGCGAGCAAGATTCAAGTGAGCGTTTTAGTGGAATTAAAAGCGCGCTTTGATGAAGAGAGCAATCTGCACTGGGCAAAAGCTTTAGAAAGGGCGGGCGCGTTAGTCGTTTATGGCGTTTTCAAACTCAAAGTGCATGCTAAAATGCTGGTGATCACCAAAAAAACAGACAACCAATTACGCCATTTCACCCATTTAAGCACGGGCAATTACAACCCTTTGAGCGCTAAAATCTATACCGATGTGAGTTTTTTTAGCGCTAAAAATGAAATCGCTAACGACATTATCAAGCTTTTCCATTCCTTGCTGACTAGCAGCGCGACTAATAGTGCATTAGAAACGCTTTTTATGGCGCCCAAACAGATCAAGCCTAAAATCATTGCACTCATTCAAAATGAAATGAACCACAAACAAGAAGGCTATATCATTTTAAAAGCCAACGCCCTAGTGGATAGCGAAATCATTGAATGGCTCTATCAAGCCTCTCAAAAAGGGGTTAAAATTGATCTCATTATTAGAGGGATTTGCTGTTTAAAGCCCCAAGTCAAGGGATTGAGCGAAAATATCAGGGTGTATTCTATTGTGGGGAAATATTTAGAACATGCACGCATTTATTATTTTAAACATGAGAATATCTATTTTTCTAGCGCGGATTTAATGCCTAGAAATTTAGAAAGGCGCGTGGAATTGCTCATCCCGGCCACAAACCCAAAGATCGCTAATAAATTGTTGCATGTTTTAGAAATCCAACTCAAAGACACCTTAAAACGCTATGAGTTAAATTCTAAAGGCCGTTACACTAAAGTTTCAAACCCTAACGATCCTTTAAATTCGCAGGATTATTTTGAAAAACAAGCCCTTAAAACCTTTTAAGGGTTATCGTTCAAATCATAAAAGATAAGGATTTAAATGCTTTATTCGTTATTAAAAAAATATCTTTTTAGCCTGGACGCTGAAGACGCGCATGAAAAAGTTTGTAAAGTTTTAAGAATGCTTTCTAAATCGAGCTTTTTGTGTAGTTTAATCCATTCTCAATGGGGTTATCAAAACCCAAAGCTTGAAAATGAAATTTTAGGCTTAAATTTCCCTAACCCTTTAGGTTTAGCCGCCGGTTTTGATAAAAACGCTTCCATGCTCAGAGCCTTAATCGCTTTTGGGTTTGGCTATTTAGAAGCAGGCACATTGACTAATATTGCTCAAAGTGGGAATGAAAGACCAAGGCTTTTCAGGCACATTGAAGAAGAGTCCTTACAAAATGCGATGGGGTTTAATAATTACGGGGCGATTTTGGGAGCGAGATCGTTTAAGCGCTTCGCCCCTTATAAAACCCCTATTGGTATCAATTTAGGCAAAAACAAACACATAGAGCAAGCGCATGCCCTAGAAGATTACAAGGCGGTTTTAAATCAATGTTTAAACATTGGCGATTATTACACTTTCAACCTTTCTTCGCCCAACACCCCTAATTTAAGGGATTTACAAAACAAGGCGTTTGTGCATGAGCTTTTTTGCATGGCTAAAGAAATGACCCATAAGCCTTTATTTTTAAAAATCGCCCCGGATTTAGAAACAGATGACATGCTAGAAATTGTCAATAGCGCTATTGGAGCAGGAGCGCATGGGATTATTGCGACTAATACGACCATTGATAAAAGCCTGGTGTTCGCTCCTAAAGAAATGGGGGGCTTGAGCGGGAAATGCTTGACTAAAAAAAGCCGTGAAATCTTTAAAGAATTGGCTAAAGCTTTTTTTAATAAAAGCGTTCTTGTTTCTGTGGGGGGGATTAGCGATGCCAAAGAAGCTTATGAAAGGATTAAAATGGGAGCGAGTCTGTTACAAATTTATAGTGCTTTTATTTACAACGGGCCAAATTTATGCCAAAATATTCTTAAAGATTTGGTAAAATTACTCCAAAAAGATGGATTTTTGAGCGTTAAAGAGGCTATAGGAGCGGATTTAAGATGAGATATTTTTCTGTTAAAAGACTTTTAGGGCTTAGTTCTGTCTTGTTAGTCACTTTAGGAGCAAGCATGCACGCACAATCTTACTTACCCAAACATGAGAGCGTTACCTTAAAAAACGGGTTGCAAGTCGTAAGCGTCCCCCTAGAAAATAAAACCGGGGTTATAGAAGTGGATGTGCTTTATAAAGTCGGCTCTAGAAACGAAGTCATGGGCAAGAGCGGGATCGCTCACATGTTAGAGCATTTGAATTTTAAAAGCACCAAAAACCTTAAAGCCGGCGAATTTGATAAGATCGTTAAGCGTTTTGGGGGCGTGAGTAACGCTTCCACGAGCTTTGATATCACGCGCTACTTCATTAGAACCAGTCAGGCTAACTTGGATAAGTCTTTAGAATTGTTCGCTGAAACCATGGGTTCTTTGAATTTAAAAGAAGATGAGTTTTTGCCTGAGCGTCAAGTGGTCGCTGAAGAAAGGCGATGGCGCACTGATAATTCCCCTATCGGCATGCTTTATTTCCGTTTTTTTAACACCGCTTATGTCTATCACCCCTACCATTGGACGCCCATTGGTTTTATGGACGATATTCAAAACTGGACTTTAAAAGACATTAAAAAATTCCATTCGCTCTATTATCAGCCTAAAAACGCTATCGTTTTAGTGGTAGGCGATGTCAATTCCCAAAAGGTTTTTGAATTGAGTAAAAAGCATTTTGAATCCTTAAAAAACCTTGATGAAAAAGCTATCCCCACCCCTTACATGAAAGAGCCTAAACAAGATGGGGCGAGAACGGCGGTGGTGCATAAAGATGGGGTTCATTTAGAATGGGTCGCTCTAGGGTATAAAGTGCCTGCTTTCAAACATAAAGATCAAGTCGCTTTAGACGCTTTGAGTAGGCTTTTAGGTGAAGGTAAAAGCTCGTGGTTGCAAAGCGAATTAGTGGATAAAAAACGCCTGGCTTCTCAAGCTTTCTCGCACAACATGCAATTGCAAGATGAAAGCGTGTTTTTATTCATTGCGGAGGGTAACCCTAATGTCAAAGCCGAAGCCTTACAAAAAGAAATCGTAGCGCTTTTAGAAAAGCTTAAAAAAGGCGAAATCACTCAAGCGGAGTTGGACAAGCTCAAAATCAATCAAAAAGCTGATTTTATTTCTAACTTAGAAAGTTCTAGCGATGTTGTGGGGCTTTTTGCGGACTATTTAGTGCAAAACGATATTCAAGGCTTGACCGATTATCAGCAACAATTTTTGGATTTAAAAGTGAGCGATTTGGTGCGTGTGGCCAATGAATATTTTAAAGACACCCAATCAACCACCGTGTTTTTGAAACCTTAAAAGAGCCTTATCACATGCAATTTCATTCATCTAGCGCGTTAATTACGCCTTTTAAAAAAGATTTGAGCGTTGATGAGGCCGCTTATGAAGCCTTGATCAAGCGCCAAATTTTTCAGGGCATGGACGCATGCGTGCCTGTTGGCACGACAGGAGAATCCGCCACGCTCACCCACAAAGAGCACATGCGTTGCATTGAAATCGCCATAGAGACTTGCAAAAACACTAAAACGCCCTCCAATTCGCGCATGAAAGTGTTAGCCGGCGTGGGCAGTAACGCCACGAGCGAATCGCTTTCTTTAGCAAAGTTCGCTCAAAAAATCGGTGCAGATGCGATTTTATGCGTAAGCCCTTATTATAACCGCCCCACCCAACAAGGCTTGTTTGAACATTATAAAACTATCGCTCAATCGGTAGAAATCCCTGTCATGCTTTATGATGTGCCAAGCCGCACAGGCGTGTCTATTGAAGTTCCAACCGCTCTCAAACTCTTTAGAGAAATCCCTAACATTAAAGCCATTAAAGAAGCGTCTGGCTCTTTGAAAAGGGTAACAGAATTGCATTATTATGAAAAAGATTTTAAAATTTTTAGTGGGGAAGATTCACTCAACCACTCTATCATGTTTTCAGGGGGGTGTGGGGTGGTTTCAGTGACCGGTAATTTAATGCCTAATCTGATTTCACAGATGGTCAATTGCGCGCTCAAACAAAAATACCAACAAGCCCTAGAAATCCAAAATAAGCTTTTTTGTTTGCACCAAGCCCTTTTTGTAGAAACAAATCCCATCCCTATTAAAATGGCTATGCATTTAGCCGGATTGATTGAAAACCCAAGTTACAGACTGCCTTTAGTGGCCCCAAGCAAAGAAACGATTCAACTTTTAGAAAAAACTTTACAACAATATGAGGTAATTGCATGAATGGTTCCAATCACATGAAAAATAAAACCCTAGTGATCAGCGGCGCGACTAGAGGGATTGGCAAAGCGATATTGTATCGCTTCGCTCAAAGCGGCGTGAATATCGCTTTCACTTACAATAAAAATGTTGAAGAAGCCAACAAAATCATAGAAGATGTGGAGCAAAAGTATTCCATCAAAGCCAAAGCCTACCCTCTTAATGTTTTAGAGCCTGAGCAATACACAGAGCTTTTCAAGCAAATTGACGCGGATTTTGACAGAGTGGATTTTTTTATTTCTAACGCTATTATTTATGGGCGCTCTGTCGTGGGGGGATTCGCGCCGTTTATGCGATTAAAACCTAAGGGGTTAAACAACATTTACACAGCCACCGTGTTAGCGTTTGTAATGGGGGCTCAAGAAGCGGCAAAACGCATGCAAAAAATAGGTGGCGGGGCGATCGTGAGCTTAAGCTCTACCGGGAATTTGGTCTATATGCCTAATTACGCCGGGCATGGCAATTCTAAAAACGCCGTAGAAACCATGGTCAAATACGCTGCTGTGGATTTAGGCGAATTTAATATTAGAGTGAATGCGGTTAGTGGCGGGCCTATTGATACGGACGCTTTGAAAGCCTTCCCTGATTATATGGAGATTAAAGAAAAAGTAGAAGAGCAATCGCCCCTAAAACGCATGGGCAATCCTAACGATCTAGCCGGAGCGGCTTATTTTTTATGCGATGAGACCCAAAGCGGTTGGCTTACAGGGCAAACGATCGTTGTAGATGGCGGGACTACTTTTAAATAAAGATTTTTTTTGAAAAACATTATCCACATCCACCAAAACAAAGAGTTGCAATTCATTAAAAAATGCTTGTTGGGCTATTTCTTCGCCCCTTTGTGTGGGGCTATTCTTTTAGTGCTTTTTCTTATGTCAAGCGGGGCAAAATCGTTTCAAATTTCTAACCTCTTCAATAATCAATTGGCTTATATCGTGTTGTTATTGTCTCTTTTTTTGTGCGCGATTGGGTTTATTGCCGGAGCGATTGGTTTTTACAGGCTTTCTAAAATCACGCGCCATCTGAGTTTTTTTGAAAATTTCGCTTTCAGTTTTTTGGCGGTGATTTTATGCGCTCTTTTAAGCTATCTTGTCCCTAACGCCAGTAACGCTCTTTCGCTAATCGGTAATGGCGTTTCTATTTTTTATTTGCACAAACTCTATAGAGAATTGAGCCTTTACACGCAAGAAAGGTTTTTTTTAAGCGGGTTTAGGTTACTGCTTTTTAGTTTCATGCTGGCTCTTTTAGGGATTTTAGCGCAAGCGTTAGTCATCGTTTTTTTAACGATCGCTGTGGTTTTAATGTGTGTGGCGCTTGGGTTTTTAGGGCGCGCGTTTTTGAATTTTTCACAAGTCTTTTTGAAAGCATGAAAGTTTTAAAACTCCTGCCTAATTTTTTGACGATTTTACGCATTGTCTTATCCTTATTTTTATTATTTTTATTGTTAAACACGCGCACTTATTTTAGTTTTTTAACCCCCTTTCACATTAACATGATCTCTTCATTGGTTTTTTTGTTTGCCGCACTCACGGATTTATTGGACGGCTACATCGCTAGAAGCTATAAAGCCAAATCGCGCTTTGGGGAAATCTTTGATCCTTTAGCGGATAAAATCCTTATTTTGAGCGCGTTTTTAGGGTTAGTCCATTTGGATCGGGTGAACGCGTGGATCCCGTTTGTGATTTTAGGGCGTGAATTTTTTATTTCAGGGCTTAGAGTCTTAGCCGCTAATGAAAAAAAGGATATTCCTGTCAATGCGTTAGGCAAGTATAAAACCGTTTCTCAAGTCGTAGCAATTGGCGCTTTATTAGCCAATTTAACTTACTCCTATGCGCTTGTGGCCATAGCGGTTTTTTTAACCCTTTATTCAGGGATAGATTACACGATTAAATATTATAAATCTTAATGTTTTAAAAGAAGTTTTTAGCGTTCTTTAAAAAATACCTTAAAACTCTTAAAAAGCTACCGCTTGATCAAGCTCTTTTACTATTTAATCTTTAAATTTTATTTTCAATATTCAATTAAAATAAATTTTATTTTCAATATTCAATTAAAAAAAATCATTTTATTTTATTTTTGTTATAATTCAAGCTATTTTTATTTTCAATCTAAGGAGGTGTCGCATGGACAATCAAAAGATAACGCATCAAAATACCACGCAAAAACAAGGCGAGCTTAAAAGAGACATGAAAATGCGCCATCTCTTAATGATTGCATTTGGAGGAGCGATTGGCACAGGGCTTTTTGTAGGCACTGGTGGCAATATTGCGAGCGCTGGCCCTTTAGGGACCTTGATCGCTTATGGTTTTGGAGGGCTTGTGGTTTATTGCATCATGCTCTCTTTAGGCGAATTGGCTAGCGTTTATCCCACTACGGGCAGTTTTGGGGATTATGCGGCTAAATTCATAGGCCCTGGCACAGGCTATATGGTTTTTTGGATGTATTGGCTTGGCTGGGTGATCACGGTGGCGTTAGAATACATCGCTATAGGCATGCTCATGCAACGCTGGTTTGTAAATATTCCCATCCATTATTGGGTTATTTTATGCATTGCGTTAGTTTTTTTATTGAACTTTTTTTCGGTTAAAATTTTTGCCGAGGGCGAGTTTTTCTTTAGCTTGATTAAAGTTTTAGCGGTGATAGCTTTTATAGGCATTGGCGTAATTGGGATCATTTATCAAATCTATTCGCATGGGTTTAGTTCTATTTTTGATAATTTCCATTTTGGCGATAAGGGGTTTTTCCCTAATGGGAGCGCAGCGGTTTTTAGCGCGATGCTCGCTGTTATTTTTGCTTTCACTGGCACAGAGGTGATTGGGGTGGCTGTGGGAGAGACTAAAAACGCTAGCGAAGTGATGCCCAAAGCGATTAAAGCGACCTTGTGGCGGATTGTCTTTTTCTTTTTAGGCTCTGTGTTTGTCATTTCTGTTTTTTTGCCCATGAGCGATTCCTCTATCACGCAAAGCCCTTTTGTGAGCGTTTTAGAACGCATCCATTTGCCCTTTATTGGCATGGGTATCCCTTATGTGGCTGATATAATGAACGCTGTTATCATTACAGCGATGTTTTCTACCGCTAATTCAGGGCTTTATGGAGCGAGTCGCATGATTTATGGGCTGTCCAAACAAAAGATGTTTTTTAAGGTTTTTTCCAAACTCAACCGACAAGGCACGCCCACTTATGCGATGCTTTTTTCCCTTTCTTTTTCTCTCATAGGGCTTTTAGTCCAAATTTATGCCAAAGAAAATGTCGTGGAAGCTTTGATTAATGTGATCAGTTTCACGGTGATTATTGTGTGGGTTAGCGTGTCCATTTCGCAATATTCTTTCCGCAAGCAATACTTAAAGGCTGGGCATTCTTTAGAGGATTTGCCTTATAAAGCCCCCTTTCTACCCTTTTTGCAACTCATAGGGATCACTGGGTGTGCCATCGGCGTGATTGGTTCGGCTATGGATAAGAATCAACGCATTGGGATGATTTTAACGATTGTTTTTGCTGTTATTTGTTACATTGGATACTATTTTACACAAAAAGCTAATGAAAATAACAAAAAAGATTTGATATAATCTTTTCTTAATTTTGAAGTTTAGCAAATTTTAAGGAAGTAACCATGATGAAAAAAACCCTTTTTATCTCTTTGGCTTTAGCGTTAAGCTTGAATGCGGGCAATATCCAAATCCAAAGCATGCCCAAAGTGAAAGAGCGAATAAGCGTCCCCTCTAAAGAGAATACGATCTATTCTTACCACGATTCTATTAAGGATTCTATTAAGGCGGTGGTGAATATCTCCACTGAGAAGAAGATTAAAAACAATTTTATAGGTGGCGGTGTGTTTAATGACCCCTTTTTCCAACAATTTTTTGGGGATTTGGGCGGCATGATCCCTAAAGAAAGAATGGAAAGGGCTTTAGGCAGTGGCGTCATCATTTCTAAAGATGGCTATATTGTAACCAATAACCATGTGATTGATGGCGCGGATAAGATTAAAGTGACCATTCCAGGGAGCAATAAAGAATATTCCGCCACCTTAGTAGGCACGGATTCTGAAAGCGATTTAGCCGTGATTCGCATCACTAAAGACAATCTGCCCACGATCAAATTCTCTGATTCTAATGATATTTTAGTGGGCGATTTGGTTTTTGCGATCGGTAACCCTTTTGGCGTGGGTGAAAGCGTTACGCAAGGCATTGTTTCAGCGCTCAATAAAAGCGGGATTGGGATCAACAGCTATGAGAATTTCATTCAAACAGACGCTTCCATTAATCCTGGAAATTCCGGCGGCGCTTTGATTGACAGCCGTGGAGGGTTAGTGGGGATTAATACCGCTATTATCTCTAAAACCGGGGGCAACCATGGCATTGGCTTTGCCATCCCTTCTAACATGGTTAAAGATATTGTAACCCAACTCATCAAAACCGGTAAGATTGAGAGAGGTTACTTGGGTGTGGGCTTGCAAGATTTGAGTGGCGATTTGCAAAATTCTTATGACAATAAAGAAGGGGCGGTGGTCATTAGCGTAGAAAAAGACTCTCCAGCTAAAAAAGCAGGGATTTTGGTGTGGGATTTGATCACTGAAGTCAATGGCAAAAAAGTTAAAAACACGAACGAATTAAGAAATCTAATCGGCTCTATGCTACCCAACCAAAGAGTAACCTTAAAAGTCATTAGAGACAAAAAAGAACGCGCCTTCACTCTCACTCTTGCCGAAAGGAAAAACCCTAACAAAAAAGAAACCATTTCTGCTCAAAACGGCACGCAAGGCCAATTGAACGGGCTTCAAGTGGAAGATTTAACTCAAAAAACCAAAAGGTCTATGCGTTTGAG
Organism: Helicobacter pylori SA221C; assembly: GCF_000476855.1. Lineage (GTDB taxonomy): Bacteria > Campylobacterota > Campylobacteria > Campylobacterales > Helicobacteraceae > Helicobacter > Helicobacter pylori_DK. The sequence continues at coordinate 29,451 of NZ_CBPT010000001.1, forward strand.
CGATGATGTTCAAGGGGTTTTAGTCTCTCAAGTGAATGAAAATTCCCCAGCAGAGCAAGCTGGCTTTAGGCAAGGTAACATTATCACAAAAATTGAAGAGATTGAAGTTAAAAGCGTTGCGGATTTTAACCATGCTTTAGAAAAGTATAAAGGCAAACCCAAACGATTCTTAGTTTTAGATTTAAATCAAGGTTATAGGATCATTTTGGTGAAATGATAGAGGTGGGTTGTTAGTCGCATGTCTTTGATTAGAGTGAATGGGGAAGCTTTTAAACTCTCTTTAGAAAGTTTGGAAGAAGACCCTTTTGAAAATAAAGAAACGCTAGAAACGCTTGTTAAGCAAACGAGCGTTGTTTTATTGGCTGCTGGGGAATCGAAACGATTTTCTCAAACCATCAAAAAACAATGGTTGCGCTCTAATCATACCCCCTTATGGCTCAGCGTTTATGAAAGCTTTAAAAAAGCCCTAGACTTTAAAGAAATCCTTTTAGTCGTAAGCGAATTGGATTATATTTATATCCAACGCCATTACCCTGAAATCAAGCTTATAAAAGGCGGGGCATCAAGGCAGGAATCCGTGCGTAACGCTTTAAAAGTAATTGATAGCGCTTACACGCTCACCAGCGATGTGGCTAGGGGTTTAGCCAATATGGAAACGCTTAAAAGCTTGTTTTTAGCCCTCCAACAAACAAGCCATTATTGCATCGCTCCTTACTTGCCTTGCTATGACACAGCGATCTATTATAACGAGGCTTTAGATCGAGAAGCGATCAAACTCATTCAAACCCCGCAATTAAGCCACACTAAAACGCTCCAATCAGCCCTAAATCAAGGGGATTTTAAAGATGAAAGCAGCGCGATTTTACAAGCTTTCCCTAATCGTGTGAGCTATATTGAAGGCAGTAAAAATTTGCACAAGCTCACCACGAGTGATGATTTGAAGCATTTCGCGCTCTTTTTCAACCCGGCAAAGGACACTTTTATAGGCATGGGCTTTGATACGCATGCGTTCATTAAAGATAAGCCTATGGTTTTAGGGGGGGTTGTTTTGGATTGCGAGTTTGGGTTAAAGGCCCATAGCGATGGCGATACTTTGTTGCATGCGGTTATTGATGCGATTTTAGGAGCGATTAAAGGAGGGGATATTGGCGAATGGTTCCCTGATAATGACCCCAAATACAAAAACGCCTCTTCTAAAGAGCTTTTAAAAATCGTGTTGGATTTTTCTCAAAGCATTGGGTTTGAATTGTTTGAAATGGGGGCGACCATCTTTAGCGAAATCCCTAAAATCACTCCTTACAAACCGGCGATTTTAGAGAATTTGAGCCAACTTTTTGGTTTAGAAAAATCTCAAATCAGCTTGAAAGCCACTACAATGGAAAAAATGGGGTTCATTGGCAAACAAGAAGGGCTGTTGGTCCAAGCGCATGTGAGCATGCGTTATAAACAAAAACTTTAAATGTGATAAAAGGAAGAATTGATGAAAATCTTAATCATTGAAGACGATTTAGCGCTAGCTAGGAGTATTTCGCATAATTTGCATGATTTAGGGCATTTTTGCGAGATCATCTCTAGCATTTCAGAAGAAAATAAAGAGCCTTATGATGTGATTTTGGTTTCTTCTAAAGTTTGCACTCAAGGGCGTTGCGAACACTTTGTGCGTTATAATTCCAAGCAAATCATTATCATGATGGCTTCGCATGTCAATGAAGATGGTGTGAATAAGCCCATTCAAGCAGGAGCGAGAGATTATATTCTAAAACCTTTTAAAATGGATGAGTTGTTGCGTAAAATCCAATACCATAAAGCCTACCAAGAAATGACCGCTCGCTTGGGATTTTATGAAAATTACTTAGACTTTATCCATGCGGAATTGCCCTTGCCTAAAGATTTTTCTTACAGGCCGCCCTTTATTATTCACACGCCCTCTCAAGAGCTTGCGAACGCTTATTTATTGCAATACGCTAAAGAAAGGCAAATGGATTTTTCTTTTTTCTCTTTAAAGGATACCACTTGGAAAGAACTATACAAGAATAAAGACAAACTAGAACGCCCTTTTTATATCATGCATTTAGAAGAGCTTAAAAAAGATGAGCAATTGAAATTGTTAGAATTGGCCCGTTCATGCCCTATTGTTTTGTCCTATACCCATAAAGAACCCCTAGAATTTCCTAAAATTGTGAGCATTGAATGCGGCAATAGACCCCTATCTTTGTTTAGCGATAACACGACTTTCCTTTCCATTCAAGAATACGAAAAAGAAGCGATTAGGCATTTTTCTTCTACTTGCACCGATACGGAATTGGCCAACAAGCTTGGCATTAGCCGCAAAAGCCTTTGGGAAAAACGCCGGAAGTATAACTTACCGCGCAAATAACAGAAAATCCTTAAGCCCTGTTTTTTGTGGGGCGTTTGATCATAAAATGCAAGAATGCCAAAAGCATTTTTGCAATCAAAAGAGCTAAAACAAGCGGTGATCTCTTAAAATTTAGCGTATTTAATGAGAATAGAGTTAATTATTATTAAAATAACTTATTATTTGCTATATATTTACTATAATAGTTTAACTTTTAAAAAAGAGAAATTCAACTTAAGGATTAACCATTAGACAAGCGTTTAACAAGGCAAGGTTCGTGCATTCAAAAACCCTTTTACTAGACATTGATTGCGTGATCCCTAATATTGTTAGGCGTTTGCTCTCTAATAAAACGCTCCCTAAAAGATTCGCTGCTTGTAGCTTGCAAGAAGTGGGCATCATCTTTCTTACCACTCAAATTTTATCCATCATGCGCAAAACCCGTTGCTCTAAAACGCTTTTTTTTATCACTAGGGGCAGAGAGAGTTTCCGCTACCAGCTGTGCGATCATTACAAACAAAAACGCCACCAGTTTGATGAAGATTTTAAAGCCCTTCTAAGAACCCTAAAAATCGCTTTAGTGGAAAAATACCCCCTAAAAAAAGGGGCTAAGATCCAGGGCGAACATTGTTTTGAGTATGAAGCCGATGATATTATCTCTTTTTACAAAAAGAAAGACCCCAACAATTATGTGATAGCCAGCATGGATAAGGATATTTTGTATTCCAATAGAGGCTCTCATTTCAATCTCAAAACCAACGCTTTTTTTAATGTGAGTCAAAGAGAGACTCATTTTTTTGCTTATTATCAGTGCGTTGTGGGGGATAAGGGGGATAATATTAAAGGGGTTAAAGGGATTGGCGGCTTCAACTATAAAGATTTTTTAAACGAAGACGCTAAAGAACATGAGCTGTGGGAGCAGATCATTCAAGCGTTCAAAATTAAAGAAGATTTGAGCGATAGCGAAGCTAAAGAAAAGGCTCTTTTAAACATGCGTTTAGTCAATATGCACCAGATGACCCACCATGGCGTGATCAAACTATGGGAGCCTGAGTTCAAAAAAACTTTTTTCCCTAAAAAAACACAAAAATCTGATTTCAAAAGAATTTCTTAAAACATTTTTAAAACAAAAACTTCTTTTAATGTTGATTTTTTAAAAAAGAAATTATTGCTTACTTTTGGCAAACTCTTCACTATTGATTGTAAAATGGTATTTTTTAAAACAAAAACTTTCCGAAAAAGACAAAAGAACTATTTCCAAGGCTTTTTCTCGTGGCTTTAGAATTATAAGCATACACATACCCCCCACCCATATCAAAAGACAAACTCCTATAAGTCCAAACCCTAAAGCTGCTCATTAAAGAATATTCTTGGTAATCCCCAAAAGCCACCATCGCGTCTAAACGCACCCTTTTAGTCTTAAGCCCTAAAAAAACATAGCCTGAAATGCTGGAGTTTGCAAAATAAATCGCTGGCACGCCGGGCGCGTTAATCCCACGGCCATAGAATTTAGTCCTGTCGTTAAAAGTCCATAGATAGCCCTTGTTGTTCCTTGCCGGAACGATATAAAAACCCGTTCCAAAATTAAAAATTTTGTATTTAAAAGTTTGATCGATCAAAAACAAGCCGGCATTTTTAGCGTTGGTAGCACTATCAGTGTTGCCGTATTGATACATGCCATGCACTAGAGTGCGCGAAGTGAAACCCTTAGCTAAAGAAGCGTCATACTCCAACTTACCCCCCACTTGCACTAAAACGTTTTGAGTGGGCAAAGGCAAGCGGGTGTCCGTTAAAATAAAAGGAACCACTTTAAGATTTTCATGCCTGTATTCTGCGCCCAAAACAAACACTTCCCCCCCCACATACAAGCGTTTAGACACAGGATCATAAGACGCTAGAGCGTTTAGGGAAGTAGCGATCCGATTCCCTTGCTCTTTGTTGATTTGATGCCCATTATAGAGCATGCTATCCATAAAAATCCCAAAATAACGCATGGAATTTTGCTTAAAAGCCACAGAAACCCCTTGAATATTGCCCCCTATCCAATCAAAATCCACAAAATCGGTATTGAAACGCCCTAAAGCGATTTTAAAACGCTGGTTAGTGTATTGAAGATACGCATCAGAAACATCGCCAGCGCTCAAATAAGGTTTAACATTGTTAGGGTTACCAAAAAAATTCCCTAGACTGATGTAAAGGTTAGCCAAACGCTGTTTGTTATAAACATTCCAAGCCCCAATCGCTCCAATACCAAAGGACCACCCATTGCTATAAGAAAAATCCACCCCAAGACGCGCTAAAGCCCCCACATAGCTGTGAGAGTTTTTTTGCGCCCCTTGATTATACAATAGCCCCAGATAGCCAAAAGGTTTGACTGCGATTTCTAAAGCTTTCAAAGACAGACCATTTAAAAAAAGGATCCCTAACGCTAAATAATAATATCTTTTCTTATTTTTCTTGTATTGCATTAAAAACTCATCGTGGATTTAAACTCAATATTTTAGTTAAAATTCCTTTTAATTGCGCTGAAACGGGTTTAAAATCTCAATGACCACTAAACATTATCAATAAACTTGATTGACTAACACTAAAGATTTATGATAGTATTCTAATAAAACTATTTTAAAGGTGATTCATGAGCAAGAGTTTATACCAAACTTTAAACGTGAGCGAAAACGCCAGCCAAGATGAAATCAAAAAATCCTACCGCCGTTTAGCCAGACAATACCACCCCGATTTGAACAAGACCAAAGAAGCCGAAGAAAAATTCAAAGAAATCAACGCCGCTTATGAAATTTTAAGCGACGAAGAAAAACGCCGCCAATACGATCAGTTTGGCGATAACATGTTTGGCGGGCAAAATTTCAGCGATTTTGCAAAAAGCCGTAGCGCTAGTGAAGATTTAGACGATATTTTAAGCTCTATTTTTGGGAAAGGAGGCTTTTCGCAAAGATTTTCTCAAAACTCACAAGGCTTTTCTGGCTTTAATTTTTCCAATTTCGCCCCTGAAAATTTAGACATGACCGCCGCTTTAAATGTCTCTGTTTTAGACACCCTTTTAGGCAATAAAAAACAAGTGAGCATCAATAACGAGACTTTTAGCCTTAAAATCCCTATCGGCGTGGAAGAGGGCGAAAAAATCAGGGTTCGCAACAAGGGGAAAACAGGGCGAACGACTAGGGGCGATTTGCTCTTGCAGATCCATATTGAAGAAGATGAAATTTATAGGCGCGAGAAAGACGATATTATCCAAATCTTTGATTTACCCTTAAAAACGGCTCTTTTTGGAGGGAAGGTTGAAATCGCCACTTGGCATAAAACCTTAACCCTAACCATTCCCCCCAACACCAAAGCGATGCAAAAATTCCGCATCAAAGACAAAGGGATTAAAAACAGAAAAACTTCGCATGTGGGGGATTTGTATTTGCAAGCTCGTTTGATCTTGCCTAAAGTTGAAACGCTTTCTAATGAGTTGAAAGCGTTATTAGAAAAAGAATTGTAAGGAGGAATCGTGTGTGATTATGATGAACCGCTTTATTTGATCAGCGTTGTGGCTAAAATCTTAGGCGTGCACCCTCAAACCTTGCGCCAATACGAAAAAGAGGGTTTGATAGAGCCTAGCAGGACTGATGGGAAAATGCGCTTGTATTCCCAACGAGACATGGACAAAATCAAAACGATTTTACGCCTTACAAGGGATATGGGGGTTAATCTAGCGGGCGTGGATATTATCTTGCGTTTAAAAGAAAAGCTTGATGAATTAGACAACCTCAATAAAGAATTGCAAGACGCTCTGCAAAAACACTCTAAAAACCACAAAACCCCAACGAAAAATTTAAACACCCCTACGAATTTTTATGAACTGATTTTATTTAAAAAATGAGCCTGACTGCGCTTTTAAACCCCACAAGCCTAGAAGATTTTTTAGGCCAAGAGCATTTAGTAGGGAAAGACGCCCCCTTATTTAAAGCCCTACAATCCAAACACTTCCCCCATGCCTTTTTCTATGGCCCTCCTGGCGTGGGTAAAACAAGCCTGGCTCAAATCATCGCTTGCATGCTAGAGCGCCCCATTCTTTTGTTTAATGCGACGGATTTCAAATTAGAGGATTTACGCCTTAAGCTTAAAAATTACCAAAACACCCTTTTAAAACCCGTTGTTTTTATTGATGAAACCCACAGATTGAATAAAACCCAACAAGAATTTTTACTCCCCATTATGGAAAAAGATCACGCTTTGATCTTAGGGGCTAGCACGCAAGATCCTAATTACAGCCTAAGCCATGCGATCCGCTCAAGAAGTTTTATTTTTGAATTGACCCCCCTAAAAAAGAGCGATTTAGACAAGCTTTGTGCTAAAGCTTTAACATTACTCAAAAAACAAATAGAGCCTGACGCTAAAACCTATCTTTTAAACAACAGCGCTGGCGATGCTAGAGCGTTATTAAACCTTTTAGATTTGAGCGCTAAAATAGAAGATCCTATCACTTTAAAAACCCTACAATCCTTACGGCCTCATAGCCTAAATGACGGATCTTATAGCGATGATACGCATTATAACCTCACTAGTGCCTTAATCAAATCTTTAAGAGGGAGCGATGAAAACGCTTCCATCTATTATCTGGCGCGCTTGATTGCTGGCGGGGAAAACCCGGAATTTATCGCCAGAAGGCTGGTGATTTTTGCGAGCGAAGATATTGGTAACGCTAACCCAAACGCCCTTAATTTAGCCTCTTCTTGCTTGTTTTCAGTCAAACAAATCGGCTACCCTGAAGCGCGCATCATTTTAAGCCAATGCGTGATTTATCTGGCTTGTTCGCCCAAGTCTAACACGGCTTATAGAGCGATCAATCAGGCTTTGGATTGCGTTCAAAAAGGCTTACTCTACCCTATTCCTAAACACCTGTTGCCTCATTCTAAAGACTACCTTTACCCGCATGATTATAACGGCTATGTCAAACAAGATTATTTAGAAAAACCCCTAAATCTGGTTTCTTCTCAAGGCATAGGGTTTGAAAAAACCCTTTTAGAATGGCTTGATAAAATAAGAAATTGATCTTATAAGTTACATTAAAATGCGACAATGGTAATAAAAAATCAATATTTTTTGATTAAATTAAAATAATAATGAGTTTTATCTATGTTTCATCGCATTATTATTGTATAATAATATTCTAGTTATAAAAATCATTTTACGGATAAGGGAAATATCAGCATGAAAAGATTAGAAACTTTAGAATCCATTTTAGAACGCTTGAGGATGTCTATCAAAAAAAACGGACTCAAAAATTCAAAGCAAAGAGAAGAAGTGGTGAGCGTTTTGTATCGCAGCGGCACACACCTAAGCCCTGAAGAAATCACGCATTCTATCCGCCAAAAGGACAAAAACACCAGCATTTCTTCAGTCTATCGCATTTTGAATTTCTTAGAAAAAGAAAATTTTATTTGTATTTTGGAGACTTCAAAAAGCGGTCGGCGCTATGAAATTGCGGCTAAAGAACACCATGATCACATCATTTGTTTGCATTGCGGCAAGATCATTGAATTTGCAGACCCTGAAATTGAAAACCGCCAGAATGAAGTCGTTAAAAAATATCAAGCCAAGCTGATTAGCCATGACATGAAAATGTTTGTGTGGTGTAAAGAATGCCAAGAGAGTGAATGTTAAAAGATTTTAAAGAAGAAGCTTAGATAGGGCTATCTTTAATGGTTTTAAGGACTTCGTCCAGGTTAAAACGCTTGAGTTTTAGATTTTTGATTTCTTCATCGCTCAAGCGTTTCCAAGTGAAAGTCTTGCCCACATACCCCCATTTATCATAGCTTGAAGTGAATTCTAAATCCCCGTTTGAATTTTGAGTAACCCTTACATAGTAAGTCTTGCCGTCATAAAAATTATACGCTTTACCGCCTTTATAAGATCGTTTTCCAACCTTAATCAAATCGCTTAAAAACACCACGCCTTTATCGCTGCGATTCCTTAGTTTTGGGTTAGGATTAAACTTGTCTTTTCTGGCTTTAGAGCCATCCGCATCAGAAATACCATAGGCATAGAACTTCCCATTATGCTCAAAAAACTCCACAAAAGAACTTTTCATGTATAAAAATTCTTGAGTTTGATAAATTCCAGGCAACTCTACAGCCCCTAAAAAACAACAAAAAACTATAACAAGACTCACCAATTTCATAATTTTAATTTAATCAACCCTTTGGGCGCTTTAACGACCGCTTTAAAAATCGGCTCTTCCCTATATTTTTCAAAAGACTCTCCATAGAATCTCAACGCATGCGCATCGCTTTCAAAAAAAATAGCCAGCATGCCCGCATCTAAACGCAAAAAAGAAGCCTCTTTGACCGGCTCATAAACGATCAAGTCTCTTTTTTCATCATAAGGGGTTTTAATGGTGGCTTGATTGATACCCACCGCTTTAGCCCCCTCAACGCCTTTGACAATCAGCTGGAAATCCACATATTGTTGGTGGCTTTCAAAAAAGCCTTTCTCGCTTTCTTTGGCATGCTCTAAACAATAGCTCTGCTCTATGCTAAAAATGCCATGCCCTAAAGGCACTTGAAATTCTGTATTAGTAGCGAGATTTAAAACCCTTTGATTCGCTTTACTACCCTTTTGCATGACCTCTTTTAAATACGCATGCAAAATTTCTAATTCTTGCGTTTTTTTAAACAAATGCCCAAGCGAGCTTAATTCCCCAAAAATAGCCATATTCCTTCCTTTTTTACTCTAAAATGGTTTAATTTTTCAGTTGCTCTAAGCGTTCCTTTTTAGTGCCAATATCCGTGATCTGAATGCCAAAATTCCCATCCACGATCACCACTTCGCCCTTAGCGATCACCTTGTCATCTACAAGAATTTCTAAAGGGTCATTCACCAATTGATCCAACTCTACCACGCTCCCTATATCCATAGAGACCACATCTTTTAAAATCATCTTTTTTTGCCCGATGCGCACCTTAACATTCAATTTCACGTCTAAAAGCATGCTGATATTGCGGATTTCTATGTTTTCTAAAGACGCATCATGGGTTTTAACCTCTTCAGCAGCGCCCTGTGTCGTTTCTTCTTTTTCTTCTTTGTGCGTTTTTTCAAATTGGCGTTCAAAAGCCGCCGTAGTCAATAAAATGATTTGGCTTTCTTTGATGGCTTCCATTTTAAAAGAAAACACCATCGCTTTAGTATAATCTTCTTTTTTAGGAATCTCTTTAGCGATTTCAGCGTTCGTGGTAGTGAAATTGAGTTTGGGGAGCAATTCTTGAGACTTCAAGCTCGTAGCGATCGCGCCAAAAATATTAGAAGCCATTTCCTTAAAAGCGTCTAAATCGTCATTATCCATTTCTTCCTTACTCGCCCCCTCACCTCCTAACATCAAATCGCTTAAAGCGGTAACTAAATCTACCGGAGCCAGTAATTCAATAGGGCTCTCTTCTTTTTCAATCGCACTAATCTTAACCCTTGCATAAGGCGTGCTGATTAATTTCAAAAAAGATTCGTCGCTACTAGAAATTTCTTTTTCTAATCCCACGCTCGGAGCCTTACCCACTAACCCTTCTAAAGTAGAGACAACCTCTTGAATAAAAATCTTAATAAAGTCTTGCATTTCTCACTCTTCTTCTATCTTCATAATATCGCCCACTTTGCCTCTGCGCTGTTCTTCTAGCATTTCTAAAATTTCTTTAGTGCGTTCTTTTTCGCTATAGATCACTTCTTTAATTTGAATGGTTTTCCTATACCCTTGAAACCCCACGCTCGCTAAATAACGCTTTTTTTTATGCACATACACGCTCACTTCATCATTAGCGATCTTGTTCAACCGGATAGTATCCCCCACATCTAAATCCAACATTTCTTTCAAACTCAATTCCACCGCGCCCAAAAACACGATCATATCCACGCTCACCCCGCTCAATAGCGCTTGCAATTCCTTATTACGGCTCTTTTTAGAGTTCGTTTCTGAAAGCATCAAATCCCTACTCCCCATTTTAGAAAGAATGCTCTCAATGGAAATCACCGGGTAACAAATATTCATCATCCCACGGCTATGCCCAATGATAATCTCTAAAACCACCATGATAGAAATTTCATTTTGAGCGACGATTTGGACCACATTCGCGCTGGATTCTTTAGCGTCAATGGTAGGATACATCTCCACCACGGGCGACCACACTTCTTTTAAAATTTGCATCACCTGGCGTAAAATCGTATCCAATAAATTCAATTCAATATCGCTAAACTCCCTGTTTTGATCATACGCGCTCCCCTTACCCCCTAATAGTCTGTCAATCATGGGGAAAGCGATGCTAGGATTAATCTCTAAAACCCCCGTTCCTCCCATAGGCTTCATGGAAAAGACATTAAAACTTGTAGGGCTAGGCAAACTCATCAAAAATTCGCCATAAGTCATTTGATCCACGCTGTGGAGCTGAATCTCTACAATAGAACGCATGATAGAAGAGACTTGACTGGAAAGATTCCTAGCCATTTTATCATGGATACTCCTAAAAGAGCGCAGTTGCTCCTTACTCACACGATTAGGGCGTTTGAAATCATAGAGGGTTACGCTGCGCTGCGGGATAATATCTTTTTTTTGGACATTTTGAATATCCACATTCTCATCAACGACTTCTAAAAGCGCATCAATTTCTTCTTGGCTTAAAATATCAGCCATGATCCACTCCTAAGGATTTACGCACCTTTTTAATCACTTCTTTAATGATTTGAGAAATGCGCGATTCAGTAATGCCTAAAATCTCTTTGATCTCGCTCAAATTCAACTCTTCAAAGTAATAAAGCTGGATAAGGATTTGCTCTCGTTCGCTCATTTGATTCAACGCTTTTTGGACATGCTCTAACAACTCTTCTGCTTCAATCTTTTTAGTGATTTCATCTTGCTCAATCGCATTGAATTGCTCATCTATTGGCACTAACGCATAAATATCTGAAGCCGTTTTGGCTTCTCTAATCTTTTCAATATTTTCGCCTAAAGTTTGCGCTAAATATGCATCGCTAGGCTCTTTCCCATGCTCATTAAGGTGTTTGGTGATTTCAATATCAATACTTTTAATCAGCTTTCTGTTGGAGCGAGAAATCACATCTAAAGAGCGCAAATAATCTAGCATCGCCCCATTGACACGAGTTTTAGCATACCCCCAAAAAGAATCGTTTAACGTGCTCTCATAACGCCTGGCTAATTTAATCAATTCTTCAGTGCCAATAGAAACCAGATCGTTAAAATCAATAGAGCTGGGCAAGCGCTCTTTTAAACGAAACGCCATCGCGCGCACGGCCGGTAAATACTGGATAGCGAGATCGTCTTTGTGGTGGTGTTGTTGCTTATCATAGGCGTTCAAAACCTTTTCTATATTTTTTTCGCTGGTTTCAGTTTTTTGAATTCCTTTGGGCATTCTATTTTCCATCATCAAAATCATAACTTCTAATGTATTCTAAAATACTAGCCACTTCTTTTTCTCTGTTCTTAAACTCATGGTTGAAACGAAGCAAGCTCTCTTCAGTGTCTTTTTTGTCAAAAAGACAAATATCTAAATCCGTGCAAGCGATAAAAATAGACGCAAATAACAACGCGATCAAGTATCCCCCAAGCGTGGATAACACCGTCCATAATAAAATGCTCTCTGGCTCATTGAATTTCAACACCGAAAACACTAACCCTAAAAAAAACCCTACCACAACAGAAAAATGGATAAAATTTTGAACTCTCATCAGCCTACCCCAAATACTTCAAAAGCCTTTTAAAAAAGCTTTTCAAACCTTCTTTTGGTATTTCTAAAGTACCGGTTTCTAATTTAGAAACCAAAAGACCCGCTATCTGATCAATGGATTGCGAAAACAAATCGTTAGGGGCTATTTTTCTCAAAATTTTGCGCTCCCTCACATAGCGTTTCAATAAGGAGCTGTTTTCAATCGCTCCCAAGTAATGCAATTCTAATGAAGCGATATTGTTTTTAGCCACCTTAAACAGCCTTTCATAAGTCGCCCTGCCCTCTTTAGGTTGGGCTACCATGTTAGCGATAAGAAACAATTCATCTTTATTTTTGGAGTTGATTTTAATGCATGCATACGCATCCGTAATCGCTGAAGGATCGGGTGTGGTAACAATCACCACGCAATCGCTCGCATTCAAAAACGCTTGCGTAGTAGCTCCAATCCCAGCGCCTGTATCAATCACAATATAATCTAAAGAGCTTAAAACCCCCTCTTCATCCACGAATTGATCTAAAGCTTCCGCGCCGCTAATGTATTTTAAAATTTCTTCGCCGCTATCCCCGGGAATTAAGCAAAGCCCGGGTTCAATCTCACAAATGATTTCTTGCAATTTGGCTTCACCCTTTAAGGCATGCAAGATATTTTTATGGGTTTTCACCCCAAAAATCACATCTAAATTCGCTAAACCAATATCCGCATCAAACACCCCTACCTTATAACCTTTCTTATATAAAGAATAAGCTAAATTAGCGCTAATGTTGGATTTCCCCACGCCCCCCTTACCGCTTGTGATGGCGATGAATTTGGTATTCCCTTTATTGTCAAAAAAACTTTTAGGGTTTTTAAGATTCATCAAATTATCTAAGCGGCTCGCTTGATTGTTCATGCTTGTTCCTTATTAGGGTTACTAAAGCCATCTAGCATGCAATCCACTAAATACTCATTAGTAGCCACTTTCAAATCCATAGGCACTTCTTGGCCGACAGAAAGATAGCTGATAGGCTTTTGGCTTTCATGCACTAAAGAAAACAAATTCCCTAACCCCCTACTCTCATCTAATTTCGTAAAGATTAAAGTGTCAATCCCTAACACCCCAAAAGAATCATAAATATCTTTCATGTCTTCATACTTAGTGGTAACCGAAAGCACTAAGGACACATCAATATTATAACCCCCATCTATAAATTCCTTCAAACCGGCAATTTTTTCTTTATCGTATTGCGAATGCCCTGTCGTATCCACTAAAATAAAATCGCAGTATTCCAAAGCTTCAATTTCTTTAGCAAAATCCTTAGCGTCAATCACCGCTTCTATACTCATTTTCATTTTATTAGCATACCAACTCAATTGCTCCAAAGCCCCAATGCGATAATTGTCTAAAGTGATAATGCCCACCTTGTATTTTTTCGCTAGCATTCTAGAATAGCGCGCGGCTAATTTGGCTAGAGTCGTCGTTTTCCCCACGCCTGTTGGCCCTACAAGCATTAAGATGCGTTTTTGCCTTAAATTCAAATCTTCAGGGCGGCACAAAATCATTTTACGCAACACTTCTCTAAAATAACGCTTGATCGTTACGGAATTTTCCCTCATGCGTAAAGGCATCAATTCCAGGCTCAATTGCATGATTTCATCTAAATGACTGGATTTCATCCCGCTTTGTTTGGCCAGTTTGTAAATTTCTGCAAATTCTTGAGGGATATTGACAGAATTGGGGTTTTTCTCATCCCAAAACATGTTTTGAATGAGTTTCAAGCTGTCTCTGATTTTACTTAGTTGCAGATTGATATCTTTAATTTCTTCTTCTTGTTTGACTTCTCTTTTTTCTCTTTCTTTTTTATGGTTGGCTTCATCTTTTAAGGCTTGCAATAAAGCGTCCTGCTTATTAGCCTCTAAAGGCGCATCCTCTAACGGGGCGTCTTTTTCTAAAAGGGTCTTATTTTTTGAAAAACTATAGTTGCGCTGATTAGATGAAACCCCGGCGAGTTTGCGCATTTCTTCTACAGTGCTTGAAAGCTGCATGACCACGTCTTCTTCATTCAATTCTTCATCATACAAACTTTCTGGAATAAGGGGGGCTTTAGGGGGCTTATTTTCGTTTTCTTCTTCAACCGCCACAACGATTTCATAAAGCCCAGAAGAAGTGAGCGTTTTTTTACGGATTTCTTGGGTTTTAAACACCAGCGTATCCACCCCATGGTGGCTTTGAGCGATCTTTAAAGCTTCAGCGGCCGTCTCCCCACTATAGGTATAGAATTTCACCACTCCCCTTTTTTAAAAAGGATTTGTTGTAAAGTCAAAGGCACTAACACCGAATCCCTTTCACTCCATTTAGGGTGAGGTAAAGTCAAATCATTCTGCCTTAAAATGACTTGGTTGAAAGCGATAATATCAATATCCAAAGTTCTTGGAGCGTCTTTAAAATCGCGCTTCCTTTGGCGCCCAAAACGCCTTTCTATATAAAAAACCAGAGCAAAAAAATGGCGCAAACTTAAAGATGTTTTAAGGATAATCGTAGCGTTATAAAAGTTGGGTTGATTAGTGTAACCAAAAGGAGGATTGATATAAATGGGCGAAGAAAAAATTTTCCCGATCTTACTATGATTTTTAAAATATAAAAAACAATTTTTTAATATTTTTAAAGGATTTTTAAGATTAGATCCCAACCCTAAAACCACCCTGTTAGAAAAATCAAGCCTTTTTTTAAAAAGGCTAGGGAAAAAGCGGTTAGTAAGGATCTCTCGCATCACAAAAGCTCAGCCCTAGAATTTTTGATCACCACTAAATCTTCAATGCGCACCCCAAAAAATCCAGGGATATAAATCCCAGGCTCTACAGAAAACACCATGCCCTCTTCTAAAATGGTTCCACTGCGCGATGAAATATAAGGAAGCTCATGGATGTCTAAGCCAATGCCATGCCCGGTGCTGTGAGTGAAATACTGCCCATAACCATAATCGCTAATCACTCCCCTAGCCAAGCTGTCCGCTTCTTTACCGGTCATGCCCGCTCTAATGCCTGAAATAGCCTTTTCTTGCGCTTCTTTCACAATATCATAAATCTTTTGACGCTCTTTATCCTTGAAACTCTGCTCCCTTTTGAACACAAAGTCTTTAGGGTCAAAAAAAGCCGTGCGAGTCCTATCAGAGCAATAGCGTTCGTATTTGATCCCCATATCCAAAAGAATGCTATGATCCGCTTTTAAAAAATCCTTCGCGCTAGGCAAGGCATGGGGTTTGCTCGCGTTCGCATTCAAGGCTAAAATAGGCTCAAAACTCAGATCATAAACCCCCTCTTTAGTCAAAAAGTCTTTAACCTTATGCTGCAAATACCGCTCGCTCAAGGATTCTTTTTCATCAAAAATCTTTTTCACATACTCGGCAAAATTTTCAAAAGCTTCAACATTCAAAGCTTGAGATTTTTTGAGGAGTTGAATCTCATGCTCATTTTTAATGATGCGTTTTTTGCGGTGGTAACTAGGCACGCCCTCTAAACTCACTTTAGCGCCAATCGCTGAATCCAAACGCTTATAGGTTTGCAAATTCACTTGATTAGGATCAAAAAAGAGCTTTTTAACAGAGCTTTTAATAATCAAATCAATCGCGCTTTGCGCTAAATCGCTAGACTCTACCACTTCCGCTAAAACGCCATTTTTAGGCTGAACGCTTTCTCTAGCTTCTTGAGTGTAGCGAGAATCAGTGATAAAAAACGAGCGATCGTCTAATTGCAAAAACAAAGCGTTATCGCAACTATAAGCGCACTCAAAAAACATCGCATTTTCATCAAGCGTGAAATGCGATTCTCTCTCTAATTCTCTCATTGATAACCCCCTTTTATTTTTGATTGTTAATGGGGTTATTAGGGTTGTTTTTTTGGGCTTCTTGGAACGCTTTCATTTCGGCTAAAATATTGACCATCGCCATTAAAGCCATGTTGTAGCCAAGCGGGCCAAATCCCATGATCACGCCTCCACAAGCCGCTCCAGTGTAAGAATTTTTCCTGAATTCCTCTCTGGCTTGAATGTTAGTGAGATGCACTTCAATAACAGGTTTGCCCGCTAGCATGATCGCATCTGCAATCGCAATAGAAGTGTGCGAAAACGCTCCAGGGTTAATGATAATCCCTTCATAATCGCTGCCCACGCTCTCTTGGATTTTATCAATGATTTCGCCCTCAAAATTGGTTTGAAAAAACTCTAATTCCACATCTAAATTGCCTTGCTTCACGAAAGTTTGCATGATTTCATGGATTTGGTCTAAGGTTACCATGCCATAAAGTCTTGGGTCTCTGTGTCCTAACATGTTTAAATTAGGCCCTTGAATCACTAAAATTTTCATTAATTTATTTCTCCTTGTTGAATATGGAATGAGACCACATTATAGCATAAGTTTTTATCTTACCCCTTAAATCCCCCTAAGAACGCATTGTCAAGAAACTACCGCTTGACTAATATCAAACTCTTTGATGCTAAAAAGCGCTTTTATCTTTTTTACAAAAACAGCCATCATGACCATTCCTACAAAAAAACTTCCCGTAATGAAGAAATCAAAGGGGTCAAACCCAATGCCAAAAATGAGATAAAAAGCGAGTGTCGTTAATATAAAGAGCGATATTAAAGAATTTTGTTTTATCCCGCTCCAAAAAATCTTTACAATAACTAATAAAAAAAAGAGCCAGATCAAAAAGCCTATGATCCCCCTAGTGGCTAAAACATGAATGATTTGATTGTCGTATCTTTCATAACAAAGAATCAAATCTTTGGCTCTATAAGACTTTGATAAGGATAAAATCTCTTCTAACCTCTGGCATTTCTCGCTAGCGGCCATACCAAAAAAGGGCCTTAAACGCAAAACCGTTAGGGCTTCTTTCCAGCGCTCCAAACGCCACCCGATGCTGCTATCAGCGTCCTTTTTAGCGTAGCGTTTTAAATCTTCTTCAAAGGTTTGGTTTTGAACCCTAGATTGCTCTATTGCCCCCCTTTTTTCTAAAGCGTTACTCCCCACATACAAAGCACTCAAAATAAGACTCACAACCACCATATAACCCAATGGTTTGAGCGATTTTTTGGCGTATAAAATAAAGCAAGAAAGGATTAAAAAAGTAATAACAAAAGCGATTGTCGCGCTCCTTGTAGCGCTTAAAATAACGACTAAGAACCCCACGAAAACAGAAAGGGTGAAAAAATTTTTCTCTTTTTGATTTTGCGAATAAAGTGCATAAATATAACAGCCTAAAATGGACACGCTCACTAAAACCACATACTCTTTAACTGTGCTAAACCCTTGCGCTCTGGGCATGTTAAAATAAATTTTTTGCACCAATGAAAGCAAGCCGTTGATGAAATTTGCAACAGCCATGCTGTAAAAAAGGATTTTTTGATTCAATTTGATTCTTAAACGGCTCGCAAAAAGCAAGCATAACGCCCCGCAAGCGTAAGTTAAGGACATGTTTAGAGCGAATAAATTGTAGCGGAAAGTTTGGCTATCATACATGTTAAACATGTTAGGGAAGATGCTTAAAAACACGCCTAAAAAAGCCAGAGTGAGCCATTTAAAAGGCATTGTTTTTAGATGATGGACTCTAAAGGTCTCTTTCAAAGACGCTTGGAAATAACACCTAAAAAACAAAAAAACCATTAAAACAATCAATAAGACTTGAGTTAAAGGCTTTTTAAACGAAGTGAGAAAAAAAAGGGCAAAAATTAAAGTGAAAATAGAGTCCGCACTAAAAAAGGCCTTCAAACGCTCTTTCAACACAAACTCGCCATACCCTAAAACCGATAAAATTATCTGTCTTTAATGCCTAACTTTTCAATCAAAACCACATAACGCGCATGGTTAGTGCGTTTGATGTATTTCAACAAGTTGCGTCTTTGAGCGACTAATTTTAAAAGCCCTAAACGACTGGAATGATCTTTGGGGTTAGCCTTTAAATGCTCGGTTAAAAGCCTGATCCTTTCATTCAACAACGCCACTTGCACTTCACAAGAACCCATATCGTTTTCCTTAGTGGCAAACGCCTTAATGATTTCTTGTTTTTTTTCCAGATTCAAAGCCATAACGACCTCCTAATTGGTAATTTAATAAAGATCGCATTATAGCGTAAAATAAGCTTTTTTGTGTCATACTTTTAAACTTTATATTATAATTAAGAGACAAACACACCTACCAAAATTAAGGCATCGATTTTAGATTATGGCAAACAAACGCTCCAAATTAGCTTTTAAAAAGACTTTCCCTGTCTTTAAACGCTTTTTGCAATCCAAAGACTTAGCCCTTGTGATCTTTGTGATCGCTATTTTAGCGATCATTATCGTGCCGTTACCGCCTTTTGTGTTGGATTTTTTACTCACGATTTCTATCGCGCTATCGGTGTTGATTATTTTAATTGGGCTTTATATTGACAAGCCGACTGATTTTAGCGCTTTCCCCACTTTATTGCTCATTGTAACCTTATACCGCTTGGCTTTAAATGTCGCCACCACTAGAATGATTTTAACGCAAGGCTATAAAGGGCCTAGCGCGGTGAGCGATATTATCACGGCGTTTGGGGAATTTAGCGTGAGCGGGAATTATGTGATTGGGGCGATTATCTTTAGTATTTTAGTGCTAGTGAATTTATTGGTGGTTACTAATGGCTCTACTAGGGTTACTGAAGTTAGGGCACGATTCGCTCTAGACGCTATGCCAGGAAAGCAAATGGCGATTGATGCGGATTTAAACTCAGGGCTTATTGATGATAAGGAAGCCAAAAAACGGCGCGCCGCTCTAAGCCAAGAAGCGGATTTTTATGGCGCGATGGATGGCGCGTCTAAATTCGTCAAAGGCGATGCGATCGCTTCTATTATCATCACGCTTATTAATATCATTGGAGGGTTTTTAGTGGGCGTGTTCCAAAGGGATATGAGTTTGAGCTTTAGCGCTAGCACTTTCACTATCCTAACCATTGGCGATGGGCTTGTAGGGCAAATCCCTGCTTTAATTATTGCGACAGCGACCGGTATCGTCGCCACTCGCACCACGCAAAACGAAGAAGAAGATTTTGCTTCTAAACTCATCACACAGCTCACCAATAAAAGCAAAACTTTAGTGATTGTGGGGGCGATTTTATTGCTTTTTGCCACCATTCCTGGACTCCCTACCTTTTCTTTAGCGTTTGTAGGGACACTCTTTTTATTCATCGCATGGCTGATTAGCAGGGAGGGAAAAGACGGATTACTCACTAAATTAGAAAATTATTTGAGTCAAAAATTCGGCTTGGATTTGAGCGAAAAACCCCACAGCTCCAAAATCAAACCCCACACCCCCACCACAAGGACTAAAACCCAAGAAGAGCTTAAAAGAGAAGAAGAGCAAGCCATTGATGAAGTGTTAAAAATTGAATTTTTAGAATTGGCTTTAGGCTATCAGCTCATCAGCTTAGCGGACATGAAACAAGGGGGCGATTTGTTAGAAAGGATTAGGGGTATTAGAAAAAAGATAGCGAGCGATTATGGTTTTTTGATGCCTCAAATCCGGATCAGGGATAATTTACAGCTCCCCCCAACGCATTATGAAATCAAGCTTAAGGGCATTGTGATTGGTGAGGGCATGGTGATGCCAGATAAGTTTTTAGCCATGAATACCGGCTTTGTGAATAAAGAAATTGAAGGCATTCCTACTAAAGAGCCGGCTTTTGGAATGGACGCTTTATGGATTGAAACTAAAAACAAAGAAGAAGCCATTATTCAAGGCTATACCATTATTGATCCAAGCACCGTTATTGCGACACACACCAGTGAATTAGTGAAAAAATACGCTGAAGATTTTATCACTAAAGATGAAGTGAAATCCCTTTTAGAGCGCTTGGCTAAAGACTATCCTACGATTGTAGAAGAGAGTAAAAAAATCCCCACCGGTGCGATCCGCTCAGTCTTGCAAGCCTTGTTGCATGAAAAAATCCCCATTAAAGACATGCTCACTATTTTAGAAACGATTACCGATATTGCCCCATTGGTTCAAAACGATGTGAATATCTTAACCGAACAAGTGAGGGCGAGACTTTCTAGGGTGATCACTAACGCTTTTAAATCTGAGGACGGTCGTTTGAAATTTTTAACCTTTTCTACCGATAGCGAACAATTTTTGCTTAATAAATTGCGAGAAAATGGCACTTCTAAGAGCCTGCTACTCAATGTGAGCGAATTGCAAAAACTCATTGAAGCGGTCTCTGAAGAGGCCATGAAAGTCTTGCAAAAAGGGATCGCTCCGGTGATTTTGATCGTAGAGCCTAATTTAAGAAAAGCCCTTTCCAATCAAATGGAGCAGGCCAGGATTGATGTGGTCGTGCTAAGCCATGCGGAATTAGATCCTAACTCCAATTTTGAAGCCTTAGGCACGATCCATATTAACTTTTAATGGATAAATAATTAATAAAAAAGGAGAATAATGCAAGTTTACCACCTTTCACACATTGATTTAGACGGCTATGCATGCCAGCTTGTTTCAAAACAATTTTTTAAAAATATCCAATGCTATAACGCTAATTACGGGCGTGAAGTCTCAGCGAGAATTTATGAGATTTTAAACGCGATCGCTCAGTCTAAAGAGAGTGAATTCCTTATTTTGATTAGCGATTTGAATTTGAATTTAAATGAAGCAGAGTATTTGCAAGATAAAATCCAAGAACACCGCTTGCAAAATAAAAACATTCAAATCCAGCTTTTGGATCACCACATCAGCGGTAAGGAAGTGGCTGAGAGTTTCCATTGGTATTTTTTAGACACGAACCGTTGCGCGACTAAAATCGTGTATGAATTTTTGAAAAAGCATTACGCTCTTTTAGAGCCAAAAAACACAACATGGCTAGAGCCTTTGGTGGAAATGGTCAATTCTGTGGATATTTGGGACACGCAAGGTTATGGCTTTGAATTAGGCAAGGTGTGCATGCGCATGATCACTCAAAGCTCTGAATTGAATCGTTTCATGTTTGATGATGAGAACCGCGATTATAAATTAAAGCTTTTAGAAGAAGTTAAAAACTATTTGTTTTTAGAAAATGCCCCTGTAGCCTACGATAACGATTTGTTCAGGCTTAAAAAAATCGCTCTGGGGGGCGACCCTGATACAGAAACGATGGACAATATCTCTTCAAACGCACAAACGCATTTGCTCTCTTTAAAAAAGCATGATTGCAGCGTTTATTACCAGGATAAAAAAGGGTTTTTAAGTTATTCTATGGGGGGTATTAGCGTGTTGGCTAACCTTTTTTTAACGCAAAATCCGGATTTTGATTTTTATATGGATGTGAACGCTAAAGGGAATGTGAGCTTAAGGGCGAATGGGAATTGCGATGTGTGCGAACTCAGTCAAATGTGTTTTAATGGGGGCGGGCATAGGAATGCAAGCGGAGGCAAGATTGATGGCTTTAGGGAGAGTTTCAATTATAGGGATATTAAAGAACAAATTGAAGAAATCTTTAATAACGCTTAAAAATAAGCTGTTTGCAAAAAGCTAACAAAAGCTAAAAAGAGTTTAAAAACTCTTTTTGGAAAGTTTAAAAATTTTCATTCTATCATTTTGTATAAACTCATTTCTTTAAGGATAGAAGATATTTTAAAATAATTCTCCCCCTATCAAACCTCCAACTAAATCCCCCTAACCCCCAAAAACCGCTTTTTTAAAAAACTATCGCTTGCTTAAAATCAAGCTCTCTTAATAATTTGGTTGTAAAAAATGCTTTTTTAGTATTTTTAGGTTTTTTAAATTATCATCACGCCAACGCAAATAATCATTTTAAGTTATCTCTCTATTTTATTGTTTTTTGTTGCGGGTATTTGGAGCATGTTAGGGTTTGGGGTATAGTGAGCGGCTATCTTAAAAAGGAAATAACCAACCATGAAACTACTATTAGCAATCATAGTTTTAATGGTTCTCACAACGCCACTATACTAAAATTTTAGTGCAAGCTAGGGTTTAGCTAGCGTTTTCTTTGTGTATTTTTCTTGTATCCCATAAAAATCCCACAAAAATAAGACTTTTTCAATATCCAATGAAAACGGAGCCAAAGTTTGTATTTTGATAAATATTTAAATCCATGAATTGATACGAATTTATTTGAGTGTTTTTTTTAACCAAAACACCCTACTAATCGCAGATAAAATGATTATGCCCTCTAGCTAAACACCAACATGATATGAGTGCCTCTACTATCGTTATTAAAATATTTGATTTTACCCGCTCCACACCCTCATTCTAATCTATTTTTTAGCAAACCACGGAATTTACTCTTCACACGCCGGTTTTGGGTAGCAAAAACGATAGCCTCTGCGCCTCACGGTTTCAACCGTGGAAATCCCCAAGGGTTTATCCATTTTTTGGCGGATTTGATTGATAGCCACTTCAATGACATTAGGGGTAACCATTTCAGGCTCTTCCCAAATAGCGTCTAAAAGCTGTTCTTTGGAAACGATTTGATCCCTATGTCTAGCAAGATGGGTAAGCACTTCAAAAGGCTTGCCCTTAACTTCAACTTCACGCCCCTTGTAAATAATCTTTTCTTCATCAGGGCTAATGGTCAAATCCCCAATTTCAATCACATTAGAACCCCAAAACCTCAAACGAGCCTCAATCCTTGCGACTAAAGCCTTAATGCTGCGGTAAGGCTTAGCGATATAATCGTCCGCACCCTGCTCAAACGCATGGACTTCTTCTTCGCTTGTAGGGTTATCAGAAGAAACTAAAACAACAATAGAAGAATGCTTTTCCTTGATTCTAGAAACAAAACTTAAAGCGTTTTTATCGCTAACCATAATCAAGTCATAGTTCCTAATATCCATAAGATATTCCCCATCCTCTAAACTCTCTGTTACATCAGCCATAAAGCCTTTAACATTTAAGCCCTTTTCAATTTCTCCACCCAAAACAGAATTTTTTTCAATCAGTAGAACGCGCATGGTGTATGACTCCTGCATTTAAGAGTAATTCAAACACTGATTATATCATAATTTTAAATTAGTTTAAGAAAATATTAATAAAAGTTATCGCTTGATTAAAATCAAGCCCTTAGTTATTGGTTATAAAAAATGCCTTTGAGCGTTTTTATGGATAATTTTTAAAATCATTTGCTAAAAATCACCATTTTATTGTATAATTACAAATCCAACCATTCCTTATGGTCTGGTTGGCACCGCTAAGATTGAAGGGTCACCTCCCCCTCCTTTCCCTTTGTCTTGGCGGTTGTTTTTTAACTCCTTGTTTTTAACCGCTTGATTACGATTTTAAGATTTTGTTTAACTAAGCTTGATTTTTAGGTAAAAGCCTAAGGTATGCGATCTCGCTAGGGGCTAAAAACCTTAAAGGAATCCCCCAATACCCTGCCCCACTGCTCACATAGATTTGAGTGGTGGGGCTGTGCTTGTATAAACCATGTAAATAGGTTTGCGCCAACTTGACTAAAAGGCTAAAGGGAAAGATTTGCCCTGCATGGGTATGCCCTGAAAGCACTAAATCCACAGAGTGGCTTTCTTTGAGGCTTCTAATTTGCTTAGGTTGGTGGGCCAAAAGGATCGTGGGCTTACTACTATCACGCTTTTTTAAAGCTTTGTTAATATCAGGGGCAAAATTTTGACGCTTCCTTGCGAAATAATCATACACACCGCACAAATTGATCCCCCCTAAATGCACGCACTCATTCCCTAAAATCGTCAAATTAAGCGTGTCAAGAAACGATAAAATCGGCTCTATGCCATGATAATACTCATGGTTTCCTGGCACATAAAAAGTGCCATGCGTGCTTTTAAGGTTGTTTAAGGGCAGTAAAAAAGATTTGACTTTTTCAATGCTTTCATCCACTAAATCCCCCCCAATCAGCACCATATCCACTTCTTTTTGATTGACTTCTTCTACAATGTAATCAACAAAATCTTTTTGCAACAAACTCCCCACATGCATGTCTGTGAGTAAAATAATCTTTAATTCTTTATCCAGCTTATCCAAATAAATAGGGGTTTCTTTGATTTTAGGGCGGGCCAACCCTTCATAAAACCCGCGCCAAAAATACCCTAATAACGCTAGATAAAACCCCAATTTTAAAAAGTTTTTTAAACTTTTACGCCTTGAGTACAAAAAATCTATTTTTTCTACAGAGTGAGAAAACCCGTAAAAACTTAAAGAAAGGATAAAAATAATAAAAGATACAAACGAACACGCCGAAGTCAAAACAAACAAATGGCTAGGCATGTTATTTCTATAAAAAGCAAAAGCCACCTCGCCTATGCTCAAAAGGATAAAAAACCCCAAATAAGCGTATTGAGAGATTTTTTTTAAGGTTAAAAACGATTTTAACATCCTAAAAGAACTATAATTTAAAAGACACAAAACCAATAAAAACGCTATGGAGATCAGCATACCACCCTTTTTGTAGTCATAATGTTCTACTATATTAGCATATTAACGCTAATGCTCCCTTTAGGTTTCATCGTGCTATTTCCTTTTTTATCAGTCTCAATCCACACAGAAAGAGAAAAGTATCCCTCCCTTTAAAAAGAGTGTGAGTTTGGATACAATAATAAAAAATGCGCTTAAAGCCATAGAAAGGAGATATAATGCAATTAGACGAAGATTTAGAATTCGCTAAAAAAGTCTTTAACCCTAACAGAGCGTTTGCCAAGCAAGCCAGGATTAAAAACATGTGCGAATATAAAGATTTAGTGCATGAAGCCAATGAAGATTATGAACATTTTTGGGGCGAGTTAGCCACGCAAAAACTCACATGGTTTAAACCTTTTGATAAGGTTTTAAACAGCGATAACGCCCCTTTTTTCAAATGGTTTGAAAACGGCAAAATCAATGTTTCTTACAATTGCATAGACAGGCATTTAAAAGACAAAAAAAATAAAGTGGCGATCATTTTTGAAGGGGAAATGGGGGATTATAATGTCATCACTTACAGAAAACTCCACTCTGAAGTCAATAAAACAGCCAACCTTTTAAAAAACGAATTCAATGTCAAAAAAGGCGATAGGGTCATTATCTATATGCCCATGATTGTAGAAAGCGTTTATATGATGCTCGCATGCGCTAGGATTGGAGCGATCCATAGCATCGTTTTTGCTGGGTTTAGCCCTGAAGCCTTAAGGGATAGGATCAACGACACTCAAGCTAAATTAGTTATCACAGCGGACGGGACTTTTAGAAAAGGCAAACCTTACATGCTCAAGCCAGCCCTTGACAAGGCTCTAGAAAATAACGCCTGCCCTAGCGTGGAAAAAGCGCTCATTGTGATACGAAACGCCAAAGAGATTGACTATGTGAGAGGGCGCGATTTTGTCTATAATGAAATGGTCAATTACCAATCCGATAAATGCGAACCTGAAATGATGGACTCTGAAGATCCTTTATTCTTGCTCTATACAAGCGGATCAACCGGAAAGCCTAAAGGCGTTCAACACAGCAGTGCAGGGTATTTGCTATGGGCACAAATGACGATGGAGTGGGTTTTTGATATTAGAGATAACGATAATTTTTGGTGCACCGCTGATATTGGTTGGATCACAGGGCACACTTATGTGGTTTATGGACCTTTAGCTTGTGGGGCGACAACTTTGATACTAGAAGGCACGATGTCTTATCCGGATTATGGGAGATGGTGGAGGATGATAGAAGAATACCGCGTGGATAAATTCTACACTTCCCCCACCGCTATAAGAATGCTGCATGCCAAAGGCGAAAACGAACCCTTAAAGTATAATTTAGAGTCACTCAAAGTTTTAGGAACGGTAGGAGAGCCCATTAACCCTACGGCATGGAAATGGTTTTATGAAAAAATCGGTAACTCAAAATGCAGTATCGTGGATACTTGGTGGCAAACAGAAACAGGCGGGCATATCATCAGCCCTTTACCGGGAGCTACGCCTATAAGGGCCAGTTGTGCAACTTTACCTTTGCCTGGAATCCATGCAGAAGTTTTAAACGAAGACGGCATCAAAACAAAGCCCGGAGAGCAAGGGTTTTTATGCATCACTAAGCCATGGCCTTCTATGGTAAGAAACATTTGGGGCGATGAAAAACGATACATTGATAGCTATTTTTCTCAGATCAAGTTGAATGGGGAATATGTCTATCTCTCTGGAGATGGCGCTATCGTGGATGAAAACGGATACATCACTATTATTGGGCGCACAGATGATATTGTGAATGTGAGTGGGCATAGGATCGGCACGGCTGAAGTGGAGAGCGCTATTTCTAAACATGAAATGGTGGTTGAATGCGCGGTAGTGGGTATCCCTGATACGATTAAAGGAGAGGGCTTGTTTGCGTTTGTAGTGCTGTGCGATGGGGCTAAATGCAATCTTGGCGAGAGTTTAGAATTGTTAAAAGAAATGAATCATATCTTATCCGTTGAAATTGGAAAGATCGCTAAATTAGACAATGTCATGTATGTGCCAGGTTTGCCTAAAACCAGGAGCGGGAAAATCATGAGAAGGCTTTTGAAATCCATCGCCAAAAAAGAGCCTATCACTCAAGATTTAAGCACGCTAGAAGATGTGAATGTGGTCAAAGAAATAATGAGTATCGCTCAAATGGAGGAGTAAAATCTAAAAAATGCTTTTTAGCGTTTTTTAGCCAAATAATAAGAGCCCAATTTCAATCAAGCGGTAATTTCTCATAAAGTGTAGGAAACGCTACCGCTTCGCATTATTTCACCACTCAAAAAGCGTTTTAACTTTCTTTAAATCTTTATACTCCACGCTTTTGATAGCGTGATCCTCTAATTCAAAATCCGCGCTCAAATCGTTAGCGTCTTTAAGGACAGCTTGAAAGCTTTCTTTATTGATGAGTTTGACTTCCACTTTTTCGCCTAAAGAAAGCTTGAAGTGTTTAGGGGTTTTAAGCGTTCTTTCTAACCCCATGGAGCTCACTTCCAAAATATAAGCGTCTTGAATAAAATCGCACACATCTAATAAGGGCGAAATGATCTCGCTCACTTGTTGGCAAATATCCAAGCTAACCGCCCCATTAGGGTTTTTAAGGCTCACCCTTAAAACATGCTGCTCGTTTTCTTTAACCAAACTCACATCATAAAGCAAGTATCCCAAGCTTTCAATCACGCCCTCTATTTTCTCTTCTATTTTTTTAGTCATTATCTTTCCCTTTAGCGATTTCATTGAATAAAGCGTCTAGGCGGAGCTGCTTTTCTAAGCTATCATCTAAAACAAAACTGAGTTTTGGGCATTTAAACCACCCGCTCGCTTGCAAAACAAACTGCCTGATCAACCCCTCAGCTTTTTTTAATTTGGAAAGGATTTTATGATCTGATGAAAGCACAAACACATAAGCGTGGTGCTTCCCTTTAGAGCATTCCACCTTAGTAACGCTTAAAGAATTCAACTCGCCATCATTCAAGCTCGCTAAAGCCTCTTGCAATAATTCTAAAAGATTGGATTCTAAGCGTTCTTTATGAGCGTTCATTAGAGGGTTCTTTTTTTATGGATTTCTTTATAGGTTTCAAACACATCGCCCACTTTAATCTCATTATAATTTTCCAGCATGATCCCGCACTCATAGCCCTTAGAAACTTCTTTCACATCGTCTTTAAAGCGTTTCAAAGAAAGGATTTCGCCGGTATGAATCACCACGCCATCTCTAATCAAACGCACCTTAATGCCACGAGCGATCACCCCATCGCTCACCACACACCCAGCTATCGTGCCTACTTTAGGGATATTAAAGGTTTCCCTCACTTCCGCTTGCCCGGTATGCTCTTCTTCAATAATAGGGCTCATCAAGCCTAACAACAACGATCGCATTTCTTCAATCAAGGCATAAATCACCGTGTAAGTTTTGATGCTCACATTGTATTCTTTAGCCTTATTTTTCACATTACCGGTAGGGCGGATATTAAAGCCTAAAATCACGGCATGCTCACTGCTAGAGACTAGGCTCAAATCATTCTCAGTAATACCCCCCACCCCTGAATGGATCACTTGAATCGCCACTTCTTCGTTATTAAGCTCTAACAAGCTGTTTTTAATGGCTTCTAAGCTTCCTTGCGTATCCGCTTTAATGACTACAGGAATGTTTTTCAATTCCTTATTAGCGACCATTTCTGAAAGCTCATCAAAAGACACTTTAGTGCTTTTACTCAACGCTTTTTGGCGCAAATAAGTCGCCCTCTTTTGAGCTTGCAAGCGCGCGATGGAATCGTTTTCTACCCCTATTAAAACAGATCCTGCAGGCGGCACTTCGCTTAAGCCTGTGATGAGAGCCACCATAGAGGGTTTTAAATTTTGAATGCTCTTGCCTTGATCGTCAGTCATCGTTCTTACTTTACCAAACGCCGTTTCAGCAAAAAAACTATCCCCCACGCTCAAAGTCCCGCTTTGGACAATCACAGTGGCCACTGCCCCACGCCCTTTTTCCACGCTCCCTTCTAAAACAACCGCTCTAGCGCTGCCCTCTTCTATGGCTTTTAATTCCATAATATCCGCTTGGATAAGAATGGTTTCTAACAGATTGTCAATACCATCGCCCGTTTTAGCCGAAACAGGGATAAACTCATGCTCTCCGCCCCAATCCACAGGGTTATAACCAAGTTCAGCGCATTCGGCTTTGAGTTTGTCCGGATTCACATTAGGTTTATCCATTTTATTCATCGCAAAAATCACAGGCACATTAGCGGCCTTTGCATGCTCTAACGCTTCAATAGTCTGCTGCTTCACGCCATCATCAGCCGCTATCACAATCACTGCAATATCTGTAACTTGAGCCCCACGATTACGCATCTGGCTAAAGGCTTCATGCCCTGGGGTGTCAATGAAAGACACCCATTTGTTATTTTTTTCCACCATGTAAGCGCCAATGTGCTGAGTGATCCCCCCAGCTTCCGTGTGAGCGACTCTTTTATCACGGATTTTATCTAATAGCGAAGTTTTACCATGATCAACATGCCCCATGATAGTAACCACAGGCGGGCGCTCTTTTTTCACCCCCTCTAGCACTTCTTCTACTTCAAATTCTTCTAAAGTGTTTTGAACAGAAACTTCTAAATGAAACTCTTCGGCTAAAATTTCTATGCTATCCTTATCCAAAAAGTCGTTTTTAGTTACCATAAGCCCTAAATTAAAGAGGGTTTTAATCACATCGGCTAAATTCAAATTCGCTTTTTGCGCGAATTCATAGACGCGCACTTCTTCAGGGATTGCAATCGCGCTTTGGATCACTTTTTGGCTATTATCATTATGGAACACGCGCTTTTTCTTGGATTGTCGTTTGATCCCGCTTTCATTCATCCAAGGGTTTTTTCTTTGGACACGCACCCTATCGTTGATATTTTGGCGGGTTTCTTTTTCTTCTTCTTCCTTATTGAGATTATCTTGTTCATGCAAATCAAACAACAAGATTTCATCGGTTTCATCATCATAAATATCATTGCCCTTAAAATCCCTCGCATCGCTCAAATCAATTTTATGGGATTTGTTGTTTTTGGATGTGGGGGTGGGTTTGGGCTTACTTGGTTTTTTGGCTTTTTTAGCCTCTTGCTTGTCTTTTTCTTGCCATTCTTTTTTAATGTCTTCAAAAATAGCCGCTGCGCTTTGAGTGGGTTTTTTGCTTTCTGTTACGCTGTTTTCAGTTTCATTTTCTGTTTCATCGTTGCGTTTAATCACCCTAAAACCGGTGCGTCTTTTAATGTTTTCATGGCGTTTGATCTCTTGCTCTTGCTTTTTAACTTCGCTGATTTCTTTTTTAGCGTTATTGGCGTTATTGGTGCTGTTAGCGTTGTTGGTGTTGCTTTGGGTGAGCTTGTTTAGGGCTTCTCGGCTTTTTTGGATTTCTTGGAGCTTTTGCTTGGCTTTTTCTATTTGAGAGTGGCTAACCACTTTAGGGGTGTTTTCTATAGGGGGCGTTTGAGGGGGCGTTTGGTTTTCAAAAGTATTGACAATCTCTATCCCTCCTTTTTTTTTGGCAATGGGCGTGGGAGCTTCTTTTTTCTTTTCTTTAGTTTTTTTGGGCTTTGGCTGGCTTTTTGTTTCTTCTTTTTTAGGCGTTTTGGAAACCTTTTTGTTAAGAGGTTTAGACGCTACGGCTGTATTCAAATCGTCTTTATTGTCTTGTTCAGGATTTTTAGCGGGTTGATTGGCTTGTATTTGTTCTTTAATGCCATCCACAATGTATTTGTATAGCTTGTTTGCTTCCTCTGGGGTCATTTTAGAATTTGTCTTAAGCTCTAAACCAATGTCTTTGGCTTGCTCGATCACATTTTTAAGCTCTTTTTGGGTCTTACCAAGCTCGGCTAAAAATTCTTTTAAATCAACCATACCACTCATGCTATGCTTCTCTCCTTAATCCAAGTAATGATATTTTTAACATCTTTTGGGGCGTTCTTCATTTTTGAAACCGCTTTCAGCAACTTTTTTTCTCCATTTTTCAAACAATTTCCACACACATAAAAACTACGGCCTTTGCCATCAAACTCCATGATTTGATTGTCAAAGCTTTTCAAACGCAACAAATCCTTTTGAGGTTGGCGCATTCTGCACGCCACACACATGCGGATTTTAATTTCAGTCTTTCTCAATAAGGACTCCATCATTATCAAAATCTAAAACCGCTACCCTAAATTTAGGGAATTTCTTGCTCAAAACCTGCTTTAATTTAGGGGCGTCCTCTTCATAACACATGTTAAAAAACGACGAACCGCTCCCTGAAAGCGTGCTCATTAGGGCGTTATTTTCTAAAGCGAGCTTTTGGATCGCAAACAACACGGGATAAGTTTGCATGCGCTTGTATTGATGCATCCTGTCTTTAGAGCAACAACGCAATAAATCCCACTTCCCCTGCACAATCGCCATTGTCATCAAACTCGCATGCGAAAGGTTAAACACGCTTTCTTGCACGCTGTAACGCTTGGGCAAGAGATGGCGCGATTGCTTGGTGGAAATGGCCCTATTAGGGATCACCATCACCGCTTTTAAAAAAGAAGGGATTTTGGTTTTTAAACTTATCACTTTCTTTTTTTCCACAAACGCTGCATTATACCCCCCAAACACTGCCGGGGTGATATTATCCGGGTGGTTTTCATAAATTAAAGCGGTATTGACAATGTTTTCTCTATCAAAAGCAAACCCTAAAAACGCAAACGCTGAAGCGACCGCCCCCACAATCATCGCCGAGCTAGACCCCATGCCCCTTGTAATAGGGACTTTATTATGCAATAAAAATTTAAACGAGCCGTCATTCCCATGCTTTTTTAAAATCTCATAAAACACTTTAGTGAAAATATTGTTGGTTAAAAACTTAGGGATCCCTTCACCCTCCCCAACCAATTTCACCGCATGAAAACTGCTAGGCTCAATAAAAAAACGATTGCGTAAATTCAAGCTCAAACCCAAGCAATCAAAACCGGGGCCTAAATTCGCACTTGTTGCAGGAACACTCACTACCAAATTTTAAACCCCTATTGTTGATACCCTTTCATTTTTAAAACTAGCATTATACACTAAATAGGAGGCAAAATGTAAAACGGCGTGTTCAATTGGGTGAATTTGTCTTTCTCTAAAAAAGAGGGCAACATGAAATCTTTTGGTGCAATTTTCAAATCCTTAAAATCGGTTAAGCTTTCCCTTTCTTGTGAAACAAAGTATTTATTGGCATACGCCAAAATGGGCGTGTTGTCGTTAAAATCAAAGCCTGTGGTTGAATAGAGTTCAAAGTCATGGATTAAAGCCAAAGTGTGTAAGAAAACATGCGTGAGCTTTAGGCTAGTGAAACTCCCTGGCCCTTTAGCGTAATAAACCCCTTTAACCGCCGGTAAATTAGGGTTTTTAAAATCTTTGAATAATTGCGAAAAAACTTCCACTAAAGCTTCGCTTGTTTTGGATTTGGAAGTGTAAGAAGTGCATAAAAAATTGTTTTGATACACTCCAAGCAAGACCCCCTCGCCTAAAGAGATAAGTGCTAAATCCAATTCCAAAAAATAAACCCTAATTCAGGATTAAGCGAAAGCCTTTTGCAACGCAAATTCTTTAGCCGGATCCGTAGCGATCAAAACTTCGTAATTTTTAGCGTCCGCTAAAATGGCTTTAACCAACATGGAATTGAGCTTATGACTCCCTGAAAAAGAAGTGTATTTGCCCATCACAGGCATGCCTAAAACCATTAGATCCCCCATAGCGTCTAAAATCTTGTGGCACACAAACTCCTTTTCACACCTCAAACCCTCTTTATTCAAAATGCTGTTTTCGTCCAGCACGATACAATTATTCAAGCTCCCCCCTTTAGCCAAACCAATGGATCGCAAGTAATTCACTTCTTGCAAAAACCCAAAGGTGCGGGCTTTAGCGACTTGCTCTTTATAGGCGGTTTTACTAAAGATGAAATGATGGGCTTGCTTAGCGATAACCGGATGGTTAAAATCAATCGTGAAATTCAAAGAAAGTTGGCTGTCTGGCTCAATTTTAACAAATTTATCGCCTTCTCTAACCTCAACGGCTTGCTTGATTTCCATCACCTTTTTAGGAGCGTCCAATTCTTTAATCCCTGCTTCATCTAAAAGCATGCAATAAGTCAAAGCACTCCCATCCATGATAGGGATCTCTTCGTTATCCACAGAGATTTTAAGATTATCAATGCCATACGCATGGATAGCTGAAAGCAAATGCTCAATCGTAGAAATTCTAGCATTATCCTTACCCAACACGGTTGCCATTTTGGTATCCACGATGTTTTCAGATTTTAAGGGGAGCTTCACGCCCAAATCAGAGCGGTAAAAAACAATGCCTTGATTTTCTCCTAAAGGCTCTAAAACAAGCTTCACAGGAACGCCCTTGTGTAAGCCTATCCCTACTAATTCCACAGAGTGGCTAATGGTTGTTTGTTTCATAATACTTCCTTTATGTCTAGTATATCGTCATTTTTAGTGATTATTTTAATATTTTTATTTACCAAAAGCCGTTCAACCTCTTTTAAAGATAAAATTTTATTTTGAAAAACGATTTGAGCGCTCTTGACTTCTTTTAAAATCAAGCACTCTCCAAAGCACACAATCGCCCCTTCGCAAACCCCATAAACCGACACACAGCCCTCTGAAATAATCTTCGCTCCATTGTGGATATTACCCAAAAAAATAAGATGATTAGCGCTATAAATCTCTTCCCCGCTCCTGATGTGGCGCTCATAAATCGTTGTTTTAGGTTCTGTTTTAGAATGATTAGGTTTTGAATGATTGGTTTCTTCTTTTAAAGGCATGGTTTTGATATGGCGTCCGTTTAAAACGCGATTCGTTTCTAAAAACAAAAGCTGGTATTTGTGCAAAATGGCTTTGACTTCTGGTTCAATATCATATTTAAATATAATAAGAAAATACTGCAAAAGGGCATGGTTTTTTTCTAAAAATTCCATGACCGCTTCAGGCTCTTGCTTTTCAATTTCAAACGCATGCACATTTTTTTGATTCGTTTTTAACATGACTATCCTTTCATTAAAAGCCGTTTGGCTTGCTCTATGGGGGTGATGATATTGGTTTTTATCCATTGCTCATTAAGCCATTCATTGGGCCGGACAAAAACCCCTTGCAAAAGCATCCCTAAATGCAACCCGCTCCCTAATTTCAAACCACTACTCCCCACGCTTTCATCATCTTTTAAATGGGCTAAAAAAACGCACAAACCCAACCCATAGCAATTGATTAAACTATTACCATAAAAATCCAACTCCCCCTTAAAAACCCTCTTTACCGATGGATCAAACGCTAAAGATAAATCCTTACTGGGTATCAAATCCACCCCTAAATGCAAGAATTTAAACAACACCTGATTGTCCTTTAAGATACGCCGATTTTCTAAAAAATTGCTTACCATTTTAAAAGGCCCATTCAAGGGTTTTAGCGCTTGAAAATGGGAAAAATCCTTATAAAAATCCCCTTGATCTAAAGCGATCTTTTGGATTTTTTCTAAATCTTTTAAGCGCGCGTTAGAAAATATTTCTAATAAAGTTTGCTCAGTGTGATTTTGAAATTTTTCTTGCTGTGCAATCGTATCTTTTAAGGCGCTTAAGTCTATCTCTTTTTCCCTCACATGATGGGTTTTTCGCTTGAGTAATAAAGGGGTGGTATTAGAGTTATAGGCTTTATCTTTAGCGACAATGAACGCCTTAAAATCCTTATTTTTATAAGACCAAGGCACTAGAGCGATAAAGACATTACGCTGTTTGAATTCTAAAAGCCTGAAAGCTTTAAAATCCTTTTTTTTGACGCGCACAAACGCTTGAGACAAATTCTTATCCAAAGCTTCAAAGACAACTACCGCACTCCCTCCATAAGCGATGCTTGGGGAACGAGATAAAATCGTGATTAAGGGTTTTATCGTATCAATACACACTTCTTGTTTGAAAGACGCCTTATTGCCATTGAAAAAATTAGCATAGCTCCAATCATTAGCTTGAATTTCATACAAAAGGCACTTGTCTTCTAACCCCATGATTTCAGGCCTAATTAAAGGCATTTCTAAAGACTTGGGTTTATCCAATACCAGATTTTCTTTTTCATATAGAATCAAATTATCTTGCGTGGTTACTTTTAAATCATAGCGTTTGATGCCCTTTGGGGCTGCTATTTTAATCTTAATGGGTTTTTTTAAATCCCAAAAAAGCGCTTCATCATTGTCATTAAGCGCATTCTCTTTGTTGCTTAAACTAAAACTTAAAGCTTTGGTTTTTGTGATTAAAGCGTTAAAAATCAAATAACCCCCTAAAATCAAAACGACTAACGCTAAAATTTTAAACCTTAACTCCAAGATCAAGCCTTAAAAAATAAACGCATAATTCACTAATAAAAAACTGGATCGCTTGAACTGGTTGTTAGCCGAAATCAACAAACGCTCATCATCTTCTTTATTTTGATAGAGCGCTCCCTCTTCCACTCCCATTCTCAAATAGCTAATCGGTAATTTGGTGCCAATCTCTAAGCGGTGTTTCCTATAAAGCGTTAAACTCACGCCCACATTAAAAGTGTAATCCACTTCAATCAAAGATTTCCATAAAAAATTAGGGCTTGAATAGCCCCCCACTACCAAATTCCTCCCGTTTTGATTAGGCTTGTCTTGATAGAGCATAAGCCCTATCCCAAAACCCGCATAAACGCCTAAAAAATGCTTTTTAGTTTTAAAATCTAAAGGCATATCAAACAATAAATCGGTATTGACAGCCCCTAAAACATAAATAAACGAGCCTACAGATTGCTTGCTTGCATCCTCTTTTAACACCCCTCCCCCAAGCAATAAATCCCCATAAAATCGTGTCCCAAAATAAGGCACGAAGTATTTTTGATACCCGAATTTAGCGCTAATCATAGAAACAGGAGCGTTAATATTGATATTGTTTTTAAATGCGCTAGGGGCATTCGCGCCATATCTGTCTAACATTTCCCCTTGATAAGACAAGTTAAATCCCCCATAAGCATACCCACCCCCTAAAAAAACCCCGCTCTTATCATCGGCTATGGAAAAAGATTTGAGTAATTTGTTTCTTTTCTTTGAAGAAATCTTTGGGTAAGTTCGCTCTAAATATTCTTCTTCAAACTTATCCTTATCCATCTCTTTGGGCGAAACCCCTTTTTCGGTGAGCTGTTGCTTTAAATGGTTTATTTTTTCGTCTAATTGTTGGTTTTCTTCTTCTAAATTGTCATAATCTGTCGCTTGAAGTCCTAGTATGAGTGCGATATAAATCAAACCATATTTAAATTTCAACATTTTAGCCTTTACAATAAATAGTTGTAACTAATATAATAAATATTAGTGCTTTTAAAATAATATAAAAAGGTTTGCGAAGTTTCTTTTAAGGGAGGCATTTTTAAGGCTAATTCAAAGCGGTGTTTGAGGTTAAGCGTCATGCTCACCCCTAAATTTAGCACTAATCCAAAAGCGTTAGGCTGTGAATACCCTTTAATCTCTTTTAAATTTTGATACATCCCATTCCACCCCACTCCAACGCCTCCAAATATCCCTAACGCAAACCTTTTTTCTTTGTCAATAGGCTTATCCATCAACAAATCAATATTCAAGCTTGCGGTTTGATAAGAGGCTAAAGAATCGCTTTTAAACCCTTTCATCGCCCCCCCTAAATACTCCCCATAAAAGCGTAAAGCGCTAATCCCGTTAGCAAAATACTTTTGATACCCGCTCCTTAAACCATACAACAAAGGAGAAGCTTGAATATTGCTTAAAGGTTCAAACTTCTCATAAGAATGAGCACTAACCCCTATATCGCCAAGGATTACGCCTATAAAAAAACCGCTCTTATTTTTAGCCATTTGCTGGAATAAGAGAGATTCATTCTTTTCATGCAATTCCCCTTTAAGCATGTAAAGCTGGCGTTTTTTCTTATGGATTTCTTCAAGCAGGCTTTTTTCATCAATCTTTTTTGCAGTCCCCTTTTCTTCTTTAAACTCTAGCGTTTGGGTGCGTTTTTCTTCCAAAAGAATGGGAGCGTCTTTAGGGGTATTTTCTTTAATCATGTTTTCTTCAGTCATACTCTCTTGAGCCGTATTTTCTTCAGCGCTCAAGCCCAACATAAAACCAAAGCATAAAATGAGATTTCTTATTTTTTTAGAACACATATTGATACCCAATGCTTGCTATAGCTCCCCACCAAGTCTCTTTTGAAGAATTAGATTGTAAAAAAGGGAAATTATTCAAAATTTTAAATTCAAATTCAATGCGGTTTTTTTCTAATACCGTTAGAGCCAAACCCGCATTAAAAGACATCCCCCATTCCGCCGTATAATTCACCCCATGCGCTACAACCCCCAAGCCTAAACCCATATACCCCCCCATATAAAGGTATTTCCCCACAAAAGGCAAAGGAAAATCCAATAAAAAATCCCCATTCAGCATAACCGATTGAAACCCCACGCTCCCAAAGCCCGCTTTTTTAGGAGCCCCTCCATAATATTGGATATAGATGCGCCTGCCAATGATATTTGGCTTGACCAAGCGCGCAAAAAACGACGGCCTGAAAGTTTGATAGCCAAAACGCAAGCCATAAGCGAACAAATAATTTAAAATATTGCCCGTGATGCTGGAACTATTGGTTCTAACCATGATTTCATGATTGTAAAAAAACCCGGTATTGATCCCTAAAATAAGCCCACTTTTAGCGTTCGCCCTTTTTAAGTCTCTGATCAATTCTTCAACTTCTTTATCTTCATAGGCTTTATAATACTTGATATACTTGTAGTATTTTGGGTCTAGGGTGTCATAATCAAGCGCATTCAATCCCGCATAAAACCCCATTAAAGACCATAAAATAACATGTTTTTTAAGACCCAAAATCGCCAAATCCCTTGAATTGTTTGTTAAAAGTTTCTTTCAATTATACTAAAATAATTAAAATGACCGGTTAAAATGGAGTAAAATTTTTACCCACCCTAATAAAGTCATGCTACAATGCCACTATATTTAACACTTAGGATTTTTAATGAGCATGCAAACCGCCCCAATTAAAAAAACC
This sequence comes from Helicobacter pylori SA221C, assembly GCF_000476855.1. Taxonomy (GTDB): domain Bacteria; phylum Campylobacterota; class Campylobacteria; order Campylobacterales; family Helicobacteraceae; genus Helicobacter; species Helicobacter pylori_DK. The sequence continues at coordinate 67,017 of NZ_CBPT010000001.1, forward strand.
ACTCTCAACCACCTCCAAGCTAAAAAAAATCAAGAAAAGATCATCGCTATTACCGCTTATGATGCGCTATTCGCTCAAATATTTGATCCGCTAGTGGATGTGATTTTAGTGGGCGATAGTTTGAATATGAGTTTTTTCAATCAAAACGACACTTTAAGCGCGAGTGTGGAAATGATGCTCTATCACACCAAAGCCGTGTGCGCGGGCGCTAAGACTCCTTTTATCATCACAGACATGCCCTTTGGAAGCTATAAAGATGAAAAAACAGCCCTAAAAAACGCCATTAGAGTTTATAAAGAAACCCAAGCGAGCGCGATCAAACTAGAGGGGGGGAAAGAAAAAGCGAAACTGGTTAAAACGCTCACTGATGAGGGCGTTATTGTGGTAGGACACATCGGCTTGATGCCCCAATTCGTGCGTCTTGATGGAGGTTATAAGATTAAGGGCAAAAATGAAGAGCAACAAAAAAAGCTTTTAGAAGACGCCTTGAGTTTAGAAGAAGCTGGGGTGGGTTTGTTGGTTTTAGAGGGCATAACCACCCCTATCGCTCAAACAATCACGCAAAAAATCAAAATCCCCACGATCGGCATAGGGAGCGGTAAGGATTGCGATGGGCAGATTTTAGTGTGGAGCGATATGTTAGGCTTTTTTGATAGTTTTAAGCCTAAATTCGTGCGAGAATACCTTAAGGGGAAAGAATTGGTTCAAAACGCGATTCAACAATACGCTGATGATGTGAAAAAGGGAAATTTCCCTAACGAGTTAGAAAGTTACCATTAAATGAAAGAACGGATAGTCAATTTAGAAACTTTGAATTTTGAAACTTCTCAAGAAGTGAGTTTGCGCCCTAGTCTTTGGGAAGATTTTATCGGTCAAGAAAAGATTAAAAGCAACTTGCAAATTTCTATTTGCGCGGCTAAAAAACGCCAAGAAAGTTTGGATCACATGCTCTTTTTTGGCCCGCCCGGTTTGGGTAAAACTTCAATCAGCCATATCATCGCTAAAGAAATGGAAACCAATATCAAAATCACCGCCGCTCCCATGATAGAAAAAAGCGGTGATTTAGCCGCTATTTTGACGAATTTGCAAGCTAAAGACATTCTTTTTATTGATGAAATCCACCGGCTCAGCCCAGCGATTGAAGAGGTTTTATACCCGGCTATGGAAGATTTTAGGTTGGATATTATCATAGGCTCAGGCCCAGCCGCTCAAACCATTAAAATTGATTTACCCCCTTTCACCCTAATCGGTGCTACCACTAGAGCCGGAATGCTCTCTAACCCCTTAAGAGACAGATTTGGCATGAGTTTTAGAATGCAATTTTATAGCCCTAGCGAACTAGCTCTCATCATCAAAAAAGCCGCCACTAAACTCAACCAAGACATCAAAGAAGAAAGCGCTGATGAAATCGCTAAAAGGAGTAGAGGCACGCCAAGGATCGCTTTAAGGCTTTTAAAAAGGGTGCGCGATTTTGCACTAGTCAAAAATTCAAGCTTGATGGATTTAAACATCACTTTGCATGCTTTGAATGAATTAGGCGTGAATGAATTAGGCTTTGATGAAGCGGATTTGGCGTATTTATCTTTATTGGCTAACGCTCAAGGAAAGCCGGTGGGTTTGAATACGATTGCAGCGTCTATGAGAGAAGATGAAGGCACGATTGAAGACGTGATTGAGCCTTTTTTACTCGCTAATGGTTATTTAGAGCGCACCGCTAAAGGCAGAATCGCCACGCCTAAAACCCATGCGCTTTTAAAAATCCCCACTTTAAAGTCTCAAACTTTATTTTAACCTTGTTTAGAAAGAAAATTACACTACAATAACGATAAAATTTTAAAGGGTGTAAAAGTAGATTATTATGTTTGGCATGGGCTTTTTTGAAATCCTTGTGGTGTTGGTTGTAGCGATTATTTTTTTAGGGCCAGAAAAATTCCCCCAGGCTGTCGTGGATGTGGTGAAATTTTTTCGTGCGGTTAAAAAAACGCTCAATGACGCTAAGGACACTTTAGATAAAGAAATCAATATTGAAGAAATCAAAAAAGAAACCTTAGAGTATCAAAAACTCTTTGAAAATAAAGTGGAGAGTCTTAAAGGCGTTAAGATTGAAGAATTAGAAGACGCTAAAATAACTGCAGAAAATGAGATTAAAAGCATTCAGGATTTGATGCAAGATTACAAACAAAGCCTAGAAAACAACGCACCCCATAACCACTCCAATAAAGAAGTTTCCAATGAAGAAGCCTTAAACAAAGAAGTTTCAAGCGATGAACCTCTTAAAGAAGTCCAATTAGCAACCGATAACAACACCAAAGAACACGACAAAGAAAAAGAGCATGTTTGAAGATTTAAAACCGCATTTACAGGAATTAAGAAAGCGTTTGATGGTTTCTGTAGGAACGATTTTAGTGGCGTTTTTGGGGTGCTTTCATTTTTGGAAAAATATTTTTGAATTTGTTAAAAATTCTTATAAAGGCACGCTCATTCAGCTCTCCCCTATTGAAGGGGTCATGGTAGCGGTTAAAATCAGTTTTTCAGCCGCTATCGTCATTTCCATGCCCATTATTTTTTGGCAATTGTGGCTCTTTATCGCTCCAGGGCTTTACAAGAATGAAAAAAAAGTGATTTTGCCTTTTGTGTTTTTTGGGAGCGGCATGTTTTTAATTGGCGCGGCGTTTTCTTATTATGTGGTGTTCCCTTTCATCATTGAATACTTAGCCACTTTCGGGAGTGATGTGTTTGCGGCCAATATTTCTGCGTCCAGTTACGTGAGCTTTTTCACGCGCTTGATTTTAGGCTTTGGCGTGGCGTTTGAATTGCCTGTTTTGGCGTATTTTTTAGCTAAAGTGGGCTTGATTACCGATGCGAGCTTGAAAGCGTATTTCAAATACGCTATTGTAGTGATTTTTATTGTAGCAGCCATTATCACTCCCCCTGATGTGGTGAGTCAAATTTTTATGGCGTTGCCTTTAGTGGGGCTTTATGGGCTTTCTATTTTAATCGCCAAAATAGTCAATCCGGCTCCCAAAGATAACGAAAATAATAACGAAAATAATAACGAAAATAACACCAAAGAGAATACAAAGAGCGAGTCGTAGTTGAAAGAATTTGATTTAGAAAGCTATGATTATTATTTGCCTAAGGAATTGATCGCAAACTACCCCATTTTGCCCAAAGAAAAGGCTAAATTGCTCGTCTATGAAAGGCGTTCGCAAACAATCACGCACACCACTTTTGAACATGTTTTAAATTTTTTCCCTAAAAACGCCCTTATTGTGTTGAACGACACTAAAGTGATGAAGGCCAGGCTTTTTGGATCTAAGCATGCCTTTTTGCCATCAAAAACGACCGAAGTGTTTTTCCACCGCTTTTTTAAAGACAATACCGCTTTAACTCAAATTAAGGGCAAGATCAAAGTGGGGGACAAAATCTTTTTTGATGCAAATTATCACGCTGAAGTCTTGGAATTGCTTCATAACGGCCAACGCTTGATCGCTTTTTATGACAATAAAACCCCCTTAAATCAAGAAAATATCTTAAAACTTTTGGAGCGATATGGGCATATGCCCTTACCCCCTTATATTAAAAGAGCCGATGAAAGTTTGGATGCGCATGAATACCAGAGCGTGTTCGCTAAACACATTGGTGCGGTGGCTGCCCCTACGGCGTCATTGCATTTTTCTCAACACGGATTAGAAAAATTATTGAAAGATTTCAAGCACGCTTTTTTGACCTTGCATGTGGGGGCTGGGACTTTTCTTGGCGTAGAAACTAAGGATATTAGAGAGCATCAAATCCATACAGAAGTTTTACGCATTCCTAAAAAGAGCCAAGAAATTTTGCAAGAATCCCAAGAGATTTTATGCATCGGCACGACCGCTTTAAGGAGCGTGGAATACTTTAAGCGTTTAAAAAACCCTAATCAAGAATCGTTTGAATGCGATATATTCTTGCATCTTGCTAATCCTATTTTGCATGTCAATTATTTGCTCACTAATTTCCATTTGCCCAAATCTAGCCTTTTAATGCTTGTGAGCGCGATGATAGGTTTAGAAAAAACCAAAGAAATCTACAAAATAGCCATAGAAAAGAAGTATCGTTTTTATTCTTATGGCGATGGGATGCTGATTTTATGAACCCCTTATTGCAAGATTATGCGCGCATCCTTTTAGAATGGAATCAAACGCACAACTTGAGCGGCGCAAAAAATTTAAACGAATTAGAACCCCAGATCACAGACGCTCTAAAGCCCTTAGAATTTGTCAAAGATTTTAAAAGCTGCTTGGATATTGGGAGCGGGGCGGGACTTCCTGCTATCCCTTTAGCCCTTGAAAAACCTGAAACAAAATTCATTCTTTTAGAGCCAAGAATAAAAAGAGCGGCTTTTTTAAACTACCTTAAAAGTGTTTTGCCTTTAAAAAATATTGAAATCATTAAAAAGCGTTTAGAAGATTATCAAAATCTTTTACAAGTGGATTTAATCACTTCTAGAGCGGTCGCTAGCTCTTCTTTTTTGATAGAAAAAAGCCAACGCTTCCTAAAAGATAAGGGGTATTTTTTATTCTATAAAGGTGAGCAGTTAAAAGATGAAATCGCTTGTGAAGACACTGAATGCTTTATACATCAAAAACGAGTTTATTTTTACAAATCAAAGGAAAGTTTATGTTAAGAATTTTAATCCCCCTACTCATTATCGCATGGATTTTATGGCGTTTGTTTTTGAGGCAAAAACCCCACAAAGACGACCCCAAAGACAACCACTCTTACACGCAACAAACCCCTAAAGAATTAGAAGATCACATGATTGTATGCTCTAAATGCCAAACCTATGTCTCTAGCAAAGACGCTATTTACAGCGGGGCGGTGGCGTATTGCAGTGAAACCTGTTTGAAGGATAAGAGGTAAATATGCTTATTTTAGGACACTCTTTAATCCCTAGCGATCGTTTTATTTTCATTAAAAACACCGACGGCATTCATTCCAGCACCAATAACGATATAGTGTGTTTTGAAGCACACCCAAAAAATTTGGAATTAGCTAAGTATTGCTGTGAAAATAGCGTCCATTTTAGCGTGATCTTTTTATCGCACAAGATAGAGACAAACACCTTTTTTTTATTCAACGCTTTCAAACCGCTCTATTGTATTTTTAAGGATATTAAGCAAGCCATACTCGCCCAACAACACGCCACGAATTACTTATTAGATAGCAAAATCTTGTTTTCTATGGATTTAAACGATACAGAGTCGTGGGAAATTTGCGCTAAAAATCAAATAGATGGCGTGATTTCTAAAGATTCACTCCTTTTAAAATAAGCCCTTTTTAAACAAATCTTAGTTATAATAAGCCCTTTTTAAGGGGAGATGTCCGAGTGGTTGAAGGAGCACGCCTGGAACGCGTGTAAGGTGCAAGCCTTCGAGGGTTCGAATCCCTCTCTCTCCGCCATTTAAAAATGCCACGAATGCGAAATAAAAAACAAAAAGCTCCTTTCAAACAAACTGCGTCTTTCAGGGGTTAGAAAGATTTTCATGCCAATTTCCACATCCACCTTATGATACAAAACGATCGTGCGAAACTGCACCCCAAATTTCCCGATAGCCCTGAAATAAGTGTTGTGAAAATTGAAATCTTTTAATGAATCCCAAGTGTTCACCACCAAATCTTTGACTTTATTGTTGAGTATCCATGTATTAGCGGCCAGTTGCAAGCCAAAGAAAAAAGCCCAGCGGTTGATAGGGTTTTTAGCGTAAGCGACCATGAAATCCCCTCCCACCCCATAAGTGAACATGTTCGCTTGTAAAGTAGAGTCATTATTAAAAAGCACATTACCATAATCTATAAAGAAATAATACCTAGAATAAGCCCAATCGTTTTTAGGATTCACTTCATAGCCTTGAAGGATTGAAGCCCCTTGTAAAAGCTTGTTAGTGTTTAAAGGGCGCATAAACACCGTGCCTATTTGATAAGAAGAAGACATATAACTCAAATTTTCAGCATTTAAAATATTTAAAAAACTCATACTCAGTATTAAAATTCTTAAATAATACACTTACTTGTAAAATCCTTGTCTTTCTTTTTTCAAACCATCCAATGACCCTTTATCGCACTCAAAGAGTTATTTTATTACTTTTAAACGATTATCATAGCAAACAAACTGAATTTTTTTACAAACAAGAACGCTCATTGAACGCTCCATTTAGCCAATGATTATTGTTGGTCAAGGTAATTTTAATCAAAACATGCTATTATTTGGAATGATTTATTATTATAAGGCGTTAGAGACGCTTTGGCTGTTTAAAAAGAGCCTAATTTAAATGCAATCTTAAAAGGAGAAGCGCTTTGAAACTACTGGTAGTAGATGATAGCTCAACTATGAGAAGAATTATTAAAAATACACTTTCACGCTTAGGCTATGAAGATGTTTTAGAAGCTGAGCATGGGGTGGAAGCTTGGGAGAAACTAGACGCTAATGCGGACACTAAGGTGCTTATTACAGATTGGAACATGCCTGAAATGAACGGCTTGGATCTCGTTAAAAAGGTGCGCTCTGATAGCCGTTTTAAAGAAATCCCTATTATTATGATCACCACAGAGGGCGGTAAGGCCGAAGTCATTACGGCTTTGAAAGCGGGCGTGAATAACTACATTGTGAAACCTTTTACCCCCCAAGTTTTGAAAGAAAAATTAGAGGTTGTTTTAGGGACAAACGATTGAGTGTTAAAGCCAATGTATTATGAGTTTTTCTTTATCTTCCCTAAGGAGCAAGAGCTTTTTGAGAGCTTTCTTTTAGACGCCACGCATCTAGCCTTAGAAGAATCAAGCTTAGAAAGTTTAAAAGCGTTTGACGATGAAGAAACCATTGAATTTATAAGCCAATCCAATTGGCATTATTTCGCCACTCATGACCCCCTAAAGAAAGATTTAAAAGAAAAACCCCCACATCTCAAAAATTTCGTTATTTTACGCTCTGAAGAGAATTTGAATAACTCGCTCATTCTAGCATTAGAAGCGTTTTGTTTAAGCTTAAAACAAAACCTGCAAAGTGAGTTTGATTTTTTCTATCTTTCACGCAATTTGGCTTCAAAAGATTGGCTAGAAGCCTACAAACAAGCTATTTTACCGGTGCAATGCGCCAAATTTTACATACACCCTAGTTGGCATCAAAAGCCAAGCCATGTCGCTACAGATGATTGCATAATGATTGATCCGGCTTTGGCCTTTGGATCAGGCCATCATGAAAGCACTTCTATGTGTTTGGAACTGCTCTCTGACCTTGATTTAAAACGCAAAAACGCTTTAGATGTTGGCTGTGGGAGTGGGATTTTAAGCATCGCTTTAAAAAAACAAGGCGTTAGCACTTTAGTAGCTTGCGATACGGATAGTTTAGCCGTTGAAGAAACCCTAAAAAATTTTAGCTTGAATCAAATACCCCTATTAGTGCAAGATGAAGTCATTCATGGCTCTACGCAAAAAATTAAAGGGCGTTTTGATATCATTGTGGCGAACCTTGTCGCTGATGTGATTAAGAGTTTGTATAGTGAATTTGTGCGGCTTTGTAACCACACTCTTATTTTATCAGGGATTTTAGAAACCCATTTAAACTCTGTTTTACAGATCTATTATAATGGATTTGAGGTTTTAGAACAGCGACAGCGTAACGAATGGGTCGCTCTAAAATTGCTTAAAAAACAACCAATAAATTAAGGATTATAATGAAACCAACGAACGAACCTAAAAAACCTTTTTTTCAAAGTCCCATTATCCTTGCGGTTCTTGGAGGGATTTTACTCATCTTTTTCCTGCACTCTTTCAATTCTGATGGCAGTTTTTCGGACAATTTCTTAGCTTCTAGCACTAAAAATGTGAGCTACCATGAAATCAAACAGCTCATCAGCAATAATGAAGTGGAGAATGTGAGTATCGGTCAAACTTTGATCAAAGCCAGCCATAAAGAGGGTAACAATCGTGTGATCTATATCGCTAAACGAGTGCCTGATTTGACCTTAGTGCCTTTGTTAGACGAGAAAAAAATCAATTATTCTGGTTTTAGCGAGTCTAACTTTTTTACGGACATGTTAGGGTGGCTCATGCCTATTTTAGTGATTTTAGGGCTATGGATGTTTATGGCAAACCGCATGCAAAAAAATATGGGTGGGGGTATTTTTGGCATGGGGAGTGCGAAAAAACTCATTAACGCTGAAAAACCCAATGTGCGTTTTAATGACATGGCGGGCAATGAAGAAGCCAAGGAAGAAGTGGTAGAAATCGTAGATTTTTTAAAATACCCCGAACGATACGCTAATTTAGGGGCTAAAATCCCTAAAGGCGTGTTATTAGTGGGGCCTCCAGGAACCGGTAAAACCCTTTTAGCCAAAGCGGTAGCCGGCGAAGCGCATGTGCCGTTTTTCTCTATGGGAGGGAGCAGTTTCATTGAAATGTTTGTGGGCTTAGGGGCAAGCAGGGTTAGGGATTTATTTGAAACCGCTAAAAAACAAGCCCCTAGCATCATTTTTATTGATGAAATTGATGCCATAGGTAAAAGCCGAGCGGCTGGAGGCGTGGTGAGCGGGAACGATGAAAGAGAGCAAACCTTAAACCAACTCTTAGCCGAAATGGATGGCTTTGGGAGCGAGAATGCGCCTGTGATTGTCTTAGCTGCAACGAACCGCCCTGAAATCTTAGATCCGGCCTTAATGCGTCCGGGGCGTTTTGACAGGCAGGTTTTAGTGGATAAGCCTGATTTTAATGGCAGAGTAGAAATCTTAAAAGTGCATATTAAAGGCGTGAAACTCGCTAATGATGTGAATTTGCAAGAAGTCGCCAAACTCACTGTGGGGCTTGCGGGGGCGGATTTAGCGAATATCATCAATGAAGCCGCGCTTTTAGCAGGAAGAAACAACCAAAAAGAAGTCAGGCAACAGCATTTAAAAGAAGCGGTTGAAAGGGGGATTGCAGGGTTAGAAAAGAAAAGTAGGCGCATCAGTCCTAAGGAAAAGAAAATCGTCGCCTACCATGAAAGTGGGCATGCCGTGATTTCTGAAATGACTAAAGGGAGTGCTAGGGTGAATAAAGTCTCTATCATTCCAAGGGGCATGGCGGCTTTGGGCTACACCCTTAACACGCCTGAAGAAAACAAATACTTGATGCAAAAACACGAACTCATCGCTGAAATTGATGTGCTTTTAGGTGGGAGAGCGGCTGAAGATGTCTTTTTGGAAGAAATTTCTACCGGTGCGAGCAACGATTTAGAAAGAGCGACTGATATTATTAAAGGCATGGTGAGTTACTACGGCATGAGCAGTGTCAGTGGGCTTATGGTGTTAGAAAAGCAACGGAATGCCTTTTTAGGAGGCGGTTATGGAAGCAGTAGGGAATTTAGCGAAAAAACCGCAGAAGAAATGGATCTTTTCATTAAAAACTTGCTAGAAGAGCGCTATGAGCATGTCAAACAAACCTTAAGCGACTATAGAGAAGCGATTGAAATCATGGTCAAAGAATTGTTTGACAAAGAAGTCATTACAGGCGAGAGGGTGCGTGAAATCATCAGCGAATACGAGACCGCCAATAATTTAGAAAGCCGTTTGATCCCTTTAGAAGAGCAAGCGAGTTAAAAGTGCGGGCTTACAAACAGATTTTTGATAAGGGTTTAAAGCCTTATGATAAACATTCTGTTTGTTTAAAGCTTTTTTTTAAATTCTGTTTTCTAAAAACCCGCACTTATCAACAGCGTTATAAAGCGTTTGCTCTAACGCTCTTTTTTTGTGAGTTTTTTAGCACTTGTAAAATTTTTATTCCCATAATTGATTTTAAAATCGTTTTTATTCCTATTCTAAAAGCCAAGTTACAAAGAATCTCTAATGCCTATTAACCCTCTCTATCTTTTCCCCAATCTTTTTACCGCTAGCAGTATTTTTTTAGGCATGATGAGTATTTTTTATGCTTCCAGTTACCAATTTGTCATGGCATGCTGGTTAGTGGTAGCGAGTCTTATTTTAGACGGGCTTGATGGGCGTGTCGCAAGGCTTACCAACACCACTAGCAAATTTGGTATTGAATTTGACTCCTTAGCTGATGTAATCGCTTTTGGAGTAGCCCCAAGCTTAATCGCTTACTTTTATGTGGGGTATAACTTTGGGCGCATAGGCATGGCGGTGAGCGCGTTGTTTGTGATTTTTGGAGCGATACGATTGGCGCGATTCAATATCAGCACCAACACAAGCGACCCCTATTCTTTCATCGGTATCCCCATTCCTGCGGCGGCGGTATTGGTGGTGCTTTGTGTGTTATTGGATAACAAATACCATTTCTTAGAAGGCAATACCGAAAAGTTATTTTTAAGCTTTATTGTTTTATTGGGGGTGCTTATGGTGAGCAATATCCGCTACCCTAATTTTAAAAAAGTCAAGTGGAATCTCAAGCTTTTCATCTTAGTGTTGATTTTTTTATCGTTAGTGTTTGTGCGTCCTTTAGAGGCCTTAAGCGTGTTTATGGGGCTGTATTTGATTTATGGCATCATTCGGTGGCTCTTTTTAATGGTAAAAATCATTTTTAATAAAAATAAGAGCGCATGAAAGAATCTTTTTATATAGAGGGAATGACTTGCACGGCGTGTTCTAGCGGGATTGAACGCTCTTTAGGGCGTAAGAGTTTTGTAAAAAAAATAGAAGTGAGCCTTTTAAATAAGAGCGCTAACATTGAATTTAACGAAAATGAAACCAATTTAGACGAGATTTTTAAACTCATTGAAAAACTGGGCTATAGCCCTAAAAAAACTCTGACAAAAGAAAAAAAAGAATTTTTTAGCCCTAATGTTAAATTAGCGTTGGCGGTTATTTTCACGCTTTTTGTGGTGTATCTTTCTATGGGGGCGATGCTTAGTCCTAGCCTTTTACCTGAAAGCTTGCTTACGATTAACAACCATAGTAATTTTTTAAACGCTTGCTTACAGCTTATAGGCGTGCTCATTGTCATGCATTTGGGGAGGGATTTTTACATTCAAGGGTTTAAAGCCTTATGGCACAGACAACCCAACATGAGTAGCCTTATCGCCATAGGCACAAGCGCTGCCTTAATTTCAAGCTTGTGGCAATTGTATTTCGTTTATACAAGCCAGTGGTCTTATGGGCATTATTATTTTGAAAGCGTGTGCGTGATTTTAATGTTTGTGATGGTGGGCAAACGCATTGAAAATGTTTCTAAAGACAAAGCTTTAGACGCTATGCAAGCCTTGATGAAAAACGCCCCAAAAACCGCCCTTAAAATGCAAAATAACCAACAGATTGAAGTTTTAGTGGATAGCATTGTGGTGGGGGATATTCTAAAAGTCCTCCCTGGAAGTGCGATTGCGGTAGATGGTGAAATCATAGAGGGCGAAGGGGAATTAGATGAGAGCATGTTGAGCGGCGAAGCGTTGCCGGTTTATAAAAAAGTCGGCGATAAAGTCTTTTCAGGGACATTCAATAGCCACACGAGTTTTTTAATGAAAGCCACGCAAAACAACAAAAACAGCACCTTGTCTCAAATTATAGAAATGATCCATAACGCTCAAAGTTCAAAGGCAGAGATTTCTCGCTTAGCGGATAAGGTTTCAAGCGTGTTTGTGCCAAGCGTGATCGCTATCGCTATTTTAGCGTTTGTGGTGTGGCTCATCATCGCGCCTAAACCTGATTTTTGGTGGAATTTTGGCACCGCTTTAGAAGTGTTTGTATCGGTTTTAGTGATTTCTTGCCCTTGCGCTTTAGGGCTGGCTACGCCTATGAGTATTTTAGTAGCGAACCAGAAAGCGAGTTCTTTAGGTTTATTTTTTAAAGACGCTAAAAGTTTAGAAAAAGCAAGGCTAGTCAATACGATCGTTTTTGATAAAACCGGCACGCTCACTAACGGCAAGCCTGTCGTTAAAAGCGTTCATTCTAAGATAGAATTATTAGAGCTATTGAGTTTAGCGGGCAGTATTGAAAAGAGCAGCGAACATGTCATCGCTAAAGGGATTGTAGAATACGCCAAAGAGCATGACGCTCCCTTAAAAGAAATGAGTGAAGTTAAAGTGAAAACGGGTTTTGGCATCAGCGCTAAAACAGATTATCAAGGTGCTAAAGAGATTATCAAAGTCGGTAATAGCGAGTTTTTTAACCCTATTAACACGCTAGAAATTCAAGAAAATGGGATTTTAGTGTTTGTGGGTAGAGTGATCAATGAAAAAGAAGACGAGCTTTTAGGGGCGTTTGTTTTAGAAGATTTGCCCAAAAAAGGCGTGAAAGAGCATATCGCTCAAATCAAAAAATTAGGCATTAACACTTTTCTTTTAAGCGGGGACAATAGAGAGAATGTCCAAAAATGCGCGCTTGAATTAGGGATTGATGGTTATATCAGCAACGCTAAACCACAAGACAAGCTCAACAAGATCAAAGAGCTTAAGGAAAAAGGGCAGATCGTTATGATGGTAGGCGATGGCTTGAATGACGCTCCTAGTCTTGCTATGAGCGATGTGGCGGTGGTGATGGCTAAAGGGAGCGATGTGAGCGTGCAAGCAGCGGACATTGTGAGCTTTAACAACGATATTAAATCGGTTTATAGCACGATTAAATTAAGCCAGGCGACCATTAAAAATATCAAAGAAAATTTGTTTTGGGCTTTTTGTTATAATAGCGTGTTTATCCCTTTAGCTTGTGGGGTTCTTTATAAGGCTAATATCATGTTAAGCCCGGCGATTGCGGGTTTAGCGATGAGTTTAAGCTCTGTGAGTGTGGTCTTAAACTCCCAAAGGCTAAGGAATTTTAAAATTAAGGATCATTGAATGAAAGTTACTTTTCAAGTGCCAAGCATTACTTGCAACCATTGCGTGGATAAAATTGAAAAATTTGTGGGCGAAATTGAAGGTGTGAGCTTTATTGATGCGAGCGTGGAAAAAAAGAGCGTGGTTGTGGAATTTGACGCTCCAGCGACACAGGATTTGATCAAGGAAGCCTTATTGGATGCGGGGCAAGAAGTAATATAATAAAGGTGTGTGATATAGAAGTATCGGATTAAAAACCGCAACATTCAAAAGGGTTGTTATCTTTTAATGCTTTGTTTGGGTGTTTTTACGCCTTTCAATGGTGATTCATCATAACAATAAGGGAAAGAAATTATCGCATTTTCCTTTTCTCATTTCCATTTTTGATACAAACGGATCTGCTTGTTCAAGCCACTGATTACACCACCAATAAAAGAAAGAGAGCTGCGAGATAAATGGCTTTTGAATGATGAGCGAATAAGTTTAAAGATTTTAATAAACAATACGCATAGCTCGTCAGGTTTCATATTGCCAGACACTAGGCATAAGTCGTTTATGTATTTAATAGGGACACGAATACGAGAGTTACCATCTTTTAAGTCATTGTCTAATCGCTGTGTTAGGCTATCCAAGCCCTTTTGGATTACCTCATGCATTCTTTCTAAAACACAATATTCCCTTGCTAAAAAAGAATGAGATGAACGCATGATATAAAGTCTGTTGCTTATTTTACATAGCCTATTCGTTAAGTCATGTAATGATAAATAAAGATTTCTAATGTATGGCATGATTATCCTTTATTTGCGGTTATCATATTTATCAAGCGTTGCCTTAAAACGCTATGAACTCTTTTGGTAAGGCTTGCCCGTTCCTACACAAATTTCACTAAAATCATCCCGCTAAACGCGTTGTTTTTATAAAATTCTATGCGATAGATCCTTTCTTGCTTGTCTAGTGAAAAGCGTTTTTGAAAATCTTTAAGTCTAATCGTATAGCCCGCTTCATTAGGCTTATTTTCATTAGAAACGCTAAAGCCAATCACATTCGCGCGGATATTATCCATGCCATGAATATAAAAACTCTCTTTCACTTCAACCACGCTCCCTATTTTAACCATTTGATCCTTATTGTCAATTTGCATTTTCACTTCTTCTAAAGAAGGATCAAACTCTATATAAAAGGGCGATAATCGTGTCATGAGCTTGTTGCCGTATTTTAAAAACACTTCTTGTTTATTTTTGACTAACCCTACAATGTAAGCGTTGCTCTCTATGGGGATTTGCGGGATTTTAGTGTTGTGGGGTAAGGGGAAATGATTGAGTTTAGGGCGTAAATTAAAAAGGGGCATTTTAGGCAGAGAGCTGATTTTTGCCCACAAGCTTTTATCATTGATTAGGGCATGCACGCTGTTAGGGTTAAGCTCAAAATCGCGCTTAAAAGGGATATTGAGCTGATTGAGTAAGCCCTCAATGGCTTGCAAATGGTAAAACACCCTTGATGCTAAAGGGAGTTCTTTGCTGGCTTCATTGGCAAAAGCGCTCTTTTTTTGGTTGATTGCATAAAAAGTTAGGGCTTTTTGCATTTCTGTATCGCCTTGCGCGGTGCGCGTGTTTTTTAAATGATACTCTTCAATGGGGTGCAATAAATGGGCGTTGATGCTCTCAATCGTATTGTTTGCAAAAGCAAGCAAATTAGGGAATTTCGCCCCCTTAACTTCATCTTGATCAATGATAAAGCAATTCCCCCAACGCTTAGGATTGAGCGTCGCATCAATATAAATAGGGCGATAATACCCACCACCATCATGCAAGTGCAAGACAGCGTCTATATTGGGTTTTGCAATCAAGGATTTGATTTCTTGGATAGTGGGGTATTCAGGGTCATTCTTGTCTAAAGCGGCAAATTTGCGGTTCATATCCCCATACAAGCCCCTATGATTTCTTAACATGGAAGGCTTATTCAATACCGGAACCACTTCAACCAGGCCTTTTAAAACGCTATAGTGCATTAAAAACAAATTAGTTGCATTAAACCCTCCAGGCTCATCGCCTTGAATCCCTGCTAAAAGCAACAAATGGGGGGCTTTGTCTCTATCCTCTACATTTGTAGGGGCTTTTTCTATCGTTTCTATCGCATGCAAAAACACCCAAGAATACAAACCCCACACTAAAAGCCATATTTTTTTCATCCAATCTCTCTACTATTTGAAACTAAAAGATCTCTAATTATACCTAAAAACCTTTTTAAGGGGGTTTTTAAAGTTTTCATAAAAAGGAACGAAAAATGCTTGTGAATGATCAATTCTATTTAAAAGGTTTTTTATGGATATTTTAAAAACTCTTCAAAAACATTTGGGCGATGTTGAAACAAGCGATTTTACAACCAATGCGATAGAAAAATCCCAACAAATCGCCAAATTCAGTAGGGACATGAAAAATATAAACGAGAGCGTTGGAGCGTTACAAGTCTTGCAAATCGCTTGTAAAAAACTCCTGAATAAGAGCATGGGTTTAGAAGATAAAGACGCTTTGCAAGCTTCTATCATCAAACAAGAATTGCGAGAAATTGTAGAAAATTGCCAGTTTTTAGCCTCCCCTTTGTTTGATACTCAGCTAAACATTGCCATTAACGATGAAGTTTTTTCCATGATTGTGGATAATCCTTTGAATTTATTGGAAAATGTGGGCGAGTTTCAAGCTTATTTGGAAGAAAAATTAAACGAAATTAAGGAATTATTAGGCTATTTGAGTGAAAGTCTTTCAAACCCCAAAGCTTTCATGCCAAAACAAAGTTTTTCAAATAAAAGCCTTAAAGATTTGTTGAGCGATGATTTGAGGGCTTAAAATCTAGCTCTCTAATTTAGAAAACTTGATTTTCCATAAGAAGAATGAGCCTAAAAACGCTATCACGAATAAGCCCACCAAGTAATAGCCCAAGTCTGTAAATTCCAGGCTTTGTAGGGTGCTTAAAAGGCGGTTTTCAAATTTTAAATGGAGTTTCTCGCTAAACACTTGAAAAAGCTCAATCAACCCGATAAAAAGCGCGATAAACACGCTTAAGGCGGTGATGGAGATGTTGTAGTAGATTTTCCTTAAAGGGGTTTTGAACGCCCAATCATACGCCTTAAGCATGAACGCCCCATCTAAAGTGTCAAACAAACTCATGCCAGCA
Organism: Helicobacter pylori SA221C; assembly: GCF_000476855.1. GTDB lineage: Bacteria > Campylobacterota > Campylobacteria > Campylobacterales > Helicobacteraceae > Helicobacter > Helicobacter pylori_DK. The sequence continues at coordinate 82,957 of NZ_CBPT010000001.1, forward strand.
GCAAAAAGAATGGGTAAAGAGAGCATGCCCACCACACTCACTTTGATCGCGCTGCTAGAGAGGGCCAAAAGCGCGATTTCACTAGCGGTATCAAAACCTAACCCAAAAAGAAAACCCACAGGATAAATGTGCCACGACTTGGAAACGAAATTAAACAAGGGTTTAAAAAAGCGGTTGAGTAAGCCCCTACTCGTTAAAAGCCGTTCGATCTCTTCGTTTTGTTGCCGGCTCAAGCTTTCATTAGAATGCGATTTTTTGAAGATTTTTAATAGATCTATTAAAATAATCGCATTCAATAGCCCTATAATGAGCAAGAAAAGCCCAGAAACTAAAGTCCCCACTACCCCCCCTATTTCTTCTAGCATGGGCGTATGCTCTTTAGCCCAAGCGATCGCAAACGCACTGATAATGGTCATTAAAATCACCACGCTTGAATGCCCCATAGAAAAGTAAAACCCCACGCCATAGGCGTTTTTGCCTTGTTGGGTGAGCTTTCTAATGGTGTTGTCTATGCAAGCGATGTGATCCGCATCAAACGCATGCTTTGCCCCGAGCATGTAAGCCATAGACGCCGCCGCATAAAACGAAGCGTTATTAGCCATAAAGAGCAACGCTAAACCCAATACATGCAAGAACACAATCGCTAAAAAATAAGGAAACCACAATTTCACAGTGCACCTTTTTGTAAAAATAATATTTTTTGGATAATTGTAATATATTTTGTTAAATTAGAAAATCTTAAGTTTTGTTTTTTGATTATTTTCTGTAGATTGTTCTAAAAAATTTTTAACCAGATTCGTTTTTCCCACCCAAAAATTTGACCCATTCGTCTCTGTCAATCAAAAGCACTTCGTTAGCTTGAGCCAATTTTTGAGCGGCTTGCGTGAAGTAGCTGTTGGTGATCACGCAAGCTTTTTCGCAAGCGTAGTAAGCTTTAGAAGAGACCACCTCTTGAATGGCTTTGGGCGAAACTTTGTGTGAGTAGCGTTTAGCTTGAACTGCCCATTTGACGCCGTCTTTTTCTATAATCAAATCCGCTCCATAATCGCCACTTTTTTGAGTGATTGTAACTTCAAAACCCTTTGAAGTGAAAAAGATTTTGGAATATTCTTCAAATTCAAAGCCGTTCATGGCGTCTATTTTTTGCAAAATGCGTTTGAGTTGGCGCTTCTTATACGAAGAGATAATGCCTTGAAAAAGCACTAACATGGAAAAAACGCCAAGAAGCGCGAACAATTTTAAAAGCAAATCGTTAGCCGAGGTTACTAATTTCAATTCTAAGGCTTTTTCCAATAAAACATGCCAAGCTAAATAAATCCCTACCGAAAACAAAATGACAAAAATAAAAAATGCAATCTTTTTCATGCCTTAAAGCCACTCTGCATTTTCTATAGCGTTCAAACGCTTTTCTAAACCCTCCATAAGAGAATAGTAAGCCTTATTAAGGGCCTTGATTAAAGCGTTATGATAGGTTTTATCTTCTTGGGAAAAAAGAGAAGGGTTATCGCCCAAACGATTAGCGTAATAAACAGGCACGCTGAAAGCGGTGGGGATTAAAAGGGTGTCAAACGGGCAAGCGGTTTGCGGGACGCATTCTAAAATCAAGCTCGCTTGAAGGTTTAAAAAACGCATGACGGATTTTGGGTCAGCGTTAGGCTCAATAGTCTTTTTAAGCCTTTCTTTAATGGCTTTTAAATCTTTAGGACTCTCTTCAAAAGAAAAAAAACATTGCCTGAAATATTGAGGGTGAAAGCGCTTTTATCTTTTAAAAAATAAGCGATTTGTTGGGTGATCGCTTTTTTAAATTCTTTTTGGTAAAAGGGCGGCACAAACTGGGCGTTAAAAAAGATTTTAGGGGGGGTTAAAGTGGAAGCGGTTTTTAAAGGGCTGTTTTTGGGGTAATCTTTATATTTTAAATGGAGCGTCGTTTTGTTGAAAAACTGACACCCTAGTAAAATAAAAGCGACACCAACGCTTAAAACCCTTAGCATTCTATCAAACGCCCATGCTCTAATTTCACATGCTTAGTGGCTAATTTAAGCGTGCTTGGGTTGTGCGAGATGAGAATGATCAAGCGGTTTTGTTTCAATTCTAAAATGCTTTGTTTGACGCTCTCTTCTGTGTGATTGTCTAAAGCGGAAGTGGCTTCATCAAAGATTAAAACTTGAGCGTCTTTATACAAAGCTCTTGCAATGGCGATTCTTTGGCGTTGGCCGCCGCTAAGGTTAGCGCCAAATTCATCTAAAACGCTCTCTATCCCATGAGGCATTTTTTCCACAAAATCTAAGGCTTGGGCTTTTTTTAGGCATTCTTTGATTTTTACCTCATCAATTTCTAAACCATACGCCACATTTTCAGCCACGCTCCCGTTAAAAATAAACACCCTTTGAGTGACAACGCTAATCTTTTCTCTCAAGGATTTTTGAGTGATGCTCTCTATTTTTTGATCATTGATGAAAATTTCGCCCTTGCTTGGCTCATAAAGGCGTAAAATCAGATTCACTAATGAGCTTTTACCGCTCCCGCTTTCGCCTTTTAAAGCGATGATTTCATTTTGTTGGAATTTCAAACTAATATCGCTTAAAACATAACGCTCTTGATTATCCAGTGCATAAGCCAGCCATACTTTTTTAAACTCTATGGTGTGTATAGCGTTATCTAGCGTCAATTCCCCATCAACAATAGCCGGCTCTCTTTCTAAAATCTCATGGATCCTGTCGCTAGCGACTAAAGCTTCTTGAAAATTAGAAGCGATCCTAGTTAAGCGTTTGATCGGCGTATAGAGCATAAAAAGGGCCGTGATGAAAGAAAAAAACGCCCCCACGCTAATATGGCCCCTAATCACTTCATTCCCCCCTAAATAAATCACTAACGCTATAGCGATTGAACCTAAAAACTCCATTAAAGGCGAAGAAATTTCAGCCACGGCGATGTTTTTGATACCGATTTTAAAAAACGCTTCATTTTCTTTCACAAAAGCCTTATGCTCTAATTTTTCGCCATTAGAAATTTTAATCGCTTCCACATTGTTAAAAACTTCACTCAAACGAGCGGTGATTTTGGCGTTACTCTCTTGATGGGATTTAGCGAGTTTTTTAACCTTACGAATGATTTTACTGATAGGAATAGCGGCTAGCGGCATGATCACTAGCCCCACTAACGCTAATTTAGGGCTTTGATAGATCACCACCCCCACTAATCCAACAATGGTTAGCCCCTCTCTTAGGCTCTCTGAAAGGTAATTGGACAAACTCGCTCTAATCAAACCTATATCATTGGTGATTCTTGCGATCAATTCGCCCTTTTTAGTCCTGTTAAAAAAATCCATTTCCATTTTTAGAAGGCTTTCTAACATGGTGTTGCGTATTTTTTTGACAATATCAAGCCCGATAAAGTTAGTGAAATAAGTGCCTAAATACATGCCCCCACTCTTACCCAAATACGCCAAAATCACTAAAAAAGGCAGGATTTTGAGCATGTGAGTGTCTTTATTGATAAAAATTTCATCTAAAGTGGGCTTGACTAAATAAGTCCCCCAAGCCGTGCTTAAAGCCACCACTAAAGAAGAAAATAAAACCACTATAAAACTTTTATAATGCTCTTTAAGGTATTTAGAATAACGCTTGAAAAAGAGTTTCAAATGCTTAACCTTTGGATTTGATTAAACTTGTATTATAGTGTTTTTATTAAGGGGTTTTTAACGCTTTAATAAACAGCTTAAAGCGATTGATTAGAATTTAGCGCTAAGGGTTGTCATCAAATGACTCCTGTCTGAATAAAGCACTTTAGAGCCGGGCGTGGGTCTGTAACTCCCTACCGTAAAGCCTGAATGTGTCATCACGCCCAAATATTCTAATTTCACGCTCGCTGTCAAACTCTTACTGATCTTATAGCCCACATTAACAGCCGCGCTCGCTTCATTGGCTAAAGTGCCGCTAGTCCAACGCCATAAAGTCCCCCACAGCCACTTTTTATGCACGCCCCCACCAAAAACCCAACCAGAGACGGCATCAGCGGTTACCACATGGCTTAAGGCTTGCCCTATATCATAAACGCTATTGGTCCAAAAATCAATGCCTAAAGGGTTTCCTGTCGTGCCTATGTAAGCGTTTGCGTTTTTCCACACTTTATAAAACGCTCCTCCGAAATTAAATTCATTGTAATCAAATCGTTGCCTAATGAGTAAGCTTTGCCCGGCAGTGCCAGCCTTTATAGCGTAACGATAAGTATCTCTTCTTAAGGGGGCATGGACAGGGAGCAAAATATAAGCTTTTGTTTCGGATCTAAAGCCCACGCCATCAAAATTAGGGTTACTATCATAGCCTACAACCACCCCAGGGCTGTAATAAGTCCCGGGCGAAAATTGGAAAAAAGGGCTAACGCTAACCCCTTTTCTTTCATAAGTGTAATTCACTAAATGGATACCATAATTCAAAGTGCGCCTGTTTTTAATCACGGTTCTTGGAGAATAAAAATCATAAATCCACTGCCCATAAGCGAACGCCCTACCCCATGAGCTAAACCACCATAATTTATGGCTTGCTTCATTTTTATCCTTGACTTTAGCACTGATTTCAAAGCCTTGCGTGTAACCGCTCATGTAAGGAGCATTAGATTGATAACGCCCTCCTTTAGCTAAAAAAATATCCTTATAGCGGTATTCTAAAAAAGCGTTATTCATCAAGTAATTACGGCGGATTTTATTAGCCCTAGCGTTCCCGCACGCTATAGAATCAATCACCTTGCCATCAGAACCAAGCGCGCACTCATGGATACTCGTGCCATCAAGCAAGGCTCTTTTACCCCCTAAATAGCCATCCCAATAACCGATGTAGTTATAAATAACCGATCCGCCTTGATTGAATTTGGTGTCATCATAAGCGATCCCTCCTAGCGTGCCGTCGATTTTTCCCTCTAAAACATGCCCTTGATCTTTAAGGTCTTTGGATAAAAAATCCGCATAGATATTGCCCTGCCCTACAGCGGTTACAAAAGTTTCTGTAGGATAAATCCCCCTAGCTATGTCAATCTTTTTTTATTAAAGCCAACTTTAGAAAAGGACTCCGCTAAAACTTCAATTTTATAATCAAACGCTTGCAAAGAAGCGCTCAAACTTAAAACATATAACCCGCAAAAAACTTGATTCTTTAAAGGCGTGCTATTTTTCATTTTTTTCCTTTTAATAGCCAATACATCTTAAAGATTATGACTTAAAGACTATACAATTCTTAACTGATCTAAAAACAAAGAAGCATAATCAAGCTATTTATTTACTTTTAATTAACTCAACTATTTTAGATTATAATGAAATTTTTTTAGTTTCATCATAAAATGAGATAAAGTAAATCAAAATTTAATCAAAGTAGGATTTTTGCACCGTTTTACAACCAAACCCATTTTTTTAAAAAATGCCAAAAAGCATTTTTTAAGTTTGATGATCAATCTAATAGCAAAAACTCCAACACCGCCATGCGCATTGCCACGCCATTTTTGACTTGCTCTAAAATTTTGGATCGCTCATCTTCTAACACCGCGCTTTCTATATCAATATCCCTATGCACCGGGCCTGGGTGTAAAATAATGATCTCTTTATTTTTAGCGTAAGCCTCTAGGCGTTTTTGGGTGATGCAATAAGCGTTGCCATAATCTTTCAAGCTCGCAAAAATGGGCGCGTTGTGGCGTTCGGTTTGGGTTCTTAAACTCATTAAGATGTCAGCAAATGCTATCGCTTCTTCAATGTTATGCGTCGTTCTTAAAGGAGTGGTAGGGAGCATGGAGCTTGGAGCGCACAGCATGATCTCAAGCCCTAGTCTTTGGAGCAATTTAATGTTGCTATTAGCCACTCTGGAATTTTTCACATCGCCTATGAAAGCGATTTTTTTCCCTTTTAGATTTTCTAAACTGCCAAAATGCTGATAAAGGGTGAGCAAGTCTAATAACGCTTGGGTAGGATGAGCACTCACGCCGCTTCCTGCGTTAATCAAGGGGCATTGTGAAAATTCGGCTAATTTAAAAGGCGCGCTTGAAAAAGCATGCCGTGTGATGATAGCGTCAGGCTGCATGGCATGGATATTTTTAAAAGTGTCTATCAAAGTTTCACCCTTTGAAGTGGAGCTCGTTTGCATGTTTAATTTCACTATTTTTGCCCCCAACCTTAGGCTTGCGATTTCAAAACTAGACACCGTTCTGGTGGAATTTTCAAAAAATAACGCCACGATGATTTTATTGTGCATTTTTTCTTTTGTTTCTAAAGATACGGCGTTAAAATCGTTCGCATAAACGCTCGCTTTGTTCAATAAAAGCTTGATTTCATCCAAGCTTAAATCGCTGGTTTGGAGCAAGTGTCGGCATTTTTTTGGCATAAAACCCCCTTTTAGTTATAATATAGATTTTATTTTAGCTAAAAATGGCATGGGTTTTAGCAAGGAATGGGCTTGAAAAATCTCTCAACACTTCTGGTGTTTTTATTCTTTTGTTTGGGGTGTGTGAGCAATTTTAATGAAGACACTTACACGCTAGACTTAGTGTTAGAAAAAAAAATCCAAGCCAGCAGGAAAGGCGAAATCACCCAAAATAATGTGCCTATCATCACGGCTATCGCTACGCATTTAAACGATGTGGATAGCGGCACTTACTATAATCATGAGTATTTTTTAGTGGAGATTTTCACGCAAAATAACGACTGGATAGATGATGGCTATATTTCTTATGAACTTTTTGGCACAAAACCTATAGGAAAAGAGCCTTTATGGGTGCGAGAAATCACAAAAGATGAATTTGATGGCATTTTAGAAACCACGAACAGGTGGAGCAGAGCTTTTTTGCTCGCTTTTGACAAACTGGATTATTTAGCGGTGCAAGAAGCCAAACTAGAGCTTGATGCCTATAGTTTAGGCAAGATTGTTTTTAATTTCGCTTATCAAGTCCCCTTACCTCAATTTTAATGCGCCTAGATTACGCTTTATTCAACCAGCATTTAGCAAATAGCAGAGAAAAAGCTAAGGCGTTGGTTTTAAAAAATCAGGTTTTAGTCAATAAAATAGTGGTTTCTAAACCCTCTTTTATCATTAAAGAGGGTGATCAAATTGAACTCATCGCTGCAAATCCATTCGTTAGCAGGGCTGGGGAAAAATTAGGGGCTTTTTTAGAAAATCACTTTATAGATTTTAAAGAAAAGGTTGTTTTAGATGTGGGAGCGAGCAAGGGGGGCTTTAGTCAAGTGGCTCTTTTAAAAGGGGCTAAAAAGGTGCTTTGCGTGGATGTGGGGAAAATGCAATTAGATGAAAATTTAAGGAACGATACACGCATAGAATGTTATGAAGAATGCGATATTAGAGGGTTTAAAACGCCAGAAAAAATTGATTTAGTGCTTTGTGATGTGAGCTTTATTTCTTTATATTGTATTTTAGAGGCGATTGTGCCTTTAAGCGGTGAATTTTTAGCACTTTTCAAACCGCAATTTGAAGTGGGCAGAGCCACAAAACGCAATAAAAAGGGGGTGGTAATGGATAAAAAAGCCATTTTAAACGCTTTAGAAAACTTTAAAAACCATTTAAAAACAAAGGATTTTCAAATCTTAAAGATCCAAGAAAGCTTAGTGAAAGGGAAAAACGGGAATGTTGAATTTTTTATCCATTTCAAGCGAGCATGAGGTTAAAAGCTTAGCTATCGGTAAATTTGATGGCTTGCATTTAGGGCATCAAGCCCTTTTTAAAGAATTAAAAGATCCCAAAGCCCTTTTAATCATAGAAAAAAAACATTACACTAAAGGCTATTTAACCCCCCTAAAATACCGCGCTAAACTCGTGGGCATGCCTTTATTTTTTGTGTATTTAGAAGAGATTTCACAATTAAACGCCCTGGAATTTTTAGAGCTTTTAAAAAAGAAATTCCCCCATTTAGAACGCCTAGTCGTGGGCTATGATTTCAGGTTTGGGCATGGAAGACAAAATGACGCTTTATTTTTAAAAGAGCGTTTTGAAAAAACCATTATTGTGCCTGAAGTGAAAATAAAAGAGATTAGCGTGCATTCTAAAACCATCAAACTAGCCCTAAGTCATGGCGACTTATCTTTAGCTAACAAGCTCTTAGGCAGGCCTTATGAAGTGTGTGGGGAAGTCATTAGCGATCAAGGCTTAGGGCATAAAGAATTAGTTCCTACTTTAAATATCAAAACTAAAGATTTTATCCTCCCTAGTTTTGGGGTGTATGCGAGTTTAGTGAAAATAAAAGATCCAATTTATCAAAAAAGCGTGAGTTTTATAGGCAACCGCTTAAGCACGGATCAACATTTCGCCATAGAATGCCATGTTCTTGATACCATCATAGAAAACCCGCCCAAAGAAATCGCTTTGCGTTGGGTTCAAAAAATACGAGACAACATGCGTTTTTCTTCGTTAAAAGAGCTTAAAAATCAGATCCAACAAGACATCTTAAGAGCCAAAGAGATTTTGAGATAATTTGTGTTAAAATGGCTTTCAAAAACCTTAAAAATGGAAAAATTTGATGCGATTGAGTAACGCTGACTTGGAACGATTAAAAAGCATGGCGAATGCGCTTCGCTTTTTATGTGCAGACATGATAGATAAGGCTAATAGCGGGCATCCGGGCGTGTGCTTAGGGCTAGCTGATGTGATGGTGGTTTTAAGCTTGCACCTAAACCTTAACCCCATTAACCCTAAATGGCTCAATAGGGACAGGTTGGTTTTTAGCGGAGGGCATGCGAGCGCGTTAGCGTATAGTTTGTTGCATTTGTGGGGCTTTGATTTGAGTTTAGAAGATTTAAAGCATTTCAGGCAATTACACTCTAAAACCCCAGGACACCCCGAATTGCACCACACCGAAGGCATTGAAATCACCACAGGCCCTTTGGGGCAAGGTTTTGCTAACGCTGTGGGCTTTAGCATGGCGAGTCAATACGCTCAAAACCTTTTAGATAAAGAAGCCATTTCTCATAAAGTCTATTGCTTGTGTGGGGATGGGGATTTGCAAGAAGGCATTAGTTATGAGAGTGCTTCTTTAGCCGGGCACCTCAACCTGAACAATCTCATTGTGATTTATGACAGCAACCAGATCAGCATTGAAGGCGCTATTGATATTAGTTTTAGCGAACAGGTTAAGATGCGGTTTGTGGCGCAAAACTGGGAAGTGCTAGAATGCGATGGGCATGACTATCAAGCGATTCATGATGCTTTAGAAGAAGCCAAAAAATCCACCAAACCCACGCTTTTAATCGCTCATACGATTATTGGTAAGGGGGCTGTTGGCTTAGAGGGGAGTGAAAAAACGCATGGCTCGCCTTTAAATAAAGAAGTGTTAAAACAATCCAAAGAAAACGCTCAAATCAATCCTGATGAAAGCTTTATCATTAGCCCAAAAAACAAAATGCATTTTGAAGAAGTGAAAGTTAGGGGCGTTAGCTTAGAAGCCTTATGGGAAAAATCCTTAAGCCCTAAAACAAAAGAAAAGATCCATGCGTTAAAGGATTTTGATTTTAGCGCCATCAATTACCCCGCCTTTAAAAAAGGTGAATCTCTAGCCACGAGAGTGAGTAACGGCATGATTTTAAACGCTATCGCTAAAGAATGCGAAGGCTTTTTGGGGGGGAGCGCGGATTTAGCCCCGTCTAATAACACGCAGTTAAAACATTCTGGCGATTTCCCTTTAGGGCAAAACCTGCATTTTGGGATCAGAGAGCATGCCATGGGGGCTATCACTAACGCTTTAGCGGCGTATGGTTTGTTTGTGCCTTTTTGCGCGACCTTTTTTGTGTTTAGCGATTATTTAATGCCCAGCATGCGTTTGAGCGCTTTAATGAAACTAAAAGCCCTTTTTATCTTCACGCATGACAGCATTGGCGTGGGCGAAGACGGGGCGACGCACCAACCCATAGAGCAATTGAGCCATTTACGCGCTTTGCCTAATTTTTATGCTTTCAGGCCTAGCGATGCTTTTGAAAATAAGGCTTGCATGCAAGTAGCGTTAAGCTTGAACGCTCCTAGCGCTTTTATTTTATCGCGCCAGAATTTGCCCGTGCTAGATGAGATTTCTAAAGAGCAGGTTTTAAAAGGGGCGTATGTTAAACACCACTCTAAAAATCCCATTATCACGCTCGTTGCGAGCGGGAGCGAAGTGTCTTTGGCTTTAGAGAGCGCTAAAATTTTAGAGCGAGAAAATATCCTCACTCGAGTGGTGAGTGCGCCTTGTTTTGATTTATTGATAGAGCAAGATGAAAGCTATCTTAAAGAACTCTTTAAGGGCAAAGTCTTAGTGATTGAAGCGAGCCGTGCGATAGAGTGGTATCGTTTTGCGGATAAAATCATTGGCATGGATTCTTTTGGGAGCTCAGCAAAGGGCGATAAACTCTTTGAAAAATTTGGCTTTAGCGTTGAAAACATCACCGCTCAAGCTAAAAGGTTGCTCAACGCATGAACTTCGAAAAACTTTTTTTAGAAAAAACCCCCTTGTTTGTTTTTAGCTCTACTAGGCGTTTAAAGCATTTCTATTTAGAGCAAGGCGAAGGGTTTTTGCCTAACGCAATGAGCATGGGGAATTTTTTTGAACAGGCTTTTTACATCCCCAATAAAAAGAAAATCCCTAAAAGTGCACGCCAAATCTTAATGATAGACACCATTAAAGCTATCGCTAAAGAAAAAACATCCATTCTTGAAGGGCTTTTGCTTTTTGAAAACAGCTTTTTAGGGTATTTGGAAAGCACCTCCTTTTTGTTTGATTTGTTTGACGAGTTAAGTTCTGCTTGTATCAAACTCAATGAACTTTCTTTTAAAGACATTTACTTGGATTATGAAAAGCATTTAGAAGTCTTAGAAATGATTTATGATCGCTATGTTAAAAAGCTAGAGGAATTAGGCTTTTATGACAAAATCATGCAAGAAAAGCCCACCATTTTAAAAGAATTTTTTGAACATTTTTCCTCCATTGAATGGCATCTAGACGGCTTTATGAGCGTTTTTGAAAGGCAATGCTTACTAGAAGTGGCCGAATTAGTGCCTATCACTTTACACCTGTCATGCGATAAATACAACCAAAAATTTTTGGAATTTCTCAATCTCAAATTAGAGACAGATTGCGATTATTCCATTGATTTTAAAACCCAAAAGATCCTTTCTCAAACTTTTAATGATCAAAAAATAGAGCCAAAGCTTTATGCTAACTCCAGTTATTTAAAACAAGGCGCTTTAGTTTTACAAACCATAGAAGAGTATTTGCAAAAAGATAACGACCCTAATAAAATGGCGATCATCACGCCTAATGCGGATTTTTTGCCTTTTTTAAAACTCTTAGACCAAAACAACAATTTGAATTTCGCTATGGGCTTAGGGGCTAAAAACAGCCCTTATTATACAGAGCTTGTCAAAATCTTAGAAGATTTACAAACAAGCGATTGTAATTTAAGCGAGTCTGCTCTATTGGATTTAGAAAATATTACCCTTGCGCTTTTAGAACAACAAAGCTCTAAAGAAAAAGCGCCGTTAAAAGAAGCGCATTCTCAAATCATGCACCAGTATCATCTTCTAAAAGACACGCTTAAAAACTACAGCCTTAAAGATTTATTGCATTTGTATTTGCAAGAATTTGAAGCCAACTTCCGCTTAGACGATTCTAGTGGGGGCAAAATACGAGTCATGGACACTTTAGAGACAAGGGGCATGCAATTTGATAAAATCGTTATTGTGGATTTCAATGAAACCTGCGTGCCAAGCCTTAAAGACTGCGATTTGTTTTTAAACTCTGCTTTAAGAAAATCGCTCAACCTCCCCACTTTATTGGATAAGAAAAATTTGCAAAAACACTATTACTACCAGCTCTTTAAAAACTCTAAAGAAATGGTGCTTTCTTATATAGAGAGCGAAACTTCAAAAGCCTCTAACATGCTTTTAGAATTAAATTTGTATATAGAGCCTATCAAAGACGCTTACACGCTTTTTGCACCAAGCCCTTTAAAAGACTACCAAGAAGAAGAAATCAAAGCCGCTATCCCTAAAGATTTTAGCTTTAGCGCTAGCTCATTGAACGCTTTTTTAACTTGCAAGCGCCGTTTTTACTACCACTACATGAAACGCTTCAAAGAAAGCCCTAAAGATGAAAATAATAGCGCTGTGGGCAGTTTGCTCCATGAACTTTTAAAAGAAGCTTATGAAAAAGATAAAAACCCCTATGCGTTAGAAGAGAGGCTCATTCAGCTCTTAAAAACAAGAGAAAACATTACTCCTAAAGAGCGTTTAGACACTCTTGTAGCGCTTAAAAAAATCCAGGCTTTTTATGTTAAAGAAAAAGAACGCTTTAAGGCAAAAATCAAAATCCTTGATCTTGAAAAAAGCTTTGAAACGACCATTCAAGGCGTTGCGTTTAAAGGGTGCATAGACAGGATTGACAAAACGGCTGACAATGAGATGATTTTATTGGATTACAAATTCAAAAGCGAGTTGAAATTAGACAACATGAGTAAAACACAAAGAGAAGGCTTAAGCCCCATAGAAATCGCTCAAATCAGCACCGACTATCAAATGGCCATCTATGCGTTTGCCCTTAAAAATCTGGGCTACAAAGAGCCTATAAAAGCCTTTTTTTATGATTTAAGAAAGGGCGAATTACTAGAAGAAGAAGAGCTTACTTTGCAGGCTAAAATGGATCATTTGGAATTTTCTCTTATCCCTAAGCTCAAACAAGAAATGGTTTTTGAAAAAACTTTAGAGGCTAAAGATTGTGAATATTGCTCTTTTAAAGACATGTGCAACCGATGAAATCTAAAAAACTTTATTTAGCTTTAATCATAGGGGTTTTATTAGCGTTTTTAACCCTATCTTCATGGCTAGGTAACAGCGGTTTAGTGGGGCGTTTTGGGGTGTGGTTTGCCGCAATCAATAAAAAATATTTTGGGTATCTTTCATGGGTTAATTTACCCTATTTAGCGTGGGTTTTATTCCTCTTATACAAGACTAAAAACCCTTTTACAGAAATCGTTTTAGAAAAAACTTTAGGGCATCTATTAGGCATTTTATCTTTGCTCTTTTTACAATCTAGCCTGTTGGATCAAGGGGAAATCGGCAACAGCGTGCGTTTGTTTTTACGCCCTTTTATAGGGGACTTTGGGCTTTATGCACTGATAATGCTTATGGTAGTTATTTCTTATTTGATTTTATTCAAACTGCCCCCTAAAAGCGTTTTTTATCCTTATATAAACAAAACACAAAGCCTTTTAAAAGAGATTTATGAACAATGCTTACAGGCTTTTAGCCCTAATTTTAGCCCCAAAAAAGAGGGTTTTGAAAACACCCCACCAGATATTCAAAAAAAAGAAACCAACAACGACAAAGAAAAAGAAAACCTTAAAGAAAACCTTATTGATGAAAACCACAACACCCCTAACGAAGAATCGTTTTTAGCGATCCCTACCCCCTATAACACGACTTTAAATGATTCAGAGCCGCAAGAAGGCTTGGTTCAAATTTCCCCTCACCCCCCTACCCATTACACCATTTACCCTAAAAGAAACCGATTTGATGATTTGACTAACCCCACTAACCCCCCTTTAAAAGAAATTAAACAAGAAACTAAAGAAAGAGAACCCACGCCTACAAAAGAAACTCTTACGCCCGCAACGCCCAAATCTGCCACACTCAAACCTATCATGTCAGCACCCGTCATGCCTGCATCTGCACCCAACCTAGAAAATGACAACAAAACAGAAAACCAAAAAACCCCCAACCCCCCCATAAAAGAAGATGATTTACAAGAAAGCCCACAGGAAAACCCACAAAAAGAAAATCAAAAAGAAAATATAGAAGAAAATATAGAAGAAAAAGAAAATCTCAAAGAAGAAGAAAAAGAGGCGCAAGACGCTCCAGGTTTTAGCCCAGTAACCCCCACAAGCGCTAAAAAACCCGTTATGGTTAAAGAATTGAGCGAAAATAAAGAGATATTAGACGGATTGGATTATGGCGAAGTGCAAAAACCCAAAGATTATGAGCTTCCCACCACGCAATTATTGAATGCGGTTTGTTTGAAAGAAACTTCTTTAGACGAAAACGAGATTGACCAAAAAATCCAGGATCTATTGAGCAAACTGCGCACCTTTAAAATTGATGGCGATATTATCCGCACCTATTCAGGCCCTATTGTAACCACTTTTGAATTCCGCCCAGCCCCCAATGTTAAGGTGAGCCGTATTTTAGGCTTGAGCGATGATTTAGCGATGACTTTATGCGCTGAATCCATTCGCATTCAAGCCCCCATTAAGGGTAAAGATGTCGTTGGCATTGAAATCCCTAACAGCCAAAGCCAGATCATTTATTTAAGAGAAATTTTAGAGAGCGAATTGTTTCAAAAATCTAGCTCGCCTCTAACTCTAGCTTTAGGCAAAGACATTGTGGGTAACCCTTTCATCACGGATTTAAAAAAGCTCCCTCACTTGCTCATCGCTGGCACGACAGGAAGCGGTAAGAGCGTGGGCGTGAATGCGATGATCTTATCCTTACTTTATAAAAACCCTCCCGATCAACTCAAATTAGTGATGATCGATCCCAAAATGGTAGAATTTAGCATTTATGCGGACATCCCTCATTTACTCACGCCCATTATCACCGACCCTAAAAAAGCTATCGGGGCTTTGCAAAGCGTGGCTAAAGAAATGGAGCGCCGATATTCTTTAATGAGCGAATACAAGGTTAAAACCATTGATTCTTATAATGAACAAGCCCCAAGTAACGGCGTTGAAGCGTTCCCCTATTTGATTGTGGTGATTGATGAATTAGCGGATTTGATGATGACAGGGGGCAAAGAAGCGGAGTTTCCTATCGCTAGAATCGCTCAAATGGGGCGTGCGAGCGGCTTGCACCTCATTGTAGCGACCCAACGCCCAAGCGTGGATGTCGTAACCGGCTTGATTAAAACCAACTTGCCTTCAAGGGTGAGTTTTAGGGTAGGCACTAAGATTGATTCTAAAGTGATTTTAGACACCGATGGGGCGCAAAGCTTGTTAGGGAGAGGCGATATGCTCTTTACCCCCCCAGGAACAAACGGGTTAGTGCGCTTGCATGCCCCCTTTGCCACTGAAGATGAAATCAAAAAAATCGTGGATTTTATTAAAGCCCAAAAAGAAGTGGAATACGATAAAGATTTCTTGCTAGAAGAATCGCGCATGCCTTTAGACACCCCTAACTATCAAGGCGATGACATTCTAGAAAGGGCTAAAGCGGTGATTTTAGAAAAAAAGATCACTTCTACGAGTTTTTTACAACGGCAATTAAAAATCGGCTACAACCAAGCCGCCACCATTACTGACGAATTAGAAGCTCAAGGCTTTTTATCCCCAAGAAACGCCAAAGGCAACAGAGAGATTTTGCAAAACTTTTAGGCTTTGTTTTCATTGAATGTTGGCAATAGAAACATTATTTTTAATTTTTAAAAAGTTACCGCTTGCTTTTCGCAAGCTTTTTATGATTGATTTTAAAAATGCCTGTGCGCATTTTTTAGGCTTTACCACCAATCCTTCATTAAAAACAAAAACTTTTCTCAATGATACAAACGACACCAACCTTTCATCTATTAATCAAATATTATCTGTGGTTTCCCTAACTCCTAGTAAAATTACCTAAAAATTTCATGTTCAAGGATAGCCATGAGCCCCCAACCCGCCACCAAAAAACCCTTAAAATCCCTTTTAGCCGCTAGTTCAGGTAATTTAGTGGAATGGTATGACTTTTACGCTTATGCGTTCTTAGCGCCTTATTTCGCTAAGGAATTTACCCACACCAATGACCCTACTCTAGCACTCATCTCAGCTTTTTTGGTTTTTATGCTAGGGTTTTTCATGCGCCCTTTGGGGAGTTTGTTTTTTGGTAAATTGGGGGATAAAAAGGGGCGTAAAACTTCTATGGTGTATTCCATTATCCTTATGGCGCTAGGCTCTTTTTTGCTCGCATTGCTCCCCACTAAAGAAATCGTAGGGGAATGGGCGTTCTTGTTTTTATTATTGGCCAGGCTTTTACAAGGCTTTAGCGTGGGAGGAGAATATGGTGTGGTCGCTACTTACCTCTCTGAATTAGGCAAGAATGGCAAAAAAGGTTTTTATGGCTCTTTCCAATATGTAACTTTAGTGGGAGGGCAACTCTTAGCTATTTTTTCGCTCTTTATCGTTGAAAACATTTACACGCATGAGCAAATCAGCGCGTTTGCTTGGCGTTATTTATTCGCTTTAGGGGGTATATTAGCCCTACTCTCGCTCTTTTTAAGAAATATCATGGAAGAAACCATGGATAGTAAAACAACTTCCAAAACCACCATTAAAGAAGAAACCCAAAGAGGCAGTTTAAAGGAATTGCTCAACCATAAAAAAGCCTTAATGATAGTCTTTGGGCTAACTATGGGAGGGAGTTTGTGTTTTTATACTTTTACGGTGTATTTAAAAATCTTTTTAACCAACAGCTCATCGTTCAGCCCTAAAGAAAGCAGTTTCATCATGCTTTTAGCGCTCTCTTATTTTATCTTCTTACAACCCCTATGCGGGATGCTTGCGGATAAAATCAAACGCACCCAAATGTTGATGGTTTTTGCTATCACAGGGCTTATTGTAACGCCTATTGTCTTTTATGGTATCAAGCATGCCACTAGTGTGTATGAAGCCCTATTTTATGAAATACTCGCATTAAGCAGCATGAGTTTTTACACTTGCATTGCTGGGGTCATTAAAGCGGAATTATTCCCTGAACATGTGCGAGCGCTTGGCGTGGGTTTGGCCTATGCGATTGCGAATGCACTTTTTGGAGGGAGTGCAAGTTATGTAGCGTTAGAGTTCAAACAACATGGTTTTGAATGGGGGTTTGTGGGCTATGTCATGTTTAGTATTGTTATCTTTATGGTTATGGTTATCATATTCCCTAAAAAAACCTATTTGGAATGAATCTGTTTTTATTTAATTTTTGCTATAATTTTTCCTTTTAAAAGGATTCTTGCATGCAAAATGGGTATTATGCGGCCACGGGAGCCATGGCTACACAATTTAACCGCTTGGATTTGACCTCTAATAATTTAGCTAATTTAAACACTAATGGCTTTAAAAGAGACGATGCGATTACAGGCGATTTTTTAAGGCTTTACCAACAATACCGAGAGCAACTGCCTTTAGAAGATCAAACTAAAGCGAGCGCGAAGTATTTAAACCGCAACCTCAATCGTGTGCCTATTTTATCAGAAATCTATACCGATAGGAGTCTTGGCGCGTTTGAAGGAACGCATAACCCCCTAGATTTTGCCCTAACAAGCCCTAACCTCTATTTTGCGATACAAACTAATGAGGGCGTCGCTTATACCAGAGATGGGCATTTTAGCGTGGATAAAGACGGCTTTTTAGTTACTCTTAATGGCTTTAGGGTGCTTTCTCGTTCGGGCTTGAACGAAAAAGGAGGGATCATGCTCATGCCTGACGCTGAAATTGAAGTCAATCAAAATGGCGGAATCACTTTTAGGGATAATGAAGCTCAAATTCAAGCGGGCGCGTTAGCTTTAGTGAGTTTTAGCGAACCTAAAAACCTTAAAAAAATAGGGCAAAACCTTTATACTTATCAGGGCGAAGGCGTCCATCAAGTCTCTGACTCTGGCGCGTTAAAACAATACATGCTAGAAAAAAGCAATGTCAATGCGGTGCGTGAGATGAGTGCATTGATTGGAATCAACCGCTTTTTGGACATGTATTCTAAAGTGCTAAAAACCCATCAAGATGACATGAACGCTGAAGCGATCAACAAACTCGCTACAAAAGCTTAGACTTTTGGCGATTTTAAAATTCATAGGAGGGTTTTTGCGATACCCTAACTCCCTAATAGCGCTTTTTAAAAGCCTTGTTAATCTTTTTTATATAGGATTAGTTTTAAAAGAGTTTAAAGAATTAAATGTCTTTTCTTTTGTAATCGCTTGCAAAGTAGACGGTAACGCAAGCTTCTCTTTATAGCCGCTAACTACTCAACAATAATTCAATTTTTAATTATTTCGTTTGTTGTTTAAAAACGCTCTTTATTGTGGTATTCTGTAAGCAAACGCCCCCATTTTTCTTGTTGTGGTTCTTGTGTTTTAAACTCGTTTGTGGTAGGATATTCTCATTAAGGTTTGAGACGCTACAGTTGATGCCGTCTCTATAATGATTAGGGAGTGTCCCAATGGTTTCTAATTCCCTTAATGTTTTTATCGCCCCAATCAAGTTTTTTGATTACCCACTTGATTATCAGCGTTCATTTTAAGATAGAGCCATTCCAAAAGCTTGTAAAAATTTTCTTTCTGTTTCCACTAAATTAGGGTTTAAGAGCAAGTCATTCTTTAAAGCACTGGTATAGGCGGTGTGTGAGCGAAAACTTTTGTTTTTTAAGTCCAATTTGATTTTATCTTTTTGGCTGAAACAATCTTCAATATTTTTGAAATTTTTAAAACTATCATCGCAATCATTGAGTTTTAGAATGTTGAGCTTATTCTTTAATTCCTTATTCAACTCTTCGCATGCCTTACCCCTTGTATCCCCATCCACTAATAGCGTGGTGTTTGGCTCTTCTTGAACTAAAGTTTCTAAAATTTGTTTCATTTGTGGCTTTTTTGATTCTTTTAAATCATCATTCCCTAGTCCGTTAACGGGTAAAAACACGATGTTTAAAAACGCCATGTCTAAGGAGGTCTTTTTTTCTTGTTCATAGAGCAATTTAAACGCACTCAAATAATTGTAATCGCTAATGCCTTCTACAAACAAAAGGCGATCGTTTTCATTGAGAGTCTTATGGTTCGCACATATTAATTTTTTTATAACCTTTGAAGGAGTGCTATCATTTAGATCTCTAGATGTAAATTGATTGACACTCACACTACGCAAATCCTTATTTACTTTCAAAAATTTTAGTTCATCTAAATAATCTAGATTTGCAAAATAGAGATTGTGCGTGCTTATCACAAAAGTAATCCCTTTGTCTTGCCCTAATTTTTTTAAAAAATTGTGGCACTCTATGCATGTAAGTGCAGAAAGCTTAGAAAATCCTTCATCTATAATAACAATAGAATTAGGTTTTAAATGAGAATTACATAAGAGATTGAAAAACAAATCAAAATACCACCTAAACCCTTCGCTTTGATGGTCTAACACTAAAACTTCTTCTTTTTCTTCCTTGCTTCTCTTAAAAAGTGAGAGTGAGATCTCTTGACTGTCTAATTTAAAATCAAATTCATAATAAAAATCTTCATTTTTATTTTGAAAATACATTTGATTGAAATGTTTAGAAACCTTTTCATTGATAAGCTTTTCATATTTTCTTTCTGCTTGGTTTAAATAACCTCTCTGTTTTTTTTCTGTATAAGCGTTATAAGCTTCCTTTATTTCTTTAAAAGCATTTTGATCGATCGCATTAAACAAGAGTTCAAAAAAACTCGCTTTGAGTCAAATCATCTGGCGTTGTCATCAAATCTTCAGCTTCAAAACTCTTTGTGGGTTTGTAATAAAAGACTTGACCTAGTTTAGAATGCAAGAAATGTTTTACATCCGCATACTTTTCTAATGGGTAATCTTTTAAAACACTTTCCATATTCTCATAATCCACATGCGAACCTAAAGTAGGATTTTTTAAAATAGGTTCTTCTAAATCTATTGTGGGGAAATTGGGATAGTTTATATGGTTCCAATTATTACCATTGTATCGGTCGACACATCCTTTTACAAGTTCTCTAAATTGCTCTAAATAAGACTGCATGTATTCTAGCGTTGTCTCTTTATTAACAATATTGTCAATTATTTCTCCTATCTTTGTAATATCTAATCTTAGATAACCATTCCATTTATTAGTGATTTGTTCTAATTCTTGCTTTAATTTTGTCTTGCAATCAGACAAATCTTTTTGAAATTGCTTTTTTACTTTTATTACAACTTTTTCATTGCTTAAAAGCTGATCAATTTCGTTAAAAAGCTTTAACAAACTGTCTTCATTATTTGTGCGATTAAGCTTGTTGATAAAGTCTGTTTTAGTATTGGCTTCTAACCCACCTAAACTATTGAGTAATGCAAAACAAACGCTTTTAAGTTGCTCGGTTGTTGGGGTTAGAGAATACAAGACTTCATCATTCTTAATCTCTATATTTGCCTTAAACACATTGTTTTGATATTTGCCACTTTTTTCTTCTGCACACAACCCTAACTGCGTGATCGCATCTTTAAACCCTAAATAATTAGGGGTGCAGTTTTTCTTAAATTCATTTACATGCTCACTAAAACACCCTAAAGCTTTCAATAAATTGCTTTTACCGGTATTATTCTCACCTAGAATAATAACCAAACCGCCCAACTTATCGCCATTAAACGAATTGTTAAGATACAGCCTTTCATCTTTTTCTTGCTCGTTTTGAACACCAATATTTTTATAATTCTTGACCTCTAAGTAGCGCGTGGTTACTTTTAAAGGCTCTGCATCGTTACTATTGTTGGGGGGGTAACTTGCGCCTTGTTTGTATTCTCTTCTTTTTTGTTGTTATGATGATTGCTCATGTGGATTTTTCCTTTCTTGGCTCGTTTTTAAGATAATTCAAGCGGATTTTTTTCATCCGTCTCTCAAGCTTGGTTAAAACTATTCATTATATCTAAATTTCCAACCACTGCTATTAATTTAGATTAAATGAACCCCACCTTTAATACAGTTATTTTATTTGCCCTATTAAGTGGTATTCTAAAATGCTTTTTTGCTTCCTCTCGCATGCCTTAAACTCTAAACGCTCTAAAGGATTAACAACAGATAAAAGATAGGGTTTCTCACTCAAATTCAATACCACTACAAGCACATAATCATGGCTATAAGTTTGCGCTTGATCATATTCTTTTTGAGTCAATCTCAATGTCCCTTGCTTTTCTCTAATCCCCTTAACTTCCACTAAAAACGCCTGCTTGTTGGTTTGAATATAGAAGTCATACCCATCGCCAAAAAGACGCATGTCTTTTAAACTCCCACAAGAAAACACTTCCATATTTTTATAGTGGTTTAAAAAATACAACTCTGCCTCTAAGCCTGTTTCTTGCATGCTTTTATAACGAGTTTTAAGGTAAGCGTTAGGGGTAATGCCTAAATCTTTGATTCCGTATTGTTCTTGCAAAAACAATTTCACAATATGGCTAAAACCCTTAACGCTTTCATTTCCAAACAAACTATCAATCCATAATTTTCTATGGATATAGGCATCGCCTTTTTGCCACCAACCTTTGCGTTTGTTAGGAAAAAAATAATCAAATAAATCCATGCGATTTTTGATAACGCCAGTCGTGTCAGCTAGGCCAATTTGAACGCAATATTCAAAAAAGGCGTTTTTAGTAGAAAAACCAAATTCTTTAATAAAATCATTATCAAATTTTGCCAAAGCATAGCCTATGAGATTTAAAATTTCATAGTTCTTATGTTTTGCCATAGAAGCTAAACGCCCTAATCAATCTTTAATATCGCTAAAAACGCTTCTTGGGGAAGCTCCACCTTACCGATAGCTTTCATGCGTTTCTTGCCCTCTTTTTGCTTTTCTAAAAGTTTTCTTTTTCGTGTAATATCGCCCCCATAGCACTTAGCCGTTACATTCTTACCAACGGATTTGATCGTCTCTCTGGCGATGATTTTATTCCCCACGCTCGCTTGGATAGCGACTTCAAAAAGCTGTCTTGGGATAAGCTCTTTCATCGTTTCCACTAAGGCTCGCCCCTTTTCATACGCCTTGTTTTTATCTATAATGATAGAAAGCGCATCCACCACATCGCCTGCCACCCTCACATCCAATTTCACCAAATGGGCCTCTCTGTTTTCTATAGGCTCATAATCAAAGCTCGCATACCCTTTCGTGCAAGATTTGAGTTTGTCATAAAAATCCATCACAATTTCATTGCTCGGCAAGGAATAAGTGAGCATGACACGAGACTGGTTTAAATATTCCATTTTTTCTTGAATGCCTCTTTTATTGTTCAATAACTGCATTAAATTACCCAAAAATTCACTCGGCGTGATGATTACCGCCCTCACAAAAGGCTCTTTGATGCAAGCGATATGGTTTTCAGGGGGCAATTCGCTAGGGTTTTGAATGTATTTGATGCTATTATCCGTCAAATGCACTTCATACACCACCGTGGGAGCGGTAGCGATTAAGTTAAGGCCAAATTCCCTTTCCAGCCTTTCTTTGATTACTTCCATGTGCAATAACCCTAAAAAGCCCACCCTAAAGCCAAAACCAAGCGCCACCGAGCTTTCAGGCTCAAAATTTAAAGCGCAATCGTTAAGCTGGAGTTTCAATAACGCTTCTCTTAAATCTTCAAACCGGTCCGTTTCTATAGGGTAAAGCCCCGCAAAAACAAAGGGTTTAGCCGGCATAAAGCCTTCAATGGGTTCAAAGGTAGGGTTTTTAGCGTCTGTGAGCGTGTCGCCCACCGCAATATCCGTAACGCTTTTTAGCCCTAAACTCACAATACCAATCTCGCCGCATTCTAAACTTTTGGTGGGGATTTTTTTCAAAGGGTTAGGGTAGTATAGCCCTAAAACGCCGTGTTTTTTACCCGTTCCCATCACTAAAATTTCTTGCTCGGTATTAATGCTCCCATCCATGATACGCACCAACGCTAGCGCCCCTAAATAATTGTCAAACCATGAATCATAAATGAGCGCTTTTAAAGGAGCGTTAGGATCACCGCTAGGGGCAGGAATGGTGGTAATGATTTTTTCTAACAAATCTTTAATGCCTAGCTTAGCTTTAGCGCTCACTTCATTAGCGTTAGAGCAATCAATCCCTATCGTGTCTTCTATATCCTGTTTGACTTCCAAAACATTCGCATTAGGCAAATCAATTTTATTGATCACCGGTAAAATTTCTAAATTGTTATCTAAAGCGATATAAGTGTTTGCAATGGTTTGCGCTTCCACGCCTTGAGTGGCATCCACCACCAATAACGCCCCTTCGCACGAACACAAAGAGCGCGACACTTCATAGCTAAAATCCACATGCCCTGGGGTGTCAATGAGGTTTAAAATGTAATCCTCTCCCTTAAAAGTGTAATTCAGGCGCACGCTTTGAGCCTTAATCGTAATGCCCCTTTCTTTTTCAATATCCATCGTGTCCATCACTTGGCTAGTCATCTCTCTATTACTGATAGCGTTGCATTCAAAAATCAAGCAATCCGCTAAAGTGCTTTTACCATGGTCAATGTGAGCGATAATGGAAAAATTGCGGATATTTTTCATTGGCGTAGGCGTCTTTTCTTTCATCTCTCTTGTCCTAAATCTTTTAAAATAGCGTCAGTCAAACTCTCTGTATCTAAGCCTAAGGATTTTTCCACTAAAGCGGTGTTCCCATGCATGATAAATTCATCAATGATTTCAAAGCTTTTAACAGGCTTTAAAATATTTTGTTCGCTCAAAAACTCTAAAATCGCGCTAGCCACCCCTCCAAGCTTGTAATTATCGCTAAAAACATAGAGCTTTTGATAAGGGGCAACGATCGCGCTCAAATTTGGATCTAAGGGCTTTAAAAACCTGAGATCCAAAAGCGCGCATTCTATGTTTCTTTCTTTTAAAGCCAGTTGGACCAAATGCGCCCGCCCCACGCCATTACCATAGCCAATGAGTAAAATTTCGCCCTCTTTTTTCAACAATTCGCTTTGGCCTAAAACAAAACCGCTAGGCTCAAAAACCCCCTCTTTTAGCGCAAACGACCCCCTAGGGTAGCGGAACGCGCAAGGGCTTGAATCATGCTCATTAGCAAAACGCACGGCGTTTTTTAAAGTCTCATTGTCTCGTGGGGCAAAAATGACCATGTTAGGGATAGAGCGCAAATACGACACGTCTAAAAGCCCTTGGTGCGTCTCGCCATCTTCGCCCACAATCCCAGCCCTGTCAATGGCTAATTTAATCGGCAGGCTAGAAATACAAGCGTCATGCACAATGGAATCATAAGCCCTTTGCAAAAAAGTAGAATAGATGCTCACAAAAGGTTTAAACCCCTCTTTAGCCATAGCGCTGCTAGAAGTTAAAGCGTGTTGTTCAGCGATAGCGACATCAAAAAAGCGCAAAGGGTAAGCGTCAATGAGTTTGTCTAATCCTGTGCCGCTAGGCATCGCAGCGGTTACGCCTACGATTTTTTCATCTTTCTTGGCCAATTCTAAAAGGGTGTTAGAATACGCTTCAGTGGGCGATAAAATCGCGCTTTTGGATTTTTTAGACAAGCCGGTATCCAAATCAAAAGGCCCCACCCCATGCCATTTTTCATACCGCCCTTCAGCGATTTTATAGCCTTTGCCTTTTAAGGTTTGCGCATGGATTAGCACCGGCTCTTTAAGCTCTTTGGCTAATTTTAAGGTTTCAATAATCGCGCTCAAATCATGCCCGTTAATAGGCCCTATATAGTTAATGCCCAATTCTTCAAAAAACACGCCCGGGGTGATGAGTTTAAAAGATTCTTCAAAACGGCTCGCTAAGTAATTCACGCTTTCAGGTAAGGTGCTTAAGATTTTTTTAACTTTAGAGCGGAAAGACTGATAAAACGGGCCTTTCATCAGCTGGCTAAGGGCTTTAGACAAAGCTCCAATAGGCGTGCTGATACTCATTTCATTATCGTTCAAAATCATGATCATGGGGTATTTCCTATCGCCCAGTTCGTTTAAGGCTTCATAAAAAATCCCTGCGCTAATGCTCCCATCGCCTAGTAAAGCGATAGGCATGCCTAACGCTTGTTTCAAACAAAAAGCTTTAGCCACCCCCACGCCTATGGACACCGAAGTGGAACTATGCCCGGCGATGAAATAATCGTATGCGCTCTCGCTGGGTTTAGTAAAGCCGCTCAAACCTTGAAATTGCCTTAAAGTGCTAAAGCTTTCAAAGCGCCCGGTTAAAAGCTTGTGAGCGTAAGCTTGGTGCGAAGTGTCAAAAATAAAAGGGTTTTTTTGGCAATCAAATAGGGCATGCATGCCTACAATCAGCTCCACAGCCCCTAAAGAAGAGCTTAAATGCCCCCCATTAGCGCTCACCACTTCTAAAATACGACTCCGTAGTGTTTGACACACCAACTCCAAGCCTGCAATATCATTAGGGTTTAAATCAAAAGTTCTATTTTGCAAAATCACACCTTAAAATTTTCCAACACGCTTTCTTTGAGCGTTTTAAAGCGCTCCATCAAATTCCCATCAAGGCTCCCGTTAGAGCTAGTGATCATAACGCCTCCTTTAGAAATAGCCTCATTGCTCTCTAATTTGATTTTAGAAGCGTTTTGCAAACGCTCGTTTAAATAAGGGTAATCCAAGGGATTGACTTTTAAATGAATATCCGTTGCGTCTAAAACGTTTTTTAAAAGCTCTTCAGCTAAAGCAAGGGCCACTTTTTGGCTGTTGTCTTCCACTTCTTTAAGGATCACTTCTTTAGCGATATCTATCGCAATCGTGCTCAGTTCCTTTTCCAAAGCCATTAAATGATCTTCTGATTTTTTCATTTTTTCATCTAAAGCCGTGATCGCATGCAAAAGCTGGTTCTTTTCTTCATTCACGCTGTGAGTGAGTTCGTTACGCATTTTTTCTTCGCCCTCTTTAAAGCCGATTTTATAGCCATCGTTTTTAGCGTTTTCAATCAAAGCTTTGCTCTCTTCTTGGGCTTTTTCAAACTGCATTTGCAATTTCACTAAATGGCTTGAAAGCTCATCGGTCTTTTTTAATAAGCAATCAATCAAATCGTTTTCTATCGCTTTTTTTTCCAAAGGCTCTTGCGGGTGGTTAGGCGTTTCTAAAGACGCGCTATTAGGATTAGTTTTGGGGGGTAAGTTGGCCATGCTCTTAAATTCGTATTTTTGAATGTCATGCTTATTCAAATGGTCTTTTTGGATCAAGTTTTTACGGCTATTCAATGACATCTTCCTCTTCACCAGTTTGGATCACGCCTTTTTCTTGCAAGCTCTGCACGATTTCAATGATTTTCCTTTGGGCCACATCCACATCTTTGATTTTGACCGCCCCTAAATATTGCATTTCTTCTACAAACTGCTCTGCAGCCCTGCTGCTCATGTTGTTTAAAAATTTATCGGTTAAATCTTGGGTAGAAGTTTTTAGCGCCAAAGACAAGTCTTTTTTATCCGCTACTTTTAAAATCTCTCTGATAGCGAAATTGTCTAGTTTGGCTATGTCTTCAAAAGTGAACATCATTTCTTTAATCGCGCCGGCGAGCTTGTTATCCACGCTTTCAATGCGAGCGAGCGTGGTTTTAGCGCTCTTTTGGCCCAAGCGGTTAAAGATTTCAGCCACCGCTCTCAAACCACCCACTTCAATTTTATAACTGGTGAGCGATTCTAGTTTGTTTTCTAACACCGTGGAAACCCTTTTGACCACTTGGGGCGATATTTCGCCTAAATTCGCCATTCTAATGGAGATTTCCGCTTTCATTTCATCAGGGAAATAGCTCAAAGTCTCAGCCGCATTAGGGGCTTCCATGTGGGCTAAAATCAAGGCAATGGTTTGAGGGTGTTCGTTAATGATGAAATCAGCGAGTTGTTGGGGCTTGATTTTGCCTAAATAAGCGAAGTTTTTTTGCGTTTGCAAGCTTTTAGTGAGTTTGTCCATCACTTTTCTGGCTTCTTCGCTCCCTAAAGTCCTGGTTAAAAGCTCTCTGGCGTATTCCAAACCACCGGTATTGATGTATTGGTTAGACTGAAAAATCGCAAAAAATTCCTCTAAAACCGCCGCACCGATTTGCTTGTCTGTGCCGTTTAATTGCACGATTTGCTTAGAAATCTCTGTAATAGAATCAATGTCTAAATGCCTTAAAATCTCACCTGTGGTGTCTTCGCCCACTTGAATGAGTAAAATGGCGATTTTTTCACTCATGGAAAGTTCGTCTAATTGAGCCTTTTGTTTGGGGGTAAGCTTGGTTGCCATTTTTAACCTTTTTTAACCTTTCGCGCTGTCTGAAGAGATTTCATCTTTGATTAGGAGTTTAAAGAGCGTGGCGATTTCATCAGGACGCTCTTTAAGGGTCCCTCTAATCTTTTCTAAGATAATTTCGTATCTTACTTCTTCTTCGCTAAAGGTTGCATTAAGCCCTAATTGATCTTCTACTTTTTTCCTCAAATCGCCGAGTTTATTCAACTCATCTTCTTCTTCATCCATTTCTTCAAACATGGATTTCACTTCCTTATCTTCATCAGGCACCACTTCCAGCATGCGCTCGCTGAAAGGCACAATCACTTTTTTATAGAAAATAAATAACACTATAAACACTAAAATATACTTGATTAAAGGCGTGAATGAGCCTAAGATTTTTTGAGTTTTGTGCATGATTTTTTCGCTCAAAGTGGCGTTATCAATCACAGGCGCCATAGGGTTAAACTCAAAATTACTCACCGCCACATCATCGCCTCTATTTTGATTGTAGCCAATGGCCTGTTTCACTAGAGCGTTGATTTTTTTAAGCGATTCATCGCTCAAAGGCTCGTATTCTAAAGCGTTTGCCCCATCTTTAAGCGCGATTTTATACTTGCCATCCACCACAACCGCCGCATTCAAACGCACTAAAGTGCCAAACTCGCCCTTAATCTCGCTAATGGTTTTACCCACTTCATAATTGGTCGTGTTTTGAGATTTTTCGTATTTTTCTGGCTCTTTATTGTCTTTCAATCCTTGCACAGGCCCAATATTACTCACAACCCCCGGCACACCGCCAACTTGTTTTTTAGAGGTGCCTTCTTTTTTTTCTTCTAAATTTTGCTCGCTCCTTACGACATTATTGGGATCAAAAGTCTCTTTAGTGCTTTTCTTTTGGCTGAAATCAAACTCCGCATTGACCCTTGCGACCACCTTGTTTTTACCCCCCACAATAGGGGCTAAGATATTGACAATCTTATTTTCTAAAATGTTTTCAAAATTTTGTTTGTAATGCAATTGCTCTAGGGCTAATTCTTTGGAGTTTTCTAGTATATCGCCCTCGCCTATTGATTCGCCGTTTTCATTCACGATTTTCACATTTTCTATCGTGAGTTTAGGCACAGCTGCAGCGATTAAATTTTTAATCCCTAAAATTTGAGTGGGTGAAAGCTTCATGTCAGGCTTGAGTTTGAGCATCACTGAAGCGCTAGGAGGGACTTCTTTAGCCACAAACACGCTGTCTTTAGGGATTGCAATATGCACATTGGCTTTCAAAATGGGGTTTAAACTTTCAATCGTGCGCGACAATTCCCCCTCAATGGCGCGAATGAGTTTGATATTTTGATCAAAATCAGTCGCTCCAAAGTCTTTAGTGTCAAAGATTTCAAAGCCCACTTTACTCGTTTTAGGGATCCCTTGAGAAGCCAGAGTGATCCTTTCTTCATACACTTTATCTTTAGGGATAAGAATGGTGTCATCTCTTGAGACTTTATAAGGGATTTGGTTTTGCTGGAGGTGCTGCAAGATTAAAGCGTTATCGCTAGAATCTAAGCCTTCAAATAAAACCCCATAGCCCCCTTGCGCGTAGTCTTTTTCTTTAAAGGGATAGAGCAATAAAAACACAAGCAAAGCCGTGATTAAAACCCCGGCTGCGATTAGGGCGATTTTTTGCTTTTTATTGAGCTTAATGAAAAAATCAACAATCCGTTGCAATAATACCTTTAAATCCAATATTAAAACCTTGATAAAATTTTCATTCTTTTAAGCCGTTCGCTTAGATCTTTTGGAACACGCTCAAATAAATCCCTATGGAAAAACAAGCCCCTAACGCCCCTAAACAAACCCCTCCTAAAACACTGCTAAAAGACACCCCTAAAACAATCAGCGCTAAGGCTATTAAAAGAATCAAACCAAGCAAACTATAAGAAAGAATGTTTTGAAATATTTGATGCGTGATCAAATGGGGTATCAATAAAACAAGCAACCCATAAAATAGCGTTAAAGAAAGCGCAGTAGCGTTAGGGAAATTAGCGCTATGCGAAAGCCACTGAATGGAATGCGCCAAAAGGTGTTTTAAAGATTCTAAAAGGGCTTCAAATAAGATCACGCTCAGCACAAACCACACCCCAAGCGCTAAATTTCTGCGATAAAGGCTTAAAAACACCCCCACTAACAAGCTCAAAGGCAACACGAATTGAGAAGAGCCTAAAAAAACAACGCGTCGGAGCGTTTGATCTAAAATAGGGTTAGAAGAATTTGAACGCATCAAGCTAAAAATGGCATTATCCATTGAATTAGCATAATCAAAAAAAACCAAGCCAGCAATAAGGATGAAAAACGCGCTAAAAACGCCTCCTAAAAGAAACAGGGTTTTCACTGGTAATAAAAAAAATGCTTTGGGGTGTGTGGAAACATTTTTGAAAGAATTTTCAGCCATTATTTAAAACCCTTTTAGTCAGTTCATTCAAATTTGATATTATACGCCAACGAATTTTAAAATTGCTCTTAAAAGTTTTAAGACAATGAAGTTTAAACACATAAAAGCTTTTTATTCTAATCAAACCTAGCTAATAAGAAACTGAAATTGTTTTTTTTTTTTGAAATCGCTTTAATTTTTGCCCTCTTTTAAAGCTTTTTAACCCTTTTTAGACTACAATGTGAGAAGTAAAAATCAAAGGAACACGACATAATGGATAGAGCCAAATTTATATTCGTTACAGGGGGCGTGTTAAGCTCTCTAGGGAAAGGGATTTCATCTTCTTCAATCGCTACGCTTTTGCAGCATTGCAATTACCAGGTTTCTATTTTGAAGATTGATCCTTATATTAATATTGATCCAGGCACCATGAGCCCTTTAGAGCATGGGGAAGTGTTTGTAACTAGCGATGGTGCTGAAACAGATTTAGACATCGGGCATTATGAACGCTTTTTGAACAGGAATTTAACAAGGTTGAACAATTTCACTACCGGGCAGATTTTTTCAAGCGTGATAGAAAATGAAAGGAAAGGGGAATATTTAGGCAAAACCATTCAAATCGTCCCCCATGTAACCGATGAAATCAAAAGGCGCATTAAAAGTGCGGCTAAGGGGTTGGATTTTTTAATCGTGGAAGTGGGCGGAACCGTGGGCGATATGGAGGGCATGTTTTATTTGGAAGCGATCCGCCAGCTTAAATTGGAATTAGGGAATGAAAAAGTCATCAATGTGCATGTAACCCTGATCCCCTATATCCAAACCACCAACGAATTAAAAACCAAACCCACGCAACATTCCGTCCAAGAATTAAGACGTCTTGGCGTAACCCCTCAAATCATTTTGGCGCGATCGCCTAAGCCTTTGGATAAAGAGTTAAAAAATAAAATCGCTTTGAGTTGCGATGTGGAGCAAGACAGCGTGATTGTGGCCACAGACACTAAAAGCATTTACGCATGCCCCATTCTTTTCTTGCAAGAAGGCATTTTAACCCCCATTGCCAGACGCTTTAATTTGAACAAGCTACACCCCAAAATGGCGGCTTGGAACACTTTAGTAGAAAAGATTATCGCTCCTAAACACAAAGTCAAAATTGGTTTTGTAGGCAAGTATTTAAGCTTAAAAGAATCTTATAAATCCTTGATTGAAGCCTTAATCCATGCGGGCGCGCATTTGGATGCGCAAGTCAATATTGAATGGCTAGATAGCGAGAATTTTAATGAAAAGACGGATTTAGAGGGCGTTGATGCGATTTTAGTGCCTGGAGGCTTTGGAGAAAGGGGGATTGAGGGCAAAATTTGCGCCATTCAAAGGGCTAGATTAGAAAAACTCCCCTTTTTAGGGATTTGTTTGGGCATGCAATTAGCGATCGTGGAATTTTGCCGCAATGTTTTGGGCTTGAAAGGGGCTAACTCTACGGAATTTAACCAACGCTGCGAATACCCTGTGGTGTATTTGATTGGAGATTTTATGGATCAAAACCACCAAAAACAGGTGCGCACCTATAATTCGCCATTGGGTGGCACCATGCGATTAGGCGAATACGAATGCGAAATCATGCCCAACAGCTTGCTAGAAAAAGCCTATAAAAAGCCTAGCATTAAAGAAAGGCACCGCCATCGTTATGAAATCAACCCCAAATACCGCCAAGAGTGGGAAAATAAGGGCTTGAAAGTGGTGGGTTTTGGAGCGAATCATTTGATTGAAGCGATTGAGTTAGAAGATCATCCGTTCTTTGTGGGGGTGCAATTCCACCCAGAATTCACCTCCAGGTTGCAAAGCCCTAACCCTATTATTTTGGATTTCATTAAGAGCACTCTTTCTAAATCCTAATCTAACAAATGAAACAAACGCTTAAAGCTCAAATCAAAGAGCGCATGACTTCTATCGCTTATAATGAAAAAGGGTTTCCTAGCCCCTTTTTATTTAAAGACTTGAAAAAAGCCGCGCTCAAAATCATAGAAGCCATGCGTGCAAACACAGAAATTTTAGTGGTGGGCGATTATGACGCTGACGGCGTGATTAGCTCTGCTATCATGGCAAAATTTTTTGAAAGCCTGAACTACAAGCATGTTCGCATTGCAATCCCTAATCGCTTCATGGATGGCTATGGGATTTCTAAAAAATTTTTAGAAAAACACCACGCCCCTTTAATCATCACGGTGGATAATGGGATTAACGCCTTTGAAGCCGCGCGATTTTGCAAAGAAAAAAACTACACCCTTATCATTACGGATCACCATTGCTTAAATAATGATGAAGTCCCAGACGCTTATGCGGTGATCAACCCCAAGCAACCGGATTGTGATTTTATCCAAAAGGAAGTGTGCGGGGCGTTAGTGGCGTTTTATTTGTGCTATGGCATCCACCAGCTTTTAGGAAAAGAAAAAAGCCATTCTAGTGAGTTGTTATGCTTAGCGGGCGTGGCGACTATTGCTGACATGATGCCTTTGACTTTTTTTAACCGCTTTTTAGTTTCTAAAGCCTTGTATTTTTTGCAAAAAGAACCTTTAGGGGCGATGGGGTTTTTGCGCCAAAAAGAAGTTTTTAGAAAACGCTCTTTAAAAGCGAGCGATATTTCTTTTAACATTGCCCCCCTAATCAACTCTGCAGGGCGCATGCAAGACGCTAGAGTGGCTTTAGATTTTTTAAATGCAAACAATTTGCAAGATTGCTGTTTTTTGTATGAACGCTTGAAAGCATGCAATAATGAACGAAAAATCACCCAACAACAGGTTTTTGAAGAAGCCTTTAAGCATGCGTTGGTTGGGGAAAAAATCATCATCGCTTTTAAGGATAATTGGCATGAGGGCGTGCTTGGGATTGTGGCTTCAAAATTAGTGGAAGCCACTCAAAAGCCAAGCCTGGTTTTCACTTTTAAAGAAGGGGCGTATAAAGGGAGCGCTCGCAGCTCTCAAAATGTTGATTTGATTGACGCTTTGAATGGGGTTTCTTCTTTATTGCTCGGCTATGGGGGGCATAGGCAAGCATGCGGTTTAAGCGTTGAAAAAAATAACATGGTCTTACTCTTTGAAACTTTAGAAAATTTTGATTTTAAAATCTTACCCTTTTGCGAAGAAGAACCCCCTTTGATATTGCGTTTAAAAGACATTGACAGAGAGCTTTTAGAGATTATAGAAACGGGCGAACCTTATGGGCAAGAAAACCCTGAACCCTTATTCCAAGCGCAAAATTTAGAAGTCATAGAAGAAAGAGTCATTAAAGAAAGCCATCAAGCGTTGCGTTTTAAGGATAAAGAATGCATCAAAGACGCTATTTATTTTAACGCTGAGCGGTTTTTAAAAGCGGGCGAAAAGGTGAGCGTGCTTTTTAGCGTGGAATTAGACGAGTATTCTAACGAGCCTAAAATGTTTGTTAAAAGTTTGTTGTAGTGCCTTTTGTTGAAGAAGAATTTGAAATTTTAAAACCCACTAAAGCCTTGTTTTTTGTGCGCGATGTTTTAAAATGCTCTTTAAAAGAAGCCCAACGCCACCTTGACAAACAACGCCTGAAACAAAACCAACAAGCCGTGCGTAAATCTCAAATGATTCAAGGGGTCGTTAGCTTGATTCATTTCAAGCCTAATGAAAAAACTCAAGCGCTTGTTTTTGAAACGAAAGATTTTGGCGTGTTTGACAAACCCGCTCAAGTCTATACCCACCCTAAAGGCTATTTTTACCATGAAAGCTTATTAGATTGTATCCAATCGCATTTGGGCAAAAACGCCCACCCAGCCCACAGACTGGACTATGAAACGAGCGGGTTAGTTTTAGCGGGCAAGACTTTACAAAGCGTTAAGGATTTAAAAGCGCTTTTCATGCAAAAAAAAGTAAAAAAAACTTATTTAGCGTTAGCGCATGGGTTGGTTGAAAAAAGCATGAAAATAGACAAACCCATTCTAACGCCACAAAACATTCAAAAAGATTTGCGCATTCGATCTCAAATTTCTCCCTTGGGTAAGCCTTCAATCACGCTTGTTGAGCCTTTAAGCTATAACCCTTTTTTGGATATAAGCCTACTCAAAATCACCCCACTCACCGGGCGCACGCACCAGATCCGCTTGCATTTAAGCAGCGTGGATCATAGGATCGTGGGCGAGAGGCTTTATGGGGTGGCTGATGAAGAAGCGAGAGGATACCTTCAATTAAAGCGTGAAAATCACGCCCCATTACTCATGCTCCATGCCGCTAGTTTGGAATTTGAATTTAAAGGAGCGATCTATGAGATCATCTCCCCCATTCCCCAACGCTTCATACCATTTTTAAAAGATCTACCGCTCTTTTATTGATTGATCTTTTGGTTGTCCTCTTCTGGGGTTTGTTTGAGATCGTCTATATGTTCTTTGATGGTTTTTTTCTCCACCACAGGAGCGTTTTTGTAACTCTCTTGAAGTTCTTGGCTGATTTTAACAAAGCTATCGTTAAATTGCTGTTTGTAGCTGTTTTTGAGGTTTTCTTTCACTTCATTGATGTTGTTCAAAATTTCTTTTTTGAATTTGTCTCTGTGGAGCCATTCATCAATAAAATTGATCGCCGCATCGCTTCCAAACCAAAGTGTAATAGCGCAAGCAGGAGCGAAAGGCCCGCAAGTCCAAGAACCGCTCACTGCTGTGCCAATCTTTGCGAGGAATTTACCCCCTACTTTCGCCCCGAGTTTAGCGCCAATTTTTGCCACAAGTTTTGGGGTTAGCTTTGCCACAATAGCCAAGCCACTCACGCCAGCCGTTGCCCCTATTGCTCCTGTAAAATTGGTTTTCAATTTCCTTGCCACTTCATCGCCAAGAGTGTCTAAAATTTTTGCGTTTTGAGAAAGATCGGTATCCACTCCTTTTAGAGCGGTCTCGCTCACAAATTTTTCGTGTTGGTTTAACAAACTTGCATAAGTTTTAGAAAGCCTCTTGGTTATAGCGTCCAATCTTTTCTTGTAATCTTTCCCTAAAAGTTTTTCCTGCAACACATTAGCCACCGCATCTTCGGCACTCAAGCCGGTCTTTTTAGCTGCAAAAAGGGCAAGCTCGCTATAATCCCCCTTGATAGAATAATGCCAATCTAAGAACTTATCCACATTGTTTTCTACTTGATCAAAAAACCCATCTATTTGAGTGTTTATCTTGCCATTCATTTCCTCTATGCCACTATTCAGAGTAGCGTTGATCTCTGCTTGATGGTTATTAAGATTATCTTTTATAATATCGGTAGGTAAGAATTTCTCAATATATCTCTTAGCGGGTT
Source organism: Helicobacter pylori SA221C (assembly GCF_000476855.1). GTDB lineage: Bacteria > Campylobacterota > Campylobacteria > Campylobacterales > Helicobacteraceae > Helicobacter > Helicobacter pylori_DK. Next base: position 117,557 of record NZ_CBPT010000001.1, read on the forward strand.
TAATGATTTTTTGGGTACGAGCCGTTTTTGTCTCCTGACTAGGTTCGCTATACGCAAAGAATTTGACGCTAAAATAGACGACAAGTAAAACAATAATTGTCCCCCAAAACATTCTGTTGGATTTCTTCTGCTTTCTCTGCTTTTCTTGTTCCTTGCTCTCTAGACATTCTTTTTCTTGTGTTGGTTTTTCTTGCTCTAGCTTTTGTTTTTCTGGCTCTAACTTTGGTCTTGCTTGCTCTAGATCTTCTTTAACATCATTTTCCACAATCACTCCTAAAATATTTTGATAGCCAAAAAATGATTTGAGCGCTCAGCCTGCTGATGGCTATCCCGCTAAGAGCGTTATAGATGATAAACGCTACCCAGCCCGCAACCATAAACCCCTTATTTAAGCCCATGCTCTCTGCTTTGTGCATGCCCCACCAAGTAACCCCCTCTAACATTTTTTTAAATTCTAAAACATAACTCGTATAATCACAATTTGAATAAGCGGAATCACTCGCTGCCTTAATAGTGTCTATCAAAGCTGGTTTCAAATAATCGGGCATGTTGCCATGATAGATCGCATAGCAACTCAAGCCAATGAAGAAAAGAGTCCCCACAAAAGCGCTCACTTCTCTAGACATCAGCATCAAATAATCTTCTTTGATGATACTCTTGAGCATTTTTTCAAACACGCCAAACACCGTAGCGCAAACAACGATAGTGCAAAAAACAATCCCCCACATCATCCAATTATAGTCCAGCACGCTATAAGCGATGGATATGGATGTGAAAATTGAAAAAATATAATAAAAGCAAGACACCATTATTGGGGAGTGTAGCATCTTGGATAAGAAGGATTCGCTATTCACGAAACACTTGGCGAAGCACTTCCTCTGATGCATTTTTAAAGAAATATAGCTGTAAGCGACAATCCCTAGTATCAGCAGCACAAAGACCAACGAGAAACAGGACTTATCGTAAGTCAAACGCCATAAGACCAACAACACCCCAACGATCACGCTTGTGCCCAGAATGATTTTAAAAAAATAAGACATTATCTTTTATCCCTCTTGTTGTTTTTGAAGCGTTTGTTAGGGTTGTCTTTAAGGAGGAAGATCTTAAACGCTACCAGTATCAAGGATAGTGAGAATATCGTTAGCGCTACTATCCAAAAAAGATCCTTGCTGACAAAGTAAAGGATCGCGCTCTCTATCAAGCAAATGAGCGAAACGCCGTATTTAAACTTAAGCTTTAAGATCTTATGGTGGGACACAACCATAGCGACCAAAAACCCGACAGACCCGCCAAGGAGCGATAAAGCCCACAAAGCTTTTTCAGGAATACGCCACATTTTTTGCTCAGCCGAATTTTTATCCACCAGCATGAGAATAAAAATCAGAATATTGACTATGAGCAACCAAACGATAGAAGCAAATTCCACGATTACCCTTTCAAGAGCGTTTTAACAACCCAAACGCTACCACTTGGCTTTTTAGAGAGAGAGAGAGAGAAAGCAAAATTTTAAGATTGATTCTCAAATCTATTCCTTTACAAAAGTTAAGACTGGGTGTTTTAACATGATTTTTGACCTACTCGCATCAAGCCCTTACTTTTTAACATTTCCGCTCCCTTGCTTTTTTAAAGCCTCCCTAAATTACTACACCACTCCCCCAATAAACACAACGCACCCAAGCACAAAGCCCTAAAAAAGGCCTTTTTGAAATTCTTTAGCATGACAATATTCCTTATTCCCCAAGCAAAATACAGCCCTCGTTCAAATATTCTTTCAAAATTTCTCGCCCCTTAGGGGTTTTCATCAAAATAGATATTATTTAGCTTCTCAATCTCTCAGGCTCTTCTCTGTTGGCGTTTTTGGTCAGATCGTATTCGTTGAAAAAATACGGCATGACTGACTTTGATTTGAGCTCAAGCCCCACCTCTTTGATCACCTTTTCTATCGTGTATTTTTTCTTACAATGTTTTTCGCAACTCCCCAATTTCAAAACCTCCATATTCCTTGACGCTCTTTTTTTCATTTGATTGAAATACGGGCTTTTTTGCAGTCCCTCCACAGCCAGAGCATAATTTTTATCCTCTATGGCCTTGATGAATTGCTTGAATTTGAGCAGCCCACTCAAGCCTAAATTGTAGCTCAAATCCAAGATGACCATTCTCCTCATTGCGTCCAAATTTTTATACCACCCATAAGAGAGGAGGGTCTTATGATTCTCTTTTAATATGTCAGTTAAAATCCCATACGCTTTGGTGATACGCTTACCATCATAAGAATAAACGCTCAAATTATAGCCATAGCCAATCGTGGGATGCTCCGTCTTGTCGGTATAAATAAAAGGCGAAAACCCCTCTGAATCCACTATCAAAAACGACTCCGCTAAGATCAATTTGCTAAGACAGAGCGTCCAACACCCTTTTAGCTGCCCTTATTATTCTTAGCTTTCAATTCTTCTAGTTTTTTTGAAATGATTTCTTCAGTAACGCTAGAGAGTCTCTCTCCATCATGCTTACCTTCTGGGGTTTCTTTGCTCTGTAATTCTTCTTGTTTTTTTGAAATAATCTCTTCAGTAACACTAGAGAGCCTTTCTTTAGGAGAATTTTTGGTGTCTAATGGATTGGGGCGGTTTTTCAAATTCTCTCTAATCTGTCTTTTTCTTTGAATGATTGCAAACATTTTTTGGCTGAACTTATAGCATTTACGCGCGCTAAAAACAATCACACCCCACTTGATTAGCAAAGCGCTTAAAAGCCAAACAAACGAGCTAGAAGTGTCCAATAAAAACTGGCGCACATCGCTATACACCCAAATATCCACCCAAATCACCAACAAAGTGATCAAAATAGAAAACGCAATGCTTTTAAACCTAAAAAGCCACGCCACGATCACAAACCCTCTCGTGTGCCTGTGGGCTAAGAGCCATCGTTCGTTCTTTTCGCTAAAAAACCCCATTAAGCCAGAGATAAAGCTATTTTCCTTGCTCATTATCGCCCTTTTCCCAAACTTCTTTAAAATGCTTAGTTTGGATTTGTTCTAAAAGCCTTTTTTCTTCCGCTTCAAACATGATTTTCAATTCTTCTTCGTTAAAATCGCTCAATTGCATGCCCTCTTTTTTCAAGCGTTTTTCCACGATTTTAACCGCTTGCTCTCTGATTTTTTGAGATTCTTCTTTAAAAAGCGCTCGTTTGGTTTTTTGAAAGACTTCATTAGAATTTTTTTGGATCGTTTGTTTGCAAGAATCTAAAAAATCCCTAACTTGATGCATGATTTTCATTATTATCCGTTTTTAAAGAGTTTTTAAAACTAATGATCTCTAAAAGAATACCAAAAAAAGATTAAAACTCTCTAGTAAAAATACTTTCTTAAAAGAATAGGGGGCATTTTGGCGATGCTCTTAACCTCCTAAAAACCTAAGGCTTTTTTCTTGTCATATTCCATACCACATGCTTTTAGATCTCCTCTTAGACGGCAACGCACCATAAGGCTAACTATCTCGCATGTTTCTCCAACTCCTTGTTCGCAAAGCGTTTGATAACTAACTGTCTCGCATGCTCGTTTATATCCTAATTCGCAAGCCTTTTCAAATTTTTCCATCGCCTGTTTTTTATTTTTGACTACGCCTTCACCAATATAGTGCATATCTCCTAGTCTGGAACACCCCATACTATTTTGTAATTCACACGCTTTAGAGTAGTATTGAACAGCTTTTTTTAAGTCTTTGTTTTTCTCACCTTGATAGAATCCCCCCAATTCATAACACCCCTCACCACTATTTGATTCACAGGCTTTAGAGAGATATTGAATAGCTTCTTGTTTGTTCACTTTTCCATCATAAGAGCGTAATAATATTCCTAGACACGCATTGCCATTATCTAATTCACACGCTTTAACATAGTATTGAATGGCTTTTTTAAAATCCTTTTTTACTACTCCATTATAACCATATTCATATGAAATCCCTAAAAAACCACACCCTTCACCATCTTTTAAATCACACGCTTTAGAGTAGTATTGAATGGCTTTTTTCAAACGCTCTTTTAACCTAGGATTCTCTCCTATTACCAGATTTTCACTCTCATATAGACCCCCTAGACTAACACACCCCTTAGCATAGTTTAAATTACAAGCTTTTTCAAAGTATTCCTTAGCTTGAATATAATACTTCTTAGCCTCAAGACTATCTCCTCTAAATGCACCACCCCCACCACTCACGGCAAAATCAAGAATCTCTTTGCCCTGATCAAAAAGCTCTTCAGGGTTTGGCTCTGCCATTAACCCCCCCCCCCAATCAACACACAACACAAACATAAAACCCTAAAAATAGCTTTTTTGAAACTTAGCATGACGCTTCTCCCTTTATTAAAAAATTTAGACTTTATTATAATCAAATATTGATGACTAAAACCTTTTAATTTCACAAATGGGGTTTTAGTTGTTTTGTTTTACAATAAAAATCATAAGGAGATAGGAATATTTTGCGTTTAATCCCCCTAACCCAAAAAGAGTGCTTTTAAAAAATACCTTTGAGCATTTTTTATACTAGAATTTTATCCCTAGCGCTTTTTTAAAACCTGTTGGCAATAGCGCTCTAAAATCCTACAAGCGCTCAAAGAGTCTAGCCGGCCGTCTTTGATAGCGAGCCGCTTGTTTTTCTTACCCAAATGCTCTAAATTTTCATAGGCTTCTATGCTGGATCTGTCTTCATTAATAAAAACGATTTCGCCCTTAAAATCTACAAGCTTGATAAAATGCTCAATACGCGCATTCGTGTCCGCATAGCTTTCATTGGGCTTGCCCACCACTAGCACCTGAATGTTTTTTTCCCTCAACAAATCGCTCAAATCCCTAGAGGCCTGATTTTTGTTGTGGCGTAAAATCGCTTCTAAAGGCAAGATAACGCCGTTTAAAAGCGCAGCGATGCCAATGCGTTTTAACCCCACATCGCATGCTAAAATCATGCTAACACCACGAGATGATTGATGCGCTTGATCTTACCCAGCAGCTCGTATTCTAAAAGCTTATCCCCAAATTTGAGATACGCTTCTTCATAGCTAGGGTTTTTCGCGCAATATTCTAAAAATTCATCTTCCATTTCAGGCATTTCTTTTAAATGGTAGTCTTTTAAAAGGGTATTTATAAAATTTTGAATATTAAATATCCCTTGAGCCTGCCCTTTTTCTAAAAGCTCATTAGTGCCATCGCTCTCATTCAGGCGTTGGGGTAAAACAAATAAGGGTTTTTGGTATTTTTGGGCTAATCTCGCGCTGCTCATAGAGCCGCTTTTTAAATCCGCTTGGGGGATAATCACCGCATCGCTTAAAGCGATCACCAGGCGGTTTCTGGCTAAAAAAGAGCCTTTAATGGGCATGAAATCCTTTTCATATTCGCTTAAAATCAAGCCGTTTTGCGCGATTTCTTGGATCACTTTATGGTTGTTCGTAGGATAAATCAAATCCAAACTGCAAGGCGAAAGCATGATGGTTTTTGGTAAGGCGTTTTCTTGAGCGATAATATCCACGCCTAACGCTCCTCCGCTCACAATAACCGCGCCATTTTTAGCAAGCTCTCTGGCTAGGGTAATCGTGTGTTGCTTGCTGTAAGGGGTGGGTCTTCTTGTGCCGATGATAGCCACTTTTAAAGGCGCTCTCAAAAGCTTGGTATCGCCCACACAATAGAGTTTTTTAGGGGGGTCTTTGAGAATGTCAAAGGCTTTAGGGATATTTTCTAGCGCGCTGTATTGGAAATGGCTTTTCATTTTAAACTATTAAACTATTTAGGCAGTATGATCTCCACTTCAATCGTTTCCACGCTTTGATTGCTGTCAAGGGTTTTGAAATGGATGTCTGAAGATTTAGTGTATTTTTGAATAACGGCAATGATTTCTTTACGCATCTCTTCCATGTAGGGTAAATTTAAAGTGCGCTCTTTGGCTAAAATCAATTTCAATCTATCTGTTGCAGTAGCCGCACTCCCTTTGTTTTTAAAAAAATCAAACAAACTCATGAAAATATCCCTTTTAACGCGCTAAAAAAGCCTCTTTTAGCCTTAAATTCCACATATTCCACTTCTTCGCCTAAAATCCGTCTGGTGATGCGTTGGTAAGCCTTCGCGCTCTCGCAGTCCGTGCGAATCACCGGCTCGCCCTTATTGGTCGCTGAAATAATATGGTGATCTTCAGGAATGATCCCAATTAAAGGCAAGCATAAAATTTTAAGCACTTCTTCTATAGAAATCATCTCGCCATTTGCCACTAATTCAGGTTTTAAGCGATTGATTATCAAATGCTTATGCACTTCTTCGCCCCTTTTGGCCCGATTAGACTTCGCGTCAATAATGCCAATCACTCTGTCGCTATCCCTTAAGGAACTCACTTCAGGCGTTACCACCACTAACGCCATGTCCGCATGCAAAATCGCATGCTCAAAACCGCTTTCAATCCCAGCTGGAGAGTCAATCAAAATATAGTCAAAATCCGCCCTTAAAGCGTTGATTAAAATCGCTACTTTTTCCTTATCTAAAATATTTTTATCCTTGCTTTGTGAGGCCGCTAAAAAAGAAAGGTTTTTCGTCTTTTTATCCGTGATCAAAGCCTGCGAAAGGTTGCAATTTTTTTCCATCACATCCACCACATCATAAACAATGCGATTTTCTAAGCCTAAAATCATATCCAAGTTCCTAAGGCCTATGTCAAAATCAACCGCTACGACTTTTTTACCGCTCTCAGCCAGCCCAATCGCTAAATTAGCCGTGGTGGTGCTTTTACCCACGCCCCCCTTACCTGAAGTGATAGTAACTACTATTGCCATATAATTCCTTTTAATTTAATGATTTATTTTTTATGATTGAATGGGGCGCGTAAAATTTCCCCAATTTGTTCTATTTTAGTCTCTTTAAGGGCTTTCCTCTCTGTGTTTAACCTAGGGTAATTCAAGCTCTTTTCTAGTAAAAAATCCTTAGCGAATGAGCCGTTTTGAATCTTTTTTAAGATTTTTTGCATGCGTTTTTCTAACAGATTTCCCATAGGCTCTCTAGCTTTAATCGCCCCAAATTCAGCGGTGTTAGAAATGTGTTTCCTTAAGCCCTCTACCCCCTTATAATGCAATAAATCCGCCACTAATTTCACTTCATGCACGCATTCAAAATAGGCTAATTCTTCAGGGTATCCTGCCTTGAGTAAAGTTTCAAACCCCATTCTCACAATCGCTTCTAACCCTCCGCACAAAACCGCTTGCTCGCCGAACAAATCGCTCTCGCATTCTTCTTTAAAGCTCGTTTCTAAAACCCCCATTCTCCCTCCGCCCATCGCTTTAGCATAGCTTAAAGCCACCGCTTTAGCGTTATTTTTTGAACTTTCTTGCTCTATGGCGATCAAATGGTATAAGCCCCTATTTTTAAGGTATTCTTCTCTTAAAGCGCTCCCAGGCCCTTTTGGCGCGACTAAAATTGCGCCCACGCCTTTTGGAAGAATAACCTGATTGAAATGCACGCTAAAACCATGGGCAAAGCCCACAATTTGCCCCTCTTTTAAAAAAGGGATCACTTCTTTTTCTAACACTTCCTTATGCAATTCATCTGGGAGTAGTGCCATGATCACATCAGAATTTTGGACTAGCTCTTTGACTTCTAGCACTTCAAAACCCTCTGACTTTGCTTTTGAAACGCTCAAACTCCCTTGATACAAGCCAATCCGCACTTTTACTTTAGAGTCCCTCAAATTGAGCGCTTGGGCTTCTCCTTGTGCGCCATAGCCAATAATGCCCACTTGTAAGGATTGGATAACGCCTAAATCAATGTCTTTATCATAATAAACGGGTAATGCCAAAATCAAATCTCCTAGCGTGTTTAAGCAAGTATTTATTTTACCATAATGGGAGCGATAATGTTTAAAAACATGCAGAATATTAGGAAATGGTGTGCTCGGAGGGATTCAAACCCCCGACCTACAGGACCGCAACCTGTTGCTCTATTCAGCTGAGCTACGAGCACTTTTAAAGAAGTGAAACGATGATTATAGCAAGAAAAGCTAATTTTTCACTTAAACGATGCGTTTTTTCTATTATAATTTAAGGCATGCAAAAAGATTACCAAAAACTCATCGTTTATTTATGCGATTTTTTAGAAAAAGAAGCGCAAAAACGCGACTTTAAAAAAGTCGTTTACGGGCTGAGCGGGGGGCTAGATAGCGCAGTCGTTGGGGTGCTATGCCAAAAAGTTTTTAAAGAAAACGCCCATGCCCTTTTAATGCCCTCTTCAGCCTCTATGCCAGAAAGTAAAACAGACGCTTTAAATTTGTGCGAAACATTTTCTATCCCTTATACAGAATATTCTATCGCTCCCTATGACGCCATCTTTGGCTCTCACTTTAAAGACGCAAGCCTTACTAGGAAAGGGAATTTTTGCACAAGATTGCGCATGGCTTTTTTATACGACTATTCTTTAAAAAGCGATTCTTTAGTCATTGGCACGAGCAATAAAAGCGAAAGAATGTTAGGCTATGGCACTTTATTTGGGGATTTGGCGTGCGCGATTAACCCGATTGGGGAATTATTTAAAACCGAAGTTTATGAACTCGCTTGCCATTTAAATATCCCTAAAAAGATTTTAAATAAGCCCCCTAGCGCAGATTTATTTGTGGGGCAAAGCGATGAAAAAGATTTAGGCTATCCTTATAGCATGATTGACCCTTTATTGAAGGATATTGAAGCGTTGTTCAAAAACAAGCCCATTGATGCAGAAACGCTCACTCAATTAGGCCATGATGAAATTTTAGTGAAAAACATCACAAGCCGTATCCAAAAAAACGCTTTTAAATTAGAATTACCCACCATCGCCAAACGATTTAACCCTGAATGAAAAGCGATAAACCCTTTTTAGAACGCTATTTTTATGATCCCACTCTTTTGCAAAAGGGGTTGATTTTCGCGCTCTATCCTTTTTCTTTAATCTATCAATTTATTGCCACCCTTAAACGAAGAATCGCTAAAAAACATGATTTTAAAATCCCCCTTATCAGCGTTGGTAATTTGATCGCTGGGGGGAGCGGTAAAACGCCCTTTATTTTAGAAATCGCTCCAAGATACCAAGAAGTGGCGGTTGTCTCTAGGGGGTATCAACGAGATTCTAAAGGCTTAGTGGTGGTGAGCGTTAAAGGAAACATTTTAGTTCCTCAAAAAACAGCGGGCGATGAAGCCTATCTTTTGGCCTTAAATTTAAAACAAGCGAGCGTGATTGTGAGCGAAAAAAGAGAGCTAGGCGTTTTAAAAGCCCTTGAATTAGGGGCAAAGATCGTATTTTTAGACGATGGTTTTAGGTTTAATTTCAACCAATTCAATGCGCTTTTAAAGCCTAAAGTCCCCCCCTACTACCCCTTTTGTTTGCCTAGCGGGTTGTATAGAGAAAATATTAAAAGCTATAAAGAAGCCCATTTGGTCATTACCGAAGATAAGGATTATCAAAGAATCACCTCTATTTCTCAACCCACCAAACGCATGCTTTTAGTAACGGCTATCGCTAATCCCAGCAGGCTTGATGCGTTTTTACCCAAAGAAGTGGTTAAAAAATTGTATTTTAGAGACCATGCCCCTTTTGATTTGGAGCTTTTAGAAAAAGAGTTTCACAACAATAACGCCACTTCCTTATTGGTTACTTCAAAAGATCTTGTCAAATTACAAGATTGCAACTTGCCCTTAAGCGTATTGGATTTAAAACTAGAAATTGATCCTAAAATTTTAGAGAGAATTGATCGTTATATCCTTTCTTATCCTTATAATACAAAAGAACGTCTATAAACTCCTTTTTTTTAGAAATAAAGCCTTTCAAACGCCCCTCTAACTCATAATGGTTTTTTTCATAAAAAGCGATCGCTTTGAAATTGTTTTCCATCACTTCTAAATGCAAAGAATTTAACTGGAACTCTTCAAAAGCGATGCGTTCTAAAGCTTTTAAAATCGTTTCTCCCCCATTTTTCAAAAAAGGGTTTTTATAAATCCCCAAATACCCATGCTTATGAAAAAAATTGATTTTAGTGATAGAGCCAACCCCTAAATAAACGCCCTCTTCTTTAAACAAAAAATAGCGGTGGTTGGGCGAGTTTTTTAAATCTTCTATGAATTGCAAATGCGTTTTTAAAGAAATAAAAGCGCTATACATCCATAAGGCAGTGTTTGGGTGGTTACGAAATTCTAAAACCAACAGCTTTTCCTCATCGTTTAACTGGGTAAAATCAATCGCTTGGGTATTTCTATAAGAATAATTTTTTTTCAAATTTCTAAAAACTCCCTTAATGCGCCCTCTAGTTCACTCCCAAAGGCCAGGTTTTTTGCCCAGGCTTGATTTTTTTGAATTTGTAATTTTTCAAAATCTTTAGCTAGAGTTTTTAAGCTCGTTTGTTTGAAAATACCCAAACTTTCAAATTCCTTGCTTTGAATGATTTGATTAGAAGCGATGGGAAGGATAAGAGAGGGCGTTTGAGAAAGGGCCAATTCATAGAGGGTTTGACCCGCAGCGCTAATGGCGCAAGCGCAAGATTTCATCAAAGAACTGAACTCTAAGGGGTTTAAAGGGCTGTAATAATGCGTGTTTTTTGAAGGATTTTTAGGCGTATAAGGTGAAATGATATGCAAATGCATGCCCTTATTTTCTAAAATTTTGACTATCTCTTTGAGAGTTTTTTGCTCGCTCCCCCCTAAAGTGATCAGCACTTCTTTATTTTCTGTATTGATAGGGCGCTCATAGATAAAGCGAACATCAACAGGGTAAAACCCCACCCCCAAATAATACTGATAATCTTTTGATAAATGATGGTAATGCTTTAAAGCGTTCAGCGTGAAATTCATGATCTTGGTATTTTTAGGGTAAAACCCCTCAGCATGCTCTTTATCTTCTATGACCATAAGGCTTTTGGCTTTTTCTTTTAAAAGATAAAAATCCTTTGAATTTAAACGATAGCTGTCTGCAATCAAAAAATCATTATTGCCAACGCCCTCTAAAAAAGCGCTTATATTATTTTGCTTGTGTAAATAAAGATCCGCTTCAACCCCTAATTTTTCTATAAAAGAAAGGATTTTTTCACAACGTCTCACATGCCCTAAACCGCTTGTTAAAAACGCATCGCACAAAATTTTTACTGGCATGCGTTTTTCAAACGGCTGTATTTGAGCTTGGCTAATTCTAAATCTTCTAAAGTGTCAATGTCTTGGACTTCTAAGGGCGATAATTCTAAAGCGATGGAATTTGGGCTAAAAATAGGCCGCATTTCTTTAAAGGCTTGAGCCTTCCCCATATAAAGCAATCCTGCGTCATGATAGAGCGTTTTTAAATCTTGCGTGCGCGTGTTGAAATGCTCTTTAAAAGCCATTTGAACGCCGTTTTCAAGGCTAAAAGAACGATAGGGCGAAGCGCTAAAGGGAGAGCATGTGAAAACATAATCCGTATTTTCTTTTAAAGTTTCAAAAGCGTTTTTCAAATGTTTTTCTTGTAAAAATACTGAAGTGCCATACAAACAACACGCAATATCTTCATCTTTTAACTTTAATTCTTTCATGTGATAAGCCATCACCTCTAAAGTCGTGGCTCTATCGTCTGCTAAAACTTTAGGGCGTAAATTCAAAAAACTCGCCCCATAATTTTTAGCTAAATTCACATACTCCATGCTATCGCTAGAGATAAACACCTTTTCAAAAAGTTCGGAATTTAGCGCCGCTTCAATAGGGTAAGCGAGCATGGGTTTATTGAAAAAATCAATAATATTTTTATTCTTAATCCTTTTACTGGAACTTCTGGCTAAAACAATAGCGATCGCTCTCATGCTAGGCTTTGCTCTTTATTAATAAGGCATTTGGGTTTCCATCGCATCAGCAGCGAATTTCTTTTTATTGGAATCGCTCAAATGCCCTAAATTCGTGTATTCAATCTTAGCGTCGGCTAAAAACTTGGATTGGATGGTGTTATTCCTTTCAATATCATAAGGGCGGATCACCCCACTCACCTTAAGGATTTGCTTTTCCCCATCCACTAGCACTTCCTTATTCCCATAGATGAAATAATTCCCGTTTTCTAGCACTTTAATGATGCGAGCACTCAACACGATCTCTAAATCTTCGCTCTTTTTTTGCGAGCCACCGCCTTTAAAATTCGTGTTATTGCTGGATTTGGTGAAATTGTAATTATTCTTATCGTCTAAATACTGTGCTTCTTGTTTCTTTCTTTCATCTAGCCCGTTATAAGTGAGTCTTGGAGGCGTGGAATTACCCCCTGAAGCGCTTTTATAATCTTTAGAGCTGGAATAATTCGCACTCGCTTTTTCAGAGACAATGATTGTGATCAAATCGTTAGGCTTCATCGCCCTCCTGTCCGCAAATAAAGGACGCTCACCCTGCCCAAACAAACTCCCCAACTTGTTCAATTCAGGGATAAATTCTTTAGAGGGGGTTTCTTCTACATAACTAGGAGGGTTAAAATCAATTTTTGGCTCATTGGCTGATGCCATGCTGAATATAACGCTAAACGCAACAGCCCCTAAATAAAGCGCCTTTTTCATCCACTAGCCTTACTTTTGAGTTATTTTGAACCTTGAATTATACTCTCTTATAAAGAATAAATGCTTAATTTTGAGTAAGTTGTTGTAAAATTTAGATCTTTATAATGAAACTTGCTTGCAGGAGATAAAATTGAGAACCTTATTAAAAATGTTAGTTGGCGCAAGCTTACTGACACACGCCTTAGTAGCTAAAGAAGAAAGTGCAGCGCCTTCTTGGACAAAAAATTTGTATATGGGATTCAATTACCAAACAGGTTCTATCAATTTAATGACTAATATCCATGAAGTTAGAGAAGTTACTAACTATCAAACCGGTTACACCAATATCATAACTAGCGTTAATAGCGTTAAAAAGCTCACCAACATGGGATCTAATGGGATTGGATTAGTCATGGGTTATAACCACTTTTTCCATCCGGATAAAATCTTGGGTTTGCGCTATTTTGCTTTTTTAGATTGGCAAGGCTATGGCATGAGATACCCTAAGGGTTATTATGGCGGCAATAACATGATCACTTATGGCGTGGGCGTGGATGCGGTGTGGAATTTCTTCCAAGGGAGTTTCTATCAAGATGATATTAGCGTGGATATTGGCGTTTTTGGGGGGATTGCGATTGCGGGGAATAGCTGGTATATTGGCAGTAAAGGGCAGGAATTGTTAGGCATCACTAACAGCAGTGCGGTTGATAACACCTCTTTTCAATTCCTCTTTAACTTTGGTCTCAAGGCTTTATTTGTAGATGAACATGAATTTGAAATCGGCTTTAAATTCCCCACCATTAATAACAAATACTACACTACTGATGCGCTCAAGGTTCAAATGCGTAGGGTCTTTGCCTTTTATGTGGGGTATAATTACCACTTCTAAAAGGGCTTTTAAAACCCAACGCAACTCCCTAACATCTTTTGATAGTAACTCTTGGCTTTGAGGATTGTCTCTGTGTCATCGGTTTTTAAAAGCACTTCATAATTGTTTTCAAAAGCGTTTTTGCTCCAATTCGCTGAGCCTAAAAACACGATCTTATCATCAATGATCGCTACTTTTTGATGCATGATGCCGTAATAATTCCCGTTTTTAGCCTTAAGCCCTTTCAATAAGCACACTTTCGTGTTAGGGTATTTGTCTAAATAGCCAATAGTGGATTGCTTGTTATTGTGATTGCTTTCATAATCATAAATGATTTGCACCTTAATCCCCCTACTCGCTACGCTTTTAATCGCTCTTGCAATATCTCTGTGCGTGAAACTATAAATAGCGATTTTCACGCTCTCTCTAGCGTTACTAATGCCAGAAACTAAAGCATTCAAAGCCTCTCTTTGCTCATAAGGTAAGACAAATAAGCTGTTTTTAGCTTGCAAAACCCCTAAACAGCCCACTAACACACCCACGCCAACGATTTTTTTAAACTTGTTGAACATCAAATGATCCTTATTTTAAATTACACTCTATGATAAAAACAACCAACCAAGTGGATTTTTGATTATAATAAAAGATTTAAAAAAAGCGATAAAAACGGATAGGCTTAAAGAAGCGTTTCTTAATAAAATAAGGAGTCCCTAAAATGAAAATGATTCTATTCAACCAAAACCCCATGATCGCAAAGCTGCTTGAGAGTGTCTCTAAGAAATTGGAATTGTCTATAGAAAATTTTAACCAATACCAAGAGCTGTCCGCACGCCTTAAAAAAGATCCAGAATGGCTTTTGATAGCCGATGATGAATGTTTGGAAAAACTAGATCAAGTGGATTGGCTAGAATTAAAAGAAATCATCTCTCAAAATAAAAACAGCGTGTGCATGTATAAAAAAGGCAATGAAATGCAGCCCTTTTTAGAGGGCTTTGAGATGAAAATCAAAAAACCTTTTTTACCCACTGAAATGTTGAAAGTCCTTCAAAAAAAGCTAGGTTCTAACATAAGCGAGCTAGAGCCTAGCCAGAATTTAGACCCAACTCAAGAAGTTTTAGAAACCAATTGGGACGAGTTAGAAAATTTAGGCGATTTAGAAGCCCTAGCCAAAGAAGAGCCTAATAATGAAGAGCAATTGCTCCCCACTTTAAACGATCAAGAAGAAAAAGAAGAGGTTAAAAAAGAAGAAAAAGAAGAGATTAAAGAAATACCGCAAGAAGAAAAGCCTAAAGATGATGAAACGCAAGAGAGTGAAACCCCTAAAGATGAAGAAGTTTCTAAAGAGTTGGAAACGCAAGAAAAATTAGAAATCCCTAAAGAAGAAACGCAAGAAGAGCAAGTCAAAGAACAAGAGCCAATCAAAGAAGAAACGCAAGAAATTAAAGAAGAAAAACAAGAAGAAACACAAGATTCCCCAAGCGCGCAAGAATTAGAGGCCATGCAAGAATTAGTCAAAGAAATCCAAGAAAACTCTAACGGCCAAGAGAATAAAAAAGAAACGCAAGAAAGTGCAGAAATTCCACAAGATAAAGAAATCCAAGAAGTTGTTACCGAAAAAACCCAAGCGCAAGAATTAGAAATTCCTAAAGAAAAAACGCAAGAAAGCGCAGAAGCTCTCCAAGAAACCCAAGCGCACGAGTTAGAAAAACAAGAAAATGCAGAAACCCCGCAAGATGTAGAAATCCCCCAATCACAAGAAAAAGAAACCCAAGAAGTTGTTACCGAAAAAACCCAAGTGCAAGAAAAAGAAACGCCCAAAACCCAAGAAGACCATTACGAAAGTATTGAAGACATTCCTGAGCCGGTGATGGCTAAAGCGATGGGGGAAGAATTGCCCTTTTTGAATGAAGCCGTTGCAAAAATTCCTAATAATGAGAACGACACAGAAACCCCTAAAGAGAGCGTTACAGAAACCTCCAAGAATGAGAACGCCACAGAAACCCCGCAAGAAAAAGAAGAAAGCGATAAAACTTCCAGCCCCCTAGAATTGCGCTTGAATTTGCAGGATTTATTAAAAAGCCTCAATCAAGAGTCCTTAAAAAGCCTTTTAGAAAACAAAACCTTAAGCATTAAAATCACTTTAGAGGATAAAAAACCTAATGCATAATGATTTTAATTTACTCATCCTTTCAGGCCCTAGCGGAGCGGGTAAAAGCACCCTTACAAAGTATTTGCAAGAAAAAATCCCAAAAACCCATTTTTCCCTTTCCACCACCACGAGGAAGCCCAGAGAGGGCGAAGTTGATGGCTTGCATTATAATTTTGTCAGCGAAGAAGAATTCAAACAAGGCATAGAAAAAGGGCAGTTTTTAGAATGGGCGATCGTGCATAACCACTACTATGGCACTTCTAAAATCCCTGTAGAAAAAGCCTTAAAAGAGGGCAAAATCGTCATTTTTGATATTGATGTGCAAGGGCATGAGATCCTTAAAAAGCATTACCCCAACGCATGCTCAGTCTTTATTAGCACCAAAAACCAAGAGATTTTAAAAGAGCGCTTGCTTTTAAGGGGGACGGATTCTAAAGAGACGATAGAAAAACGCTTGATCAACGCTTATAAAGAAATGCAGTGCTTGGAAAGCTTTGATTACCTCATCATCAATGAAGATTTAGAAAAATCCAAAGAAATCATCTTAAGCATCGCAAAAACTTTAGTCTATCGCTTAAAAGCGTTTAATTTTGAAAAAATATGCAAGGCTTGGAAAAACGAATCCTTATAAAACCTATCAATTATTTTTTAAAAAAGCTATAATTCAAGAAAAAACCAACCAATAGTTTAAGGAGTAAAATATGGGCGGATTCACAAGTATATGGCATTGGGTCATTGTTTTATTAGTGATTGTGTTGTTGTTTGGGGCTAAAAAGATCCCAGAGTTGGCTAAAGGTTTAGGCAGTGGGATTAAAAATTTCAAAAAAGCCGTGAAAGACGATGAAGAAGAGGCTAAAAACGAGCCAAAAACCCTAGACGCTCAAGCAACGCAAACCAAAGTGCATGAAACTAGCGAGATTAAAAGCAAACAAGAAAGTTGAACATGCACACTCTCATTAAGGGCGTTTTAGAAGAGATTTTAGAAGCTGAAGTCATTATTGAATACCCTAAAGACAGAGAGCATGGGCATTACGCTACGCCCATTGCGTTCAATCTCGCCAAAGTTTTTAAAAAATCGCCCCTAGTTATTGCTGAAGAGTTAGCCCTTAAAATCAGCACGCACAAAAAAACTCAAGGGCTTTTTGACAGCGTAGTGGCTTGTAAGGGCTATATCAATTTCACGCTTTCTTTAGATTTTTTAGAGCGTTTCACCCAAAAGGCTTTAGAATTAAAAGAACGATTTGGCTCTCAAGTTAAAAACGAACATTCTCAAAAAATCTTTTTAGAATTTGTGAGCGCTAACCCCACAGGGCCTTTACACATAGGGCATGCTAGAGGGGCGGTGTTTGGCGATAGTTTGGCTAAAATCGCTCGCTTTTTAGGGCATGAAGTTTTGTGCGAATATTATGTCAATGACATGGGATCTCAAATCCGCTTGTTAGGGCTTTCGGTATGGCTCGCTTACAGAGAGCATGTTTTAAAAGAGAGCGTAACTTACCCAGAAGTCTTTTACAAAGGCGAATACATCATTGAAATCGCTAAAAAGGCGAACAACGATTTAGAGCCAAGCCTTTTTAAAGAAAATGAAGAGACGATTATTGAAGTTTTAAGCGGCTACGCTAAGGATCTAATGCTTTTAGAAATTAAGGATAATTTAGACGCTTTAGGCATTCATTTTGATTCCTATGCGAGCGAAAAAGAAATTTTTAAACATAAAGATGCAGTGTTTGAACGATTAGAAAAAGCGAACGCCCTTTATGAAAAGGATTCTAAAATTTGGCTCAAATCTTCACTCTACCAAGATGAAAGCGATCGGGTGCTCATTAAAGAAGATAAAAGTTGCACTTATTTAGCCGGCGATGTTGTCTATCATGATGAAAAATTCAAGCAAAACTACACCCAATATATCAACATTTGGGGGGCAGACCACCACGGCTATATCGCTAGAGTGAAAGCCAGCCTTGAGTTTTTGGGCTATAATTCCAACAAGCTTGAAGTCTTGCTCGCTCAAATGGTGCGCTTGCTCAAAGATAACGAGCCTTACAAGATGAGTAAAAGAGCGGGTAATTTCATTTTGATTAAAGATGTGGTTGATGATGTGGGTAAGGATGCTTTAAGGTTTATTTTTTTGAGCAAACGGCTTGACACTCATTTAGAATTTGATGTCAATACTTTAAAAAAGCAAGACAGCTCAAACCCTATTTACTATATCCATTACGCTAATTCGCGCATCCACACCATGCTAGAAAAATCGCCCTTTTCTAAAGAAGAGGTTTTGCAAACCCCTTTAAAAAATTTAAACGCTGAAGAAAAATACCTGCTTTTTAGTGCTTTAAGCTTGCCTAAAGCGATTGAATCCTCTTTTGAAGAATACGGCTTGCAAAAAATGTGCGAATACGCAAAAACTCTCGCCTCAGAATTCCACCGCTTCTATAACGCTGGCAAAATCTTAGACACCCCTAAAGCTAAGGAGCTTTTAAAAATTTGTTTAATGGTGAGTTTGAGTTTGACTAACGCTTTCAAACTTTTAGGCATAGAAATCAAAACCAAAATTTCCGCTAAAGATTAAGCTAATATTTAATTTTTTGTTATAACATTCCCCTTATTTTTTGAAACTAAGGAGAATATTATGCTTAATCGTATTATAGAACACATGAACGCTCACCATGTAGAAGACATGAAAGGTTTGTTGAAAAAATTCGGGCAAGTTCATCACGCTGAAAATGTCGCCTTTAAAAGCGTGGATCCACAAGGCATTGTGATTGGTTATAACAACAATCAAACTTTAAGGATCGAATTTAACCACGAAGTTAAAGACCCTAAAGACTACAAAAATGCCATCATTGAATTGTGCCAAAGCGTGGAAAAAACCCATGACTTAAAAGGCGTGGAAGAAGAAGTTAAGGCTTTTAAAGAAAGCTTTGATTCTGTTTGTTTAGCGACCTTACACCCTAATGGGCATGTGGTATGCTCTTATGCGCCTTTAATGAGCGATGGCAAACAATACTACATTTATGTGAGCGAAGTGGCTGAACATTTTGCCGGCCTTAAAAACAACCCCCACAATGTGGAAGTGATGTTTTTAGAAGACGAAAGCAAGGCTAAATCAGCTATTTTGAGGAAACGCTTGCGTTACAAAACCAACGCTCGTTTTATTGAAAGAGGGGCGGAGTTTGACAAAGCGTTTGATTCTTTCATTGAAAAAACCGGTGGCGCTGGGGGCATTAAAACCATTCGCACCATGCAAGATTTCCATTTAATCGCATTGGATTTCAAAGAAGGGCGTTTTGTGAAAGGCTTTGGTCAAGCTTATGACATTTTAGGCGACAAAATCGCTTATGTTGGGGATAAAGGCAACCCACACAATTTCGCTCACAAGAAATAAACTTCCTCACTCATAAGGGGCAAACGCCCCAAAAGAGTGCTTTTTAAAGAGATTACGGCAAAATCAAGCTCTTTAGTATTTAATCTTAAAAAAAAGCTAAAAGCCTTTTTATGGGCTAACACCACACAAAAAGCATCAAAAACAAAAAAATGACAAAATTTTTCCAAAATGACAAAAAAACGCTTTTATGCTATTCAGTGATGCTCTTTTTAAGCCTAACCCATAGTTATTAGCGTCTGTTTCAGCAATGAAAACCACCGCAAAGAAGCCTTATTCTAGTAGAAGCCTTTGTTTTTATGAAGCGCTTTAGACACAAGCTCTATAACGCTAATAACCAACTCTTTTTTCTCAATCGTGGGGTCTCTTTAATAATACGGGTATTGATAAAGAACGCTCCTTAAAAATTTATTCTCATCTCGCTTTTATTATGCGCTATCAATTAACAAGTTTCAATATAATATAAGATCTTGTTTTTTTATATTGTCGTTTGTTAAGGATCAAAATGCGCGTGTTTGTTTGCTTTTTAGGGGTTTTTGTGTCTAACGGCTTGGCTCGTTTTGGCTATGTGGTTTTAATCCCCCTACTCATTTTATCAGGGAGTTTAACCCCACACCAAAGCTTCCAACTGGGTATTGCGGTGCTAATGGGCTATGTTTTTGGGAGTTTTTTAATCCAATTTTTAAGCCCGTTAATGTCATTAGAAAGCATCGCTAAAATCAGTTTTGGCTTAATCGCTTTGAGTTTTTTAGTCTGTTATTTTGATAGTATCCCTTTCTTTTGGCTTTGGATCTGGCGTTTTATCGCCGGTGTGGCTAGCAGCGCGTTAATGATTTTAGTCGCCCCTCTCTCTTTACCTTATGTCAAAGAACATAAAAAAGCCTTAGTGGGGGGGCTTATTTTTAGCGCTGTAGGCATTGGATCTGTTTTTAGCGGGTTTGTTCTGCCATGGATTAGCTCTTATAATATCAAATGGGCATGGATTTTTTTAGGGGGCAGTTGTTTGATAGCCTTTATCCTTTCCTTAGTGGGGTTAAAAACCCGTTCTTTAAGGAAAAAATCCGTTAAAAAAGAAGAAAGCGCGTTTAAAATCCCCTTTCATTTGTGGTTATTGCTCGTTTCTTGCGCGCTCAATGCGATTGGTTTTTTACCGCACACGCTTTTTTGGGTGGATTATTTGATCCGTCATTTAAATATCTCCCCCACTATCGCTGGAACTTCATGGGCGTTTTTTGGTTTTGGCGCTACTCTTGGCTCTTTAATCAGCGGCCCCATGACTCAAAAGCTAGGGGCTAAAAACGCCAACATCTTTATCCTTATTTTAAAATCGATCGCATGCTTTTTACCCATTTTTTTCCACCAAATCTCTTTACTCAATTTAAGCATCTTTATAATGGGAGCGGCCACGACCGCCAATATCAATTTATTCAGCATGATGGCTTTAAAAATTGCAGGCGCGAAGCATTTCGCTCAAGCGTCTTCATGGGTGGTGTTTTCTTTTGGCATTTTCCAAGCGCTTTTTTCGTATCTTTTTACGATCTTTTTAGGGGATTTGGGCTATGTTTTGATTTTTGTCATTTGTGGGGCGTGTTTGGTTTTAAGCTTCATCGTTCTTTTCCCCATTAAAATGCAAACGGCTACCAATAAATAGAAAAATTATTGCGTTTCAAAACCCTTGATGCCGAGAAAATCCTTAAAACCCTTTAAGGAATTTAAGACTTTTTCACGCTCTAAATGGCGCATGATAAAAACGAGATTAGAGCCGTTTTGATCCTTTAAAATATGTTTAGGCGGGTAAATGACATGCATCACGCCGTTAATACTCACCAAAAGATCGCTTCCAATGTCAATAATCCCCTTGATGCGTAAAATCTGTGTGCCGTATTGATGCAATAACAAACTCAGCCAAATCCCAAACGCGCTCCATTCCATCGCCCCTTCAAAAGCAATGCTTAAAGTTTCAAAACCTTGCGAGTGCGAATCTTTTGGCATTCTTGGCATAAAATTTCGCGCCATATTGTTGCGTGAAAAAAAGCTTTCGTAATCTATACTTTTCTTGTCAAAAATTTCCGCACTAGGGTTAATGGCCCACAAGCGCTCTTTTAATTTGATTAAAGCCACGCTGTCGTTTTGCAAATCCGTTTTGGTCAATAAAACGCTATCAGCAAAAACGATTTGCTCTTTAGCTTCATTGTTGGTTAAGTGCTCTCTAGCATTCAAAACATCCACGCAAACCACCACGCTTTGAATCTCAAAATGCGCCCCTAAAAAAGTGTCGCTCAAAATCGTCCATAAAATCGGCGCCGGATTGGCTAAACCGGTGGTTTCAATGATGATGCGCCTTAGAATTTCGCCGCACCATTCATAGTTGTTGAGCGTGGTTTTTAGAGACTCCACTAAATCTAAGCGTTTGTTGCAACACACGCACCCTGCGTTAAGATAGAGCATTTTTTCACCGCAATATTGAACGCTTAAGATGCGCTGATCCAAAGCGGCTTGACCGATTTCATTAATGATAAGAGCGACGCCTTGGTGATCTATTTGGTTTAAATATTCGCTCAAAAAACTCGTTTTACCGCTGCCTAAAAAACCGGTGATGAGCGTGATAGGGATTTTGGGCATCAGTGAGTGGCGTGTGTCTGTTGGTTTAAAAACGCTAATAAATTAGAATCTAGCGCGTCCATCTTTTTTTTGGCTAAGTTTTGTGCCTTACCCCACAAATCGCCTAAATCATTCACGATCACGCTCTGCCCTTTTTTATCGCACAGCACAAACTTCGCGCCTTGCCAATCATTAATTTTTAGCCCATAAAACGCTAGGATTTGATTGAGCAATCCCACTCGTTTGAGCCGTGCTCTTTTGCGTTCTCTAGCGTTTTCATTCGCGCTAATAAGCGCATTTGGCTCTTTCAAATTTTCATCGCTCCCATAATTTTCATCACTCCAATGAAAAGAACTGATAAGCTCTCCGCATAAAACGCACATCTTTCAACCTTTTAATCAAACGCCAAAAACCCTTTGGCGTTATCGCTATTTTTTTCTAGGGCTTCGTTTTAAGAAATCATCAGCGATTTCATTGAATGTTACCCAACGCACGCCCTCGTGTTTGTTGATATGCTCAATGATTTTTTCATGCATGAGCAACACTTGCGGACGGGCGCTCACATCAGGGTGGATTGTCATGCTAAACACCGCATAATCCATCTCACGATAAACCCAATCAAATTGATCGATCCACATTTGCCCTATATCGTGCGGACTTACAAAACCAAAGCTATTGGGGGATTTTTTGATAAACATCATCGGCGGTAAATCGTCCAAATACCAATTCGCAGGGATTTCCACTAAATTTGTTTCCACCCCACGGATTAAAGGCTTCATCCAATCCTTGGCTTCCAAACTATAATCAATCTTGCTCCAACTATCCCCCACGCGCACGAAATAGGGCGTAAAATCATTGTGCATGAGCGAGTGGTCGTATTTGAAGCCGTGTTTTAAAAGCAATTCATTAGTGATATTAGAAAACTCCCACCACGGTGCCACATAGCCTGTGGGGGCTTTGCCGGTGAGATCTTTAATCAATTCAACGCTTTTTAACAAAACATCTTCTTCTTGCTTGGCCGTCATAGCGATAGGGTTTTCATGCGAATACCCATGCGCGCCCACTTCATGCCCTGCATCCACGATCATTTTCATTTGTTCAGGGAAAGTTTCAATAGAATGCCCCGGCGCAAACCAAGTCGCAGGGAGATGGTATTTTTTAAACAATTTCAAAAGCCGTGGGATCCCCACTTCACCCGCAAAAAGCCCGCGCGAAATATCATCAGGCGAATCCTCCCCACCATAGCTCCCTAGCCAACCAGCCACCGCATCAATATCCACACCATAAGCCACTAAAATTTCTTTTGCCATAATCGCTCCTTTTTAAGTGAGTTTTCCAAACCCCTTTTTGGTGAGTTTGGTGTCAAAATCTTGTAAATAAGGGATTTTTTGGCGTTGCAGTGCCGCTTCGTTCAAATCCATTTCAGCGATAATGATCTCATTGAGTTTAGTGGCTTGCACGATGATTTTCCCATTGGGCGCGATGATTCTTGAATCGCCGGCAAATTCTAGCGTTTGTTTTAATTGAGCGTTAGTTTCTTCCCCACTATGATTGCACGCGCACACAAAACAGCCATTTTCTAACGCTCTAGCTTTGCTCAATAAATCCCAATTATAAGCCCTAGCTTTACCAAACGCACTAGGATAGATTAAAACCTCTGCTCCTTGTAACGCAAGCAGATTCGCACCTACGCCAAAGCCGATTTCATAGCAAATTTGCAAACCCACTTTCGCGCTAAAATCCCCAAAATCCAGCGTAAAAACCTCGTATTTTTTACCCCTTTTGAAGCGCGATTTTTCATCGCCCCACAAATAAATCTTGCGGTGTTTTCCAACGATTTTTCCTTTTGGTGGAATGATATAAGCACTGTCGTAGAGTTTTTTATCCGTTTTTTCAATGCTACACGCCACTAAATGCACTTTATTAGACTTTGCAAAATCGCTTAACGCGCTCAACGACTCGTTTTTTAGCTCGCCATGCTCTATCGCTTTAAAATCTATCCCAAACTCTGCATCTTTATCATTCACGCAATAACCGCTATCAAACAATTCCGGTAAAACAATGAGATTCGCACCTTTGTTGTGGGCTTCTTTGGCCAGATTGAGCGCTAATTGCAAGTTTTCATTTAAGGCGTAGGGTTTGGATTGCATTTGAATCACGGCGGTTTTTAGGATTCTTTTAGCGGGATTTTTTGTTTTCAAGATCCACTCCCATTTTTGTTTTTATTGTATAGGATTAAAAATTAAAAGAGGGTTAAAGGGGTTAAAATCCACATGCATTTGTGTCAAAACTTACCATTATTGTTTAAAAATCGTAATAACGCGCTAGAGAGTGAGCTCACAAACACGCCGATAAGAAACGACAATCCGTTAAAAAGATGCGAGAATAAAAGCGCTCCTAAAATGCCTAGTAAAACCCCATACCCCCCTAAACGCCACACATTGAAAGACATTTCCAAGCCCAGGGCGAATTTTTGGAATTTTTGCTTTTCTTCTTTTTCTCCATTTTGTTTCCTTAAATCCAAACGCTTTTTAACGCCGTAATACGAAGACAACGCCACGATAAAAAACCCTAAAAACCCCCCCTCAAAATTCAAAACCCCTTGAAATGCTTGGAAAAAATAAACGATAATCGCGCTAACTATATTGATAAAAAGTAAAATAAGCAAGCATTGGATTTGGCACATGGGATTTGATTGGATTTATTTTGTTTTATTTTGTGTGTATTTAGGGTCTTTGGCTAATTCTTCATAGTCTTTTTGCATGTTTTTATAAGCTTTATAGACATTGAGAAAGCTCGCTAACACGCCCCAGATAACCCCAAGCCAAAAAAGCCACGAAACATGAGTGAGCTTTTCAAGCCCATAGCCTATAGCCACGCCCATAAGGATCGCTACCACCATAGAAAGCCCCAAGCTCAAATAATTCGCCCCCTCTATGAATTTATAATACTTTGGCTTTTTCAAAAAATTCACACACCTTTTATGATTTCATCAAAACTTTCATCAGCTTTTGCAACCGCTAAATCAATCATCTCTTCAGTCATAGGCTCACAAATAAAGCCGGTTTCAAAGCTTGAACATGCCAAATACACGCCTTTAAAGAGCATTTTTTGGTGGAATTTCGCAAACATTTCTGTATCGCTTTTTAAAGCGTCATCAAAATCGCACACCGCATTTTCGTTAAAGAAAAAGCCAAACATGCTCCCTCTGTTGAGCGTCTCTAAAGCGATGTTATAACTTTGAGCGCTCTTTTTTAAACCTTGAGTCAAACGAATAGCTAAAGCGTTTAAGCGAGCATAAAGGGTTTTGTCTCTTTTGATTTTATAAAGTGCACTCAACCCCGCGCACACCGCTAGGGGGTTACCGCTTAAAGTGCCTGCTTGATACACGCCTCCAATGGGCGAAAGCAAGTCCATAATTTCTGCACGCCCTCCAAAACACGCCAAAGGAAGCCCAGCGCCTATCACCTTACCAAAGGTTACCAAATCCGGCACCACGCCATAAAATTCTTGCGAACCGCTCAAACTCGCTCTAAACCCGCTCATCACTTCATCTAAAATCAGCACCGCTTGGTATTTTTCACACAAAGCCTTTAAGCCTAGTAAAAACTCTTTTTGAGCCGGCACTAACCCCATATTCCCAGCAATGGGCTCAATGATGACACAACCCACATCGCCTTTTTTAAAGCATTCTTCTGTGGAGTTTAAATCGTTATAACGGGCCACTAGAGTGTGTTTGCTAAAATCGTTCGGCACGCCTAAAGAAGAAGGCGATCCAAAAGTGGCACACCCGCTACCCGCTTTCACTAACAACGAATCGCTATGCCCATGATAGCACCCTTCAAACTTGATCAAATCGTCTTTTTGGCTAAAAGCTCTAGCGAGTCGTATCGCGCTCATGGTCGCTTCCGTGCCGCTACTCACTAAACGCACCTTATCTAAGCCTTCATAACAAGAAATGATTTCCTTAGCTAAAGTGGTTTCTAATTCTGTGGGAGCGCCAAAAGAAGTGCCTTTTTTTAATGCATTAATAATATTTTCTTCAATTTCTTCATCAGCATGCCCAAAAATCAAAGGCCCCCAACTTTGCACAAAATCTATATAGTGGTTGTTATCCACATCATAAAGATACGCCCCCTTACCCTTTAAAATAAAGGGGGGAGTGCCTTTAACACTCTTAAACGCCCTCACAGGCGAATTGACCCCCCCAGCGATCACCTGCTTAGCTTCATTAAAATCATTAATGCTGTGCAACAACTCCATGATTTTACATTATCCCTTAATCATGCTTTCAAATTGGATTTCCACTTGCGACCAAGTCAAGCCCTCATGAAAACTCTCGCATCGTTTAGCCAAGCTCGCTAATTCGTTTTTCAAGCCAAAATTCAATAAATCCAAGACCCCTTTAACCACGAGCTTATCACCAGCAATCGTGTATTGCATAGGCACTTTTACCAGCTTTTCATTCATCCTCACATAAGCCGTAAGAGAACCTTCATGATCGCCTTCTATCACATTTCTAAAGGTTACTTTAATGTTAGTGTTTTTAAAAAGAGCGAAAAAAGCTTCTTTAACATTTTTGTTTTTAGTGTCATCGCCTAAATTGACTTTCAAGCTATCCATGCTCGCACTCGCTCCCTCTAAAAGGGTTTTTAAGCTATCTTGAGATTTACCCAATTTATAGGTGATGCTTTCAAAACTCCCATTTACTGGTGTTTTAGCCTTAGTTTTAAAGGCCGTCCATGTTAGCTTAGCCGAAGATAAATCCAAATTCACCGCTTGCAAAAACCCTGCTAGTAAAACCGATACCAAAACCATTTTTTTCATTCATTATCCTTTAATGTGGTCTTATCAATAACGCTTATTATTTTAGTGTAAACAAGCACGCTTATAACTAAAACGATTCATTTTGATAATCATTTGCACTCTAAAGACAACTCAAGAGATACAATTGCGTTTATTTTAAACTCTTTTTGTAAATAATGCTGACTGAACCAAACTTTCTGAACCATTCATAAAAAGATTAAAGCGCATGGCTATCGCTATCATCTTGAATACAGAAAAATTCATGGCGATCGGAGTTTCAGCCTGAAACCATCTTCATGCAAATCGCCCTGTTTTAAAAGCTCATTTGCGCTAGGGCTAGAATAATGCTTGGCCAAAATAATGAAATAGGCGTTGTTATGCACCCCAATAAGGTTAGGCTGGAAATAAGGGAAAGTTTCAGGGTTTAAAATCCATGTTGCAACTTTATTATACGCTACAGAGAGCCTTTTTCCGGCTCCACTACCCCACAAATCATACCCATTCTCAAAAAGCAATTCGCCTGATATGGTTAGCGCAAGAAGCGCAAAATTGGTATAAGCTATCCCCTTAATGCCCTTTGTAGGGCCGCCATGATAATCGCTCGTATCGCTCCTAGTGATCGCGCTAGCAATAACCCCACTCTCATCTATGGCTTTAAATATCCAATCCTGCCACCGATTAGCGCTATTGTGCAAAAGGGCATGATCATCTAACGCTAGCGCAGAACTCACATCAAAAAGAATGCCCCACGCCCCATGGTTAGTGTTAAGAGCTGATTGAGAATACTGGCGCATCCGCTTAATGAAATCTTCATATTCTGGGCTAGGAAACGCCTTTTTGACAAACCAATAAGCCATGTTCATATAAGGCATGTAAAAATTGATATTATCCTCGCTCTGATAAGTGTCTACGCTTTGAAGCTCTTTAGCCCAAGCGTTTAAAATTTCTATAACTTTTAAGCCGTATGGTTTGTTTTTACTCACTAAGTAGCCTAGCGCTAAGTCATAAGACATGAGAGCGGATTTTTTAAAACTCTTTGTGCAGGCATCAGGCTCTCTAACCCCAGCAGAAGTGTAGTGTTTTGATGCGTTAAGTTGCGCGCATGGCTGTATTGTTTGGGAGAGCTTTTTATCAAGATGGAGTTTTTGAGGCAAGTCTGTGGATTTAAAATCCCTAAAAAAATAATCTTGCTCGGCGTAAGCTTGAACGCAAACGCAAACACCCACGAGTGATAAAAATAAAACAAATCGTTTCATTCCACGCCTTTATTTTAATGGATTGGTTTAAAAATAGCGTTTTAGGGTAACGCTTTTAACAACACAAATTTAAGTGCATGCGTATTAAGAGCGCTAACCGCTGAAAGAGGTAAGACAAAGAGCGCTGATTTTTCATTAGGGTTATTTTCAAAATCGTTGGTTAAATGGGGGTGCAAAAACCCTAAATACGGCTCTAAATCAAACGCCTCTAATTTTTGCACTTCTAAATTTAAAAAGGCGCAAAAATCCTTAGTCATCTCATCAATGTTTTCTACAACATCGCATTTATTGAGCAACACCCCAAAAGGCTTATTGGCTAAAGCAGGTGAAAATTTTTCCAGCTCCAATCTCAAGCGTTGGTATTGCTCTTTAATGCCCAAATCCAACCTAGAAGCGTCTAAAACAAAGGCTAGAACTTTGGTGCGTTCAATATGCTTTAAAAAGCTAATCCCTAAGCCTTTTCCCTGACTAGCCCCTTCAATAATGCCAGGAATATCAGCCATTAGAAATTCGCTTTTTTCATCTACGCTCACAACCCCTAAATTAGGCACTAGAGTCGTAAATTCATAGTTAGCGATTTTGGGCTTAGCGTTAGAGATGGTGGAAATGAGCGTGGATTTACCCGCATTAGGGAAGCCCACTAACCCTATATCAGCGATGAGCTTTAATTCCAAACGCACGCATTTTTCAACCCCCTCCAAGCCTTTTTGCGCGTAAGTGGGTTGTTGTTTAGTCGCGCTTTTAAAATGCGCATTCCCTAACCCTCCCTTACCTCCTTTTAAGGCTAACACCCTTTCTTTAGGCGTGATCAAATCAAGCCACAACTTATCACCTACAAAAACTTGCGTTCCTGGCGGCACGACAATAATTTTGTCTTCGCCCTTTTTGCCCGCGCAATTTCGTGTGCCTCCTGGAGCCCCGTTTTTAGCCTTATGGTGTTTAGTGCCTCTAAAATTCGCTAAAGTGTCGGTATTGTTATCCACTTCAAAATACACATCGCCTCCATCGCCTCCATCGCCCCCATCAGGGCCTCCTTTGATGACAAACTTTTCTCGCCTAAAACTCACCATTCCAGGCCCCCCCTTACCCGAAGCGATGATGATTTCCACGCTATCTACAAACACAGCTTAATACCCTTTCTTTTATTCAGCAAATCTTTGCATGGAT
This sequence comes from Helicobacter pylori SA221C, assembly GCF_000476855.1. Lineage (GTDB taxonomy): Bacteria > Campylobacterota > Campylobacteria > Campylobacterales > Helicobacteraceae > Helicobacter > Helicobacter pylori_DK. The sequence goes on from NZ_CBPT010000001.1 coordinate 146,301, forward strand.
TTTTCCAAATGCGGCACCGCATTGAGTAATTTCTGCGTATAAGGGTGCTTTGGAGCGCTTATTACGCTATCCACATCCCCAGTTTCTACGATTTGCCCTTGATTCATCACGATGATTTTATCGCTAATATGCTCCACCACCCCTAAATCATGGCTGATAAAAATATAAGTCAGCCCCATTTCTTTTTGCAAATCCAAGAGCAAATTCAACACTTGCGCTTGAATGGACACGTCTAACGCAGACACAGGCTCATCGCAAATCACCACGCTAGGATGCAAAATGAGCGCCCTAGCAATGCCGATTCGTTGCCTTTGACCGCCTGAAAACTGGTGGGGGTAACGATCGATCCATTCTAATTTCAAGCCCACTTTTTGCATGATCTCTAGCACTTTTGTTTTGATTTCTTTTTTTGAAAAATGAGAATTTAAAAGCAAGGGTTCAGCGATGATCTCGCCCACTTTCCACCGAGGGTTTAGGCTAGAATAAGGGTCTTGAAAAATCATTTGCACCTTTTTGCGGTAATCAAACCAATCCTGTTTGCTAAAATGCAAATGGCGCTTACCATTGAAATAAATCGCCCCGCTATCTTGCCTTTCAATCCCAGCTAAAATTTTGGCTGTCGTGCTTTTTCCGCAACCGCTCTCCCCCACGATGCTTAAAACTTCATTTTGTTCCACTTCAAAACTGATCCCATTGAGCGCATGGATCACTCTTTTAGGCTTGAATAACCCCCTGTCTATCGCATAGGATTTTTTCAATTCTTTAATTTCTAAGAGCTTCATCGTAACTCCTTTGGAAAACTCAAATAATCTATATTTTCATCCACGGTTTCTAAGCGTTTTTTGCGGTATTCTTTGCCCGGTTTAGGGATCGCGCTCAAAAGAGCTTTCGTATAAGGGTGTCTTGGATCAGCAAAAAGATCTTTCGCGCTCGCTTGCTCCACCACATGCCCTTTATACATCACCACCACTTCATCAGCGATTTGCGCCACCACGCCTAAATCATGGGTGATAAACAAAATAGAAGTGCCTTTTTTTTGCTGCAACTCTTTCATCAATTCTAAAATCTGCGCTTGAATGGTTACATCTAACGCTGTCGTCGGCTCATCAGCGATCAAGATTTCAGGCTCACACACCATAGCCATAGCGATCATCACCCTTTGGCGCTGCCCTCCGCTGAGATTGAAAGGGTATTCGTGGTATTTATCCCCTGCATGGGGAATGCCTACGCGCTCTAATTCATAGACCACCCTTTCTAAGCGTTCTTTTTTATTGAGGTTAGGGTGGTGGATTTTCAACACTTCATTGATTTGAAAACCCACGGTGTAGGAAGGGTTTAGGCTCGTCATAGGCTCTTGAAAGATCATGCCAATTTTTTTACCTCTGATTTCTTTTTGCATTTGCTTTTCTTTGAGTTGCAACAAATCCTGCCCTAAAAATTGAATGCTCCCTCCCACAATTTGACCGGGTTTTTCAATCAACCCCAAAATAGAAAGCGAAGTGATGCTTTTCCCGCTCCCGCTCTCCCCCACAATGCAGAGCGTTTGAGACTTTTTCAAGCCAAAACTCACGCCATCTACTGCTTTATTCACGCCCTTATCGGTGAAAAAATAAGTTTTTAAATCTTTAACTTCTAAAATCATGCAAGCTCCTTTTAAGAGGCCCGTTTAGGATCTAAAGCGTCCATGATGCCATCGCCTACCAGATTAAAACTCATAACCGTTAAAAAAATCATCACCCCAGGGAAAACAAGCATCCAAGGAGCGGTAGCGATATATTGCATGGAGTTCATCAGCATCGCTCCCCATTCAGGTTTGGGAGGTTGGGCCCCAAGACCTAAGAAGCTCAGCGCAGCCGCTTCTAAAACCGTGGAAGCAAAACCCATTGTCGTTTGCACGATTAAAGGGATAATGCAATTAGGGAAGATCACCTTACACATCAAACGAAGATGCGAAGAACCATTGATTTTAGAAGCGATCACGTATTCTTTTTCTTTTTCGCCCAGCACAGAACTGCGCACCAATCGTGCAAACCCAGGAATCCCCACAAACCCAATAGCGAGCATGGCGTTAGTGAGTGAAGGCCCTAACACAGCAACCACAATCACGATCAATAAAATAGAGGGCAAAGCGAACATGATGTCCATGATACGCATGATAATTGCATCTGTTTTCCCTCCAAAATACCCCGCTATTAGCCCTAACATCGTTCCAAAAAAGACCGCAATCCCCATAGAAACAATCCCTATGGTTAAAGAAATCCTGGCCCCATAGATCAAGCGGCTCAAAATATCGCGCCCCAAATCATCGGTGCCTAAAAGGTATTTAGCATTCCCCCCATGCTCCCATATAGGCTTTAAAAGGCGATCTTGCGCGTTTTGGACATAAGGATCATGCGGGGCTAAAAGGGGTGCAAAAATCGCGCAAACCACCAATAAAAGCACAATCCATGCCCCAACGACCGCCGCCTTATTTTTTTTGAATTGTTGGATAAACTCTCTAAAAGACTCCATTATGACAACCTTATTCTAGGATCAATAAAAGCGTATAAAATATCCACCAAGAGATTAGCCCCAATATACATCATGGCAATAATCAAAGACATGGACTGGATAATCGGGAAATCGCGCTGGTTGAGCGCATTAACGATCCACTTGCCAATCCCAGGCCATGAGAAAACCGTTTCAGTTATCATGCTCCCCCCTAAAAGCCCGGCCAGCATCAAGCCTGCGATAGTCGTTACAGGGATTAAAGCGTTACGCAAAGTGTGCACAAAAATCACCCTAAAGGAGCTACACCCCTTAGCTTTAGCAGTGCGCACATAATCTTCTTTAGACACTTCTGCCATGCTCGCGCGAGTCATTCTGGCAATAACAGCGGTAGAAACCGTGGCTAACACAATGCTAGGCAAAATCAAGTGCTTGATCGTATCCACAAACGCCCCATAATCTCCTGCGATCAAGCTGTCTATCAAATAAAGACCTGTGGGGCCATCTAAATAATACACATCGCTCAAACGCCCAAAAACAGGCAACCACCCCAATTGCACGCTAAAGATATAAATCAGCATGAGCCCTAGCCAAAACACCGGCATAGAAATCCCGGCTAAAGCGAAAGTCATGCTGGAATAATCAAACACGCTATAGCGTTTGATCGCAGCCAACACGCCAACGCTAATACCCAAAACAAGAGCCATAAACAAAGCGATCAAAGCCAATTCCACCGTAGCCGGGAAGCGTTGCCAAAACTCATGCATCACAGGCTCACCAGTCATGATAGAAGTGCCAAAATTGCCATGCAACACGTTATTGATAAAGAAAAAATACTGCTCTATCAAAGGCTTATTCAATCCAAATTGCTCCCTTAAAGCGTCAATAGCGGCTTGATTGGCCTTTTCGCCCAAAATCACTAACGCCGGATCTCCTGGTACTAGATGCACCATCATAAACACAATAACGCTCACTCCAAACAGCGTGGGAATCGCCCACAAAATGCGCTTGATGATAAAACTCAGCATACAACCCCTTTATTTTTCTAAATACACTTTAAAGAAGCGATTCACGCTCACCCCTGTCGTTTTATAGCCTTTAACCTTAGACAAATGCGGCACTACCGAATAAGGATAGGCTAAAGGGACATAGGGAATGTCTTTGTGGATGATTTCTTGAGCCTTTAAATAGAGGGCTTCTCGCTCTTTTTGATCAGAAACCCGTTTAGCCTTTAAAAGAATATCGGAAAAAGCATCGCTTTTATAAAAAGAACCATTTTGAGTGGGTATGGCTAAAGCCGCTTGCTTGCTCCATAAGGTGTATAAAAAATTATCCGGATCTGCAATGTCTGCCATCCAGCCTGCAAACGCCATTTCATGCTCGCCCAAGCCCGTTCTTTTCAAATAAGCCCCCCACTCATACACTTCAATTTTCACATCAATGCCAATTTTAGCCAGGCTCGCTTGTATGAACACCGCTCCCTTTGGGTTACGAGTGGAAGTGGTAAAAATAGTGGTTTTAAAGCCGTTAGGATAGCCTGCTTGTTTCAACAATTCCTTAGCTTTTTTCAAATCGTATTCATAAGGTTTGATATGATAATTATAACCCCATATAGTGGGCGGGAAAGGATTGACCATTTTTTGAGCAAAGCCTTCATAAATCACCTTAATGTAATCATCCACATTAATCGCATGATTGATAGCCAAACGCACCAAAGGGTTGTTAAAATACTTTTTTTGCGTGTTCAATGAAAGCCAACTCGCCAACAACCCAGGGCTTTTATCCACCACTACATTAGGAAGTTTTTCTAACTGCTCCACTTCATTAAGGTTAGGCCCGGTCATGAGCATGATTTCGCCAGTTCTTAACGCCAAGGCGCGAGTGGAAGAATTAGGAATGGTGCGCACCACCACCTTATCTAAATAAGCTTTAGGCCCCCAATAATCCTGATTTTTTAAAAGAATGATTTTTTCATCTTTATTCCACAAAAAGAATTTGAAAGGCCCTGTCCCAATAGGTTTTTTAGCCAACTCGTCTTTTTTATTGTTTTGTTCTAAATAATCAGCGTAATCTTTGCTCAAAATACTCAAAAAGTCCATGCCTAAATTAGCTAAAAACGGAGCTTCTGGCCCATTAAGCGTGAATTTAATTGTGTAATCATCTAAAGCTTCAATGCTCTTAATAATATGAGACATGCCCATGCCTTCCCAATACTTATAGCTTTTAGCCCCCGGGCTGTAGTATCGTTTAGCCTTATCCATCTGGCGCTCAAACGAAAACAGCACGTCTTTAGCGCTAAACTCCACTTTTTTATTCCAATACTTCGTCTGGTGGAAATAAACCCCTTTGCGTAAATGAAAGGTATATACAAGACCATCTGGGGATATGTCCCAGCTTGTCGCTAAGGCTGGTTCAATTTCTGTGGTGCCGTATTTGAATTGCACGAGCGTGTCATAAATATTGCCCGTTGCCACATAGCTTTCGCCATCAGTTACTAAGGCCGGATCCATGCTCGATCCATCAGCGCCTCTTGCAAAAACTAAAACGCCTCCAAAACGCTTTTGCTCTTCAACAGAAACATTTTCTTTAGATGGATTAAGAGTGGCGTTTGGGCTTTCTGAAGCTTTCAAAAAAGACCCAAACAATAAAAGAAAAAAAAACAAACCCTTAACAAAAACATTATTCATAAGCCAGTCTCCACAACAAATTCTATAAAGGATAGAGATCTAAATTATAAATATTTTATTGCGTTTATAGGCGTTTAACAAACACCCAAAGGTTTAATTAACCTTTAAAGGTTACCCTATTCCCCAAAATTTTGACTAACCACAGAAACTTTTTTGCGGTTTCTGTCTTTATGCTCAAACTTCACAACGCCATCTATGAGCGCGTATAAGGTATGGTCTTTCCCCATGCCCACATTATTACCCGGATGCATTTTAGTGCCTCTTTGGCGCACGATAATATTCCCTGCTCTCACAAATTCTGAGCCAAATTTTTTCACGCCTAAGCGTCTTCCTGCAGAATCTCTGTTATTCTGCGTGCTCCCTTGACCTTTCTTGTGTGCCATTGTTTAATACTCCTTTATGCTACAATTTTAGTGATTCTCACACGAGTGAAATCTCTTCTAAAACCACGCTTGGTTTTGCTGTCTTTTCGGCGGCGTTTTTTGAAAGTGATGACTTTTTTGCCGCGCCCTTCATTGATCACTTCCGCTTCAATTTTAGCCCCATTCACAAAGGGTTTCCCGCAAGAGAGCTTGCCCTCTTTGGATACGGCTAACACTTCCACTAATTCCACTAAAGCCTTAGGCTCTTTATCCATTTTATCCAGTAAAACAATATCGCCCTCAACGACTTTATATTGCTTACCGCCATGTTTGAATATTGCGTATGACATTTCTATTCCTTAAAAATTGAACGCTCTTTTTAAAATAAACGCTTATTATAGTGAGTATTTGCTAAAATTTAACTTTAAATTGAGATTAAATTCACATTAAAAGAATTTTTTTACTCAAAAACACCCCATTTAACCCGCCATATTAACCCTCATTGCCCCACTCAAACCACTCACAATTGCTATTAACTTGTTTTGGAATACTTTTAGCTTGTTTGTTAAAAAACCCATAAGGATTTGATCATGCGCGTTACCTTTGGCTCAAAATACAACCAAATGAATAATTATCAAAACGCTTTACAAAATAAAATCAATGACGCTAACACGCAGATCGCTTCAGGGCTAAAAATCCGTTATGGTTATCAAAACAGCGACATTAACAACCAGAATTTAAAATTCCAATACGAAGAAAACACCCTAGATCAAGGCATTGATGTGGCTCAAAACGCTTACACTTCAACGCTCAATACCGACAAAGCCTTGCAAGAATTTTCTAAAACGATGGAGGCGTTTAAAACCAAACTCATCCAATCCGCTAACGATGTGCATTCAGAGACTTCTCGCGCCGCTATCGCTAACGATTTAGAACGCTTGAGGGAGCATATGATAAATGTCGCTAACACCTCTATAGGGGGGGAATTTTTATTTGGGGGCAGTAAGGTGGATAGACCTCCCATTGATAGTAATGGGAAATACCATGGCAATGGCGAAGATTTAAACGCGCTAATCAGCTCTGATAACCTTGTGCCTTATAATATCAGCGGGCAAGATTTGTTTTTAGGCGCAGATAAAGACAAACACAAACTCATCACCACCAACATTAAATTATTCAATCAAAACAAGCTCCACCCTGATGTGATGGACGCTTTAGAGCATTCTTCATTACCTGAAGAAGTTTTTATTAAACCCAGCGATACCTTGCGAGAACTCATCGGCGATAACGATAAAGACCCCACCAATGACCCTAAAGAGTTTTTTTATTTGCAAGGCGTTAGGCCTGATGGCTCTAGTTTTAAAGAAAAATTCGCGCTCTCTAAAGCCTACCAAAACAAAGAAAGCGCGACTAAAGTGAGCGATTTGTTGGATAAAATCGCTCACGCTTACGGGAACACTTCGCAAAATAAAGTCGTGGATGTGAGTTTGAATAATTGGGGGCAAATTGAGATCAAAAACCTAACGCCTGGCAGTGAAAATTTGGATTTTCATTTGATTTCTAGCGATGGGGATTTTGATGATTTAGACGCTTTGCGTTCGAGCGCTAAAAGGGTTACTGAATACGTCAAAAGCGCGTTTGTAACGGATAGGAGTTTGAGCCAAGTTAAAGCGGTGCCTAACATGTATAATCCCAAGGTGCTTGAAATCCCTAGCGTGTTTGTCACTAAAGACAATGTTTTAGCCAACAAAAACACTAAATTGAGCGAGATTTTTGGCGATAAGGTGGAAACTTTAAAAATCAACGCCAGCCGTTTGGACGATACAAGCGCTATTCAAATCCCAAACCTCCCTATTAATTTGGATATTCCCATTCTTTTAGACGTGAAAAATTCTACGATTAAAGATTTGAAAGACGCGATCAAAGAACGCTTCAATAATGAAGTGGATGTGGAAATTGCAACAAACGGGCGTTTGAGGATTATTGACAATTCTTCTAAAGAATCGCCTATTTCTTTGGCTTTAAGCACCCTAGATGCTAAAGGACTAGAAGTGGCCGGTATCCCCACTAATAACGCGAGCGAATACCAAAAAACCTACTTCAATAAAGAAGGGGCAAAATTAGAAAGCAATGTCGCTCAAACCGCTCAAAATGGCGCGGCTAATGGCTCTACCAAACTGAGTGAGGTCGCTAAGGGGAGTTTAGAAAATAGCGTTTTTAACATGAAATTAAACGATGTGAATGGCTTATTTTTGGAAGCGCAAATGAACTTGGATAATAATGGGGCTTTTTTGAGCCTCCCTAATGGCGTTAAAATCCCGCTTTATGACCCCACAACCGCTGATATTCAAGCGTCTAAACCCAATGAAGTCACTTACAGGCAGCTCATGGATGCGATGAGTATCGCACTCAATTACAGCAATACTGACCCCGCCATCTACCAACAAATCAGCGATAACCCTACTTCTAAAGAAAGCAAGGAGCGCTTTATTGAATTGTTAAAACAAGCTAAAGACAACCTTTCTGTTAATTTGAATGAAGAGGGAAAAGTCGTTATCCAAGACAACATGCATTCAAACACCAAAATGCAGTTCATGCTTTTTGATAAAGACGCGAATGATTTTTCTCAAAACACCTTGCACAGCGACAAACCAAGCCTTAAATTAAACGCTAATAACGCTTTAATTATTGACAAGCCCAGCGTGAATTTTTTTGATCAATTAGAAAATATTATCACTTCTGTAAGAAAAGGGATTTATCGCCCGGACGCTTTAGGGGATACTTATTCTAGCGACATGCGTAATTTAGGCATTCAAAACGGCATCACCCTTATAGATCACTTGAGCGATCACATAGAAAAAATGATCGCTAAAAACGGCGCTCATGGCAAGGCGTTTGAGAACATTATCAGGCGTAATGAAGTTTTAAAAACGCAAGTTCAAAGCATTCGTGGAGAAACGACCGGCACGGATATGGCAGAAACTTATAACAAATTTTCCAATCTCACTAACAATTATAACGCCGTTCTGGCTTCCACGAACAAAATCAATAATTTGTCTCTAACGAAATACTTGTAATCTTTTGGTGGTTTTTAAGCGTTCTAAAAAGAGGTATTAAAAATGCTTTAAGCTTCTATGAAGCCCCCCTCCTTTTGCCCCTTATTTCGTGGGCAAATCGCCCACAGGACAAGCGGCCACACCCACACTTGGGCGAGTGATTTTTTCTACATTTTCTTGAGCTTTTTTGGGGTCATTAACCCAAGTTTTATAGAACTCAAAAGGGCATTCCGCCACACCCTTATCCCCATCGCCACTAGCAAAAACCCCACTATAACCTCTATGCAAGAGTTTGAAGAGTTGGTTTTGGCTTTGGTCGTATTTTCTCGCATCACGGATTTGTTGCACAGAAAGTTGAGCGTATTGAAGACCATTTTCTTCTTCCCCGCATTCGCCCAAAGTATGCCCGTCAAAACCAATAATGCTAGAATGCCCAAAATAGGAATACACCCCATCAAAGCCGGTCGCATTCGCTACCGCTACATAACATTGATTAGCCCACGCCATAGCTTTTACGATTGCAATTTGTTGCTCCTTAGCAGGATACATGTAACCTTGACAGCGCACAATGAGTTCTGCCCCACGCATCGCGCAATCGCGCCAAATTTCAGGGTAGTTCCCATCATCGCAAATGATCAAAGAAACTTTCAAGCCCTTAGGCCCATCAACCACATAAGTTTTATCCCCAGGATACCAACATTCAATAGGGCACCAAGGCAAGATTTTGCGGTATTTTTGCACGATCTCACCCTTATCATTGACAAGAATCAAAGTGTTATAGGGATTCTTTTTGGCTTGCTCGTGTTTTTCTCCCGTCAAAGAGAACACTCCCCAAACCTTGTTTTTCTTACAAGCCTCAGCAAGAATTGCGGTTTCTTCTCCAGGAACGCTGGCGGCTGTATCAAACATTTCCTGTCTGTCATACATAATCCCATGCGTGCTGTATTCAGGGAAAATAATCAGATCCAACCCGGGCAGACCTTGTTTGACCCCACCAATCACCTTAGCGATATTGCGGCAATTTTCCAACACCTCATTCTTAGTGTGGAGTCTAGGCATCTTATAATTAACTACCGCTACACCCACAGTATCTGGGCTGCTACTAATATCTCCATGTCTCATGTTATATTCCTTATTTTTTGATACGAGAGTTCCTGCAAACCCTCTACTTGAATTTATAAAATAATTGTGTAAATGGATCTATAATGAATATAAAAACTTTAATCATTATGATTATTGTGGGCGAGTTTTAACTTTTTTGCTCTATTTAATAACCTATTTCTAAAAATGAGGTTTTAGGCGCTTCTATTTTTATGGTTATTTGATTTTCACTTCCACTAAGCCGTATAGCGCGTTAATGCAATAGATTTTAGTCGCTTTTTGCAGATCGTGTAATTTTAAAGGGGCATGCTCAACAAGACCCTTTTTTAACAACCCCACAACACCCGTCCCGTTTAACGCGCCCGCGCTGAAATAAGGGGTTAAAAGCTTATTATGGATTTCTAAAATAAGGTTGCTCCTAGCGCCCTCAGTGAGTTCTAGATCCTGGTTATAAAAGATTTCATCAAACATGACGCCTTTTTTAATGAGCGCTCGAGCGTTTTGATAAAAAGGGGCGTAAGTGGTCTTATGGTATAAAAAATCATTGTGTTTATCAATGGGGGCTTCACTCAAACGGATTTCTAGGCTTTTTAAAGGCTCTAAGGTTTTGTATTCTTTAATGAGCTTGCCCTTTTTGTTGAGTAAAACCCTTAAAACCCCTTCTTTTTCCAATTCAAATTCTAAAAGATTGTCATCGTATTTAAAGTTAAAATATCGAGCGCTATGCATTAAGCGTTCTTTATGGGCGTTTTTATTGTTAATCTCTAATTTTTGATCCCTTTTGATAATTTTCATCGTCTCTACAATCTCAAATTCTATTTTGGGCATCACAAAAAAGGATTTTAAAAAGCTCTCTTCATATTCCTTTGAGGCTTTACTTTGATAAGTTACCCCACTCCCTACCCCTAAATGCAAAAAATCTTCGCGCACTCTTTTTTCTAAAGTGCGGATAGGCACGCTAAAAAGGGCTTTTTTTCCTTCAACCATGCCTATCGCCCCGCAATACACCCCCCTAGGGCGTTTTTCTAATTCTTCAATGATTTGCATGGTTTTTATTTTAGGGCATCCGGTCACAGAGCCGCAAGGGAACAACGCCTTAAAAATCTCAAACAAGCTGGTTTTTAGGGGCAATTGAGCTTCAATCTCGCTTATCATTTGATACACGCTCGGCAAGCTGATGATTTCAAACAATTGATTGACTTTCACGCTATTTTTTAAGGCTAAACGGCTCAAATCGTTACGCAATAAATCCACAATCATCACATTTTCACTTCTGTTTTTGTCATCATTTTGCAAAAACAACCGGTTTTTTTCATCTATTAAGGGGTTTTTTGAGCGTGCGATCGTGCCTTTCATGGGTTTTGTAATAATCTTAATCGCTGTATCTAAAAACTCTAATTCAAAAAACAATTCCGGCGAAAAGCTTAAAACGCTCCTAAACTCATTTTCTATAAAAGCCTTAAAAGGCGTGTTTTGGTTGTGTACCACTTCCTTAAAAACGCGCTTTGGTTTGGCTTTAGTGTCTAAAAATAAATCCATCGTGAGATTCACTTGATAGGTATCGCCATTTTTTAAATGTTCTTTAACGGCCTTAAACTGCTTGAAATAAGTTTCTTGATCTAAAGAGCTGTGGATTTTAGGGTAAAACGCATGCTCTTTTAAAGGCTCTAAAGAGTATTTTTTTCTTTCTAAAAATTGTTCAAAATACAAAAAAGGGGTTTGGCTTTGAAAAGTTTCATCTAAAAACGCTAAACGCGCTTCATACAAAAGATACCCTACAAAATACCCCTTCCCCCTATTTTGAGAGATGAAATCCAAGGCGTTTTTAAGCTCATTAAGATTAGTGGCGGTGAGTTTTTTAACGCTTTTTTGATATTTAAAATCCCCAAAAATCATTTAATTTCTAGCAACCGCTTCGTATTTGTCTATCAAAAACACCGGGTTATAGCTCATTTTAGACCTTCTCAAACCCTCTAATCCTAGATCTTCTTCTCTGTTAGCGTAAGTCAAATGGCTAAATTCATTCAAAAGCAATTGCTGGTTGATGATTTGATACGCGCCTGCAATATCTGTACGGGCTTTTTCAATGTGGATGAGCGCGGTCTCTTCGTTTAAAACTTCTCCAAAACTAAACGAGACTATTTCTCCATTAACCCTAATAAGCCCCCCTTTCACATCCAAGCTTTCATAATTTTCTAACACGCTTTGAATGCCCTTATTTTCGTTGATTAACCCTATATCATCAGTCTGGCTTTCTAAAAACCACGCTTGAGAAGCTTCTAAAACTTCCTTTCTGTTTTGAGGAGAAATTTTTTCATAAACAAAATTCGCACAATTAGTTAAAAACTGGTTTAAGTGGTTTTTTTTCTTATGGTATTTTTTCCCTTTGAGCGCGATCAATTCTTCAATAGAATAAACATAATCGCTCCTGTCTCGGTTGTAAGTGAAATCAAACACCCCTACAAAATTGTCTTTCAAATCGTCTTTTTGCTCTAAAGTCAGGGAGTGGAATCTTAAATTTTTTTCTAATTCCAAAAGCTCTTTCACGCATTCATGCGTGTTCTTACCGATAGGATAGAAATAAAAGGGTTTTTGATTTTCATAAGTGGTTTGAATGACCAAACAATCCCTAATCACAGCCACTTGAATGAGCCTTGCGTGCTGCCATAAAAAGCAATTGGTAAAACTCACATCCGATAAAACGATTTTTTGAGTTTGTAAAAACCTTGAAAACAAGTCCTTATGCTCTAGGGTAATTTCTTCAAACATGGCAACTCTCTTTTATTTTTTTAACTCTTTTAGGGCGTTTTCTTGAAATTTTCTAGAAATCTTAAAAACCTCTGCATAAAAACCCGTAAGAATTTCTCCATTCAAATGTTTGAAGTCCCTTTGACCGAGTCGTTTTAAAATTTCTCGCTCTCTTTTAGGGCAATAAATGGGGCTTTCTTGTTTGATGAGAGCGATTTTTAAAGCGATTTCTAAGCGTTTGTCTAAAAGATCGCTCAATTCATTATCCAACGCATCAATTTCAGCCCTTAAATTTTCTAAAAGACTATCCAAATTCTTTTGCATCTAATCAAACCCCTTTTAAGCCTTCTTCTTCTAACCGCCATAAATCTTCTAAAGCCTCTCTTTTTCTAATCACTCTGATTTTGTGATCTTCTAGGGCTAATTCTAAGAGTTTGGGGCGCGAATTGTATTGACTGGCCATGCTAGAGCCATAAGCCCCAACCTTCTCAATCGCTATTTTATCGCCTGGCTCTAATTCTGGCAAATGGACATCTTTTAAAAAAGTGTCGCTGCTCTCACACACAGGCCCTACCACATCGCAAGGCGAGATCTTACGCCCCTTAGAGGGCGTTATAACCCTTATGGCATGCTTAGCATGATACAAACTGGGGCGTAAAAAATCATTCATGCCCGCATCCACAATCACGAAGCGCTTGTTTTGAGCCTTTTTTTCATACAAAACCTGCGTGATCAATTCCCCACTCTCAGCCACGATGGATCGGCCCGGCTCACAAATAATGGTCAAATCCAAGCCTTGAAGCGCGTTTAAAATCCCTTGCGCGTAATCATAAAGCTTGATAGTCTCTTCATTTTCATAGCCCACGCCAATCCCTCCGCCCACATCAAAAAAACGCAAATCTATCCCTAGCGCTATCAAAGATTTAGCGATTTTGGCCACCTTTTGGCTCGCTTCTATAATCGGCTCTAAATCTAAGAGCTGTGATCCGATATGAAAATGCACGCTAACAGGCTCTAAAAACGCGCTTTTTTTAGCCCAAAGAAACATCTCTAAAGCTTCTTTTTCTCCCACGCCAAACTTATTTTCTTTCAAACCGGTAGAAATATAGGGGTGCGTTTTAGCGTCAATGTTGGGGTTGATTCGAATGGAAATCCTAGCCTTTATCCCTAAAGATTGAGCGATTGTTTCAATCGTTTTTAATTCCATAAAACTTTCTACATTTAAAAATAAAATGTTGAGTTTTAGGGCTTGTTCTATTTCAAATCCGCTTTTACCCACTCCGCTAAACACAATCCTATAAGGCTTGATCCCAGCTTTTAAAGCCCTATATATCTCGCCTATGGAAACGCAATCCGCCCCGCTCTCTAAATGCGCCAATAAAGAGAGAATACTCAAATTGGAATTCGCCTTTAAAGCGTAGCAAATCAAAGATTTACGCCCCTTAAACGCTTCTTTATAATTCAAAAAAGCCTGTTTGATCTTGTCAAAATCATAGAGGTAAAAAGGGGTTTTATAAGTTTGAAACAGCTCTTCATAATTAAACATAGAAAAACCTAACCATAAAATTTGAACGAAGCATTATAGCAAAAAAGCTAAAACGCCACTCGCATGCCCACATTCCCGGTTATATTAATGTCCTGGTATTGTAAGCCCATCTTAAGCCCCACCCCCGCATTCACATACATCAAACGCCACAAATGCATTTCGCCTCCTGTGATCACGCTCGCAAAAGTGTTGAAAACTTCCCCCTTGCGATACAATAAAGTGTTTTCGCCCACAAAACGCACCGTATTGCCGCCTTTAGATTTGATCAAAAGATCCCTACCTAGTCTCGCCGTTACAAAATAATAGGAATTTTGACCAAAATATTTACGGCTCTCTAACCCCATGTTGAGCGTTAAAACCGATTCGTTAGAGGGGTTTGAATGCATGAGAAATTGTTTGTAAGCGGCATCATTCATTTTGCCTTTCATCCCGCTCAAGCCTATAAAATGATAGCTCAAGCCCACTTGAGGTTTTAACACCACGCTTTTTTGTTTGAACATGAAATCATAGCCGTAATTCCCATTCACGCTCGTTGTCCAGGTGTTGTAGTTGTAGCGTTGGTTCAACACAGAAAGCAAGGGATTAGAAGAATTGATACTAGTTGCATTGCCTCCATAAGTTTCATTCGCGCTCAAAGTGAATTCGTTTCTTTTTAAAAAAGCCCTCGCATACATCCCCACATCCACATTATTACCCAAAGAACGCATGATGTTCCCATTAAAACCGCTATACCCATAAGCCACATAACCCCCAAGGATCACATTTTTAACCAACCGATCATAGCCCACATTCAAGCCATAAAGCGTGCCATTGCCCCCAGAAATAAAGCTCGCTCCCCCCACCCCTTGAACCCAAAGGTTATTTGGGTGTTTGCTAAGTTGAGAGTGTTTGACAAAAACCTCTCCAGGGTTAGGATCGCTGAAACGCTTGTTTTTAAGCTCTAACAAGCGCTCAGAAAAATCAGACTCTCCCTCTCTAGCCCTAAAATCAGAGAGTTTTGTTAAACGGCTGGTTTGTTGGGTGTAACTCGCCAATTCTAAAAGGTTGGTAGCGTTATCCCTAAAATTAGGGTTAGAAATCAAGCTTGCGGTGTTTTGAAGATCTTTAGCCACGCCTAAGATTTCATTCAAAGCGTGGTTTTTTAAATAAATCGGCGCAAAAAGCGGGTTTTCTTTCGTTTCCATCATCAATGTTGAAAGCCACTTGATAGCGTTCCCCCCAACAGCCTCAATTTGATTGAGTGCACTTTGCCCTTGAATGCCCGTAATGTAATCTTGTAAGGTAGGGGGGGTAAAGTCCATGATCTTGTTGCCATAAGACATTTTAATCTGGTCATGAAGAACAGAAAGGCTTAAAATGTTGTTTTGAGAGGCGTTGTTTGAGTCAGGCAACGCTACGCTTAATAATAACCCCTTATCTTGCAACAAAACCCGTTGGCCCAAATAAGTCAATACGCCGTTTTTTTCTTCTATGTGGTTTCCGTTGATATTGATTAAGGTATAGAGCTTCAAATACGATTGCAAGCTATTAGGGTTGATATTGTAATCAATGTAACGGCTGCTTTTTAATAAAGTGTAAGTCGTATTATTGGCCATGACATTATTGACATTGATAAAAGGCGTTTGGGTGGTGTTGAGATTGATGATCCCCTCTGCTTGAATGAGCGGATTTACAGGCGTTTGAGAATTTTCTAAATTAAAATGGATCGTTCCCAAATTATTCAAAGCCCCTCCTACTCCTAACCCATAAATCCCGGTGCTTAAAGAAGCGTTTGAAGCGATCACTAAATTTTGAAGCACCTCTATTTTGCGCGTGGCGTTGTTGTTAAACGCCCCTTGAATGTTTAAGTTATTCGTTACAAAGCTAGCGTTTTTCTCTAACACCGCTTGGTTGGAAATCGTGAGGTTGTTGGCTTGGAATTGAGCGTTATTGTAAAGATACAGGTTTTTAACGTTTGCAGAGCCTTTAATCTTTGAAAAATCAACCACCCCGTTAGCGTAAATATTGCCTGAAAAATTGAAATCATTCGCCGTAACCATCAAGCTTTCATCGTTATTATTTAAGGCGATTGGCGCGTTATTTGATGCGTTAGAAGAAGCGTCATTAACGCTAGCATTAAGCGTGCAAGGGTTTGTAGCGTTAGCTGCAGTTGGAGTGCTTTGTTGCGCGCAACTAGCGTTGATAAAAAGATTGCCTTGAGATACGGAAATATTGTTATTAGCGGCGTTAATCTTAAGGCCGTTGCTGGCATCAAGCGTAGTGATATTAATGTTAGAAACTTGATTAGACAATAATTGAAGCGTTCCAAAATGGTTAGTGAATGAAATATGATTGTTTCCGGCAAAAATGAGCGAATTCCCTGCGTTAAAAGAGAGCGTGCCTCCATTAGCGTTAGAGAAAGTGGAATTTTGCACAAAAACATTGCCTTGCGCGTTGAAACTAAAATCCCCTTTTTGCCACACTTGACTCAAACCATAGGGAGCGAAAAGCCCCTTTTTACCAAGATTAGGGATCAAATCCCCCAAACCTTGTTCATAAATAGGCCCTAAGCCTTTAGCCGCTAGGACTTTGTCTAAAACGCTTTTAATCTGCTGGTTTTGCAATAAGCTTTCTAAAGAATTGAGCGTGTCTTGGCCTAAAAATTCGCCAATCATTTGCTTGCCTAAAGCCACTACATCGTTTTTTAAAGCGTTGCTCGGTTTGACAATATCTTGCAACACCACGCTTATGACTTGCCCTATATCGTTAGCGGAAATAAAGCCGGTGATCTGATTGAACAACCCTTTTTTACTCAATAAATCATTGATGGACATGCTCCCTATAAGCTTTTCAGGGTTTTGCAAATCAATGCCCCCCAACCCGGCTAATCCCCCCACTAGCCCGGTCCAAAAGCCTAATTTTTGTCTGATCAAATCCTTAATCGCCGTGTTCAAACCGCTATCGTTCATGAGATTATCAAAATTATTCTGCCCCAAAAGCTGGCTTAGGGTTTGATTTTTTTGCTCAGGCGTTAAATACCCCCCAATCACGCTACCACTCCCTAGCGTATTTACTATCAAATTCCCTAATCCCCCGGCTTTATTAATGGATTGCACCGCCACTTCGCCCAAAATATTAGCGAGCCCGGCTTGATTGAAAACCTTATTAATACCCTCTTGGCCTAGCATGCTAAAAATCCCATCGGTTTGCGAGCTTACGATATTCGCTTGGTTGAGAATGAGCGAAGTTTGGCTGTTAAAAGTTACGCTAGCGCTCCCCCCAGTCCCCCATGCGTTCCCGCTCCCTAAAGTGCCGGTAAGATAAATTTCTTTAGCGTTAAAAGTCGTGTCAATATAGCCCAAATCAGCCGAGCTAGACTCCAAAAGCTGCCCTAAATAAGTGCCTCTAAATTTTTGGCACACAATATCAGTATAATCGCAAGGTGTTTGATAGCCCAAGCCCCCAAAAACCACCGCACTATTAGTGTCTGTTTGCCCTATTTTAGTCGCTCCTATAATCAAAGTGCCGTTATTGAAATTTTGCACCACCGAATTGTTTGCGTTATCAATCAACTCGTTAATGTTTTTCCAATCGCTAGGCGTGATGAGTTTGGTAAGCTGGTTTAGTGCATCGCCTTTTAAATCGCTCAAACTTGAGAGCGAAAAATCATTCCCTAATATCTTTTTGATTTCAGGGTAGAGTTTGAGCGCCATTTGGCCTAACGCTTTGATATTACTGAAATTATAGCCCTTGTTATAGACGTGTAACGCGCTAATAGGGTTGCCTTGCGCGTTATAGGTTTGCGAGATGATAGAAGACTCAGAGGTTAGATTGTTATTTTTCGTGGTGTTATTGCTGCCGTTAGCTTGATAGGATTGGTTGGGGTTGTAATAGCCTTTCACGCTGCTAGTGAGATAAAACACGCCTTCTGCGTCATCGCTATAAGAATACACGCCATTAGCGTTGTTATAAACCTTTTGGTAGTTAAAGACTTCAGAGCCAATGTTATAAAGCGTGTTTTTAATACCTGGGATTTGAGAGAGCGTAACGCTTAGTTGGTTGTCTTTAAAGCTCTCGGTGATTTTTAGGGCGTTATTAAGGGGGTTAGTGAAACTATAAGTTTGGTTAATAGCATCATAGATCCCATCACTGATGCGCATGCCAAAGAAGCTGATACGCTCATACCAATTACTATTCATGTCCGCTTGAATGATGTTATACACACGATTTTTATTATCGTTTAGATCGCTTAGTAAATCAATGTTAGCGATATTCAAACTCCCTTGATCGCCAAAAACAAGCTGGCTGTTTTTTAAATTCAACACGCTGCTGTTGTTAGGGTTTAAAAGGTTGCCCCCCAAACTCAAGGGTGCTTTAATATCAAGGGTTTGATGGAAAGTGATGGGGCTTTGAGAAAAAGCGTTATCATAGAAATTAAACGCCGTGTTAGAGGTGATAGCGCTAGAGCCTTGAAAATCTAAAGAAGAATTATTGCTTAAATTAAACTGCCCTCCTAAAAAGCTCGCTCCCTTAAACACGATAGAGGAATTACTCAAACTCGTAGTAATATTCGCTGAATTGAAATTAACCGCCCCATTAAAATTAAGGTGAGAGCCATTACTCGCAATCAAGCTCGCATAATCGTTGATCGTGGCGTTATTGGAAATATTAATCGTGCTTTGGTTGAGGTTGAGCGAGCTGGTGTCGTTCACATTCAAATCGCCTTGAAGCTCCAAGGTTGAATGGTTGCTCGCATTGATAGAGGCGTTTTGAGAAAGATTGATCGCATTGGCTTTAATACTGCTTGTCCCCACTGAAACGCTTAAATTGGAATTGTCAAACGACACGCTATTAGCTGAAATTTGATACAAACCAGAGCTTAAATTCGTGCTGTTGGTGAAACTGATCGCATTAACGGCGTTGAATTTAAAAACAGACTGCGTTGTCCCCACATAGCCCCTAAAAGAGCTGTTAGAAAAATCCAGATTCAAAGCGTTGAAACTAAAATTAGGGTTGCCTTTATTTTGCGCGGTATCGTCTATAAAATAGGAGTTTTGAGCCTGAATGTTCGCGCTGTTAGAGACAAAATTCATAGACGAGCTTTGCGTGCCAGCGGCGCGATTATACAAAGTCGCGTTCGTTAAAAGAATGCCTTGAAGCCCATTAAAATTAAGGCTCGCGCCCCCACCGCTAGAAATGCGATTCCCGCTTTCAATACTGCCGGTGATGTAAATCTTTTGCGCTTCATAATGCCCTGTAATAAAGCCTATGCATTGCAAATTCCAGCAATGCCCGCTCGCATCATTACTCCCTGCTCCCTTATTGTCCCCAAAGCGAATGATTGCATTAGATTGCGGCGCATCGCTTAAGCTCGTCCATATGCTTTTAGCCCCAAAAACGATCGCGCTGTTTTGCCCGGTGAACGTTTGAGAAAATTCCGCCTTAGTGAATAAAGTCTTCCCGCTCGCATAAAAATCAATGCTGTTGTCGTAATAGTAAATGGTGTTGTTTGGATTCCCTAAATTATTGTTATAGCTGTTAGGCATGTAGGTCATAAAACCGGCAACATCTTTATAATACAAATGATCCGATTTTTCCATATCCATATAATCAAACACCATGCTAACGCCCAAACGCCGGATAGAAATGCTGTTTGGTGAAAAAATCTCTTGGAAATTGTAGGTTTGGTTATTGAAAGAATACACCACATCATAAACGCCATCACCTACGCTAGAGACGAGTTTTTCACTGCTTGCCCCATGCCCTTGGTAATTGATGAGCTGCCATAGATTTTTACTGAAAGCGTTGTTGTAATCAATTTCTTTAGAAGAGCTTACAAGGGTGATAGGGTTGCCATTAGTGATAGTTTCACCAATATTAATCACCGAATGAGCGCTAAAAGTAATTGTCCCATCGCCAAAAGACAAAGGAGCGTTCAAGTTTTTTAAAGTGATGTTATTGAGAGTAACCTGCCCTTTCACGCTCGTGTTTGTGGGGCTGTTAAATACCACATTATCAAAGGTTGCATTCCCGGAAATATTGACAGAGCCGGTATTATTGAAATTAGCGGTATTTTGAGAGCCATCACTATTGGTAGAGTTCCCAAAAACAGCGTTCCCAGCGATTTGCAAATTTGAATTAGCGTTAGTGAAATCCCCCACAAACGAAGTGGTCGCGTTAGAGTTATTGAAATTAAAAGAAGCGCTGTTGTTAAAGTTAGCGTTATTGAACGAAGCGTTTTTTGCGCTAATTTCAAACGAACCGCTATTGAACTGGTTGTTATTTGAAAAATTCAAGCTATCGCCGCTGAATTGGTAACTCCCTCCATTAAAGTTGGTGTTTTCAAAAGTCGCTTGCCCTGCATTGAAAATGAATTTCCCGTCTTTGGCTTGGTTAGTGAAAGTTGTGCCATACACTGAAAGCTTGCCGTTAGAATTTAAGCCACTCAAATTCTGCGAATTGTCCATGCTTTGCGTGGAAAAAGTCATAGAGCTTGAATAGATTCCGGCGTTATGTTGCGTGATGGTAGCGTTAGCGATATTGATACTATCTACCCCATTAAAGATTAGATTAGCTGCCCCACCCGTGCCTATACGATTGCCAGAACGCAGATTCGCTGTGATATACACATGATAAGCGCTATAAGTGCCATTAGTCGTGCCTGTGCATTGATAATACGGCCAAGACCCGCAATGCCCATTAAGAGCGCTCCCTGAAGTGTCCCCAAAAGACACCGTGCCGCTAGAAGAAACGCTATTTCCAGTCCATGTTGAGTTATACCCAATCACCAGATTACTACCACTAGCACTAAAGGTTTGTTTAAACAAGTTAGTGTAACTCCCCCATATTTGAACGCTCAGCAAGTAATAAGTCCCGCTCTCTGTAAAATTTTGGGATTTGGGGATGTAATATTTATGGTTATACCAAGGCATGTCAGCATTAATATAATTTGAAGCGGATAAGTCAAATTGTGATCCGCTGATTGTAGGGGGTGGCGTGTAAGTCCCGCTCTCTAAAGCTTGGATGATAATGGAATTAGGGCTAAAAGTTTCTTGCAGTTTGTAGATAGTATCCCCTATTTTGTAGCCCACTTGATAGACTTGCGTAGAGTTTGAAGAGGATTTAGGGGGCGAAGAGTCAGTGTTTTTAGAGGTTGCAGCGTTTTCATTCAAAAGCTGCCCGGTAACCCCATTGTAAGTGATCATATCCCACAAACCTTGAGCGAAACTTTGCGGCTTTGAAGAGCTTTCGTTCGTTTTTAAGGCGCTTGTCAAGCTATTGATTGCATGGTTTAAAAGATGATTGTAAGTGATCCCACCGCTAGAATTTAAAATCGTTACGCCATTTTTATCCCCTAAACTTGTGAGGTTGAAAGTCGTCCCTTGAGTGAGAGTGATTTTAGAACTCCCAAAATCAAGGGTTGAGCCATTTTTTAAGTCATTCTTACCGCTTAAAGTAACGCCACCGGTAACACTCATGTTGCTTGTATCAACAGAAGTGTTGAATGTCGTGTCGTTAAAACTCGCACCCTCATTAATGGTGATTTTACCGGTATTGTTGAAAGTGGCGTTATTAAAGGAAGCGTTTTGGATCGTTAGTTGGTGGTTTGAATTGTTAAAGGCTTGTTGGAAAATTACAGAACCCTTAAGAATAATAGCGCCACCACTAAAAGAGCTGTTTTGAATTTGGGGGTGCTGAGCGCTGTTAGTTGGATTAGTTTGGTTATTAAAAGTAAAAGTCCCCCCATTAAAGGAGCTGTTTTGGAAAGTGGCTTGATCGTTAAAGGTGTAGGTAGCGTTACTAAACGAAGCGTTATTAAAAGAGCTTGTGCCTTTAAAAGTGAAACTACCGCTATTAAAAGCGGTATTATTGGTAGTGCTAAACCCTTTATTGAAAGTGAATGCCCCCCCATTCCATTTCGCCCCGCTAAAAGTGGCGTTTTCTTCAAAAGTGAAACTGCCGCTTGTATTGCTAAAGGTCGTGTTAGTAGCGTTAGTCGTCCCTTTAAAAGAATAGCTAGGCCCAGAAGTGGAGCAATTAGCCCCTATGCCAACACTCGCTAAAGAACTGCAAGTATCCCCACTTAAAGAAACCGAATTAATGGTAATAGCGCTGTTAGCATTGCCTATATTCACCTGCGAAGTTTTAAACGCGCTGATATTAGAATGGATATTGACCTTATTAGCGTTCAAGTTTAAAGTGGCTGTGCCGGTGTGCGTGCCAGCTCCCGATCCCACACGATTGCCCACTTCTAAAGTGCCGTTTAAATTGATTGCGCCAACATTAAAGCTCACATCATCTTTGCCTTGATTATAACCTTGATACGAAGTGAAACTATTAGAACCGCTTAAATCTAAAACAACGCTATTGCCTAGATTGATCGTGAGATTGCCCCCAACATAATTGGTAAAACCGCTTAAACTATAAGTCCCCGTTTCATTCCCACTACCCACCGAAATAGCTTGATAGTTTTGAGAAGACAAGTAGTTAGCGGCATTTCCAGCATCATAGCCCTTATGATTTGCTCCCCACACATTCCTTAAACACCCTCCAAATTCCCACCATGCGCAATACTGACTGCCCTTAACCCAATGCACATACTCACCCCCCACTTTTGGGTTTAACAAATCCCACAGATTATTCGCATACACCCCACTAGTAAACCCACCGATTAATAAAGGTGCGAGCCATAAAGGACGCTTTAAGATTGTTTTTTGATGCGATCGTTTGATACTTTTTGGTTTCTTTTTAAACTTTTTCATTAAATGCTACCCTCTCATTTCCTAGATAGTAAAATCTCCTCTTTAAATCAAAGTGCATTTTTTCCAAGCAAACGCCAAAAAAACAAAGCGCACACCAGCACAAACAATTCCTTAAACAGCCATTCGCTTTGAGCGTGCGAGCGGGCAAATTCAGCGCTTTGAAGCACGGCTTCGCCTGCTTTTTGAGCGTTTAAAATATAAGGCGTGTAATAAAAAACAAAGAGCAAACACAACGCCCCTATCGCCACGCCAAGGATCAAATACACTAACGATCTTTTAGAGTAAATAAACGAAATGATTTCATAAAGTAACACCACAAAACCGATCGCGCCTAAAATGTAATTGAAACGCACAAAGATTTGCGCCATGAGTTTCCCGCTCTCAAAGGGAGTCAGATTCAATTCAGGTAAAATGCTTGAAGCTTTGAAAACAATGGGCGCAACTATCGCTCCTAAAATGATCAAAGAGCCGTCCAAAATACCTAAAAGAAGCAAATACACCCCTAAACCAAATTTTTTCATCTTCCACCTTTTTTAAGATTTTTGCAACAAATGGTTGCAATCCTTAAACTGCCACACTTGAACTAGAGGCATAAAAAATTCTAAAAGGGCTTGAATGTCAGTGATCCTGTCTTTTAAACCGATAAACACTTCAATCTTCACGCCTTTTTCTAATAAAAATCTAATTATAGAATCACTATACTTGTAATTCAATAAAAATTCTAATTCTTCTAAAGAACCCATTTTTTTAAAACGCTCCAATTGAGCGCTCAATCCCACGGCTTGATAAAAGTTATCCATGTAGCTTTGCGGATCTTTTTGAAACGAAGAAAGTTGCAAGCGTTTGAACGCCAAACTCTTATGCGCTAACATGCAAGGCGAAAACAATAACAAGGAATTGATGCGGCGCTGTTGTGAGATTTCATTATAAGCGTATTCTATCGCCTTAATCGCTCCCATAGAAAAGCCTGAGATATCATAAGCCCCTTTTAAAAGCCACTCTTCAAACAAAACGCTTTCATTAATGAACCCAAAACCACTAAAAAAACGCATTTTCACCCGTTCAACAAATCATAGAAGTTTGCATGCTCTAAATATTCTTGCTCCAATAACAGAACGCTTAATCGCTTGCAAGCTGCAATTTGTGGCTTTAAAAACTCCAGCTGCTCTTCATAAAGAACGCTTAAAGACTCTTTTGTAGGGGCTAAAAGAAGCTCACTGGCCATAAATTCATTCAAAAATTTCGCTTTTTGCAAATCTTGTTTGGACAAACTATAACGCTCTTTATAAAGCAACTCTAAAACAATTGTCCCGCTCAAATACACTTTAATGTAATTTTTAATCTCGCTCTCGCTATGGATTTTATTTTCATTAAAAGCGATAAATTCCCCCAATAAAGGCGCTTTATCAAATTCAATTTCCAGCCAATACGCGCTCAAGGCTTTCGCGCTTTGATACAAAGCGACTAATTCTTTTTGGTTTTCGTCTAAGGTTTGGGGCTTTTTCTTGCCATAAGCGATCTTGTCTTTCACTTCTAAAATGTCGCTCTCAGTGATTTCAACTCGTTGGTGTTTTAGGGCGTTTAAAGCGCTTTCATTGATTAAAGTCGCTAACATCGCCCCGCTGAAACCCACGCAAATTTTAGCGATCTTAAGATAATTGAGCGCATGCTTTTTGTTTTCTAAAAGCTTTTCTAAAATGCTCTGCCTTTCTAACAAATCCGGTAAAGAAATGAAAATGCGCCGATCAAATCGTTTGCTCCTTAATAGCGCCTCATCCATCACTTCCATTTGGTTAGTCGCTCCTATCACCACCACCTCATCGTTTTGTAAAAACCCATCCATTTCGGTTAAAAGCTGATTGAGCGTGGCCTCTCTTTCATCGCTCCTATGCCCTCCCCTAGCCTTACCCAAAGCGTCAATTTCATCAATAAAAATAATAGAGGGGGCATGCCTTTTAGCGTGCATGAAAAGTTCATGCACTTTTTTAGCCCCAGCCCCCACATAAATTTGAGAAAACGCGCTCCCGCTTTCATAAAAAAACGGCACTCTGGCTTCACTCGCTAAGGCTTTAGCGATCATGGTTTTCCCCACTCCAGGAGGCCCGATTAAAAGCACGCCTTTAGGGAGAAAAATCCCTAAATCCTGGTATTTTTTAGGGTTTTTTAAATAATCTATCACTTCTAATAATTCTTCTTTAACTTCATCCACCCCTGCAATATCTTCAAAACGCACCCCTAGTGCATCGTATCGCTGGAATGCATTTTCCAATTCGTTTTTGTGCGCGCTTTCTAAACTCATTTTAGTATCCAATCGTTTAGGCAAGCGCCAAAAGATCCCAAAAAGCATGCTAGAAATGAAAAAAAGCAACGCCAAAAAGATTTTAGAAACCTTGCTTAAATTTTCTCGTTTTTCTATGGGCATGCTTTCTGGGATTTTATAGGCTCTTAAAAAGGCTTCTTTGTTGGTTTTATAAAGACCCTTGTTAGCATAAAAATAATTTTCATCTTCAATTAGAGTTTGCTTAGGGTGAGATTGGATCACATAAAAAAAGTCCTTACCCGATATGAGCCTAGAAACATCGCTTAAAATTAAAAAAAGAAGCAAGCAAAAAGTAAGGATCAAAAACCCTAACGCCAAAACAAGCGAGCGGTTTTTAATGCGTTTAAAGGGAGCGGTGAGGTTTTCTAAAAATTTAGAAAACGGCATGATTTTCCCTCTCCTTAATTTCATACTCTTTGATTTCTAAAAAACTAGCCCTTAAAGGCTTATCGCTTTTGATTTTAATGGGGTTGAAAAATTGATCTAAGGCTTTAAATTCGCCATCTTTTTGCGCTTCCACTAGGGCTTTTAGGGGCGTGTTGAGCTTGAGTTGCAATTGCCTGAACGCCTTATTTTTATGAAAAATCAAATCTTTAATCGCATTCAAACGCTTTTTAGAATCTTCCAAGCTCACGCTATCAGTCATCAAGCTAGAGGGGGTGTCTTTTCGTTTGCTGTAAATAAAAGGGTGGATGTGCGTTAAAGGCAAGCTTTCTAAATTTTTAAACGCTTTTTCAAAAACGCTTTCGCTCTCGCCCGGATGCCCCACAATAAAATCCGTGCCGATAGCAAAATTCTTAGAAGCGATTGTTTCTAATAATTCCCTATCGCTTTTAGTGCGGTTTCTTCGGTTCATTCTCTCTAGCATGAAATCATGGCTGTGCTGTAAAGCGATATGCAAATGTTTTTCTAAAAAATCCTCTTCTAAAAGCTCTAAAAATTCATCGTTGATTTGATTAGGCTCTAAGCTCCCAATCCTTATGCGTTTTAATCCAGCAATCTGGCTTAATTTTTTAATCAATCGTGCGATATTGCTCCCTTTATCTTTCCCATAGCTCCCCACGTTAGTGCCGGTTAAAACCACTTCTTGAACCCCTTTAGAGCATAAAAGGCCCACTTGCTCTAAAATTTTCCTCTCTTCAAAACTCCTAGCCCTCCCTCTCACGCTTGGGATAATGCAATAATTGCAATCAAAATCACAGCCTTCTTGGATCTTGATAAACGCCCTAGTTTTTCCCACAAACTCGCTCACCATCGTAGTGTCTAAGTGCTTGTTTTCTAAATTGTCATCTATAAAAAAACGCTTTTTTTCTTGTAAAAGCGCGTTAATCTTTTCTTTGTTGTCATGCCCAAAAACGCCCTTTAAAAACCCTTTTTCAAAAAGCTCTTTGCCTTGGGTTTTCACCCCGCAACCAGTAAATAGCACTTCCTTATCCAATCGCGCCATTTTTTTAGCGTAACTCCTTACCGCGCTATCGGCCCCATTAGTCACGGTGCAAGAATTGATCACAATAATATCGGCTTCTTGTTCTTCTAAGGTCGCGCTAAAATCCTTCAAATTCTCGCCCATCACTTGCGTGTCAAAAAGATTCGTCCTGCACCCAAAAGTTTTGAAATAGACTTTTTTCATTTTTGTTCCCTTTTATTCCCAAAACCATCGCCTAGAAAATCAGCATCCACTTTAAGCAGCTTGCTGGTCGTATAAGCGATATGGATATTTTCTTCTTTCAAAAACGCTTCAACGATTTCAGCCACAATCTTGCTCCTTAAAGACATGGTCGCATACGAATTGGTTTGATACCACACCGAGATTTTTATCCCGTTACTTTCAGGCATCAAAAAGCATCGAGGCTTCACGCTCAAACTCCTTAAAGAATACCGGTCGCGCATTTTATTGAGCTGTTTATAGGTGATATCCGTGTATTCTTTAGACAATTCTGTAGCGATGTTGAGCGCAATTTTAGAAGCTTTTTTAAAATCAGAATCAAATGTAATGCAAAAATCCACCCCATCCCAAACCGTTTTCATCCCAAAATGGCTGTAATTAGCAAACATGGTGGTGAAAATATAATTATTAGGCACAAAAATAATCCGGCCCGCTCTCCTGTTGTTCGTATAAGTGGTAAAGGTTACGTCTTCTAAAATCGTAATGTGCAACATAGAAATATCCAACACATCGCCAATAAAAATATCCGTCCCCTTAGCGATACGCACCCTATCGCCCACATGCACGCTCCCCCCAATCAAAATAATAAACCACCCAAGCAAGCTCATGAACAAATCTTTCATCGCAATCGCTAAACCCGCGCTCGCAAAGCCTAAAACCGTGACCAAGTAAGTAACATTTTCTAAATAAGAAAAAAGAAAGATCAAAATGATCACGCTCACATTCACGAAGTTAATGGCTTTATTCACGGTATAGACGCGCTCATTATTTTCAATGTATTTGCTGGAAATGATTTTTAAAATCCACGCAAACACCACGCTCAAAAGCGCCGCTAAAAACACATAAACCAATTTAAAAAGCTGGTTTTTAACTTGAGATTTAACAATGCTTATGGCTTCATCGCTGTCTTTTTGAAAAATCCCGATCGTGGTTTTTAGAATGTTTTGAGCCCCTTGCAATTCTAAGCGTTTGGCTTGAGTTTGATAAATCTCATCGCTTAGTTTCGCGCTTTTATCCAAGGCATGCCACTGATTTAAAAGCTGGTGTTTTTGATCTAAAAGCTTTAAAACTTCTTCTAAAGCAGTTTGGTTATTTTTAAGATTTTCATGCTTTAAATGCATGCTTTTAATGAAAGAAATGCCATCAATGATCGCAATAGGGTTAGCGATATTGGGGATATTGGGGATATTAGGGCGCTCTATCAAGTCCTTAAAAGGATTGACCCCATAGCTTTCAAACATTTTTTGCTGGGACTCTAAAGCCTTTAGGGTGTGCTCTAAGGTGCTAATCTTTAATAAATCCTTGCTTTTTTTGTTTTTTAAACGCCTTAACTCCTGTCTCACGCTCTCTTTTTCGGTATAAATTTGATTGTAGATCTTATAGTTTTCAAATTTTTTCAACCACACGTTATCGTCTTTGGCGAGTTTTTTATCCACCAAAGCCATTTGTTTTTGTATGGACAATAGCTCTTGGCTTTTATCTTCTGCTTGTAAAAACAAAAAACAAAAGAATAATAATACCCTTAATGCCATTTTTCTAACACCTTTAAAATCGTTTCTTTAGGGATATGAGAGGCAGCCTCAAACGCTCCAATGCCTTTGGGCAGAATGAATTTGATTGTCTTATTTTCGCTTTTTTTGTCTAAAAACAAGCGTTCGTAAAATTTTTGAAGATCAAGGATTTGGTAATTGAATATCAAATCAAATTTTTTCAATAAATTTTCTATGCGTTCGTATTCTTTTAGAGTGAGCATGCCTAAAGAAAGGGCTAAATCATTAGCCATGCGCATGCCAATAGCGATCGCTTCGCCATGCAAAAATCGCTCATAATCAGTCTCTTTTTCTATCGCATGCCCAAAGGTATGCCCGTAATTCAACCCGGCCCTGATGTTTTGCTCTTTTTCATCTTGTATAATAACTTGAGCTTTGATACTGACGCTTTGGAAAACCACTTCTTCTAAACAATCTTTTAAATCCTTTGTTTCCAATCTTTCTACCAAGTTTTTATCAAAACACACCGCCATTTTAATGATTTCAGCAACCCCTGCTTGAAATTCCCTTTTTTCAAGGGTTTTTAAAAAAGCTAAATCAATATAAACCGCTTCAGGCTGGTGGAACGATCCGATTAAGTTTTTGCCATAAGGCGTATTGATCCCTGTTTTCCCCCCCACGCTCGCATCCACTTGAGAAAGTAAAGTCGTAGGGATATTAATAAAACCAATCCCCCTAAAATAAATACTGCTCGCAAACCCCACCATATCGCTTATCACTCCCCCACCAAGGGCTATCATTAAAGAATGGCGGTTTAATTGCATTTCAAAGGCATTGTTTAAAATCCGCTCTAACGAATGAAAATTCTTGTATTTTTCCCCGGACTCTATCACGCACACTCTGACTTCTAAGGCTTTCAAGCGCTTTAATAAATACGATAAATGCAACCCGGCCACGATGCTATCGCTAATGATGAGCGCTTTTTGTTTCAATTTTATTTCAGGCAGTTCCCCCAAAAACACTTTATAGCTTTTTTCTTTTAAAGGGATTACAATTTCTTGCATTCTTTCACTCCGCTACAGGGATAAAAATTTGAGGGTTATCATCGTTTAAAAACGCTAATTTTTCCACTTTAGTGGATAAAAACCACCAAAAGCGCGTGTGCGTGATGCACTCTTCAAAAGGCATGAAATGCAAAATGGGATTTCTTAAAGAATTGAGATACATGATAGGATTTCTAATATCGGTTTGAAAAATCTCAATCTTGCGGTTGAGCGTGTTGGCTAAATTTTCATAATGATTGACAATCTCGTTTTTATAGCGCTTGTTAGGGTCAAAATCATAGAGCAACAAGCCCAAATCCATTTGCATAGACACATCAAAAATCACTGAAGACATGTCCTCATTAATATCCAAGCTTTCATTCAATACCACCACGCTTTGAGAGGTTTTAGACAAGCCGGAAATGTTGGTTTTATAAACCGGGGTGGCTGTTTTATACAAGGCCTTTCGGTGTTTTTTAGATAAAAAAAGCTCTCTGCCTACCACGATTAGGCCCATTTTTTTCTGGTGATCTTCATGGAGTTTTTGGATAAAACTTTTCCCGTAAAAATCAAAATTCACTTCAATGCTTTCGGTTTCTAGCGATAAAAATTTATGGTAAAACTTAGGGCTAGTGGGGTGTAAAACCTGGATATAGAGCTTGTAGCTCTTTAAATGTTTGTGCAAAAACAAGGCTTGATACACATCGCGCATCATCGCTTTTCGGCTTTGTAAGCACATATCAATGTATAAATAAATGCTCTTACCAAAGGGGGCTGGGAACTGCCCCACATTGCTTTTGACTTGATGATACACCGCGTTTAAAATTTCCGGATTGCCCGCCACTAATAGAATGTCTCGCGGCTGGATAACCAAAGATTTAGTGGAGAGCAACAAAACATCGTTGCGATAAAGCCCTACAATCCTGTATTCTTTTTGCCTGATAGAGCCAATATGCCTGTAAGCAAAAATACTCCCAAAAGGCACATCAATCTCCATGATCTCGCCCTTGCCTAACCCAAACTCTCTAGGGGTGCTAGGGATATTAGGCAAACGAGAAATGAATTTATTGGCTAAAACTTCAAATTCATCAATCAAAATAAGCTTTTCATCTTTATTTTCTTCATTATTTTCTAAAGTTTTTTCACCATCTTTTTTCACGCTCAAAACCACGCGCATGCGTTTGAAATGGGTTTGAATGATTTTATGAATGATGCGCTGTTCTTTAAAATCTTGTATGATTAAAAACGCATCGCTCACCTCATCGTTTAACACTTGCAAAAGCCTGAAACTAGAAGTCGCATCAAAACAATAAAAAGCGAAAGTGCTCGGGTAGTTTTTAGGGATAAGACTCTCATTTTTGACAACCACTATATAAAAATTATGATTAGAATAATGCCTTAGCACCAAGTCTAAAAAATTTTTTGCTACAATGCCATCTAGAATAAGGGCGATTTTTTTCAATTCCAAACTTCCTAAAAAATGATTACGCCATTATATCCAAGATTAAGGCTTAAACGATGGATTTTCAACTCCAAGCGACTGACAAACACGCGCGAGCTGGTCTTTTAAATTTAGCCCATTCTCAAGTGGCAACGCCTGTTTTTATGCCAGTAGGCACGCAAGGCTGTATCAAATCTTTAGACGCTATGGATGCGCAAGAAATTTTAGGCGCTAAACTCATTTTAGCCAACACCTATCACATGTATTTAAGGCCGGGCGAAAAGGTCGTTGAGAAATTAGGGGGCTTGCATCGTTTCGCTCAATTTCAGGGGAGTTTTTTAACCGATAGTGGGGGGTTTCAAGCCTTTAGTTTGAGCGATAATGTTAAGTTGCAAGAAGATGGGATTGTTTTTAAATCCCATATTGATGGGAGCAAGCATTTATTCACGCCCGCTAAAGTTTTGGATATTCAATATTCTTTGAATAGCGATATTATGATGGTTTTAGACGATTTAGTGGGCTTGCCCGCTCCCTTAAAACGCCTTGAAGAATCCATTAAAAGAAGCGCTAAATGGGCGAATCTCAGCCTAGAATACCACAAAGAAAAAAACCGCCCTAACAACAACCTTTTTGCCATTATCCAGGGTGGGACGCATTTGAAAATGCGCAGCCTTAGCGTGGGGTTAATGCATGAGGGTTTTGATGGCTATGCTATAGGCGGTTTAGCGGTGGGGGAAAGCGTGAATGAAATGCTAGAAACCATCGCACACACCGCCCCCTTGCTCCCTAAAGACAAGCCTCGCTACTTGATGGGCGTAGGCACGCCTGAAAATATCCTAGACGCTATCGGTTTAGGGGTGGATATGTTTGATTGCGTGATGCCCACCAGAAACGCCAGAAACGCCACCCTTTTCACGCATTCTGGCAAAATTTCTATCAAAAATGCGCCCTATAAATTGGATGATACCCCCATTGAAGAAAATTGCACTTGTTATGCTTGCAAACGCTATTCTAAAGCCTATTTGCACCATTTGTTTAGGGCTAAAGAACTCACTTACGCTCGTTTGGCCAGTTTGCACAATTTGCATTTTTATTTAGAGCTAGTTAAAAACGCCAGAAACGCCATTTTAGAAAAGCGGTTTTTGAGTTTTAAAAAAGAATTTTTGGAGAAATATCACTCCCGCTCTCATTGAATGATGGAATGTAAAAATACTAAAAAGCGTTTTTTACCATCAATAAAAGTTTTCTTAAAAATAAGGCTTTAGTTTTTAATTTTTGATTAAAACAAAACCCTATCTTTGATAAATTTCAGGGTGGGTGCTTTTAAAACGCCTGTGGAACCAAAAATAACTTTCCGGGTGGTTTCTAATTACCTCTTCGCACAAACTCGCTTGGGCTTGCGTGCATTCTAAAATATCGTTTTCAGCATTATCGGTGATTTGAGAGCGGATACTTTCGTAATAAGTCGCTGTATAATGCGAATAATCGTCATTAAAATCAATGAATACCGGCTGGATGTCTATATTGTAACGGCGCGATAAAATAGAAGCGATCGTGGTGTGCGTAGCGTCTTTATTAAAGAATTTCACCACCACCCCATCTTTAGGCACGACATTTTGATCCACTAAAATCCCCACAAGGCCATTGCCTTGATTATACATTTTAATGAGTTCTTTCATCGCTCCCACTTTATTGACAAAACGCACCCCAAACGCTTCTCGCCTACTCATGATCATGTGGTTGATGGGGGCAAATTTAGTCAAACGCCCCAAACACCCCCTACCATAATTTTCATAATATTGCGCTAAAGTCGTGCCTACCGCTTCCCAATAGCCAAAATGCATGCATAAAGTGATCGCTTGGCCTTCCTTGTTTAAAGACTTCCACACATTCTCTTCATTGATGAGCGTGAAACGAGCGTCGTATTCATCTTTAGGGATAAAAATCACCCTGATGGTTTCTAAAATGATGAAAGCAAAATTTTCATAACCCTTTTTAATAATCCTTTTTTTCTCTTCTTCGCTTTTAGAATCCCCAAACACAAAATCCAAATTAGCTTTAGCGTCAAAATAACGACGCCTATCAAAAGTTTTCATCAGCCACGCCACAGCTTTAATGCACCTTAAAAACCACGAATGGGGCATTTTAGCCAAAATAAACCCTAAAATATTCACTAAAGATTCCACGATAAGAATACTCAAAATGCGTAATTCCGTTTTCAAACCCTTGTCGTCTTGGTTCAATATCTTTTCGTGTATGAGTCGTTCTTTATAAGTCATTCTTTTTCCTTTAAGATATTTAAAACGCATTCTTTAATTTTTTTAGGCTCTATGTTTTGGATAGAAAAATCCTTTTTATGGTAGTTGGCGTTTGAATTACCGGTGAGCGAAATATTGATCGGGCTTTCTAATTTAAAACGCTCCATGGGCGTGTTGCCATAAAGGGTGATGCTAGCTTTTTGCAACGCCCATGCTAAATGCGTAATGCCCGTATCGCCCCCAATGATCAAATCCATTTTAAAGAGCAACGCCTTAACCTCGTTTAAAGTGAGTTTAGGGAGCAATAACGCATCGCGTTGGTGTTTTAAAGCGTGATAAAGCGTAGTGGCTTTATGTTCATCAGCATGCCACAACAAGCAAATTTGAAAATTTTCTAGCATCAAAGCCAGATCTTTAAAACGCTCTATAGGGTAAGTTTTATTGATTTTAGAAGTTTCTAAAACAAAAAGGATTTTTGGCTTATTCTTATTCAAATTTAACGCATCAATTTTTGGAGAATCTTGGTAAGAAAACACTTTAGTCCTAGAGCTTAAGCTCTCTGAAATTTCGTTTTTGGGCAAGTTTAGGGCTTGAGAAAGGAGCGTGAAATTGCGCTTTAAAATGGGCTCATCATAAGCGATAGAAACTTTTTGCGAGTAAAAAAACGCGCTCAAACCCTCTCTAGCCGAAGCGTAATCAAAGCCGACTTTTTTAGGGGCTTTCAACATTTGAGTGATGAGAGCGGATTTGACTAGGCCTTGCATGTCAATGATTATATCGTATTCATAAGCCCTTAAAGATTTAAAAAGTTTGAAAATCTTCAAAGGGTTAAAGGTTGTAAGCACGCTTTTTAAAGCGATGGGGTGTAATTTATCAATATAGGGGGAATGCTCTAAAATCGCGCTGAATCTTTCATCCACGAACCATTCTATTTGGGCGTCAGTGAAACGCTCTTTAATGGCCGCTAAAAATACCGCGCTCACGATAATATCCCCAAGTGCTGAAAGCCTGACAATCGCTATTTTCAAGCAAACTCTATCGTCAAAGGAATGGGCTTAACGAGTTTGGGGAGCATCTCTTTAGCCAAGTAAAGCACATCATTAGAATGGATCACAAGCTTGTTTTTTTCTAGCGTGTATTTTAAATGGTGGCTGTCTGTTAGGCACAAATTTTCGGCTAAAGAAAGGATAAAACTCAACCATTGCAAGGTTAAAAGGCTTGGCATCATCGCGCTCATGTGGGCGATAGCGTTGTCTTTAGGGATTTTTTTATGGCTGAATTGGGCTAATAAGCAAATGATCGCTCTATCCTGGTGGCTAAAGCCATAACTCAAAGCGTTTAAAATAAAATACGCACTGTGCTTGTGGGCTAAATAGACGCTTAAAATCTTACCCATGCTCGCTAATTCCCCCGCAATCTTTAAATGGAAAAGGTATTTTTCATCTATTTTATGCAAAGGCGATAAGGCTTCAAACAATTTCACGCATTCTTTTTTGACCTTTTGGCTGTGCTTTTCATGGGGCAAAAAGCGATCTTTTAAAGAGATGAGAGAGGGGTTGATATTGGGGGGGAATTTATGGTAATGGTGGCGCAATAAATCGCTCAAAAACACGCCTTCTCTCACCCCCACCCCACTAGTGATCATTAAAGAAGTTTTTAAATGCTCCAAAACGACTGATAGAATCAACGCCCCGCTCCTGATACTATCCAAACGCTCTTCATTCACCCCCAAAAGCCGTAATTGATCTTCTTTAAGCATGACGATTTTTTCAATGAACGCTAAATTTTTATGTGCATCTATTTCATAGCCATGCAAAGAATCAATAGGGTAATCAAAGCGTTTCATGAGTATCTTACTCAACGCTCTGATCGTCCCCCCCACCCCAAAGGCGTTTTTGTGTTTAAAGGGCAGTTTAGAGACTTCTTTTTGGATAAAGGCTTTAGCCAATTTGACCTCTAAGTCCTTGTCTAAAAACATTTCTTTAATGCGAATCGTGCCGACGTCAAGCGAGATTAAGTCCTTAATCTTGCCTTTTTCAATCAACGCGCACTCCGTGCTACCCCCTCCAATATCTATCGTGATCCCTGAATTTTTATGCAACAAATTCGCGCACGCGATTCCGCCATAGAGTGCTTCTTTTTGCCCATCAATGATTTTGATTTGCAAACCGCAAGCCTTTTTCACCCTCGCTACAAACTCCAGCCGATTAGGGGCATCGCGCACCGCTGAGGTCGCCACGCACAAGATTTTTTTGCTTTTGTATTTAAAAGCGATTTCTTTAAATTCGCTCAAGGCTTTAACGGCTCTTTGCATGGGGATTTCTTGTAAGATTCCATTAAACGCATAACAGCCCTCTGAAATCCTAACCTTAGACTTAGTCTCAAAAAGCAAGTAAAACCCAAACTGGCTCGTCTTTTTAAAGACAGCCAAACGCACTGAATTAGAGCCTATATCAATCACGGTTGTGATTTTAGCCATTGCTAGCCTTTAATCTTGCTCTTTTAAGCTTTCATATTTGTATTTCAGTTCCTCTTTGCTCTCTGCATTGTTAGGATCCGGTAAAATCGCATCTACAGGGCATACGCTCACGCAACGAGGCTCATCATCATCATACCCGTAACACTCCGTGCATCTATCCGGATCAATATTATAAATAGGATCGCCCTCTTCAATCGCCTCACTAGGGCATTCTTCTCTGCAAGCATCGCACGCAATGCATTCATCATTCACCAATAATGACATGACTAACTCCTTTTAAAAAGTTTGAATACGATTTTTACTCTAAATTAGCTTAAAATTCAATCTAAAAAGACTATTTTTTTTTGATTATAAGAATAGGGGCTATTTTCCAACACGCCTAAAACCCCTAAATCTTTTAAATGGGTGTAGTCTTGTTTGTGGGTTTCTACAAACACGCCTAAGCCCAAACGCCAAGAAAATTCTACCATGCCTTTTAGATCTTCTTTTAAAAGCTCTTCATCTAAAATGACCCCATCAGATCCTTGAACAAGCGATTCTAAAAGCTGGTAGTGGCTGATGAAAAAATCCTGATGGATAATCAAAGAGTTCGCATGGCGGCGCAATAACCCTAAAACTTCTAAATCAAACACGCTTGGCGCGCCTATTTCGTATAATCCTTTGAAATTGACAATGACGCAATCGGTGTGGGTGTTTTCTTTCAAAAGCTTTTCTAAAACCTCATCAGGGGTTACAAAAACACAATCTTTGGTTTGAGGAATGACTCTAGGCAAGTAAGGGTTATACGACAGGCTTTTACCTAACATTTCATAAGAAAGCATGCCCTCTTTTAAGGCTAAGCTTTTTTGTAAATTTTCTAAAATCCCTA
Organism: Helicobacter pylori SA221C; assembly: GCF_000476855.1. Taxonomy (GTDB): domain Bacteria; phylum Campylobacterota; class Campylobacteria; order Campylobacterales; family Helicobacteraceae; genus Helicobacter; species Helicobacter pylori_DK. The sequence goes on from NZ_CBPT010000001.1 coordinate 182,594, forward strand.
TTTCTTGCATTCTTGAATGATCTTATTGTGTTCTTTTAATTCGGGTTCGGCTTGGATAGACTCTTTAGCGATGCTAGAAAAGATTTTTTTAGCCTCCAAGCAATTCCCTAATTTGTAATAACCCCATGCTAAAGAATCCAAATAAAGCACTGAGCCAGAATCCAACGCTAAGGCTTTCCTCACAAAATCCATGCCCCTTTTAATATCCATGTCATAATCTATTAAGGAATACCCTAAAAAATTATAAAAGAAAGCGTCTTGCGCGTCCTCTTTATCTTTGGTTTTAGCGAGTATTTGCTGGCGCTCTTTGGTGGCTTGCTCTAATTTTTGAATGATAGGCAGCATCTCTTGTTTGGTGAGTTTTTTATTTTTCGCGCTCAAGCTTTCATAATGATAAATAGCCTCTAATCCTAAGAATTTAGGGTCTTTTTTTTCTTGATAGATCAAAGAAGCTTGTTTGGAAGCTTGAGCGAATTTCTTTTGTGCGGTGTATAAGTCTAACAACAAACGCCTATCAAATGGGAATAATTCTGCGATTTGCTGGGCCTTATCAAACTCTTTTAACAAGATTAATACCCCTATATAAAATTGGGCGTTTTGCACAATAGGGTTTTTTTCATACAAACGAGCAAAAGTCGTTTTAGCCAAATCAAGCTCGTTAAATTGCGTGAAAGTGTTGAGCGCTTTTTGGCACAATTGCTCTGAGCAACCATACCTGTCTATATGAGATTGCAACAAATCCAAGCCCTCTTTTTTGCGGTTTTGCAAAAAATAGATTGTAATGAGTTTTTCTAGACTGTCTTCATCATGCACTTGGTTATAAAACTTATTCAACAACGGGAAAGCCTTATCCAAACGCTTTTGCGTCAAATACAAAGTCCCTAGCACATTGTCTGTGGCTATGGTCTTTTCTTCTTTACGGATTTTGTGCAACAATTCAATCGCCTTATCAATCTGCCCCATTTGCGCATAGCCATCCACTAAAATCTTATTGATAGAAACATCATTACGATTATTGGTGATTTTTTGATAGAGCATGGCTAAATGCATAGCGGTTTTAATGTCCCCTAAGCTCGCCGCTGAAATGGCCGCTTCTTTAGCATACACCACCTTATTGGTTTGCTTGTAAAGATTCATATAGCCTTTTTGAGCGGCAGCAAAATCCCCTCTATGGAAAGCGTCTGAACTCAACAGGATTTGATGATCTTCTGAAAGGGTTTCAGCCTTAAGGCAAGAAAACAGACTAAAAAGCAATATATTTGCTAAAAACCTTTTCTTTGTTTGAATATTCATTATTTTATTTCCTTTTTTGTATCACTATAGTGAATTTTAGCGCACTTTAGTTTCTTTGGTTTTTGGTGTAATGCCCGGACAGCTTTGACAAAAAGCTTCTTTTTGCTCTTTAGAGAAAGTTTTCACGCTCTCCCAAAAAGGAAAAGTTTGGCATTGTTTAGGGCGCACGCTATAAATCTGGCATTTTTTGGTTTCTAAATCCAAAAACACGCACGCCAAACCCAACTCTTTAGCGTCTTTTTCTAATAAAGAAAACTTATACCCCACCTTTTTAACGTATTTTTGACTGAATTCTTCTAATTCTAATTGTAAAAAAGCGCTAATTTTTTGCATTTCTTGGATATTTAAAAAAATATACCCGCTTTCCCCCACGCAACACTTTGCCCCACAACCCTCGCATGCCTTAGGATTAAAACTAAAATCAAAATCTTGCATTAAACCACCCCTAATCCTATTGGAGATCAATACTCACGCTAAATTGCACCAACAACCCTTCATCGTCTTTAGAGATTTTTAAAGGCAATTGGCTTTGAGCGCTCGGTAAATACTTGTTGATTAAGGTGAAAAAAAGATAGGTCTTTTCTAATTCGCTCGCTCTGGCCATGATAAAAAATTGGGTTTTTTGAAGGGGGTTTTGAGAGAGCAAGGGTTTGATTTTATAAGCGTCAAAACATTTTTTTAAAATCTTTTCTAAAATCCGCCTGGACTCTTCATCATTAAAAATCTTTAACAAGGATTCGCTGGTTTCTTTTTGATTGCGGTAATTGGTTAAGGCTGTTTCAAAATGCCTTTGCGCGTATTCTAAAACGCTTTTTTTACGATTTTCTTCTAAAAGGATTTTTTTCAATTCCAACATGCTAGGCCATAGAAAATACTCGGTATTCAACCAACCCAATAAGGAAAAAACCCCCAAAAAAATGAGGTTTTTAATGATAAACCCTACATCGCCTGATTGTTCTCTGTCTAAGTGTGAAAAATGCAATGGCTTCATTTAATAGACTCCGGGTTTTTTATTAGTAAGGAATTAGAAAAGTTGGTGGAGACAAAATTAAACCACCCGTCGCTTAAAGGGAAAAATTCCGCCCTAGAATAATCAAACATGGGGTTTAGTTTGTTTTGAAACAAAAAATAAAAGGCTTCTTTAGAAGGGGTTTTACCGCTAACCACCACGCTTTGCTGGTCTATTTCAATGCTATTAATAGTGATGAGATCTGGCACAATATTTAAAAGCCCTTGCAAAACATCTCGTATATCATCATTGTAATTCAGACGCTTTTTGGCTTCTTTAATGAGTTTTAAGGTTTCATCAGTCTTAACCTGCAAGCGGCTGATTTCATGGCGGTAAAGCCTTTCTTGAATCGTCAAACTAGACGCATTATCTTGAGTGTTTTTAATAGCGTTGTGCATAAACCCCACTAACCCCCCTATCACCACAAAAGATAAAAAAATGTAAAAAACCCAAATTTTAGAAAGCTTGCTGATAAGGTATTTCGCTCTTGGCTCAATGTAGCTAAAACGCATGCTTTTCATTCTCCATGCGCGCTAAAATGTTCAAGCGCTCCACTAAAGAAAAATCAAGCCTATCCACTTCTATCATCAAAGTTTCTTGCAAATGCATTAACGCTCTTTGGTGGATTTGGCAGCTGTCTAAAACAACCACTTTTTCTACAAAGTCAATATCTCTAGAATGATAAACGCTGCGCAATCCCTCTTGCAAAACATCTGCAATTAAAGGGATATTCGTCATGCCTTCAATCAAACTATAAGCGTCCTCTGTTATTTTTTCGCTATTATCCTTACTGCTATCTAGGCCTATCGCTTCTTCAAGGCTGTCAATATCTTCTTGGATTTCACTCAAAAACAAATTCACAGCCTCATTATCCATTTCCATAGAATCCTCTTCCTTGCTCTCTATAAATTCTTCAGGTTGTTCTTCTAAAAACACGGATTTGGCTAAAAAAATCTCTTTTTTATCCGCAATCAAAAAATAAAATCTTGAACGCTCCAAAAGCAAATACAACAACGGCTTATTTTCTAAATTATCGCGCACAAAATCATAAATAAGGCTAAAAGGCGAAAACAAAAAATCCACATCCTGGATTTTAAAACGCTTGAAATCCTTTAAAAAATCCTTAGATTCCACATAAACGCAATACTTTTGATTGACTTCACAAGCATGATAATCTTGATTTTCTTGTTTGATTTGTTCAAACGCCTGCTTTTCGCATAAAACCTCTTTAGCTTTACTCATCGCGCTGAAATAAGTGTAGGGGTATTTTTGGCTATAAGTTCTGGCGATTTTTAAGGCTTGAATAGGGACTTCACCATTTTTAGTCTCCACTTTAGTCTCAAAAGTTTTAAAAAATTTCTCTTTAATGCGATCGTTTTTGATCCTTATGACTTGAGTGGATAAAAGATTGTGATCCACATTAAAAGAGATATACACTTGAGAGCAAAACCTCTCCTTAAACGCTTTTTTTAACCCTTTAAGCACCCAAACCCCTTTGAGGTTCTTCAAACCCAACAGAATCCATGCGCGTCTTTAAATATTCTTTAGCCCTTGAAAGCTCCCATTCTTTAGGGATGATTACCGATTCTAACATGTAATAATGCACTTCGCTAAAAGGCTTAGGGATTTCAAATTGATCCCAAGTGTTCAACCGCCATGCGTTTTTACAAACCACCCGACAAGCGCTAATCCCCACGCCTGATTTTTGAGCTAAAGCGATCACCCCATCCGCTATGCTGTGTCGTGGGCCTTTAGGGCCATCAGGAGTGATAGCTACATCGCAACCTTCTTTCAATCGTTTAAGCCCTTCTATCAAAACCTTAACCCCCCCTTTTTTGCTAGATCCTCTAATGTTTTTAAAACCAAAGCTTTCAAACAAACCTGCCGCAATAGAGCCGTCAAAATGCTGGCTTGCGATCACATAAACAGAAGGTTTTTCAAGCCTTAAATACGCAAACCCGATCATGCCAAGCTCCCCATGCCAACAGCTTACAATAAAGGGTTTTTCTTTTAAATTTTGAGCTAAAAAATAGCGGTTTTTACAAGTTTTATGCAACAACCAAAGAACTCCAAACGCCAAACGAGGGACAACCTTTAAAACGATATTTTTCCTGAAAAATTTTAAGCTCAATTCTCGCCTTTAAACCCGCTTTTTCATTGGTTATTTTGATTAGTTGCCTTTGATGGCCGCCATCAAGCGCCCTTTGGAATGAGAAACAATCTCCACTTTTACAAGCTCGCCCGGATTTCTTTTTTCCTTACAAGTTACTTCAATGAATTTCCCCGTATCGCTGCGCCCCTCAAAACCCACGATTTGATTATCCATTTCACGCCTATTTTCCACCAACACCACATGCGTTTTGCCCACTTCTAGCTTGGCTTTTTCTTCTAAAATTTCTTTGTGCCTGTTTTGCAACCTCTCTAACCTTGAAGATGAAACCTCTAATGGCACTCTTTCTTTCCAAGCTCCCGCTTCAGTGAAAGGGCGTGGGGAATAAATGAAACTATAGAGCGTGTCAAAGCGCACTTTTTCTAGAACCTCCATTGTGTCTTCAAAATCCTTATCGCTCTCATTAGGAAAGCCTACGATAATATCCGTGCTAATGCCCACTTCAGGCACTAAAGCTTTTAACCTCTCCACCCGATTTAAAAACCACTCTTTACTATAACCTCTTCGCATCATCTTTAACACCGCGCTAGATCCGCTCTGTAAGGGCATGTGGATACTCTTGCACACTTTAGGGTTTTGGGCAAAGCGTTCTAAAAATGCATCATTCATGTGCAAGGGGTGAGGCGAAGTGAATCGTATCCTTTCAATGCCTGGAATTTCGCTCAATTTATCCAACAAATCGCTAAAATCCACTTTCGCATGCTCGCTACTGAAACGAACGCCGTAATTATTCACATTCTGCCCTAAAAGCATGAGCTCTTTAGTGCCGTTATTCGCTAATTTCTCAGCTTCTTTTAAAATCAAATCCATAGGGATAGAAATTTCTTTCCCCCTAGTGTGCGGGACAATGCAATAAGCGCATTTTTTATCGCAACCTATAGAGATGTTTAGTAACGATCGGATTTGAGCCTTTTTTTCAAAAAATTCAAAAGCATACGCGCTTTCATCATAATCAATCGCCACCTCAACGGCCTTTTCTTTATGGATCACTTGAGAGATTTTAGACACATTCCTAGCCCCTAACACAAAGCTCACGCTCGGGGCTTTTTTCAAAATATCCGCTCCCATGTGGCTTGCGGTGCACCCGCAAACCCCGATTTTGGCGTTGGGTTTTTTGATTTTAGCGAATTGACCGATTTCTGAAAACAATTTCCGTTCAGGTTTTTCGCGCACGCTGCAAGTGTTGATTAAAATCAAATCCGCTGTTTTAGGGTCGCTAGTCTCTTTATAATCCAGTTTGGATAGTTCGCTTAGTAGATGCTCGCTATCCCTAGAATTCATGGCACAACCCATGGTTTCAATATAAACTTTCAATACAAGCCTTTAAATAATGTGCAATTCATAAAGAAAATCTTTTTCATCAGTGCTGACCCTCACCTCATCTAAATAAGCCGTATGGCCTTTTTCTTTGAAAAAATCCACCGCTTTGAGCATGTCTTTGTGGGCGTTTGTGGGGGCAAAATAGAAAATAGAACGCTTGTCTTCACTGAATTTGCGATACAAATCCTCTAATTCCACGCTCTTAGCGTCTGATTTTCTCGTATTCTTGGCTAAAACTAATTTCATTGACTCTTTCCTTAATTGATTTGGATTGCTCATTTTAACGCATTCTGTCTTTAAAACAAATTAGATCACCCTTTTCCCCCCTAAAAACAAGCGCTCCACTTCTTTAGCATGCAATAAAAATTGCAAGATCGCTTGCTCTTTAGTGAATTTTTCATTGAAACCAAACACGCTCAAATCCGCCCTCTTGTTGGCTTCTATCTCGCCATTATTTAAAGCTAAAGCTTTAGCCCCATGCCTAGTCGCCCCTAAAAGGGCTATTTTAGCTAATTCCAATAACGGCATGTTATGGGAAAGCAAAAACGCCCTTAATTCGTCTAAAAGGCTCAGCGAAATGTTAGAACTCAAGCCATCAGTGGCCACGCTCACGCTCAAACCGGCTTCTTTAGCTCTCTCTAAATCCAACGCTTTCCCGCTCAACAAGCGGTTAGAAAAGGGGCATGTGATTAAAAAAGCGTTTTTGACTTGAGACTTGATCCTTTTTAATACTTCTAAAGAAGCGAACTGGTTATGCACAAATAGAGTGTGCGTGTCTTTAAACATGTCAATGTAATCGTTCGCGCCCTTATAGAGCGATTTGAAATGAGACTCTTTTAAAAAATGCTGGTAAAAATTTTCAAACCACCCTTTAGAATTTTCTACCCATTCTAGTTCTTCAAGTGATTCTAAAAAATGCGTAGAAAGCAGGCTTTGTGAATCTTTGGCCAATTGGATGACGCTTAAAGCCATGTCTTTTTGGACCGAATAAGGGGCATGCACAGCCAAAGCCGCTTTAAGCTTTTGATCTTCTAAATCTTTTAATTCTTTAAATTTGGCCTCAAACGCTTTTAATTTTTCTAAAGAATAGCTGCTCCCTAAAAACTCTAAAAACACGACAGCATTCAAGGGGCTTTCTTTTAACAGATTAACTTCTATCAGGTGGTTAGAAATCGCTCCCACGCTCCCCACCCCGCTTTTTAATTGCGTAATGATGGCATTTTGAATAGCCCCTTGGCAATTTTCTAAAATCGCTCCCCCATTGTTCAACACGCTCCCTAACCAGCCAGAAAAACTCCCGTAATCAAAACTCGCCTTGTTGTTGGAAAATTCAAAATGGGTGTGCGCGTTGATAAAAGCGGGCAACAGAACGGAATTTTCAAAAAACTGCGCCTTTAAGTGGGGGTATTTAAGCGTTAAATTCTTATAATCACCCGCTTCAACAATCTTTTCATCAAAGACCACGCCATGATCTTCTAACACTTCGCATTTTTCATTACACAAAAAAACTAAAGACGCTCCTATGATTTCTTGCATGCATTCTCCTTAATAAATGTGGTTTGCCCTTTTAAGATCATTCTTTGCACTTCGCCATACAATTCCAAACCATAAAAGGGCGAATTTTGATTACTCACTCTTGTTTGAGCGTTTAAATCCACAATCATCAAATTGGCTAATTGGTTTTCTTTAACCTCACCCGCATTGAGTTTTAAAAACTCCGCTTGATTGGTTGCCATGACTTTAATGAGCTGTTGGAAGCTGATAACCTTTTTTTGAACTAAAAAAGTGTAAGCCACGCTAAAAGCGTCCTCTATGCTCTCACACCCAAACGCGCTTTCTTCAAAAAGCTCTGCGTTAGAATTTTTAAAAACATGAAGGCTTGTGAGCATGGCGATTTCGTTATTTTTTAGGGCTTCTTTTAGGGCGTTTTGACCTTCCTTATCCCTTAAAGGAGGGGCGATTTTAAATCGTGGCTCATAATCTTCATACACGCTCTCATCTAAGATTAAATGGCTTAAGGGCGTTTGGGCTTGTAATTTCGCTCCTAAATCATTAAAGGCTTTGATGAGTTTGATCGTGGTGATACTATTCACTTTATCTAAAAGCATGGGGATTTGTAACGCTCTAGAAACTTCCATGAAACGCACCAAGCGCGTGTTTTCAAACGCATTGTCTACAAAATTCTGCCCCAATTCATAGGCTAATTCCCCACTATTTAGGGCTTCAAAAGAATTTTCTAAAGAGACTAAAAGAGGCAAGTTGTAGGATTTGGCGTAGTGGCTGATGAGTTCTAAAAAAGCATCAGATGGCACAATTAAAATTTCCCCCCCCCTATTTTTAAGCGTAGCGATGTCGGCTAGTTGGTTGTTTTTGAGTGCCATAATATTTTTAATGCCGCTTTGATCGCAATTAAAAACATTGAGTAACCCTACCCCCCCTTTAAAAGCCTTCTGTTTTAAATTTTCATAACCCTCCAAACCAGTAACGCTCAAATCAATGAAGCTTGGCAGCACGAATAAATTGTCGCACTCAACCACTTCTTCATTATTAATAGGGCTTAAGTTTTCTTTAATCTCTATAATGAGGGAATCTTTTAAGCGGATATCCGCTCTTTTTAAAACTTCATCATCATAAAACGAAGCGTTTTTTAACAGCATCAAACCCTCCTAATTTTGCAAGAAATTCGTCAGGCTTTCTAAAGAATTTGTCATGATCAGTATTCCCATTAAAACAAGCACCAACCCTGAAACAACTTCAATCGCGCGGTTGTATTTCTTTAAGGATTTTAAGAACAAAAGCGCTCTTTCTAGCATTAAAGCCACTAATAAAAAAGGGATCGCCAAGCCCATTACAAACACCACCATAAGCATTAAGCCATAAGCGTCCTTACTCGCGCTCATGATCACAATAGAAGTGAATATCGGCCCAATGCATGGCGTCCAGCCCAAAGCGAAACTCATGCCCAAAAGAAAGGGGTAAAAGCGCTGCATGCTATTAGATTTGCTCGCTAAACGAACGCTTTGAGTTTTATACAAAAATGAAAAACGAAACACGCCTAAAAAATGCAAACCAAAAAGAATCACAATCCCCCCAGCGATATAATTCACCCAGGAAAACGAAAAGCTATGGATAAGCTTGGCCATAGACATGCCCACGCCCAAAAACACGAGTGAAAACCCCACCACAAACATCAAGGATTTTAAAAAAACCGAAACCCTTTTAGCCTTACCATCTTTAATATCCTCTAAAGAAATTTGAGAAATATAAGACATATACGCCGGGATCAAAGGCAACACGCAAGGGCTTAAAAAAGTTAAAATCCCAGCTAAAAGCGAAGTTAAAAGAGGCGCTGTGTCAAAGAGATTAACAAGCGTGTTATCAAACATCATTCAATCCTTTTTTCAAAATAACCATCTCTTGTATTTTTAGGATAACAAAACCTCACTTAATCTTAGGCACAATCTCGTTATTTTCTACCACAAATGCCACGCTGTCATTCTCTTTAACTTTATCTTCTAAAATGAGTTCAGCGAGCTTGTCTTCTACCATTTCATAGAGCGCGCGCTTTAAGGGTCTAGCGCCATAAAATCTGTCAAATCCCGCTTCAGCGATCAATTCTTTTGCCTTTTCGTCTAGGGTTATATTAATGCCCCTTTCAAGCGCTTTTTTTTGAATGTTTTTAAAGAGTATCCCCACGATATTAATGATAGCATGACTATCTAGGGCGTTAAAGGAGATGATTTCATCTAAGCGGTTTAAAAATTCCGGCTTGAAGAATTGCCTCAAGCTCTCTTTAATCGCTTTTTGTTTGTCGGCTTCACTCAAATTTTCTTCTAAAAGCGCGCCGCTAGCCACATTGCTGGTTAGAATCAAAATCGTGTTTTTGAAATCCACCCTCACGCCCTTACTATCAGTCAAATGCCCCTCATCTAAAACCTGTAACAAGAGGTTAAACACATCCGGATAGGCTTTTTCCACTTCATCTAATAACACCACGCTATAAGGCTTTCTGCGCACCGCTTCGGTCAATTGCCCGCCTTCTTCATAGCCCACATACCCAGGAGCGGCCCCAATAAGACGGCTTATGGCGTGCTTTTCCATATATTCGCTCATGTCAATTCGTATAAGATTTTTATCGCTATCAAACAAAAATTGCGCCAAAGCTTTAGCGCTCTCGGTTTTACCCACGCCTGTTGGCCCTAAAAAGAGAAAACTCCCTATAGGTTTATTGCTATCGCTAAGACCGGCCTTATTCCTTTTAATCGCTTTAGCGATCGCTTTGAGCGCTTTTTCTTGCCCCACCACTCTTTTTTGCAATTCGCTTTCAATGTTTAAAACCCTATTTTTTTCGCTTTGGAGCATTTTTTGGACCGGGATATGCGTCCATTGGCTCACAATCTCAGCGATGTTGTTTTCGGTTAAAGCGTTTTGCAACAACGCCCCGTTTTGTTGCATCGCTTCCCATTTGTGTTGCAATTCTTCTTCTTTCTTTTTATTTTCAGGGATTTTAGAGTATTCAATTTCACCCGCTTGCTGGTAATCCCCATTGCGCTTAAACCTCTCAGCCTCTTTTTTCAAGCTTTCCATTTCCATTTTCAAGCGTGAAATTTCTTTGAACACTTCTTTTTCGTTTTCAAATTGCGCTTCTAATTGGATTTTTTCTTCTTTCAAATCGCTCAATTCTTTAAGGATTTCTTGCATGCGTTTGGCATTGCTCTCTTTTTTTTCCATTTCAAGGGCTTGTTTTTCCATTTCCAGTCTTTGGATGGAACGCTTAACGCTAGAGAGTTTTGCCGGCTCTGATTCCATTTGCATTTTTAATTGAGCCGCCCCCTCATCAATCAAATCAATCGCTTTATCGGGCAAAAACCTATCGGTGATATAACGGCTAGAGAGTTTAGCGCTCGCTATGAGTGCGGAGTCATTGATAGTGATATTATGGTGCGTTTCTAAAGTTTCTTTTAGCCCCCTTAAGATCTGTAAAGCTTCATTGATACTAGGCTCATTGAGTAAAATGGGTTGGAAACGCCTTTGTAGCGCCATGTCTTTTTCAAAATACTTGCGGTATTCTTTCAAGGTGGTCGCTCCAATCGTGTGCAATTCCCCCCTAGCGAGCGTGGGTTTTAAAATGTTAGCCGCATCCATGCCCCCCTCACTAGCCCCAGCCCCCACAATCGTGTGGATTTCATCAATGAATAAAATCACATTCGCGCTTTTTTTAACTTCTTCAATCACCTTTTTCAAACGCTCTTCAAACTCGCCTCTGTATTTCGCCCCAGCCACCAATAAGCTTAAATCTAAAGCGATAACTCGTTTGTTTAAAAGCGTTTTAGGCACTTCTTTATTCACAATGCGTTGGGCTAACCCTTCCACAACCGCCGTTTTCCCCACTCCAGGCTCGCCTAGTAAAATAGGGTTATTTTTTGTTTTTCTGATTAAAATTTGCATCATGCGAATGATTTCTTCATCTCTTCCGATCACCGGATCCAGCTTATTTTCTAGGGCTTTTTGCGTCAAATCAATGCCAAATTTTTCTAAACTTTCCAAATTGGAATCGTCGTTTTTATCCTGGATAGTTGCGCCTTTTCTTAAAGATTCTAAAGTTTTTTGCAGTTCCTTAGTGTCTAAATAAGGTTTTAAAACGCTTTCAAAAAGGCTCATATTCGCCAAAAGATACACATCGGTAGCGATGAAAGAATCGCCCCTTTTAGCCATCAAGCCTTGAGCGTTTTCTAAACTTTGGATTAGAGCTTGGTTTAATTGGATATTTTGCTTGCTGATTTGTGAAACTTTAGCGAACTTATTCAACTCGCTTTGAACGCTAAGTTTTAAAGCTTCAATATCCACAGGCATTTTTTGTAAGGCCTGAATGAGAATGCCTTGGGAGTTATTAAGCATGGCAAAAAGCATGTGCAAGGGCGTTACTTCAGCGTTTTTATGGTGTAAAGCTAGAGCGAGCGCGCTGTCTAAAGCCTCATGCAATTGGTCAGTCATTTTTTCAAATAAATTCATTATCAATCCTTTTTGAGTTTTAAAATCTTTACTATTTTACACTATTTTAACCCTCAAAGGTTTTTAAAACGCTCACACTAACGACAAACTCTCTAAAATACGCTTTTTAGACAATTCGCAATATTCTTTTTCAATCTCTAAACCCACGCTAAAACGCCCTAAAGCATTGGCCTCTAAAATAGTCGTTCCAGATCCACTAAAAGGATCAAAAATCGTGTCTTCCAAAAAAGAAAACAATTGGATGCAACGCCTGGGCAATTCCCTTGGGAATGGGGCTGGGTGCTTTAAGCGCTTTTTAGACTCTCCGCTAAAATTCCAAAGCCCGTTCGTGTAGAGTAAAAATTCCTCTTTACTCATTGTAGAAGTTTGTTTTTTTCGTTTGTATTCGTTTTTATAAAAAACAACGATCAACTCCACAGGAGCGATAGCATAGGGCGCGCTAGCTTGCAGCCAACTCCCCCAAGCGGTGCGTCTTGAAATATTGCTTTCATTCCAAATGATCGTATTTTGGTATTTCCAACCGCATTCTTTAGCCACTATAGTAATATCTGCCCCCAAACTTTGCTTGCCATGTTTATTCGTATCTAAAGGGATATTCAAGCACAATCTCGCCTGTTCCTTGCCCCAAAAATAGCAATTTTTAAGCCAATTTTTACACCAATTCAAATAATCATCATAAGCCCTAAAATCATTACTCCCCTGATATTCAATACTCAAATTATAGGGCGGTGAAGTAACACACAAATCATAAAAACCTTTTTCAAAAGTCTCTAAAACGCTCGCATCGCCATGGTATAAATCCAATTTCTCCAAACTGAAATAAGGTTTCATAAAAGCCTTTTTAAATCTTCTAATAAATTCTCTATGCCCTTAATTTTAGAGCTTTGATCAAAATGGCTTTTGGCTAAATAGAGGCCATCTCATTCATGCTCCATGACGATCCTAGCCTTTTTAGGCTTGTCTTTAAAGCTGATTTCATCATCGTTATCCGGCGTTATCATGAAAACTTTAATGTGAGAAGTTACAGGCGATTGCAAAAGTTTTAATTTCCAGTAAGGCGTCTCTGTGAAACGCTCTCTAAACGAATTTTTTACCGATAAAATCGCTAGGATTTTGATATTGTCCTTGTTGGTTTGATAAAGAATAATATCTAGCAACACGCTATAGCCTCCAAAATACACCAATAAAGCCCGTTTGACTCTATCCAGCTCGCCATTAATGCGCTTAGCCCTTAAGATTTTATCGTTCGTCATTTTGACATTGTTTTTAATACAAAAATCTTTTAATAAAAGTTCTATGATTTTTTCTAACACCCTTCCTATGGTGCTGACAAAGCCTTGTCTGGCCAAAATACTAGCCTCTTCCTTGCTTTTATTTCACTTCATATAATCGCTAATCTTACTATTCAAAAAGCGTTCTTTTTCTTGCGTGTAAAAAACCTGTAAAAACTTGTAAGGCTCAGGGTGTTCTCTCATAAAATCTTTAAAACGCTCTAAAATAATATCGGCTAAACTCAATCCAAACACCTTTAATCCATAGAAATCCATCAAATTATAATACAAAACTTTTTGATAATGGCTGGTGTTTTAAAATCCCTTTGGCTCTATATAAGGGATTAAAGAGAAGAGTTATTTCAAAATACCCTCTATCCTCTTAAGAGTTTTGCCATAGAATAAGTCTAAAACGATAAAACAAAGTTTTAAGAAGCAAATTTTTTAAAAACAAACACCAATATTCACTAACCGCACTAATCGCTTAAAGTCATAAGTCTTGATAGTGATTTTCAAACCCCTACACCCTATCCACGCTCAAAATTTCAGCGCTCGCTCTGGCTTTTTCATTACTCAATTCAATTTTATCGCCCGCTTTTAATGCCTCTAATTCTACCGCTTGATTATTTTTGCTCACAAACGCCCCGAATTGGGGCAATTTCAAATGCGCATGAGCGAGTTTAAGGGCGTTTTCTAGCCTGTTCAATCGCTCTGTTTTAGCTAGTAAAAAAGGGCTTGTTAATGTTTGAGTAGAGATTTTTTCTAAAAGCGTTTTTTTAAAGCGCAAAAATTCTAAGGTTTTATTTTCTAAAGCGATTTTTAATTTTTCTAGCTTTAAAGCGTTTAAATGGTGCTTGTTTTCAAAACTCAATCGTTTTAAAGAGGCTGCTAAATGCTCTAAATGCGCCTTTTTTTGATGGAGCAAAGTTTTAAAAGAGCGGTGCAATTTCACATTAAACCCATCAAGTTTTTGCAACCATTCATCGCTATTAGGGAGCAAAATCTCCATCGCGTTTGAAGGCGTAGAAGCCCTTAAATCCGCCACCAAATCGCTCAATAAAAAATCGCTCTCATGCCCAATAGCTGACATGCTGAAAGTTTTAGCCAAATGCAATGCATCAGCGATTTTCTCATCATTGAAAGAATACAAATCCTCCATGCTCCCCCCACCCCTAGCCACTACAATCGCATCAAAAGCGTTTTTTGTGTCATGAAAACTATCCGCATAAGCGATGCTTTCCACCACGCTTTGAACGCACCCCTCCCCTTGCATTAAAGTATTGATACAAACCAATTCACACATCGGCCATCGTTTGGAAGCGATCTTTTGCATGTCCGCCCAAGCGGCTGAATTTTGAGAAGTGATGACTGCCACTCGTTTAGGAAAATGCGGTTTGGGCAATTTATTGGCTTCATCAAAATAGCCTTTAAGGCGTAATTTTTCTTTCAATTGCTCTAAAGCTAAAGTTAATGAACCTATATCCTTAGGCTCTATTTCAAAGCAATTGATTTGATAATCCCCCCTTGGAACATACACGCTAATGCCCCCAAAAACAACCACTTCCTGCCCTTCTTTTAAAGCGAATTTAAGCCTGTTAGCGTTCCCTTTAAACAGCACGCATTTAATAACCGACTGGCTGTCTTTGAGCGAAAAATACGCATGGCCGCTCACCTTATGGATAGTCAAATTACTCACTTCCCCTTGAACCCTAACTTGCAAAAAAGTCGCTTCTAAAAGGGCTTTGATTTGCACATTGATTTCGCTCACGCTCAATACATGCACCAACTCCCCCTTTTATAGCAAACGAGTAATATCATTGAAAAGCCCTAAAAACATGATAAAAACCAAAAACCCCACCCCCGCTAGCCACAACGCATTTTGTATGGGTGTTGGCAAAGTGATATGAAAAATATTTTTAAAAACGACCCCTAACATTTGCGCCCCATCTAAGGCTGGAATGGGTAATAAATTTAAAATCCCTAAATTGATAGACAAAAACGCCCCAAACAACAAAAGCATGCTCACGCTATTGGCATGGCTTAACGCTCCCACAATGCCTATTACCCCGCTCAATTCCTTAACTGAAGCGCTCCCCATAATCAAACGCCTTAAAGAATCCCCAATCAAAACAACGCTCTCTTCAAACCGACTCAAGGCCTGCTTGAACGCTTGAAACAAGGAATAAGAAACAACGCCTGTTTTTTGCATGTCCGGCTTGATGCCTATCGCTTTATACCGGATCATTTCATTAGGATCGTTAGAATCGCTTATTATCGCTACGATTTTAGGGGTCAGTCGTTTTTCTAAAATCTGATGGTTTCGCTCTATTTCTAAAACCAACTCGCCTCTAGCACGCGCCACTACGCTTCTAATCTCTCTAAAACTCGCTATTTTTTTGTGGTTGATAGAAAGGATTTTATCCCCCTTTAATAGCCCGGTTTCTAGCACGTTACTCTCTAAATCGCCAATGACGGGCAGTAAGACTTTTTCCCCACCCAATGCCAGAAAAAAATACACTAAAATCGCAAAAAGAAAATTAAAAAACGCCCCCCCAAACAGTATCCATAGCTTTTGAAAAGGGCTTTTTTGTGCGTAGCTGTCATCTGCGGTTTCATTCGTTCCATCTTCTTCTTTATCCATGCCCTTTAATTTCACATAGCCCCCAAGCGGGATCAAAGACAAAGCGAATTGCGTGCCAAAAAGCTTAAAAAAACAGAGTTTTTTGCCAAAACCAATGCTAAAGACTTCTACCTTCACCCCACAAATCCTAGCGATCGTGAAATGCCCTAATTCATGGACAAAGATTAAAAACGCCAGCATTAAAACCGCTACAATGAACATCATACCCCTGCAGGCTCTTTGGTGTTAGGATTTTTTATCATCGGCTCTTTTAAAGGCGTGGGCGCTATAGGGGGCGTGGGTGCTGTGGTTTTTGGGCTTTCTTTATTTTCTCGTGGAGGTTTTTGCCACAACTCTGTCAAAGCCGCCGCTTTTTTAGGATCCATTTTGGCTAAAATTTTACCGAGTTCTTGGGGTTTTAGCGCCATTAAAATTTCTAAGGCGTTTTGAGTGGGTAAATTTTCTAAAATCAAGGCGGACTTAGAATCTTTCATTTTAGAATAAGTCTCGCCAATCTTGCTGTCTTTAGCCTGCTTGATTCCTCTCAAAATGCCTTCGTTTTCTTCTATCAAATTTTTAAGGCGTTTTTTTTCTTCCGTTTGTAAGGTTTTAAAGGCTTCTTCTTTAGCGGCTAAATTTTTCAGTTTTTCTTCCACTTCTTTTTCTTTTTGGTTCAACAGATCGGTTTTTTCATCTAAAAGACGGGCGTTTTCGGTTTGCAAGATCCTTAAAGACTGCTCTTTTTCGCTCAATCGGCGCAAATCGTCTTTCAATTCGGCTTTTTTAGATTCAAAAATCGCAGAGCATTGCAACAATTCTTGCGCGGCTTCTTCGCTAAAGAGCGCTTGTAAAATCAAGCCCACTAACAAAATTTTACGCATGCAAGCCCTTTTTTTGCCAGTGTAAAATCATGGCGTTTTCGTCTAAAAGAGCCTGCTCTTTTTTTTCCAAAATTTCCTTTTCTTTTCGCTTTTCATTTTCTAAAATGATTTTAGCTTTTTCTAATTCCTGGTTAGCCAAAAGATACTCTTTTTCTAAAATTTTTAAATCCTTAGTTAAATTCTCGCCCTCTTGTTGGTAATATTCTATCTCCATTCTTAGAGCGCTTTTTAATTGCTGGGTTTGTAAAAAAAGGCTCATTCCCCCCAATTCAGGGTTTTTAAACGCGCTCAATTGGGCTTGTTTGTCCAAAATTTCTCGCTCATTTTGCTGCCATTCTAAACGCTTGCTTTCAAGCTTTTGCTCTATTTTTTCTAACGCAAGGGTTTTTAATTGCACCAATACAGAAGCGAATTTTTTCATAGAAAAATCGTGTCTTCTCTTTCAGGGCTTGTAGAAATAAGGCGGATTTTCACCCCCACTTCTTCTTCAATAAAACGGATATACTCTCTAGCGTTTGGCTCTAAATCCTCTAATTTTCTCACGCTTGCGCTTTTTTCCCAGCCCTTAAAAGTTTGATAAATCGGCACGCAATCTTTCAAATCGCTAGGGAAAGCCTCTAATTTTTCGCCCTTTCTTTCATAAGCCACGCACACCTTAATTTCATTGATTTTGTCTAAAACATCTAATTTCATTAAAGCTAATTGCGTGCAACCATTCAAAGCGCAAGCGTATTTTAAAGCCACCAAATCCAGCCACCCGCAACGCCTTGGGCGCTTGGTTGTCGTGCCAAACTCCGCACCCTTAGTCCTTAAATGATCGCCCATGGGTGTAGAATCTTCGCTAGGGAAAGGCCCATTACCCACACGAGTGGAATACGCTTTTGTGATGCCTATCACTTCATTGATCGCTTTAGGGTTTAAGCCGGTACTCACGCATGCGCTAGCGCTCGTGGTGTTAGAGCTTGTTACAAAAGGGTAAGTCCCTAAATCAATGTCTAAAAGCGTGCCTTGCGCCCCTTCTAATAGGATTTTTTCACCCTTTTGGTTCGCTTCTATCAGCATGCTTGTCGTGTCTTTGATAAAGGGGCGAATTTTTGGAGCGTAAGTTTTAAAATACCCTCTCAAATCTTTTTCGTAATTCTCGCCCAAATCATACGCTTCTTTAAAAGGCTCAATGGCTTTGAAATGAGCGTTTAGTTTCTCTTCTAATATGGTATCGTCTAATAAATCCCCCATTCTTATCCCGCTTCTGGCCATTTTATCCTCATAGCAAGGGCCTATGCCTTTTTTAGTCGTGCCGATGTTTTGAGATTTTTCTTTAAAAGCGTCTTTTTTGGCATGATAGGGCAAGATCACATGGGCTCTGTCGCTAATGAACAAACGATTTTCTAAATCCTCAAACGCGCTGATTTCTTCGCACAAATCCTTAACGCTCACGACCACCGCGCTAGAAATGATGTTCTTGCATTGGGGGTATAAAACCCCTGAGGGCATTAAATGCAAAGAGCGCTTAACCCCCTTATGCACAATGGTATGCCCCGCATTATGCCCACCTTGATAGCGCACCACAAAGTCATAATCTTTAGCGATCCTATCAACAATTTTTCCCTTCCCCTCATCTCCCCACTGGATTCCCACAACGACATCTGCCATAAAATATTATCCTTAAAACAAAGTAGATTGGATTGTTTAAAAGCTTGCTAGAATACCAAAAAAAAGTAAAGAGCCTCTTTATAAGCCCTAAAAAGAGCTTAAAAGCCTATCGTGTAATTGATATAGAACGCATACAAACGCCTGTAATCCACATCAGCCCCATTGGCCCTCAAATACCTTTGATTGATAGCCGGGATTTTCACGCCAAATTCCATCCCATGCTGAATGCTTTGAGACGCGCTCAAAAACCGGCGGTGCATGGTGCTGGCAAAATGAGCCCTTAAGCCCAAATTGAACAAAAATTGGAAATTCGTGGGAGTGGGGTATTCTTTAAACGAGTCTTCAATTTGACCTCTTAAAGAGCTATCCCAAGTGTTACCCGCTATTTGAATGCCTCCAAACACCCCCACATTCAAGGACTGATCGCTAAAAACCCTTCTAAAGATATTCCATAAAAAGTCTGTGCCAGCGCCATAAGTAAAGATATTCGCCTTAACAGCGCTGCTAAGACTGCCCAATTGCGTAAAGCCATAATCAAAGAAAGCGTAATACCGTAAGCCTATATTCCTCTTGTTCCCAAAAAATTGCTTATAGCCCATTTGAATGCCAAAGCCATTAATAACCCCATGCTGAGAGCTTTTGCCTGGCCCAAATTGGGGCAAGTATGGCTCATCGTAATTATTTAGCATTCCTCCTAGCTGTTTTAGATTCTCTTGGTAAGTAGCGATTCGATCCGAGATGGTTTTCACATCCTTTTGGAGCATGGTTCCTGCACCACCGCTCTTATTCAAGTCTTCTGCGATCTGGCCTAGCTTTGCTGAAGAAGTGTCATTAAAAAGCTGCATTTGAGCTAATAGCCCTTTTAAAAACACCGAATTACTATCCAGATTCACTCTCGTAAGCGCGTTTAGAAGCGCCACACTCTCCGTGGCTAAGAGACTGAATTCATTTTGAGAACCATAGAGAACTTTTATAATCCCTACATATTCAGGAACGACTCCATTATTGCTGCCATTATTACTATTATTAACCAAGTTATAAAGCACATTACTCAAATACACTTGCAAGGCTTGAACGCTATAAGCGTTTTTATTCGCCTCAAAGCGTTGCTCAATTTGGGGGAGTATTTTTTTAAACTGGGTTAATTCTGCGTTGTTGTTGCCAACAGTTGTATTAGTATTGACAATTTGATTGCCTATCCCTAAAAGAGCGTCCATGGTCGTGTTTGTCGCTAAGGCTAAAAGCCCGTTACCCCCTGCCATACCCACGCCCACTTGGCGGAAATCATCAATGACATTATTCCTTAGAGTGCTACCTTTGTTGTTGATATTTTGTTGCGCACCACCGATTTGATAGCCCACTCCCATGTAAAAGCCATCGTCTTCAGCTAACGCCACGCTTAAAGGAAGGCTAAAAAGCAGAGCGGTTTTCAAAAGCCCCTTTTTAAGTGCATGGTATTGACCTTTTTTCATTCTTGTATTCTTTATCTCTTTTGTATTGGTGTTTTTCATCAAGAGCCTTCCTTAAAAACCGACTGAATAGCCCACATAGAAGCTAAAATTCCTCATATAGCTCGCACTTGAGCCTTGGGTTGCAAAATATTTATGAGCGATAACAGGGATTTTCACCCCAAATTCTATCCCTTGGTCTAGCCTGTGCTTATTGAAATTGGTTTTTGCAAAGTTGGTGCGCACGCCCAAATCAAACAAGAATTGGAACGAGCTGGACTTGACATCAGGCCTTTGCCCGCTCAATAAGTTCGTTACATTCGTGCTCCAAGTTTGCCCTGCAATTTGAGCACCAAAGAAAAGACCGATTGTAGTCCTTTCCCTCCTTCTAGAGCGTTCATACACATTGTATAAAAAATCCGTTCCTACCCCATAAGTAACAAGATTTGCTCCCACTTTTAAATTCGTATCGCCAAAATTCGCATAGCCATAATCCAAAAACCCATAATACCTTAAGCCAATATTTTTCTTATGGGTGAAAAATTGTTTATAACCCATCTTAGCCCCAAAGCCGTTCATGCTCGCTGACTGATAATCTTTGAGCGAAAAGAGATTAGGGATATAAGAAATCTTATAAAGAGAACTAGCCGAAGATTCAAACTGGCCTAAACTCGCGTTAATAATGTTTATGACTCTATCTAGCCCTTTCCTATAAACAAGCTGACTCCCAGTAAAACAAGGCGATGCACTGCTACAAATATTTTTTTCAATAAAACTCCCTAACCCCAAAGTCTCACGATCCAAAGAAATCCCGCTCTTAATCAAAGCGTTGAGCTCGCTAACCGTAGAATTAGCCCCTATCAAGCCCGTTTGCGAAGAAAAATTTTGCATGCCTGTGGCAATATCGCCCACACTCACGCCGTTATACGCTCCATTAGTCCCGCCTGCACCTAAAAGCATGACTTTCATGATATTTTGGTATAGTTGCTCGTTATTGTTTTGTTGGATTTTGCTCAAATCCACTTGCCCTAAAGCTAAAACGATGTTTTGAGCCACTAAGAGCATGCTATCAGTGATACCGATTTGTTCTTTCCCTACATCCACCACCAAAGGCTTAATGACACCCTGACTAGCGTATTGTTGGGATAGATCCAATAGTTTTCCTAAAATCCCTAGAGATTCTTCTAAATTGACTAAAGCTGGGTTTGGTGTGCTTTGTCCGTTTGGTTGCGATGGTTGCACTTGCGAGCTGTTTTTCAGGCTTTCACTCAAGAGAATTTTTGTTTTATTCCCTAAAATATCCAAGTAGTAGGATAAGGGAATGGCAGAAGTTTGCAACCTCACAGCCCCATCTCTGATTAACTGCTTTAATTCTTGCGCTTGGGTGAAGCCTGGATTTTTCAATTCCTGTCTGGCCAAACTCGTTTGATAATCAATGACAAAAAACGCCCCATCTTCTTCAGCCCTGCACAAAGACATGCCCGCTAGTAAAGAAAGAGCGATCGTTTTTTTAAAGGAGTGGTTTTTCAAAAATATCCTTTTTGCTTTGATAAGTGATTTTACTTAATCCATAAAAGAAACTCTCTAATTTTAAGATAATCATTCTTAATTTGCTATTAAGTGTTTCAAAAAAGCATCAAATTGACATCTTTTAAGCAAAATGTTATAATGCTCGCTTAATTTTATTTGGGGTGTTAGCTCAGTTGGGAGAGCGCAACGCTGGCAGCGTTGAGGTCAGGGGTTCGAACCCCCTACACTCCACCATTATTACGCTTATTCTCTTTCTTTATGGATCAAACCCGTTTTCTTGCTAGTATTACCCATAATTAATTATAATCTTAGGGATTGTTTTTCATCAAGGGAGTTTGAGCGTGAGCAGTTTGTTTAAAATGCGTATTCTTAGTTTTAAAAAGAATAAGCGGGCGGTGTTTTCACTCTATCTTTTTATCGCTTTATTAGCGCTTTCTCTTTTAGCCCCCTTGTGGGTGAATGATCGCCCCTTATTTATCTATAAAGACAATAAGGCGTATTTCCCTATGTTTAAAAACTATGCGGAAGTGGAGTTTGGAGGCGATTTTTTCACCCCTACGGATTATAACGATCCTTATGTGCAAAACACGCTTTTAAAAGACGCTTTCATCATCCATGCGCTCATTCCTTATAGCTATGATACGATCATTATGGATTTAGACTCGCCTGCCCCCACCCCCCCAAGCTTCAAACACCTTTTAGGCACAGACGATCAAGCCAGAGACGTGTTAGCCAGGCTGGTTTATGGCTATCGTGTTTCGTTAGTGTTTGGGATTTTACTCACCCTTTTTAGCGTTCTTATTGGCGTGAGTTTGGGAGCGTTTCAGGGGTATTATGGAGGGTTAATAGATTTAGTGGGGCAAAGATTGAGCGAAATTTGGAGCACGATCCCCATGCTTTTTTTACTCATTGTAATTTCTAGCGCGTTCAATTCTAATTTTTGGATCATCTTGTTTTTAGTCTTACTCTTTAGCTGGATGGGGCTTTCTCAAGTCGTGCGCACGGAGTTTTTAAAAGCAAGGAATATGGACTACACCAAAGCCGCTAGAGCGCTTGGGGTGAATGATTTAAAAATCATTTTCTACCATGTTTTACCTAACGCTTTAGTGGCGACGATCACTTATGTGCCGTTTTTAATGGCGGCCAGTATTTCCACTTTAGTGTCTTTGGATTTTTTGGGTTTTGGCATGCCCATAGGGAGCGCGAGTTTGGGCGAATTGGTCAATCAAGGCAAGGATAACCTCACCACGCCCCATTTAGCCATCGTTGCGTTTGTAGCCATTAGCTTGTTGCTTTCTGTTTTGGTGTTCATTGGCGAAGGGGTGCGCGATGCTTTCAACGCTAACATGCTCAAATAAGGGGGTTACATGCTAGAAATCAAAAACTTGAACTGCGTTTTAAACGCGCATTTTTCGCTCCAAAACATCAATATTTCGTTAAATCCTAGCGAAAGGGTGGCGATCGTGGGCGAGAGCGGGAGCGGGAAAAGCTCTATCGCTAATATCATCATGCGTTTAAACCCTAGATTCAAACCCCATAACGGCGAAGTGTTGTTTGAAACAACCAACCTTTTAAAAGAAAGCGAAGAATTTATGCAACATTTAAGGGGTAATGCGATCGCTTACATCGCTCAAGACCCCCTATCCAGCCTAAACCCCTTGCATAAAATCGGCAAGCAAATGAGTGAAGCCTATTTTTTACACCATAAAAACGCTTCTAAAACGCTCCTTAAAGAAAAAGTTTTAAACGCCATGAAACAAGTCCAATTAGACGAAAAATTTTTGGATCGTTACCCTTATGAATTGAGCGGAGGGCAGCGCCAAAGGGTGTGTATCGCTATGGGCATTATTAATGCGCCCAAACTGCTCATTTGCGATGAGCCTACCACCGCGCTAGATGCGCAAATCCAAAACCAGATTTTAGACTTACTCAAGCAATTGAGCACGGAAAAAAACATCGCCCTTTTATTCATTAGCCATGATTTAAAGGCGGTCAAACGCTTGGCTGATAGGGTTTATGTGCTAAAAAAAGGCGAGATAGTAGAAACCAATTTGACTAAAGAGCTTTTTAATGACCCCAAGCACGAATATTCAAAACTCTTGATTCAGGCTTCAAACTTGCCCGCTAAAAACTTAAAAGCGCTAGATGAGACGCTTTTAGAGGTGAAAGATTTTAGCGTTTATTACTTGCAAAAACGCTTCTTTAGATCTTCTTTAAAAAAACCCCTTATCGCATCGGTGGATTTTTCCCTCAAAGCTAAAGAAAACATCGGCATCATTGGTGAAAGCGGGAGCGGGAAAAGCTCTCTAGCGTTAGGGCTTTTAAAACTCGCTCTAAACAGCGGGGAAGAAAAGATTTTAGGCCAAAGCGTGGGATCTTTAAATTCTAAGGCGTTCAAACCCTACCGCAAGATCTTGCAAATGGTGTTTCAAGATCCTTACGCGTCATTAAACCCTCGCTTAAGCATTCAAAGCATTTTAATAGAAGCCTTGCGCTTTGCTTACCCTAAGGCTTCCAAAGAAGAATGGCACCATTTAGCTGAACTTTGTTTAGAAGAAGTGTGTTTAAACCCTGAATTGCTTAACTTTTACGCTTATGAACTCAGCGGAGGGGAACGCCAAAGAGTAGCGATCGCTAGAGCGATTGCCTTAAAACCTAAAATCATTCTTTTAGATGAGCCAACCTCTGCTTTAGATAAAAGCATTCAAAAAAGCGTGTTGGAATTATTGTTGGATTTACAAGAAAAGCAGGATTTGAGCTATTTGTTTATCAGCCATGATTTAGATGTGATCAAAGCGTTTTGCGATAAGGTGTTAGTGATAAGT
This sequence comes from Helicobacter pylori SA221C, assembly GCF_000476855.1. Taxonomy (GTDB): domain Bacteria; phylum Campylobacterota; class Campylobacteria; order Campylobacterales; family Helicobacteraceae; genus Helicobacter; species Helicobacter pylori_DK. The sequence goes on from NZ_CBPT010000001.1 coordinate 206,626, forward strand.
GAGGGGAAAGTCGTAGAAATGGGCGCTATTAAAGAGGTGTTTGACAACCCTAAGCACGCTTATACGAAGCGTTTGTTGGAGTCTAGGCTTTAAAGCTTTATTTTAAAATTTATGCCTTTAGTATTTTTAATCGCTTTTTTCTACAAACAAAACAAAGAAACTTGATAGGGGGCTGTTTTTGAATAAGGGTAGTCGTCAATAAAGAATGAAAAGACCTTGGATTCTTCAGGCAAAATCTTTTCTTTAAAGGTTTTTTCATAGCTTTTTTTGACAAACCATTTAAAAGCTCGCTCTTCCACAAAATTGTGAGGGTTTTTAAGGACTTCTAGGCGTAAAACGCATTTGTTTAGACTGAATTTGGAAATATTTTTGACTCCCACTTGCAAAGAAAAGGCGTTGCTATAACTTAAGGGGTTAGCGTGTAAAATGCGTGTTTCTATGGGGTAAATCGCTTGAGTGAGTAGAAAGCTTAAAACAAAAGGCATGCTTAAAAACGCGCCCAAAAAAGCTGCTGTTGCTATATAACTAGCCCAACGGTTTCTCAAAAGCAGAGCCAAAAGGAGCAAAATCGCGCAAAAAAGGATTAAAACGCTTGCTATTAAAACGCTGATTAAAGTCGCTTGGTTTAAAAATCCCTTAAAAGACTCCAAAAAAGCTTGGATAAAGGCAAGAGACGCCATGCGTTTTTAAGGCTCTTTACTCTCGGCAATGCTAGATTTAACCTTGCTTTTAGTGTCAATCCAAATATTAGGCACAGCCCCGCCTGGAGTGAGCATGATTTGAGCGTTATTATTCGTTTTTAACGCTTCATTAAACTGGCCTTGAACTTCAATTTGGCGCAGTCTTAAAAGCTTGTCGCTCAAGCTTTGTGAAATGCTTAAATTAGCTTGAGATTTTGCCTTAGCCTCAATCACGATCGCATCCGCCACGCCCTGAGCCTTAATCCTATTAGCGTCCGCTTCCCCTTTAGCCAAAGCGGCTTGTTTTTGAGCTTCTTGCTTGGAGCGCTCCACCTCGTATTTCACCCTTTCTGATTCTTGGCGCGCGATTTGGACTTTTTCAATTTGCTCTTTAATCTTAGCGGGTAAGACGATTTCTCTCAATTGGATAGAGCTTAATTCCACAGGGGTGTTGGGGAGCTTAGAAACTTCTTTATTGATACCGCTATTAATAAGAGCGGCGATTTCATTGCGCTTAATGGGTAAATCTTCAGCCGGATAGCGCCCCACGACAGATCGCACCACATCGCGCACCACAGGGTTGATGATTTTTTGCTCCCAAGATAAGCCATAAGTAGCGATCGTTTGGGGGGTGGTTTGAGGGTTTAGGCGGTATTGCACGGTGAGTTCAATAGAAACGGTCAAACCCCTACTATCCATCACATTAATAGCGTCGTTTCTAAAAATCCCTTGGTTTTTACCCGCCACACCCATGTCTTCGGTGCGTGAAAAATTGATATTCCTAATCCTTGTATCCACAATGAGAATGTCTTGAATGATAGGCACAAAAAAGTGGATTCCTGGCTGTAAGGGGGTGGGTTCGTATTTCCCGGCGGTGATTTTAATGCCAATTTCTCCTGAGCTAATCACTTCAAAAGGCTTGGCCAAAAAAGCGATAACGCCTAAAAGGACAATGACAATTAAAACCGATAGTTTTTTAGAATTAAAAGAGTTAGACGGCGGGATGAAACGCCCCCCATTATTAGGCGTATTAGGCGTGGGGGTTTCTCTTTGAGAATTTTTCTTTTTTAAATGTTCGTTCAAATCAATGGGCATGAATTTCCTTTTTAAATATTTTAACGGCGTTTGGGTTTTTTAGAATGGTGGTTTGTTTTAGGGTGTCTGTCTTTATGCTGACCCTTTTTGAAAGAACGCGCTTGCTCATGCGGGTGCGTTTTTTTGTTAGGGGTTTTTGGCGTTTTTTCTTTAGGGTTTTGAATCGCATCAATTTCTTGCTGGTTTAAGCCAATTTTACTGGTTTCAAACTGCAAACTCAAAAGTTTTAAAACCAATTGAGACGGCTCAAAAATTTCGGTAAGCTGTTCATAAAGGCTGATGATTGCTTCAGACACTTTAGCGTCATGCAAGGTTTTGATGATCTGATTTTCGTTAATGGTGGGGATTTCAAAAAGTTCAATCTCTGAATCAATTTCTTTTTGCATGCGTAAAAGCTCTTTGTATTCTAAAGGGGTTACTAAAGTGATCGCCATGCCTTTTTTGCCCGCTCGCCCGGTTCTCCCAATGCGATGGATATAGCTCTCAGTATTTAGGGGCAAGTGGTAATTAAACACATGGCTTACACCGCTAATATCTAGCCCACGACTCGCCACATCTGTAGCCACCAACACATCAGCGTCATTTTTTTTAAACGCCATGATAGAAGCACGCCGATCCCTTTGATCCATATCCCCATGCAAGGCGGTGCTTTTGTAATTTTTAGAAGCAAGGAATTGGTGCAATTCATCGGCCTCTTTTTTGGTGCGCGTGAAAACGATGCTCTTTTTGGGCGCTTGGGTGTCTAAAAGGCGCATGATCGCTTCGGCCCTCTCATGCTCGTTGATCACATAAAAGCGTTGGGTGATGTCGGTGTTAGTGATATTAGAAGGAGCGATATGGATTTTAATAGGGTTTTCTAAAATCTTATCCGCCAGCCTTTTAATCGGCTCTGGCATCGTGGCTGAAAAAAGCAAAATCTGCGCTTCGCTAGGGAGGTAGTCAAAAATCTCTTCAATATCGTCTAAAAACCCCATATCCAACATTTCATCGCTTTCATCTAAAACGACCACTTTAGGCACAAATTTATGGATGCGCTCGTTTTTTAAATGATCCAACAGCCTTCCTGGTGTAGCGATCATCACTTGGGGGTTTTTCTTGATAAATTCGCATTGTTTTTTAACGCTTTGGCCTCCATACACGCACACGGTTTTAGTCCTGGTGTGTTTGCCCAATTTAAAAATCTCATCGCTAATTTGCATGGCTAATTCTCTAGTGGGCGTGATCACTAAGGCCTCTATGGTGTGGTTGTTTTTAAGGTTGTTGATAATGGGCAGAGCGAAAGCGGCGGTTTTTCCTGTGCCTGTTTGGGCTTGCGCGATGACATCTCGACCTTGCAAAACAGCCGGAATGGCCTTTTCTTGAATGGGGCTTGGGGAAGTGAAGCCGGCTTCATAAACGGATTTTAAAACCGATTCTTTTAAGCCCAAATCATTAAAACTCGGCTTATGATAAGCGTCATCATCAATTTCTGTAGGGAGTGGTGGTTGATTCAATTCCATGGGAGATTCATACCTCAATTTAATTTAAAACTTTATAAAAAGTTAATAAAAGGCTAAAATTAAAATCTTTGATTTAAAGTTTATAAGATTTTTGAGTATAGCATAAAAATGCGCTCAATTAGGTTTAAAGTTTTTATAAAAGGCTTATGCTAAAATGATGGGGTAAATAAATGAAAGGGTTTGATTGAAACGGGTGTTTTTGTGTCTTATTTTTGTATTAGCTTTCCACAAGCTTTTGGCCGAAAAAATAGGCGATATAGCGAGCGTGGTGGGCGTAAGGGATAACCAGCTGATTGGCTATGGGCTTGTGATTGGCTTAAATGGCACAGGGGATAAATCCGGCTCAAAATTCACCATGCAATCCATTTCTAACATGCTAGAGAGCGTGAATGTCAAGATCTCTGCGGATGATATTAAATCTAAAAATGTCGCTGCCGTGATGATTACAGCCTCCTTGCCCCCCTTTGCAAGACAGGGCGATAAAATTGATATTCACATTTCTTCTATTGGCGATGCGAAATCCATTCAAGGAGGGACTTTGGTGATGACCCCTTTAAATGCGGTAGATGGGAATATTTACGCCCTCGCTCAAGGGGCTATCGTTTCAGGCAATTCTAGTAACTTGCTCTCAGCCAATATCATCAACGGAGCGACTATTGAAAGGGAAGTTTCGTATGATTTGTTCCATAAAAACGCCATGACTTTAAGCCTGAAAAACCCCAATTTTAAAAACGCTATCCAAGTGCAAAACACTTTAAATAAGGTATTTGGCAATAAAGTAGCCATAGCGCTAGATCCAAAAACCATTCAAATCACCCGCCCAGAGCGTCTTTCTATGGTGGAGTTTTTAGCTTTAGTGCAAGAAATCCCTATTAATTACAGCGCGAAAAATAAGATCATTGTAGATGAAAAATCAGGCACGATCGTTTCAGGAGTGGATATAATGGTGCATCCTATAGTGGTTACAAGCCAAGACATCACGCTAAAAATCACTAAAGAGCCTTTAAATGATTCTAAAAACACGCAGGATTTAGACAATAACATGTCCTTAGACACCGCTCACAACACGCTGAGTTCTAACGGGAAAAGCATCACCATTGCCGGGGTGGTAAAAGCCTTACAAAAAATTGGCGTGAGCGCTAAGGGGATGGTTTCAATCTTGCAAGCCCTAAAAAAAAGCGGTGCGATTAGCGCTGAAATGGAGATACTATGATAAACAACAATAAAGCCATGTTAGAGCAATACAACATTTCTAAATTAGCGAGCGAAGAGAAATTAAAAGCGCTAGCTCAAACTAAAAACGACAAGCTCCTCAAAGAACAAACCGATTCTTTTGAAGCGTTGCTTTTAAAATTCATGCTGGATAGCGCTATGAAAATGGATAACCCTTTGTATCCTAAAGCCCCAGGCGATGAGATTTATGCATCCATGTATAAGGACACCCTTTCTAAAGAATTGAGCGGGAATTTTGGCTATAGCGAAATGCTGTTTAATTTCTTAAAAGAGCGAGAAAAACAAAAACCATGAAAAAATCCAAGCGCTTAAAACGCCCTTATTTGAAGCGTTCCCATTTGAAACACTCTGATAGGGCTTCTTCTTTCAAGGGGTTGTTAAAAAAGGAAGACAATGTGATTTCATTAGAAAATTTTAAACCCAAAGAGAGCGAAGATTTATTAGAGAATTTTTCCAATAAAAAAGACATGCAAGAATTGCTAGGGCTTTTAAACCAATTCATTTTACAAAGCTACAAGGTGGAAAAGGAATTTAAGGATTATAAAGCCCTTTATGAGTGGGTCATAGAGATTTTACCGCAAGCCATTTGGGTGATGAATGAAAACGGGAGCTTTTTTTATAAAAATTCTTTAGCCAATCAAAGCCATGAGGTGTTCAATAAGGCTAAATTAGAAAATTTTAACACTGAAATTGAACATGAAAACAAAAGCTATTTAGTCCAGCAAAACAGCATTCAAGGCAAGCAAATCATCACCGCAACCGATATTAGCGCTCAAAAACGCCAAGAGCGGCTCGCTTCTATGGGAAAAATCTCAGCGCATTTAGCCCATGAGATTAGAAACCCTGTAGGCTCTATCTCCCTTTTAGCTTCGGTGTTATTAAAGCATGCGAACGAAAAGACTAAGCCCATTGTTGTAGAATTGCAAAAAGCTTTATGGCGCGTAGAAAGAATCATTAAAGCCACCTTGCTTTTTTCTAAAGGCATTCAAGCCAACCGCACCAAGCAAAGTTTGAAAACGCTAGAGAGCGATCTCAAAGAAGCCCTAAATTGCTACACTTACTCTAAAGACATTGATTTTCTTTTTAATTTTAGCGACGAAGAAGGGTTTTTTGACTTTGATTTGATGGGGATTGTGTTGCAAAATTTCTTGTATAACGCTATTGATGCGATTGAAGCCTTAGAAGAGAGCGAACAGGGGCAAGTGAAGATTGAAGCGTTCATTCAAAACGAATTTATTGTCTTCACTATTATTGATAACGGCAAGGAAGTGGAAAACAAAAGCGCTTTATTTGAGCCTTTTGAAACCACTAAATTAAAGGGTAATGGCTTAGGGTTAGCTTTGTCTTTACAAGTGGTTAAAGCCCATGAAGGGAGCATTGCGCTATTAGAAAATCAAGAAAAAACCTTTGAAATTAAGATTCTTAACGCTTCTTAATTTGGATAACTATCCCCCTTAAAAAATGAGTTTTACTATAAAACGAAATTTTAAAAAGATTAAATAATATTAAATTGAATAGGGTTTATCAATATTTGACAAAAATAAGATCAAAAAAATTTTTTATTAACTCTTTTGGTGTAGGATAGCGATCAAGGTTTTTATGAAAATAAAAGCCTAAAACAATTTTAAAAAAAGGACTTTTGATGAAAACATTTGAAATTTTAAAACATTTGCAAGCGGATGCGATCGTGTTATTTATGAAAGTGCATAACTTCCATTGGAATGTGAAAGGCACCGATTTTTTCAATGTGCATAAAGCCACTGAAGAAATTTATGAAGAATTTGCGGACATGTTTGATGATCTCGCTGAAAGAATCGCTCAATTAGGGCATCACCCCTTAGTCACTTTATCCGAAGCGCTCAAACTCACTCGCGTTAAAGAAGAAACTAAAACAAGCTTCCACTCTAAAGACATCTTTAAAGAAATTCTAGGCGATTACAAACACCTAGAAAAAGAATTTAAAGAGCTTTCTAACACCGCTGAAAAAGAAGGTGATAAAGTCACCGTAACTTATGCAGACGATCAATTGGCCAAGTTGCAAAAATCCATTTGGATGCTAGAAGCCCATTTGGCTTAAGCTATCAAAAAGAAGCTAGCATGAGAGATTACAGCGAGCTTGAAATTTTTGAGGGAAACCCCTTAGACAAGTGGAATGACATTATTTTTCATGCGAGCAAAAAGCTTTCTAAAAAAGAGCTAGAAAGGCTTTTAGAGCTTTTGGCTCTTTTGGAAACTTTTATAGAAAAAGAAGACTTGGAAGAAAAGTTTGAATCTTTCGCTAAAGCTTTAAGAATGGATGAAGAGTTGCAACAAAAAATAGAGAGCAGAAAAACAGACATTGTGATCCAATCCATGGCAAATATTCTCAGCGGGAATGAATGAGCTTATCCGCTATGGCTTGATATTTCTCTTTTTTTTAGAGGCGTTTGGGCTTGATTATGGGATAGATAAAACGCTAGAATTAAAAAAAGATGAAGTGTTTAAAGCGATCATCAAAGACACTTCAAATGAACAAACCAAAGAAATCACGCTCTATTGGACGCTATATGCAAATAAAGGTTTAGTCATCAACATGCGTTTTAACCATTTCCCTTACCAGTTTATTTTATACACCGATCATGCGAGAAACACCTATAATCTCAAAGTCTTTGAAGAAAAATTTTCTTCTAACAGCACTCTGTCGCTTGTGTTTAAAGATTTTAAAGAAGATAAAGCCACTTTAAGATTTTTAGCCCTTATGCCCCTTGTTTTTTCCCCTAAAGAGCCTTAAGGAATTTGCATGCAAGAAAAACAACTTCAAGCCATTCAAAATAAAATCGCTTCTTGGATCAAAGAAATTGAAAGCGGCTTTATCGATGAATTGTTTTCTAAGATTGGCCCTTCAAAGATGCTGCGTTCCAAACTCATGCTCGCTTTGTTAGACGAAAAAACAGACGCTATTTTATTGGATAAAGCCTTCAATTTGTGCACGATTGTAGAAATGATACAGACCGCTTCTTTGTTGCATGATGATGTGATTGACAAAGCGACCATGCGCCGAAAACTCCCTAGCATTAACGCTCTTTTTGGGAATTTTAACGCCGTGATGCTTGGGGATGTGTTTTATTCTAAAGCCTTTTTTGAACTATCCAAAATGGGCGAAGCAATCACTCAAATTCTCTCTAATGCGGTTTTAAGGCTCTCTAGGGGCGAGATTGAAGACGTGTTTGTGGGGGAAAGTTTTAATAGCGACAAACAAAAATACTGGCGTATTTTAGAAGACAAGACCGCTCATTTCATAGAAGCGAGTTTAAAAAGCATGGCGATTCTTTTAAATAAAGACGCCAAAATGTATGCGGATTTTGGACTGCATTTTGGCATGGCGTTTCAAATCATTGATGATTTATTAGACATCACTCAAGACGCCAAAACTCTAGGTAAGCCCAATTCTAGCGATTTTAAAGAGGGCAAGACCACTCTACCCTACTTGCTTTTATATGAAAAATTGAATCAGCATGAGCAAGGGCTTTTAATTTCTTATTTTAAACAAGATAGTCATGAAATCATAGAATGGACTAAGGAAAAATTCAAGCAATATGGTATCATAGAAGAAACCCTTAAGATCGCTCAAGTTTATTCTAAAAAGGCCCTTGAAGCCATTAAAGGGGAAAACAATTTGATTTTAGAAAAACTAGCACAAGATGTCATTTACAGGACTTTTTAATGGAGTTAGAAACTCATTTGTCAAAATATTTCACCCTAGCCTTTACGCATAAAAGCATGAGCTTAGAAATGCGAGAAAAACTCGCTATCAATTCGAGCACAACGCTTAAAGAATTTTTACAAACCATTAAAACCCACTGCCCTAACATCAAAGAGTGCATGGTGTTATCCACATGCAATCGCTTTGAAATCTATGCGAGCCTAAAGCACGGCGCTAATACTAATGAACAAAAAAGCGCACTATTAAAGATTTTGGCTCAAAATAAAAAAATGAGCGTGTCTGATTTAGAAAAATGCGTTTTAATCAATACTGATGAAAGCGCAGTCCATCATGTCTTTAGCGTGTGCAGCAGTTTGGATAGCTTGGTGGTGGGGGAAACTCAAATCACAGGGCAGATGAAAAACGCCTATAAATTCGCTTTTGAAGAGAAATTTTGCTCTAAAGATTTAACCCGATTGCTCCATTTTGCTTTCAAATGCGCCGCTAAAGTACGCAATTTAACCGGCATTTCCAAGCAAGGGGTTTCCATCTCTTCAGTGGCGGTCAAAGAAGCGCTTAATATTTTTGAAAAAGAAAGGATTAAGGATAAAAAAGCCCTTGTGATAGGGCTTGGCGAGATGGCTCAATTAGTCATCAAACACCTTTTAAACAAGCAATTTGAAGTGCTTATTTTAGGGCGTAATGCGGCTAAATTTGAAAATTTTGTCAAGGAATTAGAAGGGCCTAAAAAAGTGGGCTTTCAAAATATAGAAAATTTAAACGCTTATATCAATGAATACGCATTGCTTTTTTGCGCCACTTCTTCGCCGAATTTTATCGTGCAAAATTCCATGTTAAAAGAAACGAGTTTCAGGCGTTTTTGGTTTGATTTAGCCGTGCCACGGAATATTGAAAAGCCGGTATTTAATAATATTTTCTTATACAGCGTGGATGATTTAGAGCCTATGGTGAAAGAAAATGTGGAAAACAGGCAAGAGAGCAGGACGAAAGCTTATGAGATTGTAGGGCTTGCCACAATGGAGTTTTACCAATGGATCCAAAGTTTAGAAGTAGAGCCTGTGATTAAGGATTTAAGGGAATTGGCTAGGATTTCAGCCCAAAAGGAATTGCAAAAGGCGCTCAAAAAACGCTATGTGCCTAAAGAATACGAAAGCAATATTGAAAAGATCTTGCACAACGCTTTCAATACCTTTTTACACCACCCTACTATCGCTTTAAAAAAGAACGCTCAAAAAGAAGAATCCGATGTGCTTGTGGGCACGATTAAAAACTTGTTTAATTTAGACAAATCTACCACTTGTCATGCCCAGAATTTGAATCTCTATAAATGCGAATATTACGAGGAATAATGCATGCTGTTTTCAAAACTTTTTGCCCCCACTCTCAAAGAACCCCCAAAAGATGCCGTGTTAAAAAGCCATAAACACTTAGCTCAAGCAGGATACATCTATCAAGTAGGCAGTGGGATTTATAATTTCCTGCCCTTAGCTAAAAAAGTGCTAGACAAAATAGAAAACATCACGCACAAACGCATGCAAGAGCATGGGGCGCAAAATATTTTAATGAGTTTTGTGGTTTTGGCGAGTTTGTGGGAAAAATCAGGCCGTTTGGATAAATACGGCAAGGAATTATTGGTTTTTAAAGACCGAAAAAACAATGATTTTGTTTTAAGCCCCACTTTAGAAGAAAATATCACCGAAATTGCCGCTAATTTCATTAAAAGCTACAAGCAATTACCCGTGCATCTCTATCAAATCCACACGAAATTCCGTGATGAGATCCGCCCGCGATTCGGACTGGTGAGAGCGAGGGAATTTATCATGAAAGATGGTTATAGCTTTCATGAAGACGCTGAGAGCTTGGATAAGGAATTTTTAAACACGCAAAACGCTTATAAGGAGATTTTAAGCGATTTGGGTTTGGATTTTCGCATTGTGGAAGCGGATAGTGGGGCGATTGGAGGAAGTAAAAGCAAGGAATTTGTCGTTTTAACAGAATGCGGGGAAGACACGATCGTGGTGTGTAAAAATTGCGATTATGCCGCCAACATTGAAATCGCTAAACGCTCTAAAAGGCCTGAGCCTTTAAATGTCCCCAAAGCGCAATTAGCGAAATTCCCCACCCCTAATACCACCAGTGCGCAAAGCGTGGCGGAGTTTTTTAAAACAGAGCCTTATTTTGTTTTAAAAGCGCTTGTGAGAAAAGTGATCCATAAAGATAAAGAAACCCTAGCGTGCTTTTTTGTCAGGGGCGATGACAATTTAGAGGAAGTTAAGGCTCTAAACGCCTTGAACATTATAGGAGCGAGTGCTTTAGAATTGAGAGAAGCGAGTCAAAAAGATTTGGATAATGCGGGGTTGATAGCTGGTTTTATAGGGCCTTATGGCTTGAAAAAGCATGTTTCTTACATTGTTTTTGATGAAGATTTAAAAGAGGGCGATTGCTTGATCGCTGGGGCTAATGAAAAGGATTTTCATGCGGTGGGCGTGGATTTAAAAGGGTTTGAAAATCTTGTTTATGCGGATATTGTCCAGGTTAAAGAGAGCGATCGTTGCCCCAATTGTCATGGAGCGTTGAAATACCATAAGAGTTTGGAAGTGGGGCATATTTTCAAACTCGGGCAAGGCTATGCTAAAAGCTTGAAGGCGAGTTTCTTGGATAAGAATGGCAAGGAGCAATTTTTTGAAATGGGGTGCTATGGGATAGGCATTAGCCGATTGCTCAGCGCGATTTTAGAGCAAAAAAGCGATGATCTAGGCTGTGTGTGGACGAAAAATACCGCTCCTTTTGATGTGGTGATCGTGGTTTCTAATTGGAAAGATGAAGCGCAAAAAAAACTCGCTTTTGAAGTGTATGAAAGGCTGCTCCAAAAGGGCGTTGATGCGCTGTTAGATGACAGAGACGCGCGTTTTGGGGCAAAGATGAGGGATTTTGAATTGATTGGGGAACGATTGGCGCTAATTGTTGGGAAGCAAACTTTAGAGAGTAAAGAATTTGAATGCATCAAACGCGCTAATTTAGAAAAACAAACGCTTAAAGACGCAGAATTAGAAGAAAAAATTTTAGAACTATTAGCGAGCGAATAAGGGGGAGTGAGTGGGAAATTTAGTGATTGGCTCTAGGGGGAGCGAACTAGCCTTATGGCAAGCGAATTACATTAAAGAACGCTTGAAAAAAGAATGCTTGATAGAAAGCGAGATTCAAATCGTTAAGACTAAGGGCGATAAAATCTTAGACACCCCTTTAAATAAGATTGGCGGTAAGGGGCTATTCACTAAGGAATTAGAAGAATTGCTTTTAAAAGGCGAAATTGATTTGGCGGTGCATTCTTTAAAAGATGTGCCGGTCGTGTTTGAAAAGGGGTTAGACTTGGCATGCATCACCAAAAGGGCTGATGTGAGAGACACTTTTTTAAGCGTGAAATTCCCTGATTTGATGAGTTTGCCTAAAGGAGCCAAGGTTGGCACGACTTCTTTAAGGCGTTCCATGCAGCTCAAACTGAAGCGCCAGGATCTAGACACAGAAAGCTTAAGGGGGAATGTCCAAACCCGTTTGAAAAAGCTTGAATGCGGTGAATTTGACGCTATCATTTTAGCTGAAGCCGGGTTATGCCGCCTAGAAATTCAAGGGGCGAAATACCGCAAGGCTTTTAGCGTAGAAGAAATGATTCCTAGCATGGGTCAGGGGGCTTTAGGGGTAGAAATGCTCAAAAACCACAAGCATTTTATTACGCTTCAAAAACTCAACGATGAAGAAAGCGCGTTTTGTTGCCATTTAGAAAGGGAGTTTATCAAAGGGCTTAATGGGGGGTGTCAGATCCCTATAGGCGTGCATGCGAGTTTAATGGGCGATAGGGTTAAAATCCAGGCGGTTTTGGGCTTGCCTAACGGGAAAGAAGTCATCACTAAAGAAAAGCAAGGGGATAAGACTAGGGCTTTTGATTTAGTGCAAGAGCTTTTAGAAGAATTTTTGCAAAGCGGGGCGAAAGAAATTTTAGAAAAGGCGCAGTTGTTTTAATGCGTTTGTTTATCGCGCTAGTTTTGTTTTGGTGGTGGTTAAGTTTGAGCGCTAAAGAAGCGGATTTCATCTCTGATTTGGAATACGGGATGGCTCTTTATAAAAACCCTAGGGGTATTGCGTGCGCGAAATGCCATGGCATTAAAGGCGAACAACAAGAAATCACTTTTTATTATGAAAAAGGCGAAAAAAAAATCCTCTACGCCCCTAAAATCAACCATTTAGATTTTAAAACCTTTAAAGACGCCTTGAGTTTGGGCAAAGGCATGATGCCTAAATACAACCTCAATTTAGAAGAAATCCAAGCGATTTACCTTTACATCACCTCTTTAGAGCATAAAGAAGGGCGTAAAGAGGAAAGTAAAGATCCTTCCAAGCCTTAATCAAAGCGCTTGATTTATGCTAAAATGGAGCGTTGCATTTTTTGTTTTGATTAAAGAAGGGTTCTAAAAATCAGAATTTAAAAGAAGGTAAAAATGAGTGTCAAAATTTTAAAAATATTAGTTTGTGGGTTATTTTTTTGGAGCTTGAACGCCCATTTATGGGGGAAACAAGACAATAGTTTTTTGGGGGTTGCTGAAAGAGCCTATAAAAGCGGGAATTATTCTAAAGCTACATCTTATTTTAAAAAAGCATGCAACGATGGGGTGAGTGAAGGTTGCACGCAATTAGGAATCATTTATGAAAACGGGCAAGGCACTAGAATAGATTATAAAAAAGCCCTAGAATATTATAAAACCGCATGCCAGGCTGATGATAGGGAAGGGTGTTTTGGTTTAGGGGGGCTTTATGATGAGGGTTTAGGCACGGCTCAAAATTATCAAGAAGCGATTGACGCTTACGCTAAGGCGTGCGTTTTAAAACACCCTGAGAGTTGCTACAATTTAGGCATTATTTATGATAGAAAAATCAAAGGCAATGCCGATCAAGCGGTTACCTACTATCAAAAAAGCTGTAATTTTGATATGGCTAAGGGGTGTTATGTTTTGGGCGTGGCTTATGAAAAAGGCTTTTTAGAAGTCAAACAAAGCAACCATAAAGCCGTGATTTATTATTTGAAAGCGTGCCGATTAGATGATGGGCAGGCTTGCCGCGCGTTAGGGAGTTTGTTTGAAAATGGCGATGCAGGGCTTGATGAAGATTTTGAAGTGGCGTTTGATTATTTGCAAAAAGCTTGTGCTTTAAACAATTCTGGTGGTTGTGCGAGTTTAGGCTCTATGTATATGTTAGGCAGGTATGTCAAAAAAGATCCCCAAAAGGCTTTTAATTTTTTCAAACAAGCATGCGATATGGGGAGCGCGGTGAGTTGCTCTAGGATGGGCTTTATGTATTCCCAAGGGGACGCTGTTCCAAAAGACTTGAGGAAAGCCCTTGATAATTATGAAAGGGGTTGTGATATGGGCGATGAAGTGGGTTGCTTCGCTCTAGCGGGCATGTATTACAACATGAAAGATAAAGAAAACGCCATAATGATTTATGACAAGGGCTGTAAGCTAGGCATGAAACAAGCATGCGAAAACCTCACTAAACTCAGGGGGTATTGAAAGTTTAATCCATAATCATCTTGTTTAACTCAAAACTTTTCAAAGATTTGGCTCTGTTTTAAGAGCTAAAGCAGAAACCCACTCTATTAATTTTTAATCTTTAGTGTTTTTAGGGATTTGTCTATTTTCAAAAAGAAAACTTTTTGAATGTTTTTTGCGGTTGTTTGGTTGTGTTTGTTAGCGTGTTTTTATAGTATAAATTTTTGTTAGGTTAGCTTGAAGTGGGTTTTGGGTTTAAAATCCTATAAAAATGTTTTAGCGTGTTTTTGCACTATGGATAGATATGCGTTTGGTTGTGTTTTTCAATGGCTTTAATTTATGGCTTTTGCGTGGTTGTTATTATAAGCACGCTATAAATACGAATCACACGATAACAGAGCGGTATGCGCACGCTATAAAAAGACTTGATAAAAATAATGAAAAATAGTTAAATTTCAAGCGTTCTTTCAAAAATTGTTGTCAGATGAGACAGATAAAAACGCTTTTAGTTTAAAGATAGAGTTTTAGGGGTTTGTTGGTTTAGTTATTCTTTAATTTTTTAAAAAATGGGGTTTTTAAAACTCATAAGGGGATATTTTACGCTTTAACGCCCTCTTCAAACCCAAAACTAAATCTCTCATAACCCCCTAAGAGCGCGTTATGAGAAATTATCGCTCGCTTACGCAAGCTTTTTTATTTTGGTTGTCAAAACGCCCAAAGGCATTTTTTAGATTTCATAACCAATATCCAAAACAAAGCTGATATTTTAAACCCTATAAAGACCAATAGATCGCTCCAAAGAACACCACACTCCCTATCAAAACGCTTATAAACATGCGTTTAGTGTCCTTAAAAGCCACCATTAAAAACGCGCTCACATAAAACAACAATAAAAACACGCAAAAAATCCCCAAAAGCGCCTTAAACACAACGCCCACTTTAGCTTTATGCAGCATGATGAGCGCGCCTAAAAAACCCCTTTCAATGGTTTTGATTTTTGTTTGATCGCCTTTAGTTTCAAGGTTGATTTCATACAAAGGCGTGCCAATAACTAACGCTCCCCTATGCTCTCTAGGCTCTATCTTTTTAGGCATAGCGATATGGTTTTCTTTTATAAAGTCTTTTAAAAAATCCAATCGTTCTTCTTTTTTTAAGGATTTTTCTAAAACCCACTCTTTGATAGTAGCGCCAGTGTCTTGGCGCACCCCAAAGAGCAACAAAAGCCCGCTAATGGCAAAAAGAAGCACCAAAGGGAAGAAAAAAGTGGTCGCATAGATGTGAAAATAACGCATCGTTGCGGTCATTATTGCAACCTGTGGCTCACGAATTTAGAAAAATTATCCAAGATCAACCCCCCTTTTCTAAACCCTAGCGCGCAAGATTCATAAGCAAAAAACACATTAGGCTGATAATACAACCCGTTATGCGAATTGAGCTCGTAAAACTCTTGATAAACGGGTTTGTGGTTAGAATAAACGCCGTCCGTTTTCAAAAGCGATTGCATGGAAGCTTCAAAGATTTCACTATTCGCCCCTTCTCTACCAAAAGCCACTTTTTTGATTTGCTTTTTATGGGCTAAAGGTTCATAGCTCGTTTCTAACAATAAGGGGTGTTTGGGGTATCTGTCCCATAAAAGTTTTAAAAAACGCTTGGATTGGAAAAGGATCGTGTAAGCGGGGTTTAAAAAAATCGTGTTTTTATTTTCCATCATGCCTTGCATCAAAAGGGCTAATTCTGGCTCATCAATAGCGATGTTTTCCCATGGGATCAGTTTGAATAAAAACTCATAATTCAAGCCGTTTTTAAACACGCCCTCTTCTATATTAAATTCCACCTCATCAATGTAAGAAAAATCCGTTTCAAACCCCACGCTCTGAGCAGCGTCTTGCAAAAAACGCATGGTGCGCTCTTCTTCAATATTCCCCCTAACGCTTGAAAAAAGGATTTTCCACCCCTCATACATTTCCTCAAAACGGCTCGTGTCTTCGCCTAAAGTTACCATGCGTTTAAAATTCTCGCCAAGCGCTTCATAAAGGTTATTGAATTGCTTGTTTTCATCATAACCATTGGCTTTGAGTAACGCCCACTGGATCACCGCAGTTTCATAGAGCATGGTGGGGGTATCAGCGTTAAATTCCAATAATTTAATGGGCTTGCCATCAAGCCCTCCGGCTAAATCAAAACGCCCATAAATATGCCAATGCACTTCTTCTTCAAAACTCTGTTGGATCATAGGAATGAGCGCGTTAGGAATATCCAATTCAAAAAAGCGATCGTTTTTAATGGCCTCTTCAGCCGTCTCTACAAACATGTCATAAAGCTCATTGCAAGCGTCATAATAAGCGTCCGCTTCTTTTTGAGAAACAACCACCATTTCATCAGCGATATAAGATGACATGTCGTCATTCGTGTGCCAATCTAAGCCGATTTCTTCTAAGGTCTTATTGTCTAAAGGTTTTAAAGGAATCACTTGCATTTTTTAGCCTTAAATAGATTAAATTATGAGTTAAAGCCCCTTGTCCCAGAGCTTACCGCCGGCGAACTAGTAGGCCTACTAGAGCCAAAAAAACCGCTCTGTCCCCTACTCGCTCCTCCCATGCTTGAAGCGCTGGGTGCGCTTTTAGAAAAGGAATTTTGAGAGCGTTGGTAAGCTTGTGGGGATTTGTAGGTCCGTTGGGCGTTTTGCTGATAATTAGGGTTATTGAAAAGCTTATTGCCAATATAACTCCCTAAAATCGCCCCCGCCGCACTCCCTAAAATCGCGCTCCCCAAGCCAAAGCCTGAGCCTTCATTACTCCCACCTCCATTATTAGGCTGGACAAGTTTGCTCGTGCCGTTATCAATTTTGGCTTCTTCTTCTTTGATGAGCTTTTGAATCTCTTCATTGCTCAACACGCGTTCATTGCCTTGCAAATCGCGCACTATAATGTGGGTTCTTGAGCTGGGGTATTCTTCAACAACCTTGTAAGATTTATCCTTTTGCTCTTCTAAAATCACAAACGCGCCTTTTTGAACGCTTTGACTTAGAGAGCTTTGCTCTTTTGGTTTGTCATCAGCATTGCTCTTGCACCCCACAATGCTCACCATCACTAACGCGCTCAAACCACCCACGATCGCATAATCAGAAATCTTTCTGTAGGGTTTTTTCATGAGAGCAACCTTATATCATGCCTTATAATGGTATAAGAAAGGCACACCCTTAATCACGCCAGATTCAAAAATCTTTTTAGTGGTATTTTCCACTTTAGTGCGTAAATCTTCAGGCTCTTTTTGAGCGTTAATATCGTATTGGGTGGAATAAATCTTTTCAAGGATAGAGATTTTATCTTCCACGCTCGCTCCCCTAGCCCTAGCTTTCGCCATTTCTTCTTGGATTAAAGCCGCTTTTTTAGCTGAATTGACTCCAAGCCACCCCACTACAACCATTCTCACGGTGTTTTCTTTCAAATGATCCCTGAGTTTAGTGAGCTCTTTTTGGCAATGCGGACACATGGGGTCAGAAACAATATAAAGGATTTTATCCTTATTTGCAGCGTTAGTAGAGGGCAACTCTATCGCATAATCAGCCGGTATTTCATTAAAAATAGCGTTCAACTTCGCGCTGTTTTGCTGGGTAGCGTTAAGGGCTTGGATTTTTTGATTGGTTTCTGCGACTAATTGCACATCTTCGCTTTTATTGCTAAAAAAGATATTGCTAAGCCCTATGACTAAATTACCATCCTTACTCACTACAAGCGGGATATTGTATTTAGTGTCCGGATCTTCAATAACGACCATTTTTAAATCCTGGCTGGATTTTAAAGGTTTGACTTCTAAAATACGCACCTTTTTATTGGTTTGTTTTTCAATCACGCTCACTAAATTATCCTGCATCCGTTTGTCATTAGCTGAAACTGAATGTTTAGGGGCTGCCCCTAAGCCTACAAGAAGTAACGCGCTCAACACACTCGCTCTTAATATCATTAAAACTCCTAAAGTTCAATAGCCTAAAACCCCTACAATAAAAGGAATAAGCTTTTAATGGGTATAATACCATAAAAATCCCCTATTTTCATAAGGCTTAAAAAGGTTTAAAGATGATTATCATTCCTGCTAGATTAAAATCCAGTCGTTTTGAAAATAAAGTGCTAGAAGATATTTTTGGCTTGCCTATGGTAGTGCGTTGCGCTAAAAATGCGAATCTAGTAGATGAATGCGTAGTCGCTTGCGATGATGAAAGCATCATGCAAACATGCCAAAAATTTCGCATTAAAGCGGTGCTAACTTCTAAACACCATAATAGCGGCACGGAACGCTGTTTGGAAGCGGCGCGAATTTTAGGGTTAAAAGACGATGAAAGGGTTTTAAACTTGCAAGGCGATGAGCCTTTTTTAGAAAAAGAAGTCATTTTAGCCTTATTAGAAGCCACCAAAAACGCCCCTTTCATGGCGACTTGCGCTAAAGTCATTGATGAAGAGCAAGCCAAAAACCCCAATTTAGTCAAGGTGGTTTTGGATCATCAAAATAACGCCTTGTATTTTTCGCGCTCCCTTATCCCTTTTTTACGAGATTTTGATGCAAAACGCCAAACCCCCCTTTTAGGGCATATCGGTATTTATGGCTTCCATAATAAAGAAATATTAGAAGAATTATGCGCTTTAAAACCTTGCGTTTTAGAGGATACAGAAAAATTAGAGCAATTAAGGGCTTTGTATTACCAAAAAAAGATTGCAGTGAAAATCGTTCAAAGCCAAAGCGTGGGCATTGACACCCAAGAAGATTTGCAAAACGCTTTGAAAATTTTTAGCCCCGATCTCCTTGAGCGATAAATTTTAAAAAGCACTCAAAACATTTTTCACCATTAAAAAACCTCTTTTTAAATCCAAAAAAAAGCAAAATTTCTTAATTTTCGCTCAATTTTATTAAAAATTCAATAAATTTATGGCATAATTTAAATGCATTGTAAATAAAGTTTCAATTTGATACGATTTTACAAATAAAACATTACTTTAAGGAACATTTTATGAAAAAAACGATTTTACTTTCTCTCATGGTTTCATCGCTCCTGGCTGAAAATGACGGCGTTTTTATGAGCGTGGGCTATCAAATCGGCGAAGCGGTTCAACAAGTGAAAAACACCGGCGAAATCCAAAAAGTCTCCAACGCTTACGAAAATTTGAACAATCTTTTAACCCGCTATAACGAACTCAAACAAACATCCTCTAGCACTGATTCAAGCACCGCTCAAGCGATTGACAATCTAAAAGAGAGCGCTAGCAGATTAAAAACGACCCCTAATAGCGCCAATCAAGCCGTATCCTCAGCGCTCAGCTCTGCAGTAGGCATGTGGCAAGTGATAGCCTCTAATTTAGCCAATAACTCGCTATCTACTAGCGAATACGACAAAATCAATGCGATTTCTCAATTGCTCCAAAACACCCTAGAAAATAAAAACAATGATCTTAAAATTGAAAATGACTACGACCAGCTTTTAACTCAAGCTAGCACCATTATTAGCACCCTTCAAAGCCAATGCCCAGGAATAGACGGAGGCAATGGCAAACCATGGGGCATTAATGCAAGCGGGAACGCATGCACTATTTTTGGCAACACCTTTAACGCTATCAATAGCATGATAAGTAGCGCTAAAAAAGCCGCCGCAGAAGCCCGAAGAACTAGCCCAGACAACCAAAATACACCAACGGCTATCAACCCTGATTTCACTAAAAACCTTAATCAAGTCTCAAGCGTTATCAATGACACTATCTCTTATCTCAAAGGGGATAATTTAGCAACCATCTATAACACCCTTCAAAAAACGCCCGATTCTAAAGGGTTTCAAAGTTTGGTGAGCCGATCTAGCTATAGTTATTCTCTCAACGAAACCCAATATTCCCAATTCCAAACTACCACCAAAGAGTTTGGCCATAACCCTTTTAGAAGCGTGGGTTTAATTAATTCTCAAAGCAATAACGGGGCGATGAATGGCGTGGGCGTGCAATTAGGCTATAAGCAATTCTTTGGGAAAAACAAATTTTTTGGGATCCGGTATTATGCCTTTTTTGATTACAACCATGCCTATATCAAATCCAACTTTTTCAACTCCGCTTCTAATGTTTTCACTTATGGTGCAGGCAGCGATCTTTTATTGAATTTCATCAATGGCGGATCCGATAAAAACCGCAAAATCTCTTTTGGCATTTTTGGAGGCATCGCTCTAGCCGGCACGACATGGCTCAATTCCCAATTGGTGAATTTAAAAACCACCACTAGCATCTACAACGCTAAAATCAACAACACCAATTTCCAATTCTTATTCAATACCGGTTTAAGGCTCCAAGGGATTCACCATGGCGTTGAATTAGGCGTGAAAATCCCCACCATCAACACGAATTACTATTCTTTCATGGGTGCTAAATTAGCATACCGAAGACTTTATAGCGTGTATTTCAATTATGTTTTGGCCTATTGATATTGAATCGGTTCTCATTTGAGGACAAAGCCAACTTTTTGGCTATCAAATCATCATATCACTTGACTTTTTACAAAAAACACACTAGAATTTCTTTTTATTGTTTGAGCGAAATTCCAGATTAGCTCAGCGGTAGAGTAGGCGGCTGTTAACCGCTTGGTCGTAGGTTCGAATCCTACATCTGGAGCCATACTTTTTGACTCATCTTTTTCTTTCTTATAGCAAAACTTCATGCAATCCCTTTTGATTTGATCCATAACGCATTGACTAAAACCCCCACCACAACCCCTATCGCTAAATTATGCGTGTATAAAACCACCGCCACGACCAAGAGCATGTTCAGCGTGTCATAGAGCTTGATTTTTTTAATGTTAATAATGGATTGGAAATTAAAAGTGGTGAAAGAAATCATCACCATCACCGCCACAACCGCCACAATGGGGATCTTAACCACATATTCATTAAACACTAATATTAGCACCATTAAAGAAAAGCCGGCAAAAAAAGTAGAAAGCCTTGTTTTGGCCCCGGATTTTGCGTTGATGATAGACTGCCCCACCAAAGCGCACCCTGTCATTCCCCCCAAAAGCCCTGATACGATATTCCCCAAGCCTTGCGCTTTAGTTTCTTTGTTTTTATCGCTCACGCCGTCTTTTAAAATCACGTCTAAAGTTTTAGCGGTCAATAAACTTTCTATCGTGCCTACTAGCGCTAAAGAAAGAGCGTAAGGCAACAACTCTATCATTATTTTAAAATCCAAATTTTTGGGGATAATGATGAAATGAAAGCCTGAAACCCCTTGCTCAATGCTCCCTAAATTCGGTGCATGCATATCAAAAATCAAAGCGATCGCGCTCACTATAAGGATACAAATCAGATTAGAGGGGATTTTTTTAGTGATTAAAGGGAAGAGGTAAATGATCAATATTCCAATAGCGAGTAAGATAAACACTCCCAAATTTTGGTTTTGAAGGAATTTGAATTGCTCCATTAAAAGCAAAATGCCTAGCGCGTTCACAAAGCCATACATCACTGATTGAGGGATAAATTTTAAAAGATTCCCTATTTTCAAATAGCCTAAAAGAATTTGCAACACCCCTGCCATAAGAGTCGCCACGCCCGCGTATTCAAGCCCATAATTTTTAACCACGCCCACCAAAATGAGCGCCACTGAGCCGGCCGCTGCGCTAATCATCGCCTTTCTAGCCCCAAAAAGAGACAAAACAAAAGCCATGTAAAAGGTCGTATAAAACGCCACGCCCACATCTAAACCCACCATGATCGCAAAACCGGCCGTCTCTGGGATCACAGAAAGCCCCACCACAAAACCAGACAGCAAATCTTTTTGAATGTTGCTCAGCCATTCTTTTTGTATCTTTTCAAACATGCCTTTCTTTCTCATTAGAATGGCTTAATTGTAACTAAAGATTTAAAAACCAATTTCAAACCGGATAAAATCCCTTTTCTTAAATCAAGCTCTATGATATTTTATTGTAAAAAATACTTAAAATTGTTTTTTTTTTTCAAAATATAAATTTTAAGTTAAGAATAAGCATTTTATGGTAAAATGGCGAAGTTTCATAAACATGACTATCATGGGAATGTGAAACTGAGAAAATCTATCAAAAGGAGAAAACATGAAAATCAAAAAATCTCTCTTACTCTCCCTTTCTCTCATAGCTTCGCTATCAAGGGCTGAAGACGATGGCTTTTATACAAGCGTGGGGTATCAAATCGGTGAAGCGGTTCAAAAGGTTAAAAATACCGGAGCGATACAAGATCTTGCAGACAGATACGATAATTTAAGCAACCTTTTAAACCAATACAACTACCTAAACTCCTTAGTCAATCTAGCCAGCACGCCTAGCGCGATCACGGGTGCGATCAACAATTTAAGCTCAAGCGCGATTAATCTCACTAGCGGCACCACCACTTCCCCGGCCTATCAAGCTGTGGCTTTAGCGCTCAATGCCGCTGTAGGCATGTGGCAAACTATAGCCCTTTTTATTGGCTGTGGCCCAGGCCCTACCAATAATCAAAGCTATCAATCGTTTGGCAACACACCAGCCCTTAACGGGACAACCACCACTTGCAATCAAGCATACGGGACAGGCCCCAATGGCATTCTATCCATTAAAGAATACCAAAAACTCAACCAAGCCTATCAAATCATCCAAACCGCTTTAAACCAACATCAAGGAGGCGGTATGCCTGCCTTGAATGACACCACCAAAACAGGGGTGGTCAACATACAACAAACCAATTATAGGACCACCACACAAAACAATATCATAGAGCATTATTATATGGAGAACGGGAAAGAGATTCCAACCTCTTATTCAGGCGGATCATCATTCTCGCCTACAATACAATTGACATACAAGAATGATGCTGAATACCTTTTACAACAAGCTAGTATCATCATGCAAGTCCTTACCACCCAAAAACCGCATGTGCAAACAAGCAATGGTGGTAAAGCGTGGGGGTTGAGCTCTACACCTGGGAATGTGGTGGATATTTTTGGCCCTTCTTTTAGCGCTATCCAAGAAATGATTAAAAACGCTCAAACCGCCCTAGAAAAAACCCAACAACTCAACGCTAATGAAAACACCCAAATCACGCAACCAGACAATTTCAACCCCTACACTTCTCAAAATAAGCAATTCGCTCAAGAAATGCTTAACAGAGCTAACGCTCAAGCAGAGATTTTAAGCCTAGCCCAACAAGTAGCGAACAATTTCCACAGCATTCAAGGGCCTATCCAAAGCGATTTAGAAGAATGTAAAGCAGGATCGGCTGGCGTGATTAATAGTAGCACTTGGGGTTCAGGTTGCGCGTTTGTGAAAGAGACTCTCAATTCTTTAGAGCAACACACCGCTTATTATGGCAATCAGGTCAATCAAGAGAAAGCTTTGGCTCAAACCATTTTGAATTTTAAAGAAGCCCTTAATACCCTGAATAAAGACTCTACAGCGATTAATAATGGTATCTCCAACTTGCCTAACGCCAAGTCCCTCCAAAACATGACGCATGCAACTCAAAACCCTAATTCCCCAGAAGGTTTGCTCACTTATTCTTTAAATGCAGACAAATACAACCAGCTCCAAACCATCACACAAGAATTGGGCAAAAACCCCTTTAGGCGTATTGGCGTGATTGACTATCAAAACAACAACGGCGCGATGAACGGCATTGGCGTGCAAGTGGGATATAAGCAATTCTTTGGCAAAAAAAGGAATTGGGGGTTAAGGTATTACGGCTTTTTTGATTACAACCATGCTTATATTAAATCCAGCTTTTTCAACTCGGCTTCTGACGTGTGGACTTATGGCGTGGGCATGGACGCTCTCTATAACTTCATCAACGACAAAAACACCAATTTCTTAGGCAAGAACAACAAGCTCTCTGTAGGGCTTTTTGGAGGTTTTGCGTTAGCCGGGACTTCGTGGCTTAATTCCCAACAAGTGAATTTGACCATGATGAATGGCATTTATAACGCTAATGTCAGCGTTTCTAACTTCCAATTTTTATTCAATTTAGGCTTGAGAATGAATCTCGCCAGACCTAAGAAAAAAGACAGCGATCATGTTGCTCAGCATGGCATTGAACTAGGCTTTAAAATCCCTACCATTAACACCAATTACTATTCTTTCATGGGGGCTAAACTAGAATACAGAAGGCTCTATAGCGTGTATCTCAATTATGTGTTTGCTTACTAAAACCCCTCTTTAAAAAAGGGGGCTTGTTTAAAAACGCTTAAAAGCCTTTTTAAATTAAGCAAATAAAGAGATCTTGGATAATCTCTTATAAATCGCTCTCAAGCGATAAAATTAAAGTGATCAAAACCCTATTTTTGTAATCATTAAAGAAAAATTTTTAAAGATTATCACTCTTTTTTGATAAAGTAATAATTTAGAATTTAGGGAGTTTTTTATGGAAGAATCAACAGCGTTCATTTTGGCTCTTGTGGGGCTATTTACTGGCATCACCGCCGGGTTTTTTGGTATTGGTGGGGGGGAGATTGTCGTCCCTAGCGCGATTTTTGCCCATTTTAGCTATAGCCATGCGGTGGGTATTTCGCTCATGCAAATGCTTTTTTCTTCAGTGGTCGGCTCTATCATCAATTACAAAAAGGGCTTATTGGATTTGAGAGAAGGCTCATTTGCCGCACTTGGAGGGCTAATGGGGGCGATTTTAGGGAGCTTTATCTTAAAGATCATTAACGATAAAATTTTAATGAGCGTGTTTGTGGTGGTGGTGTGCTACACCTTTATCAAATACGCATTTTCTAACAACAAGAAGCCCAAGCATTTTGAAGAGATGCATTTTGATTTGCATGCGAATAACAAAACGCCCGAAAAAAAGCGCGCAATCCCCTTTGTGTCTATGGATAGAACGCATGGGGTTTTGATGCTCGCCGGTTTTGTTACCGGCATCTTTTCTATCCCGCTAGGCATGGGCGGGGGGATTTTAATGGTGCCGTTTTTGGGCTATTTTTTGAAATACGATTCCAAAAAAATCGTGCCTTTGGGGCTATTTTTTGTGGTGTTCGCTTCTTTATCTGGGGTCATCTCTCTTTATAACGGGAGGGTTCTTGATGATATAAGCGTTCAAGCCGGGGTGATTACCGGTATTGGAGCGTTTTTAGGGGTGGGCATTGGCATTAAGCTCATTGCTTTGGCTAATGAAAAGGTGCATAAAATCTTATTGCTCCTCATTTATGCCTTAAGCATTTTAGCGACCTTACACAAGCTCATTATGGGGTAAAAATCTAAAAACGCTCAAGGGCATTTTTTAAAGATGAAATAGCAAAAGAGCTTGATTTTAATCAAAGGATAGCTTTTTAAAAAAGTTTTAATTATCCCTATTTAATGAAAACAGAGCCAAAAAATACATTTTTTAAATCATTTCCTTTAAGGGATAAAAGCCATTTTATAGGGGTTGTTTTTTTCAATAAGAATCGTTAAAAAACAATCAGTTAAGGTGATTTTTAGCGTTTTTTAAAATAACCCATAAGACAACCCAAACGCTTAACCCCCCCACTTTAACCCCCCAACATTAGGGGGCTTAGTCATTACCCTTTAATGCGTTTTTTTATCCTGGATGTATTTTTTCAATTCACCCTTTTTGATATAAGGGATAAATTCGCCATAGCCCTCTTTTTCCATGTCTTTTAAGGGGATAAACCTTAAAGCCGCGCTATTGATACAATACCTTAAGCCCCCTAATTCTTTAGGCCCATCGTTAAACACATGCCCTAAATGCGCCTTACCAATACGGCTCAACACTTCAATGCGTTTCCTATTAAGGCTCTCATCGTCTTCGTATTTCACCACATCTTTATTGATGGGCTTAGAAAAGCTTGGCCACCCGCAACCGGAGTCGTATTTATCCGCTGAAGAAAACAACGGCTCGCCTGTGGTAATATCCACATAAATGCCCTCTTCTTCTTTGTTGTAATACTCATTTTCAAAAGGTTTCTCAGTGTGTTTGTTTTGAGTCACCTCATACTGGAGTTTGGTGAGTTTTTTCTTTAAAACTTCATCGCTTGGTTTGGTGTATTTATCGCTATCTACAATCACTTCATCCGCCTTTTTCAAATCAATATGGCAATAGCCACCAGGGTGTTTTTTCAAATAATCCTGGTGGTATTCTTCAGCCCTCACATAATTCTTTAACGGCTCTACCTCAATGGCGATCTTGCCTTTCACTTCTTTTTGCAACGCTTTTAAGGCGTTGTCTATCACTTCTTTATCCGCGCTATTGACATAGTAAATCCCTGTGCGATACTGCCTGCCCACGTCATTACCCTGCTTGTTCACGCTCACCGGATCAATCACCTTAAAATAATAGCGTAGCAATTTGTCCAAACTGATTTTTTTAGGATCATAAACGACTTTCACGCTTTCAGCATGATCGCTTTCATGCAATTTTTCATAATTCGTGCTTGAAGTCTTGCCGTTAGCGTAACCAGAGCTTGCGTCTATAACGCCATAAATCCTCTCCATATACGCCTCTAGCCCCCAAAAGCACCCCCCAGCCAAGTAAATCACTCTTTCATCGGTTTTTTGGGGTTTAGCCCCCATGTTTTCATTCGCTTGCATAATTGCTCCTATCGCTAAAAAAAGATAAAAAATTTTCAAATAAGATAATACTTTCATTGAATAACCTTTGTTTTAATTTTAATGGTGTTCGCCATTATAACTAAAAAAAATGGTAGTTGCTCTTTAAATTGAGTTTAAATTTTAATAAGACTCTATTCTATTAGGTAACAAAAGTTCCAATCACATCCATTCAACAATCTTGCCCACCACATTGGCTTCATAGCATTTGATAGAGGTTTTTTGACTGGGTTTTTTAGGCAAAATGGCTTTTAAAAAGCCGTAATTTTCCATTTCTTTCAATCTAGCGTTCAAATTAGGGGCTTCTAAAATCCTGCCATTCAAACTCACTTCGCCTAAAAAGGCGGTTTTATTGTCAATTTTTCTGTTTTTAAAGCTTGAAAGGATACTAGCAATGACCGCTAAATCGCAAGCCGGCTCGCTAATCTTAATACCTCCGCTCACATTAATGAACACGTCATGGCGGTTTAAGGGGATTTCTAGCTTTTTTTCCAATAAAGCGATGAGCATGTTAAGGCGGTTGGTGTCAAACCCGTTCGCTAATCGTTTGGGCGCTCCAAAACTGCACTCGCTCACCAACGCCTGAATCTCTAAAATCAACGCCCTTGAGCCTTCTAAAGTGATGGTAATGGCACTCCCCTCCATAGGCTCTTCTTTGGAAAAAAACAAGCTTGAAGCTTCTTTAGCGCTCACCAAACCCTGCTCTTTCATTTCAAACAAGCCGATTTCACTCGTAGGACCAAAGCGGTTTTTAAAACTCCTTAAAATCCTTAATTCCCTACTGGGATCGCCTTCAAAATACAGCACGCTATCCACCATATGCTCTAACACTCTAGGCCCTGCGATGCTCCCTTCTTTGGTGATATGACCGATGATAAAAACAGCAATATTTCTTGTTTTGGCTAAACGCATGAGCTCAAAAGTGACCTCCCTCACTTGCGAAATAGAGCCGGGTGCTGAAGAAATCTCTGGCGAATAAAGCGTTTGAATGGAATCAATCACGCAAGCAAAATAATTTTCGCTCTCAATATTCGCCTTAATCACAGGCCAATTGATTTCATTGAGCAGATACAATTCTTTTTCTATGCAATCCAATCTATTGGCGCGCATTTTAATCTGGCTCAAGCTCTCTTCCCCGCTCACATACAAAACCTTTTGCTGGTTTTTGGCCAAGCCAGAAGCCACTTTTAAAAGCAGAGTGGATTTCCCCACCCCAGGACTCCCCCCAACCAAATACAACCCCCCTTTAGCGATCCCCCCACCTAAGACAATATCCAATTCGCTTTGAGTAGAAGAAAACTTGATCACTTCTTCATGTTCAATTTCAGCGATAGAAACGCTTTTTTGCGCTTGTGGGAGCGGTTTTTTAAGCGCGTGTAAAACTTCCTTTTGGGCTTGGTTCAATTCTATAAAACTCTCCCATGCGTTGCACTGAACGCACTTGCCTAGCCACTTAGGGCTTGTAAAACCGCAATGCTGACACTCAAATAAAGAAGTTTTTTTAGCCAAAATACCACTCTTTTTTAAAATCACACAGCTAAAGAACAGATAAAAATGGGGTTTTGGTTTTGTTCTATAGCAAAACTCGTAAAGCTAAACTAAAAACAAGTTAAAAAGTTATCAAGCACCATTTTGCTCTATTTTTCTTAAAGCCTTCAAAATATAGCGTTTGATATAAGATCCCACGCTTTCTTCTTCTTCATTAGCCATTTTCTCTAGTTTTTGGTATTGCTCATCAGAAAAATACAAGCTTACCGCACGAGTTTTTTTATTAGCGTCTGCTTTTGGTTTGCGTCCTAGTTTATTTTTAGTTCCCCTTAAGTGAGTTTCATCTGTGTTTTCTGTCATTTTTATCAAGTTCCTTCAATCATCATCGCAAATCGCTTCAAAATAGCATGTTAGCATAAAAGTAGCGCGTAACGAACAATGTTGCAAGCGCTAACCGTTCCTCATTGTAAGTTTATTAGCGCTCGTTTGAAAAGGCTTCACCCCCTAAAAATATCAAAATAAATTAAATCGGTAACACCCTGATACTGCGATCCAATAATTCCTGCAAAGCGTTTTCAATGGCAAATAAAGTCCCGGTAGTCGCGCTCATGCACCCATCGCATGCCCCCATGTAGCGGATATACACATCAATGTAATCATCGCTTTCTTTAATGTCTAAAATCTCTAAATCCCCCCCATCCATCATAAGCATAGCGCGGATATTTTCATCAATGACTTTATCCACCGCTTTAATCTTTTGAACCATAGTCATTTCCCTAAAAGCCAATTCCCCATTTTGGGATTTATTCGCAGCGGCTTTAAGTTTTTCAGCTTCCATTTCTTCGCGCACTTCTTTAAGAATATCCACCAGGTAATAATCCCTTTTTTCATGCCCGCCCGGCCTCACACAGCTTTTACAAAACGCGCCGGCTTTGGTGTAGTTAGTGATTTCTTCAACGCTTTTTAAATCATTGAGCCTAATCACCTCTTTAATCGTGCCTAAACTCACCCTAGCGCACTCGCACACGATGATTTCTTCTTCAAAATCTTCAGCATTTTTCCCCAAATACATGCCGGCAGCTTTTTTGATCACATCATACGCCATCACCGAGCAGTGCATTTTTTGCCCAGGCACAGCCGGCGTGTCCGGATCGTCCCTCAAGCCTCTTTCCACATCTAAATTCGTGATTTTTACCGCATCTTGGACTCTTTTATTCAAACACAATTCTACCATCATGTCTGAGCTTGCGATCGCCGTTCCGCAACCAAAGCTTTTAAACTTCGCGTCAACAATTCTATCCGTGCTTTCATCTACAAGCCAATACAACCTCACCGCATCACCGCATGCTTCTGCGCCATAATCCGCCACAATGAGCTTAGCGTTTTTGGCTTTAGCCTGCTCTTCGGTGATGACCCCTAAATGCGTAGGGTTATCCATGCGCCTTTGAACTTCTTTAGAATACGCGTCCCAGAGAACCGAACCCACTAAATCATGTTTTGCCATTTTGATTCCTTTATATTCTTTTTAATAAGAGCTTGAAATGTTTCTCAATCTTATAGCCGCTTGGGAGAAAACTTCAATCGTTTTATCAATTTCAGCTTCCGTGTTAAAACGGCTCAATGAAAGCCTAATAGCGGTATGAGCTAATTCCTTACTCGCTCCAATCGCTACCATGACAGGATTAGCCTCTAAATCCTCACTCGCGCACGCGCTCCCTGTGGAAGCGGCGATATTAGAGCGATTCAAATCCCACAGCATGGCCTCTCCTTCAATCCCTCTCACGCTGATTAAAGTCGTGTTAGGCACACGATGGATTCGATCGCCTACCACCATCACATCAGGGATTTTCAAAAGCGCTTCTTCTAATTTGTCGCGCAATTTCCCCACCACTTCTTTTTCATAGTCTAAATGCTCTACGGCTAATTTCATCGCTTCGCCCATTCCCACAATATAAGGCACATTCAAAGTCCCGCTGCGCCTGCCATTCATATGCTCCCCGCCATGAAAAAGAGGGGTCAATCCCACCCCACTTCTAATATACAACCCCCCAATGCCTTTAGGCCCATGGAATTTGTGCGCGCTAAAAGAAAGGAAATCCGCATTCGCTTTTAACACATCTACAGGGATTTTACCAATCGCTTGCACCGCATCGGTATGGAACAACACGCCCTTTTCTTTACAAATAGCCCCAATTTCTTCAATAGGGAAAATGAGACCGGTTTCATTATTCGCCCACATCACGCTCACTAGAGCGGTTTTTTCTGTGATCGCTTCTTTGACTTGCTCTGCAGTGATACTCCCATGCTCATTAATGGGCAAGTAAGTAACCTCCACCCCCAAGCTTTCTAAAAAATTGCAAGTGGATCGCACCGCCGGATGCTCTGCAACCGTGGTTACAATATGGTTTTTGCCCTTTTTCAAACATTCATCAAAATACACGCCCTTTAAAACCCAATTATTGCTTTCTGTCGCGCAAGAAGTGATGATCACATCATCTATATCCCTAGCGTTAATGCCCTTATAAAGCTTATCTAGCGCTTCTGCAATGGCTGGGTGGGTTTCTGTGCCAAACTGGTGCAACGAGCTAGGATTCCCATAATGATCCCTTAAAAAAGGATCCATGATCTCTTTGACTTTAGGGTCAATCCTAGTTGTAGCGTTATTGTCTAAATAAATTCGTTGTAACAAGGTTAATATTCTCCTCAAAAATTTTACATAGATTTTCTTATCTAAGTCTAAATTATGATTAAATACAAGATATTTTCTTAATTTTAACTTAAAATAAGATGAATTTTTGAAAACATTTTGAGAAATGCGAATACCCCCATTAAAAACCAACATAGCCGCTACCAAGTCGCTTAAGGTTTTTTAAGGGGTCTCCCACACCTGTCTTTTAAAGCGTCTATCCCCCCTTGTTGGTAACGCTTCTCCCACACATAGAGTTTTTGCAATTGCTTCGCGACTTCTTTTTTAGTGGGCTTAATGCCCCTAAGGTTATAAAGAGCGGTAATGATAATGGGCTTTGGGACATTAAACCTTTGGATAAATTCCAAACAATCTTTTTTGAGTTGGGAGTCTTGCTTGTTTTTGGTAATATCCACATGGCTTAAATATTGCAACACATAAAGGCGTTTTTCTTCATCTTCTTGCGCGATTTCTGGGGCTAACTCCATCCCTTGACTAACGCCTTTAAAAAACTTATTTGAAGCCTCTTGGGCGGGATAAACGCTCAAATAAGTTTCTAGTAAAGAAATCACTCTTTTTTGCTGTTCCAATAGTGCGTCTATCTTGGCGCTCAAACGATTTATTTTACTTTCCATGCGTTCAATGGTAACTAGTAAAAATAAATAACTATTTAATCATTAAAAATGATTATTCTAATATCATGCTCCAAATTAAGATGTATTTTTATGATCATGCTACAATAAGAAAACACAAAACGATTTCAAGGAAAAAGGTCTTAAAATGAAAACTTTTGAAGTGATGATTCAAACCGATTCGCAAGGGTATTTGGACGCTAAATTTGGCGGTAACGCTCCTAGAGGGTTTCTCAATCCAAACGGCTTACCCACTTATTCGCCTAAAATCTCATGGCAAAAAGTAGAAGGCGCTCAAAGCTATGCGTTAGAACTCATCGATCATGACGCTCAAAAAGTGTGTGGCATGCCGTTTGTCCATTGGGTCGTGGGCAATATTTCTTATAATGTTTTAGAAGAAAACGCTTCCATGATGGATAAAAGGATTATTCAGGGGGTCAATTCGCTCACTCAAGGCTTTATCCGCTCCTCTCTCAATGAAAGCGAAAAACAACGCTCCAACCTCAACAACAGCGTTTATATCGGCCCCATGCCCCCTAATGGCGATCATCATTACCTTATCCAAGTGTATGCTCTAGATATTCCTAAACTCGCTTTAAAAGCCCCCTTTTTCTTAGGCGATTTGCATGACAAAATGCGCAACCATATCATCGCCATAGGGAGAAAGGAATTTTTATACAAGCAGTTTGTAAGGAAATAAAGTTTAGGGGCTTGATCCAATAACCTTGTTTGGCTTCCAACGCTTTTTAATTTTTTAAAAAGCGGTTTTTAGTGGTTTATGATATACAACAAAATAACAATTAAAATACCAATAACAAGGATATAATATTCACGACCAAACTTCTCCGCTTTCTCAAGTGCCTCGCCAATAGCCGCTACTACAAAACATGCAACAATCAACAAAAAGAATGATATTAAAAACACTTTAAACACGAACATGCATCAACTCCTTATCAAACCATTCATTCAACACTACCTATAATTTTTAAAACGCTCCCTAACTTCCCTATCTAACGCCAGGACTTCATCTAGATTAGAGAGCTTGAAAGGCATTTTAGCGTATGATTCTAAGGCTTGAGAAATGGTTTGGATAAGGCCACCAAAAGCGATCTCTTGATTTAAAAACTTCTCCATCGCCACCTCATTGCTCGCATTCAGCACCACGCCAAGCTTGGGGTTTTCTAATAACAAGTCTTTATAACGCCACAAAGTGTAGCGCTCCATGCTAATGGGTTCGAATTTAATCGCGCTTAAAGCGTATAAATCTAAGGGCTTGATAGACGCACTCAAGGAAGCTAATTTAGGGTTAATAGCGTAGCTTATGGGTAATTGCATGTCCGCGCTCGCTAAATGCGCGATGACAGAGTTGTCTTCAAATTCCACCAAAGCATGCACGATAGAACTCCTTTCAATCAGTGCATCAATCTTTAAAGACGCCCCAAAAAGCCAATAAGTTTCTAAAATTTCAAAAAGCTTATTGACCATGCTCGCTGAATCAATGGTGATTTTAGATCCCATGCTCCAATTAGGGTGCTTGAGCGCGTTTTGCGCGTTTTGAATAGGAATAAATTCTAAAGGCGTGTCCCTAAAAGCCCCCCCACTCGCACTAATGATTAAAGATTTAGGCTTTAAAGTCTTGTTTTGCAACAACGCCCACAAACCAAAATGCTCGCTATCAACGGGCGTGATTTGTGAAATGTCTAATAAATGCCCCGCGCTCACTAAGCTCTCTTTATTCGCTAGGGCTAGTTTTTTGTTAGTTTGCAAGCTTTTAAAGCTCGCCTTTAATCCTGCCACGCCCACAATAGCGTTAAGGACTAAATTGGAATCGCACTCTTCTATCATCGCATCAATGCCGTCTAGCCCTACAAACACTTCCGCACCCAAAGGCTCTAAACCATTCAAATCGTTAGGATCTAAAACCGCTACTTTTTTGGGTTTGAAAACTTTGATTTGCTCATTGATTAAAGCGATATTTTTCCCACAGCTTAAGGCTTCTATTTCTACCTTGAATTTTTTGGCGATTTTTAGGGCGTTTTTCCCAATAGAGCCGGTGCTTCCTAAAACAACCATTCAATCCCCTAAAAATACCGCCGTCTCTTTCCAAACTTCTAAAAAATACAACAACACATGCAAGCTCAAAGCCCCAAAAAGCATGGAATCCAATCGGTCCAAAACGCCCCCATGCCCGGGTAAAATCTTACCGCTATCTTTGATCCCAGCCTTTCTTTTCAAATAGCTTTCATACAAATCCCCAAACACCGCCACAAGGGCGATTAAAAAACTAAATAGAAGCGCCATAAGAAAGCCTCCGCTCAATTTCCCCATGCCCACAAATGATCCTAAAACGCTCGCCAAAACAACGCCAATCAACGCACCCTCTAAGGTTTTATTCGGCGAAGTGGGCGTGAAAGGGGTTTTGCCTAAAAGCTTGCCTCCAAAAAACGCCCCCACATCGCTTGCCACCACCACGACTAAAAGCCAAATGATCGCTACTGCACCAAAATCCTTATAAACCCCAAAAAGCGCAAAAAACCCAACGCCCGGGTATAAAAAGGGTAAAATGGCTTCGCTATGGTGCGCTTTTTGATAAGCAATGACGCTAGCCATAACCATCGCACTGATAAGAGCGCATTCTATAGGGCGCCCGTTAAAATACGCCGCTACCCATGACAACACTAAAATGAGATACAAGCTAAAGCTCGCTTTAACCTGGAACAACCTTAACGCTTCAGAAAACCCTACCGCATAAATCCCCCCTAAAACCGCCCAAAACAACAACAAATTGTCCGCATACAAAATCAAACCTGCTGCAATGATTAAAACAAACCCTGTAATGTAACGAGACTTTTCTTTAAATAACTCTTCTTTCACTTTTTTCCTTAATCAATTAAATACCAGCGAAACCAAACAATAGCTAAACACGCTAATCAAAACAACTCCCACTAAATTAAGCCACAAACCGGCTTTAATCATATCCGTTATTTTAACATACCCAGAGCCATAAGCTATTGCATTGGGTGGGGTGGCTACAGGGAGCATGAATGCGCAAGTCGCGCTCAAGGCTACAGGAATGGTCAATAACAAGCTCTGATGGTTTTCATAACCCATGCCCATCGCAACCCCTCCAATCACCGGTAAAAACGCCGCAGCAGTGGCGGTGTTAGAAGTGATTTCGGTTAAGAAAATGACCATTAAAGTAACCATGACAATGATGAATAAAATCGGTAAATGCGAAAAGCCAGAGACTAAATGCCCGATCCACAAACTCAACCCGGTTTTAGAAAATTGCGCGCTCAAGGCTAACCCGCCACCAAATAAAAGCAACACATCCCAAGGGAGTTTTTTGGTAGTGTCCCAATCAATAAGCCTATCGCCCTGATGGTTAGCGGGCAAAATGAATAAAAGCACAGAAACCCCCATAGCGATCACTGAATCAATTTTATCTATCTTAACGCCCCAAGCTTTTAACATCACGCCTAAAAAAATCCACCCTAAAGACGCTAAAATAAAAATAATCCCCACAGAGATTTCCGCCTGACTCAAACGGCCTAGTTTGTTTAACTCTGATCTAACGACTTCCTTACCCCCTGGGATTTCTTTAATCTTTAAAGGGAAAATCACATAAGTGAGCAAGAGCCACGATAAAATGAGCATGATGAAGGCTAACGGCGTCCCAAACACCATCCACTGAGCGAAATCAATTTCAATATTGAAAGCGGTTTTCATATAGCCGGCTAATAAAGCGTTAGGCGGCGTGCCAATCAAAGTGCCTAAAGAGCCAATAGAAGCCGCATAAGCGATACCAAGCATCAAGCAAATACTGAAATTCGTGCGATAGATAGTAGTCTTTTCTTGAATGACTTGGGTAATGTCTTTGCCCTTATGCACGATATTACTCATAATGCCCCCATGTGCTTTGGTGATTTCTTCTTTTTGATACCATGAATTAGAGGCGTTTTCTTTGCCCACAAGTTTAGCGACTAATTGCAAAACGCTCATGCCAACAGGGAGCATCATCACCGCCGTTGCGGTATTGCTCACCCACATAGACAGAAAGCCTGTAGCTATCATGAAACCTAAAATCAACCTCCTAGGGCTTGTGCCTACTAGTAAAATAATGCTTAAAGCGATGCGCGTGTGCAAGTTCCATTTTTGCATGCTTAAAGCTAAAATAAACCCTCCCATAAAAAGAAAGATGATCGGCGATGCGTAAGAAGAGCTGACGCTAGAGAATTGATCCACGCTAAAGACGCTAAAAAGCACCAAAGGTAAAAGCGCGGTTGCAGGCAGGTCAATGGCTTCAGTCATCCACCATATCCCCATTAAAACAGCCACCCCAGCCACAACAGGCATCGCTTTATAATTTAAGGAATTAAGCTTGGGGATTTCTTCTACAATATGAGGCATTTGAGCGTTTAAAGCGTAATAGATAACAAGCGCGATTAACGCTCCCCCTATTAATCCTAACAAGCGCACGATCTTAGTGCTTTTATCATCGGCGCGCGTATCGGTATGCGTATTGGCATGCGAATGATTTTCCATTTTATTTTACCCTTTAAAATTACTAACCTCCATGCTACAATAAAACTTTTTCAAAACTAAGATTTTAGAAAAATCATATCAAAATAGGAAAAAGAGTGGTAAAAGAAAGTGATATTTTAGTGGTTGGTGGGGGGCATGCAGGCATTGAAGCGAGCTTGATTGCGGCTAAAATGGGGGCTAGAGTGCATTTAATCACCATGCTCATAGACACGATCGGTTTAGCGAGCTGCAATCCGGCCATTGGGGGCTTGGGTAAAGGGCATTTGACTAAAGAAGTGGATGTTTTAGGGGGGGCTATGGGGATTATTACGGATCATAGCGGTTTGCAATATCGTGTGTTAAACGCTTCTAAAGGGCCGGCGGTTAGGGGGACTAGAGCGCAAATTGATATGGACACTTACCGCATTTTGGCAAGAAATCTTGTTTTAAACACCCCTAATTTGAGCGTCTCTCAAGAAATGACCGAAAGTTTAATTATTGAAAACGATGAGGTAGTGGGCGTAACCACGAACATTAACAACACTTATAGAGCTAAAAAAGTGATCATCACCACAGGCACTTTTTTAAAAGGGGTGGTGCATATTGGCGAGCACCAAAACCAAAACGGGCGCTTTGGGGAAAACGCTTCTAATTCTTTAGCCTTGAATTTAAGGGAGCTTGGCTTTAAAGTGGATCGCCTAAAAACCGGCACTTGCCCAAGAGTGGCGGGCAATAGCATTGATTTTGAAGGCTTAGAAGAGCATTTTGGGGACACAAACCCTCCCTATTTTAGCTATAAAACCAAAGATTTTAACCCCACCCAACTCTCATGCTTTATCACTTACACTAACCCCATTACCCACCAAATCATCAGAGATAATTTCCACCGAGCCCCCCTATTTAGCGGTCAAATTGAAGGTATAGGCCCAAGGTATTGCCCTAGCATTGAAGATAAAATCAACCGCTTCAGTGAAAAAGAACGCCACCAGCTGTTTTTAGAGCCTCAAACCATTCACAAAAGCGAATATTATATCAACGGCTTAAGCACCTCTTTACCCCTAGATGTGCAAGAAAAGGTCATTCACTCTATCAAAGGCTTAGAAAACGCCCTCATCACGCGCTATGGCTATGCGATAGAGTATGATTTTATCCAGCCCACGGAATTGACCCACACTTTAGAAACCAAAAAAATCAAAGGGCTTTATTTAGCCGGGCAAATCAACGGGACTACCGGCTATGAAGAAGCGGCGGCTCAAGGGCTTATGGCTGGGATTAATGCGGTATTGGCCTTAAAGAATCAAGCCCCCTTTATTTTAAAGCGCAATGAAGCTTATATCGGCGTTTTGATTGATGATTTGGTCACTAAAGGCACGAATGAGCCTTACAGAATGTTTACCAGCCGAGCCGAATACCGCTTGCTTTTAAGAGAAGACAACACGCTTTTTAGGTTAGGCGAACATGCCTATAATTTAGAGCTTATGGAACAGGATTTTTATAAGGAATTAAAAAAAGATCAACAAGAGATACAAGACAATCTCAAACGCCTTAAAGAATGCGTCCTTACCCCTAGTAAAGAAGTGTTAAAACGCTTGAATGAATTAGACGAAAACCCTATCAATGACAAGGTTGATGGCATTGGCCTTTTAGCGCGCGATAGTTTTAATATAGAAAAAATGCGCTCCTTTTTCAGCTTTTTAACGCCCTTGAACGAGCGGGTTTTAGAGCAGATTAAAATTGAATGCAAGTATAATATTTATATTGAAAAGCAACACGAAAATATCGCTAAAATGGACAGCATGCTCAAAGTGTCTATCCCTAAAGATTTTGTGTTTAAAGGCATTCCAGGCCTTAGTTTAGAAGCGGTAGAAAAATTAGAAAAATTCCGCCCCAAAAGCCTTTTTGAAGCCTCAGAAATCAGCGGGATCACCCCAGCGAATTTAGACGTTTTGCATTTATACATCCATTTGCGAAAAAACTCTTAAAGGATTTTTAATGGACGCTTTAGAAATCACCCAAAAGCTCATCAGCTACCCCACCATTACGCCTAAAGAATGCGGTATTTTTGAATACATTAAATCGCTTTTTCCTGCTTTTAAAACCCTAGAGTGTGGGGAAAATGGCGTGAAAAACCTTTTTTTATACCGCATTTTTAACCCCCAAAAAGATCATGCAAAAGAAAAGCATGCAGAAGAAAGGCATGTAAAAGAAAAGCATGCAAAAGAAAAGGTTAAGCCCTTGCATTTTTGCTTCGCAGGGCATATTGATGTCGTGCCTCCTGGAGATAATTGGCAAAACGATCCCTTTAAACCCATCATTAAAGAGGGGTTTTTATACGGCCGTGGGGCGCAAGACATGAAAGGGGGCGTGGGGGCGTTTTTGAGCGCGAGTTTAAATTTTAACCCTAAAACCCCTTTTTTGCTTTCTATTTTACTCACAAGCGATGAAGAAGGGCCAGGGATTTTTGGCACAAAACTCATGCTAGAAAAACTCAAAGAAAAAGATTTGCTGCCTCATATGGCGATTGTGGCTGAACCCACTTGCGAAAAAGTCTTAGGCGATAGCATCAAAATTGGCCGAAGAGGCTCCATTAATGGCAAACTCATTTTAAAAGGCGTTCAAGGGCATGTGGCTTACCCAAAAAAATGCCAAAACCCTATTGATACGCTCGCTTCGGTTTTGCCTCTCATTTCAGGAGTTCATTTAGACAATGGCGATGAGTGTTTTGACCCTTCAAAATTAGTCATAACCAACTTGCACGCAGGGTTAGGGGCTAATAATGTGACTCCAGGGAGCGTAGAAATGATCTTTAATGCACGCCATTCTTTAAAAACCACTAAAGAGAGTTTGAAAGAATATTTAGAAAAAGTTTTAAAAGATTTGCCTCACACTTTAGAATTAGAGTCAAGCAGTTCGCCTTTCATCACGGCTTCTCATTCAAAGCTTACCAACATTTTACAAGAAAATATTTTAAAAACATGCCGCACCACCCCCCTTTTAAACACCAAAGGCGGCACAAGCGATGCGCGATTTTTTAGTGCTCATGGCATAGAAGTGGTGGAATTTGGCGCCATTAATGACAGGATCCATGCCATTGATGAAAGGGTGAGCTTGAAGGAATTAGAGCTTTTAGAAAAAGTGTTTTTGGGGGTTTTGGAGAGCTTGAGTGAGAAATAAAATAAACAAACATTAAGTAAGGCTTATCAATATTTGATTACAATTATAAAGGGTTACATTTTTTTAACAGGAGATATACCATGCTAGGAAGCGTTAAAAAAACCCTTTTTGGGGTATTGTGTTTGGGCGCGTTGTGTTTGAAAGGGTTAATGGCAGAGCCAGACGCTAAAGAGCTTGTGAATTTAGGCATAGAGAGCGCAAAGAAGCAAGATTTCGCTCAAGCTAAAACGCATTTTGAAAAAGCTTGTGAGTTAAAAAATGGCTTTGGGTGTGTTTTTTTAGGGGCGTTCTATGAAGAAGGGAAAGGAGTGGGAAAAGACTTAAAAAAAGCCATTCAATTTTACACTAAAGGTTGTGAATTAAATGATGGTTATGGGTGCCGCCTACTAGGAAATTTATACTATAACGGACAAGGCGTTTCTAAAGACGCCAAAAAAGCCTCACAATACTACTCTAAATCTTGTGATCTAAACCATGCTGAAGGGTGTATGGTATTAGGAAGCCTACACCATTATGGCGTAGGCACGCCTAAGGATTTAAGAAAGGCTCTTGATTTGTATGAAAAAGCTTGCGATTTAAAAGACAGCCCCGGGTGCATTAATGCAGGATACATGTATGGTGTAGCAAAAAATTTTAAGGAGGCTATTGTTCGTTATTCTAAGGCATGCGAGTTGAACGATGGTAGGGGGTGTTATAATTTAGGGGTTATGCAATACAACGCCCAAGGCACAGC
Organism: Helicobacter pylori SA221C; assembly: GCF_000476855.1. Lineage (GTDB taxonomy): Bacteria > Campylobacterota > Campylobacteria > Campylobacterales > Helicobacteraceae > Helicobacter > Helicobacter pylori_DK. The sequence goes on from NZ_CBPT010000001.1 coordinate 246,186, forward strand.
AAAAGACGAAAAGCAAGCGGTAGAAAACTTTAAAAAAGGTTGCAAATCAGGCGTTAAAGAAGCATGCGACGCTCTTAAGGGATTGAAAATAGAACTTTAGTTTTAATGAAGTTAAACTAAAGGTTGCGTTTAGCTGGCTTTTACGCTTTTTAATATTTTAAGGAAAACATAAACCCTACAGAATAGTCATTTTTAATAATCATAAAAGGCGTTTATCGCACCCATTCATTGCCGTTTTTAGATTGGCGCTTGAAGGGTTTAAGCGAGTTTATTCCAAACCCTTAAAAAGGGTTTTACGCCCTTACAACGCCTTTAATAGCACGCTATTCAAACGCTCATTAAAGCTTTTAGCGTCTTTCAAAGCCCCTTTTTCTAAAAGCTTTGCCCCATCATAAAGCAACCAGATAAAAGTGCTCAACTGCTCTTTATCTTCACATTTTAAGAGTTTTTGCAAAATCGCATGGTTAGGGTTTAATTCTAGCGTTTTCTTGCTTTCAGGCACGCTTTGGCCCATTTGACGCATAAAATTAGCCATCATCGCATTTTGTTCATCGCCTATTAAAGCCACCGCTGAAGTGAGATGATTAGAAAGCTCTACGCCTTTAATCTCATCTTTAAGATTTTCTTCAAACGCTTTCATTAAATCTTTAAACTGATCTTTTACCTCATCATGGATTTCTTCCAAACCAAGCTCTTTCAAACTCTCGCTATGGCTAGCGTCTCTAAAAGGCGTTTTATCGTATTCATTCACGCCTGGCATCACAAACGCATCAATTTCATCGCTCAACAACAAAACATCATAGCCTTTTTGAGCGTATTTTTCCAAAATGGGGGACGCCTTTAGTAAGTCTAAATTTTCGCCCAAAAGGTAGTAAATGCTTTTTTGATTTTCTTTTAAATTTTCTTTGTATTCTTTTAAAGAAATCAATTCTCCTTTGTCTTTAGAATAGAATCTCAACAATTCTAAAAGTTTTTCTTTGTTTTCAAAATCCCCATACAAGCCTTCTTTTAACACTTTCCCGAAAGGCTCATAGAATTTATGGTAATTCTTATTATCCTTGCTCAAGCGCTCAATCTCGCTTAAAATCTTTTTCACTGAAGCCGAACGGATATTGGCTAAAATCTTGTTTTGCTGTAAGATTTCACGGCTCACGTTCAAGGGCAAATCTTCGCTGTCAATCACGCCTTTAACAAACCTCAAATAAGACGGCAACAATTCTTTGTCATCATCAGTGATAAACACCCTTTTAACATAAAGTTTGACCCCGCTTTTATAATCCACCCTAAACAAATCAAAGGGCGCTTTGCTAGGAATATAAAAAAGCGTTGTGTATTCTAAAGAGCCTTCCACTTTATTATGGATATAGCTCAAAGGCTCGCTGTTATCATGCGCAAACGATTGGTAGAAATCTTTGTAATCCTTGTCTTTTAATTCGCTCTTATTCATTTTCCATAAAGCGCTCGCTTGATTGATCTGATCGCATTTTTCTTCTTTAATTTCTTTTTGATTATCCCCTTCGCCCTCAAATTTCGTATCGGTGTAAGTTAAAAAAATAGGGAAAGGGATATGCTCAGAATACTTTTTAACAACGCTATCAATCTCCCAACGGCTCGCAAAATGAGAATCTTCATCTTTTAAAAAGAGGGTGATTTCTGTGCCTTGCTCCTCTTTGACGCATTCGCTGATTTCAAACTTGCCCTTACCATCGCTCACCCATGCATAAGCTTGCTCGCTAGTAACTTTCTTGGTTTGAACGACAATTTTACTCGCTACCATAAACGCTGAATAAAAGCCCACGCCAAACTGGCCAATCAGTGCGCTATCTTTTTTCTTATCCCCGCTCAAAGCGCTTAAAAAACTCTTCGTGCCTGATTTAGCGATCGTGCCTAGATGCTCAATGAGATCGTTTTTGTCCATGCCTATACCATTATCTTTAATCGTTAAGGTCTTTTTCTGGCTATCAAAACTCAAATGGATGCTAGGCGTGGTATTCAGCCCCTTTAATTTCTCATCGGTCAGCATTAAATAATTCAGCTTGTCCAAAGCGTCGCTCGCGTTAGAAATCAACTCTCTTAAAAAAATCTCTTTATTAGAATACAAAGAGTGGATCATCAAATCCAAAAGCTGGTTGATTTCAGTTTGGAAGGTGTATTCTTGATTAGACATTGATCTTTTCCTTTAATAAAATTTTTAAGATTATACAATAAAAGCGCGTTTAAAAGGGGGGTACTATGGCTTAAAAAATCGCATGAAAGAACGTTAATTCCTTAAAAACGATAACTCATAGAGCTCATAAAATAGCTTCTGTTTTGAATGGTTTGAGCGAAATCAGGGTTATAACCGCTTGTAAAAAACCCTACCTTATAACCCTTATGCATCGTGATTTGATAGCCATTAAACATGAGCATTAAATAGATATGTTTTTTAAGGCTATATTTAAAAGTAACCCCTAAGCTTTGCGAATCAGCCCTTGGGGAATAGGTCAATTTCCCATACAATTGCACTAAAAGATTCTTAATACTCTTCCCTACAAAAGCGTTAATGGTCACGGAATTAGCGTTGTAAAAATTGGAATAAGCGTCTTCATAAGGGGTGTCGTCTTTAGTGTCGTAAAAAGGATCTGCTGGTGAGCCATTCCAGCCTAATTGAACGCTCGCGTTCCCAAAATTCTTATACACGCTCCAGCCAAAACGATAAGAGCGGAAATTGATCCTTTGAAACACAAACAAAGCCGTGCTTTTTTTACCCACTAAAGCGGCCCTATAATAATCTTTAGACAGATAATCGCTATAGAGAGGAAACCATGCGTAAAAAGTCGTTTGGATGCGCCAAAGAGATTTCCAATAAGACTTTGTGTCATGGGTGATTTCAAATCCAGGAGCGTTAAAATTTTTAGGGTAAAACCAAATAAAAGGCGCAACTCTAATGTATTTATTTTCGTAAATGAGGTTGAAATTGTGCATGCCGTAGTTGGTTTTTTGCTTGTAATTGACAGGGGCGTAAAAATCCCTAATGTATTGCTCATTGGCTAAAGCCCTTCCAAAGGTGCTAAACCACACTATCTTAAACTTTTTCCATTGGTAAAAAAGCTCAAACCCTTGATTAAACCCGCTCAAAAACAAAGCTTTAGAAGGGTAACGCCCTAATTTAATCCCAAAAATATCCTTATATTGATAATCTAAATACAAATTGTATAACACATAAGGCCTGGCGTTTTGGGCCTTTTGCTCTCTGGTCCATTTTTCGCTATATTGCATCAAATAGCCCTCCCATCGCCCCATGTAATACCAGTTCGCTGGCTGAAACCCTGCCTTAGGGTTGGCTTCATCAATCAAAAACTTCGTGGAATCATAAGCTAACGCCCCGATCTCGCCCCCCACCCCAAAACCCAATTTGTGGTTTTCAATCCCTTTAGGGAGCAAACTGACATCAACTTGTAAGGCCCCGGTAGTGGTTACATAACTCCCTGTAGGGTAAATCCCTTTTTTGGAATTGATGATTGATTGGTTCAAAGCGATGCGCGAAAACGATCCCACTCTCGCGCTGATTTGATACTCAAAAGCGTTGAGAAAAACCCCATGCAAAGCTAAAAACCCTAGCCAAACTTTTTGATTAAGCATCCTTTTATCAAACACCTTTTTTATTGAAGTCTGATATTATGCCATAAAACAAACTCGCCATTTTGGTTTTGAAAAAAAAAAAAAAACGAATAAAATAAGTACAAAAATAACCCCTTTTTTTACCGTTTACGGGTTTAAGTTTTAAAAGTAATTTAAGGATCGCGTGTGCAAGAGATTATCCCTATTGTGGTGGCTTTTGATAATAATTATTGTATCCCTGCTGGTGTGAGTTTGTATTCCATGCTAGCGCACGCCAAACGAGAGAGAGAGAGAGAGAGAGAGAGTAAAACTCTTTTATAAAATCCATTGTTTGGTGGAGAGTTTAAGCCTAGAAAATGTAGCCAAACTAGAAGAAACGATCGCTCCTTTTAGCGCTTTTTCTAGCATAGAGTTTTTGGATATTTCTAATGAAGAATTAGAACCACGCCATAATTACCGCAAACTTGATCCTTTAATAGCGAGTGAAATTAAAAAGTTGTATTTAAAGCTCAATGCTTTTTCGCAAAAACGCTTTTCTAAAATGATCATGTGCCGTTTCTTTTTCGCTTCCCTTTTCCCCCAATACGATAAGATGATCATGTTTGATGTGGACACTTTGTTTGTGAATGATATTAGCGAGAGCTTTTTTATCCCCCTTGAAACGCATTACTTTGGGGCTGTGAGGGAAAAAGATTTGATCGCTATAAACAGGAATTCGGCTAAAGATTTATACGAATTACGCCAAATGCACGCAAAATCTATCGGTGTCGCCAACGCTTTCCCTGATTTAAAAGAAGCTCAAATCCTTTTTGACAACTACTTTAACGCCGGGTTTTTAGCCTTAAATTTAAAATTATGGCGTAAAGAAAATCTTGAAAACCAATTGATTGGATTTTTCCTTTTGAAAAATGAAAAACTTTTATTTAGCGATCAAGATGCTTTGTGTTTTGTGTGCCGTGGTAGGATTTTGGAACTGCCTTACTCCTACAATGCCCACCCTAGTTTCCTTGATACGCCATCATTCCCTAGCTTTAAAGAAGCGCGCATGCTGCATTTTTGGGGCGATAAACCCTGGAAGCTCTTAAGCGTCATTGGCGCGAAAAAATGGCATGAAGCGTTGATTCAAACGCCGTTTAAAGACGCCTATTTTAACGCTCCCTTTTTAGATCATCTCTTTGAATCCCTTCAAAATAGGGATAAAGAAACCCAAGAAATCCACGCTCTTAATAAAATCCTGTCTTTTTCAGACAAGCGGCATTCTTTTGAATTTCTTCTGCCCAGGCTTTCTTCTAAACTCCTTATAGAATTTTTGCTTTTTAAAATCAAACAAAAAGTGAAACGACTGATTAAAAGGGTTTTTTAAACCCTTTTTAAACTAATGCGAGCAAGCATGGGTTTGTGTGGGCTGGATGTCCTTATTATCGGCTAGTTTTTCCTTTTCCACTCTCTCTAAAAAGGCGCTTAAATCTTGCGCCATTTTTTCAAAAATCTTAGCGCTCACGCTATCAGGGTGAGAAATCACAATCGGTTCTCCCCTATCCCCCCCTAAACGCACTTTAGGCTCTAAAGGGAGCTTGGCTAAAATCTGCGTGTTATAAGCTTCTAATAATCCATTCATGGAATTTGAGCCAAAAATCTCACTCTCTTTCTTGCAATGCTCGCACACAAAACTCCCCATATTTTCTACAATGCCCGCAATAGGAATGTGCAATTTCTTAAACATGTCCAAACTCCGTTTAGCGTCATCTAAACTCACTATTTGGGGTGTAGTAACGGTGATTCCTGCGCTCAAAGGCACGGCTTGGGCTAGCGTGAGCTGTGCATCGCCTGTGCCTGGGGGCATATCCACCACCAAAACATCTAAATCCCCCCAAATAATATCGCTTAGCATCTGCTCAATCGCTCGCATGAGCATGGGCCCTCTCCAAATGAGACTCTGCCCTTCATCATACAAAAGCCCCATGCTCATCACAGAAACGCCAAAAGCTTTTAAAGGAATGAGTTTTTTACCGCTAGGATCCATAATCACATCAGCGTTTTGCAAGCCCATCATTCTAGGGATATTAGGGCCATACACATCAGCGTCTAGTAACCCCACTTTTTGGTTTAAATTCGCTAAAGCGATGCTTAAATTCACGCTAGTGGTGCTTTTACCCACACCGCCCTTGCCTGAGCTTATCATCACTACATGTTTAATGTTTTTAGCCAGATTTTTAGTGGTGGGCTTTGGGGCTTGCGGTTTAGGCGGGGTTTTAATATCCAAATTCAAAGCTTTTACGCCCTTTTCTTGCATCGCTTTGGAGATATTTTCCCTTAAAATCGCGCTCGTTTCTTCAGAGCTTGAGGGGATTTCTATTAAAAGCCCTAATTGGTTGTCATGCAAGGTGATGTTTTTAACAAAACCAAAGCTGACAATATCCTTTTCAAAATTAGGGTAAATGATCGTTTTTAACGCGTTTAAGACATCTTCTTGGGTGAGCATTTTAATCCTTAAAATGATAGTATTTGAATTTTCTTTATAGCATGTTTTGTTTAATTTTGCATTATAAATTAAATTTGCGTTTTTAAAGGATAAGGCATGGAATTTTATAAGCGTGTTTTGAAATTGCACCATTTTAGGAATTTGGGTAGAAAATCGCCCACAAAATTGCTTTTAAATTCAAGTTTTGAAAACAAACATGGGGGATTGGTGGTTTTGGTGGGGGAAAATAATGTCGGCAAAAGCAATGTTTTAGAAGCTTTGACAATCTTTAATGATGCGGATGTTAAACTTTGTAGTGAGAACGATTGTTTCAAAGCCCATGAAAAAGATTCCCTTTTAAGTTTAGAAGAAGAAACAATCCTTGATCACAAAATCACAGGTTTTTCTTGCATGGATTTGAAGATCCGGACTGAAGAGATTGGCGAGGGATTAAAGGAATTATCAAAAACGCTGATCAGCTATCCTTTTGAAAAACATGTAGAAGCTTTAGGGGAACAATATAGCAACAGCGTTTATATTCCCACTAACAATAACGACTATTCAAATATTTGCACTCTTGTGAGTGATTTTATAAATCTTATAACTTCTTACAATTCATTAGGATTATTTTTACATTTTTACAAAGAAAAATTAAAATTGAGCGAGCTTGTAACTGAATATGCCAACGCAACCAACAATCTGTTTTTCAAAGAATTAATCAAACATGTAAGCGGTAATAGCGAATGGATTAAAAATTTTTGTCAGTGCATCAAAGAAATCATAAAGCGCAATACGCCTGATAAAAAATACAACACAGATGAATTTTTTGTCATGGGGCAACACAAACAAAACCAATTAGCAAAAATTTATTCTTATTTTAAAAAACTTAGTGAAGGTGAAATCAAACCACAAAATGAAGACATCTTAAAAAAGCTAGAAGCTTTAGATGAAATTTTTAAGACTACCGACTTTACAAAATTCACACCAGAAACTGAAGTGAAAGACATTATTAAAGAAATAGATGAAAAATACCCTATCAATGAAAATTTTAAACAGCAATTTAGAACATTCCGGTTAAATATAGGCAACCTTAAAAAGAAAATTAAAAATTCTTTAAAATACCTTGAAAAAACAAGAGAGGATTTTGAGCGAAAAAAAGAGCGATTGATCCGAGAAATTGAAAATGACTGCAAAAATCAAAAAGTGCTAAAGTTTAATTATGATGTTTTGTTGGATAATATCCAACAAATATGCAAAAATTATATAGCAAGCCATGTTGTTAGCGATGAGTCTAAAGATATGAAATCCATGATGTGTCAGCTTTATTTGAAAAAGATAGATTTATTAGTCAATTCAGAAATCGAACAATACAGATACAATGATTTTCTTGAATCAGCAAGAAAATTTCTGTGGGAAGACATAAAAACTTTAGATGAAAAGAGTGGCGTTCATTTGTTCCCTAAAAATATTGGTGAAATCAAAGATAAATTTGAAGCAAACAAGGAAAAAGTCAAACAAAGCAAAAACTATTTTGAGTTCGCAGAATATTGCCGAGAGTGTAACCCTTATACAGCGTTTCAAAACTTAAGAAATAAAGTTCAATTCCCTTTAAGCGGTGGTTTATCTTATAAGTCTTACAAACTCGTGCCAACCATGAAAGAATACAAAGAGCCAAAAATCACAGATAACGACTTTAAGGCTGTATTATTTACTTGCATTGATTATTCTTCCCCTTCTGAATTTGACCAATGGGATTGGTTCTTTAGAAATTCATTGTTTAGGAAAATGGACTTTCACCCTAATGCAATTTGGAATTTTTTTGGGAGCATTTTAAAAGATGGTCAAGCGTTACAAATAATGTTTGATAAAAATAATAATTTAGAAATTTATTCTATTTATAATAAATCGTTTGTTATCCCTGAAAAATACTTGCAAGAAATAGACCAAGAATCACTAAAAGAGATCAGACAATCAAAACATCTTTTTCCAATTGAAGTAAAACGCAAATACAATAATAATGTATGTCAATTTGAATTTTTTAAAAAAGACACAAGCCATCTTTTATTTAAGGTAAATTTTACAGAAATATTAGAAAATCTTGCAGAAATCTTGGAATACAACATGCAATTAAAAATAGATTCTTTGATTACAAAAGAATTTAACAGGCTTTTAGCGATCGCTGAAGATAGCCCTCAAGATAGTTACCAATTAAAAATTCATGTCCGACACAATAATAAGCTTTCTGAAGAGAAGGAATACACGGCATATGAAATAAAACTTGAAATTCATGACTGCAGAAAATCCCACGATCAAAATGAGCCAATCATCTTAAGCCAGCAAAGCACCGGCTTCCAATGGGCGTTTAATTTCATGTTTGGTTTTCTCTACAATGTGGGATCAGATTTTAGCCTTAACAAGAATATCATCTATGTCATGGACGAGCCAGCCACTCATTTGAGCGTGCCAGCCAGAAAGGAATTCAGGAGATTTTTAAAAGAATACGCTCATAAAAATCATGTCACTTTTGTTTTAGCCACCCATGACCCCTTTTTAGTGGATACGGATCATTTAGATGAAATAAGGATTGTGGAAAAAGAAACAGAAGGCTCTGTGATTAAGAATCATTTTAACTACCCCCTAAATAATGCGGGCAAAGACTCCGACGCTCTTGATAAAATCAAACGCTCTTTAGGGGTGGGTCAGCATGTTTTTCACAACCCAAAAAAACACCGAATCATCTTTGTAGAAGGCATCACCGATTATTGCTATTTGAGCGCTTTTAAATTGTATTTTAATGAGCGTTACAAAGAATACAAAGACAACCCCATTCCTTTCACTTTCTTACCCATTTCAGGGCTTAAAAACAATCCAAATAAGATGAAAGAAACCATTAAAAAACTTTGCGAGTTAGACAATCACCCTATTGTTTTGACAGATGATGACATAAAAGATGGCTCTGACCCACAAAGAGCAAAAAGCGAACAATTTAAAAACGCTAATGAAGAAATGCATGATCCTATCACAATCTTACAACTCTCAGACTGCGATAGGTATTTCAAGCAAATTGAAGATTGTTTCAGCGCAAACGATAGAAACAAATACGCTAAAAATAAGCAAATGGAATTGGCCATGGCGTTCAAAACAAGGCTCTTGTATAGCGGGAAAGACGATGTAGTGAGCGAAGAAACAAAAAAGAATTTTCTAAAATTGTTTGAGTGGATAAAAAAAGAGTGCAATAACCCAACGATTAAAAAAGAATATATCAAATTTGATTATAATACCCCACAAATGTTATAAAGTGAAAGGATTTTGATGTTTAAAAAAATGTGTTTGAGCTTGCTAATGATAAGCGGTGTTTGTGTGGGGGCAAAGGATTTGGATTTCAAGCTGGATTATCGCGCGACTGGGGGGAAACTCATGGGGAAAATGACGGACTCTAGTCTTTTAAGCATCACTTCTATGAACGATGAACCGGTGGTGATTAAAAATCTTATTGTCAATAGGGGAAATTCATGCGAAGCGACTAAAAAAGTAGAACCCAAATTGGGCGATAAGTTTAAAAAAGAAAAACTCTTTGATCATGAATTAAAATACTCGCAACAGATATTTTACCGCTTGGATTGCAAGCCTAACCAATTGTTAGAAGTTAAAATCATCACAGACAAGGGCGAGTATTACCATAAATTTTCCAAATAAAATTTGGTTTTTGTTCTAATGGGGTGTTAGTAATGAAGTTTAAAAATGCTAAAAACTTTTTTAATATCAAAAAGTTTGTTTAGCAAGCGGTAATTTCTTGTAATGCAGTATTATGGGGTTAGGGGGGATTTAGTTGGGGTGGTTAAAGGGATATTAAAGCGCAAAATATCCCCCTATCCCTTTAAAAGTTTGCCATAAAATAAAGCAACCAAAGCCCCCTTTTTTAAAAAAACAGACTAAAGAATATTAATTTCTATATTAGGTTCTCAATTGGTTGTTGGTTGAGTTTTTGGTTGAGACGCTACTAATCATTGGAAGAATTGTGTTCAAAAAAAATATAAAAAATAACAAAAGGATGAGTATAACCGACTATTATAATAGTCAGTTATTTATCTTATAAAATTAAAGAAAGTTATATAATCTAGCTCAGATAAGATAAATATTAAAGCGATAACTGGTCCAATTATATAAGGAAAATATTATTATAGTAACTAGAATAGAGCCGAGATATTCAACGAATTATATTCTACTAAAAAACCATCACTCTCAACTTCATCGTCATCAGTATCGCCTCTAAATGCCATTATGGTAGCTCTAATAGCTGTTAATACTAACCCAATAATAACAATAGGTATTAAAATAACTACTAGCCCCTAATCCTTATCTGTCTTTTACTTTAAAAATAATTTCTGCTATAAGAAATAAAATCCCTAAAGAAACCCCTTTTATGGAGTCCCTTTTTGAGCTTGCTCTAAAGCCATTTGCGCATGCTTGCAATCCTTTTTAAAAGACTTCGTGATAAAATTAACCTTAAGCGTCGAATCAAAGGCTTGATGGCATTTTTTAAGCTTGTGATCGCGCTCTTGCGGATCTTGCAAGTAATATTTCACTGAATGCACAAAACTGAAATGAAACCCCATAGGAGGGATACGACTCTCTGGAGTGCCTTCGCAAAAATCGCTGCAATAACTGCTTTGCGACTTTAACCCCCCCAACACCATTAAAAATAAAAAAATCACCTTTTTCATCAATACTCCTTCAATCCTTTTTATCCGCCAAAATACACCAACGCTGAACCCCAAGTCAATCCCCCACCAAAAGCGTCTAAAAGCATTAAATCGCCCTTTTTCAAGCGCCCCTCTTCATAAGCTTCACCCATAGCCATAGGGATACTGGCTGCTGAAGTGTTGCCGTATTTATGCACGGTTAAAACCACTTGCTCATCTTTAAAATCCAAATGCTCTCGCACCGCTTGAATGATCCTAAAATTAGCTTGATGCGGGATAAACAGACGCACATCTTCAGGTTTGAGAGCGTTTTTTTCTAAAATCATTTCCACATCTTTTAAAAGCGTTTTCACCGCTAGCTTAAACACTTCATTGCCTTTCATACACAAAAAAGGCTCTGAAGCTTCTTCTTTAGCGTTAAAGGGCGTGGGTTTTAGAGTCCTTGGCGTATAGAGATAATTAGAAAAATTCCCATTCGCTGAAATTTGCACATCTAAAATGCTTTCTTTTAAACGCTTGGTTCTGCCTATCACGCACGCCCCAGCCCCATCGCCAAATAAAATACAAGTCCCCCTGTCTTTAAAATCTAACACGCTGCTCGTTTTTTCTGCCCCCACAATCAGCACATTTTCATACATCCCGCTCTCAACATAAGCCTTAGCCACCGATAATAAATAAATAAAACCCGTGCAAGCGGCTGAAATATCAAACGCCGGCTTGTTTTCAATGCCTAATTTCGCGCTCAACACGCAAGCGGTTGAAGGCATGGCCAAAAAATCAGGGCTTAAAGTCGCCACAACCACTAAATCAATGTCTTGTGGGGTTAAATGCGCTCTCTCTATGGCTTGTTTAGCCGCTATTACCCCTAAATCGCTGCTTTTTTCTTCATCGTTAGCGAAACGGCGCTCTTTGATACCAGTCCTTTTTTCTATCCATTCATCGCTGGTATCCAAAAATTGCTGGAACTCTGCATTTTTCACACGCTCGCTTGGAACATGCATCGCAATGGATTTAAGAGAGGCGTAAAATTCCATTCAATCCCCTTAACATAGTCATCTTTAAGCGTCTTGATGATCACTTTGATGCGCAGAAACGCTAGGCTTCAAACTCTCAAACGCTTGAGTAATCCTCAAACAAACCTGACTTTCAACAGCACTAATAGCCTGATAAATCGCGCATTCAACCGCTCTAGCGTTGCTCTTGCCATGGCTAATGATCACGCTTTTATTCACGCCCAAAAGCGGTGCTCCCCCATATTCAGCGTAATCGGTTTTTTGTTTTAAAATACCAAACGCATTCTTAAGCATCAAAGCCCCCATTTTAGATTTAAAAGAGCTTTTAATTTCATCTTTAAAAATAGAACCTATCGCGCTAGCGACCCCTTCTGTTGTCTTTAAGACCACATTCCCCATAAAGCCATCGCAAACCACCACATCCACAACCCCTTTGAAAATATCGCTCCCCTCCACATTGCCATAAAAGAAGTCATAAGTTTTCAGCATTTTATGCGTTTCTTTAACGAGCATGTTCCCTTTAATATCTTCTTCGCCATTACTCAAAAGACCCACCTTAGGGCTATCGTAATGCAACACGCTTTTAGCGTATTCATACCCCATAAGAGCAAAATCAATCAAATATTCAGGCTTGCAATCCGTGTTCGCTCCTGCGTCTAACAGCACGCTAGGGCGTTTGCCAACGCTAGGCATTAAAGTGCAAATAGCAGGCCTTTCAACCCCCTTGATGCGTCCTAAACGCAAGGTGGCTAATCCCATAGTCGCCCCGCTATGCCCCGCTGAAATCAAAGCGTCAGCCCCATTTTTTAAAATATCCATACCCAAGTAAATGGAAGATTCCTTACGCTTGATCGCCTCAGTGGCGGCTTCTTCCATTTTAATATAATCTTGCGTGTGGATCATTTCCACTTTGCTGGCTAACTCTTTAGAAATAAAAGGGGTCGCTTTGTCTTTATCCCCCACTAAAACCGCACTAAAACTCTTATTCTCTAAAGCCCTTGAGACTCCCTCAATAATGGGTAAAACCCCATGGTCAGCCCCCATTAAGTCTATTACAATTTTCATCATGCGTCCTTAAAAGGCTTGTTGCAATCCGTTGCAATCCTTTAAAATACTTTCTATCACTAAAGATAGCTTTTATATTAGTATTCTTTAGTAAATTTGTTAATATGGTGGGGAAGCTTCCAAGTGCCATCTTTGGCTTTCACAGGTTTAGCCAACTTAACGCTATAATGCGTGCGCCTTTTTGCCGCTCTTGTCTTACTCACTCTTCTATCAGGTACTGCCATAAATTCTCCTTCATTTCAATCTGCATAATGGTAGTCTAATTTAATAGACTCCACTTCGGAGCGTAAAATTTCGCTCAAATCAATAAAACCATTGAAAGATTCAATAACATCTAAATTATCAAAATCCAAACTTTGGCTTTGCGTATCCCACAACCCATCTGAAATATGCAAAACCAACGACTCATCAAGGCTTTTTTTAAACTCTTTACCACTCGCATCGCAAATAAGCATCAATTCACCCTTAAGGCACGCTTCCAAGCGAAACAATTTCGCCCCCACTCGCACAACTTCGCCCTCTAAAACCACTCCCTCATGCTCTAAAGAAAACGCTTTAGGCGCATTAAAAGCGATTTTACGCATTTCAAATTGCATGCTTACTTAAAACGCCCTTAAATCTTAAAGATCCCTAGCGGCAAAAAAGAAAGCGATTTCATTATGCGCGTTTTCCAAGCTATCGCTCCCATGCACCGCATTAGCGTCAATGCTTTCAGCAAAATCCGCTCTGATAGTGCCTTTTTGGGCGAGTTTGGGATCAGTCGCTCCCATAAGATCTCTGTTTTTAGCCACCGCATCTTTGCCCTCTAAAACCATAACCACCACCGGACCACTGACCATAAATTCTATCAAATCTTTAAAAAAGGGTCTCTCTCTGTGGATCGCATAAAAGCTTTCAGCGTCTTTAACGCTCAAATGCAAGCGTTTCATAGCAATGACTTCCAAGCCGTTACTCTCAAAGCGATCAATGATCTTACCTACCACTTTTTTCTTAAGTGCATCCGGTTTAATAATAGACAGCGTTCTTTGTTTCAATTTAAACTCCTTGTGAATTGTTGATTATACAAAAATTTTTTAAAATATTACCCTTAAAATATTTTTTAACGCTTAAAGAACGCTTTAATCTCTTCAGCCTTGTTGGTTTTTTCCCAAGTGAATTCCTCTAATTCGCGCCCAAAATGCCCATAAGCTGAAGTGAGCGAATAAATGGGTCTTAACAAATCCAAGCTTTCAATAATGCCTTTTGGCGTGAGTTTGAAAACCGCTTTCACGCATTTTTCTAGCTCTGCGCTTGAATACTTGCTCGTGTTATGCGTGTTCACATAGATAGACACTGGCTCTATCACCCCAATCGCATAAGCAAGCTGCACGGTCGCTTTATCGCAAACCCCACTCGCTACCAAGTTTTTAGCCACATAGCGGGCCGCATAAGCCGCGCTCCTATCCACTTTACTGGGGTCTTTCCCGCTAAACGCTCCCCCACCATGCGGGCAACTCCCCCCATAAGTATCCACGATGATTTTTCTGCCCGTCAAACCCGCATCGCCTTGCGGCCCACCGATAACGAATTTTCCTGTAGGATTGACAAAAAACTTGATATTGTCATGCAAATATTCTTTGGGTAAAACCTTATACACGATCTCTTCAATCACGGCTTCTTTTAAATGTTTTTGCGAAACTTCTGGGGAATGTTGGGTGGAAATAACAATCGTATCAATGCTTACAGGCTTGTTGTTTTCATAACGCACGCTCACTTGAGACTTGCCATCAGGCCTTAAAAAAGGCAGAGTGTTGTCTTTTCTTTTTTGAGCCAAAGCGAAAGTGAGCTGGTGCGCTAAATGAATGGGTAAGGGCATGAGCGTTTCAGTCTCTTTGCATGCATAACCAAACATAAGCCCTTGATCCCCCGCCCCAATCTCGCCATCTTCTCTATCCACGCCTTGATTAATATCGGGGCTTTGCTCGCCAACGCCATTCAAAACCGCCGCACTTCTGTAATCAAAGCCATAAAGAGCGTCTGTATAGCCAATCTTTTTAACCACTTCTCTTGCAATCTCTTGCATAGGGGCATAAACAGAAGTTTTTAACTCGCCAGTGATCATGCAAAACCCGTTAGAAACTAAAGTCTCGCATGCGACTTTGGCTTTTTGATCCCGCTCAATGATGTAATCTAAAACCGCATCGCTGATTTGATCAGCCATTTTGTCAGGATGCCCCTCGGTTACTGATTCGGAAGTGAAAAGAAAACTATCTTTCATTGATTGTCCTTATTAAAATAATCATTCATGTTGTTCAAAATGGGATTATTATAGCTTATTTCATTCTTTAAGACTTAAAAAACCCTTTAGCTTTTTGCAACAAACTCGTTTTTTGCTGTTTCCTGAAATTCGTTCGTAAATGAGCCAAGAAATGGTGCCATTCATGAATTTCCATAGCAGGGATCGCTCCGGCAAAATTAGTGTTAGGGGGCAAGTCTTTACCCACCGCGCTTTTACCCCCAATTTGAGTGAATTCACCCACATGCAAATGCCCCCCAATGCCCACTTGACCGCCAAAAACCACATTACGGCCTGTGGTTGTAGAGCCGCTCAAGCCCACTTGAGAAACGACGATGCTGTGCTCGCCTAAAACGCAATTATGCCCGATTTGAACCAGGTTATCAATCTTAACGCCCTCTTTAATCAAAGTCTCGCCAAACACCGCCCTATCAATCGCCGTGTTAGCGCCAATTTCTACATTTTTTTGAATCCTAACAATCCCCACATGCTCAATTTTGACATGCTCTCCTAAAGCGGTGTGCGCATAACCAAAGCCATCGCCTCCGATCACGCTGCCCGCATGGATAGTAACATTGTCTTCTAAAATCGTGTTTTGATACAAAATAACACGAGGATACAAAACGCAATTTTTACCGATTTTGACCCCATCAGCGATCACCACGCCCGGATGAATCAAAGAGTTTTCGCCAATTTCTACGCCCTCTCCAATCATCACATTAGGCATGATCGTTACTTTTTCAAAATGTTTAGGCTCGCTAACGCTTTGTGGGTTTTTAAAAAAAGGGATTTTAAAGGCATGCGAAGCTTTGGCAAAGGCTAAATGCGGGTTATCCACGATTAAAGCTTGCATGTGTTTTGGCACTTTAGAAGATTCTTTTTTACGGATAAATACCGCCCCGGCTTTTGAATCTTTTAAAAGTTTGAGGTAACGCGCTTGGTCAATATAGCTAATATCATTAGGCGTGGCCTTATCTAATTCCGCTAAGGCATGCACTTCAAAATCGTTTGAAAATTCCGTTTCAATAGAATAGGCGCTCAACAATTCGCTTAATTTCATCAATACCCCTTATTGTTCTGCAAATCCCACAATAGCGTAGCTTTATTATCTTTTTCTTCCACAGCCCCCATGCCCATCACATGATATCCAGCATCTACAAAATGCACTTCCCCACTCACCCCACTAGAGAGATGAGAGAGCAAATACATCCCGGCATTGCCTACTTCCTCTAAACTCACATTTTTCCTTAAAGGAGCGTTGATTTCATTCCATTTTAAAATCATCCTAAAATCAGCGATCCCGCTAGAAGCGAGCGTCCTGATAGGCCCGGCCGATAGGGCATTCACTCTTATATGGTGTTTGCCTAAATCCACCGCTAAATAACGCACTGCACTCTCTAGGGCCGCTTTAGCCAACCCCATCACATTGTAATGCGCCATGTATTTGGTGCTGCCCAAATAGCTTAAAGTCAAAACAGACGCTCCGTTATTCAATAAAGGTTTTAGAGTGTTTGTCAGCTCTATTAAAGAATAAACAGAAATTTCCATAGCGGTGTTAAACGCGCTTTTAGAAGTTTCTAACAAACTCCCTTCTAAAGCCTCTTTAGGGGCAAAGGCCACGCTATGAACGATAAAATCCAATGAGCCTAAATCCTTTTTAACGCTATTGTATAGCGGCTTGAAATGCTCTTCTTTGCTCACATCTAATTCATACACATAGGAGCTATTCAATTCCTGCGCGATAGGCCTCACGCGCTTTTCTAAGCTCTCATTCAAATAAGTGAAAGCCAAAGTAGCCCCTTGATTGAAGCAAGATTGAGCGATCCCATAAGCGATGGATTTATTGTTTGCCACCCCTACAATAAGCCCTTTTTTACCTTTTAAAAATCCCATGATTTCCCTTTATAAAAATGAAATGATTGTTTTAAAATTTTCTAATTCCCAAGACGCGCTCCCAATCAACAAGCCATCCACGCTATCAATCCCTAAAATTTCTTTAGCGTTTTGTGTGTTCACGCTCCCCCCATACAACAAGGGCGTTTTTTGATTTAAAATTTGCTTTAAAAAACCATGCGTGAGGTAAATGTCTTCTAAAGAAGCGCTTTTTTTGGTGCCAATCGCCCAAATAGGCTCATACGCCACAATTAAATTGGAATAATTAAGATCAATATTTTCTAATTGCTCGCTTAAAAATTCCTTTACAGCCCTAAAACCCTTTTCTCTGGTCGTTAATTCTTCACCAATACAATAGATAATTTTAAAATTTTTATCTTTAAAAAAATCAAACTTTTCTTTCAAAAAGCTAGGGCTTTCCTTTAAAAGTGCTCGCCTCTCGCTATGCCCTATTAAAAGCGTGTGGATTTTGAGTTCTTCTAAATGCTTTGAAGTGATTTCACCGGTAAAAGCCCCCAAATCCTTAGGGTAAGCGTTTTGCGCTCCTAAAGTGAAATGCAAAAACGAATTAGGCAATAACCCCAAAAAATCAGGGAATACAAACACCCTGTCAAAATGCTGCGGTTTTAAAGTTTTTTCTAATTCTTTTAAATACGCATGGCTTTTAAAAATAGGCATAGCGGATTTAAAATTAGCCATGGCAATTTTTGTCATTGAATGATCCTTATTTTATAGGTGGTAACTATCCCTTATTATATCTAATAGCGTTTAAAAAATGTAAATTTTAAACAATAGCCCCCTTGAATTGAATTTTTCCTCAATTTAGGTTTGTTTATAAGGAAAATTATTTCAAATGTAGTAAAATTAAGGCAGTGTTTTTGCGTCAAGCGATTTTAGGTTAATTTTGAGTTTTTAGGAGCAGTTTTTATGCAACAAGAAGAGATTATAGAGGGTTATTATGGCGCTAGCAAAGGGCTTAAAAAGAGCGGTATTTATGCCAAGCTGGATTTTTTACAGAGCGCTACGGGATTGATTTTAGCGCTCTTTATGATAGCGCACATGTTTTTAGTCTCAAGTATCTTGATTAGCGATGAAGCCATGTATAAAGTGGCGAAATTTTTTGAAGGGAGCTTGTTTTTAAAGGCAGGCGAGCCGGCTATTGTGAGCGTGGTTGCAGCAGGGATTATTCTTATTTTAGTCGCGCATGCTTTCTTGGCGTTAAGGAAATTCCCTATCAATTACAGGCAATACAAGGTTTTTAAAACCCACAAGCATTTGATGAAACATGGCGATACGAGTTTGTGGTTTATCCAGGCTTTAACCGGATTTGCGATGTTTTTCTTAGCGAGTATCCACTTATTTGTCATGCTCACAGAGCCTGAAAGTATCGGGCCTCATGGCTCAAGCTATCGTTTTGTCACGCAAAACTTTTGGCTTTTGTATATTTTCTTATTGTTTGCCGTAGAATTGCATGGCTCTATTGGGTTGTATCGCTTAGCGATTAAATGGGGGTGGTTTAAGAATGTGAGCATTCAAGGCTTGAGAAAAGTCAAATGGGCGATGAGCGTGTTTTTTATTGTTTTAGGGCTTTGCACCTATGGGGCTTACATTAAAAAAGGTTTAGAAAATAAGGACAATGGCATTAAAACCATGCAAGAAGCCATAGAAGCTGATGGGAAATTCCACAAAGAATAAGGGTAGAAAATGAAAATAACATATTGTGATGCGCTAATTATTGGAGGCGGATTGGCTGGGTTAAGGGCTAGTATCGCATGCAAACAAAAGGGTTTAAACACCATCGTTTTAAGCCTAGTGCCTGTCAGGCGTTCGCACTCTGCAGCCGCTCAAGGGGGCATGCAAGCGAGCCTTGCTAACGCTAAAAAAAGCGAGGGCGATAATGAAGATTTGCACTTTTTAGACACGGTTAAGGGGAGCGATTGGGGGTGCGATCAGCAAGTGGCTAGAATGTTTGTAACCACTGCCCCTAAAGCCATTAGGGAATTGGCCAGTTGGGGGGTGCCTTGGACTAGGATTAAAAAGGGCGATAGGCCTGCGGTCGTCAATGGTGAGCATGTTACGATTACCGAAAGAGACGACAGGCATGGTTATATTCTAAGCCGTGATTTTGGCGGCACTAAAAAATGGCGCACATGCTTTACGGCTGATGCTACAGGGCATACCATGCTTTATGCGGTCGCTAACGAAGCCTTACACCACAAAGTGGATATTCAAGACAGAAAGGACATGCTCGCTTTCATTCATCATGATAATAAATGTTATGGGGCGGTGGTAAGGGATTTAATCACAGGCGAAATTTCAGCGTATGTTTCTAAGGGCACGCTTTTAGCTACCGGAGGTTATGGGCGCGTGTATAAACACACCACTAACGCCGTGATTTGCGATGGAGCCGGGGCTGCAAGCGCCTTAGAAACCGGCGTGGCTAAATTAGGCAACATGGAAGCGGTGCAATTCCACCCTACCGCTTTAGTGCCAAGCGGGATTTTAATGACTGAAGGTTGTAGGGGCGATGGCGGGGTTTTAAGAGACAAGTTTGGCAGACGTTTCATGCCCGCTTATGAGCCGGAGAAAAAAGAGCTTGCGAGTAGGGATGTGGTCTCAAGGCGGATTTTAGAGCATATCCAAAAAGGCTATGGAGCCAAATCGCCCTATGGGGATCATGTGTGGCTGGATATTGCTATTTTAGGGCGTAACCATGTGGAAAAAAACTTGAGAGATGTGCGCGATATTGCCATGACTTTTGCGGGCATTGATCCGGCTGATAGCGAAGAGCAAACCAAAGACAACATGCAAGGAGCGCCTACTAATGAGCCTGAATACGGGCAAGCGATGGCTAAGCAAAAAGGCTGGATCCCCATAAAACCCATGCAACACTATTCTATGGGTGGGGTTAGGACAAACCCTAAAGGCGAAACCCATTTAAAAGGCTTGTTTTGTGCGGGTGAAGCGGCATGCTGGGATTTGCATGGGTTTAACCGCTTGGGGGGAAATTCTGTGAGTGAAGCGGTGGTCGCTGGCATGATCATAGGGGATTATTTCGCCTCGCATTGTTTGGAAGCGCAAATTGAAATCAACACGCAAAAGGTTGAAGCTTTCATTAAAGAAAGCCAGGATTATATGCATTTTTTATTGCATAATGAAGGCAAGGAAGACGTGTATGAAATCAGAGAACGCATGAAAGAAGTCATGGATGAAAAAGTGGGCGTTTTTAGAGAAGGTAAAAGGCTAGAAGAAGCCCTTAAAGAATTGCAAGAGCTTTATGCACGCTCCAAAAACATTTGCGTGAAAAATAAGGTTTTGCACAATAACCCTGAATTAGAAGACGCTTACCGCACTAAAAAAATGCTCAAACTCGCGCTTTGTATCACTCAAGGAGCGTTACTGCGCACTGAAAGCAGAGGGGCTCACACAAGGATTGACTACCCTAAAAGAGACGATGAAAAATGGCTTAATCGGACTTTAGCGAGCTGGCCTAGCGCTGAGCAAGACATGCCCACGATTGAATACGAAGAATTAGATGTGATGAAAATGGAAATCAGCCCTGATTTTAGGGGCTATGGCAAAAAAGGCAATTTCATCCCCCACCCCAAAAAAGAAGAGCGCGACGCTGAGATTTTGAAAACGATTTTAGAATTAGAAAAACTCGGGAAAGACAGAGTAGAAGTCCAACACGCGCTCATGCCTTTTGAATTGCAAGAAAAATACAAAGCCAGGAATATGCGTTTAGAAGATGAGGAAGTCAGGGCTAGGGGGGAACATTTGTATTCTTTCAATGTCCATGATTTATTAGACCAACACAACGCTAATTTAAAAGGAGAACACCATGAGTGATAATGAACGAACGATTGTAGTCAGAGTGCTAAAATTTGACCCTCAAAGCGCGGTGAGTAAGCCGCATTTTAAAGAGTATCAATTGAAAGAAACGCCATCCATGACGCTCTTTATCGCTTTAAACCTCATTAGAGAGCATCAAGATCCGGATTTGAGCTTTGATTTTGTGTGCCGCGCTGGGATTTGCGGCTCTTGCGCGATGATGGTTAATGGGAGACCAAGATTGGCTTGTAAAACCCTAACTTCTAGCTTTGAAAGCGGGGTGATCACGCTCATGCCCATGCCCAGTTTTACGCTCATTAAAGATTTGAGCGTGAATACGGGCGATTGGTTTGGCGATATGACTAAAAGGGTGGAAAGCTGGGCGCATTCTAAAGAAGAAGTGGACATTACTAAGCCAGAAAAAAGGATTGAGCCTGATGAAGCCCAAGAAGTCTTTGAACTAGACAGGTGTATTGAATGCGGGTGCTGTATCGCTTCTTGTGGGACTAAACTCATGCGCCCTAATTTCATTGGAGCTGCTGGCATGAACAGAGCCATGCGCTTTATGATTGACAGCCATGATGAAAGAAGCGATGACGATTTTTATGAGTTAGTGGGCGATGATGATGGTGTTTTTGGGTGCATGAGCCTTATCGCTTGCCATGACACTTGCCCTAAAGAATTACCCTTGCAAAGCAGTATCGCCGCTTTGCGTAACAGGATGTTGAAAGTGGGTAAAAGCCGCTAATTTCTTCGGGTCGTTTTTGAAAATCTTTTTAGTTTTTTTAAGCGTCTTTTTTTTTAATGGGTGCTTTGGGTTAGTCTATAAGACTCCCATTTCAAGCCCCCCTATCTCTTATGATCCCTACACTACCACCATAGGTAGCTTATACGCTAAAAATTTAAAAGAAAACCCTAACCATAGTGCGGCCATTCTTTTAGAAGACGGCTTTGACGCTTTATTGCACAGAGTGGGTCTTATCAGAATGAGCCAAAAAAGCATTGACATGCAAACTTATATCTATAAGAACGATCTTTCTTCTCAAGTGATCGCTAAAGAACTTTTAAATGCGGCCAATCGTGGGGTGAAAGTGCGCATCCTTTTAGATGATAACGGAGTGTATTCAGATTTTTCAGATATTATGCTTTTAAATTTCCATAAAAACATTGAAGTGAAAATCTTTAACCCCTACTATATCCGCAATAAAGGCTTGCGCTATTTTGAAATGCTTGCGGATTATGAGCGCATTAAAAAACGCATGCACAACAAGCTTTTCATCGTGGATAATTTCGCTGTCATTATAGGGGGGCGCAATATTGGGGACAATTATTTTGATAACGATTTAGACACGAACTTTTTAGATTTAGACGCTTTGTTTTTTGGGGGGGTTGCTTCAAAAGCCAAAGAAAGCTTTGAACGCTATTGGAGGTTCCACCGCTCTATCCCTGTTTCATTACTAAGAACCCATAAAAGACTCAAAAACAACGCTAAAGAAATCGCTAAACTCCATGAAAAAATCCCTATCAGCGCTGAAGACAAAAACCAGTTTGAAAAAAAAGTCAATGATTTTATAGATCGTTTCCAAAAATACCAATACCCCATTTATTATGGGAATGCCATTTTTTTAGCTGATTCGCCCAAAAAAATTGACACGCCCTTGTATTCGCCTATCAAAATCGCTTTTGAGAAAGCCCTTAAAAACGCTAAGGACTCCGTTTTTATCGCTTCATCGTATTTTATTCCAGGCAAAAAGATGATGAAAATCTTTAAAAAACAAATTTCTAAGGGGATTGAATTGAACATCCTTACCAATTCCCTTTCATCTACTGATGCGATAGTGGTCTATGGGGCGTGGGAAAGGTATCGCAACCAATTAGTGCGAATGGGCGCGAATGTCTATGAAATACGAAACGATTTTTTCAACCGCCAGATTAAAGGGCGCTTTAGCACCAAACATTCCTTACATGGCAAGACGATTGTTTTTGATGACAATTTAACGCTTCTAGGGAGTTTTAATATTGATCCGCGCTCTGCATACATCAACACTGAAAGCGCGGTCTTGTTTGACAACCCGTCTTTTGCTAAAAGGGTGCGTTTGTCGCTTAAAGATCATGCCCAACAATCATGGCATTTGGTGGTGTATCGGCATAGGGTTATTTGGGAAGCGGTGGAAGAAGGGATTTTAATCCATGAAAAAACTTCGCCTGACACTTCCTTCTTTTTACGCTTGATTAAAGAATGGTCTAAAGTCCTTCCTGAAAGAGAGCTTTAAAATTTTTAATGCCCTTTATTTTGCGAAAAAGCGATGTTGTTGGTAACGGCGGCTAAAAGCGCTGAACACACAAACACCAAATGGATCACCACTTGCCAAAAAATAGGGTTATGCGATAGGGGCGTGTCCTTAGGGATACTGGATAAAACATCTTCCAAACTCATGTAGCGTTTGAGCAAGAAAATCGCCGAAATCGCCACAATGGAGAGCGAAACCTTTAATTTTAAAGCGTTAAAGTCCGTGTGCTTTAGCCAGGTGATTTCGCTGGCATCCACCTTGTCTAATTTGGAAACAAAGCTTTCATAACTGGCGAGCAGCACCATTAAAACAAGCCCGGCCATAAACAACAAATCCACTAAACCTAAGGCTGATAAAACCAAATCCGTTTCACTAATGGTGTCTAAATGGCTGAGCATGTGCCACAACTCTTTCATGAACACATAGCCTAAAACCACCAACACTAACGACATGGCAATGCATAAAGGGGCTAGCAACCAACGAGTGGCAAACAACACTCTTTCAATCAACTTTTCCAACATCTCAACTCTTTTAATTATGGCTTTTTGAAGCCTTGATTATAGCTAATAAAACGCCCCGAGTGGCTAACAGAACGCCTTGATGGAGTGAAATCTCAAGCCATTCTTATGGTATTTATGGTATAAATTTGACTACTGCATGCAACAAAGGAGAACTGAGTGAAAACCACTATAAAAGAGATCTTTAAAGAGGAAGGATACAGCATCCCCAACTATCAGAGGGATTACGCCTGGAAGGATAAGAATTTTAAGGATCTGTGGGAAGATCTAGAAGAAGCGATAGAATACAACAAAAAGGGTCAGGGGCATTTTATAGGCACCATGGTTGTCGCTAAGAATGAAGACAACAAAAAATTGCATGACATCATTGACGGCCAGCAGCGAACGACTACCATCTTCATGCTCTTGCATGTCTTGGCAAGCAAACAAAATGAGAAAGACAAGCAAGAGACAAGAAAATATCTATACCAAAAGGGGGAATTAAAATTAGAAGTCGCCCCTCAAAACCAAAGCTTCTTCAAAACGCTCTTGGAAGCGGCAGAAAAGGGGAATATCAGCCAGAAAAAGATGCAGACACCGAGGGCAAGCAAAATCTTTTTGAAGTTTTGAAGGCTATCTTGGATAAGGTCAGCAAGTTGAATAAAGAAGAAGTGAATGAGCGTTTGGAGGCGCTGTTAAAAATGGTTTTGATGCGGCTTGAAGAGCCCGATCCTGGGAGAGCCATCAGAACCTTTCAAAGCGTGAATGACAGAGGCGTGCCTCTCCTCTTGCTAGACAAACTAAAATCCCTCCTCATCTATTACTCCAATACTTTTTGCGATGGGAAAAGGGGGCTAGATCAGTTCATCAACGATCATTTTGGGGAGATCTTTAAGATCTTTGCCAAGATCAAAAAGAACGACCACATCTCCAGCGTTGGAGGCTCAAAGTTTGATGAAGGCGATATCTTCCGCTACCACGCAGGGAGCCAAAAATTTGATGGGATCGAGTTTTTAGGAGGCTATAAAACAAGCACAGAAGACACATACGAACAACTCAAGGATAAGTTAAAAGAAGTTAGAAAAAGCAAGTTGAAAAATTTCATCCAATCCTATGTCAGCGATTTGAAAAATTTCTATCAGGCTTTCCTTGATCTATTGAGCGAGATTGACACCAACCAAACCACCTTTAAAGTCATGCTCATCAACACGATCAACCCGCTTTTTTTCAATTCGCTCATCCGCCTAAAAATCAACAACGAACTAGACGATGAAACGCTGAGACTCTTTGCCAAAACCGATATTGTGTTTTTCAAAGCTAGTAAAAAAATGAGAACAACGGCCTACAACTTGATTGAGGAATATCTTGAAAAGGGTAAAGAGGGATTGAAAAGCAAGATGATCACTCAATGCAGAAATTATATAGAGTTGGCTTCTTTGGAGTTTGTAAACAACGCATTCAACTCATCATGCTTCCACTATATCTTCTTTGAAAAGAACTGCCATGAGATGAGTTTTACCGATCTCAAAAAATTAATCCCTGGGAAGCAATTCTCCCAACAAAAAGAGCACATCATCCCCATCAATTTACTAGAACAGAGACCCTATAATAAGATCAGAGATCTTGGTTTTGAAGACAGGAAAGATCTTGAAGCTCATATTAACACATACGGCAATCTCATCTCCCTGGAAAAATCGCTCAATCTTAAGGCAAGCGATAAGGATCTGTATGGGAAAGATGCGATCTATAAGGAGAGTAAAATCCCTTTCAACAGGCGCTTTAATGTAAAAGGTTTCAACAAAAAGGTCTTAATAAAAAGGAATGATGAAATGCGAGAATGGCTGATCGACACCTTTTTTAAGGATTTCGCCACCCACTAAAGAGAGTGAAGCTTAAAAGAGCGTGAGTGCGCTTGCTCTCTTGCTTCTAGCCCCACAACCGCACCCATAAGGCTAGTTTCAAACCGCTCTCTTCTTTGGAGGGTTATGGGTTATCAAACAGCAAACAATAACTTCATAAAATTTAAACGCTCCGTAGTTTTCAAACAACAAACAAATACTTTCAACGAATGAATGCTCTTTAAGGCTGAATTCAAACGCAAAAATTATCTGAATTCCTCAAAGACCAAATAGGTATATTGATCAAAAAAATCTGTTTATATTCATTGTCTGTTAAAATTATCCGAGCCGATGGAGTAAGCTACCCCATCGTTTTAGCACTTGGGCGATCCGTTAAAAAACGCCCAAGAAAGAAATAAGAATTTTTAGCCAAAACCCCTACCGCACTTCTATGACAACCGGTTTAGTCATCTTTTTGCTGACTTCATCAGTATGCATTAAGGCTTCTTGCTTGCTCTTATAAGGGCCTATGAGATAGCGCTTCGTCGCTCCCCTATCTTCAATCTTATGGGGGAATTGGTTAAACGCTTGTAAAAAGGCTTTATTGGGCGTGTGCGCAAAAACCCCCACTTGCAAATAATACCCTTTAGTAAGAGTGGTTTTAGAATTGGCTTTTTTAGGAACTTCTTTATGAACTTCTTTTTTGACTTTTAGCTCTTTAACCGCATGCTTAGCTTTATCTTTATGAGCTTCCTTATCTTTAGGGGTTGCTTTAGGCTTTTTATGAGGGGTTTCTTTTTTGACTACAGCTTGAGATTCTTTTTGAGCGCTAGTGCGCTCAACAGCTTTTAATTCTTTTTTAGCTTCTTGCGTTTCTTCTGTTGTTTTCATCTCCGTTTGAGTTTGATTGGTTTGAGTGGGCATGTTAAACGCATCATTTTCTTGTTTTTTAACATTATCCGCCACTTTGTCTAGCTTGTCTTCTTGCTTGGAAGGATCTAAATTCAAGCTTTCAAACTCATCGTCTTTTTTCTCGTCTTTAGTGTTGCCTATTTTTTGCATGCCACTATCGGTTTGTAAAAAAGTCTCTTTAGGAGCGACTCTCGTGCTTTTCCAAAACACCATTAAAAGCACCGCCAAAATGATAATGGCTATAGCCACGATCAAAAACACCTTTTTAGTGCCGCCCCCATTATTTTCTTCTTCTAAAATCACTTCATTCAGTCTTTCTTTTTCTGACATCAAAAATCCTTTCAAAAATGGTTATAAATGCTTCGCCCAAGAACTCCCGCGCTCTTTTGCAAACACTTCATAAGGTAAAGCTAAAATATTAAATTCCTTAGGCCATTCATTGCTAGGGAAGACCTTCCATTCTTTAGGCAACCCTTGCGCTAATTTCATAGACAAAGTTTTAACCAGCCTTTCACCCTCGCCTAATTCCGTATGCCCCTTATGCACATACAAATGCAAATGCCCTGGCGTCTTCGTGTTATAAGCGGTAAAATTCATAAAACCCTCTTCACGAAGCAATAACTGCGCCTTATGATAAAAACGCTCCGGATTCCTCCCGTTATAATCAAACACAATGTTTTCCACCTTATCGTTACGCAAGATGAGGTTGTGCGCGATTTCTATCTCCCTTTTCAAATGCTTTTGAATGAGCGAGCTTGTGAGCATGGCATTCACTCTTTGGAATTTATTATAATAGCAACGCCCCGCATAATCCACCCTCTCCCCCAAGCCTGGTTTTTTTTCAAAATAATGGCTTGTGTCTATCTTAATGAGCTTTAATTCCATTTCTGTCATCTTGACTCCCTTAAAAAATAGGTTGTTGATATATAGGGAATTGATTAGCCATGGCTTTCAATTCTTCTTTCACATGCAATTGCAAACTAACATTATTAATATCATTCAAAATATCTGATA
Source organism: Helicobacter pylori SA221C (assembly GCF_000476855.1). Classification (GTDB taxonomy): domain Bacteria; phylum Campylobacterota; class Campylobacteria; order Campylobacterales; family Helicobacteraceae; genus Helicobacter; species Helicobacter pylori_DK. Next base: position 273,579 of record NZ_CBPT010000001.1, read on the forward strand.
TTTTATTCCCTATGATTTCAAATTCCTTAGCTCCCATGCCCCTTGCGCTCAATGCCGCTGAGCCAATCCTTATCCCGCTCGTTACAAAAGGGCTGCGCGTTTCGCCAGGAATGGTGTTTTTATTCACGGTGATTCCGGCATTCCCTAATGCAATATCAGCGTCTTTCCCGCTATAAGACTTATCTAAGAAATCCATCAAAAGCAAATGGTTAGAAGTGCCACCACTCACTAACTTATGGTTTTTTTCTTTTAACGCTTTGGCCAAAACTTGCATGTTAGATTTCACTAATTTTGCGTAAGCTTTAAATTCTGGTTTTAGATTCTCTTTAAACCCCACCGCTTTAGCAGCAATCACATGCATCAAAGGCCCGCCTTGAGTCCCTGGAAAAATCGCTTTATCAATCTTAGCCGCTATCTCTTCATCATTAGTTAAAATAATCCCCCCTCTAGGCCCTCTTAAGGTCTTATGAGTGGTGCTTGAAACCACATGGCAATGCGGGAAAGGATGGGCATGCTCACCGGTTACCACAAGCCCCGCCACATGGGCTATATCGCCTAATAGTAACGCCCCCACTTCATCAGCGATTTCTCTAAATTTCTTAAAATCAATCTCCCTTGGATAGGCTGAAAACCCGCACACGATGATTTCTGGCTTAACGCTTTGAGCGATCTTTAGCGCTTCTTCATAATCAATATAGCCATCCAAATTCACGCCATAAGAAAAACTCTGATAGTGCTTGCCGGTTAAACTCACTTTAGCGCCATGCGTTAAATGCCCTCCACAGCTTAAATCCATGCCTAAAATCTTGTCATAAGGCTTTAAAAGAGCGTGATAGACAGCGTTATTAGCTTGTGAGCCTGAATGCGCTTGCACGTTAGCGAACTGGCAATTAAAAAGCTTTTTAGCCCTTTCTATGGCCAGGCTTTCTATTTTATCCACCACTTCACAGCCTCCATAATAGCGCTTGTTAGGATAGCCCTCAGCGTATTTATTCGTTAAAATGCTTCCCATAGCTTCCATAACACTAGGAAAAGTGTAATTCTCGCTCGCTATCATTTCTAAATGCTCATTTTGCCGCTTATATTCTTCAAAGATCAATTCAAAAATTTCACTATCCGTTTGTTCTAAAAAATACGCCATTATTCTCCACTCTCAATATTAAAATCGTTTTTAACAGGACGCATCGCTGGGAATAAAATCACATCTTTAATGCTTTTAGCTCCAGTGAGTAACATCACTAATCGGTCAATGCCTATGCCTTGCCCTGCAGTGGGGGGCATTCCATGGGCTAGAGCCCACACATAATCTTCATCCATGTATTGAGCTTCTTCATCGCCTTTTTCTTTTTCAGCCACTTGATTTTTAAAGCGTTCTAATTGATCTAAAGGGTCGTTCAACTCGCTAAAGCCATTAGCGATTTCTTTCCCTGCAATGAACAATTCAAACCTGTCAGCAATATTAGGGTTAATATCGTTGCGTCTGGCTAAAGGGCTAATCTCAATAGGGTATTGGGTTACAAAAGTGGGGTTAATGAGCTTATGCTCTACAAAATGATCAAACGCTTCAGCGAGCAACTTGCCATAAGTGAGATTGGGCTCTACTTTGATGCCTTGCTCTAACAAATAAGCCAAAAGCCTGTCTTCTTTTTCTAAAATATCCTTACTAATGCCCCCTATCATTTCTAAAGCGTCCAAATAGGAAATCACGCTCGTTTGGTTGAAATCCACTTCCATATCGTTATAAATGATTTTTGAATCTAAATTTAAAGTCTTTAGCAAGTAGTCAAATAGCCTCTTACTGAGTTCAATCAAATCTTCATAAGTGTGATACGCCCAATAAAATTCAATCATCGTAAATTCGGGGTTATGGCTGTGATCCATGCCCTCATTTCTGAAATTACGATTGATTTCAAACACCGCTTCAAAACCCCCCACAATCAAGCGTTTGAGGTATAATTCTGGGGCGATTCTCAAATACCTTTCAACTTCTAAAGCGTTATGGTAAGTGATAAAAGGCCTTGCGTTCGCTCCGCCAGGAATGGGGTGCATCATGGGGGTTTCCACTTCTAAAAACCCTTCCATTTCAAAGAATTTCCGCATGCTAGAAACAATCAAACTGCGTTTTTTAAACACATCTTTAACGCTAGGATTGACGATCAAATCCAAGTAGCGCTGGCGGTAACGCAATTCTATATCGCTCAGTCCGTGAAACTTTTCAGGTAAAGGCACAATGGTTTTGCTTAAAATATGAAATTCTAGGGCATGAACGCTTAATTCACCGGTTTTGGTAGCAAAAGGGAAGCCTTTCACCAACACAATATCGCCCACTTCTAAATGCTTTTTCAGGCTTTTAAACTCATCGTTCAATTCATTTTGCGAAACATAAGCTTGCAAAATCGCGCTTTCATCTTCAACTTTAATAAAACATGCCTTACCCATTAAACGCAAAAGCTTGACCCTCCCTACAATACTTTCGTGTTTTTCTTTGTCTTTAGGCTCTTCTAAATCCTTAACGTAAGCGTATTTTTCTAAAAAAGCGGCGTTGGTGAGGCTTCGTTTCAAGCCATTTTTATAAGGGTTTTTCCCTTCTTCTCTCAAGCTATTGGCTTTATGGATGCGTTGTTGGATGTATTGGTTAGAAAACATGTGATGCCTTTATAGGGGTTCTTTATTAGATGGGGTGGGGTTTGGTGGGGTTTGGTTAGCTTTTGGATCTAGCATGTTTTTAGGCAAGTCTTTAGCCTTTTCTTTTAAAGATTCCATGCCCTTATCCATCGCTTTATTAAAAGACTCTTTATTGTTGTTAAAAGATTCTTTATTTTTGACTTCATCGCTCATTTCTTCAAGGTTGTCTTTAAGGTTTTGCTCCACATGTTTGACGCCATCAAGGCGCATGATCTTACTAGCGACGCTTTTCATGGTAGAAAAAAAAGCACTTTTTTCTTGCAAATAGGCGTTAGCGTCTTTCATCACTTCCATTTTAGAGAGTGCATAAAGGATGAAAGAAAGCACTAAAAAAGTCTTCAAGCATGAAAAAATAAACCCTAACGCTTTGTCTATAATGCCTAACCCGCTAAAGACTAACACCTTGCCTAGCAACACTCCAAAAGCTAAAAAAAACACCCAAATAGACGCTAACACCAATAAAAAACCGATGAGATTCGTCATGGTTTCATTTCTTAGATCATACAAATGCTCTGAAAATAAATTCCCAACAGCCACAGAATAGCGAGACGCTAAATACACGCCAAGCACAATCCCTAAAGTCCCCGCCACTTCACTCACGAAGCCATGATAAAATCCTCTAATCCCAAAAGCTACCACCACCACAAGTAACGCCAAATCAATATAATTCAAACCCTAAACCCAAACCTTTCTCTCATATATCTCGCATAAAGATAGTCATAGCGTCTTAAAACAAACACCCATTACTCTTAAATCATGCCAATTCACACTCTTTAGACTTGAAATTTGAAAATAATAACACAACTTAAAAAAAACTACCCTTAAAAAAATCAATCTAAAATTCTTAAATTAAAATATAGCTATAATACACTAAAACAATCTCAAGGTTTCAAAATTTAGCCATGCGTCTTCTTTTATTCAATCAAAACGCTTTTTTATTAGCGTGCATGTTTGTTTCAAGCGTGTATGTGAACGCTGTTTTAGACGCTTATGCGGTTGAAAACCCCTATATTTCTATCATACTCACAAGCCTATTAGCCCCTTTAAGCATGCTAGCGTTTTTAAAAACCCCTAGAAACAACGCTTTTGCTTTGGGGTTTTTTGTGGGGGCGTTATTGTTTTATTGGTGCGCTTTAAGCTTTCGCTACTCGGATTTCACTTATTTATTACCCTTAATCGTTGTTTTAATAGCGTTAGTTTATGGGGTTTTATTTTATTTGTTGCTCTATTTTGAAAACCCCTACTTCAGGCTTTTGAGTTTTTTAGGCTCTAGTTTTATCCACCCTTTTGGATTTGATTGGTTAGTCCCAGATAGCTTTTTTTCTTATAGCGTATTTAGGGTGGATAAATTATCGCTAGGGTTTGTTTTTTTGGCTTGCATTTTTTTGAGCGCTAAACCATTGAAAAAATACAGGATCATAGCGGTTTTATTGTTACTTGGTGCGTTGGATTTTAATGGTTTTAAAACAAGCGATTTAAAAAAGGTTGGAAATATTGAATTAGTCTCCACAAAAACGCCCCAAGATGTGAAATTTGACTCAAATTACCTCAACGATATTGAAAACAACATTCTTAAAGAAATCAAACTCGCTCAAAGCAAGCAAAAAACCTTGATCGTTTTTCCAGAGACCGCCTACCCCATCGCTTTAGAAAACTCCCCCTTTAAAGCCAAGCTAGAAGATTTAAGCGATAATATTGCTATTTTAATAGGGACATTGCGCACCCAAGGCTATAATCTTTATAACAGCTCGTTTTTATTTTCTAAAGAGGGCGTTCAGATCGCTGATAAAGTGATCTTAGCCCCCTTTGGCGAAACAATGCCTTTACCGGAATTTCTTCAAAAACCCCTTGAAAAGCTCTTTTTTGGCGAGAGCGCTTATTTATACCGCAACGCTCCTCATTTCAGCGATTTCACATTAGACGATTTTACTTTTCGCCCTCTGATTTGTTATGAAGGCACTTCCAAAGCCGCTTATTCAAACAGCCCTTCAAAAATTTTTATCGTGATGAGCAATAACGCATGGTTTAGCCCAAGCATTGAACCCACCTTACAAAGAACGCTTTTAAAATACTATGCAAGGCGTTATGATAAGATCATCTTGCACAGCGCGAATTTTTCAACTTCTTACATCTTAAGTCCTAGTTTATTAGGCGATATTCTTTTTAGGAAACGATCATGATTAAAGCGACTGGTATTTCTCATGCTTTTGAAAAGCCCCTTTATAAGGGCGTAAATTTGCACATCAAACCCAAAGAAAGCCTAGCGATTTTAGGCGTGAGCGGAAGCGGTAAAAGCACGCTTTTAAGCCATCTAGCCACCATGCTAAAACCGGATAGCGGAACAGTTAGTTTGTTAGAACACCAAGATATTTACGCTTTAAATTCCAAAAAGCTTTTGGAATTACGGCGCTTAAAAGTGGGCATAATCTTTCAATCGCATTACCTTTTTAAGGGTTTTAGCGCTTTAGAAAACTTGCAAGTCGCTTCCATCCTAGCCAAGCAAGAAATAAATCATTCCCTTTTAGAACAATTAGGCATAGCCCACACCCTAAAACAAGGCGTGGGTGAATTGAGCGGCGGCCAGCAACAACGCTTAAGCATCGCCAGAGTGCTTTCTAAAAAGCCTAAAATCATTATCGCTGATGAACCCACCGGGAATTTAGACACCATTAGCGCTAATCAAGTCATCAGCATGCTGCAAAATTACATCACAGAAAACGAAGGGGCGTTAGTTCTAGCCACGCATGATGAGCATTTAGCCTTCACTTGCTCTCAAGTCTATCGCCTAGAAAAAGAAGTTTTGATTAAGGAGAAATAAGAAATGTTACAACGCCCTAAAATTGTCGCTGAATTGAGCGCTAACCATAACCAAGATTTAAACCTCGCCAAAGAAAGCCTTCATGCCATTAAGGAAAGCGGCGCGGATTTTGTCAAGCTCCAAACCTACACGCCAAGCTGCATGACTTTAGATTCTAAAGAAGATCCTTTCATCATTCAAGGCACTTTATGGGATAAAGAAAATCTGTATGAATTGTATCAAAAGGCTTCTACCCCCCTAGAGTGGCATGCTGAATTGTTTGAGTTGGCTAAAAAACTTGATTTAGGCATTTTTAGCTCGCCTTTTAGTTCACAAGCTTTAGAGCTTTTAGAGAGCTTGAATTGCCCCATATATAAAATCGCTAGTTTTGAAATCGTTGATTTAGACTTGATTGAAAAGGCCGCTCGCACACAAAAGCCCATTATCCTTTCTAGCGGTATCGCTACACACACCGAATTGCAAGACGCTATCTCGTTGTGCAGAGGGGTGAATAATTTTGACATCACCCTTTTAAAATGCGTGAGCGCTTATCCCAGTAAAATAGAAGACGCTAACTTATTGAGCATGGTTAAATTAGGCGAAACCTTTGGCGTTAAATTTGGCTTAAGCGATCACACGATTGGCTCTCTTTGCCCCATTCTAGCCACCACTTTAGGAGCGAGCATGATAGAAAAGCACTTCATTTTAAACAAATCCTTACAAACCCCAGACAGCACTTTTAGCATGGATTTTAACGAATTTAAAAGCATGGTTGAAGCCATCAAACAAAGCGTTTTAGCCTTGGGCGAAGAAGAGCCTAAAATAAATCCAAAGACTTTAGAGGAGCGAAGATTCTTTATGCGCTCTTTATTTGTCATTAAGGATATTCAAAAAGGCGAAGCATTGACTGAAAACAATATCAAAGCCTTACGCCCCAACCTTGGCTTACACCCTAAATTCTATAAAGAAATTTTAGGTCAAAAGGCATCAAAATTCTTAAAAGCCAACACCCCTTTAAGCGCTGATGATATAGAACGCTCATTGTAGGTTTGTTTTGATTAAAAAATGGGGTTTTTAAATTTGTTTTGTGGTTTTAGATTTGATTTTAAACTCATTTTCTATTTTAAATCTTAAGGGAATAGGGGCATCGCTCTCATCAAATGTTGCCTAGAGCCTTATTTGAATCTCAATCAACTTTAATTTTTAATAAAAACAGGATTACTTTGTTGCTATCGCTTTAAACTTTATCATAAAACCCATTTTTTAGGGAAATATTTTGCGCTTAATACCCCATAACCCCCAATCAAATCCCCTAACCCCCAAAGAATGTAAGTTTTAAGCGTTCTCTAAGTTTTAAGTTAAATTCAATTAAAAATCATTTGGAAATTATAACACAAACTTTTTAAACAAAAGCTTAAAAAAAATAATTTCATTCCTTTAGCATTAGCTACAAGTTCTTATGAAATGAGCTGGAAGTTCTTTGGCTCTAGCTGTAAGTTATCATGCGAGTTTCTAGTAAGTTCTAATGGTGTGTCATTTTAGTTTTTAATCGTATAGACAATTTAGTTCCTACCATTAGAGCAAACAAGTTCTTAATCTATTTTTCCTTAGTTCTTTATAAGTGTAGCCATAGGTTCTAACTTGTGGCTTTTAGTTTTTATCATGTAGCTATCTAGTTCTTTCAATAAAAGCCTCTAAGTTTTTATAGCGTTTCTAACAAGCCCTTGCCTAAAAAATTGAGTAATGGGGTTAAAGCTTTTGAATGAAATTTTTCTCTCTTACTAGATTAAAAAATTATCTCATCTATCAAAGCACTCTCTTTAAAAACTTTTTGAAAAAAGTTAGCAAAAACCCTTATTTTTTAAAAATCTAGCTCCAAGTCCCTTGAATACGAAGTTTTAACCTAATGTGTACGCACACATGGTGTTATCCTGCACCGTATTTTAATTTAGGTCTTTTTTCAATTCTTTGTGCTATGCTACAAAGAATTGAAAAATCGCTAGATTTAAAATCAAAAGTCTAGCTCTTAAATTAGCGTTAGCTTGAATAAAATTTGGGCGTTTTAAATGCCTTGTTAGTAAGGGAAAGAAGTTTAGCTTGAAAGTGTGCGAATTAGATAAAAATTTAGCAATGTTGTTAAGTCTTAAAGGGTTTGTATGCTAGATAGGGCTATATTAGATACTAAGCTAGATAGTCGCCCTATGGACTTATCTTTCTTAGATGATATTTTAAAGCATATGCAAAAGCCTAGATTTAGTGATAGCGATAAAGTAGATAAAAGATTGCTCATTAAGTTCAATCAATTTAACCCTAACTCAAAGTTTATTAAATCTAATCTAGTTGGCACAAAAACAGCTAGTCCTGTGCTTATTAAAAACATAGGGCAAATGAAACGCTCCCACTTAGAAAATGCCCTAAATTATGCTTTAGAAAATAGCGAAACAGCTTACAATGAAATGTTTTTAGAATGCGATAAACAATTCATCTTAGAGAGTTGGCTCAATGACTTTGATTTGACTAAAGATTATAACGAGACTATGCACTTAGTTTTTTCTATCAAAGATAAGCCAGATGAAGAGACAATGCAAGGGCTTTTACATTCTACTTGGGAGAGCTTAAAAATAAGATTGCCTGAATACAAGTTTGCCCTTGTGCCACACGCTCATCAAGACCATGCCCATATCCATTGTTTTATCAATAAGACTAATCAGCTCACACGAAGAAGACTGCGTTTTAAGGGGCATGAAGATTGTAAAGAATTTTTTAATGAATTAAGAAGTGAGTTTGCTTATAGGTTGAATGACCACTTATTGAGCGAAGAATACTTGTATGTCAATGAGCCAAAACTTAAAGAGCTAGACAATATCAAACAACAATTACAAGACTTGGAAAAAGAAGAAAAAGCCTTAGAACAAATCAAATCCCCACAAGATGAGTGGGACTTAAACAAGGCTTTACAAAGCGAGTATTTACAAGAACTCAAATATAAAAACAAAGCAAAAGCCCTAGACATTCAAAATAACCACAGCACCCCTTTAAAACAAAAGATTTCTGAATTTAAAATCGCTCTGTTTAATCACAAAGACACAAGCGATGATGAAAAAGAACAGCTAGATATTGACAGGATAGATAAGAGAAAACCAGTAAGCGAACACTTAAAAAACACTAACAAACACGAGCTATACGAACTCTTAGGCTTTTATCAAAAAGAATTAGATAAAAAACAAAATCATTCTGCTTTTAAGAATTTTGCTATTCTCAATGATTTAGACAAAAACTTTGAAAGAGAGACTAAGGGCTTTTCTGTGTTAAAGAAAAAAGAAATGCTACTAAGTAAGCTAGAACGCCTAGACAAACGCCTTTTAGATAAAAACTCACACCTACTATTAGCTCAATTAAGGAATGTTGTTAGAACCAAGCAAAACACACAATACAACACTCTAACTAATCCTATCTTTTTAGCCAAAGCATTAGAACTTCCTAAGGATAAACGCCCCACACTTAAAACTTTTAAAAACGCTTATTTTAATGCTAGAAAATATCAATTCATGCTAGAGAGCTTTAAAACTAAGCAAAATGACCCCACTTACAAGCTTAATGATAATACTTATGAGCTAGTGAGTAAGCAACTACAAGACTATCAAAACACTATGCTTTTATTAGCCAAAGAGAGATTACTTTTTTTAGAACAAGATTTAAAACAAAAAGAAGAAGAGTTTGAAAGAGCTAAAGAGAGCTATTTCAAAGCCCTAGAGAGCCATAAAGAGACTTTTTCATTAAAAGAAAAGCAAGACTTTCTCAAACAAAACAAACAATTTTCTAAACTCTCTAAGGATATTGTCTATATCTGCAATGAAATCATAGGGGCTAATAGGTTCTTAACCCACTATGACATTTCGCAACTTCAAAAAGTCCTAGAACACGCTAAAGATACTAAGCTAGAGCAAAAGGAAATTCAAGCCATCACAAAAGAACCTAACAACGATGAGCCGTGGATAGAATATGGCAAACTCATGCAAGAAAAAGCCAAAGCACATTATCAAGCTATGCTAGAAAAAGAAAAAGCTAAAGAATTAGCTAAACAACAAGCTAACACCTTGCACTCTAATGAGCTTGATGATGACCCTAAAGCTCATGCTGGATTAAAACAAAATGACAACACAAACTTTAAAGGGCGTAATAGATAATGCTCTCAAGCGATGATTGCCTTTAATGTTCTTAATAAAGAATATACCCTTTGATTAAAGGGGTTTATTCTTGTTCTTTTCACAAATTAGCTTATTTAAACAGATATACAAATAAAGCACTCTAAAATGCCCTACAATCAAAATAAGGCTATAAGACAAGACAAACTATTAACTCACAATCAAAAACGCCTTAAAATGCCTTGTAGAGCTTAAAATTTTCTTAAGCGGCGTGCTGAAAAATCCATAACCTTAAAGTTATCTTAAAAAATACAAAAACAAAAATAACATGCCTTTAAACTAACAAATCCTAGCCCCACGCATTCCAAACAAAAAACCTTTCTAATCCTAAATACTAATGAGACAAACCGCCCACAACCTAACTCTAACAACACAAGCCTTGACTAACAATTCCCCCCACAACTAACATGTCATTGATAGGTAATTCTTATTTTTCTTTTATTTTGATTTTTGTTCTTTTCCTTAAAAATTAAATCTAGCAAACTACCCTTATGGCTCTTACAATCAGTTTATCCCTTTTAATGATAGAGTTTTTTCTTTTTTTAACTTTTTCTTTTTTTTGCAAATTCCTATCTACATGATTTAATAATATTTTTAAAAAAAAGAAAAACGCCCATGTCATGAAATTACATGATATTTGCTAATAACATGTTTATTAAGATAAGGTAATAAGGTGTCCCCTTCTTTCCCTTAATACAAATTATACTTATGCGGAACTTAAGTTCCGCTTTTATATCTAATACCCATAAACACGAACTTCCTAATCTTAAAAAGTGCTTAAAGCTTACTTTCAAAAACTATTTAATCGTTGATAAATTCAATTTTTGTATTTAGTGAGTAATGCAAATAACTATGTATTTGATTATTTACTTTTAAGGGGGCGAAATTTTGCTTTTATGCCTTAGTTAAAAGCGGAACTTTTTAAAAACTAAGATTTAAAGGCGGAACTTAATAATCTCTAATGGATAATGCGGAATTGTTAAAAATATCGCTTTTAAGACCTAACGAACCAAAAAAACATAAAACTCTCATTCTTTAAGATTTATTTTTACATTTTAATAAGGGAGCAATATGCCACATAACAAACTCACCAAATCTCAAAGAGAATTCTTTGACAATCTTAAAGCCTTTTTATACACTAAGGTTAAAAACTTCACACCTATTCAGGATGTGAATGATATGGCTTTGATATTAAACACACAAGATAAAATCTTAAAATGCCACAATATAGAGCAATTAAAACAACTCTGTCATATTCTTTACAATCAAGGTATCAAACACACCATAATGATGCAAGGTTTGTTTTTATTCTTTGACTATTTTAAGGATAATCTCAAATTAAGAAGTTTTAGAATGCTTAGCGAAGAGCAAGTCATTAACTTTCTTTTTGAACTCGCTCAAAATAGAAAGCCTAGCTCTATGGCTAAATATGTGATGTATTTAAGACAATTCTTTGATTATTTAGATAGGAAAAAGCATTATAGCTTTGATTTTGCTTTTAAAAACCTAGCCTTTGCTAAAACCAAAGAAAGTCTGCCTAGACATTTAAACTACAAGGATTTAAAGGCATTCTTAAAAACACTCTTAGAGTATAGTCCAGCCACAAGTTTTGAAAAGCGTAATAAGTGTATTCTACTTATTGTAATACTTGGGGGACTTAGAAAATGCGAAGTGTTAAACATAGAATTAAAACACATTCAAGTAGAAGAACAAAATTACTCTATTTTAATTCAAGGCAAAGGGAGAAAAGAAAGAAAGGCTTATATCAAAAAGAGTTTGTTAGAACCAAGCTTGAATGCTTGGCTTAGTGATGAATATAGACTAAAATATTTTAATGGGGCATATCTTTTTAAAAAAGACAAACAAAAAGCACAAAATTCTTTAACGCTCTATAACTTTATCCCCTTAATCTTTAAACTAGCTCAAATCAAACATTACAAACAATATGGCACAGGCTTACATCTATTTAGGCATAGTTTTGCAACTCTTATCTATCAAGAAACACAAGACTTGGTTTTAACTTCAAGGGCGTTAGGACATAGCTCTTTACTTTCTACTAAGATTTATATTCATACCACACAAGAGCATAACAAGAAAGTGGCTCTTGTGTTTGATATTTTGATAGAGAACAAGAAGTAAGGGGGTTAAAATTGATTAGGTAGTTTAGTTAATCTAAGTAATCTAATTAGAATAAATAGTATAACATTAGATAGTTTTATTTAACTATTTAATGTTTCATTGCCAATTAAAAACAATTAGGTTTTATAAAGGTCATTAAAATTATTGAGATTTTATAGAATTAGTTTAAGTTGTAAAATACTCTAAAAATAATGTAATTATTGCTTGTTATTATTCATTAAGAAAATATTTAACAAACAATGCAAATAACTAAATTCTATTCAATACTGATAAAATAACTAAGCACTATCAAATACTTTCTTAATGATATTATTTATCGCCTATGCTTAGGTGTGGGAGTGTATTCATTGGAATTGTCTAAATTATCTGCGTTGTCATGGGAATTTGAGTAAGTCGCTGTTTTAATTTGGTCTATTTTGTCTATTAAAAAATCATAAGCACTTAAAGAAAGGTCTTTATAATGTGAAATGGGTTCTACCATATCTATTTCTATGCTATAACGCTTTTTATCTAACTCTTGCAAAGAATTTTGAAGAGTTAGTAAGTCTTGCTTAGTTATTTTTTGAGAACTTAAAAGCTTGTCAAATAAATTATTGTCATTATGCAAAGCCACTGATATATCAAAAATATCTCTTGTTTTATTGTCAGTTTTTCTAAAAGTAATCTTTTTAGAGATAATGTTTTCTAGACTTTCCACATAAATATCAAAAGAAAAAATCTTTTTTGAATCATCAATATACCCCTCATTGCTAGCGCAATCTAACAGAATGTCTATTTTAATGTTGTCCTTATTGGTTACACCTATGTGATTGTGTTGATCTATATATCTTGTGCTGTCAAAATGACTGCAATTATCTATCCATAATTTAGGGCTAAAAAATCCCAAACATTGAGCATCATTGACAAACAAATCAATATCAAAGCTTAATCTATGCTGGAAGTAATACATGCTCAAAGCTGTGCCTCCTCCAAACTTAATACTACTAGGATTAAGCCCTAAATTCAAAGCATTTTTAATAATGGGATAAAATTGTTCTAGGGCTTGAATTTGAGCTTGAAAGTTGTTTTTGATAAAACTAAGGCTCTTTTCATTGATAGGGATTGATAGAAAGGACATGTAAAATATTCTCCATAGGAATGTGATAGTCTTGTGAAAACCATTCTATTTCTTGCTCTAGTGCCTCTGTTTGAATTGTGCCTATAATATACTTGTCAGTATTGCTTAGATTAGTTGTTTTTTTATCCATAAAAAGCCCTATAAGATACTCTAAACTCACATGCTTATCTTTATTGCCAATAGAGTTATTGATTGTAGCTAATAACATAGGGGCAAATGACATTTTTATCCTCCCTAAATTGATTTGATTGTAGTTTAGCAAATTTTGTGTTGGTTTTGGTTTGACTTATAATGATTGTTTAGCTATAATACGCCTACATTCGTAGGGCTGACCGAAGCCCACTTTCTTATAGCTTATAGACTACTTAGTTTTTCCAAGTCTTTGTTTCCAATACTTTTGATTAAATCATCTAAAAATGAAACAATTTTGTTAGGCATGATACCAAAGTTAAAACTTTTACTTGTAGGCTTTTCTAATTCTCTGATAAAGCGTGTTGTAATGCGTGGGCGGTTGTTTGCCCTTAGCTTTAGTAAATTTTCCCAATGATACGCACGATTTCTAATTGTCCATAGTAAGTTTAAAGCAATATAGGCTTTAGCATAATTAGAAAGATGTTGTTTTCTACCCTTAATAAGCAAAGTATCCTTATTATCTTTGTAATAAGCCTTAAGACTATAGGCTCTCAAATCTAATGCTACCCCCTCTAATTTGTAAAAAAAGATAAGCTTAATCACCGCTTCTAAAGACATTTTAGACAAGACCAAAGAATGCGTGATTTCTTTTTTCTTGTCTTTCAATTCTTCTATTAAGGGGATTAAAGAAACTTCATCAAACACCCACTCATTCCCTTTAATTTGAGTTAGGCAATAATCTAGTGCGTTGCGTAAGTAAATCTCTAAATTAGAGATTTTAGGTGTGATTAGACTAATAAGCTTTAAATTTTCCTTGTATTGCTCTAGGTTGTCATAAGTCTCTAGTCTGTCTTTGGATAGAATGAGCGTAATATCGTTTTTGAAATCTTGTAAATCTTGCATAGTGTCTCTTAAAATAATTGTTAAACCAAATTATAACACAAACAAAATTAGTTATAAAAGAATAACCAAATTCTACTAAATACATACAAAATAACTTAATATTTAATTGTTATTAGTATTTCTTTAAATTTCTATGCTATAATGATTACAATTCAAGTTAAGTTAAAAGGAATAGAAAAATGATAAATAAATTAAATGGTTTGAATAAAACTTTAAAAACAAGCTTATTAGCTGGGGTTTTACTAGGTGCTACTGCTCCCTTAATGGCGAAACCTTTATTCACAGATACCGACTTAATTGACTATCTCAGCAAATCTAAAAGCAATATTAAAAAAGAATACGCCATTGATTGTAACTCTCAAATTGATGGTTCTAAATATTTGAATAATGGTTGGAATTTATCAAAAAATCTTCCACAAGAATGGAAAACTGCCTTTCTTTCTTGTGTTAATAAAAAACAGCTATCTAAAAAAGAACAAGAATTACAGAAAATAGTAGATGAAAGAAATGAGCAAATTAAAAAAGATGAAGAGTGGCTAGTTGCTTGTAGAAACTATGTTAGAGAAAGCCGTAAAAAAGCGGAAAGTAATTTTCTTAAAAAAAATCGTTGTAGCAAAAGCGAAGATGGTAAAATATCGTGTTATAGCAATGCTTTTTATAGTGCCTATGGAGACACAAAACCTAAATGGTGGACTTATAGTGGCTCACACTTTGAAGAAAAATTTGAAAACGAACAAAATCAAGCTGACAATGAATGCCTTTCAAAAGCTGCAAGTCTTGCTATAATGCACCCTAAATTAGAAATAAAAAAGGCTGTTAGACAGCCTTAATTTTCAATCAGAAGTAATCTCTGGAAAACCAAATTTGTTTGTCTTGACTTTACCTAAAATTTGCTCTCTTGTTTGGTATTGCGTTGATTTTGTTCCTTTTAAGTTTGTGCCAAACCCATAGTCTGTTTGATACATGTCCGCTATAATCTCGCTTTGCATTGCCATAGTTTGATTTAAAAAGAGCATTTGATTAGTAATCTCTTTAAGATATTTCACAGTGAGTAATTTAATCCTTTGATTAAAATTTGCGTAGGCTTGGCTTTGAGCGTCTTTATTAGGGGCTTTACTTAAATCTTGCGTGAGTGTTTGGATTTCTTGCTCTAAGTCGTTATCTAGGCGAGTTTTTTCTAGGGCTAATGGTGTGCAAGTGCCATTTTCTTTGTTTTCCTTACAATATTTTATTCCTTGTTTATTGTGATTTGCACTTGGATTAGTTACGCCTAAATCTTGCTGAATATCGGCTAGTCTGTGTTTTAGATAATCTGCTCTTGCTTGAATTTCTTGTTGTTTTTTTATCCTTTCTGTTAATTTCATTGCATCTTGTTGAAACATTTTCATTTTATATACTTGATAATTACCATTTAGAATATCCAAACTAGCTTCTGCTGATAGTTGGTTATACCTTGCTTGATTTTCATCTTTGATTAGCTCTTCACACAAAATCAATCCCATATCCCTGCCACTTAATTGCCCCACAAGAGATTGCATGTTTTCATAGCCACTGCTACTTAGGGCTTGGATTAAATTTTGCATATCTCTCATGCGAGTGGTTTGTTCTCCTGTTTTTGTAATAGCATTGTTAAGATTGCTTAAATTGACAATTTTTTTATTAGTCAATTTGTTAAAATTGAAAAAAGGGCATTGTTGCTGTAAGTATTTGTTTCTTAACAAATTTTGTGCGTTCCAATTTTCTATGTTTTGCTTTAAATTCTCATAGTTGTATCTAATGCTCTCTATTTGATACTGAGCGTTTTGTATCACTTGCATGGGATTGGCTAAAGTAATGGCACTACCACTAATCAAAGAATTAGTTGTATTTATCATGTTATTGACTTTTTGCAACTGATTGATTTGGGCTTGAGCTTTAGAGATAATCTCTTCATACTTTTTAATGCTATCTACCATTTTACCTATCACAGTGGCTTGACCAGCATGGAGTTCTGGGTCATTGACAATCAAGGGGGTTTCCCCCTCTGCAAACACGCTTTTACAACATAAAAGCATGCTAAAAACTAATTTCTTCATTGTTAAACCCTTCATCTATTATTATCAAATCCATTTTTAACACTTGCTACAAAGTGTTTCACCCCCGCTTTAACACTCCTGTGATTTGCCATAGCATTTGCCCCTCCACTTAGTCCAGCAAGTCCAAGAGCTTTAGCTCCAGCTTGAAGTCCTGCTAGTCCGCCCCCAGCACTCTGATAGGCTTGCTTAACTTGATTAGCAACCATAACTGCACTACCCCCAAATACAGCTCCGCTTATTGTCATGCCAATTTTTTGCATCATTTCTGTTACTGCCCCCACGCCTCCACTTGTGCCAAAGATATTATTGATAAAATCAGGCACTCGTTTGATGAGAAAGAAACAAATCACAGAGCCTAAAATTAAGATAATAAAAAATCCTAACACGCTAGTATAAGCTCCCATAGCATTTTGAAAATTATTGATTGCTTGACTTGAGCCATTTTCTATCATTTGGTCAATTATATGTCCTTTGTTGTAAAACCCATTGATTATTTCTGCTTTGGTAGGAATTTTTAAAGTAATGCTTTCTATTATTGAAAAATTTAAAAAGGCTACTACCATAATACAAGGTTGGTAAAAAGTAAGGGAAATGAGTTTTTTAAGGTAGCTAAATAACATGCCTTTAGTTTGGGGGAATAGTGCTAGTGGTAAAACTGCAAAGCCCAATGATAGCCATGTAAGAGTTTCAACAAGAGTGATTAAAACAATGATTAAAATTAGTCCAATTAAAAGAATTTGAGCTAGGACTAACAAAAGAAAAATGATTAGCATAGGAAACATAGTAAAAAATGTCTTCCAGCCTAAATCGCTAAATACTTCTCTGTATAATTGTATTATGGAATAGTAGGACTTATCTATCAATGAGCCTAAAGTTAAATTATTATTGCCTATTTGCAATGAAGACATGCTGTTTGTGATAATCTCAGTGAGTTTATTAGAAGGGTAAAAAATGGTGTCTTTAAGCATATTCATGTAAGTTGTTGGATTATCCATTGCCCAATTTAAAACTCCCATAAACACGATAAATACAACCACGCCCATAGCGGTTTTAAACTGAAATATATCGCCCTCTTTCACTCGCCTATAAGCCCATATCATAAATAAAATTACCAAAACAGCATTAATTATCATTTGAGCTTTTAAAACTTCTGCTGTTTGAGTTGCTATGCTGTAAAATATTTTTTTTGTTGGGTCGCTAAATAGCGATAAAATCGTTTCATAAATACTTAGATTATTGCCTTGCATTATCTCCCCCTCCCCTTAGTATAACTCTGCACTTGTAAATTTTCTTTAGCATTTTCTAAAATGCCCTTAAGCCTTTCATTAAAGGGCTTAATGCTATCAATTTGTTCTAATTTATCCATGATATTTTCCTTTTCTTGTGTTGAAGTGTAGTTGTCTTTTAATTTTTCTAAAGAGCTTTCTAAAAACTCCGCCATAGTGTCAATGTTAATCGCCTTATTTTCTATAATGTGTGCTAATTTCAAATCATCATTACAATCTTTTGAAAAAGGAGTATAGATAGTGGGGAATTGCTGTGTAAGAGCATATAAAATACCCTCGCATTTTTCTTTGTATCCTTTACCGTTAATATCATTATCAAAGGCTAAGATGACATTAAAACTATCTTGTGGCTTGTTAATAGGCTTAGGTTTTCTGTATTCTATTGTTTTTTCCACTCTTTTATTATAAATGGGGGTATGCTTTTCTCTTTGATAGTTTTTAATAATGTCTGTATAGGTTTCTATTACTACGCTCTTAAAATCATCATTAGCTCTGCCTTGTCTCACTAATTCTTGCCATTGTTCTTCTTGTTTTAGATAATGGTTATATGCCCCTTGTTGTCTATTGTGTAATTGATTAAAAAAGCTTTTAAAAAAGAGTTCTAATTTTTGTTTGTTAAATTGCCCAGCGGTGCTAATTAAAACGCTTTCTTTGGGGTCTAAATCTTGTAGTTCTAAATAGGCTAAATTGTCAAAGATATTTTCAGCAACAATGACATTTTTAACTAAGCTTAAGTCATTAGGGTATAAGACTTCTATGCCCTTATTCCCTTGTGTGATAGATTTTAAGGGTTTGTCTCTTATGTTGCCCTCTTTATCTGTAGTTAATGGGGTATTTAAGCGTTTGTTAATGCCATATTGATGAATGGGTATGACATTAAGATTTTTATTCTCAAAAGCTAAATAGGTAGCAAGGATAAGATTATTAAAATTGTCCGTTTTTAAATGCTCTTTATAAGGCTCTAATAGCTTTGTATCAATGCCACGCTTTTTAATGAGTGTAGCGTTTTGTAAATCATAGGGTTTAAGGTTTTTAAACTCATTGATGATTTTTTGAATTTCTTCGTTATTTTCGCTAGAGTTATCCCTTGCTTGTAGAGTATCTTTTTTATTGCGATAGCCTTCTAACTTCCCAGCGAGTAAGTCTTCAACGCTGATATTTCTATCCTTACAAAAAGTAATGATATTACCGACCTTATCGGTATGAGTTTCTTTGTAGGTGTAACTAATTGAGCCATCTTTATTTTGATTTTTAAAGATGACTAAACTTCCCTCTTCGTTTTCATGCTTTAAGCAAGGGTTATTCTTGCTATGCTTATTTTTGTTGATAACATAGCCATTATCTAATAAAATCTCATGCAAAGGCAAGGCAGTGAGATTAGGGATATAACTCATAGGATTTTCCTAACGCCTTCTGCTCTTAGAGAGCGTATTTTGTGTGTAGCCATAATCTATAGTTGGCATTTCTTTTTTCACTTCTTTTTGAGCGTTATTTTGCTCTTTAGCTAATTCTTTAGCGTTTTCTTTTTCTAGCATAGCTTGATAGTGTACTTTAGCTCTAGCTTGTTCTTTTTTACCAAACTCAATCCAAGGCTCATCGCTGTTATTACTCTGTGCTTTCTCTTGGATTTCTTCTTTTTGGCGTTCTTGTAAGCATTTGTGAGCTTTAGGGTCATAATCTAGCCATGGTTCATCAGGATGCAAGGTTTTCTTTGGCTCTTGCTTAGATTGTGGCTCTTTTGCTTGAGTAGTGCCATTTTGCTCTATAGCTTGGTTTTGTTTTGTGTTTTCTTGTTGTGTAGCGGTGCTATTAGTTTGAGCGTTAGTAGTCTCTTGTCTTGGCTCATTTTGTGAGTTTTTAGGTTGCTCTGAATTTTTATTAGCCTTATTTTGCTCTTTAATAGCATTTACCCCCACACTTTGAGTGGTGCTATCTAAATTTTTGAGTGTTTTTGCTTGTTGCTTGTCTAAATGCTTTCGCATCACTTCATACACTCTATTATCCATAGGCTCTAAGCTATCTTTAGATTTAGCTAAATAATCTTTTAAGACTTCGTGGTGTTCTTTTTCTAATTGGTGTCCCAAGATAGACTTAACGCTTAATTGCAAGCCCTTATCTTGCATGTGCTTATTACCATGTGCTTGTTCTAAGCAATCCTTAATCAAATTGATATGCTCTTTAGTGAGCTTGGTTGGCTCTTTTTGGCTTACCACTAATAAGACTTTCAATTCATCTTCATTCATGTGGTTTTTAGCGTAATTTAAAAAGCTCTCTTTAAAATCAAGCTTAGTCTTAATGCGTTTTTGCTTAATATCAAGCTCGGTTTGTTTAAAGAAACTATGCAAACTAGCGTATTTGTCTTTAAGGTCTATATCATTGCTAGGTGTTTTCTTTTCTTGCTCTTTTTGTGCGTATTCGCCTTGTTCTTGTGTGTTAGGCTCTTTTTCATTAAGCTTATTGCTTTCTTCTAAAGCAAGAGAGGCGATTTTACTTGTAGTGTTCTCACCTGTGGGTCTTGAATAGTCAATCTCATTAGCTCTTAAGTAGTTAGCAACTTCGTTTGTTTCATTTCTTAGAATTTGCAAACTTTTTAAAAGCCCTAAACTCTCATCATCTAAACCTTTCTTGATATTGTTATCCCTTAATGTTTCTAATTCTAAGTCTTGCTTATTTGATAGTTCTTCTTCTTTGCTTTGCTCTTGTGCGACTTGTTGCTCATAGAGAGTATCAGGGTTTTGGCTCTCATTGTATTGCTTTAAGCTTTTATTTTCAGCTTCTAGGGCGTATTTTTCTAGTTCTTGTTTAGCTAACTCATTTTCATTCTCTGTGATACTAATTTCTTCGGCTCTTTTGATTTGGTTTTCTTCATGCTCTTGTAATGTCTTGCTTTCAAGCTCTTGTTGCTCTAACTCATCAGTAGCTCGTGCGATACCATCATCTTCATTCATTTGTATGTGTTGCTCTTGTTGGTATTCATAATACTCATCTTCGCTCATTTCTAAAACGCTTTTTTGTTCTGTAAGCTCAATCTCATTTTTATTAGCATTTTCTTGTGTCTCAATAATTGCTTGAGCTAAACTTTCTACAAACTCATTAGGGTTGTTTTGTCCTTGTGAGATTTTATTTTTCATGCTCTCAATGACTTCTAGCATAGAAGAAGTGTCATCTTTTAAGCCCTCTTGGCTTAAAGACTTGATTTCTTGTTCTAAAATGCCTAAGAAATTAGAGGGGTCAGTTTTAGAGTTTTTAACTTCATCTAAAAAACTCTCTAAAAAATCGTCCTTGCCATCATCACTCCACGCTTTCCAAGCTTTAAGAAATCCATTGATAAAATCTTGCATTATCTGCCCCTGCCTTTAGATTGAGTGGGTGCTACTTCATCATTGGCAAAGTGGTAATCATGCTTTTGTTGCTCTGCTCCCTTATTAAGCGTTTGTTGTAGCATGGCTAACATTTGGGGATTACTTTGAGCCATTTCAAGCATTTTGTTAAATTGCTCCATATTCATTTCGCTATTATTGTTATTCTCTTTAGTGTTGTTTTCTTTGATATTATTTTCTGTGTTAAGAGTATTTTCAATCTCATTCTCTTGCTGATAGCTTTGAGAAATGTGGTATTGCTTTCTTTTTTCAGAATGGGTTGCTCCATATTGCTCCACATAATCTAGCACTTTCTTATATTGGCTTTCATTTAAATGTTTGGATAAATCATAAATCACTAAGTTTTGATTATCCATAGAAAAAGTTTTACTAACATACTGCGTTCTTAAAGTCTTAGTATCTAATTCTTTAAGCTTAGTTTTGTCTAGCGTTTGAAAAACATTGACATTGTAGAGATTTTTAATCTCTAAAGTCGGCTCTATGTCTATCTTTTCTTTTTTAAATTCGTAAAAGGGCGTTTTGCCATCTTGTATATACTTGATATTGCCCTCTTTGTCTCTTTGAGGAACTTTTTCATTCTCATAAATCACTTCGCCACTAGAATAATGCTTAAGATTGCCCTCTTTGTCTTTAAGGGGGATTAAATTACCCTGTTCATCTCTTGCTTTAACATAGCGCATTTCATAATCTCTAATATAAGCGATACTTGCCTTATCATAAAAGCCATTAGGATTATTTTTACTCTTAGTGTTGTTTTTAATATGCTCCACTTCTTTAGGGTTTGCTCCTAATTTTAAAGCATCATCTAAGCCTACCCACACATTACTTTCATAGCCATTTTCATGTTGCTTGGCATCTAAAATAAGAGCGTTTAAGCCATTATAGGCATTACCCACATTGCCATTATAAGCTCTATTATTAGCTTTAAACTCTAGTCCTGCATCAAGACTTTGTGCGATTTCACTCGCTAAAAACTTAACGAAAAGTTCTTTTTGTTCTTTAATATCCATTTCATTCCATGTTTTCATTTAATTTTCCTTGCTTTTATTAACTTCATTTTCTAAGGAATGTTCTAACTCTATTTTTGTTTCTTGTTCGCTTTTAGGTTCTACTCCCATTTCCATAAAATCTAACATTTGCTCCTCACTTATAGGGTAATTTCCCTCTGTAAATTCTAAAAAATCTTGTGTCATTTAATCCGTCCTTGTCTTTTAAAAAATCTTTTTAGAATGTCATAAAAATTACAAAAAAATCAAGGTCTTGACTTTTTTAAAATTTTCAAGTGTGTCATCACACATATACCACTTTTTAAGCTAAATTTAAGCAAAAAACGCAAATGTGTGATGACACATTTTTAAGGTTAAAACCCTATAACCCCCTAAAATGCGTAACCTAAACTTAAAGTAAATGAAAAGTAAATAACCATAAAAATTTAATGAAAAAAGTTAAAATTTAAGCTGATTTTAAGCTAAAATGATAGTTTTTTACTGATTTATCATGTTTAATATTATCTTTTTTTAAGAAAAATGCTAGTTATCATGCAACAATATCAAACTAAAAGCTCACTCAAAATTCTTTGAATACAATTAGTAACTTAATTTTTTAAATAATTCAATAAGTAATATAAATAATAATCTATTTTTTTAAAATTAAAATATTCAATTAAAGACTAAATACTTATTAAATAGTAATAACTTAATTATCTCTTACTAAATTTAATTATTTATTATGTTTATATAAATAATCTTAAATAAGTAAATTATTTAAAGTTAATTCAAATTGTATAAAACTATGCTATACTACTAAAATAATCTAATTAAGGAAGTAGCATGACCATTTGTATTGCTAATGAAAAAGGGGGGAGTGGTAAAAGCACGCTTTGTTTAAACCTAGCGGTGCAATTACTCAAAGACAATAAAGAAGTGGTTGTTTTAGATACAGATAGCCAAAAGTCTATGGAAACTTTTGCTACAATTCGTGCTGAAAAAGAACGCCCCACTTTTAGCTTATTTAATCGTAGTAGTGGCTTTAGCGATACTTTAAAGCAAATGGTATCTAAGTATGAAAATATCCTTATTGATACTAAGGGGGAATATAGTAAAGAAACCCAAAAGGCTATGCTTTTAAGTGATATTGTGCTAGTGCCTACAACTCCTAGTCAATTAGATACTGAAGTGTTAGCTAACATGTTAGAAAGGATAGAACAACTCCAAGAGCTTAATGAAAACCTAAGAGCCTTAATCATCATCAATAGAATGCCTACTATTCCTACACTTAAAGAACGCAAAGCTTTAATTGATTTTATTAAAGAAAATAACCCTAGCGATAAAATCACGCTTTTAGAAAGCTCTTTGAGTGAGCGTATTGTTTATAAGCGTAGCGTGAGTGAAGGTTTAGGCGTTATAGAATATAGCGATAAAAAGGCTATCAACGAATGGTCTCATTTCTATAATGAGCTAAAAGGCTATTTAGTAAAATAGAGAAAACATGCGGTTTAAAAGAGTGAAAAAACACAAAAACAAATACAAGGAGCATACAAATATGGATTTACAACAAATTGATGAGCTAGAAAAGAAGTTTGAACAACAAGAAGAGCAAACAAACGAACAAGAAATTAGCATAAAAGAAATAAAAACCCCTAAAAAAAGGGGGCGCAAAAAGTATGTTTTAGATGAAGATAAGAAAAAGAGCTTTAACATTGTCTTTAGTCCTTGTGTGATAAAAGAACTTGATGAATTTTTGCTAGAATTTGGCTCATTTAAAGAGACACGAAGCACTTTTATTGAAGAAGCGCTTATTAGGCATTTAAAACACAGAAAAAACACCCAAGAGCAAAAGCTTTTAAAGCAGCTAGAAAGATTACAAAACAAAGAAAAGGGCAATAATGAAAACAATGAACTTGAATGAATTTTTTACTAACAAGGTAATCTACAAAGACACACCCTTAAAACTCAAAGAGAAACTAGAGCAAGAAATTAGCCAAGCTAGTTTAAAAAAGAAGTTAGTCCTAGCTAATGCCTTATCTAATATGGTGTTTGCTAAAATAGATAATGAGAATGCCCCTAAAATTCTTATTTCACGCTTGATGTGTAAGTTTAGTCCTATTGATTATGAAAGCACTATTCCTAGTGATTTTCGCCCCATAGATGAAGAAGAATATGAAGACGACTTAGAATGGCTCAATGAAGAAAAAGAAGACAGACTCTTTGATTACTATCTATTTTTAAATGGTGTAAAAGAAAGCGATTTAATAGAAGTAGTTTCAGAAAG
Source organism: Helicobacter pylori SA221C (assembly GCF_000476855.1). GTDB lineage: Bacteria > Campylobacterota > Campylobacteria > Campylobacterales > Helicobacteraceae > Helicobacter > Helicobacter pylori_DK. The sequence goes on from NZ_CBPT010000001.1 coordinate 297,568, forward strand.
CATAGAAACTTATGATGAGTGCATGATAGAAATCGCTCAAAATATCCTTAAAGATAAATTTTCTTATGACATTGACTTATTGCAAGTTTTAGTAAAAGGTTATGCTAAAGAGATTATGGAGTTTTTAAATAACGAGCTTACAAAAGAAAGTTTTAAAGAGCTTTTAGTAAGTAAACGTATTAACTAAACCTTGTTAGGTTTAAAAAATAGGTTTTTAATAGTTTTTCTAAAACTATTAAGCACTATGTAATTTATATAGCACTATAAAAATAACTAAACACTATTTTAAATACCTACTTAATGATATTACTTATCGCTTACGCTTAGGTGTGTGGGTGTTTTCATTAGCATTATCTAGTAGGTCATTATTGTTTAAGGGAAATGAGATTGTTTTTCAAGTTTTTTATGTATTAGTTGAGCCATTACCCCTAATTCTAGGGCTGTTTCTTCTAAGTCCATAATTTGATTTAATAAAGCATCTAGTTTTACATCTACTAAATAATCGCTCACTAATTTATCAGGGTCTTTGCTAAAATCTTTTAAGCGACTTGCTAAATCTAAGTTAAAATGTTATTCATAATGCTTGGCTAAAAAATGCAAATCAAATAAATCTCTAGCTTTAGTTCTTGTGTGCTCCCCATCAAAGCAAGCACAGAGTTTGTTATCAATAATACGCTCTATTTTAGCAATTCGCATTCCCTCAATCACATTGACTTTGCTCTCTTTTGGTGCGTCTCTATAAGATATTTCTAATTTTAAAGTTTGTTCTTCTTTATTGTCTTTGGTAGCATAACGCACCATATAACGCCCCACACTATCAGTGTCTTTTTTAATATGAATATCATCTAAGATAATGCCATTAGGAATAGCGCTCTTTACTCTGCCTAAGAGATTGATTTTTTTATGACAATCAAAGTCTAAATCTTCTGAAAAACGATTTAAGCCATAGCCTAGATACAAAGCTGTTCCGCCTTTTAATACCATAGGGGTGTCGGCTAGATTTTTAACAATGGCTCTCATCAGTTTTTCATGATTAAGAGCTTGTTCGCTTAAACTCACTCTATAATGGGGTTTCTTGCTATCCATTTATCCAAATTCTCTCTTTCTTGCTTGTTTAATTTGGGTTTCATCACTTCTATAAGAGCATAGACACTCTCTTTATCTTCAATACTAGGAAACCATTCATCTAGCATAACAACCCCTAGCTTTCCAGTTTGCAATACAGAAACATAGAGACAATCTACACAAGCTCTTGGATGCTCTGCAATATAAGTGGGAGTATGTTTAGGGTAATAGCCCATTTTATTGAACCTTGCTGTGCCATCTATAATGCCTAGATTGCCTAGTAGTTTATTAGTATTATGAGCTTGTTTTTCACCATAGATATAAACCCCTATATCATCAAACGCATTCTCCATTAAAGCATAGCTACTATGCCAATCCCCTATGCCTTGTGGAGAGTGGATATTTAAAGCTACAATAGAGCTAACATAGACTTCTTTAGAAGTGGGTGGAATGTATAACATGCTAAACTCCCTAATCAAATTTAACTAGGCTCTAGTTTAGCAAAATTTTACTTACTACTTCTTACTATACTCATTGATAAAATCCCCACACACTTTGATATTACTTTTATAATCTTTAGGGAGCTTGACATTATGCTTTTTAGCTAATATTTCAGCAAAGTTAATTTGTTTAGGTGTCGCAGGTCTAATCTCATTATTATTAGAGCTACTAGCTTTTTTATTATTTTTCTTAAAAAACTCATGCTCTTTAATGTATCTGTCTAAAAATGCCTTAGCTATTCTATTATCTTCTTTGTAGTTTTTAAACTCTTCGCTTAAATTTAATTGCAAATCTCTTAAAATATTTTCTATATAAGTGATTTGTCCTTCACTGCTAGGTTTTATCTCATCATCATTTCTTTCTAGCTTTTCAATCTTAGGGCATTTAGAATTTAAATTGCTGATAAAATCCACATAAGAGCTTTTATTTTCTACAATCTCATCTAGCACTTCTTCCATTTGTTTAGTATAGGTCAAATCAATAATGAATTGATAAGCATTTTCAAACACTTCTATCACTCTTTTACCCTTATGCGTAGGAGTAATGGTGTGCTTTTTATCTTGGCTAATGCTAATATATTCTCTTTTTAAAAGAGTAGGCAAGTAACTCGCATAAGTGCTAGGTCTGCCTATGCCTTTATTTTCTAAAAGCTTGACAAAACCTGCCTCTTTATAAGGGCTTGGGGCATTTCTTTTAATGGTAGCTAAAACTAAGTCATTTAGACTTAACATATCATCAATTTTAAGATTAAATTGTGCGTTTTGTTCTTTTTCTTTATCTTCTTTGTCATCATTACTTTCATCATCATTCTCTAGTGCTTTTTTAGAAAACATTGCTAAAAACCCAGCGCTTTTTAAACTCTTAGCAGAACATTTAAAATACTCATTTTTGATTTTAAAGAGCAAATCTTGCTTGTCATAAATGGCATTCTTGCCTTGACTTTCAATGGTTCTTTCAAAAATCAATCTATAGAGTTTTAAAGCGTCTTGATTAGTGATACCAGCATTATAGACTATGCTTTCTAAATCTTCGTATTTGTGGGGGTGCGTGATACGAATGGCTTCATGAGCTTCTGCTTGGCTTTGCTTACCAGCCTTGTATTCTCTTTTTTGATACACTTCTTTATAAATAGGCAAATAAAAGCTCTCTGCCTCATTTAAAAACTCTACGCTCAAACTTTCAGCATCTGTTCTAATATAAGTAATTAGTCCAGTCTCAAAGAGACTTTGAGCTAAAGATTGCACTTCAGCGATACCTAAACCTAACTCAGAACTAGCTCTTTCTAAAAGCGTAGAAGTGATAAAGGGCTTTTTAGGTTTGGTCTCTACAACAGAGGTTTTTAAATCTTTTAAAAGACAAGCTTTATTATCCTTTAAGCTCTCAAAGAGTTTTAAAGCCTCTTCTTTATCATTGAATTTAATCTCTTCGCCCTTTTCATCACAATGCTTAATAATGACTTCTCTATTAGCATTGTCGTTAATCTTAGCTTGGATTTGATAGCTTACTTTTTCATTTTCTGGTAAAGCCTTAAATTTTTCAATCTCTCTGTCTCTATCTACAATAAGCTTTAAGCAAGGCGTTTGCACTCTTCCAGCACTAGAGCCTTTCATTTGCCCTAAAGCTTTGCCTAAATAAGGGGAGAGCGTAAAACCTAAAAGCATATCAGCCACTCTTCTAGCTAAGGCACTTTGATACATTTGCTTATTAGTGTTTTCAAATAAAATAGCATTTTGTAAGCCTTTGTTAATCCCACTTGGTGTGATTTCAAAAAACTCCGCTCTATAAATAGAACTAGCTATTTTTTTAATCTTTTCATAAAAATGATAGCCTATAGCATAACCCTCTCTATCAGGGTCAGTAGCAATATAAACCTTTTTATTTTTGCATGCCTCTATTATCTCAAAAATACGTTTTTTCTTTTGTGGGTCGTATTCAAAGGTCGGCTTAAAGTTATTGTTTTCATCATAGCTTTTAAGTTGCATAAAATGCCCTATGGTAGCAAAGACCTTTGCTCCTGTGATTTCTCTAATCTTAGCTACCTTATTAGGGCTTTCAATAATGATGACGCTGTTATTCATTTGATTGCTCCTTTAAAATGGGATTTTATTAGGATTCATCGTTTCTTCCAACTCAAGCACAGAAAGATAAACTAAACTTCTTAGGGCATTAAAATCTTCGCATTTAACATCACCGCAAAAAATAGGCATTTTAGGTATTACTTTGGATTTAAAAATCCCATTAAAAAAATCTCTAACTAAAAAGGTTAAAAGTTCTTCTGTGTAGCCAATCATTTCGCCATCAAATTTGGTTTTTTTGGTTAATTCAAACATTATTTTTACGATTTCAACCCATGCTTTAAACATAATCTCAAATTGCTCTTTAAACAAATCTTCATTATCAATAATCAACATTTTAAAAAGCTCGTTTGAATGTTGTTGTAAATCTTTCTTTAAAACTTCGCTTTCTTTTTCCAATTTCTTAATTAACTCCATTTTTTCGTTAGTCTATTTGCTACGCTTTATTTCTGTATTGCTCATTGTTATTACTCCTTAAATTTTGATTTTCTATAACTCTCTGTAAGATGTGGTAGCAATTCCCCCTTAATATCCATAATGATAGGTTTATGCGCCATTTCAAGAATACTAGGAATTTTAATATTACAATTACAGCGTTGTAATTTCTCTTTTAATCTCTTATTCTTATCTTTTAATTTAAGATATTGCCTTAATCCATAGGCATACCAAAGAATTAGCAAGATTAGTGCTAAAAATCCCATTAAAACATCGTAATTCATTGCTTTAACTCCTTAATTGATTTTTGTTCTAAGATTTCTAATCTCTTTTTTGCACTCGCTTACATCATCAAGCAAGCTTTCTAATAATTCGCTATGCTTATTCATAAAATATTCTTGAGATTGTTTGGTGCTATTTAGGGCTTTATACAAGTAGATAGAATTGATAATATAAAGCCCTAAGAATAGAAAAAATCCTAATTCAAACATTGTTTTCCCCTTATTTAAACTTAGCTAATCGTTTCACTAGCTTGACTACTCGCATAATAAGGCGTAAATCACGCCACTTAATGCCATTTAAAAAACTAAAGAGTTTGTTAGACTGCTTTCTCATCTTCTACCCATTGATTTAGTAATTTCCACTTCTTGTTCATTCTCGTAGTAATCAACATTATTAGTGGTTGCAACTTCCTTAGAATAGATAATTTCAGCTCCTTTTTCTATTTCTTTTTCAATCACTTGTTCTGTAGCTGGCTCTATTTCATCATGGCTCTTTGTGTTCCCCTTAACCCCTTGCTCTTT
>NZ_CBPT010000002.1:0-227756 GCF_000476855.1 Helicobacter pylori SA221C
AAAAAAAAAAAAACAAATCCGTCAATGCATTGAGATAGAATAGTATGATAATTATTATTAAAACCAGATTAAAATAAAATTTTGTTTTTAATCTTTATTATTTTCATTAATTGTTACAAATAGAAATACTTAAGGGGGTTTTTTATTCTTAAAAAAAAGATTTTTTAAGGAAATTGAATCTTGTTAGTCTTTGTATAACAAATTATGTAATAATCACCACAAGTAATTGGCTTAGTGTCAGATTACGAAGATTTAAGATCAAACAAAGGAAAAAAGATGGTTAATAAAGATGTGAAACAAACCACTGCTTTTGGCGCTCCCGTTTGGGATGACAACAATGTGATTACGGCCGGCCCTAGAGGTCCTGTTTTATTACAAAGCACTTGGTTTTTGGAAAAGTTAGCGGCATTTGACAGAGAAAGGATCCCTGAAAGGGTAGTGCATGCTAAAGGAAGCGGGGCTTATGGCACTTTCACTGTGACTAAAGACATCACTAAATACACTAAAGCGAAAATTTTCTCTAAAGTGGGCAAAAAAACAGAATGCTTCTTCAGATTTTCCACTGTGGCTGGTGAAAGAGGCAGTGCGGATGCGGTAAGAGACCCTAGAGGTTTTGCGATGAAGTATTACACTGAAGAAGGTAACTGGGATTTAGTAGGGAACAACACGCCCGTTTTCTTTATCCGTGATGCGATCAAATTCCCTGATTTCATCCACACTCAAAAACGAGATCCTCAAACCAATTTGCCTAACCACGACATGGTGTGGGATTTTTGGAGTAATGTTCCTGAAAGCTTATACCAAGTAACATGGGTTATGAGCGATAGAGGGATCCCTAAATCTTTCCGCCACATGGATGGTTTTGGCAGCCACACTTTCAGTCTTATCAACGCTAAAGGCGAACGCTTTTGGGTGAAATTCCACTTTCACACCATGCAAGGCGTTAAGCATTTGACTAATGAAGAAGCCGCAGAAATCAGAAAGCATGATCCCGATTCCAATCAAAGGGATTTATTCGATGCGATCGCTAGAGGGGATTTCCCAAAATGGAAATTAAGCATTCAAGTGATGCCAGAAGAAGATGCTAAGAAGTATCGATTCCATCCGTTTGATGTAACTAAAATTTGGTATACCCAAGATTATCCATTAATGGAAGTGGGCATTGTAGAGTTGAATAAAAATCCTGAAAACTATTTCGCAGAAGTGGAGCAAGCGGCATTCACTCCGGCTAATGTCGTTCCTGGAATTGGCTATAGCCCTGATAGGATGTTACAAGGGCGCTTGTTCTCTTATGGGGACACACACCGCTACCGCTTAGGGGTTAATTACTCTCAAATACCGGTCAATAAACCAAGGTGTCCGTTCCACTCTTCTAGCAGAGATGGTTACATGCAAAACGGATACTACGGCTCTTTGCAAAACTATACGCCTAGCTCATTGCCTGGCTATAAAGAAGATAAGAGTGCGAGAGATCCTAAGTTCAACTTAGCTCATATTGAGAAAGAGTTTGAAGTGTGGAATTGGGATTACAGAGCTGATGATAGCGATTACTACACCCAACCAGGTGATTACTACCGCTCATTGCCAGCTGATGAAAAAGAAAGGTTGCATGACACTATTGGAGAGTCTTTGGCTCATGTTACCCATAAGGAAATTGTGGATAAACAATTGGAGCATTTCAAGAAAGCTGACCCCAAATACGCTGAGGGAGTTAAAAAAGCTCTTGAAAAACACCAAAAAATGATGAAAGACATGCATGGAAAAGACATGCACCACACAAAAAAGAAAAAGTAACCCTTTTCTTTAAGCGTTCTTATTTTTTAGGAACGCTTTGTCTTTCAAAATTTAGGTTTTTGGATACTCATCAATCCTTTGGTGGTGTGTCCTACTTTTTCATTCATTCAACGAATTTAAAAATTACAATAAAGAGTTATAGTTATGAAACGAAGGGATTTTATTAAAACGACTGCTTTAGGTGCTACAGGTGCTGTTTTAGGAGCACAGATTTTGCAGGCAGAAGAAAGCAAAGGGAGTGTTGCAAAATATAAAATAGAAGCTCAATACAGCATTGATTTTGATTCTGCAGAACACACTTCGCTTTTCATTCCCATGCCGAGTGTTGTAGCGAGCAATGTGCATTTACAAGGCAACCATGCCAGCTATAAAAGCATGCTCAATTTTGGAGTGCCTTATTTGCAAGTGGATTTTTTAAAAAGCGCTCAAAAAAAGCAAGTCCATTTGTCTTATGAGATCGCTAGCTATCAATTGAATGAGCGTTTGTTTGAAACGAGCGATTTTGTAGCAATGGGGCGTTATGAAAGAGACGATGCGAGCGTGGCTAACATTGCCAATCAGCTCAAGGGAACAACCCCTAAAGAAAGCGTCCATAACTTTTATGCGTTCATCAAGCATGAGATGCCCAAGAGACAAAAGGCTCTAGAGGGTAAAGAAAATTTGCCTAAACGAGATAGTTTGCCTTGGTTTGCAACCATTTCACAAGAGAGCATGTTTGTGTCCTTATGCCATGCGTGTGGGATTAAAAGCGCTGAAGTGCAAGGCTTGAAACTGGGTCAAAACAGCGTAGTGAAAAACGCTCCTAGAGTGGAAGTGTATTTGAAAGATTCATTTCTAGCGTTTGATTTTCAAAATAATCACAAGGAAGTCTTTATCCCGTTGAATCGCCATAAAGACATGCAGTTAGATTCTGCCTTATTGGCGACTTTTGGCGATGCCTTTGCCCTTGTAGATGGTAGGGATTTAGGCAATTACGAGAGTAAACTTTTTGAAAAAAGAGTGTCCTATACGATTGTCTAAAGGCATGAAATTTAGGAATATTCCTTGATAGCGGGCTTTCCTTTTTAGGGAGAGTTTGCAAAAAGGGTTTAAAGGGTTGTCTTTATGCGAGAATTTTTTAAGAAACTTGGCACAGAATACGCTTCTAAGTTGTTTTTGGTTTATTGGCTTAGATGGATGTTGAGCGCGTTGGTGATGCTGCCTTTTATGGAGGTTTTTTATTATTTCAATTTTCCGTTGTGGCTCAATCTTTTCTTGGGACAAACCATTGGAGCGGTGATTTTTTTCAAGCTGGATAAGTTGATTTTTTCTAAAAAATGATTTCTACAAGCTTAAAAAGCCACTAAGTTTTTCTTACTCTTAAGCTTTTGTATTTTCCTAAGCTTTTTTGAGGAATTCAGATTTTAAAGACAAACTCTGCCCTTCTATTTTACAATCCACATTGTGATCGCTATTGACAAGTTTGATGTTTTTGATTTTAGTGCCTTTTTTAAGCACTAAAGATGAGCCTTTAACCTTTAAATCCTTAATGAGAATGACCGAGTCCCCATTTTGTAAAAGATTATTATGGCAATCTTTAACGATCAATTCTTCATCATTAGCTTCATTTTCATTCCACTCATACAAACAGCTAGAGCAAATTAGTTGCGTGCCATCATGGTAGGTGTAAGCGTCGTTGCATTTAGGGCATGGAGATAAATCTTGCATGATAATCGTCCTTATTGTGGTATTAGTGTGATGATATTACCTAAATCAAGGTTATAAAACGCTTTATTTTGACAAGCACCAACCCCATAAGATCGCATGGTGAAAAATTATCGCCTGCTTAGTGCAAGCTATTTAATTTTTTAAAAAATTCTTTTAGCTTTTTTAATGTTATCAATTTAAGTTTTTCTCGTTGGTATTCAAAAAGCTCTTTCTAAAAATAGATTACCAAATGTTACTAATAAGTTAAAATTTGTTAAAATAATCATAATGATTAAAGATTTTAACCACTATTGTAGAAAAATAACAAGAGGGTTTGTAAAAACTCTCATTAAAAACAAGGAGCAAAAAAGATGAAAAAAGCGGGCTTTCTTTTTTTAGCGGTGGTAGCTATCGCTGTTATGAGTTTAAACGCTAAAGATCCGAATGTGTTGCGTAAGATTGTTTTTGAGGAATGTCTGCCTAATTATGAGAAAAATCAGAATCCTTCGCCATGCATAGAAGTCAAACCCGATGCCGGCTATGTGGTTTTAAAAGATATTAACGGCCCGTTGCAATATTTGTTGATGCCAACAACTCACATTAGCGGTATTGAAAGCCCTTTGTTGCTTGATCCTTCTACGCCTAACTTTTTTTATTTATCCTGGCAAGCGCGTGATTTTATGAGTAAAAAATACGGCAAACCCATTCCTGATAGCACGATTTCTTTGACGATCAACTCTAAAAAAGGGCGATCGCAAAACCATTTTCACATCCATATCTCTTGCATTAGCCTTGATGCACGCAAACAATTGGATAATCATCTAAAAAAAATCAACAGCCGTTGGTCGCCATTATCAGGTGGCTTGAACGGGCATAAATATTTGGTGCGTCGGGTAACAGAGAGCGAATTAGTGCAAAAAAGCCCCTTTATCATGCTTGCTAAAGAAGTGCCTAACGCGCATAAACGCATGGGAGACTATGGCTTGGCGGTGGTGCAACAAAGCGATAACTCCTTTGTCTTACTAGCGACACGATTTAACCCATTGACTTCCAATCGCGCTTCAGCTGAAGAGATTCAAGATCATGAATGCGCGATTTTGCGTTAAGGTGGGCTAGATTTTGAGCGATAACCTTTAAAAAGCGTTATGGGGGTAGTGTTACAAAACCCCCTATCCCCTTATGAATTTGACCGATCTTTTTGATTAACAAAACTTTAAAATCCGCAATCAATCGTTCTAAAAAGCTATTTAGGAACAACTTTTGCTTTGTTGTGCATAGATTGAATTTCTTTACATTAAAGGATAACCATGCTTAGGTCTTTATGGTCTGGTGTCAATGGGATGCAAGCCCACCAAATCGCTTTGGATATTGAGAGTAATAATATTGCGAACGTGAATACCACTGGTTTTAAGTATTCTAGGGCTTCTTTTGTGGATATGCTCTCTCAAGTCAAACTCATCGCTACCGCACCCTATAAAAACGGGTTGGCAGGGCAGAATGACTTTTCTGTGGGGCTTGGGGTAGGCGTGGATGCGACGACTAAAATCTTTTCACAAGGCAATATCCAAAACACAGATGTCAAAACCGATCTAGCGATTCAAGGCGATGGCTTTTTTATCATTAGCCCTGATAGGGGGATCACGCGCAATTTCACTAGAGATGGGGAGTTTCTTTTTGACTCGCAAGGGAGTTTGGTTACCACCGGCGGTCTTGTGGTGCAAGGGTGGGTGAGAAACGGGAGCGATACCGGTAATAAAGGGAGCGATACGGACGCTTTAAAAGTGGATAACACCGGCCCTTTAGAAAACATCAGAATTGATCCAGGAATGGTGATGCCAGCCAGAGCGAGCAACCGCATTTCTATGAGGGCGAATCTAAACGCTGGAAGGCATGCCGATCAAACAGCGGCGATATTCGCTTTAGATTCTTCAGCCAAAACCCCCTCAGATGGTATTAATCCGGTGTATGATTCAAGCACGAATTTAGCTCAAGTCGCCGAAGACATGGGCTCTTTATACAATGAAGATGGCGACGCTCTTTTATTGAATGAAAATCAAGGGATTTGGGTGAGCTATAAGAGTGCGAAAATGGTCAAAGACATCCTCCCTTCTGCAGAAAACAGCACGCTTGAATTGAATGGGGTTAAGATTTCTTTCACTAACGATTCTGCGGTGAGCAGGACTTCAAGCTTAGTAGCGGCGAAAAATGCGATCAATGCAGTCAAAAGCCAAACAGGGATTGAAGCTTATTTGGACGGCAAGCAATTGCGTTTGGAAAACACCAATGAATTAGACGGCGATGAAAAGCTTAAAAACATTGTGGTCACTCAAGCTGGGACCGGGGCGTTCGCTAACTTTTTAGACGGCGATAAAGATGTAACGGCTTTCAAATATAGTTATACGCATTCTATCAGCCCTAATGCGGATATTGGGCAGTTTAGGACCACTGAAGACTTGCGTGCCTTAATCCAGCATGACGCTAATATCGTTAAAGATCCTAGTTTAGCGGACAATTACCAGGACTCAGCGGCTTCTATAGGGGTTACAATCAACCAATACGGCATGTTTGAAATCAATAATAAAGACAATAAAAATGTCATTAAAGAAAATCTTAATATCTTTGTGAGCGGGTATTCTTCAGACAGCGTAACGAACAATGTTTTGTTTAAAAACGCGATGAAAGGGCTTAATACCGCTTCTTTAATTGAAGGGGGAGCGTCAGCGAGCAGTTCTAAATTCACCCACGCTACGCATGCGACAAGCATTGATGTGATAGACAGCTTAGGCACTAAACACGCCATGCGCATTGAGTTTTATAGGAGTGGGGGGGCGGAATGGAATTTTAGAGTGATCGTGCCTGAGCCTGGGGAATTAGTAGGGGGGTCAGCGGCTAGGCCTAATGTGTTTGAAGGAGGCCGTTTGCACTTCAATAATGACGGATCGCTTGCAGGCATGAACCCGCCTCTTTTGCAATTTGATCCTAAAAATGGCGCTGACGCTCCCCAACGCATCAATTTAGCCTTTGGTTCCTCAGGGAGTTTTGACGGGCTAACGAGCGTGGATAAGATTTCTGAAACTTATGCGATTGAGCAAAACGGCTACCAAGCGGGCGATTTGATGGATGTTCGCTTTGATTCAGACGGGGTGCTTTTAGGAGCGTTCAGTAATGGCAGGACTTTAGCGCTCGCTCAAGTGGCTTTAGCGAATTTCGCTAACGATGCGGGTTTACAGGCTTTAGGCGGGAATGTCTTTTCTCAAACCGGAAACTCAGGGCAAGCCTTAATCGGTGCGGCTAATACGGGGCGTAGGGGTTCGATTTCAGGATCTAAATTAGAGTCTAGTAATGTGGATTTGAGCCGGAGTTTAACGAATTTGATTGTGGTTCAAAGGGGGTTTCAAGCGAACTCTAAAGCGGTAACCACATCCGATCAAATCCTTAATACCCTATTGAATCTTAAGCAATAAACTAAAAGATTACTCTAATACAATATAATAGGGGCTAATTTAAAGATTAAGGTTTAGTATGCATGAATACTCGGTCGTTTCTTCTTTAATCGCTCTTTGCGAAGAGCATGCGAAGAAAAATCAAGCCCATAAGATTGAAAGAGTCGTGGTCGGTATTGGTGAAAGAAGCGCTATGGATAAGAGCTTGTTTGTGAGCGCGTTTGAGACTTTTAGAGAAGAATCTTTGGTGTGTAAGGACGCTATTTTAGACATTGTGGATGAAAAGGTTGAATTAGAGTGCAAGGATTGTTCGCATGTTTTTAAGCCTAATGCGCTAGATTATGGGGTGTGTGAGAAATGCCACAGCAAGAATGTTATTATCACTCAAGGCAACGAAATGCGTTTGTTGTCTTTAGAAATGTTAGCGGAATAAAAGCCGATGCAAGAAGAATTGAACGCTTACCAGCAAGAAATTGAAGACACTAGGGAAGTTTTAAAAAAAATCCGTTTGGAATTGAAGCAAGTCCAAGAAATCTTGCGTAAGAAAAAGAGCGTTTTAAAAGGTTTGAAGCAAGAAATCTATCAAAAAAAATTAGAAAAAGAAAACTCCCGCTTAAACAAAGAAACACAAAACACAGAAGAAGAATGGATTTTCCCTAAATCCCTTGAAGAAGTGGAGGTTTTCACTAGTGATAATCAGGTTATCATGGCAAAACCAAGCAAGCGCGTGTTTGATGAAGGGATTTATTTGCAATACCGCAGCGTTTTGCGCGAAAACAGGCTTTTAAAAAACCACCTCTCTAAAAAAGATTTTGAAAATTCGTTACTCAAAATTGAATTAAGGGATTTGCATAAAGAAATCAAGCTCTATCAAGTCCAAAACCTTTTGAAAGACAAATAATGCCCACGATTTTAGTGAGCGCTTTAGAAGCGAGCTCTAATGCTCATTTAGAGGCATTACGCCAAAATTTGCCTGAAGATTATCGTTTTATTGGCGTGTTTGAAGGGAAAAACGCGCTCTATAGCCCTAGGGAATTTTCTGTCATGGGTTTTAGAGATGTGATAGGCCGTTTGGGGTTTTTACTCAAAGCCCATAAAGAAATGGTCCAATTAGCCAAACAAGCGGATATGGTGCTTTTAATGGATTCTTCTTCTTTCAATATCCCCCTAGCCAAAAAAATCAAAAAACAAGACCCTCATAAAAAAATCATGTATTATATTTTACCGCAAGTTTGGGCATGGAAAAAATGGCGCGCTAAAAGCCTTGAAAAATACTGCGATTTTTTGGGAGCGATTTTGCCTTTTGAAGTGAGCTATTACCAAAAAAAAGCCCAATATGTAGGACACCCTTTATTAGATGAAATTAAATATTATAAAAAAGATATTAAGGGCGAAACTCTAGTGTTCATGCCAGGAAGCCGAAAAAGCGAAATCGCTAAAATGTTCCCTTTGTTTGTCAAAGTAGCTCAAATTTTAGAACAAAACGAAGGGTTTAAAAGGCGTGTGTTAGTGGTGCCGAGTTTCTTTAAAGGGTTGGATTTGAAAGCTCTTTATGGAGAATACATTCAATTATTTGAAATTTCTTATGATGCGCATAAGAGTTTGTTTGAAGCGGAGTTTGCGTTCATTTGCAGCGGCACAGCGACTTTAGAGGCCGCTTTGATTGGCACGCCTTTTGTGTTAGCGTATAGGGCTAAAACGATGGATTTTTTGATCGCTAGAATGTTGGTCAATTTGCATTATATAGGTTTAGCGAACATCTTTTATAACGCCCTAAATAATGAAACTCCAGGGCTTGGGGAGAGCCAATTACACCCAGAATTGATCCAACATTTTTTGAGCGTAGAGGGTTTGTTAAAAGCGTATGAAGAAATGGACAGAGAGCGCTATTTTAAAGAAAGTTTGAGATTAAGGGAATATTTAAAACATGGGAGCGCGAGAAAAGTCGCCGAAGAGATGGCTTTTTTGCTGAATTTAACTTAATTTTTACTATAATCTCTACTGAATAAGCTTAGGAGATTAAATGAATAAAGAACCTATGAGTATGCATGGATACAATAAAATTTGCGCAGAATTGAAGCAATTAAAAGAGGTGGAACGGCCTAATATTGTGAAAGAAATTGATATTGCTAGAGGGCATGGGGACTTGAAAGAAAACGCTGAATACCATGCCGCTAAAGAAAAACAACGCTTCATTGAAGCGAGAATCGTGGATTTAAGCGAAATTGTCGCTAACGCTCAAGTGATTGATCCGAGCGTTTTAGCCCATAATAAAGTGAGTTTTGGCAGCACGATTAAAATCCTTAATTTGGATAACGATAAAGAGTTTTCTTATACGATAGTAGGAAGCGTGGAGAGCGATCCGGCTAAAGGGTTGATCTCTTTTGGTTCGCCGATCGCTAAGAGCTTGATCGGTAAGAGCAAGGGCGATGCGGTGAGTATTCAATTGCCTAATGGCGAGAGCGATTTTGAAATTTTAGACATTTATTATAAAGAGATTTGTTTTGATGAAAATTAAAATCCAAAAAATCCACCCAAACGCCCTTATTCCTGAATACCAAACCGAGGGTTCTTCAGGCTTTGATTTGCACGCTGTAGAAGAAGTAATGATCAAACCTCATAGCGTGGGGTTGGTGAAAATAGGGATTTGTTTGTCTTTAGAAGTGGGGTATGAATTGCAAGTGCGCACCCGTAGCGGTTTGGCTTTGAACCATCAGGTGATGGTGTTGAATTCTCCTGGCACGGTGGATAATGATTATAGGGGTGAAATTAAGGTCATTTTAGCGAATTTGAGCGATAAAGATTTTAAAGTTCAAGTAGGGGATAGGATCGCTCAAGGGGTGGTTCAAAAAACTTATAAAGCCGAATTTATAGAATGCGAACGATTAGATGAAACTTCAAGGGGTAGCGGGGGGTTTGGCAGCACAGGAGTGAGCAAGGCATGAATATTAAGGAAAATTTAGAGCAAGTTAAAAACGAATTCAAAAGCGATGAAAAGCTTTTAGAGGGGGCGTTTAGGTTAGAAAAGTTTTTCAAACGCTACAAGTGGGTGTTGTTGTTTATTGTGGTGGCTTTTATCGCTTATTTAGGGGATACGAAATTGCAAGATTATAAGCATGAGCAAACTAGAGAGCGAATCACTCAAATTTATAATGAAGTGCTAGAGAGCCCTAATAATATAGCCTTGCAAAAAAGATTGAAAGAAGTCGCCCCAGAGTTGTATGACTTGTATCAGTTCGCCAGAGCGAGTGAGAGGAACGATGCAAACGAGTTTAAAAAACTTTCGCAATCTTCTAATGAAATCGTTAAAACTTTTGCAGAGTATTCTTACGCATCGCTCTCTAGAGATAAAAACCTGCTTAAAAAAAGCCCCATCCTTAAAGAAATGAGCGCTTTACAAGAAGTGAACTTGTTGTATGAAGAAAATTCTAAAGACGCAATCAAAAAAGCACATCAAAGTTTATCCACTATCCCTCTAAGTTCTTCACTCTATGCTATAATCTCTGTTTTAAAACACTATGGAATGTTAGAAGATATTCAACAAAACCCTTCCAAACCAACCAATCTAAAGAAAGAAACCATTCAAGGAACGCATTGATTTGATGAATAAACCATTTTTAATCTTACTCATAGCCCTAATTGCCTTTAGCGGCTGTAACATGAGAAAATATTTCAAACCCGCTAAACACCAAGTTAAAGGCGAAGCGTATTTCCCTAACCATTTGCAAGAAAGTATCGTTTCATCTAATCGTTATGGAGCCATTTTGAAAAATGGAGCGGTTATAGGCGATAAAGGTTTAACGCAGCTAAGAATCGGTAAGAACTTCAATTACGAAAGCAGTTTTTTAAATGAGAGTCAAGGGTTTTTCATCCTTGCGCAAGATTGTTTGAACAAGATTGATAAAAAAACAAGCAAAAACAAGGTGGCTAAAAGTGAGGAAACGGAGCTGAAATTAAAGGGCGTTGAAGCGGAAGTCCAAGATAAAGTCTGTCATCAAGTGGAATTGATTAGCAATAACCCTAACGCCAGCCAACAATCTATCGTTATCCCTTTGGAAACTTTTGCCTTGAGCGCGAGCGTTAAAGGGAATCTTTTAGCGGTGGTGTTAGCGGACAATTCAGCGAATTTATACGACATCACTTCTCAAAAATTGCTTTTTAGCGAGAAAGGTTCCCCGAGCACCACGATCAATTCTTTAATGGCGATGCCTATTTTTATGGATACGGTCGTGGTGTTCCCTATGTTAGATGGGCGCTTGTTGGTCGTGGATTATGTGCATGGAAACCCTACGCCTATTAGAAACATTGTTATCAGCAGCGATAAGTTTTTTAACAATATCACTTACCTTATCGTAGATGGCAATAACATGATCGCTTCTACAGGAAAAAGAATACTCTCAGTCGTGAGCGGTCAAGAGTTCAACTATGATGGGGATATTGTGGATTTGCTTTATGATAAGGGGACTTTATACGTGCTCACGCTAGACGGGCAGATTTTGCAAATGGATAAGAGTTTGAGGGAATTAAACAGCGTGAAACTGCCCTTTGCTTCGCTCAATACCATTGTATTAAACCATAATAAATTGTATTCTTTAGAAAAGCGTGGGTATGTGATAGAGGTGGATTTGAATGATTTTGATTCGTATAATGTCTATAAAACGCCGTCTATAGGCAGTTTTAAGTTTTTTTCATCCAATCGTTTGGATAAAGGGGTGTTTTATGATAAAAATCGGGTGTATTACGATCGTTACTATTTAGATTATAACGATTTTAAACCAAAACTTTATCCCGTTGTGGAAAAATCTGCATCTAAAAAATCTCAAAAAGGCGAAAAAGGGAACGCTCCTATTTATTTGCAAGAAAGGCATAAAGCTAAAGAAAAGCCTTTAGAAGAAAACAAAGTTAAGCCAAGAAATAGCGGGTTTGAAGAGGAAGAAGTTAAAACCAGAAGGCCTGAGCCTATTAAGGATCAAAATAACGCTATCCAAAAAGGCATAAAAGAAAATCAAGAAAACAAAAACGCTCCTGCTTTAAAAGAAAACGCCGCTAAAAAAGAAGCGCCAAAACCAAATTCTAAAGAAGAAAAACGCCGCTTGAAAGAAGAAAAGAAAAAAGCCAAAGCCGAACAAAGAGCGAGAGAATTTGAACAAAGAGCGAGAGAGCATCAAGAAAGAGATGAAAAAGAGCTTGAAGAAAGAAGAAAAGCTTTAGAAATGAATAAGAAGTGAGTCTATGCCAGCTAGGCAATCTTTTACAGATTTGAAAAACCTGGTTTTATGCGATATAGGTAATACGCACATCCATTTTGCACAAAACTACCAGCTCTTTTCAAGCACTAAAGAAGATTTAAAGCGTTTGGGTATTCAAAAGGAAATTTTTTACATTAGTGTGAATGAAGAAAATGAAAAAGCCCTTTTGAATTGTTACCCTAACGCTAAAAATATTGCAGGGTTTTTTCATTTAGAAACCGACTATATAGGGCTTGGGATAGACCGGCAAATGGCGTGTTTGGCGGTAAATAATGGCGTGGTGGTGGATGCTGGGAGCGCGATTACGATTGATTTAATCAAAGAGGGCAAGCATTTGGGAGGGTGTATTTTGCCCGGTTTAGCCCAATATATTCATGCGTATAAAAAAAGCGCTAAAATCTTAGATCAACCTTTCAAAGCCTTAGATTCTTTAGAAGTTTTACCTAAAAACACCAGAGACGCTGTGAATTATGGCATGATTTTGAGCGTCATTGCTTGTATCCAGCATTTAGCCAAAAACCAAAAAATCTATCTTTGTGGGGGCGATGCGAAGTATTTGAGCGCGTTTTTATCTCATTCTGTTTGCAAGGAGCGTTTGGTTTTTGACGGGATGGAAATCGCTCTTAAAAAAGCAGGGATACTAGAATGCAAATGATGCAGAATTTGAGTTTTTTGGGCATGTTTTTAGCCGCTTTGAGCATGTCTTTAGGGCATTGTGTGGGCATGTGTGGGGGGATTGTGAGCGCGTTTAGTCAAATAAGATTTTCTAAAGTTACAAGCTTTTCTTACCAGCTCACTTGCCATGCCCTTTATAATATAGGGAGGATCAGCACCTACATGCTCTTAGGGGCTATAACGGCAGGTTTAGGGCATAGTCTTAGTGTGAGCATGGGCTTTAGGGGTGTTTTATTGATGAGTATGGGAGTTGTTTTAATCCTTTTAGCGCTCTTGGGAGCTAAAGCGGAAAAATTAAGCTTTCAAATCCCTTTTATCTCTTTTTTGATGAAAAAAACCTTGCAATCTCAAAACATTCTAGGGCTGTATTTCTTAGGCGTGTTGAACGGGTTTTTACCTTGCATGATGGTGTATTCGTTTTTAGCGAGCGTGATTCTCAGTCATAGTGCGTTTATGGGAGCGATGCTAGGCCTTTCTTTTGGGCTTGGCACTAGCGTGCCGTTGTTTTTAATGGGGATTTTTTTGAGCAAGATTTCCATTTCTTACAGGAAATTTTTCAATCTTTTGTCTAAAGGTTTAATGGGGGTTTTTGGGCTTTATGTCCTTTATATGGGGATCATGCTCATTAATCATAAAATGCCTCATGCGATGCATCATCAAAACAACACCACTCAGCATGATCATAAAGGAGCGCATTCGCATGAACACTAACAAAGCCCTTTTTTTGGATAGAGACGGCATTATCAATATTGATAAAGGCTATGTGAGTCAAAAAGAAGATTTTGAGTTTCAAAAAGGGATTTTTGAATTACTAAAACATGCGAAATCTTTAGGCTACAAACTGCTTTTAATCACCAACCAATCTGGGATCAACCGGGGCTATTACACCCTTAAAGATTTTGAACAACTCACTGAATACCTCCAAGAAAGCTTGCTTAAAGAATTAGGTTTTAATCTAGATGGCATCTATTTTTGCAGGCACGCCCCAGAAGAAAATTGCGCTTGCAGGAAGCCAAAGCCCTCTTTGATTTTACAAGCCGCTAAAGAGCATCAAATTTGCTTGGATCAATCTTTTATGATAGGCGATAAAGAGAGCGACATGTTAGCCGGCTTGAACGCTAAAGTTAAAAATAACCTTTTATTGAGCTCAAATTTTTTAAAAACTCCTCATTCTTGGGTACAATGTAAAGATCTTAAAGAGATGATGGAACTAATCAAATAAGGATAGTAATGCGTTATATTGATGATGGATTAGAAAATCAAACGATTTTAATCACCGGTGGGGCTGGCTTTGTAGGCAGTAATTTGGCCTTTTATTTTCAAGAGAACCACCCTAAAGCTAAAGTAGTCATTTTGGATAAATTCCGCAGTAACACGCTTTTCAGTAATAACCGCCCCAGTTCTCTAGGGCATTTTAAGAATTTAATCGGTTTTAAGGGTGAAGTGATCACGGCTGACATTAATAACCCCTTAGATTTAAGGCGTTTAGAAAAATTGCATTTTGATTATTTGTTCCACCAAGCGGCTGTCTCTGATACGACCATGCTCAATCAAGAATTAGTGATGAAAACCAATTATCAGGCTTTTTTAAACCTTTTAGAAATCGCTCGATCAAAAAAGGCTAAAGTGGTTTACGCTTCTTCAGCGGGCGTTTATGGCAACACCAAAGCCCCCAATGTGGTGGGCAAAAACGAAAGCCCTGAAAATGTTTATGGCTTTTCCAAGCTTTGCATGGACGAATTTGTCCTCTCTCATTCAAATGACAATATTCAAGTGGGCTTAAGGTATTTTAATGTCTATGGGCCCAGAGAATTTTATAAAGAAAAAACCGCTTCCATGGTTTTGCAGCTTGCTTTGCAAGCGATGGCGTTTAAGGAAGTCAAGCTTTTTGAATTTGGCGAGCAATTAAGGGATTTTGTCTATATTGAAGACGTGATCCAAGCGAATGTGAAAGCGATGAAGGCTCAAAAAAGCGGGGTTTATAATGTGGGCTATTCGCAAGCCAGAAGTTATAATGAAATCGTTAGCATTTTAAAAGAGCATTTAGGGGATTTTAAAGTGAGCTATATTAAAAACCCTTATGCTTTCTTCCAAAAGCACACCCAAGCGCACATTGAGCCTACTATTTTGGATTTAGATTACACCCCTTTATATGATTTGGAAAGCGGCATTAAAGATTATTTGCCCCATATCCATGCGATTTTTAAAGGACAGCACGCATGAAAAAAATCTTAGTCGTAGGCGATCTAATCGCTGATTATTACCTGTGGGGGAAGAGCGAACGCCTTTCGCCTGAAGCCCCTGTACCTGTTTTAGAAGTCAAAAAAGAGAGCAAGAATTTAGGCGGAGCGGCCAATGTGGCTAATAACCTCACCTCTTTAAAAGCTAAAGTTTTTTTATGTGGGGTCGTGGGCGATGATTTAGAGGGCGAACATTTTTTGAACGCTCTCAAAGCCAGGAATATTGACACTTCAGGCGTTTTAACAGATAAAACCCGTTGCACCACGCTCAAGACGCGCATCATCGCGCAAAACCAGCAAATCGTGCGCGTGGATAAGGAAATCAAAGACCCCTTAAACGCTGATTTAAGAAAAAAACTTTTAGATTTTTTCACAGAAAAAATTAAAGAAATAGATGGCGTTATCCTTTCAGATTACAATAAGGGCGTGTTGGATTTTGAACTCACTCAAACACTGATCGCTCTAGCCAACCAACACCGCAAGCTTATTTTATGCGACCCTAAAGGGAAGGATTATAGCAAATATTCTCATGCGAGTTTGATCACGCCTAATCGTGCGGAATTAGAGCATGCGCTCCATTTGAAGTTGGACAGCCATGCGAATTTATCAAAAGCGCTCCAAATCTTAAAAGAAACTTATCAAATCGCTATGCCTTTAGTCACTTTGAGCGAACAAGGCATCGCTTTTTTAGAAAAAGGCGAGCTAGTCAATTGCCCCACTATCGCTAAAGAGGTTTATGATGTCACGGGAGCTGGCGATACGGTGATCGCGTCTTTAACGCTCTCTTTATTAGAATCAAAGAGCCTAAAAGATGCTTGCGAGTTTGCCAATGCGGCGGCGGTGGTGGTGGTGGGTAAAATGGGGAGTGCGTTAGCGAGTTTAGAAGAAATCGCTTTGATTTTAAACCAAACGCACCCTAAAATCCTCCCTTTAGAAAAGCTGTTAGAAACTTTAGAACACCATCAGCAAAAAATCGTTTTCACCAATGGCTGTTTTGACCTCCTCCATAAAGGGCATGCGAGTTATTTGCAAAAGGCTAAAGCTTTAGGGGATATTCTCATTGTGGGGTTAAATAGCGATAATTCCATTAAAAGGCTTAAGGGGGATAAACGCCCCATAGTGAGCGAAAAAGACAGAGCGTTTCTTTTAGCGAGTTTGTCTTGCGTGGATTATGTCGTGGTATTTGAAGAAGACACGCCCATCAAATTAATTCAAGCCCTAAAGCCTGATATTTTAGTCAAGGGAGCAGACTATCTCAATAAAGAAATCATAGGGAGCGAGTTTGCTAAAGAAACCCGCTTGATGGAGTTTGAAGAAGGTTATTCCACAAGCACTATCATAGAAAAAATTAAAAGGACATGCAATGATTGATGGTTTGATTCAAAAAGAATTTTTAGCCCATAAGGAAGCGTTAGAAAAAAGTTTAGAAAGTTTGCAAGAAGCGTTAAAACAAAGCGTTCGTCTTTTGATAGAAACTTTAGAAAATCAAGGGAAAATCCTTATTTGCGGTAACGGGGGGAGTGCTAGCGATGCGCAGCATTTTGCCGCTGAATTGACCGGGCGCTATAGACTAGAAAGGAAAGGCTTGAGCGCAATAAGTTTAAGCACGGATACCTCAGCCCTTACCGCCATTGCGAACGATTATGGTTATGAAGAAGTGTTTGCCAGACAAGTGGAAGCGTTGGGGGTAAAAAACGATGTTTTGATAGGGATTTCTACAAGCGGTAATTCCAAAAATGTCCTAAAAGCTTATGAAAAAGCCAAAGATTTAGGGATGAAAACGCTTAGCTTAGTGGGGCGTGATGGGGGGAAAATGAAGCCTTTAAGCGATATGGCTTTGATTGTCCCTAGCGATGACACCCCACGAATCCAAGAAATGCACATTCTTATGATCCACATCTTATGCGATTGCATTGAAAGGCATTTCGCTCATAAAAGTTAGCCCTAATTTTGGATTTCTTTAGGGATTTGATAGTTTTCTATCGTTTGGATGAGTTGTTGCTTGAAGGAATCAATGTTATTGGGAGTGAGTAGGTATTTCTTGCTCGCTATGGCTTGCAAGACTTCTTTGGAACCTATGGGATCATAATGCCCTATATCCTTATAGCGTTTTATCTCTTTAGCTAATGGCATGGTGCGTAGGTCATGGATTTCTACATTAGGGTATTTTAAAAGCGCTTTTAAGGCGTTGTGGATGGCGTTTAAATTGCGCGTTAAAATGGTATGGTTATAAACCTTATATTTTAAAAGCGAGTCCGTTCTTGTCCATAAAATAAAATGTTTATCGCTGTGTTTTTGAATAAAATCCCCTAGCTGTTTGGTGATTTTATAAGCATTTTCTTCATCTATGGCTAATTGATTAGGATTTTTTAACGCTGATAAATAGGATCTTTTCACATTATCCAGCGTATAGTCATAGGGGTTATTATGACCAAACATGAAATTATAATCATAACGATTTAAAACGCTATTGCAAAAATCATATAATTGGAACCAAGAATTGAGTTTGCAAAAAGATTTTTCTTTAATTTTGAGGTAATCTTTAGAAAAGTAGAACAATACGTTTTTAAAGACTCTAAATTTGTATAAATACACAAAACCTCCAGTAAAATAGGGGTATTCAAAAAAGTATTTGGATTCCTTGTTCAAAATAAATTCAAAAAAAGCCAAATCCATGGCAACGGTATTGACTGGTTGGTGCTTGAAAGCAAAAGGAAGCAATGATAATATTTCTCCAATATTCATGCCAGAGACGGTGAGTTTGATAGGATCTTTCAACCCCAACAAGTCATGGATGTCTTTTAAACTAAAATTCAAGCTTATGCTTGTTCCTATTAACAAGCTGTTATAAGGGTAATGCTTGATCACTCCTTCAAAATGCGATAAATTCGCCCCAACTCTTTCATGCCAATCAATGGGGTATTTTGCTTTCCTGAAATACTCAAAAGGATCGATTAGGTAATTAAACAATCCAACGCTTATAAGAAGAGAGAGACAAAAAGAAACAATGATTAAAGTCTGTTTTTTATAAAATTCTATAGCAGTGTCCTAAAAATTAAAATACAAAAATACCGATTGAGAACTGGCAAAAATAAATAAAAAACCTACAGAGAGCAACAAACAAGTGCTTGTTGTTTTAATCCAATCCATTTGATTGGATTGGTATAAATGGGAACTATTCTTTAAACAAAAAGAGATGATTACCATCAAAACACACATTTTGAATGTGGGGGATGCATACATCATGGTGTGCATGATCATGTTATCATTGACACGATTTAAAAACTCTGATGTCTCTTGTGAAAGATGACAAAGCGAAACGCCATTCAAACCAACCATCCCCTTTAAAACCTTCAAAGCGCTTTCTAAATTTTTGGCTCTAAAAAACACCCATGCAAGATTGATGAAATTAAAAGTGATGAGCCATGCTAAAATCTTTGGCATAGTGAAATGGAATTTTCTAGCGGCATGAGAATACGCTCTATGAACGCTCAAAGCAATCCCATGCAATAGCCCCCAAATGATAAAAGTCCAACCAGCCCCATGCCAAAACCCCCCAATCAAAAACACTAAAATTAAATTCCTATACACGATTAATTCTTTCACCCTATTACCCCCTAAAGGGATATACAAATACTCTTTTAAGAAGCGGCTCAAAGTGATATGCCACCTCCTCCAAAAATCTTGGATATTCAAAGCCTTATAGGGGCTATTGAAATTGATAGGGAGTTTGATATTAAAAAAGAGGGCAATGCCTATAGCCATATCACAATAACCGCTAAAATCAAAATACAGCTGGAACGAATAAGATAAAGACGCCATCCATGCTTGAATAAAACTTAAGCTAGCCGCCTTATCAAATCCAAAATCAGCAAAATGAGCGGTATTATCCGCAATCACGACCTTTTTAAACAAACCGATAGAAAAGATAAACAAGCCTAAAGCGATATTTCTGTAATTCAAAAATTGATTGTTTTTATCTTTAAATTGAGGCATCATCTCACTATGATGCACAATGGGTCCTGCAATGAGTTGAGGGAAGAAACTCACAAATAAAGCGTAATCTAAAAAATGCGAAAATGAAAAAAATGAAGTAGGGGGATTTAATAAAATAGGAGCGTTTTCACTCTCTCTCTCTCTCGTTTTGGGCTGCATGATTTGATTTTGCTTATAAGTGTCCATCAAGTAAGCGATTTGTTGCAAAGTGAAAAAGCTGATCGCTAAAGGCAAGATTAAATGCAAGGTTTCAAAATGGCTCTTCCATATTAGATTGAAATTGGTTAAGAAAAAATCAGTGTATTTGAAAAATCCTAAAAGTGAAACATTAGCGATCAAGCCCAAAATAAGCCATAATCTTTTATATGCATTGGGCTGGGTGATTTTCAAAGCCACAAAATAATTAAAAATAATAGAGCCAACCAATAAGGGCAAATACTTCACATTCCAAAAAGCATAAAAAAACAAACTAGCCAATACGAGCCATAGTTTAGGGAACAGGGGATTTTTAGCATAAGCTTGCAAGATAAAATACCCTAAAAAGACAACAGGCAAAAAAGCAAAGATGAATAACGGCGTGTTGAATAACAAAACAAATACCCTTAAGATTGAGATGATGGAAGCTAACATTATATAAAAAAAAAAAAATGATCCAACAAGATGCGATGAAAATAAAGAAAGGATCAAAAAACAACAAAAACCCAAGTCAAAGCAAATCGCTTTTCATTGATCTTTTTTAGATTGTGTCCCCATTGAAAATTGAATTTTTCACAATCACATAATCCACTTTTCGAATCGCTTCAAGGTCTCTCCCACCTGCATAGGAGATTGAAGATTGCAAATCTTGATGCATTTCAACCAGCGTGTCTTTTAATGATCCTTTATGTTGGATCCAAATTTTCTTACCTTCAACATTTTTCCTTTCACCTTTTTGGAACTCTGATGCCGAACCGAAATATTCTTTGTATGCGATACCATTTTCTATTTTTGTTTCTCCAGATGATTCTTCATGCCCTGCAAAAAGCGATCCAATCATCACCATTGTCGCGCCAAAGCGTATGGATTTTGCAATATCCCCATGCGTGCGAATGCCGCCATCTGCAATAATGGGCTTTCTTGCTGCTTTAGCGCACCACCTAAGAGCCGCCAGCTGCCAACCACCCGTGCCAAAGCCTGTTTTGATTTTAGTGATACACACTTTCCCAGGCCCGATGCCAACTTTCGTAGCGTCAGCACCGGCGTTCTCTAATTCACGGACTGCTTCTGGCGTACCAACATTCCCGGCAATCACAAAAGTTTCGGGCAAATGCGTTTTGATGCGTTGGATCATTTCAATGACAGAATTTGAATGGCCATGCGCAATATCGATTGTGATATAGTCTGGCGCTAATCCTTGTTTGGCTAACTCTTCTACAAAAAGATATTCTTCCTTTTTCACCCCAACACTGATGGAACTGATCCACTGGCGTTCTTTCATTTTTTTGACAAACGGGATTCTTGTCGATCCATTAAAGCGGTGCATGATATAGAAATAGCCATTTTCTGCTAGAAATTCTGCGATCGATTCGTTGATGATTGTTTGCATGTTGGCTGGAACTATGGGCATTTTAAACGCATGTTTGCCTAGAATAACAGTCGTATCACACTCTGAACGGCTATTCACGATGCATTTATTAGGAATGAGTTGGACATCTTCGTAATCAAATACTTTCAATGACTTGATCCTTTTTTGCTTTAAAACATTATTTTTACCTTAAATTGAATAAAAAATCAAGAGGAAATGATATAGGCTCGATCAAATTTTGGGCGTCAAAAACCTTATGAATAACCATAATAAGCAAGGGTTACAATATTGCAAAGAAAACGCTACAATAAACTTTCTATAAGTCTGATCACAAAAATAAGGAAATCATAAGATGCTACAAACCATCAACTTAACGCAACGCTATGCGACTAAAAAATTGTTTGAAAACGTGAATATCAAGCTGGATAAAAACAAGCGCTACGGGCTGATTGGGGCTAATGGCGCAGGAAAGTCCACTTTTTTAAAGATTTTAAGCAAGAGCATTGATTGTAGCAGTGGGGAAGTTATCATCACAAGCGGTATGAGAATGGGGGTTTTAGGGCAGGATCAATACGCTTTTGAAGATTTGAGCCTTAAAGATGCGGTTTTGATAGGTAATAAGCGTTTGTATGACGCTATCAAAGAAAAAGAGTGCTTATACACTGAAGGCGATTTGAGCGATGATAAAGTGAATGCGAGATTAGGGGAGTTAGAAACCATTTGCGTAGAAGAAGATCCCATGTATGAATGCGAAGTGGTGATTGAAAAAATCCTAGAAGATCTAGGCATTCCTAGCTATAGGCACAACGATTTGATGAAAACCTTGCCAAGCAGCGATAAATTTAAAATCCTTCTCGCTCAAGTCTTGTTCCCTAAACCGGATATTTTGCTTTTAGATGAGCCGACTAACAACCTGGATTTAAACGCCATTGAATGGCTAGAAAACAACCTCAAACGCCATGAAGGCACGATGGTAGTCATCAGCCATGACAGGCATTTTTTAAATGCGGTATGCACGCATATTTTGGATTTGGATTTTTACAGCGTGCGCGAATTCAGCGGGAATTACGACGATTGGTATATCGCTTCTACTTTGATGATTAAACAGCAAGAGGCCGAACGCAATAAAAAACTCAAAGAAAAAGAGGAGCTAGAAAAATTCATCGCTCGTTTTAGCGCTAACGCTTCCAAAGCCAAGCAAGCCACCAGCCGCCAAAAACAACTGGATAAATTAGACATTCAAAATTTAGCGGTATCTAGCAGGAGGGATCCTAGCATTATTTTTAAACCCAAACGCACCATTGGTAATGAAGCTTTAGAATGCGAAAACATCTCTAAAAGTTATGACGGGCAAATCGTTTTAAATCAAGTGAGCTTGAAAGTGATGCCTAAAGACAAGATCGCTCTCATAGGGCCAAACGGCGTGGGTAAATCCACGCTTTGTAAGATTTTAGTAGAAGAGTTAAAGCCAGATACAGGCGTGGTGAAATGGGGAGCGACCGTTTCAAAAGGCTATTTCCCTCAAAACGTGAGCGAAGAAATCAGTGGGGAAGAAACCTTGTATCAATGGCTCTTTAATTTCAATAAAAAGATTGAAAGCGCCGAGGTGAGAAACGCTTTAGGGAGGATGCTTTTTAATGGCGAAGAGCAAGAAAAGTGCGTGAACGCTTTAAGCGGAGGCGAAAAACACCGAATGGTTTTATCCAAGCTCATGTTAGAGGGGGGGAATTTCTTAGTCTTAGATGAGCCAACCAACCACCTGGATTTAGAGTCTATTATCGCGCTAGGTGAAGCGCTCTTTAAATTTGATGGGGCGCTGATTTGCGTAAGCCATGACAGAGAGCTTATTGATGCGTATGCTAACCGGATCATTGAATTAGTCCCAAGCCCTAAAGGTGCTTCAATCATTGATTTTAAAGGCAGTTATGAAGAGTATTTAGCGGGCAAAAAATGAAACCACGAGATATTCAAATCATTCAAAGCGTTTTAGAGATCACAGGACCGATTAGCCCTACTGAAGTGTATGATAAAGCCAAAGAGCTTTTTGAAAAAGGCGAGATTACAAAAATGTTTGATTATGGGGGCAAAACCCCACACCAAAGCGTTAGCTCCCCTATTTATACAGCCTTAAACAAGGGCGAAGAACTGCCTTTTTTGAAAGTGCAAGAAAACCCAGTTTTAATCGCTTTAAAAGGCGCGGCTAAAGAGCCGGTTTTAAACATAGAAAAGCCCAGCGTTTCAAGCGTTAAAATTGCGCATGAAAGGGATTTGCACCCCTTTTTAACTTACATGGCTTTTCATAATGAAAATTTGAAATGCTACACGAAAACCATTTTTCATGAAGAGAGTTCAAAATCGCCAAAAGGCATGGACAGGTGGCTTTATCCGGACATGGTGGGGGTTAGGTTTTTACATGCTGAATTATCTAATGAAAATTTAATCGCTTTTTCTAAGAAATTTGACACTTTACCCGTTAAACTGGTGAGCTTTGAATTGAAAAAAGAAATCAGCGTGAATAATTGCAGGGAGTGTTATTTTCAAGCGATTTCTAACAGCTCGTGGGCTAATGAGGGGTATTTAGTGGGCCGTCATATTGATACGCATAATTCTAAACTCATGGATTTATTGAAGCGTTTGCATGCGAGTTTTGGGATTGGCGTGATTGATTTAAGAACTGATGAGGATAAAAGCGCTATTTTATTGAACGCTAAATACAAAGAAAAAATTGATTACACCGTGGCTTCAGAGCTTAGCGACAAAAATAAAAAATTCAGCGGTTTCTTAAAAAGCGTTGTGGATTATGACCCGGATTTCCCAAACCGCTATAAAGATGAATTTGATGAGGTTAAAAAGAAAGAGGAGTTATACCCTAACCCATCGCTTTCTTTTTAAAAAACGAGATTTTAAAAAACGCTTTAAGCGGCTTTATAAGGGCGTTTCAAAAACCCCAAATAAAGCGCTAAAGAGCAACACGACCAAGCAATCCCTAATAAAAACCCTCCTAAAACATCGCTAGGGTAATGCACCCCTAAATAAACCCTATCATACGACATTAAAACAATCCAAAAGAGTAAAATAATAGCGCCAATCGTTTTAATGCGATTGTTGGCGTTAGAATAGCATAACAACAACGCCAAAGAGCCGTAAAAAAGCGCTGAAGCTAAAGCATGCCCGCTGGGGAAACTAAAGCCATGCGCAAAAACCAATTCGCCATTGGTTACAGGCCGTGGGCGCGCCACTAAAAGCTTAAGGGATTTTAAGGTGAATTCACCTAATAAGATGCTAAAGAAAAACCACACCCCCAAAGCGATGCGTTTTTGAAACCCAAACCACAAGCCAATGAGTAAGGCTATAGGAGTGGTGAGCTTGCTTTGCGCAAACCATGTGCTAAAAAACACGAAAGAAAGCCACGCGCTCCCTTGAATGGGGGCAGGGTTGCGGATCAAGTCTATAAAAAATAAATCCAATTGTTGCACCCACTCTTTTTGAAAGGCCACCCCACTTATCATTATGCCAAACAAAATAAAAAAGACCACCCCAATAATCCCAAGCGTTTTAGCCGCTTTTTTTTCTCTTACGCTGATTGTTCTGTCAAATACCATTCAAACCCCTTTTAAAAAATGAATTTTAAAAAGGCGATTATAGCTTATTTGCCGCGCAAAACGCATGGAAAATGCAAGGAATAAAAAAATAATATTCTTTGCTATAATGAAACCTTTAAAGGGTGCGCTGACAACGCCAAACAGAACCGCCAATCAAAACACAAAAAAGGGGCTTATTATGGAAAACACCCAAAACACCCAAGCAAACGAGAAAAACAACGGCCATTCATCTTCTTCATTAGAGCGCAACGAATTGCACAACACCATTTGGAAAGTGGCGAACGAATTGAGAGGCTCAGTGGATGGCTGGGATTTCAAGCAATACGTTTTAGGCATTCTTTTTTACCGCTACATTTCAGAAAACATGACCGATTACATCAATAAGCAAGAGCGAGAGATTGATCCGAACTTTGATTACGCTTCATTGAGCGATGAAGAGGCCAAGGGCGCGAGAGAAGGGCTTATTGAAGAAAAAGGCTTTTTCATCCCGCCTAGTGCTTTATTTTGTAACGTGTTAAAAAACGCACCCAATAACGAAGATCTCAATGTAACCCTACAAAACGTTTTCACCGAAATAGAAAAATCCAGCCTTGGCTTTAAATCAGAAGACAATGTCAAAGGCTTGTTTGCGGATTTAGACGTCAATAGCAACAAATTAGGGAGCTCTCATCAAAATAGGGTGGAAAAATTGACTAAAATCCTTCAAGCCATAGGGGGCATGCAATTAGGCGACTACCAACAAAGCGGGATCGATGTTTTTGGCGACGCTTATGAATATTTAATGGCGATGTATGCGAGCAATGCCGGCAAAAGCGGAGGGGAATATTTCACCCCCCAAGAAGTGAGCGAACTGCTCGCTAAAATCACCCTGCACAACCAAGAGAGCGTCAATAAAGTTTATGACCCATGCTGCGGGAGCGGATCATTGCTTTTGCAATTTTCTAAAGTGCTGGGCGATAAAAATGTTTCCAAAGGGTATTTTGGGCAAGAAATCAATTTGACCACTTACAACCTCTGCCGTATCAACATGTTTTTGCATGACATCAATTATTCTAAATTCCACATCGCGCTAGGGGACACGCTTTTAGACCCCAAGCATGAAGACGATGAGCCTTTTGATGCGATCGTTTCTAACCCTCCCTATTCCACTAAATGGGTGGGCGATAAAAACCCTATTTTAATCAACGATGAGCGTTTTAGCCCGGCCGGCGTGCTAGCGCCCCAAAAAGCCGCCGATCTCGCTTTCACCATGCACATGCTTTCTTATCTTTCCAATCAAGGCACTGCTGCGATCGTAGAATTTCCCGGGGTGCTTTATAGAGGCGGTGCGGAAAAGAAAATCAGAGAGTATTTAGTGAAGAATAATTTCATTGACTGCGTGATCGCTTTGCCTGAAAACCTCTTTTTTGGAACGAATATCGCTACTTGCATTTTAGTGCTTAAGAAAAACAAAAAAGACGACACCACGCTTTTTATTGATGCGAGTAAGGAATTCCTCAAAGAAGGCAAGCAAAACAAGCTTAAAAAGCACAACCGAGAAAAGATTTTGCAAACCTACACCGAAAGGAAAGCCATCAAGCATTTTTCGGCTCTAGCAAGCATGGAGCAAATACAAGAAAACGATTACAACCTCTCAGTGAACCGCTATGTGGAGCAAGAAGACACGAAAGAAATCATTGACATCAAAGCGCTCAATTTGGAGATTTCTCAAGTGGTGGGAAAGCAAAGCGCTTTACGAAACAGCCTTGATCTAATCATCAAAGAGCTAGAAGCTTAAAAGGGGCAAAAATGAACAAAATAGAACAATTACTCCAAACTCTAGCGCCTGATGGGGTGGGGTTTAAAACGCTTGAAGAGGTTTTTGAAATTAGAAATGGTTACACCCCATCAAAAAACAATCCTGAATTTTGGAAAAATGGGACTATCCCTTGGTTTAGAATGGAAGACATTAGAGAAAATGGGAGGATTTTAAAAGACTCTATCCAACACATTACCCCAAAGGCTTTGAAAGGTAAGAAATTATTCCCTAAAAATTCTATTATTATTTCTACAACAGCAACGATAGGAGAGCATGCCCTTTTAATCGTTGAGTCGCTAGCGAATCAACAATTCACTTTTTTAAGCAAAAAAGCGAATTGTGATATTGCTTTAGACATGAAATTCTTTTTTTATCAATGTTTTCTTTTAGGGGAATGGTGTAAAAATAATACCAATGTTTCAGGTTTTGCTTCTGTGGATATGACTGCTTTTAAAAAATATAAGTTCCCCATCCCACCCCTAGAAATCCAACAAGAGATCGTTAAGATTTTGGACGCCTTCACAGAATTAAACACAGAATTAAACACAGAATTAAACACAGAATTAAAAGCGCGAAAAAAGCAATACGAATATTATAGAAACATGCTTTTAGACTTTAACGACATTAACCAAAGCCACAAAGACGCTAAAGAAAAATTAGCGCACAAAACCTACCCCAAACGCTTGAAAGCTTTACTCCAAACTCTAGCGCCTGATGGGGTGGGGTTTAGGAAGTTGGGGGAGGTGTGTGAAATAATTAGAGGTAAAAGAGTTACAAAAAAAGAAATACTAGATAAAGGAAAATATCCCGTTGTATCTGGTGGAATAGGATTTATGGGGTATTTAAATGAATACAATAGAGAGGAAAATACAATCACTATAGCTCAATATGGAACCGCCGGATTTGTTAATTGGCAAAATCAAAAGTTTTGGGCGAATGATGTTTGTTTTTCTGTTATTCCAAACGAAACCCTAATAATCAATAGATACCTTTATTATGTATTAACAAACATGCAAAATTATTTATATTCTATTTCAAATAGAAGCGCTATACCTTATAGCATTTCTAGTAATAACATTATGCAAATAACCATCCCCATCCCACCCCTAGAGATCCAACAAGAGATCGTTAAGATTTTGGACGCCTTCACAGAATTAAACACAGAATTAAACACAGAATTAAACACAGAATTAAAAGCGCGAAAAAAGCAATACGAATATTACCGAGAAAAACTATTGACTTTCAAAGCGCTCCAAAACAAGGGATAACATGAATTACGAAACGATCGCAGAAAGCAATGAAAGCACGGTAATAGCGGAATTTCATAGCGATAATGAAAGGAAAAGCGCTTATGAGAGCGAGGCGCAATTAGAAAGGGAATTTATCGCGCTTTTAGAAAAACAAGGCTATGCATTTAAAAACATCCACAATGAAAAAGAATTGAAAGAGAATTTAAAAGAGCAGTTAGAAAAGCTTAATAATCATCATTTCACGCCCAAAGAATGGGACACTCTTTATTCTCAATTCATCGCTAATAAAAACGATGATTACAAAGCCAAAACGAGGAAAATCCAAGAAGATCCGATTTTTAACCTAACCCTTGAGAATGGCAAAACCAAAAACATTAAAATCATTGATAAGAAAAATATCTATAAAAACGCCTTGCAAGTGATCCACCAATACAGCGCTAAAGGGGGGAAATATGCGAACCGCTATGACGTGAGCATCCTTGTGAATGGCTTGCCTTTAGTGCATGTGGAATTGAAAAAAAGGGGCGTGGCGATTAGAGAGGCGTTTAACCAAATCAAACGCTATAAAAGGGATAGTTTTAGCGCCGAAGACGGGCTTTTTGAGTTTGTGCAGATTTTTGTCATCAGTAACGGCACGAGCGCTAAATACTATTCAAACACCACAAGAATGGCGCAAATTGAGAAAAACAACAAGGCCGATACTTTTGAATTCACGAATTATTGGGCGGATAGCAAGAATTGCAATATTGAAGATTTAATGGATTTTACTAAGGCGTTTTTTGCAAAGCATAGCCTTTTGAATGTTTTAACGCGCTATTGCGTTTTTACCAGCGATGAGGTTTTATTGGTGATGCGGCCTTATCAAATCGTGGCAGCAGAAAGGATTTTAGAAAAAATCAAAGCCACGCATAATCATAAAACTTATGGGAAAAGCCAAAGCGGAGGCTATATCTGGCACACCACAGGGAGCGGTAAAACTTTAACGAGTTTCAAAAGCGCGACTTTAGCCAAAGAATTAGAACACATTGCAAAAGTTTTGTTTGTGGTGGATAGAAAAGATTTAGACTATCAAACCATGAAAGAATACGATAAATTCCAAAAAGATTGCGCTAACTCTAACACCAGCACCAAGATTTTAAAAGAACAGCTTGAAAACCCTAACGCTAAAATCATTATCACCACGATCCAAAAATTAGACAAATTCGTTAAATCGCACCTTAAGGGGCATGCGATTTTTAATGAAGAAATTGTGATGATTTTTGATGAATGCCACAGGAGTCAATTAGGCTCAATGCATCAAATCATCACCAAAGCGTTTAAAAAATACCACCTTTTTGGGTTCACCGGCACGCCCATTTTGAAAGACAATTGCGATAAAAACAACCCGCTAGGCACGACAGAGCAGAAATTTGGGAAATGCCTCCACCAATACACCATTATTGATGCGATCAGGGATAAAAATGTCTTGCCCTTTAGAGTGGAATACCACAACACCATTAAAGCTAAAGAAAACATTAAGGATAAAGATATTAGAGCCATTGATGCGCAAAACGCCCTTTTAGACACTAAAAGGATCAAAGAAATCGCTAAATGCATTGTAGAGCGTTTCAATCAAACCACTAAAAATAAAAAATTCAATTCCATTCTGGCATGTCAAAATATAGAAATGCTGAAAAAATACTATCAAGCCTTTAAAGAAGAAAAACATGACCTTAAAATCGCTACGATTTTTAGTTATAGCCCTAATGAAGATTTTGATGCATTAGAAGATGAAAACAATGAAAACACCTCTGGGCTAGACAAAAGCTCAAGGGATTTTTTAGAGGGCGCGATTGCGGATTATAATCAAATGTTTAGCGCTTCTTATGACACTTCGGATCAAAAATTCCAAAGCTATTATAAGGATCTTTCTCAAAAAATGAAAAATCGTGAGATTGATCTTTTAATGGTGGTGAATATGTTTCTTACCGGGTTTGACGCTACTAGGCTTAACACCCTTTGGGTGGATAAAAACTTGAAATACCATGGGCTAATTCAGGCTTTTTCACGGACTAACCGCATTTTAGACAGCGTTAAAACGCATGGGAATATCGTTTGTTTTAGGGATTTGGAGCAGGATTTGAATGCCGCGCTCACGCTTTTTGGCAACAAGGACGCTCAATCCATTGTGTTGTTAAGAAAATATGAAGACTATTTGAAAGGCTATGTTGATGAGAATAAAGAATATGAGGGCTATGAGGGTTTAATCAAAAGGCTTTTAACCGATTTCCCCCTAAAAGAGCCAATCATTTCAGAAAGCCAGAAAAAGGATTTTATCAAGCTTTTTGGCAAGATTTTGAAATTGGAAAATATTTTAAACAGCTTTGAAAATTTCAATAAAGACGATTACATCAGTCCTAGGGATTTTCAAGACTATCAAAGCAAATACCTTGATTTTTACGATGAAATGAGGCCAGAAAAAAGAGGGGATAAAGAAGAGATTAACGATGATTTGATTTTTGAAATTGAACTCATTAAGCAAGTGGAAGTCAATATTGACTATATTTTAAACTTGATTGAAGAGTTCGCTAAAGAGCATCATTTAGAGATCCAAGGCGTTAAAAATAAAATAGAGCCTGTCATTAACTCCAGCATAGAATTAAGGAATAAAAAAGATTTGATCATGGATTTCATTGACCAATACAACAGCCAGGATCAAAAAGTCCATGAATATTTTCAAAGCTATATCCACCAAAAACGAGAAGAGGAATTCCAAAATATCATAGAAGAAAACCGCTTGAATGAAGAAAAAGCCTATTCGTTCATGCAACATGCCTTTGAAGGGGGCGAAATCAGCTTCAGCGGGACAGAATTCCCTAAAATCATTGAAGAAAGACCCTCCATGTTTAGTTCGCGCTATGCAGAGGTGAAAGAAAAAGTCGCTGCAACCCTTTCTCGCTTTTTCCACCGCTTTTGCGATCTCACTAGCGCTATCTTTAAAAAGAATGGGGTTAAAAAAGATGAGGTCAATGAAAAATAGTTCATTTTTTTGAACGCTCTTATATTAAATTTTAAAGACAAGCACCGCCTGATGGATTTTTTTGTAAAATACAAGAAATTTTAAGGAGGTTTTAAAATGTTAAAAGAATTACGCCAAAAACGCCCCTTAGTGCATAATATCACTAATTATGTGGTGGCGCAATTTGTGGCTAATGGCTTGTTAGCCTTGGGGGCATCGCCTTTAATGAGTGATGCGATTGATGAAATGCAAGATTTAGCAAAAATTTCTGACGCGCTCGCTATCAATATTGGCACTCTTAATGAACGCATGATTTTATGCGCTAAAGAGGCTATCAAACATTACAAGGCTTTGAATAAACCCATCGTGTTAGATCCTGTGGGGTGTTCAGCGAGCGCTTTGCGTCATGACACAAGTTTGGAGCTTTTAGAAAGCAAAGGGATTAGCGTTCTTAGGGGTAATGCTGCAGAATTAGGCTCTTTAGTGGGTATTTCTTGCAAAAGTAAGGGGTTAGACTCCAATGATGCCGCCACGCCTGTAGAAATAGTCAAACTAGCGGCTCAAAAATATTCTGTGATAGCGGTAATGACGGGTAAAACAGATTACGTGAGCGATGGGAAAAAGGTTTTTAGCATTACTGGGGGGAGCGGGTATTTAGCGCTCATTACGGGGGCTGGGTGTTTGCATACAGCAGCGTGCGCGAGCTTTTTAGGTTTGAAAAAAGACCCCTTAGATTCTATGGTGCAACTTTGCGCGCTCTATAAACAAGCCGCTTTTAATGCGCAAAAAAAGTGTTGGAAAATAACGGCTCTAATGGTTCGTTCTTGTTTTATTTTTTAGACGCTCTAAGCTTGCCCATAAAGTTAGAAAATAGCCTTATTAAGGAAGAGTGGTGAAAATTTACCCGCAAGTTTTAAGCATTGCTGGCAGCGATAGCGGTGGGGGCGCTGGGATACAGGCCGATTTGAAAGCGTTCCAAACTTTGGGCGTGTTTGGGACAAGCGTGATCACTTGCATCACCGCACAAAACACACAGGGCGTGCATGGAGTTTATCCGTTGAGTGCAGAGAGCGTAAAAGCGCAAATCTTAGCTATTAGAGATGATTTTTCTATCAAAGCGTTCAAAATGGGAGCGTTATGCAATAATCAAATCATTGAATGCGTAGCGGACACTTTAGAAACCTGTGATTTTGGGTTTTGTGTATTAGATCCGGTGATGGTGGCAAAGAATGGGGCCTTGCTTTTAGAAGAAGATGCGATTTTAAGCTTAAAAAAACGCCTTCTACCTAAAGCCAATTTACTAACCCCTAACCTCCCTGAAGTTTATGCGCTTACAAGCATTCAAGTGCAAGACGATAAAAGCGCTTCAAAAGCGATGGGCATTTTAAGAGATTTAGGCGTTAAAAACGCTGTGATTAAAGGGGGGCATACAGAACATTTTCAAGGGGAATTTAGCAACGACTGGGTGTTTTTAGAAGACACTGAATTGATCCTAAACGCCAAGCGCTTTAACACGAAAAACACGCATGGCACGGGTTGTGTTTTATCTAGCTTGATTGTGGGCTTACTCGCTCAAGGGTTGGATTTAAAAAACGCTATCACAAAGGCTAAAGAGCTTTTAACCATCATCATTCAAAACCCCTTAAACATTGGGCATGGGCATGGGCCTTTGAATTTATGGAGCGTTAAAAATCTTGTTTGATGCGGATTGTT
The DNA here is from genome assembly GCF_000476855.1 of Helicobacter pylori SA221C. Classification (GTDB taxonomy): domain Bacteria; phylum Campylobacterota; class Campylobacteria; order Campylobacterales; family Helicobacteraceae; genus Helicobacter; species Helicobacter pylori_DK. The sequence continues at coordinate 32,009 of NZ_CBPT010000002.1, forward strand.
TGAAACTCATGTTTGTGGCCGGCTCGCAAGACTTCTACCACATAAAGGGCGGCAAAAACGATAGGATAAACGCGCTTTTAGAGACTTTAGAATTGGCTTTAGAATCTCAAATCACAGCGTTTCAATTCCGCCAAAAAGGCGATTTAGCCTTACAAGATCCTATTGAAATCAAACAATTAGCCCTAGAGTGTCAAAAATTATGCAAAAAATACGGCACGCCTTTTATTGTCAATGATGAGGCAAAACTCGCGCTAGAATTAAAGGCTGATGGCGTGCATGTGGGACAAGAAGACATGGCTATAGAAGAGGTGATAACTTTATGCAAAAAGCGCCTTTTTATCGGTTTGAGCGTCAATACTTTAGAGCAAGCCCTAAAAGCGCGCCATTTAGATCATATAGCCTATTTAGGGGTAGGCCCTATTTTCCCCACACCATCTAAAAAAGACGCTAAAGAAGTTGTAGGCGTCAATCTTTTAAAAAAAATACGAGATAGCGGGGTAAAAAAACCCCTCATAGCGATTGGGGGCATCACGATGCATAACGCTTCAAAATTGCGCGAATATGGGGGTATCGCAGTCATCAGCGCGATCACGCAAGCCAAAGATAAAGCCTTAGCAATTGAAACACTTTTAAAAAAATGAAAATTTTTCTACCCTAGTGTGTCTAATAAGCGCTCTTCAAAGGCAAAAAGCATGGGGGTTTTTTCGCACGCAATTTCCACGCAAGAAAAGCCTAAAAGGGTGTTTTGAGCCTCTTTTAAAATCTCTTTAGTCCTTTGGAGGGTGGTTTTTAAAAAAAGTTGTTTTTCTTTTTCTTTCAAATAAATAACGCCGCTAATTTCGCCTAAATTAGGATAGAGGGCGTAAAAATCAACGCTTTGTTTTTTGGCCTTCATTTGCAAAAAGGCTTTTTTGCGCTCGTTCTGAACCACAAAACTTAAAACCTGCGATTGCAAGCTTAAAAGCATGTTGGCTATATTCAAAAACTCTTGAGAATTTTTAGCATGGACTAATTTTTCGCTTAAAAGTTCTTTGTATTCTTTTAAGGGGGTGCTGTCTTTAGCGCTTAAGATTTCTTTGATTTTTTTCATTTCAAGCCCGGGCAAGTCGTCCAATGCATCTAAGATTTTTGGGGCAGGAACTAAATTTTTAAGCACAATATCGCCCAATTGGTTTCTTTGCATGGTCGCAAAATAGGGCTGATTGATTTTTAATTCCTGTTCGCTTCTGGTGGGGATAATTTTATTACCCACTTGCAAAAGAAAAAGATCTTTATCTTGTTTTTCTAAAACCTTTAAAAGAATGGGTAGGGTAGCGTTAAAATGGTGCGCGGCGTTTTTGGAATGAAGAGCGTTAAGCTGGTTTAGGGCGTTTAGGGCTTCTAGCATTAAAGGGCGTTGTCTTTGATAAAATCAAGGATTTTAAAGCCCGCTTCTAATTTGTTCATAGAAGGGATTTTTTGGGTTTTATGATGGCTAAAAAGCCACAATTCATTCTCTAATGAACCAAAAGGGCGCGAATCTTTAATGAGATTCAAAGCGGCCATGGAGCAATCCTTGCCGTTATCTTTAAAAGGTTTTAAAAGATTTTGAGCGTTTTTGATGGCGTTTTGTTGATTATCTTCGGCTTTAAAACCGATTTTAACGAATTGATTAGGATTGATAGAAGCCAGTAAATCCTTATTTTGAACGCATTCAATATTTAGGGTTTCGCCCAGTTCGCTTTTTTTAAGCTTATGGTTAAAAGAAGTTTTAGGCACATAATCGCTAATGGCGGCTAAATTGAAGAGTAGGGGTTTTAAGGCATGTTTTTGCAGGTTTTTAGCGGCGTTATTTAAGGCGTTTTCATAAGAAGCGGTGTCGCTAACTAAAACGCTTGCGATTTCTTTGGGCAAAGGAGTGGGGAAGCTTGATGCAATCAAAGTCACTTTCGCTCCCTTAAAATATAACGCTAGGGCTAAAGTGCTCGCTTGAATCCCGCTAGAAAGATTGCTGATGACTCTAACGCTGTCAATCTTTTCTATGCTCGCGCCACCCATGACTATGACTTCTCTGTTTTCAAAATAAGCGTCTTTTAAGAGCGTTTGAGAGGCTTTAAAAAGGATTTCTAAAGGCTCAGCCATCGCCCCGTCGCCTTTAGTGTCGCATGCTAAAAGCGCGTTTTTGGTGTCTAAAATAATGTGATTGGAATCTTTCAAGCGTTTTAAATTACTTTGAATGATAGGGGAATTGAGCATGTTAGTGTTCATGCTAGGGGCTAGGATTTTAGGGGAAGCGCAAGCTAAAAAAGTCGCGCTGATGGTATTATCCGCTAAAGCGTGAGCGATTTTAGACAGGCTGTTAGCGCTTAAAGGAGCAAAGATGAGTAAATCAGCACTAGCAGCGCATGCGATGTGGTTATGGTGCAATTTGTTTTGGTGGTTGTAATACCATTTTTCATTACGATCATGCAAGACTTTATGGTGGCTCAAAGCTTCAAAGCTTAAGGGTTTGATGAATTTTTTTGCGCCCTTACTCATCACCACTTGAATACTGGCCCCACTCTTAAACAACAAGCGCGTTAATTCTAGGGATTTATACGCCGCAATAGATCCGCTCACGAGCAATAAAACGCGCTTGTTTTCTAACAATCTTAAGGGGTAAAACAAATCTTCTAAAAAATTCATAGTAATTTTAACAAATCATCAGGCTCTAGCCATTGGTTATTAGTATGGCTGCTGTATTCAAAATCAGGGGCGACTTTTTGGCCTTTTTCGTGGAGTCTGGTGAGCGTGTAATCTTTAGGCGTTTGGAAGCTTATGGTGGGCTGAATGATAAAAAAGTCTTCAAATTCTAGGGCCAAATGGCTCTCATCTTTAGGGATCATCACTTCATGGAGTTTCTCGCCCGGGCGAATGCCTATGATTTTAGTAGGAGTATTAGGAGCTAGGGCTTTGGCGAGATCAGTCATTTTCATGCTAGGGATTTTAGGCACAAAAATTTCACCCCCATGCATTCTTTTCAAGCTTTTAAGCACAAAAGAAACCCCCTCATCTAAGGTGATCCAAAATCGTGTCATGCGGATATCGGTAATGGGGATTTCACTCGCTTGGTTTTGGACTAATTTTTTAAAAAACGGCACCACGCTCCCACGACTCCCCACCACATTACCATAACGCACCACGCCAAATTGCGTTTGAGAAGAGCCTTTAAAGTTGTTCGCACTCACAAAGAGCTTGTCGCTGCACAATTTGGTTGCTCCATAGAGGTTAATGGGGTTAGCGGCTTTATCGGTGCTTAGGGCGATGACCTGGCTCACTTCATTTTTTAAGCATGCGTTAATCACATTGCTCGCTCCCATGATATTGGTTTTAATGCATTCTAGGGGGTTGTATTCAGCGATAGGCACATGCTTGAGCGCGGCCGCATGGATACAAATATCCACGCCCTCTAAAGCGTAATTCAAGCGCTCTAAATCCCTGACATCGCCGATAAAAAAACGCATTCTAGGATCATTAAATTCCATGGCCATTTCGCTTTGCTTTAATTCATCTCGGCTATAAACAATGATTTTTTTAGCGTTGGTGGTGTCTAAAACTTGACGCGCAAAGCGTTTGCCAAAACTCCCAGTGCCACCGGTGATTAAAATCGTTTGGTTGTCTAGCATGTTTTGATGATTTGGCATGTTTTACCAGCGATAGCCTAAGGAAGCGCTAAAGATTCTCAATTGACCAATGGTTGGGGATTGATACAAACTGGAGCGGTTGCTTTTAAAAGTGAAACTTCCCGCTACGCCTAAATCAAAGCCCCTAAAATTGTATTTAGTCCCAAAAGCCACGGTATAGCCATTAGAATCCGGGATACCTATCGCGTCTTGGGGGCTTGGAGCTTGGTCATAATCAATAGCGCCCATCAAACGCAAGCTTTTACCCATGTAAGTTACCCCTAATCTAAAGGTGTTGGTGTCCCTCCAGCCAGCCCCCATGTTCATCACGCTTTTAAAATTCGCTAAGCCTACCATTTTTTTAAGCGTCTCAGAGTCTAGTGAAGCCACTGTTCCGCTCAAGCCCTTGTAAGTGGCGTTCGCAAAATCAGGGGTTACTAAAAATTTATTCCCTTGACTCCAAAAAGTGCGCTCAAACACCCCCTCTATTCTTAAATGGTCTTTAAAAAATTGGTGGGCGTAGGCTAGGCTTAGGGTTTGTGGGAGTGAAACATTGATATTCAAGCTGCCTTTAGTCAAAACGCTCCCTAAAGAAGGGCCAAGCTCTGTGATAGCCACTAGATCGCCTTTCATGTTGAATGTAACTGAAGAATTATACACCACAGAAAACATGCCATGATCAAACACACGCAAACTCGAACCCACTCTATAGCCCCCTGATACGCCTTGCCCGTTGGATTTTTGCACGACTTGAGTCGTGCCATAAAGATTCGCGCTCGCTTTGATTAAGCCACTATAGCCCATGATTTTTTTCAAGCCGTTGTAAAACTCTTGACAGCTCTGATCGTTCATATCCCCACCGGCTTTTTGGCAATTAAGCGCTGGTTGGTAGCCGATATTGCCCAATAAAGTCATCATGTTGCTTGGCACTTGATCGGCAAAAACATTGTTGGGTAGATTTAAAATCTGTTCCGCACTCAAAACCGAAGCGCCCTCTAAAGGCACATAAACGGTGTTATTAAAGCTCCCGGTCGCATAAAGCCCCCTTAAGCCCACGCCCACAGAAAAGCGCTTATTAACAGTATAGCTCATGCTAGGGGCAAGCTCTACCATCATGATAAACACATCATGCAAAAATTCCCCCCCTTTACCATTCCATTTCATGCCCAACCCACTAGGAGCGGTAAAACTCCCCCCAAAAGTGAAGCCGTTATGCGTGCGCGTTTTATAAAAGAATTTGGGTAAAACAAAATTAGTCGTGCCCGTCCAACCATTCACGATTTGAGTATCAGGTTTTGAAGCGAGGGTTACGACTTTTTGATTGGTTAGATTCATAAGCCCTTGAACACGATTGATTGCTTGTGATAAGCCATTAGTAGCGGCTGTGTTGCCAAGCGCTTTAAGGATATTGCCAAGCCCTATAGTGTTGATGATGCCTAAAATATTTTGTTGGCTTTTATCAATTTCTAAACTCGTAACCGAATACAAGCCTTGATTAGTCGTGGGGACTTTAAAGCTAAAGGCCGGAATGTTAATCACGGTGGTGGTCATTTCAAATTCGCTTCTGTTTTCACCCCAATCGTTAGTAAAGCCCATATTCGCTGGGTTATAAAAGGAAGCGTCAGCCCCCCTAGCCCCAGCGACATACGCCGAGCCTAAAGCCGTGCCATTCAGGCTTTGCTCTTGGATTTTAAAGCCATTGGCATAAGAAAGCAAGGGCAGGCTCAAAGCGATTAAATGGCGTTTTTTGAGCTTTTTAAAACAACAAAGTGGGGAAAAGTTTTTCATTGGAGCTCGCTGTCAGCGTTTTCATTATCTTCTAAATCTTGCAAAGAAGGCTCATAGGGTTCAATCCTGATAGCGATTTTTTGAGTCAAATTCTGGAAAGAAATCAAGCCATTTTTTCTTTCATAAAGGATAATTTCCCCGCTTTTTTGAAACCTTTGGATCACATATTCAGGGGTTAAGTGGCGCTTGCCTAAACCTTTAAAAATATCCCTCCCTAAAACAATGTCATCAAACAAATCCCCATAGCTCACTTTACCAAACAAATCCCTTGCAGCAATCCATTTAGCCGAACATTTTTGGCTAAAACAAATGTTTCGTTTAGTCATATAAATATCGCCCACTCTTTGGCTGAGCTTATAAAGGGTTACTTCAATATTATGGTCTTTATCGGTTTTGATTGTGCCGTAATCATAAAAGCGAAAAACCGGCGTGTTAATATAAATGAGCCTAAATTGGCGCAAGGCATTCAAAGTCTCTTCTCTTTTTTTATTGGCTTCTTCTTGTCTGATTTGCTCCCTAGTTTTGGGGGTTTGCTTAGAAAAAGGGTGCTTGGAGCAAGAGACAAAAAAAAGCGTCATGAAAAATAACAAAAAAGTGCTTCTAAAATACCGCATGATTATAGAGTAAGAGGGTTTATCCTCTCGCTCCGCTCAAAATACGATACCAAATCCTGCCGTCTAATTTAAGCTCCATGCTCACTTGACACAAGCCGTCTTTATAGATGGTTTCAGTGATTTCAGCGTTACGAATGAGGGCATTGACTCTGGTTTTAATCACGGAATTTTGTAAAACCATGTCTTTGACGGTGTCTTGAGCGTTCACTCTAATACCATACATTTTTTCACCCAATTGGCGGTAGCCATCAACAATAGCCGCCCGCTTGGCCAAAGCCAAGGCTTGAGAGGGCGAAATGGTGGATTCTGGAGCCACACCCATGCCCACTGCGTTCAATTCAATGACATTATTAGGCGTGAGAATGGGGGTGTTAGGGATAGCGTTAGTGGGATTAGAGCTAATAATGGGTTGATCGTTATTCTCAAGGCGAGGGCTTGGGAGAGGCTGAATGCTCTTTCTAGGGGTGAAATTGGTTGGGGGATAAATGGGGGCTTGCAAGCCATTAGCTGAAGGGGGGATTAACTGAGCGTTAGTGTTACGCTTTTTAAAAAGACTGCAACCACTTATCAAAAGAGAGACAACAAGCAATGAATTAATACCAAAAAAGGCAGTGTGCAAACGCATGGGCATTTTCCTTAAAATGAGTTCATCAAGGCTATTATATCATTTTTGAAGGGATTTGTCATGCGGATATTCTTATTAAGCTTATAAGGCTAGTGAGCTTTAAGTTTAAAGTCTAGGGGGTTATGATTTATTTTTGGCTTTCCTAAAATTTTTAATAGGGATCACTCAATTTTTTAAAAAGGGGGGATTTTAATGGCTTATCGTTTTAAGATTTTATTTGATGATAAAACTCATTTTCTAAGTTTGATTTTTAAATTCATTTTCTTAAGGGGGTAGGAGGCATTTTGAAAATTCCACCCTACAACCCTTAAAACCCCCTAAAGAGCGCTTTCTTAAGAGATTACGGCTTGATTTTATTTTTTTAATTGTAAAAAATGCTTTGAATATTTTTTAAATAAGATAAGAAATAAAATAAAATTTTTTGAGTGCTTTTTAAGGATAAGGTTAAATTTTTAATTTCTTTTAATTACCTTTTTCATCAACAACACAAACAACGACTATTTTAAATCCCTATGATAGTAAAAATAATGCGAGTGGTGTCCTTGGCGGGATTCGAACCCACGACCTTACGATTAGGAATCATACGCTCTATCCAGCTGAGCTACAAGGACATAAGAAAGCAAGAAACTTTATTGATAAGCCCCTTGCTGAGTGGATCAAATTCACTTGCCTTCTTCAACTTTTTGTTTAAGGATTTTGCCGGGTTTGAATTTAGGTACTCGTTTGTCTTCGGTTTTATAAGTTTTATCGCTTCCTGGCACTTTACCTTCTTTGCCTTTTTGCTCTGCGGTTTCAAATTTGCCAAAACCGATCAACTCCACGCTTTCACCCTTGCTTAAAGCTGTCTCTACCGCTAGAGTAAAGGCGCTGATCGCTTCTTCAGCTTCTCTTTTGCTGTTGTATTTACCCGCTTCTTTAACCAAATCAATAAATTCCGCTTTGTTCATGTGGATAACCCCTTTTCTAATAGATGCTAAAACCAAGCGATTCAATCGCCTAGCTTGACTGATTGAGCGGTAATTATAATCAAATCCTAAAGATAAATCAAGCAAAAACGCTTTTTTAAGGGGGTTTAACGCATAAAAAATTTAATTTTGTTGGGCGCTTTTTTTATCTTTAGCGTTAAGGATTAAAGGCGTGCCTAAAAAATTAAATTCTTTCCTTAAGGTGTTGATCAAATAGCGTTTGTAACTGAAATGCAAGGCTTTAGGGCGATTCATTACGAGCGAAATTTGAGGGGGTTTGGTGGCAAATTGCGTGGCGTAATACACTTTCACCAATTTCCCTCCATCGCTTGGCAAGGGGTGTTTTTGGGTGGCTTGAGAAATCACGCTATTGAGTAGGCTTGTGGGAATGCGTTTGGAAAAACACTCATAGACTTCTATGATTTTATGCTTGATCTCATCTATATGGCGCGCTTTTAAGCAGCTGGTTGTGATCACGGGGGCGTATTCTAAAAAGCGGAATTTCCTTTTTAAAGTTGCCATGATCTCTTCATAAGGGGCGTAGCGGATGTCCCATTTGTTTAAAATAAGAATGATGCCTAAAGAGTGTTTATCCGCTAAAGAGCTGATCTTTTCGTCCAATTCCACAAAAGGAGCGCTCACGTCTAAAACTAAAAGCGCGATGTGGGATTTCTCTAAGGCTTTTTGCGTGCGTTCTAGGGCGTATTTTTCAATGCCTAAAATCTTACCCCTATGCCTGATGCCAGCGGTATCCACAAAGCAGATTTTCTGATCGCCTATGAGAATGGTTTCATCTATGGGGTCAATAGTCGTGCCAGCCACGCTAGAAACAAGGCTCCTTTCTTTTTTCGTGAGCGCGTTTAAAAGCGAGCTTTTACCCACATTCACCCTCCCAATGATGCCTACTTGAATGATCTCTTCTTCTTTATTTTCTTCTAAAGCGTTATTAGGGGTTTCTAAGCTTTCTAAAATATCCACATCCAGATCTTGATCTATGATTTGGTTTAAATTCAGTGCGTTCAATACCGCATCAATTAACGCGCTAATGCCCCTATTGTGCGAAACGGAGATGTTAAAACTCTTGGGAATGCCAAAAGAAGAAAACGCATAAGCTCGCTCTTTTTCTTTGTCGTTATCAATCTTATTGATCACTAAAAAGCAGTTAGGGTTGATCTTAAAAACCTCTCTAAAAAGCTTGATGTCTTCATCGCTAGGGATAGACTTGCCATCCACAACGTATAAAATCAAATCGCTCATTTGAGCGGCTTTTAGATTAAGGGCTTTGATTTCTTTAGACAAAAGAGCGTCTTTAGCCATGCCCCCTGTGTCTAGCAATTCCACTTCATGACCATTTAGTGCGATTTTTCGTTTGTTGATGTCTCGTGTAGTGCCTGCAAAATCTGAAGTGATAGCGATCCTTTCTCTAGCCAAGCGGTTAAATAACGAGCTTTTCCCCACATTAGGCTGGCCTAAAATCGCAATGGTTTTTAAAGTTTTAGGGCTTGTATTCATCTTTTTTATCGCTTCAATTTAATCAAAATTAGATTACAATATTATAGTTATTTAAAGCTTAAATAAGGGTCTAGCGTTGTTTTTAGTCAAAAAAATAGGCGTGGTAGTAGTGGTTTTAATGTGCTTTTTAGCTTGCTCGCAAGAGAGGTTTATCCAATTGCAAAAAAAAGCCCAAGAGCAAGAAAATGACGGCTCTAAACGCCCCAGCTATGTGGATTCGGATTACGAAGTCTTTAGCGAAACGATTTTTTTAAAAAACATGGTGTATCAGCCTATAGAGGAAAGAAACGCTTTTTTCCAACTGACTAAAGATGAAAATAATTCTTTTAACCCTGAAACTTCTGTGATTTTGTTGAATGAGCCAAGCGATAATAATGAAAAAAACCCGCCCCTATACCAAAACGATCCCAACAACAACGCTAATAATGAAAAAAGCCCGTTCCTTTACAAAAAAAGAAAAACCAAAAATCCAAAACTCATTGAATATTCCCAACAAAATTTCTACCCCCTAAAAAATGGGGATATTGTGATGAGTAAAGAAGGGGATCAATGGTTGGTAGAAATCAAATCCAAAGCCTTGAAGCGTTTTTTAAAAGATCAAAACGATAAAGATCGCCAGATCCAAACTTTCACTTTTAATGACACTAAAACGCAAATCGCGCAATTTAAGGGCAAGATTTCTTCGTATGTTTATACCACCAATGACAGCGATTTGAGTTTAAGGCCTTTTTATGAATCCTTTTTGTTAGAAAAAAAGAGCGATGATCTTTATACGATAGGGGATAAGGCTTTAGACGCCATTGAGGTTTCAAAGTGTCAAATGGTGTTAAAAAAGCATTCAACCGATAAATTAGACAGCCAGCATAAAGCCATCAGTATTGATTTGGATTTTAAAAAAGAGCGCTTTAAGAGCGATACGGAACTTTTTTTAGAATGCCAAAGTTAGGGCGTTTATTACGACAATTTAGATTTTTTTGGGTAGCATGTTAGCGTTTCAAAGGCATGGATATTATTAAAAAGTAAGGAATGTTTATGTGGATCACCCAAGAAATCACGCCGTATTTGCGTAAAGAATACACCATAGAAGCGAAATTATTAGATGTTAGAAGCGAACATAATATTTTAGAGATTTTTAAATCTAAGGATTTTGGCGAAATTGCGATGCTTAACCGCCAACTGCTGTTCAAGAATTTTTTGCACATTGAAAGCGAGTTGCTCGCTCATATGGGGGGTTGCACCAAGAAAGAGCTTAAAGAAGTTTTGATTGTGGATGGGTTTGATTTGGAATTAGCCCACCAGCTTTTTAAATACGACACGCATATCGATTTTGTGCAAGCGGATGAAAAGATTTTGGATAGCTTCATTAGTTTTTTCCCCCATTTCCATGAAGTGAAAAATAATAAGAATTTCACGCACGCTAAACAACTCTTAGATTTAGACATTAAAAAATACGATTTGATCCTTTGCTTGCAAGAGCCGGATATTCATAAAATAGATGGTTTAAAAAGAATGCTTAAAGAAGATGGGGTGTTTATTTCGGTAGCCAAACACCCGCTATTAGAGCATGTGAGCATGCAAAACGCCCTTAAAAACATGGGCGGAGTTTTTTCTATTGCTATGCCTTTTGTAGCTCCTTTAAGGATTTTAAGCAATAAAGGTTATATTTACGCTTCTTTTAAAACCCACCCCTTAAAAGATCTAATGACGCCAAAAATAGAAGCGCTAAAAAGCGTGAGGTATTATAACGAAGACATTCATAGGGCCGCATTCGCTTTGCCTAAAAATTTACAAGAAGTCTTTAAAGACAATATCAAATCTTAAAATGATCTTAAAAAACGCTATCGCTCTCACAGGGGGGATAGGCACCGGCAAAAGCACCACCATTAAAATATTGGAATCGCAAGGCTATCAAATTTTAGATGCGGATAAGATCGCTCATCAATTATTGCAAGAGCACCGGTTTAAAATCGCCCAACATTTTGGATCAGAGATTTTAGAAAAAGACATTCTTAACAGAAAAAAACTTGGTGCGATCGTGTTTAAAGACCCTAATAAATTAAAATGGCTAGAGGATTTTTTACACCCCTTAATCCGTGAACGCATGCTTAAAAAAGCCTATGAATTAGAAAAAAATCATCAAGCGTATTTTTTAGACATTCCTTTGTTTTTTGAAGTGGGAGGTAAAAAACGCTATCCTGTGAGTAGGGTGGTGTTAATCTATGCGCCTAGGGCTTTACAAATTGAGCGCCTTTTAGAGCGAGACAAACTCAAAGAAACTGAAATCTTGCAACGATTAAATTGCCAAATGGATATAGAGCAAAAACGCGCCATGAGCGATTATGTTATAGACAATAGTTCTAGTTTAAAAGATTTAGATAAGCGAGTTGAATGTTTTTTAAAAACGCTCTTATAAGCTCGTTTTACATGTAAGCATGTTAAACTACCATTAAATTTTTTGTAAGGCTAAAACATGATCACTTTAAAACAAGCCCTTTCTTTATCCCAAGATGAATTAGAAACCCTTAAAAACGAAATTGATGCTAAGGTTAGAGCTTCAGATTTGAACGCTTACATTAAAGCCCCTAGTCTTAATGGCGCTAGCGCTAAGGGTGTGCCTATCCTTATTAAAGACAATATCAGCGTTAAGGGGTGGGAGATCACTTGCTCCAGTAAGATTTTAGAAGGCTATGTCGCTCCTTATTGTGCGAGCGTGATTGAAAACTTGCACCAAAACAGCATGGCAGGGTTTGGGCTTTCTAACATGGACGAGTTTGCGATGGGAAGCACCACGGAGTCTAGTTGCTATGGCATCACTAAAAACCCACGAGATAAAAACAGAGTGCCTGGAGGGAGTAGTGGGGGGAGTGCGGCAGCGGTAGCCGGTGGCTTAGCGGTAGCGGCTTTAGGGAGCGATACGGGCGGATCTATTAGGCAGCCGGCGAGCTATTGCGGGTGCGTGGGGTTAAAGCCCACTTATGGGAGGGTGAGCCGTTATGGTTTGATCGCATATTGTTCTAGTTTTGATCAAATCGGGCCTATCACGCAAAATGTAGAAGACGCTTCTATTTTATTTGACGCAATTAGTGGGCATGATAGCAAGGACTCCACGAGCGCGAATCTCAAACCCACGCAAACCTTTAAAAACCTTAACAGGGACAAACGCTTTAAAATCGCTATTTTAAGAGATCACATTAAAGATGCGAGCCATGAAGTGCAACTTGCTTATGAAAACACCCTTAAAGCCTTGAAAGAAATGGGGCATGAGATTGTGGAAAAAAAGATGCTGGATTCGCATTATCAAATCTCTGTCTATTATATTATCAGCATGGCTGAAGCGAGTTCGAATCTGGCCAGATTTGATGGGGTTCGTTATGGGAGGAGGGCTCAAAATATTAAAGATTTGAAAGAATTGTATCTCAAAAGCCGCGCTGAAGGTTTTGGCGATGAGGTGAAACGGCGCATCATGTTAGGGAATTTTGTCTTAAGCAGCGGGTATTATGACGCTTATTATTTGAAAGCCCAACAAATGCGTTTGATAATCAAAGAGCAATACAACAAGATTTTTGAAGAAGTGGATTTGATTTTCACTCCTGTAGCTCCCACGAGCGCCCACTTATTCAACTACCATGCAAGCCCTTTAGAAATGTATTTGAGCGATATTTACACGATCGGAGCGAATTTGAGCGGTTTGCCAGCCCTTTCTTTGCCGGTCGCTAAAGATCCTTTAGGCTTGCCCATAGGGATGCAATTCATTGCTAAGGCTTTTGATGAGCAAAGTCTTTTAGACGTTTCCTACGCTTTAGAGCAGGAATTGGATTTAAAATTAGATTAAGGATACAAAAATGAGAATTTTACAAAGGGCTTTGACTTTTGAAGATGTGTTGATGGTGCCTAGAAAATCTAGCGTTTTACCTAAAGATGTGAGTTTAAAATCTCGCTTGACTAAAAACATTCGTTTGAATATCCCCTTTATTAGTGCGGCTATGGATACGGTTACGGAGCATAAAACCGCTATCGCTATGGCGCGCCTTGGAGGGATTGGCATTGTGCATAAAAACATGGACATTGAAACGCAAGTTAAAGAAATCGCTAAGGTGAAAAAAAGTGAGAGCGGGGTGATTAATGATCCTATTTTTATCCACGCGCACAAAACGCTAGCGGACGCTAAGGCTATAGCGGATAATTACAAGATTTCAGGCGTGCCTGTGGTAGATGATAGGGGCTTATTGATTGGGATTTTAACCAACAGAGACGTGCGTTTTGAAACGGATTTGAGTAAAAAAGTGGGCGATGTGATGACTAAAATGCCTTTAGTTACCGCTCATGTGGGCATTAGTTTAGATGAAGCGAGCGATTTGATGCACAAGCATAAGATTGAAAAATTGCCTATTGTGGATAAAGATAATGTTCTAAAAGGCTTGATTACGATTAAGGACATTCAAAAACGCATTGAATACCCTGAGGCGAACAAAGATGATTTTGGGAGGTTAAGAGTAGGGGCGGCTATTGGAGTGGGGCAACTAGATAGGGCTGAAATGTTAGTTAAGGCTGGGGTGGATGCGTTGGTGTTGGATAGTGCGCATGGGCATTCGGCGAATATTTTACACACTTTAGAAGAGATTAAAAAAAGCTTGGTGGTGGATGTGATTGTAGGGAATGTGGTAACTAAAGAGGCCACAAGCGATTTGATTAGCGCGGGAGCGGACGCTATTAAAGTGGGGATTGGGCCAGGAAGCATTTGCACCACTAGGATTGTGGCTGGAGTAGGAATGCCTCAAGTGAGCGCGATTGATAATTGCGTAGAAGTGGCGTCTAAATTTGATATTCCTGTGATTGCAGATGGAGGGATCCGCTATTCAGGCGATGTGGCTAAGGCTTTGGCTTTGGGGGCATCAAGCGTGATGATAGGCTCTTTACTCGCTGGCACAGAAGAATCTCCTGGGGATTTTATGATCTATCAAGGGAGGCAATATAAAAGCTATAGGGGCATGGGCAGCATTGGGGCTATGACTAAAGGGAGCTCTGATAGGTATTTTCAAGAGGGCGTAGCGAGTGAAAAATTAGTCCCTGAAGGCATTGAGGGGCGTGTGCCTTATCGTGGTAAGGTTTCAGATATGATTTTCCAATTAGTAGGGGGCGTGCGCTCTTCTATGGGGTATCAGGGGGCGAAAAATATTTTGGAATTGTATCAAAACGCTGAATTTGTAGAAATCACAAGTGCGGGGTTGAAAGAAAGTCATGTGCATGGCGTGGATATTACTAAAGAAGCCCCTAATTATTATGGGTGAATTTTAAAAGAAAGCAAGACAAATCGTTAAAAAACTCGTTAAAAAGCTTGGTTTAATGAGTTTTTAAAACTTAATTGCTACAATTAAGAAAATTTTCAATAAGGCTTAGAGAAACTTTTTCATGGAACACAGAGTATTTACTATTGCTAATTTTTTTAGCTCCAATCATGATTTTATCACCGGTTTTTTCGTTGTTTTGACAGCGGTTTTAATGTTTTTAATTTCTCTTGGCGCGTCGTGCAAAATGCAGATGGTGCCTATGGGGTTGCAAAATGTGTATGAAAGCATTATTAGCGCGATTTTGAGCGTGGCTAAGGATATTATAGGCGAAGAATTGGCCCGCAAATACTTCCCCCTAGCTGGCACGATCGCTTTGTATGTCTTTTTTTCTAACATGATAGGCATCATTCCTGGTTTTGAATCCCCCACGGCTAGCTGGAGTTTTACGCTGGTTTTAGCGCTGATTGTGTTTTTTTATTACCATTTTGAAGGCATTAGGGTGCAAGGCTTTTTTAAATATTTCGCCCATTTTGCAGGCCCTGTGAAGTGGCTCGCCCCTTTCATGTTCCCTATTGAAATTATTTCGCATTTTTCTAGGATCGTGTCTTTATCGTTTCGTTTGTTTGGGAATATCAAGGGCGATGACATGTTCTTACTCATCATGCTCTTATTAGTGCCTTGGGCTATTCCTGTAGCGCCTTTTATGGTTTTGTTTTTCATGGGGATTTTGCAAGCTTTTGTTTTTATGATTCTCACTTATGTGTATTTGGCAGGGGCTGTTTTAACCGATGAAGGGCATTAAATAAATATTTTTGTTTGGGTATTGCAAGCCAAAGTTTTATTTGGCTTTAATATTTTTTAAGAGTTAAAATAACTTAAGCTCTCATCAAAATCATCAAACCAATTCAAAAATTTAATGAGAATGTGAAAATACCATTTAATTAAATGGTAGAAGTGGGGTAGATGAAAGTATCATTTATGGCGGTAATTGGAAGTCTTATGGTGGGTTATGGGCTATAAAGTAAAACGCTCAAAAAACGAATTTGTAAAAAGAAGAAACCATACCATTAAAGATAGTGAGCTTTTTAAAGGATTGTTTGAGTGAGGATAAAAAACGCTTTTCACTCCATTAAAAAGAGTGTGAGTTTGGGTATAGCAAAGCTTGTATCAAGGGATACGAGAAATCCGCTTAAACTATCTTAACTTTTGTTTTTTAAAACTTTGTTTATGGTAAAACTTTTAAAAGGATAGGGGGTAATTTTGAGATCATGCTTTCCTTATCCCTTAATAACGCTTTTTAAAATCACCGCTTGCTTGCGTAGGTTCTTTTGTATTTTATTATCAATACTCAATTTTAATAGCTTTTATAATTTTTTAAGCAATCATTGGATACAATCCATCATACTTCTGTTTTGGATGTGTTTGGGTTTTAGAAGTGTTACTTTTTTATAACTTTTTCATATTCTTATGGGTATGTTGTTATTTTTTTAGTGGAGAATTTTATCTTGAAAAACATTTATGTAGGGAATTTGGTTTATAGCGCTACCAGCGAGCAAGTCAAGGAGCTTTTCAGTCAATTTGGCAAAGTTTTTAATGTCAAGCTAATTTATGACAGAGAAACGAAGAAACCCAAAGGTTTTGGCTTTGTAGAAATGCAAGAAGAGGGCGTTAGTGAAGCGATCGCTAAATTGGACAATACGGATTTTATGGGCAGAACGATTAGGGTAACCGAAGCTAATCCTAAAAAATCTTAATCTTAATAGCATTAGAAAATTAGAAATCGTTTTCTAATGCACTTCATTCTCTTAATGCGTCTTATTTAAATTGTGCGTAGAAGCCAAAAGGGGTTGAAACTCTTTTGAAATCCATTTAAAACTTTAATCCATTCTCAAAAGCGATTAAAAATCAGTCTTGTTCTAATCAAAAATTAAAGCTTTAAATGTTTTTTAGTATTTTTATCATCTTTTTCAAGTCATACAAACTGCCACCATTTCAAATATTTAAAATGGAGTTTTCTCATTAAGGCGATTTTGGGGCTATAAGGCTCTTCTTTTCGCGCTATCGTAGAAATTTGATTATCATCAGCGATCACAAAAGATTGTAACACCAGGTTTTTCACGCCATGGATAAAAGTAGCGTCCATTATCGTATCCACAGGAACAACCCACCTTTGGCTGTATTTTAAAAAACTTTGGCAATTTTAGGCGTGATCACATAGCCTTGCGTCCCCACCCCTTCGCTATAAGCCTTAATGATCCCTATATATTCCTGTATCTTTTGGTTTTGATGATCTAATGGCTCACTTTTGACATTGGGGTCATATAGTAAATGCATCAAACGCACATAGCCTAATTCTTGAATGTGTTTTTCTAAAAAATCCAAGCCCTCTTTAAAATTTTCTTTCAAAGTGATGTCATCTTCTAAAATACAAATCGGCTCATTCAAATCTATGCATTTTTCCCATAAAGAATAATGGCTCGCATAACACCCAAGCTCTCCTAAACTCATAAATTTCGCATGGTATTTTAAAGCGTAATAAAACTTAGAAATCCTGCTGATAGGATCGATTGCAATCCCCATGTCTTTGATGTTTTGCGCGATGAAATAGGGGTGCAAACGCTTTTTAACTAGGGGGTGCAATTCGCCTTCAAAAGTCTTAGAATAAATCGCATCAAAAATTTCGGCTTTGTGGTGGGTGGCGTTGATATTATTGAGTAGAGTTGTGGTGTCTCTAAAAACTAAACCAAATGTGTCGCACACTTTTTGATTTAAAGAAATGATAAAAACACGCAAGCTAAACTCCCATAATTTTTAATAGAGTATATCGTTTTTAGGCTCTATTTTACAATAAAACTCTTAAGAGAATAGGGGGTATTAAAATAGTTCTCCCCCTACAACCCCCAACTAAATCCCCACAACCCCCTAAGGAGCGCTTTTTTAATCAAACAAGTTCTTTTATTATATTGATTGTAAAAAATGTTTTGAGCGTTTTTAAATTTTGTGATCAATATTTAATTAAAACAAAGCAAGAGAACGAAATCGCATTGCAATTAAACAAAAAACTAAAATGCCTTACAAGCTTTGAAAATCCAATTAATGTTGAAGCGAGGACTCATAACCCTAAATCTAGGGTTATAAGCCTGATTTAATGGTGTTCTAAATAAGAAATCACGCTTAAAGCCGCCGTAGCGCCATCGCTTGCCGCGCAAACCACTTGTTTAGGGGCAAAAATGCGAATATCTCCCGCCGCAAACAAACCTTGAACATTTGTTTTCATGGAAAAATCCACGACTATTGAGCCGTATTCATCGCATTTGCACAGCATGGAGCCGTCTTCTTGCTTCAATACCGCATTATTCACATCATAACCCACAAAAACAAAAAGCCCCGGCACAACCAATTCGCTTGTTTTGTTAGTGGCTGTATTTTTAACGCTTAAAGAAGACACACCGGCACTATCGCCCTTGATTTCTTCAACCACATAAGGGGTTAAAAACTCAATTTTATCGTTCTTTTTAGCATGCTCTAAAGTGATAGGTGCACACCTGAAGCCATCTCTCCTGTGGATAAGATAGACTTTTTTGCAGATATTGGCTAAATAAATCGCCTCTTCTACGGCGGTATCGCCCCCACCAAGCACCGCTACTTCCTTATTTTTATAAAAGAAGCCATCGCATGTCGCGCAAGTGCTCACGCCTTTGCCCCAATATTCTGACTCGCCTTTAATGCCTGTGCGTTTAGGGCTACCGCCGGTAGCGATGATCACGCTCTTAGCTTCAAAAGTCTTGCCGTCTTCTGCTAAAATAACAAAATGAGAGTCTTTTTTGGAAACCCTTTGAATAGCGGTCATTTCGTGCTTTAAGCCAAAGCGAAAGCATTGCTCTTGCCACGGCTGCATGAAATCCAACCCACTCACCACTTCCTTCACGCCCGGATAGTTTTCAATCTCGCTACTGCTAGTGATTTGCCCTCCAGGCATTCCTTTCTCAAACAAAACGGCGTTTTTAACACCGCCTCTAGTGGCATAAAGCCCCGCACTCAAGCCTGCAGGACCACCTCCAATAATCGCGCAATCTATCATGGCTACTAGCCTAAAAGTTTGTTCAATTGTTCTTTTAAAGCGACTTTAGTTTGCACGCCCACCAACTGATGGACGACTTCGCCATCTTTTGTGAATAAAAGGGTAGGAATGCTTCTAATCCCAAATTTCGCGCTCAATTCTTCTTGCTCATCGGTATTGACTTTACAAATCTTAGCCTTACCTTCATATTCGCTAGCCAGTTCATCAATCACAGGGGATAGCATCTTACAGGGACCACACCATGGCGCCCAAAAATCCACTAATGCAACCCCTTTTTTAATGGTGCTTTCAAAATTTTCTTCAGTTAATTCAATATAGTGACTCATTGGTTACTCCTAATTATTCTATGATTTTGATTAACGAGAATTATATTAGCTTAATAATGTTAATGAAAACGCATTTATTTCCTGTAAAAATCTAAAAAGTGATATTTTCTAAAAGCTCAAAATTACCTTTTTTCACAATGAGGGCGTCAATGCAAAAATCGCTATTAGGATCTTTTTGAGACAAATAACAGCGGATCGTTTGAATGATTTTTTGTAATTTACTCGGCGTGATCGCATAAATGGGATCAAAATTTTCCCCGCTTTTGACTTCAATGAAATGCAAAACCCCTTTTTTAAAAGCGATAATATCAATTTCGCCAAATTTTGAAAAAAAGTTCCTTTCTATGATTTCAAAACCTAACGATTTTAAAAACTCGCAAGCTTCTTCTTCGGCCTTTAAGCCCTTTTCTTTATGCTTGTTGTTGAAAAATTGCATTCAATTTTCCAAGCGGATCATTTTAGGGGTATCCAACACGCTTTTTAAATTTTCAAGCTCTTTCAGGGCGTTTAGAAACGATTTTTCGCTCGTGGTGTGCGTGGAAAATAAGATTTTAGCCTTGTTGGAATGCAAGATTTCTTTTTGCAAAACATTGTTGAGCGAAATATCGTTTTTGGCTAAAATCGCGCTGATTTGAGAAAAAACCCCTTTTTCATCGCTCACCAACAAACGCGCATAATAAGCGCATTGGATTTCTTCTTTGGGTTTTAGGGGGAGTTTTTGGGGGGTTTCAAAGCCTAGCATTAAAGAGCTTTTTTTCCTTGCGATTTCTATAATATCGCTAATGACCGCGCTTGCGGTAGGCTCTCCCCCAGCCCCAGCCCCATAATACAAAGTCTCGCCCACCTTATCCCCTATGACGCTGATAGCGTTCATCACCCCATCCACTTTAGAAAGCATGGATTCGTTTTTAATCATGCTTGGATGCACCCTTAATTCAATGCAATCTTGGTGTTTTTTAGCGATGCCTAAAAGTTTGATGCTATAACCAAACTCTTTTGCAAATTCCATGTCATCTGGCTCTATTTTTTCAATGCCTTCAATGAGAATTTCTTCTAATTTCGCATCAATGCCATACGCTAAAGACGCTAAAATCAAAAGTTTGTGCGCTGCATCAATGCCTTTAATGTCAAATTCAGGGTTCAATTCCGCATAGCCTAAATGTTGTGCATCTTTTAAAGCGTCCTTAAAACTCGCTTGATTTTTAAACATCTGGCTTAAAATGTAATTGCTTGTGCCGTTTAAAATACCTTTAAAAGAAAGGATATGATTAGCGCTCAAGCCGTCTTTTAAAGCCTTGATAATAGGGATCCCTCCGCACACGCTCGCTTCAAAGCCTATGGGGGTGTTTTTGGCGATTTGCTCTAATTCATAGCGGTGATACGCCAACATGGCTTTATTGGCTGTAACGAAAGCTTTTTGTTTGGCTAAAGTTTTTTTAGCTAAAAGATAAGGCGCTTCAACCCCACCCATAAGCTCCACGATAATATCAATTTCTTCATCTTCTATCAAGCTTTCTAAATCGTTACTGATTTCAAAAGTATAACCCTTGTGTTTTTGAATGTCTCGCACCACCGCTTTTTTAATGGCAATTTCCACACCGGCCCTGTCTTTAATAATCTCTTGATTTTCTTGTAAGATTTTAGCGACCGCGCTCCCCACACACCCTAAACCCACAAGCCCTATATTCAATCTTTTTTTCATGCTTTTTCCTTTAATTTCGTTTTTTTAAAACGGCGTTTTTTTCCTGATCGCTCGCTTTTTCTATCGCTTCAAAACTCCCAAAATAATCCAATAATTTTTTCACGCTAGCTTCTCCTATGCCCTTTTCTTTTAAAAGAGCGATTTGTTTCATGTTTTTAATTTTAGTGGATCGGTGGAAGTTTATCGCATACTGGTGGCTTTCATCACGCAATTTTTGCACCCACTGCAAGCGTTTGTCGCTAGGGAGCAATTTAAAAGTATCGTTTATCGTATGGATAATGTCTTTAGCGCCCCCTTTAGAGCGATAAGCTTTAGAATCCCTTTTTTCTTTAGAAATAGCGATCACTTCTACAAAACTCCCGCTGCTTTTTAAAATTTCTAAAGCGATGTTTAATTGCACCCTCCCTCCATCTATCACCCACAAATTAGGCGGTGGCTCTTTAATAAAATCTAAAGCCCTTCTAGTGAGCAATTCACTCATTTGAGCGTATTCGTTAGAGCCTTTTAAATGGTAGCGCCGATAAGAGTTTTTTTGGAATGCATTATTTTCATACACGACCATTCCCCCCACGCATTGGCTGTTTGCATGGTGGCTTGTGTCAAAGATTTCCACCCTATAAGGCACGCACTCTAATTTTAAAAGCGAGCGCACCTCTTCTAAAACTTCTTCTTCATTGGAGGTTTTTTCTTGATTAAAAATTTCTTGAGCGTTTTTCATAGCGATTTCTATTAAAGCGAGTTTATCGCCCTTTTTAGGGATATTAAGAGTGATTTTTTTAGAGTGTTTATGATTGATAAACTCTTGCAATTCTTTAAGCGTTTCATTAGAGCAAGCGCTCAATAGAATTTGTTCAGGCATTAAAGGCAAATGCGATTGGTAATGGTTAATGATCGCTTGTTTCATCGCTTCATCAGCGTCAAACTCGTTGAGGGAGTGGATTTTTTCAAACGCTGAAGAAATGATTTTACCTCCACGCATGAACATTTTCACTAACACCGCCTTGTTGTTTTTGCCATAAAAAGCAAAAATATCCAAAT
Organism: Helicobacter pylori SA221C; assembly: GCF_000476855.1. Lineage (GTDB taxonomy): Bacteria > Campylobacterota > Campylobacteria > Campylobacterales > Helicobacteraceae > Helicobacter > Helicobacter pylori_DK. The sequence continues at coordinate 53,589 of NZ_CBPT010000002.1, forward strand.
CATAGAGTTTGGCTAAATCCATGCAAGTGAAAGGGGCGATTTTTTGGATTTTAGAAATCCTATCTCTATAGATTAGAGCTTCTTCAAAACGCAAGTTACTAGAAAGGCGATCCATTTTTAATTGAAGTTCTTTGATGAGCTTGTCTTTATTTTCAATCATTTCTAAACATTCTTTAGCGATTTTTAAATATTCTTCTTTGGTGATTTTATCCTCGCATGGGGCTTTACAACGCTCTATTTGATAAAACATGCATGCCTTTTTATCTTTAATGCAATTTTTCTTTTGAACCAAAGGGAGCAATTCATACAAACTATCCAAAATATCTTTAGCCCCGCTAGTAAAAGGGCCAAAATATTTAACGCCAGGCTGTTTTAAAATTTTTCGTGTGATTAAAGGGATAGGGAAATCAGTGGAAAAATCCATATAAATATAAGGGTAAGTTTTATCGTCTCTTAAAAGAATGTTGTATTTGGGTTTGAGCTGTTTGATTAAAGAATTTTCTAAAATCAAAGCGTCTTGCTCGTTTTCTACCACAATCGTTTCTAAAAAAGCGATTTGTTTGACCATCATTTGAATGCGCAAACTTGCACGATGGTTGGGTGCAATTTCATTATTATGGATAGAAAAATAGCTTTTGATGCGCTTTTTTAAATTTTTCGCTTTACCGATATAGAGTAACTGGCGGTTTTTATCAAAATATTGATACACCCCACTGCTATTAGAAAGGTTTTTCAAACTGGATAATAAATCAGCCATTCATTCCTCAAAAAAACTGCGTTGGTAGTGGATCAAAGAGCGCGCTTTTTCAAAACATTCATGCAAACGAGCGTCTTTAATGGGGTTATGGAACAACCCTAAAGCGCTAGGGCGAAAAAAACGGGCTTGTTTTTTAATGGGGGCATAAAAATTGGCTTTTTCTAGCGCGTCTTTAGGCACATAACCTAAAATTTCTAACCCATTCAACCCGTCAAACCCATAAGCATGCCCTTGCGTGTTTAAAAAATGGCTGATTTCTTTAGCGAATCGTTGGTTAAATTCTTTAGAAGCCCAAAGATCTTTAAACGCAAAAAGCAATTTAGAGTCTTTTATGAAGATAAAAAGCAAATTTTCTTGTAAACTTAAAGGCATAAAAACCTTAAGCTTTTTGAGTTTCAAAAGGGTTTCAAGCTTTTTATAAGACTTTTTTTGAATGAGTAAGGAGAAAATATTTTGTTCCATAAACTGATCTTAACATGCTTTTTAATACTTGTAGCGATAACGATTCAAGCTTGCGGCTATAAAGCCCCCCCATTCAATGAAAAACCCGCTAAAAAAACTTCAAACAGCTCTAATTCTTCTATGCAAACGCCCACCAATAACACCACGCCAGAATTTTTAAACGAGCCTTAAAATCATTGCCCTTATTTAAGGGCTTTGATTTCTAGGGTTTTTGTGGCTAACTTTTGCGCCTCTTCCTCATCATGCGTTACCATAATGAAAGTAGCGCAAGAATTTTGGTGTATCTCTTTGATGAGATCCTGTAAATTCTTACGATTAAAACTATCTAAAGCGCTAAAAGGCTCATCTAATAAAATGAGTTCTGGCTTGTGGATAATCCCCCTAATAATGCCCACTCTTTGGGCTTGCCCCCCACTCAATTCATTAGGGAATTTATCCATAAGGCTCTCGTCTAACCCCATTTTTAACGCTAAGGCTTTGGCCTCTTTTTGAGCGGCTTCTTTGTTTATGCCTTGTAAATTAAGGCAAAAGGTCATGTTTTGCATGGCGTTTAAATGAGAAAATAAGGAATTGCCTTGAGCGATATAGCCTATTTTTTGGCGTAAAAAAGCGTTGTTTGAAAGGGTCTCATTAAAGATTTTAACGCTCCCCAAACTGGGTTTTAAAAGCCCTAAAATCAAGCCTAAAAGCGTGCTTTTACCGCTCCCGCTCTCCCCTAAAACGCATAAAAAATCCCCTTTTTCAATGCTTAAATTAAAATCCTTAAAAACAGCGCGATTGTGGTAGTTAAAAGACACATTCTCTATTTTGACGATTTCTTTCATTCTATAACCCTAATCTTTCTAAAAAATCTTTAGCTACGATTTTAGGGCTTTTTTTCAACGCTTCCACCTGATAGTTTAAATCCTGCATTTTCTCGTCGCTAATTTTTGAATCCAATTTTTCTAAGATTTCTAGTGCTTCAGGATACTTTTTTACAACTTCTTTTCTCATAACAATACCGGCCTGATAATTAGGGAAAAACCCTTTATCGTCCTTAAGCACCTTTAAATCCAACTCTTTGATTTGAGCGTCTGTGGTGAAGACATCTAAAGCGTTGATCTTATGGGATTCAAAACTTTTATAACGCAAATTAATATCCATTTCATGCAAACTTCTAAAATGAAAGCGGTAAGCTTTCACTAATCCCTTAAAAGCGTCCTCTCTTTCAAAAAAGTCAAACTCCGCTCCAAAATCAAAATTCGGGCTATGAAAGGCTAAATCGCTGAAAGTTTCAATAGCGTATTTTTGAGCGTCTTCTTTAGAAATCGCTAAGGAATAGGTGTTATTAAAGCCCAAAAGCCCCACCCATAAAAGATTAAATTCCTTCTCATAACGCTTTTTAATCGTTTCAAAATCCACTTTTTGAGTCAAAGGGTTTTTGAGCGTGTTCACCCAAGCGGTGCCGGTGTATTCCACATACAAATCAAAATCGCCCCTAAGTAAGGCCGGATGGATATTCATCGTCCCCCCACCAATGCCAAACGCTCGCTTAATGGGAATGTGGTGTTTTTCTAACAAAAGGCTTAAAATCTCACCCAAAATATACTGCTCGCTGTTAGGTTTTGTCGCCACGACTAACGGCTTTTCTTCTATAGTGCTTCTAGGCGCTAGCCATAGTGCGCTCGCTAGCAATAAAAAGAGGAATACCGCTAAACTGACATAAACCCTTCTTTTTTGTTTTTTGGTGGCGTTTTGAGAAAGCAAGCGTTGCAAGGCGTTTTCATGCTGGAACACGCTCACAAATTGATCCGCTAAAATGCTAAAAAGAGCAATAATCAAGCTGCCCGCCACTAAAAGCGTGGTGTTTTGCGTGTTTAGCCCTCTAAAAATCGCTTGCCCTAAGCCTCCAGCCCCAATGAGCGCTCCAATCCCAGCCATCGCTACTAACATCACCACTGCAATCCTTAAGCCCACTAAAATTTGGGGGATAGCGAGCAAGAATCGCACCCTAAAAAACAACTCTTTGGGGTTACACCCTAGCCCAATAGCGGCCTTAATCACCTCTTCTCGCACCTCTTTTAAAGCGTTATAAGTGCTATGGACAATGGGTAATAAGCCGTATAAGACCAACACTAAAAGCGCGTTTTTTAACCCCACCCCAATCACAGGAATGAATAACGCAAATAACGCCAGCGATGGGATGGTGTAAAGGAAATTCACTATAGGGAGCAAGAACGCCCTAGCCTTTGAATTATAAAACACAAAAACCCCAATCAAAACCCCAAACACCAGCACGAGAAAGCTAGAAAGCGCAACGATGATAAAATGCTGCGCAATCAAGTCTATAAAATAAATGAAGCGATCATGAAATTCTTTTATCAAATATTTTACCACGCTTATTTTTAATACTATGGCAACTAAATGCTGCGTAATTACATCTACAGAATGGAGCAACCATTCATACAATTCTTTGATCAATTGTTTAAAAACGCCCATGTTTGGCATTATAACCAAACTTATTTGATATAAAAAGGTTTTTCTTAATTGGGTTTAAATCAAATTTTTACCATCAACAACAAGCGCAAACTTTTTTAAAACAAAGCCAAAAACCAATCAAATTAAAACTGAAAGGTGCGTTTGCCTAAATTCGTGCTCACTTCTATCCATAGCGGCTGGTTTTCGCATAAAATTTCATAGGCTACGCTTTGATTCCTCACTAAAGAAACGCTTTTAGGCGTGGGGTAGAGCGAGCAAGAACGCCCCTGATTGATGTCAATCTTTAAAATAACCACGCTCTCCACTACAGCGCTCACCTTTAAATAATACGACTCCCTAGCCCCTTGCCATTCTAAATAGGGCGTTTCTTGGGGGACAATCTCTAACGCCACTAAAGGGCTTTGAGCCAGTTTCAAGCGCGTTTTTTGCTCCTGCTCTTTTAGTTCTTGTTCTCTGTTGATCCCCTTATCAATCAAATCAAAAAGGTTTGAAGAAGCGTCCTTTTCTCTAGCAATAAGACTCGCTAACAACAAAAAGATTAAAAGATAATTTTTATTCATGCGATTCATTCTTGTTGTTTGTGGGGATTGAATTCTTCATCTAAAATAGAATGGATCTTGCTCAAATCGTTCGCATCGGTTGAAAAAAAGATTTCCACACGATTGTTTTTCATTCTGTTTTCTAGGGAATCATTAGGCGCGATAGGGTTGGTAGAGCCATAAGAAGAAAAAGACAATTGGTTAGGATTCACGCCGTATTGTATAAGGACTTTCATCACCCTATAAGCGCGATTGGCGGCTAATTCATAATGGCTTTTAAAACGGGTTTTATTTAAAGGCGTGTTGTCTGTAAAACCCCTTACATTAATATGCACCCTTTTAGGGAGTTTTTGAATGATTTTAGCAATCCGTTCAATATAGAGCATCATGTCTTGATTGATAGCATCTGATGTAGCGTTTTCAAACAACAAACTAGAGGGGAGCTTTAAAACAGAGCCTTGATCAATTTGCTCTAAAACACTGCCTTCGCCTTTGCGAGCGATAGTAGCTTTTGTTTCGGTATTTTGCGAAGCCGGTTTGGAGCTTTCGCTCGCCATTTGCTCTTCTTCTTTCCCTGAATCAGGGGGGATCACTACAACCGGCTGCATCGCCTCTGGCTTGGGAGCGTAATTAAAAATCTTAATAAATTCGGTCTTTAGGGCTTCCACTTTGGATTTATTGACCGCTGAAATGGCATAAAGAGCGATAAAAAGCGCGAGCAACAACGACAAAAAGTCCGCGTAAGGAACCGCCCATTTTTCACCAGCGGGGCATTCGGTGGGTTTGTTTTTCTTAGCCATGTTTAGCCCTCAAATTGAGATTTTTTAGGCTCACCGGGAGCGATGTAGTTTAAGAGTTTGTTTTCTAAATCCCTTGGGTTTTCCCCATTAGCGATGCCTAAAATCCCCTCTAAAAGAACGGTTTTTTCTTTGATAATGTCTTTAGACTTAGCCTTGAGCTTATGCCCAAAAGGGCCAAAAATCGCATAAGCGCACATAATCCCTGTAACAGTAGCCGTAAAAGCCCCAGCGATCCCTGCTGCCATTTCAGCCGGATTATCCAGTTTTTGCAAGGCTAGCATAAGCCCCATAACCGCCCCCACTAACCCCATAGTAGGAGCGGTCTCGCCGGCTGTTTCCCAATAATGAGCGGCACCGTGGTAATACTCTTCCATTTCTTCAATGCTGATTTCTAAGCTTTCCTTAACGGATTTTAAATCCTTGCCATCTATAATCATAGACAAACCATTACGGGTGAAATCGTCTTCAATTTGCGCCACTCGCCCCTCTAAACTCAACACCCCATCTTTTCTGGCTAAAGTGGCTAATTCCACTAAATTTTTGATGGTTTCGTTTAAATTGATTTTAGGGTTTAAAAAAACAATTTTTATCTCTTTGTAAGCGGCTTTCACGTAACGAGCATGCGTGCCTGTCATGGCGGCAAAAAGCGAAGTGGGCACGATGATGATGACTGAACTCAAATGGATAATGTGCAACGGGTTGCCATCTTCTAAAATATCGCCTAGCGAAATAGAAGCGACCGCCAATACCAAGCCTAATATGGTTGATAAATCCAAAACTTACCCCTTAATCTAAATTTCATAATCTTGTAAATGCGTGATTTTATGCGTGCCACAAACCCTACATTCAGGGTTTTTGGGTGCTTGAATTTTTTTAAAATCCATCGTTTTAATATCGGCTATAAGTAAAGTATTTATAAGTAAAGTTTCAAACCCTAAAAAATATTTAAGGCATTCGCTCGCTTGGATACACCCTAAAACTCCGGGTAAGACCCCAAAAAGCCCTGAAAGAGGATTTAACCCCTTTTTAGGGGGCTTATCAAAAACGCACGCTAAGCATGCGCTATGGGGTAAAACGCTCATGCTTTGCCCTCTGTATTTTAAAACCCCAGCATGCGAATAGGGTTTTTGGGCTAACACGCAAGCGTCATTGATCAAAAATTTAGCGTTGAAATTGTCTGTAGCGTCTATGATAAAATCGTAAGGCTCTATGAGAGAAAGAGCGTTATGAGCCTTAAAGCGTTCTTCAAAAGTTTCTATTTCAATACCAGCATTGAGTTGTTTTAAGCGCGCTTTCGCGCTAGAGGCTTTAGATCGGTTTAAAAAATCCTGTGAATGGATGATTTGGCGTTGCAAATTACTCATATCTAGCACATCAAAATCTACAATACCTATTTTTCCTATCCCAGCGGCACACAAATACATCAAAACCGCTGATCCAAGACCCCCAGCCCCAATAACTAAAACGCTAGATTTTAAAAGCTTCAATTGGCCTTCTTCGCCCACATCTTCTAGCATGATATGGCGCAAATAACGCTCTTTTTCTGGCCGGCTTAACAATTAAGCCATCCTTGAAACCCAAATTTTAGAATGCTCTCTTTCAGCAAAAAAACTTGTTTTATCCCCATGCCCTGGATAAATCTCTATGTCTTTAGAAAAATCTAAATTTTGAAACCTTATCAAGGACTCTTTCATGTCTTTTTCATTAGAATAAGGGAAATCATAGCGGCCAATGCTGCGATAAAAAATAAAATCCCCACTAAAAATCACCCCTTCTATTTCTATGATAGAGCAACCGGGCGTGTGTCCGGGAAAATGCCAGTATTTAATGGTGGTGTTTGCTATCTCTAAAGTGGTGCAACCCTTATTGCAAGGCACGCTAAAAGTGGGGCTAAAAACCGGCATGCCTAAATGAAAAATATCATTTTCTAACATGAACACATCGTCTTTTGGGGCGTAAATGGGGGTGTCTTTAAGGGCTTTTGACAATTGAGCGCTATCCCATACATGATCATAATGCCCATGCGTGATTAAAATCGCCTTAGGGTTTTTGGCGTTTTCTAACACCCATTCGCTGCTAGAAAATCCGGGATCAATAATAAAATCCACCCCACTAGAAAGCTTCACAATATAAGCGTTTTCTTCTACCGCCCCGCACTCTCGCCTTAAAATTTCCAAACCACTAACTCCCTACTAAACTAGCTTAAAAAATCATCAAATATCATAGCGCAAAAATAAGGCAATTTTGACTAGAATAGCGCTCTCTTATTGTTGGTTGAGATGAGTTTGAATGAAAGGAAAATCGTGCGATCGTTTGGAAATTACATGCAAGAGTGGCTTTATGGAAAAAAAGGGTATTACAGAAAGGCTACAATCGGTCAAAAAGGGGATTTTTACACTTCGGTGTCTTTGAGTAAATTTTTTGGGGGCGCTATGGCGTTTTATATCATCAAACTTTTAGAAGAAGAAAAATTATTTTTGCCTTTAAAAATTGTAGAAATTGGCTCTCATCATGGGCATTTTTTGAGCGATATAGCCAGTTTTTTAAACGCTTTGAGCGTGGGCGTGATGGAAAAATGCGAGTTTGTCAGCTGTGAGCCTTTAATAGAATTGCAAAAACTCCAACGAACCATTTTCAAACAAGCCACGCAATTGGATCTGATGATCTGCGATCTGAAAGATCTAGATTTCAAGGGGCATGAAAGCGCGTTTGTCGTCTCTAATGAATTGTTTGACGCATTCGCTTGCGAGATCATTAAAGATAACCAAATGCTTTTTATCACCCATGATCATCAGGGCGTTTGGAGCGCTATTGATGAACCCACTAAAGAACTTCTTAAAAATTTGGATTTAAAACAAGGGTGTGCGCCGTTATTTTTAGAGGCTTTTATTAAGGGTTTGTTAGAGAAATTAAATCAGGCTTCTTCTTGGGTGTTTTTGAGCTTTGATTATGGCGATGAAACAGAGAGAAAAGACATGCATTTAAGGGCTTTTAAAAACCACCAAGCGCTGGATTTTAAGGATATTTTAAACAATTTAGCTTCTTTGTATCAGCAAAGCGATTTGACCTATGATGTCAATTTTTCTTTGGTGCGTTTTTTGTTTGAAAAACACCATGCGCAATTTTCATTCTTCAAATCGCAAGCTAACGCTTTGCTTGATATGGGGCTTATGGAATTGTTAGAGGTCTTTTCAAAAAGCGTGAGTTATGAAAGGTATTTAAAAGAAGCCGCTAAAATCAAACCCCTAATTAGCTCCGGAGGTTTAGGGGAGCGTTTCAAGGCGGTGGAGTTTGTGAAAAAGAGGTGAAATATAAAAAATGATTAAAAGCATTTTTACAATCTATGCAATAAGAGCTTGCGTGTTTTTAAAGGGGGACTTGTATCTTGGAATTTTTAGAATATTAAACACTAAGTATTTACTATTAAATACTACGCTTTCAAGATTAGTTTGTTTGAAAAATGAGAGCGGCTAACCCACTTTCTCAATTTAAGGTAAGAGCATTAGGACATTTTAATGAAAAAGTTTATTAAAATGCTAAGTTTATAGTAAAGAAGGAAGGAATATAATACGCCTTTTGCTCTTACCTTACGCCCATTATACCAAAAAAAAAAAAGGTGTTACTTGAACCCTACTTTTAACATTCTATTTAACTTTTTTACAAAATGAAACAATTTTTAGCTTTATTTAATTAAGGTTGGTGTTTAAAAGAAAGAATTGCTATAATTTGAAACAATTTAAATCTATTGAAAGTAAAAAAGGGGTTTTTTTGAAAATTTTTCTTTCTTGCAAGTCTTTGTTGCACCAAAAAAGTTTGGAATTTTATTTGAGCGATTGCCTTTCTCCTGTGGAAGCTTGCGACTTTGTCTTAAGCGATGATGAAACGCTAGAGATTAGTAAGCCCCTATGCTCTATAGAAGAGCGCTTAAGAAAGCCTTTCACCAAACAGAGCGTGAAAGAAGATGTAAAAAATTTTTATTGCGCCTTAAAAGAGAGTGAAAAACCTTGCGAAGAAATCAAATATTCTAAAGAGCAAGAGATCCAAAAATTATTAGAAGAATACACTCAAAAATTATGCCAAATCATCAACCAGTAAAAAAATTTAAGATTATTGGGGGGGATTGCAAGGGGCTAGGGTTGAATTTGCCTAACATTTCTAGCACGCGCCCCACCAAAGCGATCGTAAGAGAGTCGTTTTTTAATACTTTGCAAGCAGAGATTAATGGAGCGCATTTTATAGAAGTGTTTTCAGGCAGCGCTTCTATGGGGTTAGAGGCTTTGAGTAGGGGAGCAAAAAGCGCGGTGTTTTTTGAGCAAAATAAAAACGCTCATGCCACGCTTTTAGAAAATATTTCTCTTGTTAAAAATCGCCTGAAAAAGGAAATTGAAATTCAAACCTTTTTAGATGACGCTTTCAATCTTTTGCCCACGCTGTGTTTAAAAAATGGCGTTTTGAATATCCTTTATTTGGATCCTCCTTTTGAAACGAGCGGGTTTTTAGGGATTTATGAAAAGTGTTTTCAAGCTTTAGAAAGGTTGTTGGAACGCTTTAATCCAAAAAATCTTTTAGTGGTTTTTGAGCATGAAAGCCTGCATGAAATGCCTAAAAGTCTTGTAACTTTAGCTATAATCAAACAGAAAAAATTCGGGAAAACCACTTTAACTTATTTTCAATAGGAATAGGCATGGCAGAAGAACAAGAAAATACCGCGCAACAACCCCCAAAAAAAAGCAAAGCCCTTTTATTTGTCATTATTGGAAGCGTGCTGGTGATGCTTTTATTGGTGGGGGTGATTATCATGCTGCTTATGGGGAATAAGGAAGAATCTAAAGAAAACGCTTCTAAAAACACCCAAGAAGTTCAAGCTAATCCTATGGCGAACAAGAATCAAGAAGCCAAAGAAGGCTCTAATATCCAGCAATATTTGGTGCTTGGGCCTTTGTATGCGATTGATGCGCCTTTTGCGGTGAATCTGGTCTCTCAAAATGGCAGACGCTACCTTAAGGCTTCTATCTCGTTAGAATTGAGTAATGAAAAGCTTTTGAATGAAGTCAAGGTTAAAGACACGGCGATTAAAGACACGATTATAGAGATTCTATCGTCTAAAAGCGTGGAAGAAGTGGTTACCAACAAAGGCAAAAACAAGCTTAAAGATGAAATTAAGAGCCATTTGAATTCGTTTTTGATCGATGGCTTTATTAAAAATGTCTTTTTCACTGATTTCATTATCCAATAATTTTAAATGATTGGCATAGATATTGTCTCTATTGCTAGGATAGAAAAGTGCGTAAAACGCTTTGAAATGAAGTTTTTAGAGCGTTTTTTATCCCCAAGTGAGATTGTTTTATGCAAGGATAAATTTAGCAGTATCGCCGGGTTTTTTGCGCTCAAAGAGGCTTGCTCTAAAGCCCTTCAAGTGGGCATTGGCAAGGAATTGAGTTTTTTAGATATGCATATTTCTAAAAGCCCTAAAAACGCCCCCTTAATCACCCTTTCCAAAGAAAAAATGGATTATTTCAACATCCAAAGCTTGAGCGCGAGCATCAGCCATGACGCTGGTTTTGCGATAGCGGTCGTGATGGTTTCTTCGTCAAATAGATAAATAACGCATTCTAAAACTAACATTCTGTTTTTAAAAAGCGCTTAGTAGTTGTTAAAAAACACTAAAAACCTTTTTCAAATCGTTTTGATAACGAATTGTAAATAAATAAAATCAAACTTCAAAATTTAAGTTAATTATAATAATTATTCTTATAGTATGCATCGGTTTGAATTAAATGAGAAAGGTTATCATAATGAATGGTTATTTGAGGGTAAAAACCCCTTATTTTTTAGCGTTGGGTGTTTTGACTTTTTCTTTTAGCTCTTTGGTGGGTGCAAAAGATAAGCACCATTTTTTAAAAAAAGTTACAACCACTGAGCAAAAATTCAATCCAAGCGCCCCGCTTTCATATCAAAGCGAAGAGGTGCGCAATTCCACAAGCTCTCGCACGGTGATTTCCAACAAAGAACTCAAAAAAACGGGGAATTTGAATATTGAAAACGCCTTGCAAAATGTGCCAGGGATTCAAATCAGAGACGCTACAGGCACAGGCGTGCTGCCTAAAATTTCGGTGCGCGGTTTTGGTGGGGGCGGTAACGGGCATAGCAATACGGGCATGATTTTAGTCAATGGTATCCCCATTTATGGCGCGCCGTATTCCAATATTGAACTGGCGATTTTTCCTGTAACCTTCCAGTCAGTGGATAGGATTGATGTGATTAAAGGTGGCACGAGCGTGCAATACGGCCCTAACACTTTTGGAGGCGTGGTGAATATCATCACTAAAGAAATCCCAAAAGAGTGGGAAAATCAAGCGGCTGAAAGGATCACTTTTTGGGGGCGATCCTCTAATGGGAATTTTGTCGATCCAAAAGAAAAAGGCAAGCCTTTAGCCCAAACTTTAGGCAATCAGATGCTGTTTAACACTTACGGGCGAACGGCTGGAATGTTTGGTAAGCATATAGGAATTAGCATGCAAGGCAATTGGATTAATGGGCAAGGTTTCAGGCAAAACAGCCCTACAAAGGTGCAAAACTACTTGCTTGATGCAATCTATAAGATTAATGCGACCAATACTTTTAAAGCTTATTACCAGTATTACCAATACAATTCTTACCATCCAGGCACTTTGAGCGCGCAAGATTATGCCTATAACCGCTTCATTAACGAGCGCCCTGACAATCAAGATGGAGGGCGAGCCAAGCGCTTTGGGATCGTGTATCAAAATTATTTTGGCGATCTGGATAGGAAAGTGGGGGGAGATTTTAAATTCACTTATTTCACGCATGACATGAGTAGGGATTTTGGTTTTTCCAACCAATACCAAAGCGTGTATATGAGCAGTCAAAATAAGATTTTACCCTTTAAAGGCAAGGGAGAAATTAGCGCGAAAAACCCTAATTGCGGTCTGTATTCTTATAGCGACACGAATAGCCCTTGTTGGCAATTTTATGACAATATCCGCCGCTTCGTGGTGAATGCCTTTGAGCCAAAACTCAATCTTATCGTCAATACCGGTAAAGTCAAACAAACTTTTAATATGGGAATGCGCTTTTTAACTGAAGATTTATACCGCCGATTCACCACCAGGAAAAACCCTAGCATGCCTAATAATAGCAGTGGGTTTGATGCAGGAACTTCACTCAATAATTTCAACAATTATACCGCCGTGTATGCCAGCGATGAAATCCATTTCAATAACGGCATGCTAACGATCACGCCAGGCTTGAGATACACTTTTTTAAATTACGAAAAAAAAGACGCTCCCCCTTTTAAAGAAGGCCAAACAGGAAAAACCATTAAAGATCGTTATAACCAATGGAATCCAGCGGTGAATATCGGCTATAAACCCATTAAAGATTGGTTGTTTTATTTCAATTATCAAAGAAGCTACATCCCGCCTCAATTCAGCAATATCGGTAGTTTTGTAGGCACAAGCACGGATTATTTTCAAATCTTTAATGTCATGGAGGGCGGCTCAAGATATTATTTTAACAATCAAGTGAGCTTTAACGCGAATTATTTTGTGATTTTTGCGAATAACTATTTTACCGGGCGCTATGGGGATAATAAAGAGCCGGTCAATGCAAGATCGCAAGGCGTGGAGCTAGAATTGTATTACACGCCTATTAGAGGGCTTAATTTCCATGCGGCTTACACTTTCATAGGCGCTAATATCACCAGCCACACGATGGTTACTAACCCTGCCAATCCTAAAGGGCCTAAAAAAGATATTTTTGGCAAAAAACTCCCTTTTGTAAGCCCGCACCAGTTTATTTTAGACGCGAGTTACACTTACGCTAAAACCACGATTGGGTTAAGCTCTTTCTTTTATAGCCGAACTTATAGCGATGTGTTAAACACCGTGCCTTTCACTCAATACGCACCCACGATTAAAAATGGGGCTATCACTACCAAAACAGCGGGCATGACGCCGTGGTATTGGGTGTGGAATTTGCAAATTTCTAGCACTTTGTGGGAACGCAAAAAGCAAAGCGTGAATGCGAGCTTGCAAGTCAATAATATTTTTAACATGAAATATTGGTTTAGCGGGATAGGCACTAGCCCTAATGGTAAAGAAGCCGCGCCTCCTAGAAGCATCACGGCGTATGTGAGCTATAATTTTTAAAATTTAGGGTTTCAATGGTTTGAGCAGTTGGGAATAAAAAATAATATTTTGCTTTAAATGATTTCTTAAGGTTTGGTAATTGGGGCAAAACGATTCCACGCAACGCCAAAAATTTTTAGAATGGTTTTTGTGGATCGTGTGGGCGAGCTCATGGATGATGACATAATCAATGGCTTCTTTTTGAGCGCCAATCAACAATAACGCAAAACTCAAGCGGTTATGATAAGAGCAGCTCCCTAAAACTTTGGCGTTGTTTCTAATATTAAAACTAGTGTATGCAGTTTGCATTTTTTGCGCGATTAAGGGGAGTTTGTGATCCAAGTAAGTTTTTAGGATTTTTTTAAGATCTTTTAGGGTGTAATCGTTAGCGTTTTTCACCTCATCAAAGATGAGAATTTTGTCTTTATAAGTTTGTAGGTTAGTTTGTAGGAGTGAGTATTTTTCTCGCATGCTTAAAAGGGTTTTTTTTAACCAAATTTCTTGCTCTTTTAAAAAAGCGTTCGCCCTGGCTTGAGAGCAAGAATGGGGCATTTTGAGAAACACTTCTAAAGAGGGCGTTACGCTCAAGCTTAAGGTTTTAATCTTTTTACTTTTTTGAATGGTGATAGGAATATTTTCTAACATGATGCGTATTTTACTAAAATTTGCGCTAGAATGTAAGTCTGTTTAATATTGATTTTATTTGCATTAAGAATTAAGGCTAACATGCGTGTTTTTATTATTCATTTAAGCCCCAAAACCTGTCAAAATTTTTCTTTAAAAGAAACTCATATAACCCCTCTTTTAGAGAGCCTTAAACTTCAAGGGATCTCTTATGAAATCTTTGATGCGATCTATTCTAAAATCTCTCCCACTCAATTACACCCCTTGATTTTAGAGCATTTGCACCCTTCTTTTATGGTTGAAGATTTATTGGCTTTTTGTAAAAATAAAAAACACCCCCCTTGCGCGTTCAAAAATTTCTTTTACGCGCTCAAGCATTGCGGGAAGAGGATGGGGTTTGGGGAGCTTGGGTGCTATGCGAGCCATTATTCCTTGTGGCAAAAATGCATAGAACTCAATGAAGCGATCTGTATTTTAGAAGATGATATTATTATAAAAGATCGTTTTAAAGAGAGCTTGGAGTTTTGTGATAAACACATTAACGAGTTAGGCTATATCCGTTTGATGCATTTAGAAGAAAATGTGGCTAAACAAAAGACTCCCGTTAAGGGGGTTTCTCAAATCTTAAATTTTAAAGATGGCATTGGCACTCAAGGGTATGTTTTAGCCCCCAAAGCCGCGCAAAAATTATTGAAATACAGCGCGAAAGAATGGGTGATGCCTATAGATTGCGTGATGGATAGGCATTATTGGCATGGGGTCAAAAACTATGTGTTAGAAGAATTTGCGATTTTTTGCGATGGAATGAACGCTCAAAATTCCAACACAGAAAAACAAAGGCCTAAAAAATTACCTTTAAGCATTAGGATAGGCCGCTTTTTGCATAAAGGCGCGATCAAACAATGGAATATTTTGAAATTGCTTTTTCCTCACTAACAATAAAGTAATAATCGTTATTAAACATGCTATATTTCTTATTTTTATGACACTCAATACTATTGAATGAAACTAGGGAGTTAGAATGGTTTTAAAACGAGTTACTGAAGCTTTAGAAGCGTATAAAAATGGCGAAATGCTGATTGTCATGGACGATGAAGACAGAGAAAATGAGGGGGATTTGGTTCTAGCCGGGATTTTTTCCACCCCTGAAAAAATCAATTTCATGGCCACGCATGCCAGGGGGTTAATCTGTGTGTCTTTAACCAAAGATCTAGCGAAAAAATTTGAATTACCCCCTATGGTTAGCGTGAATGATTCTAACCATGAAACCGCTTTCACGGTATCCATTGACGCTAAAGAAGCCAAAACCGGGATTTCTGCTTTTGAAAGGCATTTAACGATTGACTTATTGTGTAAAGACACCACAAAACCGAGCGATTTTGTGCGCCCGGGGCATATTTTCCCTTTAATCGCAAAAGACGGAGGCGTGTTAGCGCGCACGGGCCATACGGAAGCGAGCGTGGATTTATGCAAATTAGCTGGATTAAAACCCGTGAGCGTGATTTGTGAAATCATGAAAGAAGACGGATCTATGGCGAGGAGAGGGGATAAATTTTTGAGCGATTTCGCCATTAAACATAATCTTAAAACCCTCTATGTTTCTGATTTGATCAGCTATCGTTTGGAAAATGAAAGTTTGCTGAAAATGTTTTGCCAAGAAGAAAGGGAATTTTTAAAACACCAAACGCAATGCTACACTTTTTTAGACCACCAGCAAAAAAAACATTACGCTTTTAAATTTAAAGGCGCAAAAAACCATGATTTGGCCCCTTTAGTGCGTTTCCACCCTATCAAAGAGGATTTTGATTTTTTAACGACTGATG
The DNA here is from genome assembly GCF_000476855.1 of Helicobacter pylori SA221C. GTDB lineage: Bacteria > Campylobacterota > Campylobacteria > Campylobacterales > Helicobacteraceae > Helicobacter > Helicobacter pylori_DK. Next base: position 69,222 of record NZ_CBPT010000002.1, read on the forward strand.
CGTTTGAAGTGTTTTTTAAGGCTTTAGAATATTTAAAACGCGAAGGGGGTTATTTGATCTTTATGAACACGCATTCTAAAGAAAATAATATCGTTAAAGATTTTGGGATCGGAGCGTTAGTGTTAAAAAATTTGGGGATAAAGGATTTCAGGCTTTTAAGCTCTTCTGAAGACAGGCAGTATAAGGCTTTGAGTGGGTTTGGGCTTAAGCTTGTAGAAACGATTAGCCTTTAAAGGCTTGTTAAGTTTCATTGAATGTGTTGTAATGTTTTTAAGGTATAATAAACTCTTTTAAGTCAAGCAATAAAGTTTGCAACCTGATGAGAGTAATAATAGAGTTTATGCTGATTTCATTAAAAACATTCCTAAAAATATTATTGAAAATATTCCTAAAAACCTTCCAAAAGATTTGGGTAGTTTGCGTGGTTATTTGGGGGTTGGGCTGTAGTTTTTTAAACGCTAACAGCATTCAATTAGAAGAAACGCTCAGACGCCCTTCTAAAAATCTCTCATGGCATTATTTTAAAAAGAAGTTTAAAAAGAGCAACACGATCCCTTATGCCCCAAATAGCCGTTGGAAATATTTAGGCACGAGTGTTGGGATTTTAGGCGTGTCGTTGGTGATAGGGATTGTGGGGTTGTATCTCATGCCAGAGAGCGTAACGAATTGGGATAGAGAAAAGTTTGGGATCAAAAGTTGGTTTGAAAATGTCCGCATGGGGCCAAAACTGGACAATGATAGTTTTATTTTCAATGAAATTTTGCACCCTTATTTTGGGGCTATGTATTATATACAACCGCGCATGGCTGGGTTTGGCTGGATGGCATCAGCGTTTTTTTCTTTTATCACTTCCACGCTTTTTTGGGAATATGGTTTGGAAGCGTTTGTGGAGGTGCCTAGCTGGCAGGATTTAGTGATCACGCCTTTATTAGGCTCCATTTTAGGGGAAGGGTTTTACCAGCTCACGCGCTATATCCAACGCAACGAAGGCAAGCTTTTTGGCTCTTTATTTTTAGGGCGTTTGGTTATCGCTCTTATGGATCCTATCGGTTTTATCATTAGGGATTTAGGGCTTGGGGAAGCTTTAGGGATTTATAATAAACATGAAATCCGTTCTAATTTAAGCCCCAATGGTTTGAATTTGACTTACAAATTTTAAGAGCTTAAAATTTAAGAAAATTATAAAGAGTTTTGATAGAATACCTTTTTTTAAAAGACGCGTTTTAAAACTAATTTTAGGAGTATCCTTGAAACGATTAGAAGTCTCTAACCAAGCCAAATTACCCACTCAATTTGGGGAGTTTTATATCCAGTGTTTTAGAGAAAAGGGTTCTAATGGCTCTAAAGATCATTTAGTCATTTTCACCCCTAATTTTTCTCAAAACCCCTTAGTGCGTTTGCATTCAGAATGCTTAACGGGTGATGCTCTAGGCTCTCAAAAATGCGATTGCGGAGGGGCGTTGCAAATGGCGTTAGAAAGGATTTCTAAAGAAGGGGGGCTAGTGATTTATTTGCGCCAAGAAGGGCGTGGGATAGGACTGTTTAATAAAGTCAATGCCTACGCTTTGCAAGATAAGGGCTATGATACCATTCAAGCCAATGAAATGATAGGGTTTAAAGACGATGAAAGGGATTATAGTGTTGCGGGTGAGATTTTAGAATATTACCATATTAAAAAAATGCGCTTACTCACGAATAACCCTAAAAAAATCGCCGCTTTAGAAAAATACGCTGAAGTAACAAGAGAGAGCTTGATCGTGTGCGCTAACGAACACAATCAAGGGTATTTGGAAGTTAAAAAGCTCAAAATGGGGCATTTATTGTGAAAACTAAAAGCGCTTTTCAAAGAGGTTTTAAAAATATTTAAAATCATGCTTTAAAAGATTGAATATAAGGGTAAATGATGGTAGAAGTGCGATTTTTTGGACCCATAAAAGAAGAAAATTTTTTCATCAAAGCGAGTGATTTAAAGGAATTAAGAGCGATTTTACAAGAAAAAGAGGGCTTAAAAGAGTGGTTGGGCGTTTGCGCGATAGCCCTTAATGATCATTTGATAGACAATTTAAACACGCCTTTAAAAGATGGCGATGTGGTAAGTTTATTGCCACCGGTTTGTGGGGGCTAGGTGTTAAAAATCATTCAAGGGGCATTAGATACTGACAAGCTTTTAAAAGCCTATCAAGAAGAAGCTTGCGCGAAAAACTTTGGAGCGTTTTGTGTGTTTGTGGGGATTGTGAGAGGAGAGGGTAACATTCAAGGCTTGAGTTTTGATATTTATGAGGCGCTATTAAAGACTTGGTTTGAAAAATGGCACCATAAAGCCAAAGATTTGGGCGTGGTGTTAAAAATGGTGCACAGCCTGGGCGATGTTTTGATAGGACAAAGCTCATTTTTATGCGTTTTAATGGGAAAGAATAGAAAAAATGCCTTAGAACTATACGAAAATTTTATTGAAGATTTTAAGCGTAACGCTCCTATTTGGAAATACGATTTGATTGATAATAAACGCATTTACGCTAAAGAAAGAAGCCACCCTTTAAAAGGGAGTGGGCTTTTAGCTTAAAAAGGAGTTCAAATGCAAACGATTCATATAGGCGTTTTGAGCGCGAGCGATAGAGCGTCAAAAGGGATTTATGAAGATTTAAGCGGGAAAGCGATACAAGAAGTGATGAGCGAATATCTGCTCAATCCTTTAGAATTTCATTATGAAATTGTCGCTGATGAAAGGGATTTGATTGAAAAATCGCTGATTAAAATGTGCGATGAATACCAATGCGATCTAGTTGTTACTACAGGAGGCACAGGCCCTGCTTTAAGAGACATAACCCCAGAAGCCACAGAAAAAGTGTGCCAAAAAATGCTTCCTGGTTTTGGAGAGCTTATGCGAATGACTAGCTTAAAATACGTGCCTACAGCGATCCTGTCGCGCCAGAGCGCTGGCATCAGGAATAAGAGTTTGATTATCAATCTTCCTGGTAAGCCAAAAAGCATTAGAGAGTGTTTAGAAGCGGTTTTTCCAGCGATTCCTTATTGCGTGGATTTGATTTTAGGGAATTATATGCAAGTGAATGAAAAAAACATTCAAGCGTTTCGCCCCAAACAATAAGGTAAAAAATGCCGCTCACTCATTTGAATGAAGAAAATCAGCCTAAGATGGTGGATATAGGGGATAAAGAAACCACTGAAAGAATCGCTCTAGCAAGCGGTCGTATCAGCATGAATAAAGAGGCTTATGACGCTATTATCAATCATGGCGTTAAAAAAGGTCCGGTGTTACAAACTGCTATTATTGCTGGGATCATGGCGGCTAAAAAGACAAGCGAGCTTATTCCCATGTGCCATTCAATCATGCTCAATGGGGTGGATATTGATATTTTAGAAGAAAAAGAGACTTGCAGTTTTAAACTCTATGCGAGAGTCAAAACTCAAGCTAAAACGGGCGTAGAAATGGAAGCGCTAATGAGTGTGAGCATAGGGCTTTTAACCATTTATGACATGGTGAAAGCCATTGATAAGAGCATGACAATTAGCGGTGTGATGTTGGAGCATAAAAGTGGAGGCAAAAGCGGGGATTATAACGCTAAAAAATAGAAAAAGACTGATAATCTAAAGATGTTAGGGTAAAATAACATTTTGACAACAAAAGCGTGTTGGTTGCTTCGGATTTGTTGTTATAGAAGTCTAAAATATTACAATCAAGGATAGAACGATGAAAGCAAATAATCATTTTAAAGATTTTGCATGGAAAAAATGCCTTTTAGGCGCGAGCGTGGCGGCTTTATTAGTGGGATGCAGCCCACATATTATTGAAACCAATGAAGTCGCTTTGAAATTGAATTACCATCCAGCTAGCGAGAAAGTTCAAGCGTTAGATGAAAAGATTTTACTTTTAAGGCCAGCTTTTCAATACAGCGATAATATTGCTAAAGAGTATGAAAACAAATTCAAGAATCAAACCACGCTCAAGGTTGAACAGATTTTGCAAAATCAGGGCTATAAGGTTATTAATGTAGATAGCAGCGATAAAGACGATTTTTCTTTTGCGCAAAAAAAAGAAGGGTATTTGGCCGTCGCTATGAATGGCGAAATTGTTTTACGCCCCGATCCTAAAAGGACCATACAGAAAAAATCAGAACCTGGGTTGTTATTCTCCACTGGTTTGGACAAGATGGAAGGGGTTTTAATCCCGGCCGGGTTTATTAAGGTTACCATACTAGAGCCTATGAGTGGGGAATCTTTGGATTCTTTTACGATGGATTTGAGCGAGTTGGACATTCAAGAAAAATTCTTAAAAACCACCCATTCAAGCCATAGCGGGGGGCTAGTTAGCACTATGGTTAAGGGAACGGATAATTCTAATGATGCGATCAAGAGCGCTTTGAATAAGATTTTTACAAGTATTATGCAAGAAATAGACAAAAAACTCACTCAAAAGAATTTAGAATCTTATCAAAAAGACGCCAAAGAATTGAAAAACAAGAGAAACCGATAAAGACAAATAACGCATAAGATAAAGAACGCTTGAACAAACTGCTTAAAAAGGGGTTTTTAGCGTTCTTTTTGAGCGTGTATTTAAGGGCTGATGATTTGGTTACTTATACGATCGCCAAAGAAGAAGATCTAGGATACCAGCGGTTTTTAGCCAAGAAGTGTTTAAGGGGTAAAACCCACCCCCCATGTTTTGCTGAGCCTAAAAAGCCCAAAAAAAAACTTTTTAACACAGACAAAAGCTCCCATTATTACGGCACAAGTGTGGTGCAAATGTCATGGCTGCAGAGCAGGGAAAAATTTGAAAACCATTCAAAATACCGAGACATTCCTTTTGCTGAAGTCAGTTTGATTTATGGCTATAAACAATTTTTTCCTAAAAAAGAGCGCTATGGTTTGCGCTTTTATATTTCTTTGGATTATGCTTATGGATTTTTTCTTAAAAATAAAGGCGTATTGGGCGATAGTTTGAGGGAGAGTTCGCAAATCCCTAAAAGCTATAGAGAAAAATTGCAAAGAAAAGAGACTTTTATTAACGCTATTTTTTATGGCGTGGGAGCTGACTTTTTATACAAACGCACTTTTGGAACGCTGATTTTAGGGATGAATCTCGTGGGAGAAACCTGGTTTTATGAAACAAAGATTTTTAAAAAGTGGGCTAAGGATCCTTCAAGCGTTTATCGCCCTTACATGTTTCAAGTGATGTTAAATGTGGGGTATCGTTACCGCTTTTCAAGGTATAAGAATTGGGCGATAGAATTTGGCACGCGCATCCCTTTTTTAACCAATGATTATTTTAAAACCCCTTTATACACCCTTCATTTCAAGCGCAATATTTCTGTCTATCTCACTTCAACTTATGACTTTTAGTTTTTTAAATTTTTGAAAACCAGAATTAAAACCGCTTTTTATCAACCGGAATTAAAACAAATTAAGCTATAATGATACAAAAATTTAATTTTTTAGCCATTAAGGAAAAAAATGAATCTTGAAGTGAAAAAGATTGACACCGCTAACGCCCGTTTGAGCGCTAAACCTTCCATTGAGAATTTAGAAAAGCGTTATGATAAAATCGCTCAAAAAATCGCCCAAAAAGTTAAAATTGATGGCTTTAGAAGAGGTAAAGTCCCCCTTAGTTTAGTGAAAATCCGTTATCAAGCCCAAATTGAACAAGACGCTCAAGAAGAAATGATTCAAGAGGTTTTAAAAAACGCTTTTAAGGAATTAGGGATTGAAAATAAGGATCTTATCGGTAGCCCCAATCTCACTAAATTTGAAAAAAAAGACACGCATTTTGAAATAGAAGCGGACATCGGCTTAAAACCCACGATTGTTTTAGACAAGATCAAAGAGTGCGTGCCTAGCGTGGGAGTGGAAGTTCCCAATGAAGAAAAAATTAATGAGCGTTTGAAACAGCTCGCTAAAGATTACGCGAAATTTGTGGATGCTGACGCTCAAAGAAAAGCCCAAAACGACGATAAATTGACGATTGATTTTGAAGGCTTTATAGATAATGCACCTTTTGAAGGAGGCAAGGCTCAAAATTTTAATTTGATTTTAGGCAGTAAGCAAATGCTAGAAGATTTTGAAAAGGCTCTTTTAGGCATGCAAGCTAGCGAAGAAAAAGAATTCCCTTTGACTTTCCCTAGCGGATACCACGCAGAGCATTTAGCCGGCAAAGAAGCCCTTTTTAAAGTGAAATTGCACCAGATTCAAGCGCGTGAAGCGTTAGAAATCAATGACGAACTCGCTAAAATCGTGCTAGCCAATGAAGAGAATGCGACCTTAGAGCTTTTAAAAGAAAGGGTTAAAGGGCAGTTGTTTTTAGAAAATAAAGCCAGGCTCTATAATGAAGAGTTGAAAGAAAAATTGATTGAAAATTTAGATGAAAAGATCGTTTTTGATTTGCCTAAAACGATCATAGAGCAAGAAATGGATTTGTTATTCAGGAACGCTCTTTATTCCATGCAAGCTGAAGAAGTCAAATCCTTACAAGAAAGTCAAGAAAAAGCCAAAGAAAAGCGTGAGAGCTTTAGAAACGATGCGACAAAAAGCGTGAAAATCACTTTTATCATTGACGCTTTAGCGAAGGAAGAAAAAATTGGCGTGCATGACAATGAAGTCTTTCAAACTTTGTATTATGAAGCGATGATGACAGGGCAAAATCCAGAAAGTCTCATTGAACAATACCGCAAAAACAACATGTTAGCGGCGGTGAAAATGGCGATGATTGAAGATAGGGTGTTAGCTTATTTGTTGGATAAAAACCTGCCTAAAGAGCAACAAGAAATTTTGGAAAAAATGAGGCCCAACGCTCAAAAAATTCAAGCGGGTTAAACGGCTAAAAAGGAGAGATGATGGGATACATTCCTTATGTAATAGAGAATACCGATCGTGGGGAACGCAGCTATGATATTTACTCGCGCCTTTTAAAGGATCGCATTGTTTTATTGAGCGGTGAGATCAATGATAGCGTGGCGTCTTCTATCGTGGCCCAACTCTTGTTTTTGGAAGCTGAAGACCCTGAAAAAGACATTGGCTTGTATATCAATTCTCCCGGTGGGGTGATAACAAGCGGTCTTAGCATTTATGACACCATGAATTTTATCCGCCCTGATGTTTCCACGATTTGCATCGGTCAAGCGGCTTCTATGGGGGCGTTTTTACTGAGCTGTGGGGCTAAGGGCAAGCGCTTTTCATTGCCCCATTCAAGGATTATGATCCACCAGCCTTTAGGGGGGGCTCAAGGGCAAGCGAGCGATATTGAAATCATTTCTAATGAGATTCTCAGGCTTAAGGGTTTGATGAATTCTATTTTGGCTCAAAACTCAGGGCAGAGTTTGGAGCAAATCGCTAAAGACACGGACAGGGATTTTTACATGAGCGCTAAAGAAGCTAAAGAGTATGGCTTGATTGATAAAGTGTTACAGAAAAATGTGAAGTGATTGCATGGCGTTATTAGAGATTATCCATTACCCTTCTAAAATTTTAAGAACGATTTCTAAAGAAGTCATTTCTTTTGATTCAAAACTCCACCAACAGCTAGATGACATGCATGAGACTATGATCGCTAGTGAAGGGATAGGTTTAGCCGCTATTCAAGTGGGTTTGCCTTTAAGAATGCTCATCATCAACCTCCCGAAAGAAGACGGCGTGCAACACAAAGAAGACTGCTTGGAAATCATTAACCCTAAGTTTATAGAAACTAGGGGATCAATGATGTATAGAGAAGGGTGCTTGTCTGTGCCGGGATTTTATGAAGAAGTGGAGCGTTTTGAAAAGGTTAAGATAGAGTATCAAAACCGCTTCGCTGAAGTGAAAGTTTTAGAAGCGAGCGAGCTTTTAGCGGTAGCCATTCAGCATGAGATCGATCATCTTAATGGCGTGTTATTCGTGGATAAATTATCCATTTTGAAGCGTAAGAAATTTGAAAAAGAACTCAAAGAGCTGCAAAAACAACAAAAACACAAGTAACAACCATGATTAACACGATATTTTGTGCGACCATGCAAAGGGGAGTGGCGGAAATCGTGGCCGTGGAAGCGACTTTCACAAGGGCTTTGCCGGCGTTTGTGATTTCAGGCTTGGCTAATAACTCTATCCAAGAAGCCAAGCAACGGGTCCAATCGGCTTTACAAAATAACGATTTCACTTTCCCGCCTTTAAAAATCACCATCAACCTTTCCCCTTCAGATTTGCCTAAATCCGGGAGCCATTTTGATTTACCTATCGCTCTTTTAATCGCTTTGCAAAAACAAGAGTTGGCTTTTAAAGAGTGGTTTGCTTTTGGGGAGTTAGGGCTTGATGGCAAGATCAAACCCAATCCTAACATTTTCCCCATGCTTTTAGACATTGCCATTAAGCGCCCCCATGCTAAAGTCATTGCGCCTAAGGCGAATGAAGAGCTTTTTTCGCTCATTCCTAATTTGCAATGCTTTTTTGTGGGGCACTTTAAAGAAGCGTTAGAAATCTTACAAAATCCTGAAATCAAAGCAGACACCCACACGAAAAAACTACCCTTTAAAACAATAGAATTAAACGATAAAGAGTATTATTTTTCAGACGCCTATGCCTTAGATTTTAAAGAAGTTAAGGGGCAAGCTGTCGCTAAAGAAGCCGCTTTGATCGCTAGCGCTGGGTTTCATAATTTGATCTTAGAGGGAAGTCCAGGGTGTGGGAAAAGCATGATCATTAATCGCATGCGTTATATTTTGCCTCCATTGAGCCTGAATGAAATCTTAGAAGCGACAAAATTACGCATTTTAAGCGAGCAAGACAGCGCCTATTACCCCTTAAGGAGCTTTAGAAACCCTCACCAAAGCGCTTCAAAATCCAGCATTTTAGGCTCAAGCTCTTTAAGAGAGCCAAAACCTGGCGAAATCGCGCTAGCGCATAACGGCATGCTTTTTTTTGATGAATTGCCTCATTTTAAAAAGGATATTTTGGAAGCTTTAAGAGAGCCTTTAGAAAACAATAAATTAGTGGTTTCAAGAGTGCATAGCAAGATTGAATACGAAACCTCTTTTTTATTTGTGGGGGCTCAAAACCCTTGCTTGTGCGGGAATTTACTCAGCGCAACCAAAGCATGCCGTTGCCAAGACAGAGAGATCACGCAGTATAAAAACCGCTTGAGCGAGCCTTTTTTGGATAGGATTGATTTGTTCGTGCAAATGGAAGAGGGGAATTATAAAGACACGCCGTCGCATTCTTGGACTTCAAAAGAGATGCATGAGTTAGTGTTATTAGCTTTCAAACAGCAAAAGTTAAGGAAACAGAGCGCTTTTAATGGTAAGCTTAATGAAGAGCAGATCGAACGATTTTGCCCTTTAAATTTTGAAGCGCAAAAGTTGTTAGAGCAGGCGGTTGAAAGGTTTAATCTGTCCATGCGCTCTGTTAATAAGGTCAAAAAAGTCGCTAGGACGATTGCGGATTTAAACGCTTGCGAGAATATAGAAAAATCTCACATGCTTAAAGCGCTGAGTTTTAGAAAGATTTCTTAAAAGGATTTTTATAAGGGAGAGAAAATGCAAGAATACCACATTCACAATTTGGATTGCCCTGATTGCGCGTCTAAATTAGAGAGGGATTTAAATAAATTAGACTATGTGAAAAAAGCTCAAATCAATTTCAGCACCAGTAAGCTGTTTTTGGATACGAGCGATTTTGAAAAAGTTAAGGATTTTATCAAGCAAAATGAACCGCATTTGAGCCTGTCTTTTAAAGAGGCTACAGAAAAGCCCTTGAGTTTTACGCCACTCATCGCTACGATCGCTGTCTTTTTAGGCGCGATTTTAATCTTACACCTAGATCCTAGTCCTTTCATTGAAAAAGCGGTGTTTGTGGTGCTTGCTTTAGTGTATCTAGTGAGCGGTAAAGATGTGATTTTAGGGGCGTTTCGTGGGCTTAGGAAAGGGCAATTTTTTGATGAAAACGCTTTGATGCTCATTGCGACTATTGCGGCTTTTTGCGTGGGGGCTTATGAAGAGAGCGTGTCTATTATGGTGTTTTATTCAGCGGGCGAATTTTTGCAAAAACTCGCTATCGCTCGCTCTAAAAAATCCCTTAAGGCTTTGGTGGATGTCGCTCCTAATCTGGCTTATTTGAAAAAGGGCGATGCGCTAGTGAGCGTTGCACCTGAAGATTTGCAAATCAATGACATTGTGGTGGTGAAAGTCGGCGAAAAAGTGCCTGTGGATGGCGTGGTGATCAAGGGCGAAAGTTTGCTAGATGAAAGGGCGTTGAGTGGGGAGTCTATGCCTGTTAATGTCAGCGAACGCTCTAAAGTTTTAGGGGGGAGCTTGAATTTAAAAGCGGTCCTTGAAATCCAAGTAGAGAAACTTTATAAAGATTCTTCTATCGCTAAAGTGGTGGATTTGGTCCAACAAGCCACGAATGAAAAGAGCGAAACGGAGAAATTCATCACTAAATTTTCACGCTACTACACCCCAAGCGTTTTATTTATTGCTTTAATGATCGCTGTATTACCGCCCTTGTTTTCTATGGGGAGCTTTGATGAGTGGATTTATAGGGGGCTTGTGGCTTTAATGGTGAGCTGCCCTTGCGCGTTAGTGATTTCTGTGCCTTTAGGGTATTTTGGGGGCGTGGGAGCGGCGAGTAAAAAGGGCATTTTAATGAAAGGCGTGCATGTTTTAGAAGTGCTTACCCAAGCTAAAAGCATCGCCTTTGATAAAACCGGCACTTTGACTAAAGGCGTTTTTAAAGTAACAGATATTGTGCCGCAAAATGGGCATTCTAAAGAAGAAGTTTTGCATTACGCTTCTTGTTCGCAGCTTTTATCCACGCACCCGATCGCTTTATCCATTCAAAAAGCATGCGAAGAAATGTTAAAGGATGATAAGCACCAGCATGACATTAAAAATTACGAAGAATTGAGCGGAATGGGGGTTAAAGCGCAATGCCATACGGATTTAATCATCGCAGGGAATGAAAAAATGCTCGATCAATTCCATATCGCGCACAGCCCTTCCAAAGAAAACGGCACGATCGTGCATGTGGCTTTTAACCAAACTTATATAGGCTATATCGTCATTAGCGATGAGATTAAAGATGACGCCATAGAGTGCTTAAGGGATTTAAAAGCGCAAGGGATAGAAAATTTTTGCATTTTGAGCGGGGACAGGAAAAGCGCAACTGAGAGCATCGCTCAAACTCTAGGCTGTGAATATTATGCGAGCTTGTTGCCTGAAGAAAAAACGAGTGTGTTTAAAACCTTTAAAGAACGCTATAAAGCCCCGGCGATTTTTGTAGGCGATGGCATCAATGACGCTCCGACTCTAGCGAGCGCTGACGTGGGGATTGGCATGGGGAAAGGCTCAGAATTGAGCAAGCAAAGCGCAGACATTGTGATCACCAATGACTCCTTAAGCTCTTTGGTGAAAGTTTTAGCGATCGCTAAAAAAACTAAAAGCATTATTTGGCAAAATATCTTGTTCGCTTTAGGGATTAAGGCGGTTTTTATCGTGCTAGGGCTTATGGGGGTAGCGAGCTTGTGGGAGGCGGTCTTTGGCGATGTGGGGGTTACGCTTTTAGCCTTAGCCAATTCCATGCGCGCGATGAGGGCTTAAAGCCTTGATCTGATTATCAAAGAGTTAGAAGCTTAAGGGAGCCAAATGCATAAAATAGAGCGACTGCTCCAAACCTTAGCGCCTAAGGGGGTGGAGTTTAGGAAATTGGGGGAGGTAATAAATATTCTTAAAGGAAAACAACTTAATAAAGAGCTTCTTTTGGATTATGGAGAATATCCTGTTATGAATGGAGGAATTCATGCTTCTGGTTATTGGAATGAATATAATACAGATTATCCAAAGATTATCATAAGTCAGGGCGGTGCTTCTGCCGGTTATGTAAATTACATGACTTCAAAATTTTGGGCGGGCGCTCATTGCTATGCGATTGATTTAAATTCAGAAAAACTCAATTATAAATTTTTATATTATTTTTTAAAAAATTCTCAAAGCATTCTTATAAAATCTCAATTTGGTGCCGGTATCCCCGCACTCAATAAAGCAGATATTGAAAATTTAACAATCCCCATCCCACCCCTAGAGATCCAACAAGAGATCGTTAAGATTTTGGATCAATTTTCACTTTTAACCACCGATTTATTAGCCGGTATCCCCGCTGAAATAAAAGTCCGAAAAAAGCAATACGAATATTACCGAGAAAAACTATTGACTTTTAAGCCACTCACCCCCCACAAAGAAGTTAAAAAATGCTAAAAGCGTTTTTACAATCAATAATAAAAGAGCTTGCGTAAAATGAATTTGAAATATTTTTTAAAAGGAGTTTTAAAATGACAAAACAAAGCAAATAAAAGCCCATTTTTAAAAATAAAAGTTTTAGTAATAGAGCCAAAAATAGCGTAATAAAAAAGTTTAAAAATTCTAACGCTTTTTTAAAAGCAAGCCCTAAAATAGGCGATAGAGTGGTTTTTATGGCTGTTTTTTGCTAGGCGTTTTAACAAACCCTTAAAGGGTTGTTATTTAAAGAGGGTTTAAAGCTTCCACACGATCTCGGTAAAAATGTGGCTTCTGTCTTGATCGGTTGCAGGCTGGCTGTCTAATTTTGGCCCGTTCCACCCCATTTTATAGCCTTGATGCATCAACACATTATAATATTCAAATTTAATGTCGGCTGAGAAATTTTTAGTGAATTTATAGCCCAAGTTGAGCGATAGGACTTGTTCGTTCGCCCTAGGCCCATAAGTCAAACGCCCCAATAAACCCCAAAGGAATTTCCTATGCACCCCACCGCCAAAGGCAAACACGGTAAAAGCGTTCGCGTCCATCATGTAAGACAAAGAGTTAAGGGTGTTTGCATAAACGGTGTTCGTCCAAAAGTCAAAGCCTAAGCGGTTACCATGGTAGCCTATCATCCAGTTAGCGTTCCCAAAGGATTTATAAATCCCAAAACCAAAATTGTATTCATTCCATTCAAACTTTTGTTTGATCATCAAGCTATGCGCGTTCTTACCGGCTGGCATGCCAAATTGATAGGTGTCCCAAAATCTTTTAGCGTAAAAAGGATTAAGCACGGTAACATCGGTTTGAGAGCGAAACCCTAATCCGGTAAAAGTGGGGTTGCTATCATAAGTGATCGTAAAGTTAGGGTCGTATTCGTTAAAGGGTGAAAAATAGACAAAAGGCTGAATGCTCCAACCCTTGTAATTCCAAATGATATAAAAGGCATGCACCCCAGGGTTTATGGTTTGCCCGTTTTTAAGAGTGTAGGTTTTAGGCGAATAGAAGTTATAAAGCCACTCGTTATAGGCAAAGCCACGGCCAAAAGAGCTAAACCACCAGAATTTGAAATTCCCTAAGTTTAAGGTCATATCCAAGCCTTGGTTGTAACCACTCATATAATCCGCTGGGGATTCGTATCTCCCGCCCCTAATTTGAAAAATATCTTTGTAGTTGTAGCGCAAGTAAGCGTTATAAATCACATAGTTTCTGGTGTGATCGGCATAAGATTTTGCGCAAGTGGAAGCCTCTAAAGCTTCTTGATTAGACAACTGCGTCATTTCAGCTTGAGTCATCTTATCGTATTGGCCTTGAGTCAAATTCCCTGTGGCTAACCCGCAACTAGCCCATGGTTTTTGCCCCACAAGACCGCCCCAATAGCCCACATAGTTCCAAGCCATAGCCCCATAGGTTTTCCCTGTAACTTCGTTAATAAAATCCTTAGTGGTATCATAAATTACAGCACCCCCCCAACCCCCAAGACTCCCGTCTAAATGGTGCCCGTTAGCCGTAGCGCTTTTGGGCAAAAGCTCCGTAAAATCCACTTGCATGTAAGCCATGATCGTCATAAAGGTTTCGGTAGGGTAAAGCCCTTTATTAGTGTTGATAGGTTTGTTATTGAAACCGACTTTAGAGAAACTTTCAGCACCCGCTTTGATTTTAGCGATTTTACCCAAATCAAGAGCTTGACTTTGAGAAGAGAATAAAAAAAGAAGCGTTGCAATATTTTTAGCAGATGCAACTTTGTAGTTCATGTGTTTAACCTTTAGTATAAACCAAAAATTCTAAATAGAGTAAGCCAACACCATTCAAAGAAAATTTTTTCTTACAGATCTTAAACATCTAATCAGTCTGTTCATCTTCCGTCCTTTTTTCTACGAAGTCCGACTTGCAAAGTTAATCTTAACTAAGTCGTTCCTTATACTAGCATAATATTATGGTTTTTTTTAATTTTGAGAATAAAATTTTTCTTTGTTAATCAAATACAGACACTCAAAAGCTTTATTTAATCTCAATATTATTTATTTTTTTAATTTATTCATTCCTTAACACGCTTAAAGCGTCAATAGTAGAAGCTTTTTTAGACGGGTAATAAGAAGAAAGGGCTACGATAATGATAGAGCCTATTAGAGTGAGCATAAAATCCATTAAAGACAAATCCAAAGGCAAGGTGTTAATGCCATAGACATCTGCCGGGAGCGAGATGATAGGGAACACGCTTAAAAGATACATGCTTAAAAACGCTAAAATCACCCCAAGCGCCACACCGCCTAAACCAATGATATTGCCCAAATAAAAAAAGGTTTTTTGGATTTCTTTTTGACTGCTCCCCATGCTAAAGAGTAGGGCGATTTCTTTACGCCTGTTCATCACCACCATTAAAAGCGAGCTGATGATATTCAAAGACGCCATTAAAATAATGAGCATGAGCACAATGAATAACGCTCTTTTTTCTAATTCCATAGCCGAGAAAAAATTCCCGTTTTGTTGCCACCACCCTTCAATGCCTATACCATGGTGGTTGATGGTTTTTAAAGCGTTGCGTAAATTTTCAATATCCTTCATGGGCGTTTTAGAATAGACATGCACCCCATCATAAAGCCCTAAGGGCAACCTCCTGATCGCGCTTATGGCTTGAAGGCTAGTATACATGTAGCTCATGTCATAAGATTTTAGCCCTGAATCAAAATCGCCTTTGATAGTAAAACGCTTCATGATAGGGGAGAGCGTGAGACCGGTTGGCTCCAATTCAGTGAAAAACAAATCGGCTTTTTGGTTGAGATCTAAATTCAAGCTGTATCTCAAGCTTTTCCCCACAATCAAATTAAAAGGGTTTTTAAAAAGATCGTTTGTATTGGTGTTTTTTAAAGCGTCGTTTAAAACTCCATTGATGCGCCTTTCTTTAGAAAAATCAACCCCAAACACCACGCCGCCATTCATGGAATGCGCGCTTTTAATCAGGCTTTGAGTTTGCAAATAGGGGCTAAAAAGCAAATTGGGGAACTTTTTTTCTAAAGCTTGAACCACTTCTTCGCTGATCCCATAAGGGCTTGTGGTGTAGAGCGTTAAGGGGTAGTTCATCACAAAAAGCTTTTTTTCAAATTCCTTACTCATGCCGTTCATGATCGCCATAGCCACAATTAAAACCATCACGCCAACCGCCACGCCAAAAAAAGCCAACAAAGCGGTGATGCTAATAAATGGCTGGCTTTTATCAAAACGCAAATAACGCTTGATAAGGAAAAAGATTAAGGATCTATTTGGCAAATAAGCCCTTTTTAGGCCCGCTTTTAGCGCAACAATCTTTATATTTTTTGCCGCTTTGACAAGGGCAAGGCTCGTTTCTTTTAGGGGTTTTAGCGAAAGCTTTCATCGCCACATTCAGATCTTCATCTAAGGCTTCTTCATGGCGGTAAGTTACGCTCTCATGCTCTCTTTCTTCGCTAAAGTTATCCAAATAACGCTCCGCATCGTTAGAATCTTGCTCATTTTCAAACTGGATCTTAGAAAAGGTTTTGATCGCTTCTATTTTAATGTCTTCAATGAATTCTAAGAAAAGGTTGTAACTCTCTTTTTTGTATTCTACGAGAGGGTCTTTTTGGTTATAGCCTCTTAAATTAATACCGGTTTTGAGATTATCCATCGTGTAAAGGTGCTCCCGCCATGCGTTGTCTAAAATCTGCAAATACACGATGCGTTCAATCCGGCTCCTTTGTTCGCTATCTAAAACTTTCATTTTGTTTTCATAATCGCTTTTTAGTTTTTCAGCGACAAAATTTTCAATAGGAGAGGCTTTTTTTAAATCTTCTAATGAAACATGAGCGTTAAAATCTTCTTTTAAGATGTTTTTAAGCCCTAAAAGTTCCTCTTTAGATAGGTTTTGATGGTCAAAGGCTTTGAGTTTGGAAAAGATTTGATTGAGCGCGTATTCTCTGTTTTCAGCGATTTTAGCGCTAATATCGTAATTGGAATCTAATAATTCATCTCTAAATTTATACACGCTTTTTCGTTGCTCATTAGCCACATCATCGTATTCTAACAAATGCTTACGGCTTTCAAAATGCAAGTTTTCCACTTTTTTTTGCGCATTTTCCACCGCTCTTGTAACAAGCTTTGATTCAATGTGTTCGCCGTCTTTAAGCCCTAATTTTTCCATCACCCCCTTAATCCTATCGCTCCCAAAAATGCGTAACAGATTGTCTTCTAAACTCAAATAAAATTGGCTTGTTCCCGGATCACCCTGGCGCCCGCTTCGCCCCCTTAATTGGTTGTCAATCCTGCGGCTCTCATGCCTTTCAGTGCCAATGATATACAACCCCCCAAGCTCTTTAATTTCATCAGTGAGTTTAATATCAACGCCTCTGCCTGCCATGTTAGTCGCAATCGTAACCGCTCCTTTAAGCCCGGCGTCTTTGATGATTTCAGCTTCTTTGGTGTGCTGCTTGGCGTTTAAAACGGTGTGAGGGATGCGTTCTTTTTTGAGTAAAGCGTGCAGGGTTTCACTCTTTTCAATGCTGGCCGTGCCGACTAAAACGGGCTGACCCTTATCGTGCAATTCTTTAATTTTAAGGATCACCGCGTCAAATTTTTCTTTTTCACTCTTATAGATCAAATCGTTCAAATCTTTGCGCTTGATCGCTAGATTAGTAGGGATAGACACCACTTCTAAATTGTAGATTTCTAAAAATTCTGTGGCTTCGGTTTGAGCCGTGCCGGTCATGCCAGCGAGTTTGGAAAACATCCTGAAATAATTTTGGAAGGTAATATCGGCTAAGGTTTGGCTCTCTTCTTTAATGCTCACGCCCTCTTTAGCCTCTAAAGCCTGGTGTAAGCCCTCACTAAAGCGCCTCCCCTCAGACAAACGGCCGGTAAATTCATCTACAATCACCACTTCATTATTGGCTACAATATAATCTTTATCAATAAAAAAGAGGTAATTCGCTTTCAAAGCTTGGTCTAAATGGTGCGATAAGGCGGCGTTTTCAATCTTGTATAAATTATCCACGCCAAAGAGGTTTTCGGCTTTTTTAATCCCCTCTTCAGTGATTAAAATCGCACGGTTTTTTTCATCTATGGTGAAATCGGTTTCCACTTGCATGCTTTTAGCGACTTCATCAGCCTTGTTGTAATTTTCCATGCGCCTATCCACAGGCCCTGAAATGATTAAAGGGGTTCTCGCTTCATCAATTAAAATGGAATCCACCTCATCAACAATAGCGAACGCATGCGATTTTTGCACTTTATGCTCTAAAGAATATTTCATGTTATCCCTTAGATAATCAAAGCCAAATTCATTATTAGTGCCATAAACAATGTCTTTAGAATAAATTTCTAAGCGCTCATCATCATCTCGCACGCTCGCAGTGATCGTTCCTACGCTATAACCTAAGAATTGATACAACGGCTCCATTTCTTTAGAATCCCTATGAGCTAAGTAATCATTGACCGTTACCACATACACGCTCTCGCCCTTTAAAGCGTTCAAAGCCACCGCTAAAGTAGCGACTAAAGTTTTACCCTCTCCGGTTTTCATTTCAGCGATTTTGCCATCGTTTAAGACCATGCCCCCAATGAGTTGCACGTCAAAATGGCGCATCTTTAAGATCCTTTTGCTCGCTTCTCTAGTGATAGCAAAGCTTTCTGGTAAAACTTCTAAAAGGGTTTTTTCTTGCAAATCTTTTTCTGTGGATCGCACTCGTTTTTTTAATTCTTCAAAAGCGTTTTGCAGCTCATCATCGCTCATTTTTTCATAAGCAGGCTCTAAGGCGTTAATGGCTAGGACTTGTTTTTTGTATTGTTTGATCCAACGATCGTTTCTGGTGCCAATGATTTTTCCAATGATTGCTTTTATCATAGTAGTAATAACCTTATTAAGAGTGCTTCAATATTTTAATATAATAAAGCGTCAGTTTTTAATCCCATTTTAGCATGGATAAAATAAAAGTCTTGTAAAATAAGGGGTTTTATTAAAGATGAGAGATTGTTTTAAGGTTTGAATAATGAAAGCTTTTTTAAAGATTTTAATGGTTTTGATTTTTATGAGCGTTGCTTATGCTAAAAATCCTTCAACGCTTTCTAAAGAAGAAGAGGTTTTGCAGCATTTGCAAAGTTTTAGCGCGCATTTCAGGCAGGTTTTAAAAAATGAAAAGCCTTTAGTTTATTATGGGGTTTTAAAGGCTAAAGCCCCTAATTGGGCTTTATGGGTTTATGAAAAGCCTTTAAAAAAAGAAATTTACATGAACGATAAAGAAGTGGTGGTTTATGAGCCTAATTTGTTTCAAGCGACCATCACGCCCTTAAAGGACAAGACGGATTTTTTCACCATTCTCAAGCGCTTAAAAAAGCAAGATGACGGATCTTTTAAAACGACTATCAACAAAACCACTTATCGTTTGGTTTTTAAAGACGGCAAGCCTTTTTCGCTGGAATTTAAAGATGACATGAACAATCTTGTAACGATCACTTTTTCTCAAGCAGAAATCAACCCCACCATTGCTAATGAAATCTTTGTTTTTAAGCCTAAAGATGAAAATATTGATATTGTGCGCCAATGATTTTTGATGATTCATTGCGTTTTGTTAGCAAAAGTTAGCTAAAATAGAAAAGCCTTTAGAAATCATGGGGCTGACTTGGATTTCGACAGATTTCTTGTCGCGCAGATAGCATGCCAAGTGCTACTTGTAAAACAGCAACAAAAATAACTGTAAACAACACAGATTACGCTCCAGCTTACGCTAAAGCTGCGTGAGTTAATCTCCTTTTGGAGCTGGACTGATTAGAATTTCTAGCGTTTTAATCGCTCCATAACCTTAAGCTAGACGCTTTTAAAAGGTGGTTCGCCTTTTAAACTAAGAAATAAGAACTCTTGAAACTACCTCAAGGTTTTAGAAAGTTGGACCAGAGCTAGTTTTAAGGCTAAAAAATTAACCAATTTTCTAAGCATTGTAGAAGTTTGTGTTTAGGACAAGATTTTTGGACTGGGGTTCGATTCCCCACAGCTCCACCATATTAAAAAGTATCATTTTTATAGCGTATTTAAGGAAGGTGAATGCAGAAGTTTTTCTCTCGTTTTAGAAGGTGGGCGTTGCCCTTTTATTTTGTGAGCGCTTTAGCAGCGATTGATATTGATGAAGTGACAGAAGCTCAAGCTAACAGCGTTAAATTAAGCGATCAGTTAGTCAGCCTGAGCGATAAGCTTTTAGAAAAAGCGGTTGATAGGGGGCGCAATACCGATCACTTAAAAGATCTTAGCGATTTGCATGAAAAAATCAAACATTTGCGCTTGATTTTAGAGCCTAAGCCTAAGGACAAAGAAAATAACCCTAACTTAAAAGATCATCAAGGCTCTGAAACGATTGAAATCGGCGAAGCGGTTAAGAAGGCTTTAGGCGAGCCGGTATTCCCCCAAGACGCGCTAGACGCCGCTTTGCAAATTGACAAACAGCTAGATTCCTTCAAGCAAGACAATTTGGTTGATGTTAAGCCCTTAAAAGATGTTTTAGCCCAGCTAGAAGCCGAATTGAGAAAAGCCATTAATTTCCAAAAACAATGGCTCAATTCTACCAAGCCTAATTGATAGGGTTTAAAAAAAGAATTTCAAACTCACCAGGAGATTGCTCCTGTCTTGTGTGTTCGCCTTAAAGGCTTTATCAAAAGGGCTAGTGAGATCATTAACCTTATAGCCAGTGTGCATGCTCACCGCATAGTATTGTAAATTCACATCAACGCTAGCAAAAGAACCCCATTTATAGCCCAAGTGCAAGTTAATGGATCTTTCGCTCGCTCTAGTGGCGTAAGTGTATCGGCCTAAAATACCCCATAAAAATCCCCTATACACCCCCCCACCAAAGACATATCCGCTAACAGAGTCTGCGGTAACAGCGTTACTAAAAACCAAACCATAAACGCTGTTACTTCTTATGTCAAAAGGGATCGGGTTACCATACCAGCCAATCCTTGCGTTAGCGTTGCCAAAATTCTGGTAATAACCAAAGCCAAAGTTAAATTCGTTGCAGTCAAAGCGTTGGTGGATCAAAAGCGATGAGCCCCACTCGCCAATCTTAGAGTTACGCCAATACACATCGTATAAATCTTTGGCATAAATGGGGAAAATCACATTGATAAGGGTTTGAGATCGTAACCCTAAACCTCTAAATTTCGGGTTGCTATCAATATGGATTTTAATCCCGGGTGCTTCGTAAGTCTTAGGTGAAAAATAAAAAAAGGGCGTGGCTTGAACATGTTTGCTAGAAAAATAGAGTTGCACCGCATGGATGCCATAATCAACATCTTTTCTGCCATCTTCAGTAACAATAGGGGCATACCAATCTCGTATCCATTGCCCCGCGGCTAAAGCCCTCCCAAAAGAGCTGAACCATTTTAACGCTATTTTAGAGTTGATTTTATAATCCAGTTCAAAGCCTTGCGTATAACCGCTCATAAAATCCATGTTAGAAAGGTAACGCCCTAGCTTTAGGTGGAATTTATCGCCATAAGAATAAAACAAATAGGAATTATACAGCACATAATTACGAGTGTGAGCGTCAGATTCTATGCGAGAGTCTTTCCAAGGAGCGTTGCCTAAATACCCCCACCAACGCCCTATGAAGTAAAAAAGTTCTGAGCCATAGACTTGATGCGTGGCTTGATCGATGAGCGTTTTGGTAGAATCGTAAGCGAGCGCTCCTAAAATCCCGCCAACGCCTATTTTTAAGCTGTGTTTTTCAATGTTTTTAGGGAGCAGATTGGAATCCACTTGAAGCTTGATCGTGGCGGTTACAAAAGTGGCTGTAGGGAAAATCCCTTCTTTGGAATTGAGTTTGGAATGGTTAAACCCCACTTTAGAAAAGGATTCCGCTACCCCGCTAAACTTATAATCAAAAGCCAACAAAGGGCTTTGATTGTAAAGAATGGAAACAAACAATAGAGGTAATTTTTGAAATTTTAACACAGAATAACCTTTGTTTAATTTTCGCTCGTATAATACTCCAATTTTATTAAAAACCGATTAAAAATGAAAGTATTCAAATAATTATCTAAATATTATTCTTTTTTTGTTCCGCTTTCATTTTTTATCGGCTCAAAAGAATACCCTAAAGCCTGATAAATTTGATTGTGGTAACGGACTTGATTGTCTTCTAAACTCTCTTGAAAAGACTTTTTAAAATGCGGGTCTAGCGTGTTTAAAAACACCTCTAGCCCAATTGCGCTGGAATAATTCACCCAATCATGCCTTAAATCGCTCTCCAATAAGGAAGCGTATTCTATAAGCGTTTCATCGCTATTTTGCAAGGCATTGACAATGAATAAATCTTTTCTGTCTTTAGGCTGGGTGAGTAAGAGTAAAGAGGGGTTGAAATTGATTTGTGTGGAAAGGATTTTAAAGGGCTTGTATTCTAAAAGCCCTATTTGAGAAAGGATCAGACCGCTTTTAGTGGTAGGGGTGTTTAAAATCAAGGTAGAATTTTTAAAAAACGCATCGTTTTTTCTAAAATTTTTAGAAAAACTCGTGGCTTGCTTGTAAGAAATATTTTCTTGGTGTTTGACTTCAATGTTTAAAGACTCCGTGATTTGCCTCAAGCGTTCGCCTATTAAGCCATCGTCATCGTATTCAATCACGGGCGAATTAGGGTTAATGAAAGCCGTGAGCATGCCTAATTGCTCTTTATAGTCAATCCCCCCAAAATACAAGCGCTCGCTTAAAGAACGCTCAGTTTGATTTGCTAATTGCGTTTTATTCACCGTAGGCACATAAGTAGGGGTGCTAATGGTGGTGTTTTGGAGCAAATTTTCCACGCCCTCTTTAGTCAATAAGGCTATCACAAAAGGGAATTTTTCTTTTTCAATTTCTTTATAGGTTTGCTCTAATTTTTCAGGGCTTTCTTCATCGCTGTCAAAGACTTGGATATTGAAATCGTTGTTTCTGGTGTTCAAATACGCTAAAAGGGTGTTCATCACCGAAATGGCATAACGCCCCACCACCTTTTTAGGCAGTAAAACCGCTAATTCAATCTTAGGCTCATAGCTTTCTTTAGCTGGAGTTTGAGAAGCGATGGATACGGGGTTGAGTTTGTTGAGTATGTCATGATAATAAGTTTTAAGGCTCTCATCTTGGTTGTTGTTATCGTATTGAGAAACAAAAGAAAAGATTTGATTTTGCAACATCAAGTCTTTCAAGCACTCCAAAGAGCAAGGCTCTGTCTTAATGATTTGCTGGTGCGCTGGGGGCAGTGGGGAAAACAGATAGCTTTTAGCGCTCAAACTTATCGCGCAAAAAGTGGAAACAATCAGCGCAAGGCGTTTGAAAAATCTTTTTCTTAAGGCGTATGGCATTTTTTAATATCTTTTAAACTGAATTTCCTAAAATTTTATTATTATAGAATAATTAACCCTAACAAGGGGACTGATTTTACCCCTACAATCCAACAAGAGAACTTTTTTCAAGGCGTGTGGGATCAAACGCGCTTTTAAACACTCAAACTCTGTGAAATCCCCATTACATGAACACAAAGCGAAAACCAAACCCCCACCAACTTTAATTTTCAACCATTAAAGGATTGCATCATTGAATGGCGCATGCTCTCATGCTTTGATGATCCCCTAGCGCCAATTATAGATATAAGGCCTTAAGCTGATGCAATAATCTCTAGTGCTTAATATATCCTTACGCATGTCCCCTAATTGTCCAGACAACACTTCTTGCACTTTTCTTAAATTGTTGATCTCAGTGTTTTGTGCGCTGATGACTTTTTTTAAATCCCTTATTTCTTTAATCAAATCCGCATTGCTGATCGCTTTATTGGCTTGTTCTGGATCTGCGCTTAAAAAAGCCAACGCCACACACCAACCCACAACGATTTTTTTCACCGCCACTCTCCTTTTTTATCCTCTCTCAACACTCAACCATAGCTCAATAAAAGGGATCACCCCTTTTAATGAAAACAAAACTAAAGCCTGAAATTCTCCATTAAGTTAAAATTCATGTAGCGATAGATCTTGTCTTTTTGGCTCTCTAGCTTTTCGCTCACTAAATTCATGTATTCTTCTTTAGTGGGGATTCTCCCTAGTAAAGCGCACGCCGCCCCAAGCTCTGCGCTGCCTAAATACACTTTAGCCCCTCTGCCCATACGATTATCAAAATTCCGTGTGGAAGTAGAAAAGACGACCGCATTATCCCTAACCCTCGCTTGATTGCCCATGCACAAGCTGCAGCCTGGGACTTCAGTCCTTGCCCCGGCAGCCCCAAAAATCGCATAATAGCCCTCATTAATCAGCTCTTGTTCGTCCATTTTACTGGGTGGCACTACCCAAAGGCATGCTTGACTGGGAGGAGCGTTTTTAACGATTTCGCCAAAGGCTCTAAAATGCCCAATATTCGTCATGCAAGATCCAATAAACACTTCATCAATAGCGTGCGGTCTTTTGCCGGTCGTATCCGCTAAAACTTCGCTCAAAGTAGCGACATCATCAGGGTCATTAGGGCATGCCAAAATAGGCTCCGTGATTTCTGCCACATCAATTTCAATGACAGCGGCGTATTGAGCGTTACTATCTGGCTCTAACAATACCGGATTATCCACCCAAGCTTGCATCGCATCTCTGCGTTTTTTCAAAGTCTCTTTGTCTTCATAACCGCTCGCAATCATCTCATCAATAAGCTTGATATTGGATTTCAAGTATTCAATCATCGGCTCTTTATTCAAACGCACCACGCAAGCAGCTGCACTCCTTTCCGCGCTCGCATCGCTTAGTTCAAAGGCCTGCTCCATTTTAATATCAGGCAAGCCTTCAATTTCTAAAATACGCCCATTAAAGACATTGATTTTACCCTTTTTCTCCACCGTGAGTAACCCTTTTTTAATCGCATAATAAGGGATCGCATTCACTAAATCCCTTAAGGTGATCCCAGGATTCATTTCCCCTTTAAAACGCACTAACACGGATTCTGGCATGTTCAATGGCATCGTGCCTGTAACCGCTGCAAAAGCGACTAACCCGCTCCCTGCCGGGAAACTAATGCCTAAAGGGAAACGGGTGTGGCTATCCCCCCCTGTGCCTAAAGTGTCAGGCAATCCCATGCGATTCAGCCATGTGTGGATCACGCCATCGCCCGGATGCAACGCCACGCCCCCTCTTTGAGTGATAAAGCTAGGCAAGGTTGCATGCAAACTCACATCGCTAGGCTTTGGGTAAGCGGCGGTATGGCAAAAACTCTGCAACACAAAAGGCGCATCAAATTTCAAACTCGCTAATTCTTTAACCTCATCTCTGGTCATCGCCCCTGTGGTGTCTTGACTGCCCACGGTGGTAACCTTTGGCTCACAATAAGCACCGGGTAAGATCCCTTTTACCCCGCAAGCATGGCCTACAATTTTTTGGGCTAAAGTGTAGCCTTTAGCGTCGCTTTTAGGAGCGGCTGGCTTTTTAAACGCTTCAGATTCGCCTAGCCCTAAAAATTTACGCGCTTTATTCGTCAAACCCCTACCAATGATTAAAGGGATACGCCCAGAAGCCCTAACTTCATCTAACAAAGTTTCAGGCTCTAGCTTAAAGGTGCTGACCACTTTATCGTTCAGCGTGATTTCGCCTTTATAAGGATAGATTTTAATCACATCGCCCTCTTTTAAATCCTTAACATCAGCCACAATGGGTAACGCCCCGCTATCTTCACAAGTCGCAAAGAAAATCGGAGCGATCACCCCCCCAATCACAATACCTCCACTCCTTTTATTAGGCACAAAAGGAATGTCCTTACCAAAATGCCACATGATAGAGTTTGTCGCGCTTTTTCTGGAGCTTCCTGTGCCAACCACATCGCCCACATACGCCACAGGAACGCCTTTAGTTTTAATGGCTTTGATGCGTTGTTCGTAATTTTCAATCCTGTTTTTTAGCATGGCTTTGGCGTGTAAAGGAATATCGCTTCGTGTGAAAGCATCGCTCGCTGGGCTTAAATCATCGGTATTGGTTTCGCCATCAATTTTAAGCACGCACGCTTCAATGCATTCGCTCAAAGGCTCTTTATTCAAAAACCATTCAGCGTTCGCCCAAGACTCTAGCACCTCTTTAGCTAAAGCGTTAGTTTGGCTCATTGCAGCGATTTTATCAAACGATCCATAGACTAAAAGAGTGGTTTTTAACGCTTTCGCGCTCTCTTTAGCGATGTTTTTATCTTGACTTTCTAAGCCCACAATCAAAGGCTCTACATTATACCCTCCAAGCATCGTGCCTAAAAGAGTGGTCGCTTCTAAAGCGCTAATGTGCGTGCATTCTAGTTTTTTTTGAGACAATTTAGCCAAAAATTCCGCCTTGACTTTCGCCCCCTCATCAACCCCAGGGCTTACTCTGTGAATGAGTAATTCTTTAGCGAAAGCGGCGTTTGTGGGATCTTTCATTAAAATTTCAACGACGGCTTCCACTTGCTTAGCGCTTAAGGGGAGTGGCGGGATACCCTCGCTTTCTCTTTCTGAAACGCTTTTTTTATAATCTTCTAAAAAATCTTTCATCATTTCTCCTTTTTAAATAGCATTATTGACTAATGCCCTAATCATTTGCCCCATGATAACAAAACTCTTTTTACTTTTAGTTAAGTTGTAAGAAACTTTAGCTACCATGCGATACAAAAAAGGATTTTAAGTGCGTTTTGGTAAAATTGATTATTTGAACATGCTCCCTTTTGATGTGTTTATCAAATCCTACCCCACCCCTTGTTATTTCAAGCAATTTTTACGGCTTAAAAAAACCTACCCTTCCAAACTCAATCAAAGTTTTTTATTCAGGCGTATTGATGCGGGGTTTATTTCTTCTATCGCCGGCCATTCATTCGCTCTTCATTCCCATTCTCTAGGCATTGTCGCTTATAAAGAAGTTTTAAGCGTGCTGGTTGTGGATACAAAAAACGCTTTTGACAAAGAAAGCGCTTCTTCAAACGCCCTCTCTAAAGTTCTAGGGTTAAAAGGCGGAGTGTTAATCGGCAATAAAGCGCTGCAGTTTTATTATTCCAACCCTAAAAAAGATTTTATAGATTTAGCCGCTCTTTGGTATGAAAAAAAACGCTTGCCGTTTGTTTTTGGGCGTTTGTGTTATTATCAAAACAAGGATTTTTACAAGCGTTTGTCTTTAGCTTTCAAACATCAAAAAACAAAAATCCCTTACTACATCCTTAAAGAAGCCGCTTTAAAAACCAACTTGAAACGCCAAGATATTCTAAACTACTTGCAAAAAATTTACTACACTTTAGGCAAAAAGGAACAATCAGGCTTAAAAGCGTTCTATCGTGAATTGTTATTCAAACGCATTCAAAAACCCAAGCGGTTTTAGCGATTCGCTGAGAATATGAGAATGTAGGCTTAAAATTCAGAAAGGGTGTTTTTAAGCAAGATTAGGTTACAATCACAAGTTTTATTAAAATTTTATTAATTAATTAAGAAGGGATCATGCAAGCAAAAATAAAAAACAAACGGGTTTTGGTGAAATTTTCTGGGGAAGCGTTAGCTGGGGACAACCAGTTTGGGATTGACATTCATGTGTTAGATCACATCGCTAAAGAGATCAAAAGTTTAGTGGAAAACGCTATTGAAGTGGGTATTGTGATTGGTGGAGGCAATATCATTAGGGGGGTTAGCGCGGCTCAAGGGGGGATTATCAGGCGCACTAGTGGGGATTATATGGGCATGTTAGCCACCGTGATTAATGCGGTAGCCATGCAAGAAGCTTTAGAGCATATCGGCTTAGACACAAGAGTGCAAAGCGCGATTGAAATCAAAGAGATTTGCGAAAGTTACATTTACAGAAAAGCGATCAGGCATTTAGAAAAGGGTAGGGTGGTGATTTTTGGCGCTGGCACGGGAAACCCGTTTTTCACTACGGATACGGCGGCTACTTTAAGAGCGATTGAAATTGGATCGGATTTAATCATTAAAGCGACTAAAGTGGATGGCATTTATGACAAAGACCCTAACAAATTCAAAGACGCTAAAAAATTAGACACTTTAAGCTATAACGATGCCTTGATAGGGGATATTGAAGTGATGGACGATACCGCTATTTCTTTAGCTAAAGACAATAAGCTCCCCATCGTGGTGTGTAACATGTTCAAAAAAGGGAATTTATTGCAAGTGATCAAGCACCAACAAGGCGTATTTTCTATGGTAAAATAAGCCCTTTAAAATTGGATAGAGTTCAAAATAAAAGGATCAGTTTGAAAAAAGAGAGAACAGAGAGTTTAGTCGCTCAAGCCTTAAAAAATATTGGGAACGACCGCTACATGCTAGATAATTTAGTTTTCGCTCGTGTGAAGCAATTAAACGCCGGAGCCAAAACTTTAGTGAATATGGACCCTAAACGCCATAAATTAGTGGATATTGCCATCAGAGAAATCGCTGAAGGGAAAATTGATATAGACAGGATAGATGAACGAAATTGATAAATCCGTTGATATCGGATTCTTACGGATTCTGGATGTTATCAAAAAAGTTACGACCCCAAAGGGTGGCATTGAAATCTTAAGGACTTTAATTGATTTCACGCCCAAAATTGAAAACGCCCTAAATTTAGCAACCAAAAGCCATAAGGGGCAATACAGAAAAAGCGGCGAGCCTTATGTTGTCCATCCTATTTGTGTGGCAGGCTTGGTGGCGTTTTGTGGGGGCGATGAGGCGATGGTGTGCGCTGCGCTTTTGCATGATGTGGTAGAAGACACGCCTTGTGAGATTGAAACGATTGAGCAAGAATTTGGGCAAGATGTGGCTAATTTAGTGGATGCGCTCACTAAAATCACTGAAATCAGGAAAGAAGAATTAGGCGTGAGCTCTCAAGATCCCAGAATGGTGGTTTCAGCGCTCACTTTTAGAAAGATCCTTATTAGCGCGATACAAGATCCAAGAGCCTTAGTGGTAAAGATTAGCGACAGGTTGCACAACATGCTCACCTTAGACGCCTTGCCTCATGACAAGCAAGTGCGTATTTCTAAAGAGACTCTAGCAGTGTATGCCCCCATAGCGAGCCGATTGGGCATGTCTTCAATCAAAAATGAATTAGAAGACAAGAGCTTTTATTATATTTATCCAGAAGAGTATAAAAATATCAAGGAATATTTGCACAAAAACAAGCAGTCTTTACTCTTAAAACTCAACGCTTTTGCGAGCAAGCTAGAAAAAAAACTTTTTGATAGCGGGTTTAGCCATTCGGATTTTAAACTCGTTACAAGGGTGAAACGCCCCTATTCTATCTATCTTAAGATGCAACGAAAGGGCGCAGTCAATATTGATGAAATTTTAGACTTGTTAGCCATTAGGATTTTATTGAAAAACCCGATTGATTGCTATAAGGTTTTAGGGATTATCCATTTGAATTTCAAACCCATTGTCTCTCGTTTTAAAGATTACATCGCTTTACCCAAAGAAAATGGTTACAAGACGATACACACGACCATTTTTGATGAATCTTCTGTTTATGAAGTGCAGATCCGCACCTTTGATATGCACATGGGGGCGGAGTATGGTAATTCAGCCCACTGGAAGTATAAAGCCGGGGGCGTGGATCATGAAGATCATCATGAGGGCATGAGATGGTTGCAAAATTTTAAATACCATGACAGCGATTTGAAAAACGACCCTAAAGAATTTTACGAACTCGCTAAGAACGATTTGTATCGTGAAGATATTGTCGTTTTTTCGCCTCATGGGGACACTTACACTTTACCGGTGGGTGCGATCGCTTTAGATTTTGCTTACATGGTGCATAGCGATTTGGGCGATAAAGCCACGGACGCTTATATCAATAGTAAAAAAGCCTTACTCAACCAGGAATTAAGAAGCGGGGATGTGGTTAAAATCGTTAAAGGCGATAAAATAATACCTCGTTTCATTTGGATGGATCAGCTTAAAACTTCTAAGGCTAAAAACCATTTGCGCATCCAAAGAAGAAACCGCTTGAAAGAGATTGATACTAAGAGCATGGTAAATATTCTAACGACTTTTTTTGGGCGTTCTGTTTTTGAAGATGTGGATTTAAAAGATTATAAAAACTTTGAAGAAAAATTAACAGATTGCGGGGTGGAGATTACCTTAACAGAAGCGATGAAAAGCTTTGAGAATTTAGCCAAACTCACTGAAGAAATTGAAAATAAGGTGTTTTCTTTAAAAGAAGATGCGATTTTAGAATACCAAGAGATGAGTTTATGGACTCGAGGTTTGAGGTATTTGGGTTTTAAAACCAATGTCTTGAATTTTTTAGCCCCCAATCGGCAGTGGCAGTGTAAGGAATTAGAACATTTTAGCGTTTGTTCAAGCAACGCTTTAGAAATCAAACAGGTGTTGTTGAATGATTGTTGTTACCCTAAATATGGCGATGAAATCATTGCGATTGTAACGGATTTGAAAGATCCAAAGGCGGTTGCGCACCATAAATTTTGCAAAAAAGCGATAGCGGAAGTGGACGCTAAAGCGCCTATGGTTTATATAGAATGGCACAAGCGGGATCGAACGATTTATAAAATGATGTTTTATTTAGGCGAAAAAAAGTCGGTTTTAGCGGGTTTATTGACTTTTTTAAACAGGAATGAATGCAATATTGTGGGCGTGTCTTACTTAGGCTATAAAGACAAATATTCTAGCCATTGTGAAGTGAGTTTTGAAATAGCCACGGATAAGGCGGATTGGATCAGAGCCTTAATCAATCGCAAATATCAGGATAGGATTGTAGAATTATCCAGTCTAGATGACGCTTATGAATCATAATAAGCCCTAATTAAGGAATAAACATGGAACAAAAAATCAGTATCGCCTTAAAAGAGATCGCTAGAGGCACTAATGAAATCATTGGGTTAGAATATATTGAAAAGCTGGTGAGAAAATATTACGAAACCAATGAGCGCTTTATCGTTAAAGCCGGGTTTGATCCTACCGCTCCCGATTTGCATTTAGGGCATACGGTATTGATCCAAAAATTAGCTTTATTGCAGCGATATGGGGCTAGAGTTAAGTTTTTGATTGGGGATTTTACCGCTATGATAGGCGATCCTACAGGGAAAAATGAAACCAGAAAGCCCTTAAACCGGGAGCAAGTCTTAGAAAACGCTAAAACTTATGAAGAGCAAATCTATAAAATTTTAGATCAACAACACACCGAAGTGTGCTTTAATTCCACTTGGTTGGATGCTTTAGGTGCAAAGGGCATGATAGAATTGTGCGCGAAATTTTCAGTCGCTAGAATGCTAGAAAGGGACGATTTTGCTAAACGCTATAAAGAAAACCGCCCCATTAGCATCGTGGAATTTTTATACCCTTTGTTGCAAGGCTATGATTCAGTGGCGATGGATGCGGATATTGAGCTTGGGGGCAATGATCAAAAGTTTAATTTGCTGGTGGGGCGTTTTTTGCAACGATCTTACGGCTTGAATAAAGAGCAGTCTATCATTACCATGCCTTTATTAGAGGGGCTTGATGGGGTGCAAAAAATGAGTAAAAGCTTGGGGAATTATGTGGGGATCACTGAAGAGCCTAATGCGATGTTTGGGAAGATCATGAGCGTGAGCGATGATCTCATGTGGCGCTACTACACCCTTTTGAGCACTAAGACTTTAGAAGAAATTGAAGACTTAAAACATGGTATTTTAAACCAAACCCTGCACCCTAAAGCCGTTAAAGAAGATCTCGCTAGTGAAATCGTGGCTCGTTATTATGATAATGAACAAGCGATTAAGGCTAAAGAGCAATTTTCTAAAGTGTTTAGCGCAAACCTTTTGCCCGAAATTTTATCAGAGAGCGATTTTGATGAGGGGGTTGGGATTTTAGATGTTTTAAAACAGATTGGCTTTTGCCCATCCACTTCACAAGCCAGGCGCGATATTCAAGGGGGAGGGGTAAAGATTAATCAAGAAGTGGTAAAAGATGAGAGTTATCGTTTTGTTAAAGGAAATTATGTTATACAGCTTGGTAAGAAAAGATTTATAAAATTAAATATTAACTAATATTAAGGAAAGAGCTATGGTATCAACACTCAAACCGCTAAAAATCGGTAAGCACACCATAAAATTCCCTATCTTTCAAGGGGGAATGGGTGTGGGGATTAGCTGGGATGAACTAGCTGGAAATGTTGCCAAAGAAGGGGCTTTAGGAGTGATTTCAGCCGTAGGGACTGGTTATTATAAAAACATGCGTTTTGTAGAAAGGATTGTGGCTAAAAAACCCTTTGAAGCCTTGAATTTTTACTCCAAAAAAGCGTTGAATGAGATTTTTGCAAACGCTAGGAAGATTTGTGGGAACAACCCTTTAGGAGCGAATATTTTATACGCTATCAATGACTATGGCCGTGTTTTAAGGGACTCTTGTGAAGCGGGAGCGAATATCATTATTACAGGGGCTGGTTTGCCCACTAACATGCCTGAATTCGCTAAGGATTTTAGCGATGTGGCGCTCATCCCTATTATTTCTTCAGCGAAGGCTTTAAAAATCCTTTGTAAAAGATGGAGCGATCGCTATAAAAGAATCCCGGACGCATTCATTGTGGAAGGGCCTTTGAGTGGGGGACATCAGGGCTTTAAATACGAAGATTGTTTCAAAGAAGAATTCCGATTAGAAAACTTAGTGCCTAAAGTCGTGGAAGCTTCTAAAGAATGGGGGAATATCCCTATCATCGCTGCTGGGGGGATTTGGGATAGGAAAGATATAGACACCATGTTAAGCCTTGGAGCGAGTGGGGTGCAGATGGCGACTCGTTTTTTAGGCACGAAAGAATGCGACGCTAAAGTGTATGCCGATCTTTTGCCCACGCTCAACAAAGAAGATATTTTACTCATTAAATCGCCTGTAGGCTATCCGGCTAGGGCTATTAATACGGGAGTGATCAAGCGCATTGAAGAGGGTAATGCGCCTAAAATCGCATGCGTGAGCAATTGTGTAGCGCCTTGCAACAGGGGTGAAGAGGCTAAAAAGGTGGGTTATTGTATCGCTGATGGCTTGGGGCGCAGTTATTTAGGAAACAGAGAAGAGGGGCTTTATTTTACTGGGGCTAATGGCTATAGAGTGGATAAGATTATCAGCGTGCATGAATTGATCAAAGAGCTTACAGAGGGTTAATTTGTAGTGCTTGTGAGATTAGGGGTTGTTGCATGTCTTTTGTGGTTGCATTTTGCTTATGCTACAACCCTTAAAATTACCAACATTGTGCCTTTTGGTTCTAGCAGCGTTAAAATTCTGTTCAATCAAGAAATTAAAAAATTCAAAGAAGTTTCGCTCAAAAATTTCAAGAGTTATTTGGAATTAGAAGCCATTTTAACCATTCCTAAAAAGCATTACCAATTTTCCAAACAATCTTTTATCACGATCGCGCAATTCAGCCCTAAATTAGCGCGAGTGGTCATTAGCCATGCTCCTAAGATGACTTATGAAGTTAAAATCTTTAAAGACAAGCTCTATGTTTCTATCGTGGAGAAAAAGCCCTTAATTAGGCATCAAATGGTGCTAAAACCACCCAAACACCATGCACTCAAACACACAACGCCAAAACCCACCCCTAAGACCATTAAAAAAGAGGCTAAAAAGTCTAAAGAGACTAAAGAAAAAACGCCTATTAAGCATGCACGCTCAAAACATGCGCACTCTCCATTGAACGAAAGGAGCGCTAAAAAAGAAATTCCTAAAAAAGAAATTCCTAAAAAAGAAATTCCTAAAAAAGAAATTCCTAAAAAAGAAATTCCTAAAAAAGAAATTCCTAAAAAAGAAATTCCTAAAAAAAGAAATTCCTAAAAAAAGAAATTCCTAAAAAAGAAATTCCTAAAAAAGAAATTCCTAAAAAAGAAGCGGAAAATGAGAGTAAGAACCAAGTCTTTATAGCAGAAAAAAATGACACTTTCATCAAAACCAAGCGTAAAAAACACAAAAAAATCGTTTTAGACGCTGGGCATGGGGGGAAAGATTGTGGGGCGATGAGCGCGAATTTGGTGTGTGAAAAAGACATTGTTTTAGAAGTGGTGAAGTTTTTATACAAAGAGCTTAAAAAAAGAGGCTATAGCGTTTTATTGACAAGGGATAAGGATATTTATATTGATTTAGTGGCTCGCACGGAACTAGCCAATAAAAAAGGGGCGGATTTATTCATCTCAGTGCATGCCAATTCCATCCCTAAACATTCCACTTCTAACGCTCATGGTATAGAGACTTATTTCTTATCCACCGCAAGGAGTGAAAGGGCTAGGAAAGTGGCTGAGCAAGAAAATAAAGACGATGTGAATTTGATGGATTATTTTTCTAAAAGTTTGTTTTTAAATTCATTGAACACGCAGCGACTGATTGTTTCTAACAAACTGGCGATTGATGTGCAATACGGCATGCTCCAAAGTGTCCGCAAAAATTACCCTGATGTGGTGGATGGGGGTGTTAGGGAGGGGCCTTTTTGGGTGTTAGCCGGGGCTTTAATGCCTTCAATCTTAATAGAAATTGGTTATAATTCCCATGCGATAGAATCTAAACGCATCCAAAGCAAACCGTATCAAAAGATCTTGGCTAAGGGCATTGCTGATGGCATTGATAGTTTCTTCAGCAAGAATGATTAGGCAATGATTAGGTTGTAGATGAATTTTTATCAAAAAATATACACGCATAAAGTCGTTTTTTCTTCATTGTTTTTTTTGTTGTTTTTGTTCAATGTGGAAACTTTGTTGTTTTCGCATTTCAGCGATGATTTTTCCCAATTGTTTTTTTTGTTTGAAAACCATGTTTATGATTTCATTGTCAAATTAGATTACTTGGGGCTAATAGGCGTTTCTTTAATTTATCTGCTTGTGCTTATTGTTAAGCCTTTCACCCTCACGCGCCAAAAATGCGCTTGTATAGGGATCTTATGCCTTTCTTTCTACGCTTGGAATTTTCCTGTTAAACATTCTTTAATAGCGCTTTATCTTTTCTATTTTGCGCTGTTAGCGACTTTATTGTGGCGTTTTTTAGGGGCTAGTATGAAGCAATCTTTCTTGCCCTCTATGAATATTTGCATCGTGTGGGTTTTTGCTTCTTCTTTACAGAGTTTTAGATTTTTAAGCGTGTCTGATTGCGTGGATTTTTCCCTTTTTATCCTCGCTCTTATTTTATTGATACTGGTTTTAATCTATCATAAACGCCTTTTTGGGCTGTATGAATACGCTAACACGCTTATTTTGATTGTGGGGCTTAGCGTGGTGGTGCTATGCTCTAGCATGTTCATTCAAACTAAAGAATATTATGGCATGCGGTTGGGTTTTTACTTTTTAGGCCTGTTGGGGTGGCTTTTAGAATACATCCATAACACTTTAAGGCGTTTGGAGCATAAGATTTAAAGCTTTCATCAAATAGGGATAGCTAAAGTTTTTTGAGTGTCTTTGATTGAGTGTCTTTTTGGGGCTTAAAAGCGGGTTTAAGAAATCTTAAAGAGATTTGATGATCTTTTGTTTTTGGCGTTCTTGCTCTAATTTAGCCACTTGAGCGAAGACAATCGCCACCGCTTCAAACAATTCTTCTGGTATGGCAGCGTTTAATTTCACATCCCTATAAAGCTCTCTGGCGAGCGTTTTATTTTCTATAATTTCTATGTCATGCTCTCTGGCGATTCCCTTAATCCTAATAGCTAAATAATCCGTGCCTTTAGCCACCACCACAGGCACAGGGTGTTCTTCATCAAATTTGAGAGCGACGGCATAATGGGTGGGGTTAGTCACCACGACATTGGCTTTAGGGATTTCTTGCATCATTTTATTCGTGGCGTTTTTTACCATCATCTGGCGGATTTTGGCTTTGATTTCTGGGTTTCCTTCTTGCTGTTTGTATTCGTCCTTAACTTCTTGTTTAGTCATTTTTAAAGAGTTAGTGTATTGGCGGCGCTTGATTGCTAAATCTATAAAAGCCAAGACAAAAAATAAAAACAAAAGCGAAGAAATGAGTAATAACGCCTTATTTTTAAACCACAACAACTGGCCTTGCAAATTCAAAAGAGCCGCATGGTTTAATTCCCCTAAAAATAAGGAAAAGATGAAAAACCCCAGAAAAAAAGCTAAAAAAACTTTTAAGGTGATCAAACTCCCATCAAGGAGCTTTTTTAAAGAAAAAAGGTTTTTGACGCCATTGATAGGGTTGATTTTAGAAAATTTAGGCTCAATGACTTTAGGGGAAAAGAGCCAGCCAAATTGCAAGACATTAGATAAAAACGCCACTACCATTAAAATGATTAAAATCGGTAAAAGCAATAAAAAAGTGTCTTTAGCCAGCTGGTTAAACAGCTCTTGAACGCTTTCTTTACTGAAATCTAGGGAAAAATCTTTCAACACATGGCGATACATTTCGCTAAAGCCATCCACCCACCATATAAAAAAAACAAAAATACTCATTAGCCCGGCCAATAACCCCAAAAACCCCACCACTTCCATGCTCTTAGGCACATTGCCTTCTTCTCTGGCTTTTTGGATTTTTTTCGCGCTAGGGAGTTCGGTTTTTTCTTCTTCAGCCATTGGCCCTCTCTTTTAAAATTTGAACGGCTAATTCATAGTCTTTTAGGGTGTTTAGGTTTAAAAATTCTTCTTCTTTGTCAAAATGGATAGCGACTGAAGAGGCGTTTTTGATAAGATTGCTAAGGCGATAATTTTGCGTTTTAAGAGCGTAACTAAGGGCGTTAAGGGTATTTTGATGCCACAGAGAAATCAAATAATGCTCTTTTGTAGGGCTTTTAGCATAGACTACGCTAAAATTTTTAATTTCACAAAGAGTTTTAATGCTTTCAAAGGACACTAAAGGCGTATCTATAGGGATAAAAAAAATATAAGGGGTTTGCAGCGTTAAAAAAGCGTTATGAATGCCAAAAAGGGGTGAAAAAAGACCGCTTTCTCTTTCTAAAAGGTAGGGAGCGTTTAGTTTATACGATTTTTTAGTGCTGATAATAACTTTTTTGAAAAGTTTTAAAAGGCGCGAGTATTGGTATTCTAAAAGGCTAGGATACGATTTTAAAGGCATGAGAGCCTTATTGATTTGAATATTATTGATGATAAAACGAGAGCTTTTGCCCCCAGCCAGTAAAACGCAAGGAATGTTATCAATGATAGGGTTTTTCAAAAGATCTATCCATGTTTATGTTGTTAAGTTATGGTTTATTATGTTACACTAAAAGCTTAAATAAAAGGGCATAAGGGAAAAGGGAGTGTTAGTAGATAGTTTTAATAGGGTTATTGACTATATTAGGGTTTCTGTAACCAAACAATGTAATTTCAGGTGTCAGTATTGCATGCCTACTACGCCATTAAATTTTTTTGATGATGAAGAATTATTGCCTTTGGATAATGTTTTAGAATTTCTTAAAATCGCCATTGATGAAGGCGTTAAAAAAATTAGAATCACGGGTGGGGAGCCGCTATTGCGTAAAGGATTAGATGAATTTATCGCTAAACTACACGCTTACAATAAAGAAGTGGCGTTAGTTTTAAGCACTAATGGTTTTTTACTCAAAAAAATGGCTAAGGATTTAAAAAATGCCGGGTTATCGCAAGTGAATGTTTCATTAGATTCTTTAAAAAGCGATAGGGTTTTAAAAATCTCTCAAAAAGACGCTCTTAAAAACACGCTAGAAGGGATTGAAGAGTCCTTGAAAGTGGGTTTAAAACTCAAATTAAACACGGTTGTGATAAAAAGCGTTAATGATGATGAAATCTTAGAGCTTTTAGAATACGCAAAAAATAGGCGCATACAAATCCGCTACATTGAATTTATGGAAAACACGCATGCTAAAAGTTTGGTTAAAGGCTTGAAAGAGCGAGAAATTTTAGATTTGATCGCTCAAAAATATCAAATCATTGCGACAGAAAAACCTAAACAAGGGTCTTCTAAAATCTACACGCTAGAAAATGGCTATCAATTTGGCATTATCGCTCCGCATAGCGATGATTTTTGCCAATCTTGCAATCGTATCCGTTTGGCTTCTGATGGCAAGATTTGCCCATGCTTATACTATCAAGACGCCATAGACGCTAAAGAAGCGATCATAAATAAAGATACAAAAATGATGAAAAGGTTTTTAAAACAATCTGTCATCAATAAACCAGAAAAAAACATGTGGAATGATAAAAACAGCGAAACTCCCACAAGGGCGTTTTACTACACAGGGGGGTAGGGGAAAATATTTATTATTTTAAACATTTTTATAAAAAATAAGGCGGTCTTTATGGAAAAAGTCCTAGCGTTTTTTATTTCCGGCTTTTTTAGTTTCCGGTCTTTCGGGGGGGGGGGTTACTTATAAGCCTATCCTAAACCTTTTAAAATCCCCAAAATCTCTCGCTTTTTTTAAATCTCACCTATTAACACCGCTAAAGAGAGGGTAATTCATGTTAGAAAACATGCAAAATATTTCGTTACAAAGCTCTCATGAAGCAGGGGTGGATATTACAGAGAGCAAAATGCTTATAAAATTTGCACCATTATTATTGATGAATTTAATTATTATTGATGAATTTATATGAACATGTTGGAAATGGCAAGGATTCCAAAGAAGTGTTCGATCAAGCCATGAAAGATGCAAAGGATGTGGTGCTTATCAAGCTGTTAGAGGTGTATCAAAATCAATTTAAGGAGGTGTTTGAGCGATATTTTCATGAAACTACCAAGTTTTTCAATCAGAGTTTTGACGAGCTTTGGAGAGCAAGTTATACAGGGGATGCAGATTTAGGTATAGGAATCAATAACAAGATCCAAGAAAGACTAGGTCAAAAGGCGTTATTTGATAATTCCAAAGAGGGTTGGGATTTCATAACTAGCCGTGGAAGAACAGAAATTTAAAGGAGAAGTGTGATAAAGTCATTTGTAGCCACTGTGATAGAGTTATCTATAACCGCTATGATAGAATCATTGGAAAAGGGTGGTTCTTTCAGTCAAAGAGATCGTGAGAAATTCGTGCAAGCCGCTAGAACGCATGGGACTGAAGATGGCGTTATTGAAGAAATTATTGATATTGGTCAAACGCTCAGCCTTATCTACCGCCATGAAGATCTTATTGATGCAAGCGATTTATCAAGAGAACAAAAGAAAACCATGCGTGCTGAGCTCCAAAAAAGCATTGATGAAAATCTAGAAGCTTTAAGAAATATCATAAACACATAAAGGATAAAACATGCCATTGCCATTTATTATAGCAGCTGGAGTGGCCCTAGCGGCAGCAGGATACGGAGTCAAAAAAAAGTTGATGCAGACATTCTCAGCGAAGAGACCAATGAATATATTAAGTATATCAATGAAGGCAATGATTTGCTAGAGGAAGCAGAAGAAGTTATTAAAGCTGTGGCTTCTGATTGCGAGTTTGCTCTTGCGAGATTTGAAGAGAAAAAGTGTTATATTAGAAATCAAGTAATTTCAGAATTTTCGCACCATTTTAATCAATTAAAAGGATTTGAACTTAGCAACAAAAAAGATAGCATGGAAAATATCCAACTCTCTGTGTCAGATACACTAAAAATTATTGATAAAAATCTCAAGATGAGTTCCTTTGATATCTTTGGTGTCGTTGGAAATGCTGTGGGAAATTTCTCTGTGGGATTTGGTTTGGCTACTGGAGGTATAGTTGGAAGTATGGGGCTTTTAGCCGGACCCGCACTCGCTATTTTTGGAGCTTTGAGAGCCGCTGAAATGGAAAAAAAGCTAGAAAATGCTAAGGCTCGCTACGAAGAGATCAGAGTGAGATTTGAGGAAGCGGTTGTGATGATTGATCAGTTTCAAGCTATTGAAAAAATGGCGAGGCTTTTCACCAGGCAGATCACAAAATGTGACATGCTATTTTTCTCGCTTTCTCAAGACGCCATCGCCACGATGAAAAAGCATCACTACGATACCTCTCTTTACAATCAAAAAGAAAAAGATCAGCTCTGCGTTACCGTTTCAACGCTCTCGACTTTGAGCGCTTTTTTGAAGGTGTCTATCATGGACGAACACCAAAAGCTCAATAAAAAAGCGCAAAAAGCCCTTAATCTCATGCGAAAACAGATGGATAGCTTAGAAAATGGGCATTATAGCTTGCGTGATATTAGTTTTAGGCAGGCACAGCTTGAAGATCTAAGAGACGATAAGACTTCTTAGGACTATAGAGATTTGAAAGAGGAAAAAAGGGCGTGAAATAGAGGGTATAAAGAAGCGAGCATGGAAGAATCAAAAAAGCGAACAACTCTTAATCGTTTCCCTTGCACCTCTTGTGGGCTTTGTTGCAAGAATATCACCGGGATTATTGAGCTTATTGGGTTTGATGCCGGCAATGGGGTGTGCAAGTTTTTGGATTCAGAAACCAATCTGTGCAAGATTTATGAATCGCGCCCGTTAATTTGCAGGATTGATGAAGCACACAAAAAGCTTTATCCCCACATCCCGCTTAAGGAGTTTTATGCCAAAAACGCAGAGATTTGTAACGCTTTACAAGAAGCAAACCACATGGATATAAGTTTTAGGGTTATTCTTAATCAATAATTTTTAATTTATTGTCCCACAAACACCGCATCAACCAAATCTGCTATAAAGCGTTCTTCATCAAAAGCGATCAAATCGTCTTCTTTTTCGCCCATTCCTAAATAAAGAATGGGTAATTTCAACTCATACAGCACGCTTAAAATCGCTCCGCCTTTAGAAGTGCCATCAAGCTTAGTCATGATCACGCCGTCTAACGCCAAAGTCTCATGGAAAATTTTGGCTTGCGTTAGCCCAGAACTCCCTTGCGTGCCGTCTAAAATAAGGAATTTATAAAAGGGGGCGTCTTTTAAAACTTTAGAGCAGGTGCGCGCGATTTTAGAAAGCTCGTTTTTAAGGTTGGTCTGGTTGTGTAATCTCCCAGCGGTGTCTATAAAAACTTCATCTATATTTTTAGCGATCGCGCTTTCTATGGTGTTATAAGCTAGAGAGCTTGGATCGCTCCCTTCTTTAGCGCTAATGACTTGAACGTTAAGCTTTTCGCCCCATAATTGGAGCTGTTTGACTGCGGCCGCTCTAAAGGTATCGCCGGCTCCTAAAAGCGCTTTTTTATGCTGTTTTAAAGAGAGTTTGGCTAATTTAGCGATCGTTGTGGTTTTACCCGCCCCATTAACCCCCACGATGAGATGCACTAAGGGTTTTGTGGTGATAGTTTTTAGGCGGGTTTTATCATAATAGCTTTCCCCACGCACAAAACGCAACAAGGCGACTTCCAATTGCTTGGGCGTAACTAAATCGCCTAAATGCTTTAACAAGCTCTCTATCAAATCGTATTGAATATCAAAGCCAATCAAAATTTCTTCTAATTCCTCTTTAGGGATATTTTCACGCTTTTTTTCTTTCTCTTCGCCCTTAATCTTATTGACAATTTTTTTGAAAAAATTAAACATTAAATTCAGTCCTTTAAATTGGAAATATCAAATTGGAGCATTTCTGCTGGCACAATCCCCTGATACACTTTAATCAATTGGTGTTTGTCATATAAGAGCATGTTAAAAGAATGGTTTAAAGCGTCATGGTTTAAATGATCAAAAAGAGCGGTATCTTTAGGGTTTAAAATCATCAAATCAGTTTGAAAAGGCGCAATAAAGTCTTTGATTGCATCGCTTGAATAGGGTTGATTGAGTAAAATAAGCACCCTCAAACGATCTTTAAAAGTTTTTTTTAAGACGTTAAAGGTGGGGGCGTAATCTTTTAAAGAATTATCTAAAGCGCTTAAAACTAATAGGGTAGGGGCGTTAGAATCTGGGCTGATGTTTAGGGAATCTAAATCGCCTGTGATCGTGTATTCTTGGTTATTCAAATCCATAGCGGTGTAGGTTTTAGGGCTATCTTGTTGGGTGGTATTGTTTTGAGAATCTTGAGATTTTTGAGAATTTTTACAAGCGCTAAAACCCAACAAAACAATCAAAACCAGCGCGATAAAACGCAAAAAATAAGCCTTAATTCTCATTATAAACACATCCTTAAGAATAATAAAATGGTAACTAATAACCTAAAATTATACTATAATGTAAGTCTAAAATTTAAGGATTATAACCATTAAAACGATTTTTAGAGATTTTTGTAAAGAACGCTTGAAAAGGGCTAAAGCAAAAAATAAAGTCAGGGATAAATTGGCTTGCAAGCTTTTGTTTTGGAAACTCAAAGATTATCAAAATATTTTATTGTATAGCCCATTAGGGCATGAGCTTGACATCAGGCCTTTGATTTTTAGGTTAAGACAAAAAAATAAGCGCGTGTGGTTGCCTAAAAGCATCAAAAAAGGCGCTGATTTTTCCAAAGAGGTTTTCAGTATCGTGCCCTTTAGGTTGCCCTTAAGGCGTTTGGGGTGGTTTGATGAGCCGAGTTTGTCGTGCTGTTATAAGCGAGAATTGGATTGTATTGTCGTGCCGATCTTAGGAATGGATACAAGCTTTAGGCGCGTGGGTTTTGGGCTAGGCATGTATGATAGGAGTTTGCCCCAATTATTCAAAAGGCGACTGAAACGCCCCTTAATCGTGTTTGTGAGCAGGGAGTTAGCGATAGCTAATGGTGTTCTTACAGATGCCCATGACATTGAAGCGGATCTTTATATGAATGCTCGTATCGTTATGAAGAATGATAAAAGGAAACATTATGAGCATGGGGTTAATTTACATTTCATTAGAAGTCTTGGTAGCGTGTTTGATTACCGCTCTAGCCATGTATTATGTGATGAAAAAGATCTATTATGCTAGAGCGCAAGCCGTTTTAAAAGGCGCTTCAGCTAAAGCCAAATTGATGGAGTTTCAAGCGAAATCTTTCGTGGAAGCTGAAGAGATGCGCATGAAAAGCCAAGAATGCAAGTTGCAACAGCAATATGAAAACAAAAATTTGCAGCTCAAAACCCATTTTGATAAAAAAGAAGCGCATTTGAAGCATTTAGAAGCGCAACACAAAGAATTTGTAAGAGATGAAAAACGCTATTTGGAAAAGGAAAAAAAAGAGCTTGAAAAAGAACGCCAAATTTTAGAACAAGAAAAAGAAAATTTTAAAAAACAGCGTGCTGTTTGTAAAGAAGCTCAAGCCAAAACGCTAGACGCGATGCTCAATTACATGGCTTATACTAAAGATGAAATTAAAAACATGATTTTAGAGCAGTTAGAAGAAGAATTAGAAGCGCAAAAAAGCGCTTTAATCAGGCGTTATGAAAAAGAAGCCAAAGAAGAGGGCAAGAAAAAATCGTATGCCATTTTAGCGGAAGCGACAGCCCGTTTTGCGGGTAATTATGCGACAGAGAATTTAACAACTCGTATTGCTTTGCCCTGCTCAGATTATATCGGTCGTGTGATAGGCAAAGACGGGAAAAATATTGAAGCGTTTAAAAAGGTCAGCGGGGTGGATATAGAATTTAGCGAAGATAGTAGCGAATTGTGCTTGTCTAGTTTCAATATTTATCGGCGTGAAGTGGCGAGCGAGACGATTAAAATTTTAATAGAAGACGGCCGTATCCAGCCTAACAGGATTGAAGAGGTTTATCACAGAGTCGCGCGCAACATGGAAAAAGAATTGCTTTCTGAAGGGGAGAGCGTGGTGTTAGAATTAGAGCTTGGGGCTATGGAAGATGAGCTTAAAATTTTAATAGGCAAAATGCGTTACCGCTCTAGTTTTGGGCAAAACGCCTTACAGCATTCTAAAGAAGTCGCTCTTTTAGCCGGCTTGATTGCAGAGCAGCTTGGGGGGGATAAAAAACTCGCCAGAAGAGCCGGTATTTTGCATGATATTGGTAAAGCGCTCACTCAAGAGCTTGGGAGAGACCATGTGAATTTAGGGGTTGAGGTGTGCAAGCGCCATAAAGAAGATCCGGTTGTGATCAATGCGATTTATGCCCACCATGGGCATGAAGAGATTTTGAGCGTGGAGTGCGCGAGCGTGTGCGCGGCTGATGCGCTTTCTGCAGGGCGTCCGGGCGCTAGGAGAAAGAGCGATGAAGAATACGCTAAACGCATGCAAGCTTTAGAAGAGATCGCGTTAGAATTTGATGGGGTGGAAAAAGCGTATGCGATGGAGAGCGGGCGAGAATTAAGAGTGATTGTCAAATCCAACCAAGTTAGGGACAATCAAGTGCCTATTATTGCCAGAAAGATCGCTAAAAAGATAGAGGAGAGCGCTCAGTATGTGGGTGAAGTGGGCGTGCAAGTGGTGCGAGAAAGCCGTTTCAAAACGACCGCTACGCTCAAGCAATGATTAAGCCTTTTTCCCGCATCTTTTCCATATGCCTCTAGAAAAAACTTTATAATAGATGAATGAGCGCAAAAAAGTTTCTGATGCGATCACCACAAAAATAAATTCCACCTTAAAATGATGAATTAAAAGCAAGTAAATAGGCATGATCCTTAACCCCCATAAGCTTAGGGTGTTAATATATAGTGAGACTTTAGAAATGCCAGCCCCTCTAAAAACTCCATCTAGCACAAAATACCCAATTAAGGGGGCTTGAGAGAGACCCACAGCGATCAAATAAGATCGCGCCACTTCCAAAACTTCTCCATCTTGAGAAAAAAGGCTCGCGAATTCTTTAGCGAATAAGACTAAAACAATCCCTAAAACCCCCATTAAACCCATAGAGATTTTTAAAATCAAATGCGCGTATTCTGTGGCGATCTTTGGCTTGTTCGCCCCTAAATTTTGCCCTGTTAAAACCATCGCTGCGATCATAAACCCAAATCCGGGCATGAACGAAAAGGTTTCAACTCTAATGCCTATTTGCATGCCCGCTAACACCTTATCCCCATAGCTTGCTACAAATTTGGATAAGAGGATTAAAGAAAATAAGCTCAATAAGCGCTCAAACCCGGCCGGCCAACCCACTCTAAACATGGTTTTTAAAAAAGAAAAATGAAAGGTTATTTTGAATTTTAAAGGGATTTTTTTGATTTGTATCCAAACGCCAAGCGCGAGTAATTCCAAATAAGAGACAACCACATTCGCTAAAGCAGAGCCTACAATCCCCATTTTTTTAAAACCAAAATCCCCAAAAATCAAGGCTTGATTCAAAAAAATGCATGCGATGACCATGATGATTTTGACAATAAAGGGGGTTAAGGTGTCTGAAAAGCTAGCGAGCGCTGAAACTAAAACATTTTTTAAAAAAATACTCGGTAGCGCGATAACTAAGACTTCTAAATAATCTTGCGTCAATTGGCACGAAGGATTTTGTAATTGCATCCAATTTAAAAAAGGCTCAATCAAAAAATAAGAAACAAACAGCACGCCCAAACAGATCACAAACGCCCCTATAAAAATACTGGAAAAAGCGTGATTGATTTGAGCAAAATCCCTAGCTCCCACAAGCCTGGACAGAATGGCGTTGGTGCCGGTGTATAAAATCGTATTGATGCCATAAAAAAGCATCAAAAATTGCAAACCCACCCCTAAAGCCACAATGTGATGGTGCGAAATCTTACCCACAAAAAAAACCGAGAGCGCGACCACCAACACATCTAAAAAAGCATTAACCCCAGAGGGTAAGGCTAAAGAAAAGATTTTCTTAACTTGATAGATTAGCCTAATAGTAACGCTCCAAGAACTCCAAAAACAATCAAAGGAAGGTTATAGACTAAAAAAGTCGGCACGCATGTGTCATAGATATGATTGTGTTGGTTGTCTGCGTTAAGCCCGCAAGTAGGCCCCATGGTGCTATCGCTAGCCGGTGAGCCTGCATCGCCTAAGGCTGCGGCTATGCCGATGAGTAAAATCGTAGATTCTATGCTAAAACCTAATTTCGCGCATAAAGGGACA
The DNA here is from genome assembly GCF_000476855.1 of Helicobacter pylori SA221C. Classification (GTDB taxonomy): domain Bacteria; phylum Campylobacterota; class Campylobacteria; order Campylobacterales; family Helicobacteraceae; genus Helicobacter; species Helicobacter pylori_DK. Next base: position 114,184 of record NZ_CBPT010000002.1, read on the forward strand.
TAAAACACAGCGATGATAGGGATAGTGCCAAAAGAAGTCCCTATCCCCATAGTGATAAAAAGCCCTACAACAAGCATTAAAAAAGCCCCTAAAAGCTTCCCTTGGACTACGCTTGTGATCGCATTCACTAAGCCCTCTATCGCATGCACTTTTTGCAACACTTCTCCAAACCCGCTAGCCACTAACATCACAAAAGCGATAAACGCCATCATTTTCACGCTATCATCCATAAGCGAGTCTGTTTCTTTAAACTTAATGCCACGGCCTAATAAGATGATCGCTAACGCTAAAAAGGCGGCTAAGGGCATCGAATCGGTGGCTAATTGGATCACAAACGCCACGATAACCCCTATAAAAGTCAAATAGTCATGGTAGTTTAATTGAAGCGAGGCGTAATTTTCTATGTTAAAAGATTTTTCTTTGTAGTGCCTGGGTTTTTTGTATAGCGTTAATACAGCCACAAGCAGCCCAACAACCATCGCTAACCCCGCTATCCACATCACTCCTGTGATTTGCGCTATGGTAGAGCTAACGCCATTAGCTTTTAATTGCTCTAAAATGGTGGTTTGAAAAATCAAGCCAAACCCTACAGGAAGCACCAAGTAGGGGGCTTGCAAGCCAAAGGTTAAAGCGCAAGCGACCGCTCTTCTATCCAGTTCTAGCCGGTTCATTAAATGCAAAAGAGGGGGGATTAAAATAGGGATAAAAGCGATATGCACCGGCACTAAATTTTGCGAAAAGCATGCGATGAAAGCGATCAAAAAGCAAAAAGTGGATCGTTTGTAATCCATTAAGCCTATTAATTTGCTCAAAGCGACTTTAATGAGGTTGCTTTTAGCGATCGCTACCGCCAAAGCCCCTAAAAGGATGTAGCTTAAAGCGATGTTTAAATTGCCTTTCATGCCGTCTATCATTACATTAAAACTCTCCGTGATCCCAAGCCCTCCCATAAGTCCTGCTATGAGAGTCGCGCTAATCATAGAAAGCATGACATTGAGCCTTAAAAGGCTAAGAACGCACATGCAAATGATAGCCACAAAGGCAGGATTGCTCCATATAGAGCTATTTTCTAGCATTTTTGCTCCTTGTTAAAATGAAAATACCGCGCAAAAATGATAGAATTTTTGCGCTTGTTTAGCGCAAAAAACCACACCTACCATGTTTAATCCTTTCTAACCTTAAATTTTAAACTGATTGACTGATTAAATATAGCGTTTTAACAAATCGTTATAAAAATCAATGCGTCTGTCTCTTAAAAACGGCCACATTCGGCGCACTTCTTCGGTGCGTTCTAAATCAATTTCCGCATACAAAATCTCTTCTTTATCGCTCGCTTTAGCTAAAAACTCGCCCAAAGCCCCCACCACAAAACTAGAGCCAAAAAAAGTAATACCCCCCTTAATCGCGCCGCTAGGATCTAACTCCACGCCCACTCTGTTAGTCGCAATCAAAGGCAAGCCATTAGCGATCGCATGCCCTCTTTGGATCGTCTCCCATGCGTTTTGCTGACGCTTTTTTTCTTCGTTAGAATCTTCTTCTAAAAACCCTATCGCGCTAGGATAGATTAAAATTTCTGCCCCTTTTAAAGCCATAATCCTTGCTGCTTCAGGATACCACTGATCCCAGCACACCATAAGCCCTAATTTCCCCACGCTTGTAATAATAGGCTCAAAGCCCAAATCCCCCGGCGTGAAATAAAATTTTTCATAAAACCCTGGGTCATCAGGAATGTGCATTTTGCGATACACTCCAGCGATTGAGCCATCTTTTTCAAACACAACCGCGCTATTGTGATACAACCCTTTAGCGCGCTTTTCAAATAAAGAAGCGATAAGCACCACTTGAAATTTTTGAGCTAAAGCACTAAAAAAAGCCTTATCTTCTTCAAAATACTCGCCCAAATCAAAAAATTTAGGGTTTTCGCTTTGACAAAAATAACTATAAGGGTTTAATTCTTGCAACACCACTAAATTGGTCTTAGGGTGTTTTTTTAGCGCTTGTTCAAGCAGGTTGGCTGTATGCTCTATGGTTTTTTTTCTAGAGCCGCAATAAGCATGCTGGAGGACGCCTGCATAAATCATTTTTCACTCTTCTTCATAATCAGAGTTATAGTCTTCATAATCGTCATCATCATAGACATTCTTATAATCATTATACTCTTCATCTTCTTCTTCAAAGCCCTCTAATTCTTCTTCTTCAAAATCTTCCAATTCGTCTTCGTAATCTTTCATTCCACTGCCTTTCATTGTTGATAATGTCTTGCACGACTTCACTCGCTATTTGCAAACCAAAACTCGCTGTAACCGCATTAAAACTCCCAAGCTCTATGCAATGCGGAACTTCAGGGCTAAAAACCACTTTAAAATCCCCTTTAAAACGGCGTTTTTTTAAAAAATCCCTAAATTTACGCCCGAATTTATCGCCATAGCTTTCCCACACGCTCCTTACTTGGATGTGTTTAGGGTTCAAACGCTTCGCGCTCCCCATAGAGCTGATAAACTTCCCGTAAGCGAAATTCTGGCATTTTATCGCTAGGCTTGTTTTAATAGGCAAATCGTCCATGCAATCTAAAATGTAATCATAATCTCTAAAATTAAATGAATTTAAAAACGCTTCATCTATATGCAAATTCAAAGCTTGAATGCCCTTATAGAGATCTTGCAACACCAACACTTTAGATTCTCCTATCCTTTCTGAGCCAATCTGGCGGTTTTGATTGGTAACATCAAACACATCTTTGTCAATGATGGTGATTTGCCCTATCCCCACACGATACAAAGCGTCTAGTGCAAAGCCCCCAACGCCCCCCACACCACAGATTAAAACCCTTTGTTGGCGGATTTTTTCAAAATCGTTTTTAAACAACCACCTTATGCGCGTGAATCTATCTATGGGTTCAGACAATCTTTAGCCTTCAATAAAAATAGTGCTTTTATTGTATCGTAGTTTAAAAAATCTAAGACAAAAATTTTTGAATCTTCTTAGCCTTATGCATTTGCGATTGCAGTTCTTCTTTTTCTTTTTCTAATAATTCAATGCTTTGGGCTATCATTTCCTTAAGGCTTAAAAGCGTGTCTAAATCTAAACTTTTTATTTGCTCTAAAGAAAGGCGCTCTATCAATGAAAAGGCTTGCTTAGAATCTTTTTTAACAAGAGCGATTTTAAAGGAATCTAATAACACATCAGGCGAGTTCATCTGAATGGATTTCCCTCCAAGCTTCTAACAACCCCCTAGCCACATTCAACACCAAATCAATCTTACTCGCATCATTTTCCACATTGGCTTGCGTTAAAACTTTGATTTGATGGGTGTATAAGCCTGTAAGATACACCGCCACTTCCCCCCCTTTTTCATAATCTAAAATATTCAACAATTCCGTGAAAATATCCGTAACCCTATTAATATAATAAATTTTCTTTTCAATGTCTTCATTTTCAATACAGCGTTTGGCTTGCGAAGAAAATCTCAAAATCCCTTCATAAAGCATTTCAATGAGTTTTGCCGGGGACTCCACACTCACTCGGTTATGCTGGTAGGCTTGATAAGCGTTAGCGTATTGCATAATGTTCCTTTATCCTTTAAAATTGATAACTCTCTGTTTTTTTAATTCTTTTTAGCTGCCGCTTGATCGATCATCATTTGCACGGAATTGAATTTTTGATTGGCTTTAGAAATTTGGCTATCATAAGCGGCAAAACGCTCCGCCATAATGTTGTAGCGGGTTTTTAAAAGCTCTTGAGCGTTTTCTTTGTCTTTGGTTAGGCTTTTAGCGTCTCTGTCTAGGGAATCTTCATAAATCTTTAATTTAGCGTTCCCTCCATCTATGAGATTGGCGATGACTTGATTGAATTTAGAAAAAATGCCCTCTTGGTGGATTTCTCTGCCCCCCATATCCTTGCTATCGCTCCCATAGAAAAAATCTTGAGTCGCTTTAGGATTAGAATTTAAGGCACTACTCAATTTAGCCTCATCTAAACTCATCACGCCTTTATCGTCCAAACTAAGCCCGTATTTCATCAAGCTTTCTACCCCATTATCCGTATGCACGCTATAAGAAAACACATTATTAAGAGAAGATCGGATTGTGCGAATATCGCCCACGCCGTTAAAAATCCCAGCGATTTTGGTGTCAGCGTCATAACGCGTGTCTTCATCCAGTTTAGGGATAAGCTCATTATAGGCTTTGACAAATTCTTTAAGGCTGTCTATAATGGCTTGATTGTCCCTGCTCACGCTAATAATGGCGGGTTTATTAGGCTCTGTGGTTTGCTCTAAAGTGATATTAACCCCGTTAATCACATCATTGACCTCATTAGTGGGGCGTGTGATGCTCACCCCATTATAAGTGAATTCTGAATCGCTCGCTTTTTGTAAGTTTTTAGATATAAAAAGCGTGTCTTGCGAAGCTTCATAAGATTGCATTATGCCAGCGCTCAAACCCAAATCCTTCAAACTGGCCTTGCCTAAAGCGTCCTCGCCCTTAATGGTGAGCATTCCGGTTTTAGAATTGATCACAAGCTTGCCTTCGGCGTTTTTAAACGCACTCAAGCCTTCTTTGGAATTGATCGCTTGAACGATAGCGTCTGTGTTTTCTTCACTAGTATTGCTCTCTTTGGTTAAAGCGCTCAAATCCAGTTTTTGACCATTCAAACTAACCACCCCTTCTAATTTACCCTCTTTTATGGTGCGAGAGCTTTTTAACAAATCGCTTTCTTGGGTGGTGGTTTGCAAAAACCCAAGCTCTTTAGCCTTGCTCCCTTTAATTTCAATGTTTCCCCCACGCCTGTCATTAATGATTAAAGATTCCCCCCCATGAATAGTGTCTATGGAAATATCCCCATTAGCGATCAAATCTTTAAAATTAGGGTCATTTTCTAAAGCCTGCTCTATCGCTTTTTGGATTGCGGTGTTTTTTTGTTTGATAGAAGCGCTTTCAGGGAGTTCTAGCGTGATGGGGACTTCATGCATATTCCCATCAGCCCCTTTTAAATTCAAACTCACTTCACTTTTTCCGCTTCCATCAACCCCCAAAGAAAGGGCATTTTTGTTAGCGAGCGTGGATTGGAGGTGTGAGCCAAAATAGACTCGGTTGTCTTCGCCGGTGTTTTTGGTATTCACCATTAATTGGTAGGGGTCATTCCCTCCTGTTTTCATCACAATGCCCATCACTTCGCCATTGGTAGCGTCCGTGATGCTTTGAGCCACATCGCCTAAAGTCATTCCTGCTTTAATATCAACGGCGTAGTCCTTGTTTTGCGTGTAAAACTTGAGCGTGGTATCCACTTGGCTAAAAATATCGTCTCTTGAAGAAAATTTCGCCCCTAATTCGTTAATATCGCCTTGCGCTAAATTTTGCACATCCACTTTAATATCTTGAATAGGCACGCCAGCCCCCACGCTCGCGCTCAACGCATCGCCTGTAACATTGCTTTTCCTACTGATATAAGTGGAATAATCTGAAAGCGTTTTAACCGGGCCTTTTAGAGCTGAAAGGAGCGTTTTAATTTCTACAAGGGCTTTTTGTTTTTCAACATTTTGCTCCATTTTCTTGTCTAAGGGGGCGATTAACGCTTTTTCATCGGCGTCCTTAAGCTTGTCAATCACATCGTAATTCAAAACCTTACTGCCAAGCCCTAATGAGCTTAATGAACCTATTGCCATGTCTAACCTCTAAACTTTCAAAACTTTTGATTAGCCTTTTTAGCCTCTCTTATCAAAGATAATGCCTATCACATCGCGCATTCTTTGCATAAGCTCCACGGCTTCTTTAGAGGGTATTTCTCTTATCACCTTATCCCCATTAGCGTCTTTGACTGAAACCACTAACCCTTTGATCGTATCGTTATAACTAAAATTAATATCCGTGCCAATGCGTTTCATTTCTTCATTCAGACGCTCGCTCAATAATTCCAGTTTGGGTTTGTATTGATCAGAGTCTATCGTTGTCTTAGATTCATCAATAGTGTTTATCGTATTTGTGCGACTGATCTCTTTTGTAGGGGTTGTTTGAACGCTTGTGTGAGATGTGGGAATCCCAATCCCTTGAACTTCATTGACCATAAAAACCTCCAAATTTTTCCATGCCTACAAGTATAGTGATTTCTTTGTTTGCATAAGCTCTTTAGCCAATATCGGCAATAAAAATGATTTGTTTAATTGCGTGCAATGAGTTCTAAGGGGTTAATGTGTTTTTCTCTCATGGTAACTTCAAAGCCCAAGCGTTGATCAATGCGCCCTAAAACATAGCCTTTTTGGATCCGCATGCCGCTTTTAATGGTGGGGGCGATTTTATCCAATTGAGAATAAATCGTGCGGATGCCGTTTTTATGCTCAATGATAACGACTTTTTTAAGCATGTTGATTTCTTTAGCGAACACGATTTTCCCGTCTAAAACATTACGCACCAAAGCGTTTGGGGTTTTTGACACCAGCGTGATAGACTCGCTAAAAATTTTTAAATTATAAACCGGATCAATATAGGGGCCAAATTTTTGCACCACTTCATAATCGTTCAAAGGAGCGATCGTTTTTGGCCCGTTATAGCTCGTGGTATTGATATTTTGATAAGAGCTCGCTACTTGTTTGACTTCTAAGGCTTGAGAAGACTTTTTCAAACTGACTTTTTCTTCATTTTCTCTGTTTTGTTTGATGATATTCAAGCGTTTTAAAAGAGCGTTTAAATTCTGGCGCTCTTTTTCTAAAAGGGTTAGGCGTTGGTTATAGATCGCATAATCTTTTTGCATGCTCAAAATGAGCTTATTTTGTTCGGTTTGCAAGGATTTTAAGGTTGCTTCACGAGTTTTTTGCTCATCTATGACAGATGAGATTTTTTGAATGCTGCTTTTGACTTTTAAAGCTTGCGCATTGAGATCCTTTTCTTCTTGGCTTAGTTGCGACATTTTAGACAGAGTGCTTTGGTGCAAGTTTTCAAACGCCACTTGCAAAATCACATCGTTAGAAGAGGCTAAATTCTGCCCCTTTAAGGCTTGTGAGAAAAGAAAATCCTCTAAAAGCGTATCAAACACTCTCTTTTGTAAAAATGATCGCTGTTTTTGCAAATGATCTAAAGACTTGCGGTAGTTAGTTAGGACTTTTTCTTGCGCCAAACTTTCGTTACGATTTTTTTCAAGACTCTTTTTTAAAGCGATCATTTGGCGCTCCATCTCAGCTTTTTGAAGCTCTTTAGAGCGGATCGCTTCGCCTAAAGAACTCAAACGGCTGTTTAGTTGGTTTTTTTCTTCATGGGTTTTTTTTAAAAGGGTTTCTTTATGTTGGATATCTTTAGCAATATCGCTCACTTTTTGCGTGTTAGCAAATAGTAAGGTGGCTAATAAAAATATTCCTAATTTATACATGTCTAGTCCTCCAAGCTACAAGTAAAACAGAAACAAATGAGACCACAAGGCTAAAAAGCAGTCCCCATAAAAAATGGTTTAAAACAAACGCGTCTCCTATAATACCCAAAGTATCCATCGTTTTTTCAAAACCTTTTTGCGAAGTGGTATAAAGCATGAGCATGGGGGCTAAAAAACTGGCGATTACAGAATCCATTAAAGCTATTTTATACAAAAACCCGTTTTTAAAAGACACCGAAGCCCCTAATAAATCCATGATTTCTAATCTCTCATGGTATTGATAGATCCAGATGCGGACTTGTTTAAACATCAATAAAACCGATAAGACAAAGACCACTAACGCAAAGATATAGACCGCTGCTTTAATAAAACTCAAGAGATCATACACTTGCATGTAAGTTTTGGCAAAGACTTCAACTTTTTGAACGCCAGGGATTTTGAGCAATTTTTCTTTAATGTTTTCTAAACGCTCTTGAGTGGGGAATGTGGAAAGTTGTAAAGAATAAAAAAAGGGTAAATTTTTTTTTAATTCCTTAAGCCCGTCTGTGCCTAAAGTTTTTTGAAGAGGTTCTAAAGAATAATTAGGATCAATTTCTTTTAACGCTATGATTTCGTTAAAATTTTGGCGCAACAATTCCAAGCTTAATTTTTGTGTGCTGGCCAACACAACCGAATAATCTTCAATCAATTTTTTTTCTTTTTGTTCTATCGCTTGATTGATAAATAACACGCATTCCAAGCTAAACAATAACGCTACTAGGGGAATGATAAAGGCTAAATGCTTTTTAAGAGTATTCATAAACTTCCCCATCTTCTATATAAAATTTTCGGTGATAAGCGCTAAAATTTTTAGGGAATTTGTGCGTAACTACCACGATCGTAGCGTTTAATTGCGTGTTCATGCCCCTTAATAGGCTCCAGATTTTATCGCTAGAATAATCGTCTAAATTCCCGGTAGGCTCATCGGCTAAAATGAGTTCAGGGCAGTTCGCCATAGCCCTAGCCATAGCCACTCGCTGTTGTTCGCCCCCACTGAGTTCTTTGGGGTAGCGGTTAGCCTTATGGCGTAAATCAATATGCCCTAAAAGTTTTTCTAGCTGCAAGTGGCATTCTTCTTTTTTAACGCCACAAATCACCATGGGTAGTTTGATGTTTTGCTCAATCGTGTAATCTTGGATCAATTTATAATCTTGGAAAACCACGCCAATATTTTTACGCAAATCCAAAATCGTTGCTTTTGAAGCGTTGTTCATGTTGATATTGCAAACTTCTAATTTGCCGCTAAAAAGTTTTAAATCCCCATAAAACGAACGCAAAAGCGTGCTTTTACCGCTCCCGCTAGGCCCTGAAATGAACACAAAATCCTTGCGTTTGATGCGCAAATTAGCATGCTTAATGACCGGTTCGTTTTGCTGGTATTGTAAGCATAGATTATTCGCTGCAATGATCACACTCATCTAATTCCTTTTGGCTTAGGATATTTTGAAGCAAAAGATGCGCTTTGTGGTTGTTTAAGGTTTTTAAGGGGCTTTTATTGAGGTAAAAAAGCTTATTTTCTGCCAATAAAACAAACAAACGCACAGGCCAATCAAAATCCCCCATACTCAATTCCACTAAAAAATCCCCCTTATTCTCATAAATATTACAAACATGCACAAAATACCCTTCTTTGATGATTTTTGGGGTTTTTAAAATCGCTCCAACGCTTTCTTTATTAATTGTTATTGTATCAAAAGAAAAATCCAATGCATGGTTTTGAGTAGGGTTTTCATCCAATCCTAAAGAATAAATTTTTAAATCATAAATATCTTTTTTGAGTTTATTCCAACGCGCTTCATACTTGCTGACCACCGGTATTTGAGCGTTTTTTTTGATTTCTATCTCGCATTGAAAGTTTTTTAGGGCTAATTTTAGGCTGTCTTCAAAATAAAGGCTATCATCGGTGCGTAATTCCAAAAACCCTTTAGGCTTTAAAACCCTTAAAGCTTCGTTTAAAAACTTTTCGCTTAGCACCCGGCGGTGTTTTTTCTCATTCCATGGCACAGGGAAATGCACAAAAATCTTTTCGCATTTGTGATTTGGCATGCTCTCTAAAACCAAACGGCCATCGCCTTGCAAGATGTGCAGATTTTTTAAATCCAACAACTCCATTTGCTTTAACGCTTGCGCGATAGAGGGGGTGTGAATCTCTATCCCTAAGCATGTTTTAGTGGGGTTGTTTTTGGCTAATTCTATCAAATGCCTCCCACTCCCAAAACCAATTTCTATTAGAATAGGGGCTTGATTTTTTTGGATAAAGTCTTCAAAAGCCTCTAAATCAAGGGCTTTTTTTTGGCTCGCATGTTTAGAATTTTCTTGCAAATTATGCGAAATGACTTCAAAAGATTGCGAATAAATCCTTAAAGCTTGTTTTAAAACCTCTCTTTTTAAGGGCGTTGCTTTTTCGCTTTTGATCAAAAAATCACCCGCTCGCCGGATTTTTTGCAATAAAAAAATATGATTCTTAAAACTCGCATACACACAGCTTTTAGTGGGGTGTTTTAAGCTTAAAAATTCCTTATGAAAACAAAAATCCCCCTCAATTAAGGGGTATTCTAAAGGTTTAAAATCCAGCTTGGCTAAAAAATGGGGCATTAAAACCCTTTTAGCGCTCTAAAAACAAACGCACTTCTTTGCTTGGGTGCGACTCTAAACCATCTTTATCCACGCTCACCACTTGATAGCGATAAGCCACGCCCACTTTCATGTCCTTATCCACGAATTGGTTTTTGGTGATATTCCCAAAGCGCAAAGGGGTTTTAGAATTGGCTTCAAAGCGATACACCGCATAAGTGGCTATTTTAGCGCTTGGGTTATTTTCCCATTGGATAAAGGCTGAAGAATCTTGAATAGTCCCTTTAGTGATGATAGGGGCTTCGGGTCTGTCAGCGGTCTCACCCATGACAGGCTCTTTGGGTAACGCCCCTTCAAGATGCGTTTTATCAAGGGCGACGACTTTATAATAACGAGTGAGGTTGTCTTTTTCTATTTTATCCACATAGGAAGTGTTAGTGGTTTGAGCGATGAATTTGTATTTATCGTTGCGGTTATTGGAAGCGTAAATGCGATAAGCTATCACATCTTCTTGGGTGGATTTATCCCAACTCAATTCAATGTGTCGTGTGAGGTTTTGGCTCACTCTAACATTAGTGATTTCTTTGGGTAAATCTTTGGTTTTCCCCTCCACTATGATACTAGGCCTGGATTTATCCCCCATGAAATTTTCAGCAATGACTTGGTAGCGGTATTTTTTCCCATCCTCTAAATCTTTATCAAAAAACTCCACAAACAAGCGGTTTTTCACAGCCCCTACATTCAAAAATTTGCCTTCTTTATTCTGCCTTTGAATGATGTATCTTGAAACGCTAGGGTTAGGGTGCGGGCTCCAAAAGACTTTCACGCTTTTAGGGTATTCAAGGCTTGCGAACACGCTCTCTACAGGATTGATAAAAGAGGTTTTTACTAGAATGAGATCTGAAAGGTTAGAGATTTTATCGCCCTTGTAAGTGGCTAATTGGTAAGTGTAAGAACTCTCTGTTTCTAGCCCCTCATCATAATAATGGGTCGCATAAGGGTTTTTAATCGTGGCGATTCTTTTAAGCTTGGAGTCTTTTTTCAAACGATACAAAATAAACCCATCAATGTCATAAGTATCAGCGATTTTAGGCCATTCAAAACCCACTGAACTCACATCGTTAATGGTTTTAATAGAATGGACTACCGGAAGCTTAGTATCTATATTTTCTTGATTATTAAGGGCTGAAAAAGTATGATTCCTGGTAGAAGAACACCCTATAAAAACCGCTAATACCACACTACTTTGCAATAAAAGCGTGAAGTATTTTTTCTTCATCCAAGACCTCATCTAAATTCTCCTTGTCAAAAACTTTTTTAAGATATTCTAACATATCCTTTAATAGGGGAACTTTAAAGCGCAGTTTTTGCTCGCTTCTAGGGTGTTTGAACTCTATCAAATAGGCATGCAGCATGATTCTTATTTCTTCTTTGGGGAGCGCTTGATTAAGCCCATAAAGATTATCGCCTATGATGTGTCTGTTCAAATACTCTAAATGCGCTCTGATCTGGTGCGTGCGCCCGGTGAATAGTTTAGCCCCTATCAAATCCATGCCATTTTGAGAAGTCAGCAAGCTAGTAAATTCGCTTTTAGAATAGCGGCTTTTTTCTTTTTTGGCCGCTTTGAGCGCTATCATTTTTAAGCGGTTATTAGGGTTTCTTGTCAAATAGCATTCCACGCTCATTTTTTCTTCTTTTAAGGGCGTTGAGAGCAAGGCGATATAATAGCGCCCCATCATTTTGGTTTTGAGCTGCTCGCTCAAATGAACATGGGTAAAATTGTTTTTAGCGATGACAATCCCTCCGCTCGTATCCTTATCCAAACGATGCACAATCCCATAGCGCTCTTTTAAGCCAAGATTAGAAAGCTCGTAATTTTTAAATTCCAGCCAATCCACTAAAGTAGGCTCTTTCACGCTTGGGGCTTTATGGACGACTAGATTAGGGGGCTTATTCAACACTAACAAGTCTTCATCTTCAAAAATGACTTCTATTTCTAAATCAAGCTCTTTTTTTAAGGGTTTGGGCACGATTTTGGGCGTTAAAAGCGTGATTTCATCGCCCTCTTTTAAAGCTAACCCCCCTTTTTTGACCTCCTTTTTTTGACAAAACACTAACCCCTCTTTAATCAAATTCAATACCTGGTTTTTAGAAATTTGCAATTCTTTGGCTAAAAATTCATCAATGCGTTTGTAATGGGTAGGGGCGATGAAAACTTTTTGCATCCAAACTCTTTTTTGCATTTTTAAAAACCATTATTCTACTCAAAACCTTAAAAAAATCCTATTTCATTATTTGAATACGCTATAATCGGTGCACCAACATTTTGTGGCTCAAATCATTTTTAAAGGGGTTCTAATGGAACATAACGGGCATGATAAACTGAACGGCGTTTTGCGTGGTTTTTTAGGCGACGCGTTCACGCTTGATGGGAAAGAAGGAGGATTGAATATGGAAAAACTGCACGAAGCCATCAAATAAAGAAAAACCAATCATGAATATTTTGCTTATGGGGGCTACTGGGGTGGGTAAAAGCTCGCTCATTAACGCTCTATTTGGTAAAGAAATCGCTAAAGCAGGCGTAGGAAAACCCATCACTCAGCATCTTGAAAAATATGTTGATGAAAAGAAGGGCTTGATTTTGTGGGACACCAAAGGCATTGAAGATAAAGATTACCACGACACCATGCAAAGCATTAAAAAAAGAAATGGAAGATTCTTTTAAAACGCTTGATGAAAAAGAAGCCATTGATGTGGCGTATCTGTGCGTTAAAGAGACTTCTTCTAGGGTTCAAGAGAGAGAGAGCTATTAAGCTTCGCTAAAAATTGGAATATCCCAACGATTATCGTTTTCACAAACACTCAAGCCGAAGACGGCGAGGCGTTTGTCCAAGAAACTAAAGAAATCATAGACGAAGAATGGGGGTTTAAAGGTTTTATCAAAGCCTATGCGAGAGTCAATTCCGTTGCCTTTTCGTTTAGGGGGTTAAAAGTCCCTGTTGAAGGTTTAGAAGAATTGGTAGATGAAACGAAAAAATGCTTGATAGAAGCTAAGAAAAACAAACAAAACCATTTCTTGCTGATTCAAAAAGCTAACATCCAAGCAAGAAAGCAAGCCATGATAGAGGAATGTAAAACCATTATCCATGTTGCATCAGGAGCGGCTGGAGCGGCTGGGCTTATCCCCATACCCTTTAGCGATGCGCTCGCTATCGCGCCCATTCAAGCAGGAATGATCTATAAAATGAATGACGCTTTTGGAATGGATTTGGATAAATCTGTGGGCGCGAGTTTGGTCGCAGGATTGTTAAGCGTAACCGCAGTTGCGCAAGTGGGGAGAACGCTCGTTAATGGTTTCCTTAAATTCATTCCTGTTGTGGGGAGTGTTGCAGGGGGCGTAACCGCTACTGTTATCACAGAAGGCATTGGGTTTGCGTATTTGAAAGTGTTAGAAAAATGCTTCAATGATGAGACGGGCGAAGTCAATTTACCTGGTGAAGTTGGCATGATAACTTCTCTCTTTAAGGAGAATTATCTTAACTTGGATACAATCAAGAAATTAACACAATAAGATTAGGGGTTATGAAAAACGCATGGCATTAGACAAAAGGATTTGGATACATTTTGATCTTTTGCCTTTTGTGTTTATCATTCCCTTGTTGGTGGTTTCTTTTTTATTGATTTTTGAGAGCAGTGCAGTTTTGAGCTTGAAACAAGGGGTTTATTATGCGATAGGGTTTCTTCTCTTTTGGATCGTGTTTTTTATCCCTTTCAGAAAGCTCGATCGCTGGCTCTTTGTGTTTTATTGGGCGTGCGTTATTTTATTAGCGTTAGTGGATTTTATGGGGTCCAGCAAGCTTGGGGCGCAACGATGGCTAGTCATTCCCTTTACCTCTATCACTTTACAGCCTAGCGAACCCGTGAAAATCGCTATCCTTTTGTTATTGGCGCATTTGATTAAAATAAACCCGCCTCCTTTTAAGGGCTATGATTGGGGCATGTTTTTAAAGCTCAGTTTTTACATTTGCTTACCGGCGGCTTTGATTTTGAAACAGCCTGATTTAGGCACGGCTCTTATTGTGCTGATCATGGGTTTTGGGATTTTACTTATCGTGGGCTTAAGGACTAGGGTGTGGCTCCCTCTTTTTATCGCTCTTTTAGTGGCTTCGCCTATCGCTTATCACTTTTTACACGATTACCAAAAAAAGCGCATCGCAGACTTTCTTTCTGAAAAGCCTAATTACCATGTCATGCAATCCATTATCGCTATAGGATCGGGCGGGTTTTTAGGCAAATCTAAAGAAGCCTGCACGCAAACCAAATTCAAATTTTTGCCTATTGCAACGAGCGATTTTATTTTCGCTTACTTCGTGGAGCGTTTTGGGTTTTTAGGGGCTATGTTGCTTTTTGCAATTTATATAGGCTTGAGTTTGCATTTATTTTTTTATCTGTTTGAGAGCAACAGCGATTGGTTTTTAAAGATTGTAGCCCTTGGGATTTCTATTTTAATCTTTGTTTATTCCAGCGTGAATATCGCCATGACTTTAGGGTTAGCTCCTGTGGTGGGGATTCCCTTACCCTTATTCAGCTATGGGGGGAGCAGTTTTATCACTTTTATGATCCTGTTTGCAATCCTAGAAAACCTGCTTGCTTTTCGCTATATTTTTGGATACAATAGCAAACCATCCTTTGGGAATTTTGGATTCTTAGCTCAGCTGGTCAGAGCGCTCGGCTCATAACCGATTGGTCGTAGGTTCAAGTCCTACAGAATCCACCACTCCCACTTTTTTATTCTTTTTTTTTAAGTGAAAAGCGATTGGACGCTTTCGTTATGATAAATCCTTCTGATCACTTCCGCAAATAAGGGCGCTACGCTTAAAGTGGTGATTTTATCGCATTTTTGAACTAAAGGGATAGAGTTAGTTACCACCACTTCATCTAACGCACTTTCTTTAATGCGCTTGATCGCATTCCCGCTCAAAACCGCATGCGTGCCTAACGCCATGACAGAAGTTGCCCCTTGTTCTTTTAAAGCCAAAGCGGCTTTACAGATCGTGCCTGCGGTATCAATCATGTCATCCACTAAAATCACATCGCGCTCCTTGGCTGAGCCGATAATATTCATCACTTCGCTTTCATTAGCTTTTTCACGGCGCTTATCCACGATGATTAAATCTAAGCCCATTTGATTGGCAAAATACCTAGCTCTTGTAACCCCACCCACATCAGGGCTAGCGATTATAGGGTTTTTTAACGCTTTAGAGCGGATATAGTCTCTAAAGACGATAGATCCGTATAAATTATCCACCGGCACATCAAAAAAGCCTTGGATTTGCCCGGCATGCAAATCCATTGTAATGATCCTTTCAATCCCCACTTCTTGCATCAAATTAGCGACCATTTTAGCCGTGATAGGCACTCGTGGAGCTGCTTTTCTGTCCTGTCTGGCATAGCCAAAATACGGCAACACCGCTGTGATAGAATTGGCCGAACTGCGCCTTAAAGCATCTACCATGACTAACAATTCCATTAAATTGTCATTGACCGGCACGCAAGTGGGCTGGATGATAAAAATATCCTTACCGCGCACCGATTCGCTGATTTGGATATTGATTTCACCATCGCTGAATTTGCCGATCACCGCTTTGGATAAGGGAACGCCTAAATGCTTTGACACTTCTTTGCCAAAGGCAGGGTGAGCGCTCCCTGAAAAAATTTTAAAACCACGCATCTTTGCCTTAAACCCACGTGCCTTCATCGTTTACACTCCCTAAAATGAATTAAAATCAATTGTAGCGCACCCAAACTAAAAGCGTTTGTTTTCAACCAAGCTCCTTTTCTAATAAGTTTTTTAACGCAAGATAGGTTTCATTAAGATCCATCCCGCATACCCTAGTTTGAGCGATAACGCTCATAAAATTGCTATCGCCTAAAAACCTAGGCACTAAATGCATGTGCAAATGCTCAGGAATCCCTGCACCGGCGTTTCTGTGCAAATTCAAACCTAAATTGATCCCTTGAGCACCATAAGCATACAACGCTTTTAACACTTTAGGCGCTAATTTATTCATGTTCAGCCAAATGTTAAGATCTAAAAGTTCAACGCTCGCTTGATGCACATGAGTAACGATCAACAAATGCCCCGGGTTATAAGGGTAGGCGTTCATCACCACAAAGAGATCGCTATTTCTATAAAGCACTCTGTTTTCTGAATCTTTTGTGGGGTTTTGAGAAATTTCACAAAAGACACAACTCTTATTTTTCTCTTTCAAATAACTTTCGCGCCAAGGAGCGTATAAATGTTGCATGTTCATTTCCTAAATGTAATTAGGGGCGTCATTAGCAAATAAAATCAAATCGCCTTGAATCGTGGTGGCTTGTAAGATATTTTCCAATTGCGCCTTATCCTTGAGTAAGATTTTTTGGGGAGTTTTTAATTTGGAGGCAATCGTTTTGGAGTTCAACTCCCCTGTGATGATAGCGACATCAAAAACCCCGTCTATTTTTTGCGCTAAAGCCTCATTACTTTCTGTATTGCTTTCCACTAAACCCGGTGTTACAATGACTTTACGCCCTTCATACAAACTCGCTAAACGAATGCCCTCTAACATGCCCTTTAAATTCCCATTAAAGCTATCGTCTATGATGATTTTTTGATTCACTTCCAAAAGTTGCAAACGATGGGCGATAGGGTTGAGTTCCAAAACAAGCCGTTTGATCCTTTCGGTCTCTAAGCCTAAATGCTTAGCGATCAAAATGGCTGAAGCGATATTATAAGCGCTAAATTCCCCTAAAACCTTTGTTTCAAATTTTTCCCAAACGCTATCTATAAGCATTTCAAAAGAAGTGCCTTTTAAAGTGGATTGGATGTTTTTAACCAAGCTAGAAACATCTATTAAAGGGCTATCTTTAGGGGCATAGGGTTTGATCTTTTCCACAGAATAACAAAAGGCTTTTTCTAAGCGTTTGGAATCCAATAATTCCGCTTTAGTCTCGCAAATATTTTCTAAAGTTTTAAAGTATTCTAAATGCTGTTCGCCCACTTCTGCGATCACGGCAAGGTGTGGTTCAATAAGGCGGGTGATTTCTTTAATATCGCCCTTATTCCTTGCCCCGGCTTCAGCGATATAGATTTCGCTCTTATTGTCTAAATTCTGGTTAATGTCGTTCGCAATGCCTAAAAGGGTGTTGACGCTTTTGGGGCTTGCATGCGCGTTGAATGTGGTTTGTAAGATTTGAAGCAAGAAATTTTTGGTGCTGGTTTTCCCAAAGCTTCCGGTAATGGCGATGACTTTTAAATTTTTTAAAGAGGCGATTTTGTCTTTAGCGGTTTGCAAATACCGCTTGGATAAGGCTTTTTCAAAGATTAAAGAAGCACTCAAAACGAATATAAACAAACACAAACAGCCTAGCGCAAGCGAAATCCCGTTCAAAGGGACTAGTTCTATATTTAAGATTTCATGCAAGATTAAAAAGAGTAATAAGAAGATGAAAAAGCGCTTCACCCTTGGCGTGAAAACTAAAGGCTTGTCGTTGCGTTTGGCCCAGATAATGAGCATGGGCATTTGAATAACGCCACAAAAGAAATCAAAAACAAACGGCATTTTGAAAGCATACGATACGATAAACACCCCTAAAGGCAATAAAAAATAAATCCCATGCCAACGCATTTTATGATGCTTGGTTAAAATCCTAAACACGCTGTAATGATACCATTGCAATAAAGTCATTATATAATAGCCGAGCCCTGTTATAAAGAGCCAACGAAACGCTAAATTCAGCCAACTAAGACTTTGCATGATGATATTTCTCCACTAGTTTTTCAATCTCTTTTGCTTGGTTTAAAAAAAAGAAATGATCCCCTTCTAAAACAAATAATGCGCTTTTTTTCAATAAGGTTTGCATTTTTTGAGCGGAGCTTAAGGGGGTTGCTTTATCATCTTTACCCCAAAATAATAAAACTTCCTTCTCGCATCGTTTGAAATGCTCGCTAAAGTCTTCGCTAATCACTTTTTTAAAGGTTTCATACATCACTTGATTAAGCCCCATAGCGTCCTTACTCCTCAAAAACTCTAAATTCAAGCCTAATTTTTTAAAGATTTTAGCTAAAAGGATTTTACAACGCACTTTTAAGGGTTTTGGCTCTAAGATCCCCGCACTGCTCAATAAAACAATGCGTTCGTTTTCACACAAGATCGCTACTTTCCCTCCAAAGCTATGCCCAAAAACGACATGCGCTTTTTTACCCACGCTTTTTAAGAATAAATTGATGATATTAGCATAATCTTTAGTTTCTAAGACTTTTTCATCGTTAGGGCTTTGATTGAAGCCGGGCAAATCCACATACAAATGGTTGTAATTTAAAAAACAGCCTTGAAACGCTTGTTGCATGATTTCTTTAGAACTCCCCCAGCCATGCAAAAACAAGGCGTTTAAAGGGCTATGGTGGTCTATAAAAGTGTAGGAAATGTCAAAAACGCTATCCAAATAAGCGATACTGCGTTTGGCCATTACTTATTCTTTTGGATTTGCAACAAATAAGAGTTTTTGATTTGGATTTTAGGGGTTTTGGGTAATGATTGCGCTAAATTTTCTAGCGTTGTTTTAAAATCATCAAACAAATAATTGGCCAAACTGCCAGGAATGGGGTTGATCTCATTAAGATACACTTCATTTTCTATGACAAAAAAATCGCAACGAATGAGCGCGCCATCAAACAAATCGTTATAGAGTTTTTTAAAATTTTCTTTCAATTGTTCTTCTAGGGCGTTAGAAAGATTCGCTTTAGGGGCTTTGGTGCGTGAAAAATCCAAATATTTTTGTTTGAAATCTAAAAATTCCTGTTTGTTAGGCTCTTCAATATAGGAAAAACAAAAATCCTTTTTGATCTTGCAACCGGCTAAATTGTATTCTTTCACCCCTTGAATGAAAGGCTCTATTAAGACCTCTTTAGAATATTCAAACGCACCGTCTAAAGCGTAAATCAATTCTTTTTCTTCTTTCACCACGCTCACCCCTAAAGAGCTCCCGGCGCTATTAGGCTTGATTATGAAAGGAAAATTAAAGTTCATCAAATTTAGGGCGTTAGCGCGGTTTTTTTCATTCAAAAGAACATGATCTAAAGTCTTTACCCCTAAATCTTTAGCGTAAAGCTTGGTTAAATATTTGTTATAACTCAACACGCTCGCTTCAATCCTAGGGCCTATAAAAGCGATACGATAAAATTCTAACAGGCTCGCTAATTTCCCGTCTTCGCCATCGCCCCCATGCACAAGGTTGATCACTAAAGGCAATTCTATCGTTTTAGTGCCTAAAAACGAATTTTTAAGCAAACCCTTTTGCGTAAGGATTAGGGGGGGTAATTTTTTTTCTTTGATTTGAGCGAAGTATTTTGAATGCATGTTAGATTCTTCAATCAAATAAAAATGATGGTTTTCATCTAAAAAAATAAAATATTTAATCCTATCCTTTAACGCTTCTTTAAGCGCAATCGCACTCACAATGCTGATTTCATGCTCAAAACTCGCCCCACCAAATAAAACGCAAAACTCCACGATCAAACTCCCTAAAAACGATTGCGATAAAGTCTATCTATATTTACCTAAAAAAAGGCTTTTGAATTTTCTTAAAATTAAAGTTTAATGTTGAAAAATCCTAAAATATGGATGACTAACAACGCGCTCAATCCGGCTAAAATCCCGGCTAAAGCGTCATCAGCCACCACCCCTAAGCCCCCTTTAACTTCTTTGTCTATTTTGCCAATGAGTGAGGGCTTAGTAATATCATAGATCCTAAAAAAGATAAAACTCAAAACCACGCCCGCTAACGATAACCCGCTAATCGCCATCGCCAACCACATGCCCACTAATTCGTCTATCACAATGTAAGAGCTGTCATGGATATTAGTCTCTTCTTCTTCCTTGTCTATTTGAGCGATAGCGATAAGCCCAACAAAAATCGCCCCTAAAAACAAAGTGTTAGCCGAAAAAATTAAAACGGGTAAGCCTAATAACAACGCTACTAAACTCCCTATCGTTCCAGGAGCTTTTTTAGAATACCCGCTAAAAAAAAGGGTTAAAAAACATGCGCGAAGACTAAATTTATCCAATCATTGCCTTAAATTCTTTTTAAATCATGGCATTTTAGCATTTTATTTGCATTAAAAAGCGATTTTCTTAAACAATAAGGCTTAATTTTAAGCGCGTTTTAGTATGATAACTTTTAAATTCTCTCAAAAATTAAAGGTTAATTTTAAAATGTTGCTTTTCACTCCAGGCCCTGTAGCCATTAGCGAAGAGATGCGCTCAAGCTTTTCTCAGCCAATGCCCCACCACCGCACTAAAGATTTTGAAAAGATTTTCCAAAGCGTGCGAGAAAATTTAAAAAAAATGACCGGTTTAGAAGAAGTCTTGCTTTTAAGCAGTAGCGGGACAGGGGCTATGGAAGCGAGCGTGGTTTCGTTGTGTCAAAAAGAGTTGCTTTTTGTTAATGCGGGCAAGTTTGGCGAAAGGTTTGGCAAGATCGCTAAAGCCCATTTTATCAAAGCCCATGAATTAGTCTATGAATGGGACACGCCGGCTCAAGTAGATGGAATATTAAACGCGCTTAAAGCCAACCCTAACATTGATGCGTTTTGCATTCAAGCATGCGAGTCTAGTGGGGGGTTACGACACCCTGTAGAAAAAATCGCTCAAGCGATCAAAGAAACTAACCCGAATGTTTTTGTCATAGTAGATGCTATCACCGCTTTAGGGGTTGAGCCTTTAGAAATAACGCATATTGATGCACTCATTGGAGGGAGTCAAAAAGCGTTCATGCTGCCTCCTGCGATGAGCCTAGTCGCGTTGAGCCAGAAGGCGATTGAACGCATAGAAGAACGCAATGTGGGGTTTTATTTCAATTTAAAGAGCGAATTGAAAAACCAAAGGGATAACACCACAAGCTACACCGCTCCTATTTTACACACTTTAGGGTTGCAACGCTATTTTGAATTGGTGCAAAATTTGGGGGGCTTTGAAGCGCTCTATCAAGAGACTAAAAGAGTTGCTTTAGCCACTCAAAAAGCCGTTTTAGCGCTGGGTTTAAAGATTTTCCCTAAAAGCCCGAGCTTGAGCATGACAACGATTGTTAATGAGCATGCCAAAGAATTGAGAAACCTTTTAAAAGAAAAATACCAGGTGCAATTTGCGGGCGGTCAAGAGCCTTATAAAGACGCGCTCATTCGCATCAACCACATGGGGATCATTCCTGTTTACAAAAGCACCTACGCCTTAAACGCCCTAGAATTAGCCTTAAACGATTTGGATTTAAGGGAGTTTGACGGTGCGGCGAATACAACCTTTTTGAAGCAATATTATGGAATTTGAGGATTACAATGCATTATTCTTATGAAGCCTTTTTGAAAGACAGCTTAGAATTAGTGGAACAAGTGGAGTGCATTTGCGGTGTCCCAGAAGCTCTTGTGTGCGTGATGCGAGGGGGCATGACTTTAGCGCATTTTTTGAGTTTGCACTGGAATTTAAGGGAAGTTTATGGTATCAATGCGATTTCTTATGACACCACCAACCGACAAAACGCCCTAAAAATTGAAAATATCCCCACGATTAAAGAGCGTCTAAAAACCATTTTAGTAGTAGATGAAATCGTAGATAGCGGTAATTCTTTAGAAGCGGTGCTTAAAGTGTTAGAAGAAAAACACCCCGATAAAAAGTTTTATAGCGCGAGTTTGTTCCAAAAAACAAGCGCGAAATACAAAGCCGATGCGTTTTTAAAAGACGCTCCTGAATGGATTGATTTCTTTTGGGAAGTGGATTTAAAAAACTTGAAAAGCCATTAACATGCAAATTAAAGAAAACAAACAACTCTGCTTGATCTCATTAGGTTGTTCTAAAAATTTGGTGGATTCAGAGGTGATGTTAGGCAAGCTTTATAACTACACGCTCACTAATGACGCTAAGAGCGCTGATGTGATTTTGATCAACACTTGCGGTTTTATTGAAAGCGCTAAACAAGAGAGTATCCAAACCATTCTCAACGCCGCCAAAGACAAAAAAAAGGGAGCGATTTTGATTGCGAGCGGGTGCTTGAGCGAACGCTATAAAGATGAAATCAAAGAGTTGATCCCTGAAGTGGATATTTTTACCGGCGTGGGGGATTATGACAAAATTGATATTTTGATCGCTAAAAAACAAAACCAGTTCAGCGAGCAAGTGTTTTTAAGCGAGCATTATAACGCGCGCATTATCACAGGTTCTAGCGTGCATGCTTATGTTAAAATTTCTGAGGGTTGTAACCAAAAATGCTCTTTTTGTGCTATCCCTAGCTTTAAGGGGAAATTACAAAGCAGGGAATTAGATTCCATTTTAAAAGAAGTGGAGGATCTGGCCCTTAAAGGCTATAAAGATATGACTTTTATCGCTCAAGATTCTAGCTCGTTTTTATACGATAAGGGGCAAAAAGACGGCTTGATCCAGCTCATTAAGGCGATTGACAAACAGCAAGCCTTAAAGAGTGCTCGTATTTTATACCTCTACCCCTCTAGCACCACTTTAGAGCTGATTGGCGCGATTGAAGACTCGCTTATTTTTCAAAATTATTTTGACATGCCCATCCAACATATCAGCGACTCCATGCTTAAAAAGATGCGCCGTAACTCCAGCCAAGCGCACCATTTAAAGCTTTTAGATGCCATGAAGCAGGTTAAAGAAAGCTTTATAAGAAGCACGATCATTGTAGGGCATCCAGAAGAAAATGAGGGCGAATTTGAAGAATTGAGCGCGTTTTTAGACGAGTTCCGGTTTGACAGATTGAATATTTTTGCTTTCAGTGCGGAAGAAAACACGCATGCCTATTCTTTAGAGAAAGTGCCTAAAAAAATCATCAACGCCCGCATTAAAGCCTTGAATAAAATCGCTTTAAAACACCAAAACCATTCTTTTAAGGCTTTGTTGAATAAGCCCATTAAGGCGTTAGTGGAAAATAAAGAGGGCGAGTATTTTTACAAAGCAAGGGATTTGAGATGGGCGCCTGAAGTGGATGGGGAAATTTTGATCAACGACAGCGAACTAACCACCCCTTTAAAACCTGGGCATTACACGATTGTGCCTAGTGTGTTTAAAGACAATATCTTACTCGCTAAGGTTTTAAGCCCTTTTTAAAAGCTAGCCATAAGGCTGTTTTAAACGAACTTCATTCATTGCAAGATGGAGCGATTATAGGCGATGGGAGGAGCGATTTCACTTTAAAAACACGATCTTATTCTTTCCAATACAACCATCAAAATTTTGTTTTGTTGGATGTGCCAGGGATAGAAGGCAGCGAACAAAAAGTGATTGATCAGATTTCTAACGCAACGCAAAAGGCCCATGCTATTTTTTATGTTACCAAAACGCCTAATCCTCCGCAAAAAGGAGAAGAAGGGAAAAGGGGAACGATTGAAAAAATCCAAAAACAACTCGGTTCGCAAACAGAGGTATGGACGATTTTCAACAAACCGATTAATAGCCCAAGAGCCTTAAAAGATAAGCTTATTAATGAAAGCGAAAAAGAAAGCTTAAAAACTTTAGACGAAAAGATGAAGGGCGTTTTAGGCGAACATTACAAGGGTCATAAGGTGGTTAGCACCCAAGCGGCTTTTTATGGCCTTTCACAGGCTTTGATCCCAGGGACTGATTTTGATAAAAAGAAACAAAAATTTCTAGAGGTTTTTAAAGAGGAAGAATGGTTATTGTATAAATCCCGTTTCCAACAATTAGGAGAATTTATAACCGAAGCACTTCTTGAAAACTCGCGCGCCAAAATCATAGAATCCAACTGCAACAAAGCCTTAAAAGCGATAGAAAAATTACAAGAAGCGATCAAAATCACGATTGACAGACAGATCGATCCAACGATTAAAGAAATGCAAGAACACCAGCAAGAAGCTCGCTTTGATTTGGATCGTTCTAAAGAAAAATTTATATCAGATTTGGAAAAATCAGCGTTCAGCAAAATCAATCAATTCGAATCTGATTTTAGAAAAGAAATGCATGAACGCATTGAAAGAGGTATTGGAAATGGTGAATGTGAAAGAATTTTTGAAAATGAACTCAAACAAAGAGAGACAAAATTGATTGAATGCATAGAACGGCGGTTCAAAGAATGTGAGGAACGATTCCGTGGAAGTGTAGGAAAAAATATTGAACAATTTGAAGAAAGAGTTAAAGATTCTCTAGCGATTACAGAACGCATCGGTATTAATAATTTTAGTTTTAATCCTAATTCTAATTTTAATATGGATAGCGGCATTGATATGATAGGCTTATTTAGTTCAATAGGAGGTTTGGTGTTGCTTTTCTTGACGCCTATAGTAGGTGAGTTTGCGCTAATTGCAGGAGTGGGTTTAGCATTTGTGGGGATAGGTAAAGCAGTGTGGAGTTTTTTTGATTCAGACTATAAAAAATCCCAACAAAGAAAAGAAATGAATAAGAATTTAGATAAAGCTTGTGAAAAAATTGCAGAGAATGTGAAAAGCCGCATTGAAAGTTATAAAAACGGTGCATTGGGAATGATTGAAGAACTCAACGCCGGTTTTAACGATCTCGTTGTTTGTTACGAGCGCATGAGGGAAGGATTGATAAAAGCCGGCGAAGACTTATGGCATTTAGATGATCGCATCAAAACCACATTAAAACAAAGGATCGCACAATGAAGAATGAAACGCTAGAACAATTTAAAAGAAATCAAAAGAGGAATCAAGAAAATCTTAAAAAATTGCTTGATTTTATCCATACTGGGGAAGAATACGGCATCAAGGTTGAAGAGTCTCTCAAAGACAAGATCCATAATGCGATTAAAAATGTTGCCGGTCAAAAACTTAAAGTGGCTTTAGTGGGAGGTTTTTCTGAAGGAAAAACATCCATAGCGGCAGCTTGGATCGAGCGGTTGGATAAAGAGAGCATGAAGATAGATCACAAAGAATCAAGCGATGAAGTTAAAATCTATGACATAGATGATGAAATTGAGCTGGTTGACACCCCAGGACTATTTGGGTTTAAAGTGAAAACACACGATAGCGGCAAAATAGAACGCTATAAAGATATTACAAAAAAATATATCAGCGAAGCCCACCTCATTTTATACGCTCTCAACCCGTCAAATCCCATCAAAGAAAGCCATAAGGACGATTTGAACTGGTTGTTTAGGACGCTCAATCTTTTATCCAGGACGATATTTGTCATCAGCCGTTTTGATGAAGAAGCGGATATTGAAGATGAAGAAGATTACAACAAAAGATTTAAAATCAAAAAAGAAAACATCCAAAACCGACTGAATGATCTGATTTCTTTAAGCGAAGAAGAAAAAGAAAGTTTGATTATTGTCGCTGTCGCTGCAAACCCTTATGATTTGGGGGTGGAACACTGGCTAAAGCATCAAGAAGAGTTTCAAAAGCTCTCACACATCAAAGCCTTGCAAGATGCGACACAAAAAAAGATTAAAGAAAATGGCGGGAAATTAACCATCATAGAAGAAGCTAAAAAAAGCATCATTCAAGATGTTATCTATAGGCAAATGCCGCCCGCAAAACAAGCGTTGCAAGGTATTAATGGAGAAATGGAATATTTGAATAAAACGCTTGAAAGGCGAAAAGAGATTCAAAAATTAAGTGGAGAAATTTCTCAAGCCCGCATTCATTTAAAAGAATTTATAACGAGGTATTTTAGCGATCTTATCTCTCAAATTTCTGGCACCAGTCTAGAAATCTTTAATGATTTTGTTATGAGAGAAATAGGCGATAAAGGTATCAATATAGAAACAAGAGTCCAAAATGCATTTGAAAGAGAAACGCAAGGGATCTTCAATGAAATGGCTAAAATTGAAACGGGTTTTAATGCCGATATGAGTTTTTTTGAAAAGCATGCCGGAGCATTGGGGAAAATTGGAATCAATTTTTTAAATCAAAGCGGGTTTATCAATGCGACTAACATCAAACTGGTTAGAGACGGAATAGTGGCTGTGGCAAAATTTGTGGGCATAGATTTGGCTTTAAAATTCAAACCTTGGGGCGCTGTCAGATTGGCAGGCAATTTGAATAAAGCTTTACCACTTATCGGTATTGCTTTTGAAATAGGGGATTCTGTGATGAAGCTCAAAAAGGAAAAAGAACTTGAATAAACCAAAGAAAAAATGAAATCCAATTTTGAAGAAGCTAAAGAACAAATGATAGAGTTCATCAATGATGAAACCAAATTCAAACAAACATGTTTTCCGAACGCGTTGGAACTGGAAAAATCCTTTCAAGAATTAGAAGAAAAAATTAAAAAAACGCAAGAGTGCGCTCAAGGACTGGAAAAATGAATTCAAACTGGCGAAGATTTTATCAAGGGCGAAGATATTATAGATGTTGAGCCTGAAGAGGAATGAACTGAATTTGTGTTAGAATTTCAAAAACGCATCAAAAAAGCTTTTTGGCTGAGCTTGAAACGGTCTAATCCAACAAGCGGCATTTTAAATGTTTTAATAAGGAAAAGTGATGTTTTCTAAAATTTGTGCATCTTTTAAGCTTGCCAACGCATTCAAAGGCTTTATATGCAAACGCATTTCAAGCCCTGGGCAAAGCACTCGCATTACCAAAATGGTTTTGGGTATCAAAGACGCTTTCAATGGCGATAAAGATCCATTGAATAACGCTTGTGAAGCTTTGGATTTGGTAGTGAAATTTAAGAAAGAGCACCCGCAAGATTTTGACGAATTGTTTGAAATTTTAAAAGAACTCATCCAAGAATACGAACAAAATCCTGATGAGATCAAACAAAATCTCAAAGAAATCCTAAAATAAGATAGGGCATGAACCACCTTTTAATCCTTTATAACCCTTATTATCAAAAAGATGTCATCCAACAACATTTAAGCGTTTTACAGGAAAAATCCCAAGTGGGTTTTGGTAAAATCCGATCAAAGCTCAACGATCAAGAAAAGCAAGACTCTTTAGAAGAGATTTACAAAGCCACCAATGAAAAAAATTTTTTGCAGCTTTTTTTGACCGATTACGCTAATTTATTTGTCGCTAAGGTGATAAAGGTTTCTAAGGATATTGATGAGAGTTTGATCCCTAGCTATTATAAAGAAAAAAATCTGGAAGTTGAAGATTTTTTTATTATCAGCGATTTAAGGGAATTAGTCAGGGAAGACTTCAGCCTTTTAAGGGATCGATTTTTAGCCAATTTCATCGTGCCAAACAACCACACTTACGCCATTTATGGGAATAATTATGTCTATCCTTTGCCGGTGAGACTAAAAGAAGAGCGTTCTTGTTTTTTAGGCGATGAAAAGCATTATCTGAGCGTGTATAAAAGCAAAGAATATTTAACCATGCAAGAAAATTTCATGCGTTTTGTTTTTGGCAAAAGGCTTTTTTACCTCTTACACCCTGATAGCATCAATAACATCATTCATGCAGAATTAGAGCTTTTACAAAGCGAAAACGATCTTTTGAATGATTTTACCAGCATCATCGTCAAATACTCCAAAACCTTAGAATACGAAATTTATACTTTTGCTAAACAAGTTCTTTTAAAGGCTTGCAAAAAAGATCCCAGCCTTTATGATTTAGATTATGAAGTCCAAGGAAAATCTTTTACGCTTAAAGATTTTTTCACTCAAAAGCCCAATCTTGGGAGCGTTAAATTTTTACTCAAACACGAAAAAATCCAATGCCATTTAGAAGAAAACTTAAAAAGATTCATCAATTATCCTTTTTCAAGAAGCCTAAGCCTCATTCAAAACATCCGCAACGAAGCCGTCCATGAAAAAGCCCCGAGTTTGCATGAAGTGGAAAAGCTTAGGAATGAAATTTTAGGCATAGAAGGCATGAGCTTGTTGAAAAACATTCTGACTCGCAAGGAAGTTTCATGAAAGAATGCGATGGATTAAGCCTATGCTTAATGCCGATTTGATAGCGCAAGGTTTTAAAACCTATTTAGAGCCTTTAAGAGAGAAGAAAAATTTATTGGGTTTTTCGGGTGGGTTGGATTCTGTTTGCTTGTTTCATCTTTTAGTTGGAGAAAATATCGCTTTTGACATCGCTTTAGTGGATTACAACACGCAAAAACAACGCCTTGAAATCATCCAGCACGCTCAAACACTCGCAAAAACACACCATAAAAAATGCTATATCCATTACGCCCCAAAGATCGCGCGCAATTTTGAAATGCAAGCGAGAAAGATCCGTTATGATTTTTTTGAAACCCTAATCAAAGAGCATTCTTACAAGCATTTGATTTTAGCGCACCACTTGAATGACAGACTGGAATGGTTTTTGATGCAATTAAGCAAAGGAGCCGGGCTAAACACGCTTTTAAGCTTTCAAGCTTATGAAAAAAGAGGGTTTTATGCGATTGTTCGCCCCTTACTCTACACCCCTAAAGACACCCTTAAAACGCTCGCTAAAGATTTGAAATTTTTTGAAGATAGTTCTAATTCTTCTTTAAAATTCAAACGCAATTTTTTCAGGAAAAATTACGCTAACGCCTTGATGCAAGATTATTCTAAGGGCATTATCCAAAGTTTTAAATTTTTGGATAAAGAAAAAGAGCGGCTTTATCCTTTAACACCCGTTTCACAAATGCATGGGATCACTTTTTTCAAGCATTCGCAAAATGCGCTTTTTATGGTGGATAAAATCTTAAAGCAAAAGGGGTATGTGTTGAGCTTTTCTCAAAAAGAAGAAATCAAACGCCATTTTTTTAGCTTAGAAATCGCTCAAAAATTCATCATTGAAAGCGACAAAGAGCATGTGTTTATCGCTCTTAAACCCCCAAAAACTTTAAGCATGCCAAAGGATTTTAAAGACAGAGCCAGGAGGCTGAATATCCCTAAACGCTTACGGCCTGTTTTATACGCAGAGTTTTTAAAACAACCAACAAATGATTTTTTAACCCGTTTTAAACAGAGTTTAATGGATCTATAAAAAGCTTGATTTTAATCAAGCGATAAGTTTTTAAAGCGCTTTTTAACCTTGATTGTGTCAAAATACAGCAAAAAACTTTGATATGAGAGCGGATGGACTTTAAAAATAAAAAATGGCTTTTTCTAGCCCCTCTAGCAGGCTATACGGATTTGCCTTTCAGGAGCGTGGTGAAAAAATTTGGCGTGGATGTTACCACAAGCGAAATGGTGAGCTCGCATTCGTTGGTGTATGCGTTTGATAAAACTTCTAAGATGTTGGAAAAATCCCCTTTAGAAGATCATTTCATGGCACAAATTTCAGGCTCTAAAGAGGGCGTAGTCAAAGAAGCGGTGGAGAAAATCAACGCTTTAGATCATGTGAGTGGGATTGATTTTAATTGCGGTTGTCCCGCTCCTAAAGTGGCTAATCATGGTAACGGGAGCGGACTATTGAAGGATTTAAACCACTTGGTGAAGATTTTAAAAGTGATTAGAGAAAACACCAATAAAAAAATCACGAGCGTGAAAGTGCGTTTAGGCTTTGAAAAGAAAATCCCCCAAGAAATCGCTCATGCCTTGAATGATGCGCCGGTGGATTATGTGGTGGTGCATGGGAGGACACGAAGCGACAAATACCAAAAAGACAAAATAGATTATGAAAGCATCGCTTTAATGAAAGGGATTTTAAAAAAGCCTGTGATAGCCAATGGCGAAATTGACAGCGTGAAAAAAGCCTTTGAAGTCTTGCAAATCACGCAAGCGGATGGGCTAATGATAGGGCGAGCAGCCTTAAGAGCCCCATGGATATTTTGGCAAATCAGAAACAACACCACAAAATTACCCGCAGTCGTGAAAAAAGATTTGGTTTTAGAACATTTTGATAAAATGGTGGAGTTTTATGGGGATAGGGGGGTAGTTATGTTCAGGAAAAATTTGCATGCTTACGCTAAGGGCGAAATGCAAGCGAGTGCGTTTCGCAACTGCGTCAATACCCTTACAGAAATAAAGAGCATGCGAGAGAGCATAGAGGAATTTTTTAATCAAGAAATGTTGCAAAGTGAAGTGCCATTATGGGTAGAATTGAATCAAAAAAGCGTTTGAAAGCGCTTGTTTTTTTAGCCAGTTTGGGGGTTTTGTGGGGCAATACCGCTGAAAAAACGCCTTTTTTTAAAACGAAAAACCACATTTATTTGGGTTTTAGGTTAGGCACAGGGGCTAATGCGCTCACAAGCATGTGGCAACAAGCCTATAAAGACAACCCCACTTGCCCTAGCAGCGTGTGTTATGGCGAGAAATTAGAAGCCCATTATAAGGGGGGTAAAAACCTGTCTTATACTGGGCAAATAGGCGATGAAATAGCTATTGATAAATACCATATTTTAGGATTAAGGGTGTGGGGGGATATAGAATACGCTAAAGCGCAATTAGGTCAAAAAGTGGGGGGTAATACCCTTTTGTCCCAAGCGAATTATGACCCAAGTGCAATTAAAACCTACGATCCTATTTCAAACACTCAAGGCTCTTTGAATTTGCAAAAAACCCCAAACCCCCAAAACTTCCTTTTCAATAACGGGCATTTCATGGCGTTTGGTTTGAACGTGAATGTGTTTGTTAATCTCCCTATAGACACCCTTTTAAAACTCGCTTTAAAAACAGAAAAAATGCTGTTTTTTAAAATAGGCGTGTTTGGTGGGGGTGGGGTGGAATACGCAATATTATGGAGTCCTAGTTATCAAAATCAAAACACGAATCAAGATGATAAATTTTTTGCAGCGGGTGGGGGGTTTTTTGTGAATTTTGGGGGTTCTTTGTATATAGGCAAGCACAACCGCTTCAATGTGGGGCTAAAAATCCCTTATTACAGCTTGAGCGCGCAAAGTTGGAAAAATTTTGGCTCTAGCAATGTGTGGCAGCAACAAACGATCCGACAAAACTTCAGCGTTTTTAGGAATAAAGAAGTTTTTGTCAGCTATGCGTTCTTGTTTTAGTGCGGTTTCGTTCTTATTAAATACTGATGATAAAATTCAAAAGATGATTTTATCGTTACAAAAGTCAACGCTTCAAAGATAAATAAGTTAAAAACACCCCAAAATCTTTTTTTTTTTTTGAAATCCAATAGGTTTATTATAAAATTAAACTCATTGTAAATCTATTATCATTTTATAATATTTTTGCAACAAAAAAATTACTTTGAAGGAACACTTTTATGAAAAAACGATTTTTACTTTCTCTATCCCTTGCAGCGTCATTACTTTATGCTGAAGACAACGGCTTTTTTGTGAGCGCGGGCTATCAAATCGGCGAAGCGGTGCAAATGGTCAAAAACACCGGTGAATTAAAAAACTTGAACGAAAAATACGAGCAATTAAACCAGTATTTAAATCAAGTGGCTTCGTTGAAGCAAAGCATTCAAAACGCCAACAACATTGAGCTGGTCAATAGCTCTTTAAACTATTTAAAAAGCTTTACCAACAACAACTATAACAGCACCACCCAATCGCCCATCTTTAACGCCGTGCAAGCCGTTATCACTTCGGTATTGGGTTTTTGGAGTCTTTATGCGGGGAACTACTTCACTTTTTTTGTGGGCAATAAGAATGATCAAAAACCCGCTGATGTCTATGGTAACCCTCCTTTTCAAACGATTATAGACAACTGCTCAGGAATTGAAAACTGCGCTATGGATCAAACCACTTATAATGAGATGAAAAAACTCGCTGAAGATCTCCAAGCAGCTCAAACAAACTCTGCCACTAAAGCGAACAATCTTTGCGCTTTATCCGGATGCACTGCAACAGACTCAACATCAAACTCGCCAAACTCAACCGTGAGTAGCGCTCTTGAAACCGCGCAAAAGCTTATGGACTTGATCGCAAGCACCAAGACCGCTATGATGTGGAACAATATCGTCATCAGTGGTATTTCAAATACATCCGGCGCTATCAAATCCACTGGTTACCCCACTCAATACGCGGTGTTTAACAACATCAAGGCGATGATACCTATCTTGCAACAAGCGGTTACGCTTTCTCAAAGTAACCACACCCTATCTGCTAGTTTGCAAGCTCAAGCTACAGGATCTCAAACAAACCCCAAATTCGCTAAAGACATCTACGCTTTCGCTCAAAACCAAAAGCAAGTCATCTCTTACGCTCAAGATATTTTCAATCTCTTTGATTCCATTCCTAAAGATCAGTATCGTTATTTGGAGAAAGCTTATTTGAAAATAGCCAATGCGGGTTCAACGCCTACTAACCCTTATATGGCAGTTGTGAATTTGAATAAAGAAGTTCAGACGATTCAAAACAATGTGAGTTATTATGGTAATCGGATTGATTCGGCTTTAAGCGTGGCTAAAGATGTTTATAACCTAAAATCCAATCAAACAGAGATTGTAACCACTTATAACGACGCTAAGAATTTGAGTGAAGAGATTTCTAAACTCCCGCACAATCAAGTCAATACAAAAGACATTGTTACGCTACTTTATGATAAAAACGCCCCAGCAGCGGGCCAATACAACTACCAAATCAACCCAGAGCAGCAATCCCAACTCTCTCAAGCTTTAGCGGCGATGAGCAATAACCCTTTTAAAAATATAGGAATGATTAGCTCTCAAAACAATAACGGCGCAATGAATGGGCTTGGCGTGCAAGTGGGCTATAAACAATTCTTTGGCGAAAGCAAAAGATGGGGGTTAAGGTATTACGGCTTTTTTGATTACAACCACGGCTATATCAAATCCAGCTTTTTTAATTCGTCTTCTGATGTATGGACTTATGGCGGTGGGAGCGATTTGTTGTTTAACTTTCTCAACGATAGTATCACAAGAAAGAACAACAAGCTCTCTGTGGGTCTTTTTGGAGGCATCCAACTAGCAGGGACTACATGGCTTAATTCCCAATACATGAATTTAACAGCGTTCAATAACCCTTACAGCGCGAAAGTCAATACTTCCAATTTCCAATTTTTGTTCAATCTCGGCTTGAGAACCAATCTCGCTATGAAAAAGAAAAAAGACAGCGAACATTCCGCGCAACATGGCATGGAACTAGGCGTGAAGATCCCCACCATTAACACCAATTACTATTCTTTTTTAGGCGCTCAATTGCAATACAGGAGACTCTATAGCGTGTATCTCAATTATGTGTTCGCTTACTGAGTGATTCAAACTCTCTTTTTTAAGGGGGTTTAGAAAAATCGCAATATCAAGCTTTTTGTCGTTAATGATAAAATCTACAAAACTAACGGCGCGACAACAAACCCTAACGCCACGCTCAAAGACACGACTAAAACCCCAGGGATCAAAAACGCATGATCAAACACATAACGGCCCATTTTAGTGGTGCCGGTGTTATCCATAGCGATCGCTCCTAGTAAAGTAGGGTAAGTGGGTAACACAAACAACGCCGAAACGCTCGCAAAAGAAGCCACGATAATATACAAATGCTCTGTATGGTTAGCGCTAATGCCTAAGGCTGTGATCACGCTTGGGATGAGCGCTTTAGAGGTGGCGGCCTGCGAATACAAAAGCATGGAAGCCAAAAAAAGCGCTACGGCTAATAAAAACGGATAATCAGCGATCAAAAAAGAAGCGTATCGCTTGATTTCATCTATATGATTGCTCACAAAAGTATCGCCCAACCACGCCACGCCTAACACGCACACGCACGCTTGCATGCCGGATTTAAACACGCTTGAATGAGCGATTTCATTAGCGTTAATTTTGCAAAAAATCACAATGAGAGTTGCCACGCTCAACATGAAAGACACAATCGCGTAATCTCTGCCTAAAACCACCGGGCTAATCAAAGCGATATTTTTGGAAATCGCGCTCGCATAAAAAACGATCGCTACAACCCCACCGATAAAAATCCATAACGATAATTTCGCGCTTTTTGAGGCTTTTTTTTCTTCTTGGATTGTGGGGGGCGAAATCTTTCTTGTTTTCAAACGCTCTAAATAATGCGGGTCGCTGTCTAATTTCAAATCAGTAAAACCCATCATAAACGCCGTGAGCATGCATGCTAAAAAAGTCGTAGGGATCCAAACCATTAAAAGGGTCAAGTAATTCGCTCCTAAAGGCTCTAAAATGCCACTCATAAACACCACCGCCGCGCTCACCGGGCTTGCGGTAATAGCGACTTGACTGGAGACTACCGCTAAGCTTAAAGGCGCTTTGGGTTTGATGTTTTGGCTCTGGCTCACTTCCACAATCACCGGGATCAAGGAAAAAACCGTATGCCCAGTGCCAGCTAGTATCGTTAAACAATACGCCACGCTTGGCGCGAGGTAATTGATTTGCTTGGGGTGTTTCCTTAAAATTTTTTCAGCGATTTTGACTAAGTAATCCAAGCCCCCCGCTTTTTGCATCGCACTGATAGCGCTAATGACTGCCATGATGATTAAAATCACATCAAAAGGGATTTTGCCCGGATTTAGCCCCAAAAATAAGCATAAAATAAGCACGCCCAAGCCCCCCGCATAGCCCACCCCTAAGCCCCCTAGCCTTGCCCCTAAAAAAAGCGAAAAAAGTAACACGATAATTTGGAAAAAGGCATCCACCATTAACCCTTTTTAAATTTATTTTAACGATGTTTTACTATACTATAAAATCTTTTAATTTCAAAAGGTGGTCCATAATGAGAATATTTTTGAAATTGTTGATTCTTTTATTTTGTTTGAAGGGGCAGGTTATGGCTCAAAATTTACCCACCATTGCTTTACTGGCGACAGGGGGGACGATTGCAGGGAGTGGTGCGAGCGCGAGTTTAGGTAGTTATAAGAGTGGTGAGTTGGGCGTCAAAGAGCTTCTTAAGGCTATCCCTAGTCTCAACAAGATCGCTCGCATTCAAGGGGAGCAGATTTCTAACATCGGCTCACAAGACATGAATGAAGAAATATGGTTCAAACTCGCTAAACGCGCCCAAGAATTGCTAGATAATAGCCGCATTCAAGGCGTGGTGATCACGCATGGCACGGACACTTTAGAAGAGAGCGCGTATTTTTTAAATTTGGTTTTACATTCCACAAAACCGGTCGTGCTGGTGGGAGCGATGCGTAATGCTGCTTCTTTGAGCGCGGATGGCGCTTTGAATTTATATAACGCACTGAGCGTAGCGATCGATGAAAAAAGCGCGAATAAAGGCGTGTTGGTGGTGATGGACGATAATATTTTTAGCGCTAGGGAAGTGATCAAAACGCACACCACCCACACTTCCACCTTTAAAGCCCTAAATAGCGGTGCGATAGGGAGCGTGTATTATGGCAAAACGCACTATTACATGCAGCCTTTGAGAAAACACACCACAGAAAGCGAATTTTCCATTTTAGAGCTCAACCCCCCCTTGCCTAAAGTGGATATTATTTACACGCATGTCGGCATGACCCCTGATCTATTCCAAGCGAGCCTAAACTCGCATGCAAAAGGTATTGTGATAGCCGGGGTGGGTAATGGGAATGTGAGCGCTGGGTTTTTAAAAGCGATGCAAGAAGCGAGCGAAATGGGGGTGGTTATTGTTCGTTCTAGCAGGGTAAATAGCGGTGGAGTTACTTCAGGCGAGATTGATGACAAGGCTTATGGTTTCATCACAAGCGACAATTTAAACCCCCAAAAAGCCAGGGTGCTTTTACAACTCGCTCTAACTAAAACGAACGATAAGGCAAAAATCCAAGAAATGTTTGAAGAGTATTAAAACACTCTTTTGAATGGTTTGCAACGCTGAAGCACTTTTAGGTTTTTATTTTTTGATGGGGATTTTAATCAAATCGTGGTTGGGGGTAGAAGTTGCCTTTAATGGTAAATTCAGCACTTGTTACTAAATCTATAACATTGAAATCCAAAGTTACTTGTTTTATCACATATTGATAGCCCGCATCATCTTTTAAAGTGCATTCGCCTAAAATAGGATTTTGCATCCTTGCGTTAAGCCATGTTTTATACGCTGGGCTTGTTTTAAGAATGGGGATTTTAATTGTGATTGGTAAGAAAATATTCACGCTTGCTACGGTTTGCATGGCGGTTGGTAACCTTTTGACTACCTCATCTTCCATTTCCACGCTCATCTGTTCCCCAACTAAATCAAGGGGTGTTATATCAAAGGCGGAATTGTTACTAAAGACTGCGGTGTTAAATACGCATGCTAAAATGGACATTTCGCTGTTTTGGTTATAAGTGTAGGGCATTAGTTACTCCTTGTAGGATTTTTAACCATATTTTATTAAAAAAACAATAAAAATTACTAATAATATTTTATACAATACTTGAAAGCTTCTACCCCAAACGCTAAAAAGCGTTTAGGATTTCTGCTTGAAGAGTTTGAAGCTTTGATAGAGAAAGCGGTGTAATTTAAGCTTTATTTTTTATCTTCGCCATGATCATTGTGATCGTGATCTTTTTTGCCTTGTTCTTTATCATGCCCTTTGCCATGTTTATCATGACCACCGTGTTTATGGTGTTTGTGCATTTTCCCATGCTTGCATGATCTCAACCCCAAATCATCATCCATGTCTTCCATGTTGCCTTTTTTAAGCGCTTCTTTAACGGCTTTTTGGCGGGCTTCAAAATCCGCTACGGTCATGCTGTCTGTGTTTTTGATCGCGTATTCATGCAATTGCTTATGGAACGCCTTTCTCTTGTCTTCAGGCATTTTTTTCATGCGCATTTTCAACTCTTTTGTGTAATCCACAATATCCTGCGGAGCGACAACGCCAGCCATTTTAGCCAAATCTTCATCGCTTGTTTTGCTGAAATCTTTGGCGTTTAAAGCCACAAATAACAACGCGCTAACAGAAAGTATTCTCAACGCTTTTTTCATGTTTTATCCTTTTAAATTAAATTTTATCTCACTTAGGAGAGCAATGTTCGTCTTTTTTCTTAACAGCCCTACACCAAACTTTTCTCGTATCGCCACTGCAAACGCTCACATTAAGCCCTTTTGCCTTAATTTCTTCATCGCTCAAACCTTTGGTTTTTTCTTCTAATTCTTTACGCACTTCTTCACGCATTTTTTTGAAATCCTCTTCGCTCATTTTGGAAAGATTTTTCCTAGCGATCCGGCTGAAATTCGCGCGGAATTTCTTAGCGTCCTCAGCGTTTAAAGCTTTAAGGCGTTTAGACACTTCCATGCGATAATCAATCGCTTCATTAGAAGGCAGAGTGCCTGCTAATTTTAAAAGTTCTTCGTTTTTGAGTTGCGAAAAATCCCTAGCGCCTAAAACCTGTAATCCAAGCAAAGCTAACAGGCAAAAAGCCAAACTCCTTCTCATTCCCAATTCCTTGTTGTCCAAATTTTTGCCGCATGACGACAGCAAATTTCGGCATTTTACCATGTTAATTTTAATTTATTCTCAAACGCCACTAAGATCGGTAAAAATGGGGCTTTTAAATTTCGCGCAAGCCATTGTGTCATTTAACTTTTATTTATAAAGGTCATTTTAAACCCTAAAATTTTAAAATACCATTTTGAATGATTGGTTTGTATGGTGTTGGTAGTTTTTGGCTTATTTTGAGTGAAAGGATTTAATCAAGATGTTTGTGGTTTTTATAGAAGGTTTTGGTTTAGCGATTTCTTTGTGCGCGGCTGTGGGGGCGCAATCCTTGTTTATTATAGAGCGAGGCATGGCTAGGAATTATGTGTTTTTGATTTGCGCTCTGTGTTTTATGTGCGATATTGTGTTAATGAGCATGGGCGTGTTTGGCGTGGGGGCTTATTTTGCTAAAAACCTTTATTTGAGTTTGTTTTTGAATTTATTTGGGGCAGTTTTTACCGGATTTTACGCTTTTTTAGCTTTAAAAACCCTTTTTCAAACCTTTAAAAAGAAGCAAGTCCAAACCCCTAAAAAACTATCCTTAAAAAAGACCTTATTATTCACTTTAGGCGTTACCTTACTCAACCCTCAAGTGTATTTGGAAATGGTGTTTTTGATTGGCGCGAGCGCTTTGTCTTTTGATTTAGCACAAAAATTTGTCTTTTTAGCCGGCACTTTATCGGCGGCTCTTTCTTGGCTTTTATTGTTATGCACTTTATCGTTGCGTTATGGCTCTAAACTTTTAAACAATCAAAAAATCTTTATGGGCGTGAATCTCTTTGTAACCGCTATCATGGGAACGCTTAGCGTTACTTTATTTAGGGATTTTTTAGCGCTATTGAGCAAAACCTAAAAAGGGGCTAGTTTTAAGTCATTTTGCATTACAATACTCCTAAATGAGTTTTAAGGATTACAATCAATATGCAAGTTTTAGCGTTAAAATACCGCCCCAAACATTTTAGCGAGCTAGTCGGTCAAGAGAGCGTGGCTAAAACGCTTTCTTTAGCCCTAGACAACCAGCGTTTGGCTAACGCTTATTTATTCAGCGGGTTAAGAGGTTCAGGCAAAACCAGCTCTTCTAGGATTTTTGCTAGGGCTTTAATGTGTGAAGAAGGGCCAAAGGCTGTGCCTTGCGATACTTGCATCCAATGCCAGAGCGCTTTAAACAACCACCACATAGATATTATAGAAATGGATGGGGCGTCTAATAGGGGGATTGATGATGTCCGTAACCTCATAGAGCAAACGCGTTACAAACCAAGCTTTGGGCGCTATAAAATCTTTATCATTGATGAAGTGCATATGTTCACTACCGAAGCGTTTAACGCGCTTTTAAAGACTTTAGAAGAGCCTCCTAGCCATGTGAAATTCCTTTTAGCGACAACGGACGCTTTGAAACTGCCCGCTACCATACTCAGCCGCACCCAGCATTTCAGGTTTAAAAAAATCCCTGAAAATTCCGTTATTTCCCATTTAAAAACCATTTTAGAAAAAGAACAAGTGAGCTATGAAAGCAGCGCGTTAGAAAAACTCGCTCACAGCGGGCAAGGGAGCTTGAGGGATACGATTACTCTTTTAGAGCAAGCCATCAATTATTGCGATAACGCTATCACAGAAAGCAAGGTGGCTGAAATGTTAGGAGCGATTGATCGGAGCGTTTTAGAAGATTTTTTCCAAAGCTTAATCAACCAAGATGAAGCGCGATTACAGGAGCGTTATGCCATTTTAGAAAATTATGAAACCGAGAGCGTTTTAGAAGAAATGATGCTTTTTTTGAAAGCGAAATTATTAAGCCCTGATTCGTATTCTATCCTTTTGATAGAGCGCTTTTTTAAAATCATTATGAGTAGTCTCAGTCTTTTAAAAGAAGGGGCAAATGCCAGTTTTGTGCTGTTGTTATTGAAAATGAAATTCAAAGAAGCTTTGAAGCTCAAAGCCCTAGATGATGCGATTTTGGAATTAGAGCAAAGTAAAGAAAGCGTTTTTCAGCCTTTAAACCAAAACGCTAACGCTTCTAAACAAGAATTTAAAAGCGCAGAAAGGATAGAACAAGCAGAAAGAATAGAAAAGCTAGAAAAAAGAGAGAGTGCAAAAACCCCACAAACTCCCATGCTTTCAGCTAAAGATCGCATTTTTCACAACCTTTTCAAGCAAGTTCAAACATTGGTTTATGAGCGCAATTACGAATTAGGGGCAGTGTTTGAAAAAAATATCTGTTTCATTGATTTTGACAGCCAGACTAAAACCTTGACTTGGGAGTCTTTAGCCACTGATAAGGATAAGGAGCTTTTAAGAGAACGATTTAAAATCGTGAAAAGTATCGTTGATGGGGTTTTTGGCAAGGGTGAAAGTATCAAAATCGCTTTAAAAAATCATTTGGAAAATAAAAGCGCTAGAGAAGAAACTAAAGAGGTTAAAATCTCTTCTTTAAGGGAAAAAATCTTACCCAAACCAACCACCGAAACGACGGCTGAAACTAAAGAAAAAGAGATTAAAGAAAAAGAGATTAAAGAGACCCAACCCAAAGAATCCCTTACAGCCTTGCAAGAATTTATGGCTAACCATTCTAATCTCATTGAAGAGATTAAGAGTGAGTTTGAAATCAAAAGCGTGGAATTGTTATGAGAGCGCATTTAGACGAGTTAGACAAAGTGGCGGCTGCAATTTTAAAAGATGATTTTAAGGGGGTGGTGCTTTTAAAGGGCGTTGTGGGGAGCGGTAAAACGACTTTAGTTCAAGCGTGCTTGAAACGCTTGGGTTTAGACATTCAAGCGACTTCGCCAACCTTTAGCTTGATGCATGCTTATAGCGAGAGCGTGTTCCATTATGATTTTTACATGCGCGATTTAGAGGCTTGCTTGGAGCTTGGCATGTTAGAGTGCTTGTTGGAAAAGGGGATCCATTTTGTGGAATGGGGCGATGAAAAATTAGAAAAAATTTTAAAAAAATACGATTTAGCTATTAAGGTTGTGGAAATTAAAACCGAATCAACTAGCCGTTTTTATACAATAAAGATCGCTTAAAGGGTCGTTTGGATGGATATTTTAAAAGCAGAGCATTTAAACAAACAGATTAAAAAAACCAAAATCGTTTCAGATGTTTCTTTAGAAGTGAAAAGCGGCGAAGTGGTGGGGCTTTTAGGGCCTAATGGGGCGGGTAAAACCACCACCTTTTATATGATATGCGGGCTTTTAGAGCCTAGTGGGGGGAGCGTTTATTTAAACGATGTGAATTTAGCTAAATACCCCTTACACAAACGCTCTAACTTAGGCATAGGCTACTTGCCCCAAGAATCTAGCATTTTTAAAGAATTGAGCGTGGAAGAGAATCTGGCCCTAGCAGGAGAGAGCACTTTTAAAAACTCTAAAGAGAGCGAAGAAAAAATGGAAAGCTTGTTGGACGCTTTTAATATCCAAGCCATAAGAGAGCGCAAGGGCATGAGTTTGAGTGGGGGAGAAAGAAGGCGTGTAGAAATCGCTAGGGCTTTAATGAAAAACCCTAAATTCGTGCTATTAGATGAGCCTTTTGCGGGCGTGGATCCGATTGCGGTGATTGACATTCAAAAAATCATTGAAAGCTTGATTGGATTAAACATCGGCGTGTTGATCACTGATCACAATGTGCGAGAGACCTTGAGCGTGTGCCATAGGGCGTATGTGATTAAAAGCGGCACGCTTTTAGCGAGCGGGAACGCTAATGAAATTTATGAAAACGCTCTGGTGCGTAAGTATTATTTAGGGGAAAATTTTAAGGTATAAACATGGCGGTTTTACGCGCAAATCTTAGCCCTAAAAACAAATTAAACGCTACCTTAAAAGGGTGGCTCCCCATTTTACAAAGCGAGCTTGAAGATTTAGAAGAAGTGTTGAAACAAAACGCCCTAGATAACCCCCTAATCAAAATTGAAAACAAACGCATTAAAAATTTTAGCGATCGTTTTAGCGCTAAAAAGAGCAGCGATCATTTAGAAAATTTTGCAATCGCATCTAAAAGCCTTTTTGAAACCCTAGAATCTCAAATCATTCCCCCCCTTTTTCCTACTGAAATCTCTCAAAAAATCGCTATGGATATTATCAGCGGGTTGGATAGTGAAGGGTATTTTGAAGAAAACATTGAAGAAAGGGCTAGAATTTTAGGGGTAGAGAGCGAAGTTTATGAAAAAGTGCGCAAGCGTTTTAGTTACCTTAATCCCGCTGGCATTGGCGCTAAAGATGTGAAAGAGAGCTTTTTATTCCAGTTAGAGAGTAGGGAATTGGACAATAACGAGCTTTATGAAGAAACGCGAAAAATCATTTTAAATTTAGAAAAACACCATGAATTTTCTAAAGATTTTTATTATGAAAAGGCTTTAAAGATTTTAAAATCCTTTAAAAACCCCCCGGCCAT
Source organism: Helicobacter pylori SA221C (assembly GCF_000476855.1). Lineage (GTDB taxonomy): Bacteria > Campylobacterota > Campylobacteria > Campylobacterales > Helicobacteraceae > Helicobacter > Helicobacter pylori_DK. The sequence goes on from NZ_CBPT010000002.1 coordinate 155,773, forward strand.
TGAGTTTTTAGAAAAAGAAATAGAAGTCATTCCGGAGCTTTTTATTCTAGAAGTGGATGATGAAATCATCGTGCGTTTGAATGATGAGAGCTACCCAACGATCAGTTTGGAAGAAAATCGCTTTAAGGATAGCGATTATTTAAAAGAAAAGTTAAAAGAGGCCAAAGATTTGATTGATGCGTTAAATTTAAGAAAAGCCACGATTTATAAAATCGGTCTGATGCTTTTAGAGTATCAATACGATTTTTTTAAGGGTAAGGAATTACGCCCTTTAAAGCTATTAGATTTAGCCAATGAGTTTAACCACTCTGTAAGCACGATTTCAAGGGCCATTTCTAATAAATATTTGGCATGCGAAAGGGGGGTTTTCCCTATTAAACATTTCTTTAGCATCGCCTTAGACAATAGCGAGACTTCAAACGCTGTGATTAAAGACTATCTTTTAGAATTGATTAAAAATGAAGACAAAAAAGAGCCTTTGAGCGACGCTAAGATTTTAGAACTCATTGAAGAAAAATTCCATTTGAAAATGGTAAGAAGAACGATCACTAAATACCGCCAATTGCTCAACATCGCTTCTTCAAGCGAAAGGAAAAAGCTCTATTTGATGCGCGCTTGAAAACCATGATTTTAGGGCTTATTCTTATTGAGTATCATTTGCCCTTGTATGCGTGTGAGTTCAAACTCCTGGGATACTTTGGCGAGTTGGTATAAGCCTTCTGTATTGCGCGTGTCTAAAGCCTTAATGTAAGCCTCTTTTTGTTCTTTGGTGATCACAAATGGTATTAAGTTTTGCTCTAAAACGCTATAAAAGATTAGCATTCTGCCCACCCTACCATTACCATCGCTAAAAGGGTGTATCCTTTCAAACAAAATGTGTTGTTCTAAAATAGCTTTTAATTTTTCTTCTTTATCTTGTAAGGTTTTCATCTTATAATTGAGATTATCGCACCATTCTTTTATAGCCATAGGCACTTGAAAATGGGGGGTCGTTTCAAAACTAGCTCCTAAAATGGTATTATCAGTCGTTTTGAAAGCCCCCTTATTAGGGAGTAAAAAATTCATTAAAATCCCATGCAACTCTCTTATAAAAAAGCTATCAACGCTTTGTCCTTTATCTAGGTTTTCTAATAGAAAAGGGAGCATGTTTTGATAGTTTTTCACTTCAAAGAAAGCTCTTTGGGGCATTTCTCTAGGAATGTATTCAGTGGTTAAAATACTTATAGTTTCAGCAAGGCTCAAAGGATTGTTTTCAATAGCAGTGCTATGATGAGCCATGCGAATGGTTAAATCCATAGCGTAATCGTTAAATTCTAGTAATTCTTTATAGTTCATTATTTAAAATCCCTAAACAATTTCCCTAAATCCAAATCAAGCAATTCCGTTTGGGATCGCAATTCTAAAAGGTTTTGAGCCCCTTTAATCAAATCGTTGCTGGAAATGCCATGAGAAAGAGAGATTTGGGCTTCTAAAAACGCGCTCAAATGATCGCACACTTTCAAAAGCTCCCCACAAACCCCAAGATATTCATCGCTGTTATAAAGCGTGAACAATTCTTCAGCGTCTTTAGTGAAAACGATTTGATGAGACTTGTCTTTGTAGCGGTTTTTAAACTCGTTTTCGGTGAAATATTTCAAATCTTCTTGAACGCCCAAAGACACAAAGGAATAGACTTTGTTTTGCATTTCCTTTTTTTCAATTTCTTTAATGCAATGATCAAGCCCTGCAACGCTTTGTTTGATAGGCGTGATAATGTCTCGGGTTAAAATCTCGGGCAAATCATGGAAAAGCCCGCCCAAAAAATGATTGATTCGCATGCTTTTACAAGCTTTTAAGTCAAAACTCAATAAATACCCCATAATCGCCACGCATAAGGTATGCCCTAAAACGCTGGTTTGCGGCACTCTTGGGGTCTGGCTCCAGCGCTTTTGGAAACGCAACTGCCCAAACATGCTCACCAATTTTTTCAAATCTTCTTTTTCCCCAAAAAGCCCTTCAAACAAATGATCGTTATTGTGGAGTTGCTTATCAATTTTTTCTTTAATTTCTTTCACGCCATACATGTTGGGGTTAAAATGATAGATAATATCAAACTCCCATTTGGACGCATAAAAATGCGCGCTCTCTAAAATTTGAGTTTCTAAAATTTGGGGCCTGTGGCTTAAATACTCTTTTAATTCCTCTAAAGAAAAATACGCGCTGATTTCATCTTGCAAACTTTGCGCGACATAGGAGGCTAATTCTTGGCTGTGCGTTTGTTGGAGGGCGTAAAAAATAGGGGGTTTAATATCGGTTAAAACCAAGCGCTCCAAAAATTCAAAGCAAAAGAACTTGATTAAAAGATCCAAATCTAAGTCATTACCCCTGTCTTTTAAATCTTTAGCGAGCAAATACGCAATCATCGCTTTATGGGCTTGCTTGTCTAATTCCACAAATTCCAAAGGGCATGCTTGGTCATTCCAACGCCTAATAGACGCACCCACAAACACACGCCTCAAAAATTTAGTTTTGAGTTTAGGGGCTTTTAGGGGTTTAATAGGATGAGCCGCATACATAACTTTCCTTTTTATACTATTTTGAATATTAAAGCTATGATCTTATTAAGAAACATTGATTGGATCGCACAAGATTGAAAAACCTTAACGCACCACTATCAATACTAACCTAAATTTTATTATACGAAAAAAAGACAAAAATAAGGCTTTTATTTAAAAAAACATTATTTCTATCTAATTCATTTCACGCTCAAAACACCCACCCGTAATTAAAAAACACCTTAAAATGGCTAGCCCCTTCATTGAAAACAAAAGAGTTCGTATAATCGCCACCGCTAGAAACAACGCTAGCTTTTCTTTGGATTAAAGGAATGCTAATCCCTACAGAATATTTAGAATGCTTATAGCGGTAGTTCAACCCGGTAGCCACATCTAAATTGCCGCTTCCTTTGACTTTATTGAGCGCATAATAGCTGTTATACAAGCCCCTTAACCCCCCAAAGATACCAAAAGATGAAGAAAAATTCCTTTTGGTTTGGATGCCTGTAGGGTTATTTTTATTGGAGTAAGTGGTGATGAAATCCAACAATAAATCTATCCCCCCACCATAGCTCAATTGCTGGAATTTTTGATTAAGGGCTTTAGAATAGTTGTATTTGATAATGCCATAATAAGCCAACCCTATGAAATCATTAAAGTAGTTTTGATAGCCTATTTTAGCGTTAACGCCCAATAAAGGGGATCTGAAGCGTTGCGAACTCTTTGAATGGTGATAAGAAGTCGTTGTTGTCGTGGAAGTGGTCGTCAGGGTTTTTTGAATGGTGCCAATCACAGAATTAGCCATATCTTGCGTGTTCAAACTAGCGTTCAGGTTGTAGTTTGTTTGGCTATTGAGATTAGCGAAATTGATGGGTAAAGCGTTTTGATTGATGAGCTGCTGCCAAACCGCTGCTGTTACCCCTAAAAAGCCAGCCGGGACATCCGCGCAATTGTGGTAGATGGAATTAGGGTAGTTGCTAGGGAAAGCGGGCTGATTGGATTTTCCATAAAGCGAACACACATTATAAGGGAGGCCATCAGAATCTTTTGGCTTGCCATTACTATCCTTTTCCACTTGACCATCTTTCGTTACCGGCACTCTTTGATAGGTCATGTTCCCGTTATGGGTGTAGCCTTTGGTGTGGCTGAATTCATGCAAGATGGTTCTTAAATCCTCTAAATTGATGGTCTTAAGGTTGTTGCCAAAGAGTTTTTGGGGGTTTAGAGCCGAAGCGACTACGGCTAATTGACCGTAATTCTTGCCATCATCATTATTTGTGGGAGTAGTATTAGAACCTAGCCCATCAACCCCAGCTCCATTCAAAAGACTCACATCAAGATCCGTTTTGCCTCTGAAATTATTGACGATGCTTTGCTTGTCTAGCACATATTTTTTATCGACATTAGATTTGACACGCCCGTTTGTCCCGGGATTTACGCATTCATTCTCTTTGCTAGTATCGCATTCCTCTCCGCCTTTATTAGTGAATTCAAAAGGAGCGTTTAAAATCGCATCACCCCAAGATTGAGAATCTAAGACAGCGATCATGTTCAACATTAAATTAGTGAATTCTTCGGCGGTTTTAGCGGTGAATTTTTCCGTCTTATCTTTGGCGCTTTCAAAATTATTTGTATCGCTGTATTTCATGACCAAATTGGTGTTGATTTTACTGAGCGTTTCAAACACCCTTTGCGTGTTAGGATCAGAATGTGGCGTGCTCAAGACTTCGAAAGTGGGGAAAGTGAAGCTAGGCTCACGCTTGGTTTCACTAACACTGCTAGTTGTTTTATTTTTCCTGCGTTCAGCTTCTTTTTCATAGTACTTCTTCTGCTCCTCCATAATATTATCAAAAACCTGTTTGGTTTCATTGAATTGTTGGTAAGATAAAACGATTTTAGATTGCTTAGGGATAGTCTCTATCACGCCTAAATCGATCACATTGCCTTGAGCGTCTGTAAAACTAAGCTTAACATTATTTAAATTATAAGGCAAAAAGTTTTCTATAGTTAAACGACCACTCAAATCTAAACTCGCCCTAACAGGGCTTAAAGAGGAAAACGATAATTTGGATATATCCGCATCCTTAAACAGATTAGTTGCTCTTTGTAAAATGGAGTTTAGTGGTAAATAATTGTAATTGTTCGTGGTGGTTTTTGTGGTCGTTTGAGTCGTGGTGTGTCTTTTTTCTTGCGTTTGAGTTCCTTCTAATAGCCCGGTTTCAAACCCGGCTTCTATGAAAAAGCCATTTTTCTCATTAGCTTCTAAAGCGCTGAACAATAAAAGTGGGATGAATAGTTTTTTCATGGTTATCCTTTGTTAGCTTATAGTGTTTTCATTATACAATTTAAGGGAATGGTTTGTTTATTTTTTTGAAATTTAAAGCTTTTACAAGGGATTAGTGTTTCGTATTGAAACAAAATTCTAAAAACAAGCATTTGTTTTAGGGTTTATTTAGCGTTAATTGGGCTGTGTTAATGAAAGTTTGATAGTTAAAAATCTCTAACTCCCCTTAATTTTTCTAAACAGCACTTTACTTAGCGCACTTCTTTATATCAATATTCCAATCAGCACCGGATTTAATTTGATATTTTTGCGCAAAATTATCCCTATTCAGCGCCACGGAAACGTTCAACAAGCTGTTTAAATAGACCAATGGCTGGCCCTCTGGCACATCGCCAAAGCTCGCAACATACGGCATTTTCCCTTCGTATTGTTTCTTGGAACCTTTAGAAATCGTTACACACAGCGTGTCATTGAGTTTGATTTTTGCTTGATCGAGTAATTTATCGCTGATGTTGCTCCAAACATTGCCATATTGAATATCCAAAATCGGGATATTGCCTTTCACTTCCCCTTTTGTGGCTTTCGCTTTTTGGTAAGGAATTTCAACGACTTTTGGGGGAAGCTCTGGCCCAACTTGCTCGAATGTGATCGCCCCAGAAGCCAAACGCGCCCCAGTGTAAGCATACACATCACGACCATGGAAAGTATAGGATTTTTCAGAACCTTTCAAGCGGTTAGCTTTTTCGTCAATTTCACGCACGCTATCAATCCCCAAAGTTTGCGCCACCAAAGTCAGCGTGCCGTTATCCGGCGAGACGAAATACTGGCCGTTTTTAGTTTTCAATACCACCGATTTACGCTTAGTGCCTACGCCCGGATCAATCACGCTCACAAATACCGAACCTTTTGGCCAATAACTAGCGGTCTGATACAAGCGGTAAGCACCCTCCCAGATGTTATACGGAGGGATTTCGTGCGTTAAATCAAAGATTTTAAGATTGGAATCAACGCTGAAAGCGACGCCTTTCATCGCCGAGACAGCCCCATCTTTTAGGCTAAAATCCGTTTGTAAAATCAAAGCGTTATCTGCATAAACAGACGATAACCCTATGCACGCTGATAAAAACAACGCTGAAATCGTTTTTTTCATCTGTATTATTTCCTGAATAACAAAAGTGGAGTGAAGCGTTTTCTCATGGTTATCCTTTGTTGGATTAAAGTGTTTTTATTATACAATTTAAGGGGGTTGTTTGCTTGTTTTTCACAATTTAAAGCTTTTACAAGGGATTAAAATTTCGTATTGAAACAAAATTTTAAAATAAGTCTTTATGTTAAAATAATTTAAAATGATTGACTATTAATTAAGCTCTCTTAAGGATAGGGGGTTTTATTTAAAACGCAATATCGCCAATGTTTTCACTATTCTCTATATAGTATTTAAAACGCTCTTTTTCTAATTCGTTTTTTAGGATTTGTTGTTCTTCTAAAAGCAGGCGTTTTTGATCTTCTAGGGTGTTGATTTTACGGCTAATATAATAAATATTATTGCTTAAATAGATTTTAGGCGCTAATAAGGCTAGAAACGCACCCCCAAAAACCAATACCCCTATTAAAGCCATTAAAGAAAGGCCATGCGAATTTTCATTTGCAGTTCCAGCGAATAATTCCTTTTTTTCGTCCTCTTCTATGCGCACAAAGCGTTCTTTTTCATTTGAAGCATTGTTTTTTATATTCATGGCTTACTCATGGCTTGAATTGAAACACTCTCATTTTAGCGCTTCGTGAACGCCTATTGTTTTTAATTTCTTCTGGGCTTGGAGTGATGGGCTTTTTGGTTAAAATTGCACCTAAAGCGTGATTGTTAGAGCAAGTGCATTTGAAACTTGAAGGATCGCAAATGCAATTTTTAGCGTAATCTTTGAAAGCGTTTTTCACTAACCCATCTTCTAAAGAATGAAAAGAAATCACGCACAAAATCGCTCCCTTAAGGTTTCTAGCGCATTGTAAAAATTCTTTTAACTCTTCTAATTCGCTATTGACTTCTATGCGAACGGCTTGAAACACTAGTGTCGCTGGATGGATTTTTTTATTTTTAGAAAAAGAGCTTAAAAAATCGCTCAAATCCTTAGCGTCTTTGAAGGGTTTTTTAGCACGCCTTTCTGCAATTTTATGGGCGATTTTTTTGTATTCTTTGATTTCTCCATAGTCTCTAAAGATTTTTTCTAACGCTATTACAGGATAAGAATTGATGACTTTTTGAGCGTTCAAATCGCTCTCTAAATCCATGCGCATATCCAAAGCGTGCGAGTGGAAATTAAACCCTCTGTCATCATCATCAAGTTGCAAGGAGCTCACCCCTAAATCCACTAAAACCCCCTTGATTCGATCGCCATGAATTTCTAGGGCTTCTTTAAAGCGTTTGGCAAACCCTCCACTTAAGAGATTATAACGCCCTTCAAAGGCTTTCAATCGTTCTTTAGCGATTTCTTGAGCGAACTTATCTTTATCAATGCCAATGAGTTTTAGGTGTGGTTTTTGGGATAGAAGAGCTTTAGAATGCCCCCCTAACCCTAAAGTGCAATCAATCAAAACCCCTTCTTCTAAAGGCGTGAACGCTTGCAAAACTTCTTGCAACAAAACGCTTTGATGCAAACTCTCTATTTCTTGCAAACAACCCCCTTAAAACCCCTAGATGAATTTTCCAAACGCCCACTCAATGGTATTGGTTCTGTTGGTTACACTCAAAAGTTTCTTTTTATAATCAATCTTAGCTTTTTAAGATGCAAAAACCCAAACTAAAATCCCTTTTATAAAGACTAAAAAGGGTTTAAAGACACCCTTTTAAAGGGTTTAAAAAGTGTAGTTATACCCTAAATAAAGCGAATAATCCCGTTTCAAATGGTAATAAAGATTAGTAGCGTTAGGACCCGCACTCAAAAACTTGTTGATGAGTAGCGGCACTCTCACGCCAAACTCTACGCCATTATGCTTGTAGATATTGGCTCTCACCCCAAAATTCAACCATACCTGAAAAGCAACGGTTGAAGTTTTGGTGCTATAAGGAGCATTAGGGTTACAATAAGTAGGGGTACAAACATCAGGACCTTTAGCTTCAATGATTTGCTCTTTCCAATAGTTTGCCGCTGAGCTTTTCCAAGTGTTACCGCCGATAGCGACCCCACCAAAAACACCAAAAGAAGCGTTATCGTTATCAATAATATCAGCTAACAAATCGCTCCCCACACCCCAAGAGACCATATCCAACTGAATTTTATTAGGTGCATAAACTTGCTTGCCCAAAGTGGCATGCCCGTAATCAAAAAGCCCATACACCCTAAAACCAAACCACTTACTTGTCATATCAAAAGACTTGAATTGGAAGAACTTCTTATAACCCACATTCAACCCAAGACCATTCAAAGCCCCATTAGCGTATTTAGCATGCCAATTGATATTGGTATGTCCTGGATTATACTTATTAGCGGTAAGACCTGGGGGGCAACCTACAACACTCCCTGTGCAATCCCCTGTGTTATAAATATTACTATTCAAACGGGCTTGTCCAAGCTGATAATTAGTCCCTATATAAACACCATCACCTTCAGCTAACAACGAAGAGCTTAAAACTGCGGATAGAAGCCCTAAAGCTACAAACTTTTTCATAAATTCCATTCCTTTACATTCCTATCTTTAAAATTGTCTCATAAAATAATAGCATGTTTATCCTTAATCAAGCAAATATTTTTAACTCTTATGAATAAGAAATGATAATAAAACCATTCTTTTTTGAAGTATAATAGCTCCTTTTAATCCATTTTCTTATTTTAAGGAAACTCTTGCAACATAAAACCATTATGGATAAGATCATTATTCAAGGGGCTAGGGAAAATAATCTCAAAAATATCTTTTTAGAAATCCCTAAAAACCAGTTTGTTGTTTTTACCGGATTGAGCGGTTCGGGTAAATCCACTCTGGCGTTTGATACTTTATACGCTGAAGGCCAAAGGCGCTATTTAGAGAGTTTGTCCAGCTATGCTAGGCAATTTTTAGACAAAGTGGGTAAGCCTAATGTGGATAAGATTGAAGGCCTAACCCCAGCGATTGCTATTGATCAAAAAACCACTTCTAAAAACCCTAGATCCACTGTGGGGACGATCACTGAGATTTATGATTATTTAAGGTTGTTGTTTGCAAGGGTTGGGGAACAATTTTGCCCCACATGTTTAGAACCCATTAGTTCTATGAGCGCGAGCGATATTATTTCTCAAATCTGTCATTTAGAAGAAAATTCTAAAATCATTATTCTAGCCCCCATTATTAAAGATAAAAAAGGTTCGTTTAACGATAAATTAGAGAGCTTGCGTTTAAAGGGGTATGTGAGGGCTTTTGTTGATGGGGTGATGGTGCGTTTAGATGAAGAAATCCATTTGCACAAAACCAAAAAACACACCATTGAAGCGGTAGTAGATAGGGTGGTTATCAATAGCGAAAATGCTTCACGGATCGCTAGCGCAGTAGAAAAAGCCCTTAAAGAAAGCTATGGGGAATTAGAAGTGGAAATCTTGCAAGACAACGCGCCAAGCATCAGAAAGCATTACAGCGAGCATAAGGCATGCTTTAAATGCAAGATGAGTTTTGAAGAATTAGAGCCTTTGAGTTTTTCATTCAATTCGCCTAAAGGGGCGTGCGAGAGCTGTTTGGGTTTGGGGACAAAATTCAGTTTAGACATTAGTAAGATTTTAGATCCTAACACGCCTTTAAATCAAGGAGCGATTAAAGTGATTTTTGGGTATAACCGCAGTTATTACGCTCAAATGTTTGAAGGCTTTTGCGAATATAATGGTATTGACAGCACGCTTTGTTTTAATGAATTGAATAAAGAGCAACAAGACGCTCTTTTGTATGGGAATGGCACTGAAATCAGCTTTCATTTTAAAAACAGCCCTTTAAAACGCCCTTGGAAAGGCATCATTCAAATCGCTTATGACATGTTTAAAGAGCAAAAGGATTTGAGCGATTACATGAGCGAAAAAACCTGTTCTTCGTGCGAGGGGCATCGTTTGAAAGCCTCTAGTTTGAGCGTTCAAGTCGCTGGCTTGAAAATGGCGGATTTTTTAACCAAGCCCATTGAAGAAGTCTATCACTTTTTTAATGATCCCACGCATTTTAGCTATCTTAACGAGCAAGAAAAAAAGATCGCTGAACCCATTTTAAAAGAGATTTTAGAAAGGGTGTTTTTTTTATACGATGTGGGGTTAGGGTATTTGACTTTAGGGAGGGATGCGCGAACGATTAGCGGAGGGGAGAGTCAAAGGATACGAATCGCTAGTCAAATCGGGAGTGGTTTGACAGGGGTTTTGTATGTTTTAGACGAGCCTAGCATTGGCTTGCATGAAAAGGACACGCTCAAACTCATCAACACCCTTAGGAATTTACAAAAAAAGGGGAACACGCTCATTGTCGTAGAGCATGATAAAGAGACGATTAAGCATGCGGATTTTGTTGTGGATATTGGGCCAAAGGCTGGAAGGCATGGGGGTGAAGTGGTTTTTAGCGGGAGCGTAAAAGATTTATTGCAAAATAACCATTCTACCGCCTTGTATCTCAACGGCACTAAAAAGATTGAGCGCCCTAAATTTGAACTCCCTAAAGAAAAGCATTTTTTAGAAATCAAAAATGTCAATATCAATAACATTAAGAATTTGAGCGTTCAAATCCCTTTAAAACAATTGGTGTGCATTACTGGGGTGAGCGGGAGCGGTAAAAGCTCGCTGATTTTACAAACTCTTTTACCCACCGCTCAAACCCTTTTAAACCATGCCAAAAAAACTCAAAGCTTGAATGGGGTGGAGATTGTGGGGTTGGAGCATTTGGATAAAGTGATTTATTTAGATCAAGCCCCCATAGGCAAAACCCCACGAAGCAACCCTGCCACTTACACAGGAGTGATGGATGAAATCAGGATTTTATTTGCCGAGCAAAAAGAAGCTAAAATTTTAGGCTATAGCGCGAGCCGTTTTAGTTTTAATGTTAAAGGGGGGCGGTGCGAGAAATGCCAAGGCGATGGGGATATTAAAATAGAAATGCACTTTTTGCCTGATGTGTTAGTCCAATGCGATAGCTGTAAGGGCGCTAAATACAACCCCCAAACTCTAGAAATCAAGGTGAAAGGCAAATCCATTGCTGATGTGTTGAACATGAGCGTGGAAGAAGCTTATGAATTTTTTGCTAAATTCCCTAAAATCGCCGTGAAGTTAAAAACGCTTATAGATGTGGGCTTGGGCTATATCACTTTAGGGCAAAACGCTACGACTTTAAGCGGGGGGGAGGCTCAAAGGATCAAATTGGCTAAAGAATTGAGTAAAAAAGACACAGGCAAAACCCTTTACATTTTAGATGAGCCTACTACCGGTTTGCATTTTGAAGACGTGAATCACCTTTTACAGGTTTTGCATTCTTTAGTGGTGTTAGGCAATTCCATGCTAGTGATTGAGCATAATTTAGACATTATCAAAAACGCTGACTACATTATAGACATGGGGCCTGATGGGGGGGATAAGGGCGGGAAAGTCATTGCGAGCGGCACGCCTTTAGAGATGGCACAAAATTGCGAAAAAACCCAAAGCTATACGGGAAAATTTTTAGCTTTGGAATTGAAATAGCTTGCATGGGGTTTGTTTGTTAAAACGATGTAGGGCTGAATAAAATAACAGACAGCCAAATATTAGAGAGCAGAAAAATTACAAGGCTAGAGGCAATAATAGCCACTTGATCATGCAAGAGTTAGCAAAGAAGCCATGCCTTTGAAATCCATCGCATGAGAGTTTGAAAAATGAGAAAGCATTAAGGAAAATAGAGACTATTAGGACACTATTTAATCATTACAGAAACGGCAATAGCGTCTCAAACCTTAATGGGAATAATCCTACCACAAACGACTTAAAACACAAGAGCCATAATGAACCAAGCAAGAAAGAATGCACCATAGTTAAATCCATGTTAGAGATTATAAAAAGCTTGAAATAAGCAGGTTATCAGCCATTAAAAATCGTGAGAGTGGACGCTATTATTTTCGTCATGTAACCCAAATTACAAGGGGTAGGGTTAAAAACCTCATAAACTCACTATTTTTAGTCCCACACAAAAACTACTAATAAGGCTTTATTATCATTAAGTGTTAATCATAAATTATAAAAAATGCTAAAAAACATTTTTTATAGTCAATAGTAAAGAGTTTGATTTTAATTTTAATTGCATGATAATTTTTGTAGTGCGGTCTTAGGGGTTAAAAAATGACTTTTAATTTAAAAAATAAGAAGATTAAGACCCAACAAGATTTTATTTATTATTGTTTTCTTTCCGCATTATAATCGCTTAATGGGATCTTTGCCAAGGAGATTGCCAAACAGAGGCCCTTTTGACAACTCATAAAACACCTTGCTTGTTATTTTAACGGCTGTCTTCTTTGAGTCTTTAAGGTATTTGAGGAATTGCATTTTAACTTCTCTATCAATCATAGACCCCCACTTTTTATAGCGGAATTTGATCACGAATTCCGTTCCTTATATCCGCTCTATTTTGTAACTCCTAAATCCAACCCCCAAATACTTCCTCACCAACCACTCAATGTTGTAAGGCCCTTTGTCCAAAAAACGCCTGATATTTACAGAATTGGTTTCATAATATATTGCAGGCTCGCCATTTTCAAGCAAATCAGCAAGAGTGGTGTTGTCATTATCAATCATAGGGGGAACATAAAACCCTAAACACTCATCAACCCCTAATTCCTTAACGATAAGCAATCTGCAACTGATAAAATCACCATCCTTATCGTTAAGAACATCAATGATTTTATAAGAGCTACCATTAATAGATCGAGTGAGGTTTTTGTGGTTCTTTATTAGTCTTTAATCCATTAAATTCATCAAAAATACCCGCCATGAGATCATCATTATTTGCTAAAGCGGTCTTGCTATTCAATCTAACAATTTTTTCCTGACTCAATTGAACAATAACTTCGTTATCTCTTTATCCGCTCCAACACCAATCACTCTATAGCCAAATCTATCCACTCTTTGACTCAATTTGCTACACAATAAACCATGTAATCCCTTGTTTTTTAATTTCTTAACCATAAAATCATTCGCTAACATAAAAACTCCCCATTAATTGAACCCCAATCTTTAAACCCCTTTAAGCAAAAATCCCAAATTAAGCGTTTCTAATAAATGCTTTTTTTAATAACTCCATGAAATTATACTACCTTTCCAAAAACAAATCTTTTTCTTGGATTTCTGCTCCTTCGCTTAAAATCGCCGCTCTTTCCACGACGCCTAAAAGCTCTCGCACATTCCCATGCCAAGAGTATTCTAAAAGGCGTTTTGCGGCGTTTTTTGAAAAAGATTTTGGCCCCAAATGATACGCATCGCACACTTCTTTAAGCTTGATTTCAGCAATGGGTAAGATCTCTTCTGTCCTCTCTCTTAAAGGCGCGATAGTTATAGGCACAATTTGCAAACGGAAAAACAGATCCTCTCTGAATTCTTTCGTAGCGATTTTTTCTTTCATGTTAGCGTTGGTAGCGGAAATGAAACGGACATCAATTTTAACGCTCTTATTGTCCCCAAGGCGCGTGATTTCTTTTTCTTGAACCACTCTTAAAAGTTTGCTTTGCAATTGAAAGGGCATTTCAGCGATTTCATCTAAAAAGATCGTGCCTTTATTAGCGCTTTCAAAAAGCCCCATTTTAGGCGCTGTGGCGTCCGTGAACGCCCCTTTTTGATACCCAAAAAGCTCGCTTTCTAATAAATGCTCTGGGATAGCGGACATGTTGATCGCTATAAAAGGGTGTTTAGAGCGTTGCGAATGCTGGTGGATGAAATGAGCAAAAACCTCCTTACCCACCCCGCTTTCGCCTAATAGCATGACATTAGCGTCCGTGCTTGCGACTTTTAAGGCCTGCCGTTTGCTCTCTTCTAACGCTTTTGAAGCGGCTAAAAAGCTGTGTTTGTGTGGTTTTTTTAAAGGTTTTTCTAAAGGGTGTTTTTTTTGAAATTCTAAAACTTTTTTGGTGCGATAGATGGATTCTAAAAGCAATTCTGGTTTAAAAGGTTTTTGGAAAAAGTCTTTCACGCCTAAACGAATGGAATCAATGGCTTTATTCAAGGTCGCATTACCGGTAATCACAATGGATTCATACTTGCCTTCTAAAAGGCGTAAAAATTCTAAGCCGTCCATATGGGGCATGTTAATATCCGTGATGACTAAATCAAAGCTTTCATCTAACTTGGCTAAAGCGTCTTTAGGGTTTTTAAAACTCACAATCTCTAAATCGTCTTGAAGCTCAAAAAAAAGCTCCAGACTTTTACGCATATTAATATCATCTTCTACGATGGCGATTTTCATTCTTCTTCCTTTCTAAAAATATCTAAAAACAGCACATCTCCCACTAAACTCGCTTTAACGCTTAAGGCTTTGAGGTTAAGAATGCTTGTGGTAGTGGTGCCGTTTTTATAGCTGTGATCATAATGCGTGATAGCGACTTGGCTTTTTAAAATGCAGTCTATGACTCGCTCTTTTTCTTTTTTTAACGCTATTTCTAAAAGGAAGCGTTCTAACTTTATTTGGAGCAAGGGGTTTTTCAAATTAGGTAAGTTGCTAGTAATAATAGAGCAATGATAGTCTAAGACATAGGGGGCTGTTTTGATGCGGCTAACGATAGGTTTAGAGACAGAATACTCTTCGCCCATCACTCTAGAATCAACGATTTTTAAGCGATACGAAATTAAAAATTCTTGATCTTCTAGGGGGCTTAGGGCATGCAAAGAAACCCCCAAAAAATACAATAAAAAATAAAAGAATGAAAAGAAACGCATCACTCAAATAATTGTGTAGGAGGGTTTTCTAAATTTTCTGGCTCTTCTTCTTTAGGGCAAGAATTGACATACATGACTTTATCGGCGGTGTTTATGAGCTTTACCCCACTGGCGTTTCTTCCGGTTTCTCTAATGTCTTTAATGGAAACTCTGATCATTTTTGCGCTTGCAGTAAGGATCATCAAATCCAGATTTTCATCATCCACGCTGATAACGCCCACTAGATTGCCGGTTTTTTGAGTGAGCTTCATGCCAATGACCCCCTTACCTCCACGAGATTGCTCTCTATACGCTTCGGCTAAAGTTTGCTTGCCAAGCCCGTTTTCACTCACGCTCAAAAGCTTGTTGCCATCATCGCTAATAACGACCGCGCCGACAACAAAATCGTTTTCATTCAGCCTAATCCCTCTAACCCCACGAGTAGTTCTTCCAATCTCGCGCACATCTTCTAAAGGGAATTTAATGAAAATGCCCAAATGCGATGCGATGAGCAAATGCTTAGCGTTGTTATCCACAACTTTTGCGCTCACTAATTCATCGCCTTCATCTAAAACAATCGCTCTGATACCGCTATAACTCCTATTACCGCCAAATTCGCTCAAATTGGTGCGCTTCACTACGCCATTTTTTGTAAAGAAGGCCAAAGAGCGTTCATCGCTAAAGTCTTTGGTGCTTAGAGTCGCCATGATCTTTTCATCCGGAGCGAGCGAGATTAAATTCACAATAGCTTTACCCATAGCGATCCGGCTCGCTTCTGGGATTTTATAGACTTTTAGATGATACAATTGCCCCTTATTGGTGATAAAGAGCAAAATATCATGCGTGTTAGCCACAAAAAAGTTTTCAATGAAATCGTCTTCATAAGTGCTGCCTGAAAGCTTGCCCTTACCGCCACGATTTTGCTTTTCATAAGCTTTTAAATCCACTCTTTTCACATAGCCTTTATAGCTCATGCTCACTACCATAGGCTCATTAGCGATCAAATCTTCTATGTCAATATTTTCATACGATTCTTGAATTTCAGTGCGCCTTGGAGAAGAAAATTGCTCCTTGGCTTCTAAAAGCTCTGTTTTGACGACCTCATTCAAGCGATCTTCGCTCTTTAAAATGCCATTGAGATCATCAATAAGCTCTAGCAAGTTTTGGTATTCTTCTTTGATTTTATCTCTTTCAAGGCCTGTTAAGCGTTGCAAACGCATTTCTAAAATGGCCTTGCTTTGGATTTCGCTCAAAGTGAAACGCTCCATTAAGGCGTTTTTAGCCGCTTCTGGGCTTGGGCTTGTTTTAATGAGTTGCACGATTTCATCAATATTGTCTAATGCGATCAAATAGCCCTCTAAAATATGCGCTCTGGCCTTAGCCTTTTCCAATTCAAAAATCGTGCGTCTTATAATAATGGTTTTTCTGTGGTTTAAGAAAAGGCGCAACAACTCTAAAAGCGTGAAAATCTTAGGCTCTTTATTATAAATAGCGAGTAAAATGATGCTAAAAGTGGTCTCCATAGTGGTGAGTTTGTAGAGATGGTTTAAGACAATTTCACTCATCGCGTCTCTTTTTAACTCAATCACCACTCTAATGCCCTCTCTATCGCTCTCATCGCGCACTTCGCTAATGCCTTCAATTTGTTTTTCTCGCGCTAAATCGCTGATTTGTTCCACTAATTTGGCTTTATTGGTTTGAAAAGGCATTTCATCTAAAACAATGATTTCTTTATTTTTCGTCTTTTCCACATGCACTTTGGCCCGCACTTTCACGCGCCCTCGCCCCATTTTATAGGCTTCAATAATACCCGCCTTGCCATAAATGATCCCGCCGGTGGGAAAGTCAGGCCCTTTGACAAATTCCAAAATTTCATCTAATTCAGCGTTAGGGTTTTCTAAGACATGCGCTAAAGCGTCTATGATTTCATCAATTCTGTGGGGGGGGATAGAAGTCGCCATTCCTACGGCGATCCCATTAGCCCCATTGACTAAAAGGTTAGGCAGACGGCTTGGTAAAATATCTGGTTCTTTTAAGGTGTCATCATAATTAGGCACAAAATCAATGGTGTCTTTATCAATATCCCTTAAAATTTCTTCACTCGCCTTAGTCATTCTGGCTTCAGTGTAACGCATTGCTGCAGCGTTATCGCCATCAATAGATCCAAAGTTGCCCTGCCCATCCACTAATTCCAAACGCATAGAAAAATCTTGCGCCATTCTCACTAGTGCATCATAAACCGCGTTATCGCCATGGGGGTGGTATTTACCAATCACATCACCCACGATCCTAGCGCTTTTTTTGTAAGCGACTTTGGGAGTAAGGCCTAATTCATGCATCGCATACAAAATACGCCTATGCACAGGCTTTAAGCCATCTCTAGCGTCCGGTAAAGCGCGCCCTATGATCACGCTCATGGAATAAGCTAAATAGCTCTCTTCAATAGAAGAGTCAATCCCCACTTCTACAATATTTTTTGTTTCATTGACTGAATTATCTTGGACTGAATTATCTTGCATGTGTCTCCCTAAAATTTAATTAAAATAAAGCGTTAAAAGATAACGCCCCCAAACAAAAGCCCAAAAAATAAGCCCTATCAGTTGGGCTGCACTGGCCATGTCTTTAGCTTTTTTGGCTAATGGGTGGAACTCGGTGCCAGTAAAATCCACAGCCTTTTCAATAGAGCTATTGATGAGTTCAACCACCACCGATAAAAAACAAGGCGCAATCAATAGCCCCCATTCTAAAAAATCTTTAGCTAGATAGCTCGCTAGAGTGATACAGAAAAGAGCCAAGATGGCAATTTGTCTGAACGCGCTCTCTTCAGCCCATGCGCATTTAAGCCCGTCTTTAGAATAAAAAAGGGCTTTAAAAAGGCGTTTAAACCCTTTAGCTTTGGGGGGGACTTTGAAATCACTCATGGCTTATTTTGTAAGATTGAAAGAAATTCACGCTAAGGCTATCCAACAAGGCGTTAAAAGTCAGCTTGGTGTTGTCTTTAGCCTGGGCATTAAGAGTGATCTGAGATCGTTTGTCTTTAGCCATAGAAACAAAGGCTTGCAACAATCCCTTAAAATTTTGTTGGAGTGCGCTATCGTCTTTAAAACGGGATTGGAACAAGGCCATAAAATAGTTTTCTAAAGAAGCTAACGCGCTTTCATAAGAGACGCTAGGGGTTTGAGAACGCAAGCTAAAATAAGGGGAAAAAAAGCCCAAACTCTCTTTATGTTGGTGGTAAAAGGCTTCTAAAACATTTTTAAGATGGCGCGCTTGGATAGAAACGCCCAACTTTGGTGCTGAAAAACGCAGTTTGTTTTGCAACTCTTCTATGGCTTTAGCGTCTTTAGAACTCAAGGTTTTAAAAATATTTTTAAGGGATAGATTTTCTTGCACCTCCATTAAACCCTCTTGAAAAAAAGTGTAAGCAAAGATATTCTCTGCATTAGTCAAATCGCATTTTAAGTTGTCGTTTAAGGTTTTTTCATCTAAAGCGTTGAATGCTAAAGAGCAATTCAAGCGCGTGGGTTTCATTTTTTCTAATAAGGTATTCAAATCTTTTAGGGGGATTTGGCTGATTTTTTGCTGAATATCTTGTTCTAAAATAGGGGATTGGATTTGAGAATGGACAGAAAGAGTGAGAGAGCTTTTATCTAAAGAATGGAGCTTGATACTCAAATTTTTAAAATCCATAATAGGGGAGTTTTGAGAATTTAAAAAACTGAGCTCTTTAGAAGTGCATGCAATTTTAAAAAACCCTTCGCATTCAAAAGGAGCGCCTACAATCCCCATGCCCTTAATATGGGGGCGTTGATCCAAATAAGCGTTAAGATAAGCACTTAAAGATTTTTTAACCGACATGCTAGTAAAGAAGATAAACACCCCTAAAAGCACGCAAATTAAAGCCCCAATAACCACCATCCAAGACATGAATTTTTTAGTCAAAAACACCCTTTATTTTATTGAAAGCATAGTGATAGAACCCATAAAATGCGTTTTCTTATTTTTAGAGATATTGACAATATCCTGCAGTAATTTTTCACAATTTTCTTCTTCCCAAGTGTGGTTTCGCTGGTGTACAAGGACAGAAAATATCGTGTTTGTTAGGGCAAAAAAGTCGTTAGTGGTGTCTTGTGTTATTTTCATAGCTTTCCTTTTAGGTGGGTTAAGATTATACCAAGTATTAAATCAAAAAAAAAGAAAAAGAGCTTAAAATTTTGAAAAAGTCCTAATTTGTGGCTGAATTTGTTGGGATTGAAGAAAAATTCGCTTGAGTTGAATTAACCCAAGCTTTTTATAAGTGTGTCAAAGAGGCATAAAGCCTCTTTATAAAAAGGATTGAGCGATTTTAGCGTCTTTCTGGGGGCTGTATGCCTAGCCAATCTTTATAAAACACCTCTATATCAGGCTCAAAATCATGGATCACAGGATACCAAGGAGTTGGGGCTTCAACATCTAAAAGGATGCCGCAATCCGGACAAATATACTCCCGATACACTTGCCAGTTGGTATCACTAGCTAAGAGTTTAGGATACACCTCTTCCATTTTTTCTGCTGTATCGCGCACATAGATGTTTGCATGCAATTTCCAGTTCTCCTCTGGAGCGCAAAACGCATGACCGCATGAACACTTAATGACCCACTTCTTTTGAGGATCTTGCACCACAAACAAATGCGGCCCCAAGGGTAAGACGATTTTGTCATCAAAATCTACCTTATCTTGCAACACCTTCAAATACATTTGGAACCTTTCATGATCTTTAGGCATGCTCAGCATTTTTAAGACAGTGTTCCAATCCAAGTTCCCCTCTACCAAATTTTTAATTTGTTCTTGTGTGTATTTTGACATGACCATTCTCCTTTCTTTATTTCTCATCAACCAACAGAACTGTGCGCACATCAGGCAATTTGCTCAAATCCATCCTGTATTTAGATCCATAGGTGAATACGCCAAGCTCATCTTCTTTCACGCTCCAGCTCTTTGGCAAGTTCCAGAATGTTTTAAAATCATTCAAAAACTTAGGCGAGAGATCAAAGCTAGTCGCATACATGTGTTTAACTTGTTTGGAAGCCTCTTTTTCAAGGATAGCGTTCCTTTCTTGCTCCATCCATTGTTTTACCGGTATGGATCTAGCCTTTCTGTTTTCAAGAATTTCTTTTCTTCTGGCTTTCGTTTTGGCTTCATCTCCTACCCAAATGCCGTCTTTATTCTGGCTCACAATCGCACCATAAACCTTGTAAGCGTATTCTGGCAATAGTTGTTTGCTGTTGAGATCTTCTAAAATCGCGTTCAAATCCCTTTCAATCGGATCGCCAAATCCAGGACCGCCTTTGATGTAGTTCAAATACAAGTCGTAATTGTCAAAGCAATTTTCTGTGGTGATGCATTGCTTATCCCTTTTGACTTGAGACGCATGAGAAATGTGCTTTTCATAATCTCTATCCGTTGGGTTAAAATCACCCCCCAAAGGCAAGCTGGCGTTATTTTTAATCCTGTTTTTTAAATCGGTGTTGTGCGCTTCAAACCTATAGCCACTAGCCGCTGGATAGCCCCCCATCATACCCCAATCGCTATTCATATAGCCATTACCCATAAAGAACATGGTCCAATCATGCGCACCCCACACCATTCTTAAGGTTTCAAACCCGTTACCGCCTCGATATTTCCCATACCCACCGGTATTGGCTTTGACATTCCTGCCCAAATAAAGAAGAGGCTCTGCCATTTCCCAAATTTCAACATCGCCCATATCGCCTTCTGGATTCCAAATAGCCGCTGCGTGATTCAGGCCGTCTTTTATCGCACAAGCTCCAGTCCCACAAGAACTTGTCTCAAAGCTATTCACCGCATGGATTTCTCCATCCTGGTTGATACCACCGCCTTGCAACCAATTGGAAGTGTTAGCGTTTCCAGAATTGACCTCTTCTAAATACCCTCGGCTGTAATACGCTTGAGACAAGCCTCTCCACAAAGCGCTCCAGCCTGATACCAAGAAATGCCATGCATAAGCATGCCCGGTGCGCCTGTCATCTGGATTCATCCAAGTCCCTTTTTTGAGTCTGAATTGAGTGGCGAAATAAGCACCATCATTGATGCGAGAAGTGGGTATCAGCGTTTGAGTCATCATCACCCAAATACCGCTAGTGAAAGACACTTGGTTGCAATTGAAAGAGTGCCATCCCCACCTAGACGCGCCATCAAAATCCAATTTCCATGTAGCGTCTTTATTGATAGTGATTTCCACAGGAGAGTGCATGATCGTGTCTAGCTTAGCAAATTCAGAGCACACGCCAATATCCTTATGCGCATAAGGCACATCCACAAACGCTACCTTTCTATACTTGCCTGGTATGGTCATGGATTTGATCCTAGAGATAAGACCTCTCCTCCCCTCTTCAATCACCTCATCAATAAATCGCATGTAAGAATCAATGCCGTCTTCTTTAATGACTTCCATCACTAAATCCCTAATCATATGGCATCCTGCAATTCTAGTCCTTTCATCTAGAATCCAATATTTAGGCGTGCGAACCGATCTTTGAGATTCATGCAACCAATCTTTAAAGCTCTCATCATTCGCTCCTGTCTTACGGCAAGTGATCATGTATCCATCCCCAAATCTTTGAACCTGTCCAGTGCTCATCGATCCTGGAGTAACCGATCCCGTATCAATCACATGCGTAACACCGCCTACCCACCCAATCAATTTTTCATCGTGAAAAATAGGCACAAGAGTCATAATATCGCATGGGTGCACATTCCCAATCGCGCAGTCGTTATTGGTGAAAATATCCTTGTCATTGATGCCTGGGTTATCTTCCCAATTATTCTCTACCATGTATTTGATAGCTGATCCCATAGTGCCTACATGGATAATGATACCCGTAGAAGTCAGCACGCTATCGCCCACAGCGTTATAAAGCGTGAAGCACAATTCCCCCTCTTGCTCAACAATAGGGCTTGCCGCAATCCTTTTAGCCGTTTCTCTGGCATGCACGATACCGCCTCTTAATTTAGAGAACATCTTCTCATAACCAATCGGATCTCTTTCTTTAAACTCTAGTTTTTTGAGACCATTATAATGCCCTGTTTTTTCTGTCCTGGCTAGGATTTCATCTCTAGCTTGTTTTAAAGTTTTGCCGTTTTTCAATAAATTTGCCATTTTGAACTCCTTTATTTAATTTCTTTCAAGTGGAACAATCGGTGTTTGTCTAGTCTTGTCGCAAAGCCTTTGGGTATCACGAAAGTGGTCGCATCTGATTCCACGATCGCAGGCCCTATAACTTCATTTCCAGGCAGTAATTTTTCCATTTGCCACACATCTGCATCCACCCATTTTTTATGCCGATAGAATTTTCTAACGCCTATTTTGGCTTCTTTTGGGGGCGTAGCGCCATGCTCTTTTTCAACCGGAATTACAGGTTTTTGCGTAGCCACAACACCACGCATGATCACGCCGGTCACGCTAAAACCAAGCTCTGGAGAACACGCTGATTCAGAATAAACACGAGCGTAGGTTTTTTCATATTCTTTGACAATTTCTTCCCAATCAGCCACGCTTGCAGCTTTTGATACAGGAGAAGTGATCTCTAAGTCATTCAATTGTCCCATATATTGCATCCTGTATCCAGGTCTTAAGATCACATCTTTTTCAGAGAATCCATTGATCTTGAACTCTTCAATCACTTTGAGAGTCAATTCATCCCATGCGTCTTGAATGATCTTGCATGCTTCTACTTTTGACTTGTCTGAAGAATACTGCGGAATGGCAATATCCACGCTCTTGTCGTATCTGTATTCAAAATCAGCGCAAGCGCAACCAAAAGCGCTAAATCCAGCCGCCCACGCAGGCACTACCACATCCTTAAACCCTAAGCCTTCTGTATAGCCATAGGTATGCACAGGCCCCGCGCCACCATATGAAAAGCACACAAAATCAGACGGGCTATACCCTTTAGCGCTAATATTGGATCGCAAGTACTCTTTAAGATCCAAATCAAGCAACTCAATCACACCTGCAGCCGCATCTTCTACGCTAATGCCTAGCGGATCAGCGATTTGCTCTTTAATGTGTTTTTTAGCCCTATCCACATCTAATTTGATCAAACCGCCTAAGAAATTATCCGGGTTCAAATAGCCTAAAACAATATGGCAATCGGTTACTGAAACCGTGTCTAACCCACTGTCTTTCCAACAAGTGCCAACTCTATACCCCGCACTGTCAGGCCCTAGTTTGACAGATCGGCTGTGTGGATCAATGCGCACAAAACTCCCCGCACCTGCGCCAACAGAGTCCATAGCCACAAGCGGTAGAGATAAAACAAGGCGTGCCATATCAGGGTCAGAAGCGATGTTGAAATTGCTCTTAACGATAAGCGCCATATCAAAGCTCGTGCCGCCAATATCGCTGCATGCAATATTGTCATAACCAAGCGTTTCGCCTAGCAATTTAGATCCAATCACGCCTCCAATAGGGCCGCTCACAATAGTCCTAGCGAGCTCTTTAGCTTTCCAGCTAA
This sequence comes from Helicobacter pylori SA221C, assembly GCF_000476855.1. Lineage (GTDB taxonomy): Bacteria > Campylobacterota > Campylobacteria > Campylobacterales > Helicobacteraceae > Helicobacter > Helicobacter pylori_DK. Next base: position 178,962 of record NZ_CBPT010000002.1, read on the forward strand.
TGGTGCCTCCATGCGTTGCCATCACACGAAGATCAAATTTAGCGCCATGCTCTTTGAATCGGTTGCTGACTTTAGAGAGAGTTTGCCTGCTTGGCTCAGCCGCATAAGCTTCTAAGATAGTGGTGTTCATTCTGTGGCTTTCTTTTCTTTGAGGGTAGTAATCCACAGAAGCGAATACGGAAATGTTTTTACCCAATTTTTCAATTTCTTTTAACGCAATATCTCTAACGATCCGCTCGCTTTCAGCGTTTTTATGAGATTGCAACAAGCAAATCACAATGGCTTTCGCACCTGCTTCTAAAAGCTCCTTAACAGCAACTTTAACCTCTTCTTGGCGCACTGGGATAACCACTTGCCCCTTGACATCGGTTCTTTCTGTAACGCCTCTAATCCTTTTTAAAGGAATCAGCGGATCATCATACTTGTGCGTGTTGATATGCAACCTTTCTTCTAGCGCATACCCCAAGTAGGATTGCAACGCTCTGCCCATAGAATGCATTTGCTCAAAACCCTTATTGCAAATCAGGCCCACTTCCATCCCGTGCCTTTGGACGACCCGATTGAGCATCGCCGTGCCTGAATACACGCAAGTGACCAACTCTGGATAAACCTTACTCACATCCGATTTCCAGTGCGATAAAGCGTCTTGCGAGCTATTATAAATAGCTAAGCTCTCATCTTCTGGGTTGCTTTGGGCTTTACCAACTACGAAACTGCCATTTTCTTTCACAAAAAATGTGTCCGTCATGGTGCCACCGGCATCAATACCCATCACCTGAACTTTTGCGTCTTTCATTGTTAGACTCCTTTGAATTAAAGTGTTTCTCAAGGAAACCTATTCAAATTATAAGGCGGATTTTTAAATGGAAATCGTTTATTTCAAAGTTGTTTGCAATAAGGAAAAATTTAGTGTAATAAAGTGAAAAGTAGTAACAAATTCATTCAAAACGCTACTGATATTCATCTTAAATCGCCAAAAAATATCATATAAATATCATATAGGCAGAAAAACATTAAACCTATATTAAATCAAAAGGCGAAATTCAATTCTAAGGTGCCGATTTGGTGGTGCTTAGGCTGGGATTGAAAGGTTTTACTAATATCAGTGATCGTAAAAGCCACCCTGAGGCTACGCCACATCATAGCCGCTCCTATTTCACTGGCATAAACAAAGTATTCCAAATTGGCAATGCCCCTAGTTTCAGGGCTATTGCCTTGAATGAAGATGTTAAGGGGTTGGAAGCGCCCAAAAGCCCCTGCAAAAAAATAGATGGAAAACTTATCGCTATAAGGCATGCCCCCATCAAAAGCGGTATTGACCTTATTGACACCATAATCAGCGTCCAGGTTATACCCAGCCCTAAAGAGCGAGCCGAGTTGGAAATAATCCCTCGCATTACCCAATTCCACATTAAACCCAGGCATTAACTCCATAGAAAAAAAACGAGTCTTTAAAAGGGGGACTTTTTTGAGCAATTGGTAGTGCAATTCAAAGATAAATTCGTTTTTGAGCTGTGTGTTCCAGCCATAAAATTGGGGGTCATGGCCCCATTTATGAATGAGACGCTGCGTTTGAGCGGCCAAAGAATCTTGCCCTGTCGTGCCTAAAGAAAGCGTGAATAACTCCATAAAAGTTTGATGGCGGTTATACACATTCAAATTCACTCTCAAATACCCCCCATAAGGGTGGTTGTCATGCAAATGCACTAGTTTTCTGTTTTTAAGTGAAGGGGTATACATGTCTTGGGCGAGGGAAATGCCAAAACGAGTAACCCTAGGGCTTTTATTGAAAAACCCTAAATACGAAGTCCATTTCATCGCTTTATTTTTGGAAAAATCAAACTCTTTAGTAGAAAAGCCTATTTGATTGCCTGCGGTATAATACTCATCAATGTAAGGGTTGATATAACCATCATTTTCAGTCATCAAATTGATAGAATAGCGTTTAGAGGGCGTTAATGGGGTAGGAATATCCTCTTTTGCCCATGCAAACATTCCTAATAATAAACATAAAATAAATTTGAAAAACAAAACACTTCCTTAGGTTATTATGGGGGTTATTGTAACGAAATAAGGCTTAATTACAAGAGCGTTTAAAGGGTAAAAAGAGAAAACTTTACCCATTGAAAAGAGCGTGGTTTTAGGCATAAAAAACTCACACTAAAAAATAAAACACCCCACACACGACTAAGCCTACAAAAATTAAAGTCAAAACGCAATAGCCCATAATATCTTTAGCGCCCAAACCCGCAATGGCTAAAGCAGGCAAAGCCCAAAAAGGCTGTATCATATTCGTCCAAGCGTCTCCCCAAGCGATAGCCATAGAAACCACGCCCGGATCCACGCCCAAGCTTTGCCCAGCCGGGAGCATGATGGGAGCTTGAATCGCCCATTGCCCTCCGCCAGACGGAATAAAAATATTGACAATCCCTGCGCTCAAAAAAGTCATGAGCGCGAAAGTTTTTTCATTAGCGATGTGCGTGAAGGCTAAAGAAAGCATTTGCGCTAAAGAATGACCCCCCACGCTATGGCTTGCCATCATCCCCATAATCCCAGCATAAAAAGGGAATTGCAATAAAATCCCAGCCACGCTCCTAGCGGAATGATTGATCGCTTTCACATAAGCCAAAGGGGTTTTATGGAGCAAAATCCCTAAAAAAAGGAAAATCGTATTGACAATGTTTAAACTAATCCCTCCCTCTTTAAAAAAATAAATACCAAGATAACCAAAACCCAAAAAAACCAAAAGATAAGAAAGCAAAGCGCTGTTTTCCAAAAAATGCGCAATCGTTTTGTCTTGTTGGTGGTCAATAAGTTCAATCTCTTTGTATTCGTCTTTTAAAAGCTTTGAATCAATCTCAACGATTTCTTCTTTTTTAGGGTGGATCATTGCCATTAAAAAGGGTAACCCTACAAGAATGATCCCTATAATGATTAAATTATAAGTAGAAAAAATCGTCTGACTGATAGGAATGGCTTTTTCAATCACCCCAGCGCTCATTTTGGACAGATTTTCATTTTGGGTGGCAACGCTTAAAGGGATAGAGCCTGATAAACCCCCATGCCAGATGACAAAACCCGAATAAGCGCTAGCAATGAGCAACCTGTAATCCACCCCTTTAACATTTTTGGCGATCTCTTTTGCAAAAATCGCGCTGATCACTAAGCCAAAACCCCAGTTGATCCAATTAGCGATTAACGATAAAAAAGTAACCAACCATAAAGCCGTGTAATACCCTTTAGGCAAAGATGCCAAGTATTTTAAAAGCTTTTGGACTAATTGAGCGCTAGCTAGAGCCTGACCTAGCACCAAAATAAGGGCCATTTGCATAGAAAAACCTAAAAGCGTCCAAGCACCATTCCCCCAACTAGAAATGACAGACGAAGCGTCTTGCCCTGTCAAGCAATAAACAAGAACAAACACGACAAACGATAAAAGAGCGACCAAGACAAAGGAGTCCGGCAAACATTTAGACGCCAAAAACACGCACGCTGAAGTCAAATGCCTTAATAAAAACATAAACACCCCCTTTTATAAGCTATAGATGCACTTCAAATTCAGCTTCTGTTTTTTCTTTCACTTGATCAAGGCTGACCCCCTCTTGCAATTCCACTAATTTCATGGCGTTATTGGAAAACTCAAACACCGCTAAATCCGTTATCAATTGATGCACCACGCCCTTTCCTGTTAAAGGCAATGAGCATTCTTTTTTCACTTTAGACTCCCCGTATTTGTTGCAATGCTCCATGATGACAATCACTTTTTTAGCGCCATGCACCAAATCCATAGCCCCTCCCATGCCCTTTATGAGCTTTTTAGGGATCATCCAATTAGCCAAATCCCCATTTTGTGAGACTTCCATCCCCCCTAAAATCGCTAAATCAATATGCCCCCCACGAATCATCGCAAACGAATCCGCGCTATTAAAAAACGAAGCGCCCGGCACCACGGTTACGGTTTCCTTTCCTGCGTTGATAAGATCCGCATCAACGCCCCCTTCTAAAGGGTAAGCACCAATCCCTAACAGCCCGTTCTCGCTTTGGAAAACGATATTCATCCCGCTCACTTCATTAGCCACAAGCGTGGGCAAGCCTATCCCTAAATTCACATACATGCCCTCTTTTAATTCCTTTGCCGCTCTTTTAATGATAGCCTCTCTCATTTCGCGCTCCTTGTGGTGATTTTTTCTATCCGTTTTTCAAATTTCTCACCCTTATAGATGTGTTGCACATAGATTCCTGGCAAGTGTATTCCATCTGGGTCTAATTCCCCGGCCGGGACAATTTCTTCCACTTCAGCGACGCATACTTTTGCCGCCATCGCGCACAAGGGGTTGAAATTTCTGGCCGTTTTTCTGAACACCAAGTTCCCAAGAGTGTCGCTTTTATAAGCTTTGATAAGCCCATAATCGCCTGTTATGGCTCTTTCTAAAATATACTCCTTGCCGTTAAATTCCCTTGATTCTTTGCCTTGAGCGATCAAAGTCCCAACCCCTGTTGGGGTGTAATAAGCGGGTATCCCAGCCCCTCCAGCGCGCAAGTTTTCAGCCAGCGTGCCTTGCGGTGTCAAAACGACTTCAATTTCTCCGTTCAGCATTTGCGATTCAAAAATCTTATTCTCCCCCACATACGAAGCGATAATCTTTTTAATCTGTTTTTTTTCTAAAAGAATGCCAAGCCCAAAGTCATCAACGCCGCAATTATTGCTCACGACAATCAAATCCTTGATGCCTTTCTTGTAAATGTAATCAATGGCGTATTCGGGTATCCCGCACAGCCCAAAACCACCCACTAAAATAGTATCTCCGTCTTTTAATGCGCTCAATGCTTTGTCTAAATCGGTTATAACCTTGTTCATCTCATTCTCCTTATTTTTGTTCCACTACCACTGATAGCCCTTGACCGCCACCCACGCACAACGACGCGCAACCCACGCCATGCCCACTTCTTTTCATTTCATGCAATAAAGTCACTAAGATTCTAGCGCCGCTCGCGCCAATAGGGTGGCCAATGGCTATCGCGCCTCCATTCACATTCACGATATTAGGGTTTAACTCAAGCTCTTTTAACACGGCGATGCTTTGCGCGGCAAAGGCTTCATTGAGTTCAAAAAGATTGATGTCGTTGAGATTCATTTTGACATTTTTAAGGTTGTTTTTAATCGCAATGCTAGGGCATATACCCATTATATCCGGACTGCAACCACCCAAACCAAACCCCTTGATAGTGGCCATGGCTTTTAACCCCAATTTTTGCGCTTTTTTAGCGCTGCATAAAATGATAATACTCGCGCCATCATTGATCCCTGATGAATTCCCTGCCGTTACCGATCCGTCTTTTTTGAAAGCGGGTTTGAGCTTTGCAAGGGATTCTAGCGTCGTGTCTCTAGGGTATTCGTCTTCTTTAAAAACCACCACGCCTTTTTTATTCGCTATTTCAATAGGTGTGATTTCTTCTTGGAATTTCCCTGCATTAATGGCGGCTCTTGCTTTGAGTTGCGATTGGAGCGCGAAATTATCTTGCTCTTCTCGGCTTATGTGGTATGCTTGAGCGACATTATCAGCGGTGATCCCCATGTGGTAATCATTGAAAGCATCCCATAGCCCATCATGTACCATGGAATCTATCATGTTCGCATTCCCCATTCTTTTCCCCTCTCGCATATCAAACGACAGGTAGGGCGCTGCACTCATGTTCTCCACGCCGCCGCACACCACCACCTCATCGCGCCCAAGCACGATGCTATCATGCGCTAACTGGATAGCTTTCATAGACGATCCGCAAACCATATTGACGCTGAAAGCGTTTCTGTCATTAGGGATACCGGCGTCTAGTTGGATCTGTCTGGCGATATTTTGACCCAAACCAGCACCTAAAACATTGCCTAAAATGACAGAATCCACATCGCTAGGCTTAAGAGCACTCGCATTCAAAGCGTCTTTAAGCACGCAAACACCCATTTCTCTAGCGCCTACATTCTTTAGAGAGCCTAAAAAACTCCCCACCGCGCTCCGCTTTGCCGCCACTACAACCACTTCATTCATGTCTTTGCCTTTAAGTTGATTTGCTCATCATGATATCACTTTTAGATAATTGACGCCCTAACAGGTTGGATTTTACTTTAGGTTTTGTTTTAGATTGAGGGCGATCCGTTTATTTTTTTCACAAAATATTATTCTTATCGTTCAATAATTATTGCACAATATAGCTTCAAGTGGGGATCTAAAATCAAGCAGATACGCACTTTAGGCTCATGTTTCTCTAACGCTTTAAAAAATTTCTTTCTAAGCAGTCTTTACCTAGTTTCAAGGTTTTAATAGAATTTTAAGCAAACTCCCTAATCTCTTTTTCTAAAGCGTTAATAAAAACGCTTGAATAGGATTTTTCCTTAGGGAATTTGGCTAAAAAATCATTCAATAGCCCAAGGTATTGCTCCTTACTTAAAGCCCCTTTCAGCACTTCGTATTTTAAAAAAAGCCAGTAAGTGTTAAGCACATCGCTTTGGCAATAGCCATCAATAATGCCTTTTTTCTCCTTTTGGCTTATCTTAGGGTTGTAATAAATCGCATGCACTAAATCCCCGCTCACATCAAATTTACCAGGAATATTCATCATAGAGCAAATGCCATTCAAATTCAACCCCCTAACGGATCCATAATGGCTCAAGCTATCCATTAAATCCAAATGGAACTGCTCGCTATAACGCGCGCGGTAATTCTCCCACAATCATAAAAAAATATTTTTAAGGCTTTAAAAAACAATAGATAGTTTTTCTAAAACTCACATGAAAAAATCCAGTTAAGTTACCTTGATCTTTTTAACCAAAGAATATAGTGTTACATTTTTCTAGTAAAGTTTTATGCCACTTTAAAGCTTTTTCTTCCCCTTTATAAAGTTTTAAAGTGTCATAAATAGCTTGTATAAATTCATGTGTATTTTGAAAAGCAAAAGCCTTATTGGTTTTAAAAGCACTATTAGGGCGTATATTATAAATCATTCCTCTTTTTACTTGCACTTTTAAAGGATAATAAGATGAACGCCCTGCAATTTCATAAATTTTATGCAAATAAATTTCTTTAATTAGAATATCCCCATTTTCTTGCATCTTATAGGCAAAAATCAAGTAAAAAGTGTTTAAAATTTGTGGATTTTCTAGCAATCTATCACAATAAGACTCAAAATTTGCAATATCAAATGCAGGGTTTTTTTCGTATTGAAAAGCCTTGATTTCTAAAAACTCCCAAATTTGTAATTCTTGATTAAACAATAAAAAATCAGGAAAACTTTGTGAATTTTTTGGTTCTTCAAATTGATAGCCAACCTGCAACATAAAATCTTTAAGCCATTCTTGCAAAACAAACCCTACTGTATCTTTGGCTTTTAGAGTAGTAGAAATATTAGCTAAACAAAAAATAATTTTTCCTTGTGTTTTATCCCATTCGATCTTTTTTAAATCTCCATAAAGTCGTGTTGTGCTTATAGTTTATCCTTTTATTGTTGTTAATAAGCCAAATTATAGCCAAAAACAATTATAATAACTCCATGATAGTAGAACAAGACCTTTTTGCACCATTGTTGAAACCCAATAATTTTAAGCCTTATTTCACAGATTATAAAAATCAAATTGTGCGTTTTGTAGATTTATTTGCAGGTCTTGGTGGGTTGCGTTTGGGACTTGAACAAGCTTTATCTAGCATAGGGTTAAAATCACAATGTGTTTTAAGCTCTGAAATTAAAAAAAGTGCCTTACAAGCTTATATAAATCATTTTAAAGAAACGCCACAAGGTGATGTTACACAAATTAATACAAATGCTATTCCTAATTTTGATATTTTATTAGCAGGTTTTCCTTGTCAACCTTTTTCTAGTGCTGGGAAACGACGAGGACTAGACGATACTAGGGGAACTTTATTTTTTGAAATCATGCGGTTTTTATTAGCTAAAAAACCTAAAGGATTTTTGCTAGAGAATGTTCCTGGACTTCTTACGCATGACAAAGGAAAAACTTTTTCCATTATGTTAAGCCATTTAAAAGAATGTGGTTATTTTGTCAATTATAAACTTTTGAATGCCAAAGATTTTGGGGTTGCACAAAATAGAGAACGCCTTTATATTGTAGGTAGTTTATCTTGTCCTATTGATTTGAATAATTTTCCTACTACAAAATGTGTTTTTAAAGATGTTCAAGAACACCACTTGGAACTTTTAAATACCCCTTTCACAAAAAAAATTTTGTCTCAATTTACTCCAGATGAACTTTATGGTAAGGCTATTAAAGATAAAAGAGGGGCTAGCAACAATATCCACTCATGGGATTTAGAGCTAAGAGGAGCGGTTAATCAAACTCAAAAAGACTTTCTTAATCTCTTTTTAAAAGAGAGACGCAAATCTAAATATGCCATACTTTGGGGAACACCCAAGAAAGATGGTGTACCTCTTAATTTGAAAAGTATTCAGGATTTTTTTAACCATGTAGATTTAATCAATTTGTTAGATGATTTGGTCGTTAAAGGCTATTTAAAAAAATTTAAAAATCCTAAAAATAACGAATTTGGTTTTGCTCTTAGTGGTGGAAAACTTTCTTTTGAATTTTCTAAAATCTTGCACCCTAATGAACCTACTCCAACCTTAGTAGCGAGCGATATGCATAAAATGGGAGTAATAGATTTTAAAAACAAAAAGGTAGGATTACGGCGTTTGAGCATTCAAGAAGGATTAAGATTGTTTGGTTTTCCTAAAAATTATAACCTAAATACATCCTACAAAGAAAGCATGGATTTATTAGGCAATAGCGTGTGTGTACCTGTTATTCAAGCCATTAGCAAGAGACTAATAAAAATTATATAAAAAGGGATTGAAACATCTCAAAAAAGTATATAGCTAATCTTAAAAACACATTTTTTATTTTATTAAATTTATAGAATTTTAAGCAAACTCCCTAATCTCTTTTTCTAAAGCGTTAATAAAAACGCTTGAATAGGATTTTTCCTTAGGGAATTTGGCTAAAAAATCATTCAATAGCCCAAGGTATTGCTCCTTACTTAAAGCCCCTTTCAGCACTTCGTATTTTAAAAAAAGCCAGTAAGTGTTAAGCACATCGCTTTGGCAATAGCCATCAATAATGCCTTTTTTCTCCTTTTGGCTTATCTTAGGGTTGTAATAAATCGCATGCACTAAATCCCCGCTCACATCAAATTTACCAGGAATATTCATCATAGAGCAAATGCCATTCAAATTCAACCCCCTAACGGATCCATAATGGCTCAAGCTATCCATTAAATCCAAATGGAACTGCTCGCTATAACGCGCGCGGTAATTCTCCCATTTGTTTTCTTGGTTGTAAAAAGCGTCTAAGGTTAAATTGTATTTAAGGGCTTTGAGCGTGAGTAGAGGCATATCAAAACCTCTGCCATTGAAGCTTATTAGGCGCGGTTGCTTTTCGTTAAAGTATTTGAAAAAGTCCTCTAAAAGCTCTTTTTCGCTTGTAAAACCCTCTTTATTTTCGTGTTTTTGACCAAAATTCCCCACTTTGATAAATTGCCCGTAATCATCGCCAATGACTGCTGCAATAGAGATGATTTCATGCAAATAAAGGGGCAAAAACTCGCTCCCACTTTTTTCTTTTTGCTTTTCAAAACTCCATTCACAGATTTTTAGCGCATCATTTTCTTCTAATTGAAAATGCTCTTTACACAAACTCACGCTAGGAATGGTTTCTATATCAAACACGCACAACATTACACGCTCCTTTCGCATTTTGACATTCTTGTCTCGCTTTTATTATATAACAATTAGTCTTATAGCGCTATAGTGCCAACTTTTAATATCAAAACGATATAACCAAAAATTAAAAAAACTTATTTGGAGAATTGGAAGTGAAAGAAATCACTATCGCTCTTGTGGGCCAACCTAATGTGGGGAAATCGTCTCTCATCAACGCTTTGAGCAACGCCCATTTGAAAGTGGGGAATTTTGCTGGGGTTACCGTGGATAAGATGGAAGTGGGTTTGATCCATAAAGAGCATCAAATCACTATCATTGATTTACCGGGCACTTACGCGCTCAATGACTTCACCACTGAAGAAAAGGTTACTAAAGATTTTTTAGAAAAAGGGCAATACGATCTCATTCTTAATGTGGTGGATTCCACCAATTTAGAGCGTAATTTAGCCTTAAGCGCTCAGCTGTTAGACACGAATAAAAAAATGCTTCTCGCGCTCAACATGTGGGATGAGGTGCAAAAAGAAGGCGTTAAAATTGATACAGAAAAGCTTTCTAAAGAATTAGGGGTTGTGTGCGTGCCTACAAGCGCAAGATCCAAAGAAGATCGCTTGAATACAGAGCTTTTATTAGATGAAATTGTCAGGCTTTATTCTCAAAATACTACAAATAATGAAAGCATAAAAGTCCCGTCTCAAAGCTTTAAGGAGTCTTTAAAATACAGCCAGAGCGCTCAAAGAATCGCTCAATTAGTGATCAGTGAAAACAAGCAAAATGCGAGCTTTGAACACACCTATAAGATTGATAAGATTTTAATGCACCCTCGTTATGGGATTTTCATTTTTTTAGGGTTTATGTTTATCATTTTTTCCTTGAGCTTTTTAATAGGGGGGGGAGTGCAAAAAGCGCTTGAAGCAGGGTTTAAATTTTTGAGCGATGGCATCAAAGAAAATGTGGCTAATGAAGATTTAGCGTCTTTGGTGGGCGATGGCATTATTGGGGGAGTGGGAGCGACGGTTTCATTCTTGCCTTTAATTGTGGTGTTGTATTTTGGGATTTCTTTACTAGAGACGACAGGCTATATGAGTAGGGTAGCGTTTTTACTAGACGGGATCTTGCATAAATTTGGCTTGCATGGGAAGAGTTTTATCCCTTTAATCACCGGTTTTGGCTGCTCTGTGCCAGCTTACATGGCGACAAGAACCTTACAAAACTATAACGAACGGTTGATCACGCTTTTTGTGATCGGGTTTATGAGCTGCTCGGCAAGGCTGCCTATTTATGTGCTGTTTGTAGGCTCGTTTTTCCCTTCTTCAAGCGCGGGGTTTGTGCTGTTTTGCATTTATATTTTGGGGGCGGTTGTGGCGTTAGTGATGGCCAAATTACTCAAATTAAGCGTGTTTAAAGGACAGACTGAATCCTTTATCATGGAAATGCCCAAATACCGCTTTCCCAGTTGGAGAATGGTCTATTTCAGTATCTACACCAAATCGCTTTCTTACCTAAAAAAAGCCGGGACTTACATTTTAGTGGGGGCGATTTTAATCTGGTTTATGTCTCAATACCCTAAAAGCGATGCGGCTATGAAAACTTATAAACAAGAAAGCTTATTAGTGGATAAAAACACCACTCTTTCAAGCGAAGCTAAAGAAGAAAAATTAAAAGAATTAAAAGCAGAATTGGATAAAAAGAATTTAAAAAACAGCATTGTAGGAAGAGGCGGGGCGTATTTAGAAAAAGTCTTTAGCCCTATGGATTTTGATTGGCGTTTGAGTGTGTCGCTTGTAACCGGATTTATGGCTAAAGAGGTGGTGGTTTCTACTTTGGGGGTGTTGTTTTCTTTAGGGGATCAAAATGAAAAATCTGACGCTTTTAGAGAGATTTTAAGAAAAGAAGTCAGCGTGCCTAGCGGGATCGCTTTTATCGTGTTTGTGATGTTTTATATCCCTTGTTTTGCAGCGACCATCACTTTTGGTAGGGAAGCTGGGGGGATAAAGTTTGTAGCGTATTTATTCATCTTTACAACCGTTGTAGCGTATGCGTTTTCCTTGATAGCTTTTTATGCAACTCAAATTTTGGTTTAAAGACCAGCCATAAAAGGGTTTTTAAACCCTTTATTTGTTTAAAATCCACCCCATTAGAAATATTAAAAAATTTTTATTTTTCTTTATATCCCAATCTTTTCTATAAACATTCGCATTAATCGGCATTTTTGATAAAAAAGTCATTAATATTATCTAAATAATAATTTTTTAAAAATTTAAGCTAAAACTAATAATAGTTATTATAAATTTCACCTTGTTGTAAAAAAGAACATTTTTCATAAAAGGTGGTAAATGAAAAGAATTTTAGTCTCTTTGGTTGTTTTGAGTCATAGCGCGCATGCTGTCAAAACTCATAATTTGGAAAGGGTGGAAGCTTCAGGGGTGGCTAACGATAAAGAAGCGCCTTTAAGCTGGAGGAGCAAGGAAGTTAGAAATTATATGGGTTCTCGCACGGTGATTTCTAACAAACAACTCACTAAAAGCGCCAATCAAAGCATTGAAGAAGCTTTGCAAAATGTGCCAGGCGTGCATATTAGAAACTCTACAGGTATTGGAGCTGTGCCTAGCATTTCCATTAGGGGGTTTGGTGCGGGAGGCCCAGGGCATTCTAATACGGGAATGATTCTAGTCAATGGGATCCCTATTTATGTCGCGCCCTATGTTGAAATTGGCACGGTTATTTTTCCTGTAACCTTCCAATCTGTGGATAGAATCAGCGTAACTAAAGGTGGGGAGAGCGTGCGTTATGGCCCTAACGCTTTTGGCGGTGTGATCAACATTATCACCAAAGGCATTCCTACCAAGTGGGAAAGTCAAGTGAGCGAGAGGACCACTTTTTGGGGTAAATCTGAAAATGGGGGCTTTTTCAATCAAAATTCTAAAAACATTGATAAAAGCTTAGTTAATAACATGCTTTTTAACACCTATTTAAGAACGGGGGGTATGATGAATAAGCATTTTGGAATCCAAGCCCAAGTCAATTGGCTCAAAGGGCAAGGGTTTAGATACAACAGCCCTACCAACATTCAAAACTACTTGCTAGATTCGTTGTATCAAATCAATGATAGTAATAAAATCACTGCTTTTTTTCAATATTATAGCTATTTTTTAACAGACCCTGGGTCTTTAGGTATAGCTGCCTATAATGAAAATCGTTTTCAAAATAACCGCCCTAATAACGATAAAAGCGGGAGAGCGAAGCGATGGGGAGCTGTGTATCAAAACTTTTTTGGGGACACGGATAGGGTAGGGGGGGATTTCACTTTCAGTTACTATGGGCATGACATGTCAAGGGATTTTAAATTTGATTCTAACTATTTAAATGTCAATACCAATCCTAAATTAGGCCCTGTTTATACCGATCAAAATTATCCAGGATTTTTTATTTTTGATCATTTAAGGCGTTATGTGATGAACGCTTTTGAGCCTAATTTGAACTTAGTTGTCAATACCAATAAAGTTAAGCAAACTTTTAATGTGGGCATGCGCTTTATGACGATGGACATGTTCATTAGATCCGATCAAAGCACATGCGAAAAATCAGATATTATTGATGGGGTGTGCCACATGCCCCCATATGTTCTTTCTAAAAAGCCTAGTAACAATCAAGAAATGTTTAACAACTATACAGCGGTATGGTTGAGCGATAAAATAGAACTTTTTGATTCTAAATTGGTGATAACTCCAGGGCTTAGATACACCTTTTTAAACTACGATAACAAAGAGCCAGAAAAGAACGATTTTTCCGTATGGACCAGTAAAAAACAGCGTCAAAACGAATGGAGTCCCGCCCTTAACATTGGCTATAAACCTATGGAAAATTGGATATGGTATGCGAACTACCGCCGCAGTTTTATCCCCCCACAACACACAATGGTAGGCATTACTAGGACTAATTACAACCAAATTTTCAATGAAATTGAAGTGGGGCAACGCTATAGTTATAAAAATCTATTGAGCTTTAATACCAATTATTTTGTGATTTTTGCCAATCGTTACTATGCGGGAGGCTATAGCCCGCAGCCTGTGAATGCTAGGAGCCAAGGGGTGGAATTGGAATTGTATTACGCGCCGATTAGGGGTTTGCAATTCCATGTGGCTTACACTTACATTGATGCACGCATCACTTCTAACGCTGATGATATTGCTTATTATTTTACAGGCATTGTCAATAAACCCTTTGACATTAAAGGGAAGCGTTTGCCTTATGTGAGTCCTAACCAATTCATATTTGACATGATGTATACTTACAAGCACACGACTTTTGGAATCAGTAGCTATTTTTATAGTCGCGCTTATAGTTCTATGCTCAATCAAGCTAAAAGCCAAACCGTGTGCTTGCCCCTAAACCCAGAATACACAGGGGGGCTAGAGTATGGTTGTAATTCAGTGGGGTTATTGCCCTTATATTTTGTGTTGAACGTTCAAGTAAGCTCCGTTTTATGGCAAAGCGGTAGGCATAAAATCACAGGAAGCTTGCAAATCAATAACCTTTTTAACATGAAGTATTATTTTAGGGGGATTGGCACAAGCCCTACAGGGAGAGAGCCAGCACCAGGGAGATCCATTACAGCGTATTTGAATTATGAGTTTTAAATTAATTTCAAGCTTTTATAGCTTGAATGTTTTTAATGTTAAACCATTTTAAAACTCGCTACTAAATTTTCGGTCAATAAATTAAACCCATCCACCAGAATAAACACTAAAATTTTAAAAGGCAGAGAAATCATTACAGGCGGGAGCATCATCATACCCATCGCCATTAAAATAGAGCTGATAACCATATCAATCACCAAAAAAGGCAAGTAGAGTAAAAAGCCGATTTGAAACGCTGTTTTCAACTCGCTTATCATAAATGCCGGGATTAAAACGCTCAAGCTCACCTCATCAGGGGTTTTAGGGTTAGGCAAATTCCTAATCCTAAAAAAAAGCGCTAGATCCTTTTCTCGTGTGTTTTTAAGCATGAATTCCTTGAAAGGCAGAGCGCTTTTTTCAAACGCTTCGGTGTAAGAAATCTTTTTATCCATGTAAGGCTTAATCCCTGTATCATAAGCCTTTTTCAAGCTAGGTTCCATGATGAAAAAAGTCAATATCAAAGAGAGCGAGACTAAAATTTGAGTGGGGGGGGTTTGTTGCGTGCCTAAAGCGGTCCTCAAAAAAGAAAACACCACAATCAAACGGGTGAAACTCGTCATCACTAAAATCAATGATGGGGCTAAAACTAAAAGCGTGAGCAGGGCGATGACATTAAGGGTGGTTACAAGCTGTTTGGGATCATTAGGAGCGTTTAAAGAGAGATTGACGCTAGGCAAAGCGCTATCAGCGCTCATTAAAGGGCATATTAAAGGGCAAATGAGAATGAAAAAAATGAAAAAACGCAAAATTCTAGCCTTAAATCTTTGATGAAACGAAGTCAAATTATAAGATAAGGCATGTTAAAATTCCCTAAAAAAAGGATTTTAATGCTTTCTGTAATCATACTAGCCGCTGGCAAAGGCACTCGCATGCATTCTAGCCTGCCTAAAACTTTGCACACCCTTTGCGGAGAGCCTATGTTATTTTACATTTTAGAAACGGCTTTTTCAATCAGCGATGATGTGCATCTTGTCTTACACCACCAACAAGAACGCATTAAAGAAGCGGTGTTGAAGCGTTTTAAGGGCGTAATCTTTCACACTCAAATCGTGGAAAAATATTCAGGGACAGGTGGGGCTATCATGCAAGAAGATAAAACGCCTATTCCTACAAAACATGAGCGGGTTTTGATTTTGAATGCGGACATGCCCTTAATCACTAAAGACGCTCTCGCCCCCTTATTAAAAAGCCATAATAACGCTATAGGCTTACTCCATTTGGCTGACCCTAAAGGTTATGGGCGCGTTGTTTTAGAAAACCATCAGGTTAAAAAGATTGTAGAAGAAAAGGACGCTAATACCAAAGAAAAAGAAATTAAAAGCGTGAATGCTGGCGTGTATGGGTTTGAAAGAAAGTTTTTAGAAAAATACTTGCCCAAGCTTAATGACCAAAACGCCCAAAAAGAATACTACCTCACGGATTTAATCGCTCTAGGAATCAATGAAAACGAAACAATTGACGCTATTTTCTTAGAAGAAGAGTGTTTTTTAGGGGTGAACAGCCAAACAGAAAGGGCGAAAGCTGAAGAAATCATGCTAGAAAGACTACGGAAAAACGCCATGGACTTGGGGGTAGTGATGCAATTGCCTAATAGCATTTATTTAGAAAAAGGCGTGAGTTTTAAGGGGGAGTGCGTTTTAGAGCAAGGGGTGCGTTTGAGTGGGAATTGTTTGATAGAAAACGCGCATATTAAGGCTTATAGCGTGATAGAAGAAAGCCAGATTGTTAATAGCAGTGTGGGGCCGTTTGCCCATGCACGCCCTAAAAGCGTGATTTGTAACAGCCATGTGGGGAATTTTGTAGAGACTAAAAACGCTAAACTTCAAGGCGCTAAAGCAGGGCATTTGAGCTATTTGGGGGATTGTGAGATAGGGAAAAACACAAATGTGGGGGCTGGCGTGATCACTTGCAATTACGATGGTAAAAAGAAATACCAAACGATTATCGGTGAAAATGTCTTTATAGGGAGCGATAGCCAGTTAGTCGCCCCCATAAATATCGGCTCTAATGTTTTAATCGGCAGCGGCACCACCATCACTAAAGACATTCCTAGCGGTTCGTTGAGCCTTTCACGCGCCCCTCAAACCAACATTGAAAACGGGTATTTTAAGTTTTTTAAGAAACCTTAATTTGCTTCAATAATGAAAAATCCTAAAATATTATAATCATTTACTTTAATCCTGTAATTTGAGTAGAAACAAAACATTTACTTATCTTTTTTGTGATATTTCGCTGATTTGTAACAATGCTTTTAAATAGGGTTGTGGTATAAATATTCTTATCAAGGTGTGCCCAACATGCCTTGAATCTCAATTTTATGAAAGGATTTGTTATGAGTGGATTAAAAGCATTTAGTTGTGTAGTGGTTTTATGCGGTGCAATGGCTAATGTGGCTATAGCTAGTCCTAAAATAGAAGCAAGGGGTCAGCTTGGTAGAGATATAGGAGGTGGTGTTGGAGCTGGAATGGGTGGTGCAATGGGTGGAATGATTGGGGCTCTTGGAGGTCCGTGGGGTACTGTGTTTGGTGCAGGCATTGGTGGTGGAATAGGGGCATATTCTGGGGCTGAAATAGGCGATAGGGTAGAAGATTTTATCCGTGGCGTTGATAGAGAGCCACAAACCCCAAGAGAACCCACCCATGATCGTCATTTCGTGTATGACAGGTAGCTTTGGGCAAGAAAGGAGAGAGCATGAATATCAAAAATCGTTTGAGCGATTTGGAATATCGATGGGCAATGGCTCTAGTCTATGGAGGATGTATCTCCATAACCATTAGGATTTTTTATGACATAAATGGTTCAGCTAGCGATCCGATTTTTGACCCTAAATACAGCTATTATGTGTGGTTAGTGGGTCTAATAGCGGCTTTGTTGTCTAATCTCTTGTTCAACCCAAAAGGCAGGTCGGTAGGTTATTTCATTATTGAAACTTGGCAAGGATTCCCCAAGTTTTTTAAAGCCATTTTTAAGGCTAGGTTTTTTGGCGCATTTTATGACGCTGTGTTAGGATCAAGGCTAAGGGATTTTTATGTGATGCTTTTAACGATACCCTTTATTATCGCTATGCATGAAATTTCGGCGTATTGTGGGCATCCTAGCAATCTCCTTGTAGAGGGTTTGGTCATTTTGGGGTTTCAAGGTTTTCTTAAGCTTTGCGCTAAATGGGGGTGGTGATTTAACTCAAATGTCATTAAATGGAGGGGGTATAAAAAAATTAAAAAACTTTAAAACTCATTCTCATTAATAAAACAGATCCAACTTGAACTTTTCTTTTTCTTAAGTTTTTTATTGATACAATGCCAAATTTAAAAGAAAACGATTTAATTCAAATTTAAGGAAAAATTTTGATTACGGTGGTTAAACGGAACGGGCGCATTGAGCCTTTGGACATTACAAAAATCCAAAAATACACTAAGGACGCTACGGACAATTTAGAGGGCGTGAGCCAAAGTGAGCTGGAAGTGGATGCGAGGTTGCAATTTAGGGACAAGATCACTACTGAAGAAATCCAACAAACTTTGATTAAAACCGCTGTGGATAAAATAGATATTGATACGCCTAATTGGAGTTTTGTCGCCTCAAGGCTTTTTTTGTATGATTTATACCATAAAGTGAGTGGTTTTACAGGGTATAGGCATTTGAAAGAGTATTTTGAAAACGCTGAAGAAAAGGGCCGCATCCTTAAGGGCTTTAAGGAAAAATTTGATTTAGAGTTTTTAAATAGCCAGATCAAGCCTGAAAGGGATTTCCAATTCAATTATTTAGGGATTAAAACCTTGTATGATCGCTATTTGTTAAAAGACGCTAACAATAACCCTATTGAATTGCCCCAACACATGTTTATGAGCATTGCGATGTTTTTAGCGCAAAACGAACAAGAACCCAATAAAATCGCTTTAGAATTTTATGAAGTTTTAAGCAAATTTGAAGCGATGTGTGCGACTCCCACTCTAGCGAACGCTCGCACCACCAAACACCAACTCAGCTCATGCTATATTGGCAGCACGCCGGATAATATTGAGGGGATTTTTGACAGCTATAAGGAAATGGCGCTGTTGTCCAAATACGGCGGGGGGATTGGCTGGGATTTTTCTTTGGTGCGCTCTATTGGGAGTTATATTGATGGGCATAAAAATGCGAGCGCTGGCACGATCCCTTTTTTAAAAATCGCTAACGATGTGGCGATTGCGGTGGATCAATTAGGCACACGAAAGGGCGCGATTGCGGTGTATTTGGAAATTTGGCACATTGATGTGATGGAGTTCATTGATTTAAGGAAAAATAGCGGCGATGAAAGGCGAAGAGCGCATGATTTGTTCCCGGCTCTTTGGGTGTGCGATTTGTTTTTGAAAAGGGTTTTAGAAGATGCGATGTGGACTTTGTTTGACCCTTATGAGTGTAAGGATTTGACTGAGCTTTATGGGCAGGATTTTGAAAAACGTTATTTAGAGTATGAAAAAGATCCCAAAATCATTAAAGAATACATCAACGCTAAAGATTTATGGAAAAAAATCTTAATGAATTATTTTGAAGCCGGCTTGCCTTTCTTAGCCTTTAAAGATAACGCCAATCGGTGCAACCCAAACGCTCATGCCGGAATCATTCGATCCAGCAATCTATGCACGGAGATTTTTCAAAATACCGCACCCAACCACTACTACATGCAAATAGAATACACTGACGGCATCATAGAGTTTTTTGAAGAAAAAGAGTTGGTAACGACAGATAGTAATATCACTAAATGCGCTAACAAGCTCACTAGCACGGATATTCTAAAGGGCAAACCAATCTATATCGCTACTAAAGTCGCCAAAGACGGGCAAACGGCGGTGTGCAATCTGGCGAGCATTAATTTAAGCAAAATCAACACTGAAGAAGACATTAAAAGGGTTGTGCCGATCATGGTCAGGCTTTTAGACAATGTGATTGATTTGAATTTCTACCCTAACCGCAAAGTCAAAGCTACCAATTTACAAAATAGAGCCATAGGGTTAGGGGTTATGGGTGAAGCGCAAATGCTCGCAGAACACAAAATCGCTTGGGGGTCTAAAGAGCATTTAGAAAAAATTGACGCTTTAATGGAGCAAATCAGCTACCATGCGATTGACACGAGCGCGAATTTAGCGAAAGAAAAAGGGGTTTATAAGGATTTTGAAAATTCAGAATGGAGTAAGGGGATTTTCCCCATTGATAAAGCCAATAATGAAGCCTTAAAGCTCACCGAAAAAGGGCTTTTTAATCACGCTTGCGATTGGCAAGGTTTGAGGGAAAAAGTCAAAGCCAACGGCATGCGTAATGGCTATTTAATGGCGATCGCTCCCACTAGCTCCATTTCTATTTTAGTAGGCACAACCCAAACGATTGAACCCATTTATAAGAAAAAATGGTTCGAAGAAAATTTGAGCGGGCTCATTCCTGTCGTAGTGCCTAATTTGAATGTAGAAACTTGGAATTTTTACACATCAGCCTATGATATTGACGCTAAAGATTTGATTAAAGCAGCGGCCGTGCGCCAAAAGTGGATCGATCAAGGCCAAAGCATTAATGTGTTTTTACGCATAGAAAACGCCAGCGGTAAAACCTTGCATGACATCTACACGCTCGCTTGGAAATTAGGACTCAAATCCACTTATTATTTGCGTAGCGAAAGCCCTAGCATAGATGAAAAAAGCGTGTTGGATCGATCGGTGGAGTGTTTTAATTGCCAATAATATAAGCTTAAATAAGCTAATCTTTGCTAACATAAGATTAAAATTCTTGAAGGAAGATGAATGCTTTTTGCGATGATTGGTTCAGGGGGGTTTATCGCTCCCAAGCACTTGCAAGCGATTAGAGATACAGGGCATTTTTTGGATTGCTCTTTTGATATTCATGATAGCGTGGGGGTTTTAGATGAGTATTTCCCGCAATCAGAGTTTTTTATCAACATTGAAGATTTTGAAAAGCATTTAGAGCAATCTAGGGCTATGGGTAAAGAAATCAACTATTTGAGTGTTTGCACGCCCACGCACACGCATTTTGATCACATCCGTTTCGGGTTAAGAAACGGCATGCATGTGATTTGTGAAAAACCCTTAGTTTTAGACCCTGGCGAAATACAAGAATTGAAAGATTTAGAGGTGAAACACCAAAAAAGGGTGTTTAGTCTTTTGCCCTTGCGCTTGCATTGCGACACGCTGGCTTTGAAAGAAAAAATTAAGAGCGAATTAGACAAAAACCCTGAAAAGGTGTTTGACATCACGCTCACTTATATCAGCGTTCAAGGGAAATGGTATTTTTCTTCATGGCGAGCGGATGTGAATAGGAGCGGGGGGTTAGCCACTCAAATGGGCATAAACATTTTTGATGCTTTAATCTATTTGTTTGGAGGCGTTAAAGACAAGGTTATCAACAGAGAAGAGCCTGATTGCGTGTGCGGGATACTCTTTTTAGAGCATGCCAAAATAAGATGGTTTTTTTCCATCAATCCAGAACACATGGGAGTGGCTAAAGAGAAAGTTTATCGCAGAATGATTATAGAAGGTGAAGAAATCAATCTCACGCAGAGCTTTGATAACTTGTATATAGAAAGCTACAAACAGATTTTAGCTCAAGGGGGGTTTGGTTTAGATGAAGCTATGGCGTCTATTAAACTGGCTTATGAATTAAGAAATCTCTCTCTTAGCGAACCCAATGAAGATTCGCATGTTTTGTGTTGCAAAAACAAAACAGACCAATAAAGGCATCACTTTTAAAAGCGTTGTTTAGGGGGTTTTGGTTATCATTTGATTAGAATAGGTTTTTTTAATTTTCTTTTAAGAGGGGGTTTTACTTGTTTAAGGGTTTTTATGGATATTTATGCGTTATACATAGCGATAGGGCTTTTTACTGGCATTCTATCAGGGATTTTTGGCATTGGTGGGGGGATGATCATTGTCCCTATCATGCTCGCAACCGGGCATTCTTTTGAAGAATCCATCGGGATTTCCATTTTGCAAATGGTGCTTTCATCGTTTGTGGGATCTGTTTTGAATTTCAAAAAAAAATCGCTTGATTTTTCTTTAGGCTTGTTGATAGGGGCAGGGGGGCTGATAGGGGCGAGTTTTAGCGGATTTGTTTTAAAAATCGTTTCCAGTAAAATTTTAATGGTTATTTTCGCGCTTTTAGTCGTGTATTCTATGATCCAATTTGTCTTAAAACCCAAAAAAAAAGATTTTACAGCGGATACTAAACGCTACCATTTGCAAGGTTTAAAATTATTTTTAATTGGCGCGCTCACAGGGTTTTTTGCCATCACTTTAGGGATTGGTGGAGGGATGCTCATGGTGCCTTTGATGCATTATTTTTTAGGGTATGATTCTAAAAAATGCGTGGCGCTAGGGTTATTTTTCATCTTGTTTTCTTCTATTTCAGGAGCTTTTTCTTTAATGTATCACCACATCATCAATAAAGAAGTGCTCTTAGCAGGGGTGATCGTGGGATTAGGCTCTGTTATGGGCGTGAGCATTGGGATTAAATGGATCATAGGGCTTTTGAATGAAAAAATGCATAAAGCTTTGATTTTGGGGGTGTATGGTCTGTCGCTATTGATTGTTTTATACAAACTCTTTTTTTAATTGATGGTTTTACACCACTACTATTTTAAAACCCCTAAGAGTTTCCCTTTAGAGTATTTGCATTTGTGCGCTAATGAGAGCCATTTATTAAGATTGGATTTTGATGCGGCCCATTTTTCTCATAACACCCCTATGAATACCCCATTAAAACTCAGCGTTCAAGCCTTGGAGCGTTATTTCTTGGGACAACTTTTTGAATTTGATGCGCCTTTAGATTTGATAGGGACTTCTTTTCAAAAACAAGTTTGGTCTGCGTTAACGGCTATCCCTTATGGTAAAACAAAAAGTTATGATGAAATCGCAAAACTCATTGATAACCCTAAATCTTGCAGAGCGATTGGCAACGCTAATCATAATAACCCTATTTCTTTGATCGTGCCTTGTCATAGAGTGGTGCGTAAAAATGGCGCTTTAGGGGGGTATAATGGGGGCATAGAAGTCAAAAAGTGGCTGTTAGAATTTGAAAGCAAAATTTTAAATGAGCAAGCTAAAAACTCTTTAATTTCTTAAAAATGGGGTTTTAGTCGTTTTATGGTAAAAATCATTTTTTTAAGGGAGTAGGGGGTGTTTTTTAATTTTCTTCCCAAATGCTCGCCGCTTCTTCTAAACGCTCTTTGTCAAAATGCGTGTAAATCCTACTCGTGTTCAAGCTCGCATGCCCTAGAGCTTCTTGAACTAAAATCAAATCATGGCGTTTTTGATAAAGCAAGGTCGCAAAAGAATGCCTTAACATGTGCGCCCCATTTTTCTCCCGCCTGAGTCCTGCAAAATTGATGATGCGTTCCACTTGCCTATACAAATAAGCTTGCGTTAAAGCGCTGCCTTTTTGGTTGCAAAACAATAAATCATTTTTAACAGGATACAATTCCCTTTCTATGAGCCATTCTTTTAAAAGGTTTTCAATGTGGAAAGCTTTGAGCATCACCGCTCTGTATTTATCGCCCTTACCTTTAATCAAAATCGTATAACAGCCATTTTCTAAAGTAAAATCCTTTATTTTAAGCTGTAAGGCTTCGTTAGAGCGCATGCCTGTAAAAACGATGATTTTAATGAGCAGGCGGTTTCTGGCACGCACTTTAGCGGACATTTCTATTTTATCAATGCCCTCTAAAAATTTTTCTAATTCTTCATTATTTAAATGAGTAGGGAGCTTGTTGCCCGCGCTTTGATTGGCTCCGCTAATGTTTTTAAGCGTGATATTATAAATATAAGATTTTTCATTTTCATCTTGATTTTGCTTGTCTATGTAGCTAAAAAGCCCTAGTAGGGCGATCCGGTAATTTTTCTTAGTGGCTAAACTCAAACCCCCGGTATAAACGCTCAAAAATTCAGCCAACATGACTTCATCAATGCTTTTGAGCGATTTTAAAGAAATCTTTTTTGTGTATTCGTGGAATTTGAGTAGGGGCAATGCGTAGGTGTTGATCCCGAGTAATCCGGCGTTACGGGCTTTTTTACAAACTTTTTCTAACTGGCTTGAGCTGATGAACGCATGATTTAGTTCGTTCAAGCATTCAAAAACCTTGTTTTGGTCTTTCACTTGGGAATTAGACAGGCTTGTGCATTTGTAACGCAAAAAGCGCCCAATCCATAATAAAAGATTTTCTATAGGGTCTTTTAATTCTTCTAGGGGGTGTTTCATTTAGGGTTTTTAAATTAATCTAAATCGTCATCATGCGGCGTATCACTAATCGCATTCGCAATAAGTTTGTTGCTAACTACCTTAGCTTGTTTTAAATCATCAGCAATTTGATTGATTTTAAGGTTCTGTGCCGAACCTATTTTATATTGTTCTCTTTCTTCAATAACTTCTCTTTCTATGCTCTCTATCTTTTCAATATCAAAAACTTTAGGATAACCGCCCCACTGACTATGCTTAACAGATAATTTTATGTCATCCTCAAATGCCCCAGTAACAATATTAGGCATGCATGTCGCTTTTATTTGAACCTTATCAATTTCCTTAAAACTCATACCACAATTGCCACCAGGCTGTTTTGAAAAGAATGTAGCTACCTTATTTTTTAAGTGTGTGAGAGATTGCGGTAATTGACTAGGCACTGAGAATGTAATATCTGAGAATTTAGCCCACACTTCATTAAAATCACTAGATAAAGCACTCACCAATTCTACCTTATAAATGTTTTCTTTATCATGAATAGCGTTTTTACAATAACAGATCGCCTCTTGATCAAACAATCTTGCCAATAACAACAAATAATTTCTTAAATTGAATGTCTTGCTTGGCTCGTTTTCATATACAAAAAACAAGCTTTCGCTAGGTCCAATAATAATCTCAACAAACCCTATAAATTCACACTTAATTTATTAAGAAAGATCTTATTTTATTAAAAAGCATTTGCATTTCTTCCATCCATTCAGAGTTATTGTTGTTGTGATCAAATCTTATTGCCATAATTATTCCTTAAAATCTCTTTTAGTTATGAAAACTGCACTTTTCAAACTTTTAAATCAAACCATTATACCACACTGATTAAAATCCCCCTTTTAAATACCAATTTTTTTATCCCTTTGATTTGACAAAGCGAGCGATGCGTTCAATCCCCTTTTCAATCTGTTCTTCTGAACATGCAAAAGACAAACGAACATAGCCTTCCAATCCAAAAGCCTTTCCAGGCACTAACGCTACGCCTTCTTTTTCTAACAACTCATGGCAAAATCGCATCGAATCCCCCCCACAAAGGCTACCGATATGGATAAACAAATAAAACGCCCCATCAGGTTTTAAAGCACTCAGCCCTCCAATCGCATTGATTTTTGCGTGGGCTAAATTACAGCGTTTTTCAAAAGCCTGACGCATCGTTTCAATTTCTTTATCCACCAACCCCTCAAGCGCCACAATAGAAGCCATTTGCGTGATAGAATTGATATTGGAAGTGCATTGGCTTTGCAAATTATTCATCAATTTGACTAATTTTTTATCCTTGCTCGCCGCATAGCCCATACGCCAGCCTGTCATCGCCACTGACTTGCTCAAGCCATTAATGGTAATGGTGCGTTTTTTCATCTCTTCACTCACTGCTGCACAAGAAACAAACTCCCCCTTATAAACAAGCTTTTCATAAATTTCATCGCTAAGCACCCAAATTGGAGTCTCTTTTAAAACTTCGCTTAAAGCCTCTAACTCCGCCTTACTATAAAGCATGCCGGTAGGGTTTGATGGGGTGGTGAGAATGAGCATTTTTGTTTTGGGGCTTAAAGCGTCTTTAAGCTGCTTGGGGGTGATTTTAAAGCGGTTTTTTTCATCGGTTTGAATGAATTTACTCACCCCATTGCTGTATTTCACAAGCTCAGGGTAAGTTACCCAAAAAGGCACAGGGATAATCACTTCATCGCCCTCCCCTATTAAGGCCTGAATCGCATTGAACAGGCTCTGCTTAGCGCCGTTGCTCACTAGAATTTCATTCGGTTCATAATCCAAGCTGTTTTCTTTTTTCAATTTAAAAGCGATCGCTTTTAATAATTCAGGGATCCCGGCCACCGGCGTGTATTTGGTGAAGCCATCATTTAGGGCTTTTATAGCCGCATCTTTAATCGCTTGCGGGGTGTCAAAATCAGGCTCGCCCGCTGAAAAACTTAAAATATCTTTTCCTTGCGATTTCAATTCTTTAGCGAGTGTGCTGATAGCGATCGTTGCGGATTCTGAAAGGGATTGGATTTTAGAGGAATATAACATGCTTAATCCTTGTTAAATTTTTGAACTATCATAACATGATCAAAAAGATTTTAATTCTAATTTTCAAAAAACTTTTAAAAATGTTTCAAAAGAAAGCGGTGGTCTATGCAAGAAAACTCTAATTGAAAATTCAATTAGAGAAAAACAAGCGTTTTAAATCAGAAATTGTAACGATACCCCACATAAAGGCTGTATTGACGGCGGTAAGTGAAGCTCAAATTCCCATGGTTAAAATAATAAACATTGATAGTGGGAATTTTCACGCCAAAGTCAAATTCTTGATGCCGACCAATATGGGTGCGGATCCCTAAATTAAAAAGGAACTGGAAAATCGCCGGATCAAGGCTATAGGAAGTGTGCTTATAAGGGCTTTTAGTTTCCAAAAAGGCCCCTGTCGTATTACCCCAAGAGTTACCAGCGATTTGAGCCCCAAAAAAGAAACCAAAACTCGCGTCTTCTTTATTAATGACATTGTATAAAGTGTCAATACCCACACCATAAGTGAACATGTCAGACAGATTGCCCATTGTCCCTACTTTGGTCGCGCATGGTTCATTGAGTTTGCACACCCCACCATTATCTGATGTCAAAGCGTTCGCTCCAAACACGGCATGCCCGTAATCCATAAAGCCGTAATAACGGGCACCAAACCATCTCTTCTGTCCGAAAAACTGCTTATAACCCACAGTAAGCCCTAAGCCTTGCATAACGGCCAGATAGTCGGTTTTACCCACAGGGAACTTAGGATAGTTAAATTCACTGCTTTTGGGGGGGTTTTTAACGCTTTGTGAAGCCTGACCGACTTGATAGCTGATCCCCAAATACCAAGCGTTTTGCTCGCCTTTCACTACTTTATAATCTTTTGGTTTTTCCAATTGCTTTTGCACTTCCGTGCTACCTTCTGCTGCCAAAAGACTATTACCTAACACTACCGATAAACAGAGCGTTTTAAACACTACAAACTTTTTCATACAACATTTTTCCTTCTAAAAGTCTACATTTCGTATAATAATAACATAATAATCTATAAAAAACCTAAATTCTTAAGAAAAACACCCCTAAAACTTAAAATTTTAAATTTTCTAGGGGGTTTTAGCGGTTTGGCTCTGCGATTTTTTCTGTTTTTGGGGGATTTTGGGATAAAGGGCATAAAAAGCGTTTGTTTTTACGCCCTCTTATACCCTTTGTATTGACTCTTTTTTTGTTGGTTATTCACTCAAACCTCTTCTCGCTGATCTTTTCAATCAAATCCACGCTTTTTACCGAAAGCGTGATGACCCTACAAAGGAGTTCAAAAATATATTTGCCGCCGGCGTAATGATTTGGGTTGTTTTCAATCAAGCTGTCTTTATCGGTAGTGATTGAATAGCGTTCGATCACCCAGTCAATCGCGCTTTTGCCATTCACCACATAGTCAAAGGCTTTTTTAGGGATTTGAGTGATGGTGATATGGTGGTTATAAATGATGCGATCCTTTTCTTTTTTCATTTTAACCACATCGTAATAGCCCTCCATTCCGGCGTTCTCTAGTAGGTTATGTTTAACGCTTGTGTGCATTTCCCCACTCTCATAGTTCAGATGCAGTTCGGCTAATTCTTTGCCAAGCACAGAGAGCGCTTTAAAATCCTCACTCAAAGCGACGCGCGGCGCTTCTTTGGCGAGAGAGTTTTTGTATTTTTCCAAATAGCCTTTATGGTGGAAAATCGCATAAATGTAGTAAAAAATCTCTTCTTCGGTGATCGAGTTATCTTGGTAATGCCTCCTGAACAAATTGAGCGCATAGCCGCTGATAGCGTTATAGCGGTTCCCCAGATCATCATAATAATACAAAGGATAAGCTTGATTGTGAAATAATAAATCATAGCAAGGGATTTCTGATGAAATTAACGCTGAAAATACCTTACCCACACCGGTATTGATCACCACATTGCGCGCGCTTTTATCCGGGAAAATTTTTGAAAATCGTCCTTGTCTGTTTATTAAATCCTTATCCCAATAAAGCCATTGTTTGTTAAAAGGGCGGTACAAGGCTAACCTTACGCGCTCCATGCTGCTTGCTGGCAAGATTTCATTTCTAATGAGTTTGTTTTTCAAACCATCAGTCCAAGAAATTTTCGTTTTATCGGTGGTGATTTCTTTATCGCTTAGGTGCTTGTAGCGATCGGCTGGTTTAACGCCTTTATCTTTAGCCGTGCGTTGTTTGAAAGCTTCCCTGAAACGCTCATTGAAGCGCTTCAAATCAGCGTTATAAGTGTCAATGCAGTTTTGCACCGATTGAATCAAATTTTTTTGCGAAAAGTTATACACCCAAGGATCACGCCCGCTTACCACCCCCATAGAATTGAGATCAAAAATGCTGTCGTTTTGGAGTTTTGTATCTCTTTTTAAAGGGATGAGCTTTTCAAAATCGTCATTCCTTTGGTTGATCCAATCGCCTTTATTATTCGGCGTGATCGCCTTAAAAGGCACCGAATCCAAATTTTCAAAATTTGCAAGCAAGTTGAGTTTGGCTTCTCTTTTCAAATAGTCCTCCACTTCATAATAATGAATAGTGCTGTTTTGAACGCTCTCATCTTTCACAAAAAAGATGATCGCTATCGTCGCCCTGGATCCGCTATCAAAGATTCCATCTCCTTCTTTTTTTCGCTCCTCTCCTGAAGTCCTAGCGTTCCCCCTCAAATTCAGCGCATAAAGATGCGCAAAATCTTTGGCCACGCATTTTCGGAACCCGTCCGCGCTTTTAGAGTCAATGAAACTCCCGTTCACCACAAAGCCTACCACCCCCTTATCTTTAACGACATCGCTCGCCATGCGTATGCTGTGAATGAGCGTGTCTCGTGTGGTTTTTCCCGTTTGCCCGGGCGCAGTGGAATTTTTGCCGTATTTTTCATTAACCCATTTTTCCAGCTTAGGGTGGGAGAGGTTTTGGTTGTTGTCGTTTTGGCTCTTTGCTCCGGCTGAATAAGGCGGATTGCCGATGATGACTCTAATGTTTTGGCCGGCTAGAGTGTCTTTGATGTCTTTGTTTTCTTTCAAATCTTCAAAGAGAGAGAATACCCCCTTATCGTTTTTCTCTTCTAAATAATCCAGGCTGTCCGTGAGCGCGATGTTTTTGAAAAATTTTAACGAGCTGTCCCTATTTTGCGCGGCTTGAGTGATATTGATTAAAGCGATGTAATAAGACAAAAGCACGATGTCAAAAGCGAACAAATTTTTTTGAAACTTCTCTTTTAAGGCTTCGTCGCTAATGAGATTATTTTCTTTAGAAAGCAAACGAGCGATAAAACTCCCGGTGCCCGTGAAAGGGTCAAAAATCGTGATATTTGAATCGTTAAAATCCGTGTTGAAATGCTTTTTCAAAATGCCGTTAGTGGCCCTTAAAATGAAATCCACCACCTCTATAGGCGTATAAACGATCCCTAGTTTTTCGCTTTGCTTTCTAAAGGCTACTTTAAAGAAAGTGTTGTAGAGGTTTTTAATGAGTTCTTGCTGGCTTTTTTGGCTTTTGGCGTGCGCCGCTTCGGTTTTCACGCTTTCATAGAGGTTTTTAAGATCTTTAGTTTCCCCTTCTAAGCCCAGAGTGGAGAGTTTTTCTACCATTTTATCCAAGGCTTTTGCGATAGGGTTTTGGATATTGTCCCCAAAAAGCGCATCAAAAATGGGCTTAGTGATGATGTGAGAAGTGATCATGTCTAAGGCTTCATCTTCTCTGATGCTTTGGTGGATATTTTCCCTTAAGGAATCTAAAAAGCCGTGGAAAAATTCAGGGTTTTTTTCAAAAATCATTTTCAAGCGGTTGTTCAAGGTCCTTGCGATGTTACCCGTTTTTTTAGTGAAATTTTCCCAATAGTTCCTGTCCCCCAATTTAGTGGGCATGACATTATACATGGCGTCCGCTAGATCTTGCAATAAGATAGCGTCAAAAAGGGTTTTTTCATCGTTTTGATTATTGCTATCATCGCTCCCAAAGATTTTGATTTTTTCTTTAAAAGTGGCTTCATCAATCAGGCTTGGGTCATGGCTTCTTAAGGCTTTTATCACTTTCCAAATGTTTTTGAAATTGGTGTTATTGACGGCTTCATCCAGGTTTTGGATTTCACTCTCTTCTAAAGCGATAGGCAAAATGATATAGCCTCTTTTCTTGCCTTTGGCTTTTCGCATCACCCTACCCACCGCTTGGATAATATCCACCATAGCGCTTTTGCCATCAAAAAAGACGATGCTATCTAGCGCCGGGACATCCACCCCTTCACTCAAACACCTGGCATTACTTAAAACCTTACAAGTGTTGGGCTCAAATTGATTGAGTTTTTCTAATTTTTCAAGCCTATCCTTACAATTCATGGTGCCATCAATGTGATCGATGCTGATTTTTAGGTTTTTAAAACTCTTTTTCTTCAACTCTTCATCATAGCATTCCATGATCGTTTCAAAGGAGTCTTTAATGTTCTTGCTCGTGTTAATGCTTTTACAAAAGTTTATGGCTCTTTGAGAAGGAGCGGTGTCGGTTTTGTTTTGCAAGTCGTTGTCTTCTTTGTTTTCCTCATCTAAAGCGATTAAATCCTGCTTGGCTAACCCTTTATGAGTGCCGACAATCTTACAAACAAATTCGTTATTGATGAGCTTTTTATCCAGTTTAGTGCCTTCGGCTTTGAGCTGGCTGATCTTTTTATTCACGCTGTTAGTAACGCCGCTTAAATTTTCTTTTCGCACCGCTAGAATGATGACTTTATAATCGGTTAAGAGATCCAAAGCGATCGCTTTTGAAAAATTGAGCGTATAGATTTCTTCGCCAAAAGTATCCGCATCATCCATGGAATAGATAACATTATCTTTCTCTTTAGCTTTAGCTTTAGAGCTTTCGCTATAAACTTTAGGCGTGGCGGTCATATACAGGCGTTTTTTAGCCTTGATATTTTTATCGCTATGGCACAGCGTGAAAGCGTTTTTATCGTCCCTTTCATTACTAGAATACATAGCCCCTACCGTTCGGTGGGCTTCATCGCAAATGATGAGATCGATTTCATTCAAACCCGCTTCTTGCGCTTCTTTAATACGCAGCGCGCTTTGATAAGTTGAAAAGATAATGAAGCGTTTGTTTTCTTTTTGCGCTTTTTCATAAACGCTTAAAATGTCTTCAAGGCGAGTGGAGGGCTTTAAAGGGAGCTCAGAAAATTTAATATCGTCATTGTCTTCGTTCTTACTTTTCCCGACTTTATCATCGCTGCACACGATAGAAGCGTAAAAAGGCTCGCTTTTTTCTTGTGCGTATTCTCTAAAAGTTTGAGAAAGCAAAGCGATGCTTGGCGCTAAAAAAAGCATGATCTTAGGGTCTAAAGCTTCCATGATTTTTAAAGAAGTATAGGTTTTGCCTGTCCCGCATGCCATAATGAGCTTGCCTCTAGCGTTTTTAGGATTAGAAAAATACTCTTTGGTAGCGTTTATGGCTTCTGTTTAGTGGGTGCGCGGCTTTTTCTTGTCGCACAAGGGGAGTTCGTCTTCGGTTTTTGTGGGATCAAACTTTTCCCAATCAATACGAGAATAGATGAAATCCTCTTCAGTGATTTCATCAATGTCAATCCCCATTCCTGTGCTTCTGATTTGCTCAATTGCTTTAAGGGCTTCAGAGGTTAAATTAGAAGTGGAGATGATGATCCCTTTTTTAAACCTGACCTCCCCCACTCCGCTTTGCAATTGGGTTAAAAAAGTTGAAATGTCGTTAAGCGAGATGCTGTTTTGATGGAATTTGCATTGCACGGCGATATATTCTTTTGAAGTCGTTTGAATGACTATATCAATCCCCCTATCGCGCTCCTTCCCCTTTAATTTCCAATCACTCCAAAGATCAATAGACTCGTATTCATTAGCGCTGTCATGCTCTTGTAAAAATTGCTTAGAAATTTTTTCAAACAAGCTCCCTTTATGGCGAAGGTTAGGTATGGCTTGCAATTTTTCTTTGATGAGTTTATAGGCGCTGATTTCTGACATTGTCATTCCTTAAATAGCGGTGTTAAAGTTCTGTATTATATAAAAAAATAGGATTTTAATTAACTTGCTTTATCGTTTTAGATTTCATTTTATTGTAAAACTCTTAAGGGGATAGGGGGTATTTTGAAATAATTCCCCCCTTAACCCCCTTTAACAACCCCCTAACCCAAGACCGCTTTTTATAAGCTATCGCTTGCTTTTCGCAAGCTCTTTGATATTTTAATTGTTAAAAATGCCTTTAAGCGCTTTTTAATCTCTATTCAGCGCTTTTTAAGGCTTTAGCGATGAGTTCTAAAGGGTGCAAAAATGGCGGGGTGTTAGGGTCGTCTAAAGACTTTAAAGCGTTGTTAAGCTGCATGTGGCATGCCCCGCATTCAGCGCTTAAAATTTCAGCCTTGGTGTCCATGATTTCTTTAGCCCTAAGAAGCCCTACTTTTAAAGAAAATCCCACCTTTTCTGTTTGCATCGTAATCCCCCCAAAACCGCAACAATTGTCCGGCATTTCTTTAATTTCATAATGCGCATTGAGTAAGTTTCGCACTTCTTTATGAGCGTTTAGGGTTTTTTTGGCATGGCAAGGGTTATGATAGGTGATAGTCTCTCTTTTTCCTTTAGGGATTTTTTCTAAAAGATTTTTTAAAGGGGTGTGTTTCTCTAAAAACACGCTCGCCAGATAGATTTTAGGCGTGATTTTTTCCAAGCGCTTCACATACAAATCCCTATCTTTTTCGCCTAAAAACACCTTGTAATAATCGTTAATAAGCATGCTCGCGCATGTGGCTTCAGGCACGATGATCGCATCCACTTCATCTAAATAGCTTTCAAACCATTCTATGTTTTTTTTCACTAAAAAAAGCGTGGTGTCTTTATCGCCGGTAAAATACGCAGGGGCTGAGCAGCATTCTTGCTTAGGGATGATTGCTTGAATGTTGAGCTTTTCTAAAATATACAACAAGCTTTCCCCCACTTGCTGGTAATGGTAATTGCTCAAGCACCCTATAAAAATGGCCACTTTTTGAATGGGGTTTTCTAAAGGCTTAACCTCTGCATGCTTTTGTAAAAAACTTTTTTGATTTAAAGGAGGCAGAGCGCTTTTTTTAAAGCGTTTGAACAAGCCTTTAAACACCATTCTAGGCTCTAAACTATCCCCCACTTGCTTGAAAAGGCAAGGGGCTAAAAAATGCGCAGTTGAAAACACTCTATCCATTTTTTTGCGGTTTTTTAAAAGGGAAAAATAGGATTTTTTATACCAAGCGATGCCGTGCTTTTGAGCGATTTTTTCTCTGGCTTTTTCTATTAAGGTGTCTATGGGCAAATGAAAAGGGCAAATTTCCACGCAAGCGGTGCATAAAAAACAAGTTTCTAAAAGGTGTTTTAAATTCGTGTCTAATTGGAGCTTGTTTTGAGCGTTTAGGCGCATCAAATCTAAAAAGCCCCTAGGCGAAGTCGTTTCGTCTTTATGAATGCGGTATATGGTGCAACCTGGCACGCATTTAGCGCATTTAACGCAAGCGTCCCCTACTTCTTCAAAAATATTCTCATTCATAGCGTTTTACTGAAATGTTTTTCGCCCCCACGCAAATACGCGTCAAACTCCATCGCCATGTTTCTTACGAGCATGCCCCCTGTTCTGGTCATCTCAAAGCCTTTAGAATTGAAAGAAAGCAAGCCCGCTTCTTCATAAGGCTTTAATTTTTCTAATTCTTTTTTAAAATGCGCTTTAAAATCAACAGAAAATTTTTCCTCAATCTTAGAGTAATCCAGTTTTAAATTGCTCATCATTTGCATGATCACTTCTTTTCTTAACACATCTTCTTGACTGAGCGCTACACCCCTTTCTACCGGTAAATGCCCCAAATCAAGGGCTTTTTCATACTGGTGCAAATCTTTATAATTTTGCGTGTAATAATCGCTCCCTTCGCCAATGCTCGTAACGCCAATGCCAATGGTTTGAGTGAATTTTTTCGTGGTATAGCCTTGAAAATTACGGCGCAATTGCGCTTTTTGAAGGGCTAGATACAATTCGTTATCGCTTTTAGCGAAATGATCCATGCCTATCATTTGGTAGTTGGCTTTTTCTAAAAAACTGATGAGGGATTCTAAAATCTCTAGCTTGTCTCTAGGGCTTGGCAATAAGGTTTCATCAATTTTACGCATCGTTTTTTTCACCCAAGGCACATGCGCGTAATTGAACACCGCTAATCGGTCCGGATCTAATTTCAAAACCCATTCCAAAGTTTTTAAAAAACTCTCTTTAGTCTGGTTGGGCAAGCCATAAATCAAATCAAAATTAATGGATTTGATGCCGTAATCTCTGGCGAGCTTCACGGATTCTTGAACCATTTCAAAAGGTTGGATTCTGTGAATGGCTTTTTGAACCTCAAAATCAAAATCCTGAACCCCAAAACTCAAGCGGTTAAACCCCCTATCAAACAAGGTTTGCATGTGTTCTTTAGTGAAATGCCTAGGATCAATCTCGCAACTCATTTCAATATCTTTGCTGAAATTGGGGAAAACTTCTTGAATGCTTTGGGTGATCTCGTCTAATTGAATGGGCGAAAAAAAGGTCGGCGTGCCGCCTCCATAGTGGAATTGCACCACTTCTCTGTTGGTATCCATGGCGTTTTTTAAAAGAGCGAGTTCTTTTTTAAGGTAGCTGATATAGCGGACTTTTTTCTCTTCTAAACTGGTGTAAATGACTGAACAAGCGCAAAAATAACACGCACTCCTGCAAAAAGGCAAATGCGTATAAAGCGATAAAGGCATGGGGTTTTTGAGATGGTCATGGTTAAAAAATGCTGTTTTCAAGCTCTCTTCATTAAAATTTTCTTTAAACTCCACCGCTGTGGGGTAGCTGGTGTATCGTGGGCCGGGCTTGGAATATTGTGAAAATTTTTCAAAATCAATGGTTTGCATTAAAAATTTTCCTCATCGCTATTGTCAAAATTTTCAAAATGGTTTTCATTAAAAGGGGGTTGTTTGAACATGTTGTCAAAATTAAAAAATAAATTAGGGTGTTCTTTTTTGATTTGTTTGACAAAGTTTAAGGTGTTGATATTGGGCAAATTCCCGTCTTTTTGGCGTAAATTTTCTAACAATTGCAAGGAAACTTCGCGCACGTCTTCAAAATCAATCGGCGCTTGGGTGATAATATCCCTTTCTAATTCCGCCCTAAGCCTGGCTTCAAAAGCCTTTCTGGCGTTTTCTGCCAAAAGAGAGATCACATTATCTGGCACTAAAACGTAATTTTTATCTTCTTCATCAGAAATAAAGTAAGCTTCATTTTTTTTAAACGCTCCTTTTTCTAATTCTAAAAGCATTTCATTAGCGCTGATTTTTTTGAGAAAGGCTCTGTTTTTTTGGGTGGTTAGGCTATTGATAAGTTTTTGTGATTTGGTTTTAGAAACTCGTTTTTTAGGTAATTTTTCCACTTTATATCCTTTTTAAGCTGATTGTATCCAATTTCGTTTAATTCTCATTATAAATCGTTTTTAAATACTCTATTTTTGAAGTCAAATTGAGTAATACCATATCAGCCAACACCAATGAAAGCAAACTCTCGCACACCACGCTCCCTCTAATCGCAAT
Organism: Helicobacter pylori SA221C; assembly: GCF_000476855.1. Classification (GTDB taxonomy): domain Bacteria; phylum Campylobacterota; class Campylobacteria; order Campylobacterales; family Helicobacteraceae; genus Helicobacter; species Helicobacter pylori_DK. The sequence continues at coordinate 214,229 of NZ_CBPT010000002.1, forward strand.
GCAAGGATCATGCCTGCCCTTTAACAAACATTCGCATTCATGATTGTTAATGTCTATGGTTCGTTGAGGTTGGAAAATGCTTGGCGTGGGTTTGAAATGCGCTCTAATAATAATTTCTTCCCCATTGCTCATGCCCCCTAAAACCCCTCCGCTATGATTGCTCAAAAACCCTTTTTGATCCATTAAATCATTATACTCTGAGCCTTTTAATAAAGAGCTTTCTACCCCCTTGCCTATTTCAACCGCTTTCACCCCGTTAAGCCCCATCATCGCTTCAGCGATTTTAGCGTCTAATTTAGCGTATAGCCCTTGACCTAAGCCAATGGGGAGCTTTTGATTGGCTTTCACACTCCTCGCTCTAATCAAAGCCACACCCCCTATGCTATCGTGGTTTTTGATGGCGTTTTGAATGGCTGTTTTTTGCGCTTCTTCTTGTTCTTCATCTAGGGCAAAAATCTCGCTTTTTAAGGCGTGATTAAAATCATAATTTTTGGCTTTAATGCCTCCTATTTCCATGATCCCGCTTTCACAAACAACACCAATTTCTCTTAAAAGCATTTTAGCAAACGCCCCAGCAGCCACTCTTATAGCGCTCTCTCTGGCCGAACTCCTCCCCCCACCCCTAAAATCTCTGATGCCGTATTTATGAAAATAAGTGAAATCCGCATGGCTAGGCCTGAAAAGGTTTTTAATGTTATCGTAATCCTTGCTTCTAGCCCTTTGGTTGTGGATTAAAAACCCTATGGGTGTCCCTGTGCTGAAATCTTCAAAAACCCCGCTTGTTATTTCCACTTTATCGTCTTCTTTTCGTGGTGTGGTGAAAGCATTTCTCCCCCCTTGGCGGCGCTTCATTTCATTTTCTAATAGCACATAGTCTATTTTAATCCCGCTAGGCATGCCGTCTAATACCCCCCCTATCACATCCCCATGCGATTCCCCAAAAGTCGTGAGTCTTAAAAAACGCCCCAAAGTGTTCATTTTGCTTCCTTAAGTTTTTGAAGCGCTTGATAAGCGCATTGCTGTTCGGCTTCTTTTTTGCTTTTGCCTTTAGCGGTCGCATACATTTTATCTTGGATGTATAGAGCCATTTCAAATTCTTTATGGTGATCGGGACCTTTTTCTTTGAGCAATTGGTAAGTGGGAATCACGCAAAATTGCGCTTGGGTTAATTCCTGCAAAGCGGTTTTATAATCCACAGACAAATGCTCCAAATCCAAACGCTTGTAAGCGCGATTGAGCAAATTTTGCATGATTTTACGCACTTTATCTAACCCTGCTTCCAAATATACCCCAGCCATTAAAGCTTCAAAGGCGCTTGATAGAATAGAGGGCTTTTCCCTCCCTTTAGAGGTTTCTTCAGAAGAAGAGACGCGCAAATAATCTTGCAAAGAAATCACTTTCGCTAATTTCGTAAAACCCTGCGCGCTCACGATAGAAGCCCTTAATTTGGAAAGTTTTCCCTCATCGTATTGATAAAATTTATGGTATAGCAACTCCCCTATCACCAAGCCCAACACCGCATCGCCTAAAAATTCCAAGCGCTCATTGTTTAAAGCGAGCTTGCATGATTTATGCGTTAAGGCTTGCTCCAATAAATGCTTATCTTTAAAAGAATACCCTAAAGCTTTTTCTAGCGTAATATAAGGGCAATCTGCAAGCTTATTGTTTTTGTCTTTCATCTTATCCCTTTCAAGTGGCCGTTTTGACCCATTTTTGCGCCTCTAATTTAGCGAGACTATCGCACCGCTCATTTTGTGCATGCCCGTTATGCCCCTTGATCCAAACAGCCACAATAGAATGCCCTTGAGAAACTTCTAAAAATTCTTTCCACAAATCCACATTTTTGACTTTAGCAAAATTCTTTTTTTGCCAATTGATCAGCCACACATTAATCGCTTGGCACACGTATTGCGAATCGCTATAAAGCGTGATATTGCATGGGCGTTTTAAGATTTTTAACGCTTCATTCAACGCCCTTAATTCCATGCGGTTATTGGTGGTGCATTTTTCGCCCCCACTGATGATTTTTTCTTTATCCTTATAGCGTAAAATCGCTGCATACCCGCCTGGCCCGGGATTGCCTAAAGAAGAGCCATCGCAAAAAATTTCAATTTCTTGCATCTAATCCACTCCCATAGCATGCGTTTTTCTAGAGATTTTAAGCACTATATCCATAAACGCTAATTGGTAACACACAGGACACCTATGGCTTTCAAAAGGAAAAACTTGTTTGCAATTTTTGCAGCGGTATTCAAAAGTCAAATTCGCTTTTATAGGGCTATTCAATAAAGCGCGCAAAACCTCTAATTCAAAGATTTGACAAAACTTACCATCTAAAAGCAACCCTTGAGATCGTGCAATGTCTTGCAAAAGGGCATGTTTTTCTAAAATAAAAGCAGGGATATTTTGATCCCATAAAAGATCGATTAAATTTTCTAAACGCTCGGTTTTATCAATCTCTTGCCAAAAAAGATTTTCATCGCAAGATTTTAAATAATTTAAAGCGATTTTTTTCAAATCTGGCGAATTTTTTGCCACATGCAAGATTTTACTCGCATCTTCCTTGCTCTCTATTAAATGCATTAAATAAAGGTAGTTTTTGATCGTTTCAATTTCAGGGGCTTCTAATTCTTCCAAACACTCTAAAGTTTCTAAAGCCTTTGAATAATCCTTTTCTAATTCATACACATGCATGAGTTTCAATAACGCTTCCACATTCCTTGGAGAAAAGCGTAAAATTTCTTTCAAAGTGTCTTGCGCTTTTTGCAAATACCCCACGCTAAAATAATTTTTAGCCAATAAATCCAAAACAGCGGTTTTTTCTTCATCTTTTAAAGGGCGCGCTAAAAGCCCTTTTAAGATTTCAATACTCATTTCTATGTCAGCGATTTTAGAATACGACCTGGCTAAAAACATCAAACTAGAAAATTTTACATGCTTGAAAAGCTCGTCTAAATTTTCACTACTCACATAAGCGTTTTGGTTTTGAGCGAATTTTTGTAAGAATTTTTTGTTTTTCTTTTGGGTGAAATACGCCCTAACCTGTTCTAATAAAATGACAAGAGCGATAATAAAAGTTAATAAAGCGATAGAAAAAAGAGAATCTTTATAGAAAAAATTAAAATGTTGCACGATCTAAAGATCACTCTCTAATCATCACAATCCTAGACTTGACGCGCAATTTTTCAAAATGCTCTTCTAAAATCTTATCTTTAGATTCTTCTACTAATTTTTGAGCGATGAATTGCTTGGCCTGGCTGAAGCTCACTTCATTTTTACCCTTTTTTTCTTTGATATAAAAGGTGATAAACTGCCCCCCACCCCCATTCATAACGGGCGTAAAAGAGCCTTCAGCATGAGAAATAAAGACTTGAGCGATTTGAGGGTTTAAGGTTTTCATCTCTATTTTTTCATTGGCCTTAGTTACCCCTGGAATTTCCAAATTAGGATCTGCCATAGCCCTTTCTAAATCTTCTTGATTGGTGGAAGTGTAGCGCACGGTTTCTACTTCTGTGGGGATACTGAATTGCTCTTTGTGTTTGTTGTAATACTCGCGCATTTTGGTTTCAGAGCTAGTATCCACATTAGTGAGCAAGATATTACGCAACAATTCTTGCATTTCTAAATGCTCCTTAAGCTGATCCCTATAGAGTTTATAATGCCCCTCAGCCATAAGCATTTGTTTGAAATGATCCAAATCCATGCCTTGCTGTTGCGCCATCATTGCCATTTCTTGGTCTAGCTTGTCATCATCTACATGGATTTTTAAGCGTTCGATTTCTTGGTTTTTGATGCGTTCAGCGATCAAGCGATCCCTTGCTTGAGCTTTACTCACTTTAGATTTTTCTTGCTCTTCTTGGATTTGATACAGCGTGATAGGCGAGCCATTAACGAGCAAGGAAATACCCCCTACAACTTTATCTTCAGGGGTGTTATTGGTAGCGTTATCAGGATTACCAAAAATGGAATTGAATTGCGATCCAGGGCTTGTCCCTTTATTTTTTTCAAGAGTTTGAGAGGTTGTCTCTTTTTCCTCAGGTTTTGGTGCATTGCTTTGAAGGCCTTTATTTTGAACGCCTTTAGCGCTCTCTTTAATTTTAGGAGGCGCAATTTTTTGAGGCGGGCTTTTAGCGTCCCCATGATGGACTTCTGCTCTGGGCTTTCTTTTGGGTTTTACTTCTTTCTTTTCTTCGGTTTTTTTCTTTTCTTCTTTATCTTTCAATTCTTTATTTTTTAAATCTTTATTCTTCAATTCTTGGCGGATTTTTTTATCCAAAGAAGAATCTTGTTTCTTCCCTTCTAGGGCTTCCACTTTAGATTCAGGCTCTGCATAAACCACCCTAAACAACAACAAAACTTTCAAAACATAAGAAAAAATTCTTCTCATTAATCCAATTTCTCTTTCAAAATAGCATTCACCACGCTAGGATTAGCGCCTTTGAGATTTTTCATCGCTTGACCTACAAAAAACCCAAAAAGCTTGTCCTTACCGCTTTTGTATTCAAGCACCTTATCGGCGTTGTTTTTCAACACTTCCTCTATGACTTTAACAATCGCTTCCGTGTCATTGACTTGAGACAAGCCCATTTGTTCAATGAGCGCATCCACATCGCCCCCTTGCTCTTCTAAAAGCTTGTCTAACACGTCTTTAGCGCTCTTACCTGAAATCTTGCCCTCATCAATGCGTTTGGCTAAAGCGCCTAACGCATGAGCGCTAATTCCGCAATTTTCTAAAGTGGTTTCGGCTTTCAAGCGCCCTAATAATTCCACACAAAGCCATGTTACGCTCGTTTTAGCCTTAACCCCAAGATTGAGCATGCTTTCAAAATACTGCGCCAATAAAGGATCGCTCACCAATAAATTCGCATCGTCTTCTTTAAGGTTAAAATCTTTCATGTAGCGGGTTTTTTTCGCACTAGGCAATTCATTGATCTTTTGAGCTTCTTTTAAAAGCTTTTCATCAATAAAAACAGGATACAAATCCGGATCTTTAAAATAGCGGTAATCCGCTGACTCTTCTTTATTGCGCATAGAAAGGGTGATCCCTTTATGGGTGTCAAAAAGGCGCGTTTCTTGAACCACCTCTTCATTATAGCGCCCGTTCTCCCACGCCGCGCTTTGGCGCTCTATCTCGTATTCAATCGCTTTAGCGATAAATCTAAAACTATTCAGGTTTTTAATCTCCACCCTCGTGTAAAGCTTTTCATCGCCTTTGGGCCTGATGGACACGTTCGCATCGCACCTGAAATTCCCCTCTTGCATGTTCGCATCAGAAATCCCTATAAAACGCACGATAGCATGGAGCTTTTTCAAATACGCTATGGCTTCTTCACTATTTTGCATGTCCGGCTTACTGACAATTTCTAATAAAGGGGTGCAAGCGCGGTTCAAATCCACTAAAGAATAGCTGCCCTCATGGATATTTTTACCAGCGTCTTCTTCCATGTGAGCCCTTTCAATACGCACGATTTTTACGCCCTCTTTAGTGTCAATCTCTAATTTCCCATCGCTCACAATGGGGACTTCAAACTGCGAAATTTGATAAGCCTTAGGCAAATCAGGGTAAAAGTAATTTTTCCTCGCAAAAAGGGAATACTGGTTGATGTTAGCTTCAATGGCTGTGCCTAATTGGATGGCTTTTTTAACCACTTCTTTATTCAATACCGGCAAAGCTCCCGGTAAGCCCAAACACACAGGGCAGGTGTTAGAATTGGGGGTTTCTCCAAAGCTTGTAGAACAAGAGCAAAAGATTTTGGTTTTGGTGTTGAGTTGGACATGGACTTCTAGCCCGATTACAGCTTCAAATGGCATTATTTGTCCTTACTCTTTTTATTGCTCACAATGGCAAAAGTCAAGTCGTTGATTTCGGTGTGCGCTTTAATGAAATCATTGATTTCTTTCAAACTCATTTTTTGGATTTGATTGAGCAGCGTTTGGTTGAAATTTAAAGGCAAATCCAAATAAAAATAATTGTAAGTGGTGTTCAAGCGGCTAGAGATCGTTTCATTCCTTAAAGGCTCAGAGCCTAGTAAAAACTTTTTAGCGTCGTCTAATTCTTGTTGCGTCATGCCTTTTTCTATAAATTCTTTGACTATTTTTTTAACTAAAGCAACGCTTTTAGCTTGAGTGCTGAGCTTGGTTTGCAAATACCCGCTCGCAAAATGCGCCACTTTAGAAAAATTGGAGCGGATATACACGCTATAAGCCAAGCCCTCCTGAACCCTGATTTTTTCCATCAAACGAGAGCCAAACCCCCCCCCAAGCACAAACATCATGACTTTAGATTTCGCTAAATCCTGTTTTAAATCCTTGATTTTAAAGGGTGCGCCAAAATACACGAAAGCCTGTTCAGTGTCTTTATAGAGGATTTTTTCGCTCTTTTGATCGCTCGTTTCAAAATAAGGCTCTTCATACGCTTTACCTTGTGGCAAGAAATTAAGAGCGTTATCTAAACGCTTAAGGGTTTGATCGATTTTCAAATCACCCCCAAGCACCACCACGAGTTTATTGAGTTCAAAGACCTTAGAAAATTGCTGTTTCAAATCCTCTAGCTTGATTTTTTGGAGACTCTCTTTAGTGCCTAAGGCTGCGTTAGCTAAAGGGGTGTTAGCAAAAAGTTCTTGTTTTAAAGTCAGTTTAGCCAAATAATCAAAATCGCTTTCTTTTTGTAAAAGCGCGGCCAACATTTGGGTTTTGACTTTTTCTAAAGCGTTTTGCGTGAAATTAGGGGATTTTAAAAGCTCTTTTAAGCGCATGATGGCTTCATCTTCGTATTCTTTTAAAAATTCTAAAGTGATTTGCAAATCTTCTGCGCTAGTATCCACATTCAAACTGATCGCTTTTTGCTCTAAAAGTTGCGCAAACCCCACCGCACCAAGCTCTTTAGTGCCTTCGTTTAAAACTTGTGCGAATAATTTCGCCAAACCCAACTGGTTTTTATCGCTTAAGCTCCCACCCCCTCTAAAAGCTAAATGGATAAACCCCATAGGCAATAAATGGTTTTCTTCATAAATCACAGGGACTTTAGCTTGATTGATTTCTTGGTGTGTCAAAGCGCTCGCTTGTAACCCCATAAAAACTCCTAATAATAAAATGATTAAAATTTTTTTCATGCTGTTTATACCTTTGCTTTAGCCGGGTAACGCTTTAAGATTTCATAAGCGGTGTTTCGTTTAGCCGCCACGCTCCCAATGTCTTCAATAAGCTCTATCATTTCCGCTTCATTCATGCAAAAACTCGTTCCGGCCGCTTTCACTACATTTTCTTCCATCATCACACTCCCTAAATCATTCGCTCCAAACAATAAGGCTAACTGCCCTATCATAGAGCCTTGAGTAACCCATGAGCTTTGTATGTTTTGAATGTTATCCAAAAAAATCCTACTGCACGCCAAATAGCGTAAATACCGATTGGAACTCGCTTTTTTAATGCTTGGGATTTCTTCTTTTAAGGGGGTGTTGTTGGGCTGAAAACTCCATAAAATAAAAGCCCTAAAGCCGCCGGTTTCGTCTTGCAAATCGCGCACTCTTTGTAAATGCTCCACCACATCTTCTTCATTATCCACGCTCCCAAACATCATGGTAGCCGTGCTTTTAATCCCGCAAAGATGCGCCATTCTATGCACTTCAATCCACCGATCACTGCTCAATTTTTTAGGAGCGATCACGTCGCGCACCCTATCGCTTAATATCTCTGCTCCCGCTCCTGGAATGGAGCTTAAACCGGCGTTTTTCAACCTTTCTAAAACTTCTTTTAAAGACAATTTAGAGATTTTAGAAATGTAATCAATTTCAACCGCGCTAAAACCATGAATGGTGATGGTGGGGAATTTTTGAGCGATATGGCTGACTAGATTCTCATAATAATCAATCTTTAGCTGCGGGTGCACCCCCCCTTGAAAAAGGATCTGCGTGCCGCCAATAGCGAGCAATTCTTCAATCTTTTGATCGATTTCTTCATAGCTCAACACATAGGCGTCTTTTTCTTTTAGGGTGCGTTTGAACGCACAAAACTTACAATCCACAAAACAAATATTGGTGTAATTGATATTCCTATCCACAATAAAAGTCGTCAAGTTTTCAGGGTGCAAGCGTTGCTTTATTTCTAAAGCCTTTTGCCCTAATTCTTTCAAGGGCGCGTTTTTCATTAAATCCAAAATTTCTTCTCTGTTGATGCGCATTTTAAAACCTTGTTCCCATAGAAAATTCAAAGTGTTGCGTGTAATCGTCCATGTTAGGGTTGAAGCACAGCCCTTTACATTTTTTGCCATTGCCATCGCCCCATTGGTTGAAAAACGCTATAGGGAAAATCAACACCAAAGGCCCCATGGGCGAAATCCATTCAATCTGCAAGCCTGTAGAAGCCCTCCAAGTCGCTCTTTCAAACCCAGCCCCTATCACGCCATAATCTTTAAAATTCGCTGTCGTGAAGGGAGCGTTATAGAAGAAACTCCCCCTAGTTGGGGTTTTAAAGGTTAGGAAACCAAAGTCAAAAAACCACGCTAAGCGCATTTTAGCCGCTTTCAACACCCCATAGCTCAATTCGGTAGAAGCGGTAAAAATCCCATCGCCTCCAAGCCACAAGCCAAACTCATCTTTAGGCGTAACTGAGCCGTTCCTAAAGCCTCTCACCGTGGTTACGCCCCCCATGTAGAAAGTGGAGTTTAAGGGCAAGTAATCATCGGTGTTATACCTAAAGATATAGCCCCCTTGCGTTTTAAAGCGAGCGATCAAATCTATCAATAAATATTTTTGCAAATGGTGGTAAGCGGCGAATTTACCATAGACTTTGGTGTTACGGACATTCCCGCCTAACCCGTTCCACGAATTGAGCGTGCCAGAGCTTGGCAAGCCAGACATTGTCGCATAGGAATTAAAGATAACCCCATTTCTAGGGAAATAATAATCATCGGTGTTGTCATAGCTCACATCAAGGGTGAAAGAGCTGGTGATAGGCGTATGGTAATCCCTATCCCAAATACCTTTTATTTCTGGTGAAGTGGTGATCGCTCCAGGGCTAGAACAACTTTCAGGCTGTAAGGGGGTTTTACCGCCTGATAAGCGGTTGATAATCACTGATGCGGGGGTAGAACATTGCCTTGGAGAAACCACTTCATTAACAGAGGAATAGTAGCGGTTGTATAAAGGGCTGCTGAAACCAAGGAGCTTGGTAACGTTCAAGTTATACCCTAAGCTCACATGGGTTCTGTTACCCAGCATGCGCCCAATATTCACCCCAAAGCCCCCACCTTGTTGGATATATTGATAGCTTATCCTATAATCCGCATAAAGATTGATCGTAGAGCTATACCAGCTGTCAAAAATCCTTGGATTAGTCAAGCTTAAATTCCCGGCAAACATACGCCCCGCTCCTTTTGGCATGCCCGGATAAGATCTACCCCCCCCTGTAGCGATGTTAGCATACAAGCTCATGCTTTGGCCGGTCCCAAAAAGGTTTCTTTCGCTCACGCTCCCATTAAGCATAAGCCCTCCATAAGAGCCATAGCCTAACCCAAATTGCAACTGCCCGGTGCGCCCCTCTTCCACGCTCACTAACAAATCCATAAGTGAGCTATTCACCCTTTTTTCTTCAATTTTGACTTTAGAGAAGAATCCTAAACGCCTTAAAGAATTTTCAGAATTTCTCAGTTTGGTCAAGTTGTATTTATCCTTAGGCCCTAGTAACAATTCCCTCCTAATGATCCTATCGCTCGTGCGTTGGTTCCCTGAAATGATGACATCATTGATATACACCATATCACCCACTTCAATACGATAAATGACTTTCACAAGCCCGTTTTTTTCATCTTTATCCAAGTCTGGCTTCACCACCGCAAACGCATAACCCTTATCGGCGATTTCGGTTTTTAAAATTTGCGCATCCGCTCTTAAATGCTCAATATTAAAGACATCTTTTCTTTTAACTTTAAGCGCTTTTTCTAAGGTTTTTAAGGGGACTACCGGGTTGTCAATCTCTATTAAAATGTCTGAAATCCTGTATTGGATCCCCTCTTTGACTTTATAATGAAGCTTAGCGTCATGGGTAGAAAAATCCGTTTTCAAAAAAGGCGAAGAAATATGAGCGTCCAAATAACCCCTACGCATATACACATCTTGGATACGCATAGAATCGTATTCTAATTGATCTAAGCGCAATTTCCCGTCATTCAAGCCCCACATCCAACCCATGAAATCTCTTTGCTTGTTCGCGCTCAAAGATTCAATCATGCGGCGTTTTAATTTCGCACTTCCCTCATAAATGGATTGTTTGATATAAATGCTATCCCCCCTATTCACATCAAACACGATCAATAACGCGCCCTCACTGACCTTTTCTGTGCGCACCTCCACCACGCTCCCATAATAGCCCTGCCCCTCTAAAGCTGTTTTTAAAGCCGTTTTAGCATGCTCTAATTTTTGCTCATCAAAGGTGTCGCCCTTTTTGATCCCCATTTGGGATTTTAAGCCGTCTTTTTCCTTTTCAGTCCCATAACCCTTGATTTCTACCCCGGCAATCCTGGCTTTTTCATCAAAATGAAACTCTAATATGCCGCTTTCAAAAGTGGCATAAACGTCTTTAAAATACCCTTGATTGAACAAAGCCAAAACAGCGGTGTCTATTTTTTTAGAATCCACAATGTCGCCCACACGAATTTTTACAATTTCATTAGCGAGCATGTCAGACATGTAAGAAAGCCCGATATACGAAATGGACTTGACTTTCATTTCTTTAGGCGTTTGACTTGATTGGAGGGTTTCTTTTTGAGCTTCATTTCTTTGGGATTCTTGAGAGGCTTCTTTTGGCGGAGCCAAATCGTTTGGTTTAGAGCCGTCATTTTCTAAAGCTTCAACGCTGGTATTGATACATGCGAAAACAAGAGAAGATAGAATAAATTTTTTAATACTGATTTCCTTAATAGATTTTAGCTTGAGTGTTGTTAGTAGCGTTATTATAACTAATCATTCTTAAAAACGCTAAAAATTATTAAAATTTCTGTATAAAATTATACAAACTATCCCTTTCTACCGCAACAAAACCAGCGTCCTTGATTTTAAATATTAAATCTTCTTTTTCTAAACCATGCCGGCTCTTCGCGCCTGCCGCGCTTTGAATGCTCTCTATTTCTATCGTGCCGTCTAAATCGTTAGCGCCAAATTCTTGAGCCACTAAAGCTAAATTCAAGCCCAAAGTCGCCCAATAGGCTTTAATGTGGGGGATATTGTTCAAAAGAATACGAGATATGGCGATGGTTTTTAGGATTTCTATCGCGCTAGGGGATTTTTCTACTTTCAAATAATTGTTTTCTTTTTGATACAACAAGGGGATAAAAGCGTTAAAGCCCCCTTCTTTATTTTCCACTTTATTTTTAGGGCTTTGAATTTTTTTGATCCTCAGCATATGATCGATGCGATGGATTTTATTTTCAATATGCCCAAAAAGCATGGTAGCGTTACTCATTTTGCCTAATTTGTGCCAATAAGCATGGATTTCTAACCACCGAGAAGATCCCACCTTACCATTACAGATTTTACGCCTGATTTCTTCATCAAAAATCTCTGCCCCCCCACCAGGCATGGAATCCACCCCGGCTTTGAGCATGTCTTCTAACACCAATTCAAAAGGTTTGTTGAATTTAACGCTTAAAAAATGCACTTCTGCGGCGGTCATGGCTTTTAGGTGTAAGTTAGGCATTTCTTGTTTGATGGTTTCAAACACCTTCAAATACCATTCATAAGAGTAATTAGGGTTATGAGCGCTCACGATATGGACTTCTTTAATCCCCTTGTTGTAGGAATTTTTAACCTTTTCTAGGATTTCTTCTAAGCTCATTTCATAAGGGTTAGGGTTTTTTCTGTGGGCTGAAAAGGCGCAGAATTTACAAGCGTCCGTGCAAATATTGCTAGGGTTTAAATGCCTATTGACGTTAAAATACACGATTTTTTGGTGCATGTTTTGGCGCATGTGATCCGCTGCTTCCCCTAGCGTGTATAAATCATAATCATAAAGCTTCACTAATTCTTTACTTTCAGTAACTTGATTGTCTAATACTTTTTTTAAAAAGTCCATGGTTAAATTGCCTTTCATTTTAAAGATAAACATTGTAGCATTTTTAGATTGAATAATGCTTTTTATATATTATATAAAAATATCCCTTTTAATCCCCCCCTATTGATACCAGCCCCTTTTTTTGACCTAATTCTCATTAAAGTGATTTTTATGATAAAATATAAGCTTTATCAAACCATTAGCTGGTGTTATTTCTCATTTTTATAAGTTTTTAAAAATTTTCATACTCTTGTTTACTTTTTCATTATCATTTATGCTATAATTATGGGACAACTTAAACCAACACAAAGGAGATACTATGTTATCAAAAGACATCATTAAGTTGCTAAACGAACAAGTGAATAAGGAAATGAACTCTTCCAACTTGTATATGAGCATGAGTTCTTGGTGCTATACCCATAGCTTAGATGGCGCGGGGCTTTTCTTATTTGACCATGCGGCTGAAGAATACGAGCATGCTAAAAAGCTTATCGTCTTCTTGAATGAAAACAATGTGCCTGTGCAATTAACTAGCATCAGCGCGCCTGAGCATAAGTTTGAAGGTTTGACTCAAATTTTCCAAAAAGCCTATGAACATGAGCAACACATCAGCGAGTCTATTAATAATATCGTCGATCATGCCATAAAAGGCAAAGATCATGCGACTTTCAATTTCTTGCAATGGTATGTGTCTGAACAGCATGAAGAAGAAGTGCTTTTCAAGGATATTTTGGATAAAATTGAGTTGATTGGTAATGAAAACCATGGCTTGTATTTGGCCGATCAGTATGTCAAAGGGATCGCTAAAAGCAGGAAATCTTAATTTTAGGGTATTGGGTGCAAAAACTAGCCGTTTTTGATTTTGACTCCACGCTAGTCAATGCTGAGACGATTGAGTCTTTAGCGAGGGCGTGGGGGGTGTTTGATGAAGTAAAAAAGTTCACTTCACAAGCCATGAATGGCGAAACAGATTTTCATAAAAGTCTTATTTTAAGGGTTTCTAAACTCAAAAACATGCCCTTAAAACTAGCCAAAGAAGTTTGTGAAAGTCTGCCTTTGTTTGAAGGAGCGCTTGAGCTTATTAGCGCCTTAAAAGAGAAAGATTACAAGGTGGTTTGCTTCAGCGGGGGCTTTGATTTAGCGACGAATCATTATAGGGATTTATTGAATTTAGATGCGGCTTTCAGTAACACGCTGATAGTGGAAAATGACGCCTTAAACGGCTTGGTTACGGGGCATATGATGTTTTCACACTCTAAAGGCGAAATGCTGCTTTCCTTACAACGCTTGTTGAATATCAGTAAAACGAACACTTTAGTCGTGGGCGATGGAGCGAATGACTTGAGCATGTTCAAACATGCCCATATTAAAATCGCTTTCAACGCTAAAGAGGTTTTAAAACAGCACGCCACGCATTGCATCAATGAGCCTAATCTAGCCCTAATCAAGCCTTTGATTTAAAAAAATTTTTTTGTAAAATTCC
>NZ_CBPT010000003.1:0-134250 GCF_000476855.1 Helicobacter pylori SA221C
TGTCTCCTAGCTTTTTGTATTGGCTGCTGAAGTTTGCTAAAGTGTAGGCGAGATCTTCGGCTTGTTGGATTTGTTCGGCTTGAGCGCCAAAATGCGCGATGCTGTTGTTTAAAGCGGTTATGGTTTCTCCCACATACGCGCAACCGGAAGCGAAAGTGTTAGAAGTAACCGTTCCGGATGGCGTGCCGTATGTGCCATTACCATAAGGGTTATTGCATGTAGCTAAATACTTTTCAACAAAATATTGGAAGTTCCCGCTAATCTTCTCTGGGTTGATAGTGTTCCCCACTTGATCGGCTAAATTGATCATTTTGGCTTGCGCTTGTGCATTAGCGAGCATGCCGTCAGCAAATTTGGCGTCTGTGAAAGGGTTGAAAGGCTGACCCCCACTGCCTCCTATTGGAGTTGTTTGTTCATTGCTGTTAATGACGCTCGCTTGATTGACCATCTCTTGAGCGTCCGTGATCATTTTTTGGATCGCGCTGATTTCTTCCTTAAAAGCGCCACACATACCCCCTCCCCCACTATTAGGATTCCATTTCCACTGTGCACCATTATTCATCTGATAAGGTGCCGTAAACCATGGGCATGCACTGTTGATGGTGTTGATGAGCGTGCTCGCTTGCGCTAACAGCGCTTGCGCGCTATTGGGGACTCCTTTCAATTCGTTGGTGATTTCGGTGTAGGATGCACCTTCCCATTTTTTCCCGTTATATGTTTCCCCATGAAGAACGACTCCTGATTTTGTGGTAACGCTCACTTGTTTGCCATCTATGGTTTGGGTTGTGGTTTCACTTCCCCCTACTTGTTCAAGTTCTTTATCATTCGCTAATTCTATCTTACAGTTATTATTCCCTTCTCCCGAACAAGTATAACTATAAGTTACATCCACTGTGCTATTATTTTGATTCAGTGTCGGTAAGCCTTGTTTTAAAGCCGTTTGCAAGATCTGATAGGCTTCGTTGAGCTTTTTAAAAGTCTCAATAGGTATAGGCCCTTGGACTCCAGCCGGTAAATTGCCAAATTGGCAAGAGATTTGAGTGGATTTGTATCCTGGCTCGTTGTTAAAGTTGGTTTGAATCCCTGGCGTTGGAGAAGCACCACTATTTTTATCATACCCCCCGCATTGCGTTACATAACCCACGATATTCCAAAACCCTACCGCCGCATTGATGGCTAAAAGCACGGCTTGATAGGCGGGAGAATTCTTTTTGTCATTGAGCAAGCCAGCCGCGCTTGCGCCTAGATCGTTACGCACCCCATTGATCGCGCTCGGATCAGAAGAGAGCTTGATAAGGGTGTTTAGGGTGCTGTATTTGGTTAAAAGGTTGTTTAACTTTTCATAATTGTCTGAGAGTTCTTGAATGCCTTTGGTGTTTTTCACCATTTGAGCGGCTTCACCGATTTGATAGCCTGCACTCATATAAAAGCCGTCGTCTTCAGCGCTTAAAGTGGAAACTAAAAGCGATCCTAAGGTTAATGAAAGGATGTGTTTTTTCATGTTTTCTCCTTGAAATTAAAATGGTCAGGTGAGTCTTTTAAAATGATAAGATCTTATCACAAGATTTCGTTAATATAGCATGAATTGATAAGATTTTTGCGCTAATTTGGCGTTTTGTTGTTTCAAAAAAAAAAAAAAGATTTTGGGGTGTTTTGGAACTATTCTCAATTATTAAAAAGGTTTTAAAATAGGGTTTAATAGGGATAAAATGGGGGTTTGATTGCTTGCTGGGATCGTTTTGAATTTGGTTATAAAACTCTTAAGGGGATATTTTAAATGGGATCGCTTTAGTTTTGGTTGTAAGACTCTTAAGGGGGTATTTTAAAATAACATTCCCACTAATAACGCTTAAGAAATCACCGCTAAAATCAAGCTTTTTCATTTTGTCTTAAAAAGGCTTTTTATCGTTTTTACCGCTAGCGCTCCATAAAAGCCAAGCCAAGATTAAATAAGATTAAATAAGATTAAAAGGGCATGCCCCCTATTAGCCCTAATCAAAAATTTAGTGCTGTTTAAAAGGGCTATCCACGACTTTTTTCCTATCCACAATGTAGGGGATTAAAGCCATGTGGCGGGCTCTTTTGATCGCTACTTCCACCCTCTCTTGCCACTTTTTGCTATTGCCTGTCAACCTTCTTGGCATGATTTTATAGCGCTCTGATAGCGTGTGCTTGAGCATGTCTAAATCTTTATAGTCAATAAAGCTGATTTTAGCTTCGGTGTATTTGCAATAGCGTTTTGAATAGCGTTTTCTTTCCATAATGTCTCCTTAATTTTAACCCTTAAAAGGGGATTTCTTCTTCATCAATATTGATTTCAGGCACGCTGTTTTGATACTTGGACGGCTGTGCTTGTAAATTCTCTTTAGCGTAAGCGTTTTGCGCATAACTTGGGGCTTGGTTAAAAGGATCCTGGCTGGGAGCGTTATGATTAGCGGGATAAGCGTTGTTGAAACCCTCATGCATTACGCTATCTTGCATAGTGTTTGCTTGGGGATTGTCTGACTTTTTATCCATAAATTGCAACGAGTCCGCTGTGATAGTGTGGCGGGAATTTTTTTTGCCCGTTTGATCCATCCAGCTCTCATAAGTCAAACGCCCTTCTATCAAAACGCTTGAACCCTTACTCAAATACTGGTTAGCGATTTCAGCCGTTCGCCCGAACAAACGCGCATCTATGAAGCACACCTCTTCGCCTAGCGTGCCGTCTTGCTTTTTGAAACGCCTGCTTGTGGCTAAACCTATTGTAGCCGCAGCCGAACCGCTAGGCAAATATTTCAACTCCACATTCCTTGTCAAACGCCCTACCATAATCACTTTATTAAACATGATAAGCCCTTATTCGCTATGAGATCCTACGCTTTCTGCTTCCTCTGTGTGGTGAGAATGCGTGTGTTCGGTTTTTTCGTGTTTTTCTTTAGTGTGTGATGGCTTTTTATTAGCCCTATCCACTAACGCATGCCACGCTTCCACTTCTTTCTTGCTTTCGTATTTGATCACAATGAAACGCAACACATCTTCATTGATGCGATACAATCGTTCAAGCTCTAAAATCATTGACGACTCCGCTTTGAAATACGCCACATAATAATAGCCTCTTTTGTGCTTTTTGATTTCATAAGCCAAATTACGCATGCCCATATCCAGGCTCGTTTCAATCACGCCGTGGTGCTTAGTGATCACTTCTCTGTAAAATTCAATTTTGGATTTAATCTCTTCTTCTACTAAAGTAGGTTTGAGAATAAACATCGTTTCATAATGCCTCATCCATTCTCCTTGTGGTTGTATAGCCCTTTTTTTACTAAAAAAGAGCAAGGTCTAAAAAACTTTCAATTATACCTTGCTTTCGCTTGTTTTTGGATTAAATTTGGTTTTATTAAAGTATTGAACCTAAATTTTAAGAAATACCTTCCAGTATTTTTCAAGGGTTAATGATTTTTTGAATGGGAGTCAAATACAAAAAGCCCAATTCCTTTTGCCCTTGCATGCTTTGAAGGTGCCATAACCTAAAAATTTCAAAAACCCTCTTATAGCCGGCTTCTTTCAAACGCAAGGCGTTTTTAGCGTAATTTTCTACAATCTCTTTAGGAGGAGCGTAGCCTAAAACCTCTTTAGCGTCCATTAAACCGGTCGTTTTAATATGAGCGAAAAATAAAAAAAGCTGGTAAAAATACCGCTCTAACCCCCTTAAAATATCCGCATCTTTTTTGCCCTCTTTTAACAAATAATCATAAATATCAAGAACGCTTTTTTTCAAAAAAAGCCCTAAAATGAGCTTTTGCAAATCCATATCCCCCGCATTGGAGCTTAATTCTTGAATGTCTTCTAAAGCGATGGGCGTATTTAAAACCGCTAGCTTGTCTAAATCGTTAAACGAAATGCCTAAATCTTCGTTATTAATTTCAAAAAGAGCGTTTAAAAGATGGCTGCTGATGTCTAAATGTAAAAAATTAGCCCTTTCTTGCAAGAATTTCAAACTCTCCCAAGTTTTAGGGGTAAAAAAGCGCGCACAGATCGCTTCATCTTTCAAGGGGCTTTTTTGGAAAAATTTAACGATAGTATCGCTAGTGTATTTGTATTTGGTGGTGTCGCTTTTAGCATTATAAAGCCCTATGATGAGCCTGTTATGGCTAGGCCGCTCTAGGGCTTTTAAAAAAAGATTGATATCATTTTCCTTAAATTTCTTATGCAGCGCAAAATCCAGTTTTAAAATGACTAAACTGCTCCCTCCAAATAAAGAATCCTGCTCTAAAAGGGTCGCAATCTGGCTTTTTTCATAATCGCTCGCATAAAAAAGCGAAGTTTCTGTGTCAGGGTTATCGCATTTAAAAAGCGTGCTAATCGTTTGAATATAATAATGGATAAAAAAATCAAACTCCCCATACAAAAACACCGCTTTAGGGAGGCGTTGTTTTAAATAATGGTCCAAATCTTTACGATACATGCTCTTTAATCCTTTCTGTGATTTCGCCTCTAACTTGCCCTAAAATCAAATCCGCATGCGTGATTGTAACGCACACTTTTTCTAACGGCTTAAAAACCTTGTTTGTTTTGACTAAAACTTTAAGCCCTATAAATTCTTTTAACCCCACCACCACCCAATCTTTAACCTCCAAAACCACGCCCAAAAATTCTTTTTCTAAAAGTTCTAAAGCCAAGCGGGCGAATTTGCGTTTGATGAAATCCCTTTCAATCAAAGCGGCCTTTTTCTGCAAAGCGTTCAACTCAGCGCATAATTCAGGCGTTTCTTCTAACAGATACGAGCAGCCTTTAGCTTGATGAAACAACAATTCTTTTAAAAGCCTGTGTAAGGCTAAATCGCTGTATCGTCTAATGGGCGAAGTGAAATGCGTATAGCTAATAAACCCCAAACCAAAATGGCTTTCTTGCGTGGGGCTATAAAGGGCTAAATTTTGAGACTTGATGATTAAGCGTGAAACTTCTCTTTCTATACTCTTTTCTTTGGCTATCTTTAAAGCATGCTCTAAAAAAGGGAAAAAGCCCATGTTTTTAGGGCGAACAATCTCATAATCAAAAAGCTTGGCGTAAAGGCGTTTTTGCTGCTCCAAACTGGGCTCTTTATGGGTGCGGTATATCCCCTTATTGTGAAAATGCTCATCTAATAACCCTGCGCTAGATTGGTTGGCTAAGAGCATGGCTTCTTCTATGAGGGTGTGCGCATCGCTTTCTGTTTGCGTTTCAATTTTTTCTATACGCCCTTCTTTATTTAAATACAGCTTGTTTTCAAACGAATTGAAATTAAACCCTTTTTTTAAACGCTCCTTTTTTAACTTTAAAGCCATTTCTAAAAACCCCAAAAGGCTTTGCTGCAAATCTTTATCTAAAGAGCTTTGTTGGGCGCTTAAAAAATGATTGATTTCTTCATAAGTGCAATTAGCCCTAACTTCAATAACGCCTTGAGATAATCGGGCGTTTTTCAAATTATCTAGAGGGATTTCATACACTAAAGCCAGGCGTTTTTCAAACGCTTTTAATGAGCATGCCCCTTGAGACAAACTCAAAGGCAGCATGGGATAGACGCTGTTAGGGAAATACACGCTAAAGCCCCTAAGCCTAGCTTCTTTATCCAAACTAGAATGTTTCGGCACAAATTCGCTCACATCAGCAACCGCCACAAACAAAACCCTTTTTTCTTGATCATAAAAAATCGCATCGTCAAAATCTTTAGCGTCTTTGGGGTCAATGGTGATAAAAGGGAGGTGAGAATAATTGATCCTGTCTTTAAAATCGCTCGCTTTAAGTTGCGCGTAATGTTGGGCTAAATTCAAACAATCTTTTGAAAAATCCTTAACCCTGTCAAAAAGGCTTAAAGAAAGGTTCTCATCTATTAAAGGGTATTCTAAAGCCCCTAAAATTTCGCTGATTTCACGCTTTTTAAGATCGATCTTCACCACGCAATGCCTGGGCAATTCTAGTAAGGATCTTTGGCTGTGCTTTAAAGAAATAGGTTTTTTAAAAGGCTCTTTAAAAGGGATAGCCACAATCTGGTTTTTTTCTTTAGCCAAGTAAGCTATCATCGTGTGATTTGCATTGAAAAGCGCGGCTTTAAAAAAGGCTATGGGGCGTTTTTTAGAACATTCTATTTGGCATAAAATCCAAGCGTCTGTTTTAAAAGAGGGGGGTAAGTTTTTGATTAAAGGGTCTTTAGGGTAATTTTTCGCCAAAGAAATGAAAAACGCCTTATCTTTTACTTTTTCAACTTTGCCTATATCAAAGCCTTCTTTTAAAAAATAGCGATCCTTGTTTGATTGAAGCGCTTCTTTTAAAACGCCCTTTTCTACTAGGGGAGCGAATCGTTTAGGGATCTTTTTAACCCCAAAAAACAGGCCTCTTAAAAACCCTTGCATCAAAAAACACTTCGCATGACTTCAAACGCTTTTGAATAAGGGATTTGAGAAGCACTAAATTTTTCAAAACTTAAAGAGGCTTGATAGATGAGCATGTCTTTCCCGTCTTGAAAAGGGATTTCTAACTCTTTAGCCAGAGATAAAAAGGGCGTTAAAAACCCATACGCCAAATCATAAGCGAGTTTGCCCTCTTTAAAATACCCTTTCAAAACCTCTTTATTCAAAGGCAATTCGTTATTCAAACTCGCTGAAGTGGCGTTAATGATCAAATCAAAAGCGCTTTTAGGAGGCTCCATGAAACAATCACAACCCAAGCGTTGGAAAAAATCTAATCCCCTAATAGAGCGGTTCAACACGCTCACTTGTAAGCCTTGTTTTTTCAATTCACACGCTAGGGCTTTAGCGCTCCCCCCAGATCCTAAAATCAGAGCGCTCTGGTAGCCCTCACCTCCCAAAGAGAGCCAAAAACCTAAAGCATCAGTATTGTAACCCACAAGCTCATCATCTTCCAAAACAAGCGTATTGATTGAAGCGCATTTGTGCGCGATACCTTTGATTTTATCGCAAATTTGAAACGCCCTTTCTTTAAAGGGTAAGGTTACATTAGCCCCACTCAATCCTAAATGCAAGAACTCGCTTTTGATGTGGCTTTCTAAAGGGAGTAATATGGGGTGGTAATGCCCCAAAAACCCTAATTCTTTTTGAAAAGTTAAAAAACAAGCGTTATGGATTAAGGGCGATTTGGAATGCTTAATGGGATTTCCAAAAACCCCAAACGATTTTAATTTCATTATTCTTTCATTCAGCCTTTTTTAAAAGTTTTAAAAACACATAGCCCTTTGTTTTATTAGAAAATTCAATTTCAGCCCAATCGTTTTGGATTTCTAAAACCTTCACGCTTTTATTTTTTAAAAGCAATCCCAAGATTTTACCTTTTGTGCTAGGAAAAGCGCGCACATTCACGCCACTGACTGCGACTTTATACTCTAAAGGTTTTTTTCCCATTAAGGGGGTTGTAGGGGTTTTTTGATTGTTTTGAGTGGGCGAGACGCTGTCTTGTTTAGGCTCGTTTTCTTTTTCTTGCTCTTGTTTAATCTCTTGTTTAGTTTCTTTTTCTTGTGCGGTCGTTTCTAAAGGTGGCGCTGTGTCTTTAGTGGGGTTTTCTTCTGTAGCGGTTGTGATCGTGTTGACTTCTTCTTGTTTGGGCGAAAGCGCGCCGTTTTGGCTCTCTGTCTCGGTTTTTTCTACATTTGGGCTTATTGGAGCGCTGTCTTTTTTCACATAAAAACCAAGCATAGCATGCACTAAAGCATACAACAACATGAACGCCAAAACCACCAACAAAGGCCGCATAAAAAGTTTTAAAGAAGATTTCATCTCATTTTTCATTCCTACCCTCAACGCTTTTCAAAATCAATCCTAGGGTCAATCACCACGCAGAGCAAATCGCTTATCAAACTCGCTACCAAACCCAAAAGCGTGAAAATATAAAGCGAACCAAACACAACGGGATAATCCCTACTCACAATGCTTTCATACCCTAAAAGCCCTAACCCATCTAGGCTAAAAACAATCTCTATCAACAAACTTGAGCTAAAAAACATGCCTAAAAAAGCCTGCGGAAAACCCGCCACCACTAACAAAATCGCATTGCGGAACACATGCGCATAAAAAATGCGCCCCACTGAACAGCCCTTAGCCTTAGCACTCAGTACATAAAGCTTGCCCATTTCATCTAAAAAAGAGTTTTTCACTAAAAGCGTAAGGCTTGCAAAACCCCCTAAAGAAATGCAAAGAACGGGCAAAGTGATATGCCATAAATAATCCTTGATTTTGCCTAATGCGCTCAAACTTTCAAAATTATCGCTCACTAGCCCCTTTAAAGGGAACCAATGCCAATAATTCCCTCCAGCAAAAAACACGATCAACACCACCGCAAACAAAAAGGCCGGGATAGCGTTAGCGACAATGATCACCACGCTGCTTAGCACGTCTAAAGGCTCGTTATTGCGTTTGGCCTTAAAAATCCCCAAAGGGATAGAGATAAGATAAATCAAAAGCGTGCTAAAAAACCCTAACGAAATGGATACCGGCAATTTTTCCTTAATCAAATCTACCACTTTAATCTGGCGATAAAAGCTCTCCCCAAAATCAAATTGCAGATATTTTTTGAGCATGAGAAGATAGCGCTCCCCTATGGGCTTGTCAAAACCATAGAGTTTTTTTAAATTTTCTAACAAATCGCTCTCTAACCCTTGAGACGCCCTATACGAGTGCTCTTTAACAACGCCTTGAATCTCTTTGGACTGCGTGTTATTGATTTTAGCCATCATCTGCTCTATGGGGCCTCCAGGAGCCGATTGGATCAGAAAAAAATTAATGGTCATGATAGCCAATAAAGTAGGGATAATCAAAAGCAAGCGTTTGAGGATGTAAGCAATCATTGAAGATCCTTTTCTTTTATCCACCACAAATACGGCGAAAATCCATAGCTAGGGCTGATTTCAGGCATGCCAATGTAATTATACGCTGCGATCCTGTAATTAGGCAAATAAAAATGCGGTATCACATAAAACCCCCACAACAGCACCCTATCCATCGCTTGAATGGCGGCTAATTGCTCCTTGTAATCTTTAGCGTTAATGATTTTTTCAATCAGATCATCTACCGCTTTACTAGAGATTCCCGCATAATTCCTTGTGCCTTTTTCTTTAGCGCTCAAAGAGCCAAAATAAAAGCGCTGCTCATTACCCGGGAAAGACGATTGGCCAATCACCCCTACAATCATGTCAAAATCATAGCTTTTGATCCGATTGACATACTGGCTTAAATCCACCCTTTGGATTTTCATTTCAATCCCTAACACCCTTAAGTTTTTAGCAAAAGCCAGAGCTAATCTTTCAAAGGCCGGGCTGTTTAAAAGCAAAGTGAAACTAAACGGCTTGTTATTTTTATCCACTAAACGCATGTTTTTGTAAGAAAAGCCCGCGCTTTTTAGAAGGCTTTGGGCGTATTTTAAATTTTCCCTCAAGTTATCGCCCAAAACATCAGCCCCATCGGTTCTAGGCACGACATAAGGCTCTTTAAAAACCCTTTCATCTAAACTCTTTTCATAAGGGGCTAACAGAACTTTTTCTTCAGGGCTTGGGAGTGGAGGGGACGCATAAACAGAGTTGCTGAAAAAACTGGTGGTTCGTTTGTATTGCGAAAAAAACAAATTTTTATTCGCCCATTCAAAATCAAACGCATAAAACAAGGCTTCACGAACCCTTTTATCCTTAAAAATTTCCCGGCGCGTGTTGAAGAAAAACCCTTGCATGCCGCTTGGCATTTTGTGGGCTATGAGGTATTTAGTGATTTTTTTATTATCCATAGCTTTCCCCACATAGCCCCTAGCCCAAATTTTAGCCGTGCTTTCAATACGCCAATCATACGCCCCGCTTAAAAAAGCCTGTAAAGCGATGGTTTCGTCTTTGTAATACTCAAATTTGATCTCATCAAAATTGAATTGCCCCTTTCTGCTAGGCAAATTTTTCGCCCAATAATTAGGGTTTCTTTGGTAGGTGATTTTCTTGCCCACATCAAAAGAAGCGATCACATAAGGGCCGCTAGAAACAGGAATGAGTAAGGGGTTTTTTTCAAAATAATCCTTTTGAAACGCTTTTTTGGAAAAGATCTGCAACTGCCCTAAAATGAGAGGCAACTCTTTATTTTCAGTGGTTTTGAAAATGAATTTAACATGGTGTTTGTCTAAAATAACCGCCTTTTTAACATCTTGGTAATACTGCCTATAAATAGGCGATCCTAATTTCATGATCGTATCAAAGCTAAACTTCACGTCGCTCGCTAAAATGGGAGCGTTATTGCTGAATCTCGCTCTTTTGTCTAAGGTGAAAATCACATAGCTGTTATCCTTAGCCACTTCTGCGTCTTTAGCGATCAAAGGGTATTCGGCAAAAGGTTCGTCTAAACTTTGCACCATTAAAGTGTCATAAATCAGATCCAAACCTTCGGCTTTAGTGCCTTTGAGCACAAAAGGGTTAAGGCTATCAAAAGTCCCTATGGCGTCATTTCTTAAGACACCGCCTTTTCTGGCGTTAGGGTTAGCGTATTCAAAATGCGTGAAATTCTCCTTATATTTAGGCTCTTCGCCCAAGTATAAATAAGGCGTAGCTTTAAGGAAACAAAACACCCCTAACCATAAACTTAAAATTTTCATCTAAACCAACCCCATCAATTCTTTAGCCTTTTGGTAAGTCATTTGCGCTAAAGGCCTGGCTTTTTCTACGCCGCCATTTAAAACGGCTTTCACCTCATCATCGCTGATTTCTTTGTATCTTTCTTGGATGGGTTTTAAAGCCTGGATCATTACTTCAGCTAATTCCTTTTTAAAATCCCCATAGCCCTTATTTTTGAAACGCTCTTCTATGTTTTCTGGGCTTTCATTGCTTAAAAGCATGTAGATATTTAAAAGGTTAAAAACGCCCTCTCTTTTTTCATCAAAGGCAATAACGCCCATAGAATCAGTGGCCGCTTTTTTGATTTTCCTTACAATAATGTCCGGCTCATCTAAAAGAAAAATCGCATGGTTAACCCCTTGATGCGATTTACTCATCTTCACTTTTGGATCGTCTAGCCCCATAACCCTTGCCCCCACTTTAGCGATCAAAGGCTCTGGCACTTTAAAGCAGTTCCCAAAATCCCTGTTAAATTTTTCTGCAATGTTTCGCGTGAGCTCTAAATGCTGTTTTTGATCTTCGCCCACTGGCACTAAATCGCTTTGGTATAATAAAATATCTGACGCCATTAAAATAGGGTAATTGAAAAGCCCCACATTCACACTTTTAGGGTTTTTTAAAGACTTGTCTTTGAATTGCGTCATTCGTTGCATTTCCCCCATAGACACCTGGCAATTTAATAGCCACGCTAAAGCCGGGTGCTCATCCACTTCACTTTGAATGAATAACCCCGATTGCTTAGGATTAATCCCGCAAGCTAAAAGCAATTTGACTAACTCATAGGTTTGGGATTTTAAAAATGCAGGATCTATGGGTAGGGTGATCGCATGCGAATTGACGACGCAAAAAAGGTTTTCATATTCATCTTGCATCTCTACCCAATGCTTGATCGCTCCTAAATAGTTGCCCAAATGGATTTGCCCAGTAGGTTGGATGCCTGAAAAGACTCGTTTTTTTTGCATGTTGTTTCTCGTTGTTTTAGTTAGTGTTATTGTAACCACCTAATTTTAATATTTTAATTTATCTTAGTTTTTAAGAACGCTTGATCCCAGAAAAGAGTAACACTTCATAGCTCAATTTTTCAAACGCCATGTTTTGAAAAAAATGTTTTTTTTGCTTGAAACTCAGCGTTGAACCCCCTAAAAGACCGCATTTTTTAAGGTAATTCAAGCCATCTTGTTTGCGGTTGAAATAAAGAACGAAGCGCTTGTTTTCTAATTCTATTTGAAAATTTTTAAAAGCGTTTTTGATCAAGGATTTGAGCGTTTTAAGATCCCTTAAAGGCGAAGGCGTGCCTAAAAACTCATGCACTTCATGCAAACTAAAATCCGTATGGATAGCTAAAGCCACCTCCTGACTAGAAAGAGCGATTTTTTCTAAAACGCTTTTTAAATCCCTTGCCCATTGCAAAGATGAAGAGGACACAACCAGATCGTAATCGCAAAAAACATGTTCTTCAAAATCCGCATGCTCTAAAGAGATTTTTTGAATGTTAATAGAATGCGTGGGGTGTAATTTGAGCATGTTCATAGAATTATCCAAAGCGATAAAGTCTTCAATCACAATATTTTGCCGCTCTAAAGCGTTAAAAACAGCCCCACTCCCTGATCCTAAATCCAAAACTTTAGCGTAACGTTTTTGTTTTAAAAATTGAACAAGACAGATAGCGATTTGTTGCTGGATATGAGCAAAGAGGTGATAAGTTTTGGCATGCCTATTGAATGCATGCTGATTGAATGCATGCTGATTAAATGAATGAAAAGAGTCCAAACCACCGCCTTTAACGCACTACGCTTGAAATTAAAACTAAATTTTAGTGTATTCTTAGCAAATTTTAGATAAGATCAAGCGTAATTTTTTCTAAATTTTAGGGATTTAAGGAATCAGTGTTTATGACAAGCGCTCTGTTAGGCTTACAAATTGTTTTAGCGGTATTGATTGTGGTGGTGGTTTTGTTGCAAAAAAGTTCTAGCATCGGCTTAGGGGCTTATAGCGGGAGCAACGAGTCTTTATTTGGCGCTAAAGGGCCCGCAAGCTTTATGGCGAAATTGACCATGTTTTTAGGGTTGTTATTTGTCATCAACACCATCGCTTTGGGCTATTTTTACAACAAAGAATACGGCAAAAGCATTTTAGATGAAACTAAAACTAAGCTTTCGCCCTTAGTCCCTGCCACCGGCACGCTTAACCCTACGCTTAATCCCACATTAAACCCAACGCTCAACCCTTTAGAACAAGCCCCCACTAACCCTTTAACGCCAAAACAAACGCCTAACGAACTCCCTAAAGAGCCAGCCAAAACGCCTTCTGTTGAAAGCCCCAAACAGAATGAAAAAAATGAAAAAAATGACGCCAAAGAGAATGGTATAAAGGGTGTTGAAAAAACCAAAGAGAATACAAAAACGCCCCCAACCACCCACCAAAAGCCTAAAACGCATGCAACACAAACCAACGCCCATACCAACCAAAAAAAAGGATGACAAATAATGTTACAAGCCATTTATAACGAAACCAAAGATCTAATGCAAAAAAGCGTTCAAGCTTTAAACAGGGATTTTTCCACTCTAAGGAGCGCGAAAGTTTCAGTCAATATCTTAGATCACATCAAAGTGGATTATTACGGCACGCCCACCGCATTAAATCAAGTCGGATCCGTGATGAGCTTGGATGCGACCACCATTCAAATCAGCCCATGGGAAAAAAACCTGCTCAAAGAAATTGAAAGATCCATTCAAGAAGCCAATATTGGCGTCAATCCTAATAACGACGGCGAAACGATCAAGCTTTTTTTCCCGCCCATGACAACCGAGCAAAGAAAACTCATCGCAAAAGACGCCAAAGCGATGGGCGAAAAGGCTAAAGTGGCTGTAAGGAATATCCGCCAAGACGCCAACAACCAGGTGAAAAAATTAGAAAAAGACAAAGAAATCAGCGAAGATGAAAGCAAAAAAGCCCAAGAGCAGATTCAAAAAATCACCGATGAAGCCATTAAAAAAATTGATGAAAGCGTGAAAAACAAAGAAGACGCGATCTTAAAGGTCTAAACCATGGATATTAAGGCATGTTATCAAAACGCTAAAGCGCTATTAGAGGGGCATTTCTTGCTCAGTAGCGGGTTCCATTCCAATTATTATTTGCAATCCGCTAAAGTTTTAGAAGATCCCAAACTAGCCGAACAATTAGCGCTAGAATTAGCCAAACAAATCCAAGAAGCTCATTTGAATATTGAATGCGTATGCTCGCCGGCTATTGGGGGGATCTTGGCTGGGTATGAGCTTGCAAGGGCTTTGGGCGTGCGTTTTATCTTCACTGAAAGGGTGGATAATATCATGGCGTTAAGGCGTGGTTTTGAAGTCAAAAAAAACGAAAAAATTTTAGTGTGTGAGGACATTATCACTACGGGAAAATCCGCTATGGAATGCGCTAAAGTTTTAGAAGAAAAGGGCGCTCAAATCGTGGCTTTTGGCGCTTTAGCTAATCGGGGCATTTGCAAGCGCACCCATTCTCATTTAAAAGCCCAAGAGGGCGCGTGTTTGCCTAGCCATTTGCCCCTATTTGCTTTAGAAGATTTTGTTTTTGACATGCACAAGCCTAGCTCTTGCCCTTTATGCGCTAGTAGCGTTGCTATAAAACCAGGAAGTCGTGGCAACTAAAAAAACCAAAAAAATAAAACCCCAAAAAAAAAGCAAGCGTTAGAAAGCCCTTTAAAAGGGTTGAATCTCTCTTTACGCTTAAAGGCCTTCATCACCGATATTTTTATGATTTATACCCCCATGCTTTATATAATGACTTATGTAATTTTAGGGAGCGCGAAGGATTTTAGGGAAAACCAGAGCGCGATTTTTTTGTGCCTGCTTTTTTACGCCCTAACGCACAGCTTTTTTATCGCTTTTAAATCCCAAAGCCCTGGCATGCGTTACGCTCGGTTTAAATTAGTCAAAAATAATGGCAAAAAAGTGGGCTTTTTTTTAGCGTTGTGGCGCTTTGTTTTGTGGGTGTTGAGCATGGGGTTACTCATAGGGTTTGTTACGCCTTTTATTTTTAAGTTTTTTTTGCATGACAAACTCAGCGGCACTCATATTGAAACCATCAAGGAGGAAACATGAAAAATTTAGTGATTTTGAGTGGGGCTGGCATTTCAGCAGAAAGCGGGATTAAAACCTTTAGGGACGCTGATGGCTTGTGGGAAGGGCATGACATCATGGAAGTCGCCTCGCCTTATGGTTGGAAAAAGAACCCGCAAAAGGTGTTGGATTTTTACAACCAAAGGCGCCGACAGCTTTTTGAAGTTTATCCTAACAAAGCCCATAAGGCTTTAGCGGAATTGGAAAAACACTATCAAGTTAATATCATCACCCAAAATGTAGATGATTTGCATGAAAGAGCGGGTTCTTCTCGCATTTTGCACTTGCATGGGGAATTGTTAAGCGTTCGCAGCGAGAAAGATCCTAATTTAGTTTATAGGTGGGAAAAGGACTTGAATTTAGGCGATCTCGCCCAGGATGATTCGCAATTACGCCCTGATATTGTGTGGTTTGGCGAAGAGGTGCCTTTGCTTGAAGAAGCGATTTCTTTAGTCAAACAAGCACACCTTTTAATCATCATTGGCACTTCTTTGCAAGTCTATCCGGCCGCTGGCCTCTACACGCATGCGAGCAAAGACGCCCTCATTTATTACATTGACCCTAAGGCTAAAAACGCCCGTTTGCCCCAGAATGTCCAATGCATTAATGAAAGCGCAGTGCATGCCATGCAAGATTTAATGCCCAAACTCATAGAAATGGCTTCTTAAGAAATGTTAAAATAATTTTTATTTTTTCAGCTAACGATTAGCAAAAACATGGTTTAATTGGCTTCATCATTTGCTAGTAATTAAAGGAGTTTGAGAGTCTGATGCAACAAGCCACAGAAGCATTGAATCACCCCTATTTTGGCGTTTTTGTTTTGCTAGTATTCACCTTTTGGGTGTTTAACTTAACCTTAAGGATTCAAAGGTTTTTAAGCCGTAAAATGGCTCAAAAAAAGGGCGAAAAGCTCAAGCTCGCTCCCTATGAATGCGGGCCTGTGGCTCTCAAGCAGCCTAATAGAGTGTCGCACCATTTCTATATCATGGCCATGCTTTTTATTTTATTTGATGTAGAAATCGTTTTCATGTTCCCTTGGGCGATTGATTTTAAAAAATTAGGCTTGTTTGGACTCGTTGAAATGCTAGGCTTTGTCTTCTTTTTAACCATTGGTTTTATTTACGCTTTAAAGCGAAACGCTTTGAGTTGGCAAAAATTAGAGGTGAAATAATGCAACAAGCACCGGTTGTTCTAAGCACTTTGGATAAATTATTGAATTGGGGGCGTTCTAATTCGCTTTGGCCTTTAACTTACGGCTTGGCGTGTTGCGCGATTGAGATGATGGCGACAGGGGGTTCAAGGTTTGATTTTGACCGGTTTGGCACGATTTTTAGAGCGAGCCCTAGGCAATCGGATGTGATGATCATCGCTGGTACGCTCACTAAAAAACATGCCGAATTTATGCGTAGGCTCTATGATCAAATGCCTGAGCCTAAATGGGTGATTTCTATGGGGAGTTGCGCTAACACGGGTGGGATGTTTAACACTTATGCGACCGTTCAAGGAGCGGATAGGGTTGTTCCTGTGGATATTTATTTGCCCGGTTGCGCGCCACGCCCAGAAACTTTGCAATACGCTCTTATGGTTTTGCAAGATAAAATCAGACGCTCTAAAGCGATCAAACAAGACGCTCCTAAAAGGTTAGTGTGATGGTAAGAAAACAATCCCCCTATGAAGATGTGCAAAAACAATCGCGCCAGCATGACCCCTATAAAATCATAGAACCCACCCCTAAAAAATATTTAGAGGGCAGCGCTTATGAGGTCATTTACAACCACCTTTCTTACAAACATGAGATTTTAGACAAATACATAGAGACTAACACGGCTGTGTTTTGGATCAAAAAAGACGATATTTTTTCTGTCGCTACGACTTTAAGGCATTTGGGTTATGAGTGTTTGAGCGAAATGAGCGCGATAGATTTGTGTGCTAAAAAAGGGCATTTTGAATTGTTTTATCAATTTGTGGGTTTTAGCGATAGCTGTAAGAACCGCCGTAGGGTGCGCGTGAAGTGCGTTTTGTTGCCTAATGAGAGCGTGGATTCTTTGAGTTTTTTATACCGCTCGGCTAATTGGAGCGAAAGGGAAGCGTATGACATGCTTGGTATTGTGTTTGACAAACACCCTTATTTGAAACGCCTTATCATGCCGCATGATTGGGTAGGCCACCCTTTATTGCGTTCTTATCCACTCAAAGGCGATGAATTCGCTCAATGGTATGAAGTGGATAAAATTTTTGGTAAAGAATACCGAGAAGTGGTGGGCAAAGAGCAGAGAGACAGCGCAAGAGTGGATGAAAAAGACACTTTCAATTTCGCAAAAATTGGCTATGAGCAGGGCAAGGGTGAAGAATTAAAAGAAACAGAAGAAAAGCATGCGTTTAAGAAAATCCCTTTTGTCAAAGATTTGCACAAAATCGCCCCCACTATCTTAAAAAAGAGGCTATAAAATGGCTCAAAATTTCACGAAACTCAACCCTCAGTTTGAAAACATCATTTTTGAACATGACGACAACCAAATGATTTTAAACTTTGGCCCCCAACACCCCAGTAGTCATGGGCAATTGCGCTTGATTTTGGAATTAGAGGGCGAAAAAATCATTAAGGCTACCCCTGAAATTGGCTACTTGCATAGAGGCTGTGAAAAGTTAGGCGAAAACATGACCTATAACGAATACATGCCCACTACTGACAGGTTGGATTACACTTCTTCTACTAGTAATAATTACGCTTACGCTTATGCGGTAGAGACCTTGCTCAATTTAGAAATCCCGCGCCGAGCGCAAGTGATCCGCACGATTTTACTAGAGCTTAACCGCATGATTTCACACATCTTTTTTATCAGCGTGCATGCTTTAGATGTGGGGGCGATGAGCGTGTTTTTGTATGCGTTTAAAACGAGGGAATACGGCTTGGATTTAATGGAGGATTATTGCGGGGCCAGGCTCACGCATAACGCTATAAGGATTGGGGGCGTGCCTTTGGATTTACCCCCTAATTGGCTAGAGGGCTTGAAAAAGTTTTTAGGCGAAATGAGGGAATGCAAAAAACTCATTCAAGGCTTATTGGATAAGAATCGCATTTGGCGGATACGCTTGGAAAATGTGGGCGTTGTAACGCCCAAAATGGCGCAAAGCTGGGGCATGAGCGGTATCATGTTAAGAGGGACTGGGATCGCTTATGACATTAGAAAAGAAGAGCCTTATGAGCTTTATAAAGAGCTTGATTTTGATGTGCCGGTGGGCAATTATGGCGACAGCTATGATAGGTATTGTTTGTATATGTTAGAAATTGATGAAAGCATTCGCATCATTGAACAACTCATTCCCATGTATGCTAAAACCGATACGCCCATCATGGCCCAAAACCCGCATTATATTTCTGCCCCTAAAGAAGATATAATGACGCAAAACTACGCCTTGATGCAGCATTTTGTTTTAGTGGCTCAAGGCATGCGCCCGCCCATTGGGGAAGTGTATGCCCCCACAGAAAGCCCTAAAGGGGAATTAGGGTTTTTTATCCATTCAGAGGGCGAGCCTTACCCTCACAGATTAAAAATCAGAGCCCCTAGCTTTTATCATATTGGGGCTTTAAGCGATATTTTAGTGGGGCAATATTTAGCGGATGCAGTAACCGTGATTGGCTCAACCAATGCGGTGTTTGGCGAGGTGGATAGATGAAACGCTTTGATTTACGCCCCTTAAAAGCGGGTATTTTTGAACGATTAGAAGAATTGATTGAAAAAGAAATGCAACCCAATGAAGTCGCTATTTTCATGTTTGAAGTGGGGGATTTTTCTAATATCCCTAAGAGCGCTGAATTTATCCAATCTAAAGGGCATGAGCTCCTCAATTCTTTGCGTTTCAATCAAGCGGATTGGACGATTGTCGTGAGAAAAAAGGCTTGATTTTGAGCGGCTTTAACCCCTTAAATTCTCCCTTAAGTGCAAGCTCTTCTCTTAGCTTGAAAGAAGCCTATTATTTAGAAAAATTATCTCTTCAAAAAGGGTTTAAAATCAGTTACAAGATGACCAAAGATAGCTTAAACCTTTTAGAAAAAAGCGATTTGTGCGTTTTGTTTGGGGGGTTTTCAAACGCTTGTTTGAATGAAAATGAACGATTGATTTTAGGAAGCATCAACCAATCAAAACGCCCCTACGCCTTGTTAAGACCCTTACAAGATACAAGAGATTTGCAAGAAAATTGCCTTTTTGCGTCGTATGAAATCAACACGGAAGTGGCAATTTTGGCTTTGATTTTAAGGGGCATTTTAGAAAAAACTTCCCAATTAAAAGGGCATGTTTTAGAAAAGGTTGATGTGGGGTATTTAAGCTCTGAAGCGAACATGAGCGAAGAAGAATTGCAAGAACTTATTGCGCTTATTGTTAAAGCAAAAAAAAGGGCGCTTGTTTTAAACAGAGAAATCGCTAAGCATGCTGACAACGCTTTTTTATACACCCTTTTAAGCGAGTTGCAAAACTACCTAGAAATTTTGCATATCCCTTGCAATGATTCAAACGCAACGGCCGCTTTTTATGATTCTAAAGATCAAGAATGGTTGCTAGAAACAGCCTTTAAAGAGGGCATTTTGCCTTTTGAATCAGAGCTTCAATTAAAAGATTTAGAACTTTTAGAGCGAATGGGTGAGGCTAACGGCTCGTTTGTCTATGTTTCTTACAAGAGCCTTAAAACCCCTAAATTATCTTTTTCCAAACAATTTAAAATCGCTAATAAGATACAGCATTCTAAAGCGGAGTTTCAAATCTTAAATAAAACGCTAGAATGCGAGTTAGAAGAAAGCCCCCATTTGAAGGGCTTGATTGCGATTTTAGAAGGGGCGTTTTTTGATGCTTACCCTTATATCCCTATTTTATCCCACTCTCAAGGAATTTCATGATCACAATGAATGTCAATGGCAAAACGATTGAATGCCAAGAGGGACAAAGCGTTTTAGAGGCTGCTAGGAGTGCTGGGATCTACATCCCTACTATTTGTTATTTAAGCGGTTGCTCGCCCACGGTCGCATGCAAAATGTGCATGGTTGAAATGGATGGCAAACGCATTTATAGCTGCAACACGAAAGCCAAAAACAATGCCGTAATCCTCACTAACACCCCCACGCTCATGGATGAAAGAAAAAGCATCATGCAAACTTATGATGTCAACCACCCCCTAGAGTGTGGCGTGTGCGATAAAAGTGGGGAGTGCGAATTGCAAGACATGACGCATTTAACCGGCGTAGAGCACCAACCTTATGCGGTGGCTGATGATTTTAAAGCACTAGATTCATGGGCAAAAGCCTTGTATGATCCTAATTTGTGCATCATGTGCGAAAGGTGCGTAACCACTTGCAAGGACAATGTGGGCGAAAACAACCTTAAAGCCACTAAAGCCGACTTGCATGCTCCGGATAAGTTTAAAGACAGCATGTCCAAAGACGCTTTTAGCGTGTGGAGTCGTAAGCAAAAAGGCATTATTTCTTTTGTGGGCAGCGTGCCTTGCTATGATTGCGGGGAATGCATTGCGGTATGCCCTGTGGGTGCTTTGAGCTATAAAGATTTCGCTTACACGGCTAACGCATGGGAACTAAAAAAGATCCATTCTACTTGTTCGCATTGCTCGGCTGGGTGTTTGATTTCTTATGATGTGCGCCATTTTGATACTCTAGGCGAAGAATCTAAAATTTTTAGGGTGCTTAATGATTTTTACCATAACCCTATTTGTGGGGCAGGCCGTTTCGCTTTTGATGTGAGCTCTAGCCCTAAAGGCAGCGCCAATCTTAAAGAAGCGCAAAACGCCCTCAAAGAATGCGAAGCGGTGCGAATAGGTGGGGATATTACGAATGAAGAGGCGTTTTTAATAGAGCGTTTAAGAAAAGAGCTTGATTTTAAAATCTACAATCAAGAAGTGTATCGTTTCCAGCAATTCTTAAAAGTATTGGGCGAAGTTAAACGCCCCAATATTGAAGAGATTAAAACTTCCAATTTGGTCGTTACGATAGGATCTTCTATCAAAACAGAAAACCCTTTGGTGCGCTATGCTATTAATAACGCTCTCAAACTCAATAAAGCTTCTTTAATCGCTATGCACCCTATCAAGGATAACGCGCTAGCGAATTTGTGCCGAAGCTCTTTTTGCATCACCCATGAAGTGGGGGCTGAAGAAATCCTTTTAGGCATGCTTTTAAAAATGCTTAACATTGAAAGTGCGGCTCTAAAAAGCTTAGAAGATTCCAAGCAAAATATTGTAGATGAAGCGGCTCTTAAAGCCTTAGAAGAAGAGCGAAAAAAAGCTTTAGAACAAGCCGAGCAAGGGTGCAGTATTGGAGAAAATAAGGCAGAAAATCAAGAAGAGGATAAAACAGAAGCAACTACTCCAAAAGAAAATCAAACAGAAAACAAGACAGAGATTAAAGAAGAAAGCATTGAAGTCCCTACCAAAACCACTTATTTGTTGCTTGAAGAAGCGGGCATCAATTTAGAAACTTATGAAAAAATTCTCGCTCTTTTGCAAAAATCAAATAACACCTTGCTGGTGGTTGGCGAAGAAATTTATAGCCACAAACAAGCCCATAACATCGCTAAAATGTTGCGTTTGTTAGCCCAAAAAAGCGCTATTAAACTCATTCTTATCCCTCCAAGCGCGAACGCTTTAGGCATCGCTTCTATTTGTCAATTGAGCGAAGAAGTTTTTGAACATGAAAAAATTGTAGGCATTCGCGCTCAAGGGGATTTCACTATCAATAGCGATGATAGGGTTTTTGGGAAAGACGCTGTGAGTAAAGTGGATTTTATTTTGCCCAGTCTCAACCAGCTAGAAGGCACGATCACCAATATTGAAGGGCGTGTGTTGCCCTTAAAACCGGCTTTGAGGTTTGAGGGCTATGACTTGAGCGATATTATGCAAGGCTTTGGCTTTGTGGAAGAAAATCTCACAGAATGCACCCACAAACTCCCTACAGAAGCGGGCTTTAAAGCCATAGAATTTGATCATCTAACCAACTATTTCACTAACGACAGAGTCAATCACAGAGGCTATCTATTAGGAACAAGCCATTTTGAAAACAGCGCTAAAGAATGCGAAACCATAGAATGCGAGCCTATCAAGCCTTTAAAAGAAAAAATCGCTTTCAACGCGTATTTAAAATACCCAGAAACGCAATTCAATAACGCTACTAATAAAAGCGAGAATTTGCAATTAAAAGCCGGTGTCTATGTGTCTAAAGCTTTCTTAAAGAAATTGAATAAAGAAGTGGGGCAAAACATCACTTTATCTAAAGAAGAAGAGGAATTAACAGGCGTTTTGTATCTTGATGAGAGCTTGGATCAAGAGGTGTTTGTCATTTCGCCTTCTCTTTTGAAAAACCATTCTGGCTTTTTTAGAGAGGGCGTGTTTGATAGCGTGGATTTAAAGGAGCAAGCATGAGCGCTTATATCATTGAAACCTTGATTAAAATTTTGATTTTAGTCGCTGTTTTTTCGGCTTTAGGAGGCTTTGCCACCTATATTGAAAGGAAAGTGTTAGCCTATTTCCAACGCCGTTTAGGGCCTTGTTATGTGGGGCCTTTTGGGCTTTTGCAAGTCGCAGCAGACGGCATTAAGCTTTTCACCAAAGAAGACATTATCCCCCAAGGTGCGAATAAGTTCATTTTCACGCTAGCGCCCATTATTGCGATGGTGAGCGCGTTTGTGTCCATGGCGCCCATCCCCTTTTTCCCTAATTTCACTCTGTTTGGCTATGAAATCAAGCCCCTTATTTCTGACATCAACATTGGCTTTTTGTTTTTCTTAGCCGTGGGTTCAGCAGGGATTTATGCACCTATTTTAGCCGGGCTTGCCTCTAATAACAAATACTCTTTAATTGGTTCCGCAAGAGCGACGATCCAACTGCTCAGCTTTGAAGTGGTCAGCACTTTAACCATTCTAGCCCCCTTAATGGTGGTAGGGTCGCTCTCTTTAGTGGAAATCAATCATTACCAAAGCGGTGGGTTTTTAGACTGGCTTGTGTTTAAGCAGCCTCTAGCGTTTGTTTTGTTTTTGATCGCAAGCTACGCTGAATTGAATCGAACCCCCTTTGACTTGTTAGAGCATGAAGCCGAGATCGTGGCGGGGTATTGCACCGAATACAGCGGCTTGAAATGGGGCATGTTCTTTTTAGCGGAATACGCGCATTTATTCGCTTTTTCTTTTGTGATTTCTATTGTGTTTTTTGGTGGGTTTAACGCATGGGGCTTTATCCCTGGAGGCATAGCGATTTTGATTAAAGCGGGCTTTTTTGTCTTTTTATCCATGTGGGTTAGAGCGACTTATCCGCATGTGCGCCCAGACCAACTGATGGATATGTGCTGGAAAATCATGCTGCCTTTAGCGTTATTGAACATCGTGCTAACAGGCATTATCATTTTAATTTAAAGGAGGTTTTATGGCCAAACAAGAATACAAGCAACTTCCTAAACGAGCCGAAGTCCATAGCGCGACCGAGCAGTTTAAAGACACCGTTAAAACGAGCTTGGGTTTGGATCTATTCAAAGGGCTAGGGCTTACGATCAAGGAATTTTTTAGCCCAAGCGTAACCATCCATTACCCTATGGAGCAACTCCCTTTAAGCCCACGCTATCGCGCAGTGCATAATCTGCAACGGCTTTTAGACTCAGGCTCTGAAAGGTGTATCGGCTGTGGGCTGTGCGAAAAGATTTGCACGAGCAATTGCATAAGGATCATCACGCATAAGGGCGAAGACAACCGCAAAAAGATCGATTCTTACACGATCAATTTAGGGCGTTGCATTTATTGCGGGTTGTGCGCGGAAGTTTGCCCAGAATTAGCGATTGTTATGGGGAATCGGTTTGAAAACGCTAGCACCCAACGCTCCCAATACGGCTCTAAAAGCGAGTTCTTAACGAGCGAACAAGACGCTAAAAACTGCTCGCATGCCGAGTTTTTAGGCTTTGGTGCGGTAAGCCCTAATTACAACGAACGCATGCAAGCCACCCCTTTAGATTATGTTCAAGAGCCCTCAAAAGAAGAATCCAAAGAAGAGTCTCCAAGCCCAGAAAGTAATAAGGGAGATGAAAATGTTTGAAACCATTGCCTTTTATTTCTTTGCGATCCTTACTTTGAGCATGGCGTTAGTGGTGATCACCACCACGAATATCCTCTATGCCATTACCGCTCTTGCTAGCAGCATGGTTTTTATCTCTGCTTTTTTCTTTTTGCTAGACGCTGAGTTTTTGGGCGTGGTGCAAATCACGGTGTATGTGGGCGCAGTCATTGTGATGTATGCGTTTGGCATGATGTTTTTCAACTCCGCTGCAGAAGTCATTGAACGCAAGCAAAGCCCTAAAATCTTGTGCGTTCTTTCATTTGGCGTGGCGCTATTGCTCACCTTGATTTTAAGCGCTCCTAGCATTGGCGAAAACCTTTCTAAGCAAGTCAATTCCAACGCTATTGATGCGCAAATCCCTAACATTAAAGCGATTGGTTATGTGCTTTTTACCAATTATCTCATCCCTTTTGAAGCGGCGGCTTTAATGCTTTTAGTCGCTATGGTTGGAGGCATCGCTACAGGGATTCAAAAAATCCATGGGAAAAATCACACGCAATTTATAAAGGAATCTCTATGATAGGGTTAAACCACTATTTGATTGTTTCAGGGTTGCTCTTTTGCATTGGTTTAGCGGGCATGCTGAAACGCAAAAACATTCTGTTACTCTTTTTTTCTACAGAAATCATGCTCAATGCGATCAATATCGGTTTTGTAGCGATCTCTAAATACACGCACAATTTAGACGGGCAGATGTTCGCGCTCTTTATTATCGCTATTGCCGCTAGTGAGGTGGCTATTGGTTTGGGCTTGGTGATTTTGTGGTTTAAAAAATACAAGAGCTTAGACATTGATTCTTTAAACGCTATGAAAGGTTAAGCATGCAATATTCTTCTTTGCTGTCAGTGGTGTTGTTTTTGCCCTTAATCGGTGCACTTTATGCGGGGCTGTTTGGGGCTAAAGCTAGAGCGTTGCATGTGGGCGTTTTCAATTCTTTGTGCGTGCTGGTTTCTTTCATTGGCGCGGTGGTTCTTTTTATTCAAGCATGGCATCATCAAAGCTATGAAAAATATTTGTTTGATTGGATCGTGGTGGGGAATTTTAGAGTCGGCTTTTCTCTCATGCTGGATAATATCAATGCGGTCATGATTGTCGTGGTCACTTTAGTTTCTTTTTTAGTGCATGTGTATTCTATAGGCTATATGGAGCATGATACAGGGTTTAACCGCTATTTTTCCTATCTCAGCGGCTTTGTGTTTTCCATGCTGGTGTTGGTGTTGAGCGATAATTTTTTAGGGCTTTTCATTGGTTGGGAAGGGGTGGGGCTATGCTCTTACTTGCTCATTGGCTTTTGGTATCATAAAACAAGCGCGAACAACGCTTCTATTGAAGCCTTTGTGATGAATCGGATCACGGATTTAGGCATGCTCATGGGGATTATTTTGATCTTTTGGAATTTTGGCACTCTTCAGTATAAAGAAGTCTTTAGCACACTTAATAACGCCGATTATTCCATGCTCTTTTTCATCAGCGTGTTTCTTTTCATTGGCGCTATGGGCAAGAGCGCGCAATTCCCTATGCACACATGGTTAGCCAACGCTATGGAGGGACCAACCCCTGTGTCCGCTCTCATCCATGCAGCGACGATGGTAACCGCTGGGGTGTATCTGGTCATTAGAGCCAACCCTTTGTATAGCGCGGTGTTTGAAGTGGGTTATTTCATCGCATGTTTAGGGGCGTTTGTGGCTCTTTTTGGAGCGAGCATGGCTTTAGTCAATAAGGATTTAAAACGCATTGTGGCTTATTCCACGCTTTCTCAATTGGGTTATATGTTTGTAGCGGCCGGTCTTGGGGCTTATGCGATCGCGCTTTTCCATCTCTTCACGCATGCGTTTTTCAAATCCCTCCTTTTCTTAGGATCAGGGAATGTCATGCATGCGATGGAAGACAATCTGGATATTACTAAAATGGGCGCTTTATACAAGCCTATGAGGATCACAGCTGTCTTTATGATTATAGGATCAGTGGCTTTGTGCGGGATTTACCCTTTCGCAGGATACTTTTCTAAAGACAAAATTTTAGAAGTGGCTTTTGGGATGCACCACCACATTTTATGGTTTATACTTTTAGTTGGGGCGATCTTTACCGCTTTTTATAGCTTCAGGCTCATCATGCTGGTGTTTTTTGCACCCAAACAGCACGAAATCAACCACCCCCATGAAGCCAAAAATTTCATGCTTTTAAGCATGCTGCCCTTAGGGGTTTTAGCGGTCATTGCCGGGTTTTTTGAAGAGCCGTTTTTCCATTTTATTTCTCAAGTGATCCCTAGCGTTGGAGAGTATCCCGTCCCGCTCGCTCTTTTAATCAGTATCACCACCATAGTGGTGTTATTGAGCATCGCCTATGCCATATTTAAATATAAAAATGGTATCACTTCCAAAAAAGAGGGGGGCTTTTTATACAAGCTCTTGCTCAACCAATACTATATCCCGCAACTCTATCAAGGGATTGCAAAAGTTTTTAGCGCTATCGCTTCATTCTTGCACCAAGTCGTGGAATTAAAGATCATTGATGCGATAGTGGATGCTATAGGAAGAAGCGTTTTTGTCATAGGGCGTGTGTTTAGGATCAGTCAAGATGGGAATTTAACTTCCATGTTGCGTTTCATGGTGGCTGGGGTTTTAATCTTGTTAGCGTTTGTAGCTTTTTTTGGGAGATAAGAAATGCAGTTTTTACATGCGCATCTTTTAAGTGTGGTGATCTTTTTCCCCATGCTGAGCGCGCTATTAGCGTTCTTTATGAGCGATCAAGCGAGCAGGGCGTATGCGATTGTCATCGCTTTGATTGAATTGTTATTAATCTTGTTGTTGTGGCATGGGTTTGATATTCAAACAGCAGGCATGCAGTTTGAAGAAACAAAGGAATTAATCTATCAAATTGGCGTGAATTACCATGTGGGCGTTGATGGCATCGCGCTCTTTTTGTTGCTCTTAAACGCTATCGTGGTGTTATTGTCCGTGATTTATATCAAAGAGCGTCGTAAAGACTTTGCGATCTGTCTTTTGTTGTTAGAGGGGATTTTGATGGGCGTGTTTTCTTCTCTTAATGTGATCTTTTTCTACGCTTTTTGGGAAATCTCGCTCTTGCCGGTCTTATACCTCATCGGTCGTTTTGGCCGCAATAACAAAATCTATTCGGGCATGAAGTTTTTTCTCTACACCTTTTTAGCGTCATTATGCATGCTTTTAGGCATTTTATACATTGGGTATTACTACGCTAGCAATTACGGCATGATGAGTTTTGATATTTTAGACTGGTATCAATTGAACTTTTCTAGCGGAATTAAAACCTGGCTCTTTGTGGCTTTCTTAATAGGGATTGCGGTTAAAATCCCGCTCTTTCCCTTACACACATGGCTGCCTTATGCGTATTCTAACGCCCCTACTTTAGGCTCTGTCATGCTTTCGGCCTTGCTTTCTAAAATGGGGACTTACGCCTTATTACGCTTCTTGCTCCCGCTTTTTCCTGAGCTTTCAGAGATTTATTTAACCCCCATAGCCATTGCAGCACTTTGCATGATCATTTATGGAGGTTTTCTAGCTTATGCTCAAAAGGATTTAAAAACCCTCATCGCTTATAGCTCGTTCTCGCACATGGGAGTCGTGGTGCTTGGGGTTTTTTCTTTCAATGTTGAAGGGATTTCAGGGGCGGTGTTTATGATGTTTGCGCATGGTATTATCGTCATGGGATTGTTTTTGCTCGCTGGTATCTTGGAAGAGCGCGCCAGCAGTTTAGAAATCGCTCGCTTTGGATCCATCGCTAAAAGCGCTCCTGTTTTTGCCGCCTTTTT
Source organism: Helicobacter pylori SA221C (assembly GCF_000476855.1). GTDB lineage: Bacteria > Campylobacterota > Campylobacteria > Campylobacterales > Helicobacteraceae > Helicobacter > Helicobacter pylori_DK. The sequence continues at coordinate 27,620 of NZ_CBPT010000003.1, forward strand.
TATGATCGTTTTAATGGCGAATGTGGGCATGCCTTTAAGCATTGGTTTTGTGGGAGAGTTTTTGAGCTTGTTAGGGTTTTTTGCCACTTACCCTCTTTTAGCTATCATTGCTGGGACAAGCATCATCCTATCAGCGGTTTACATGCTCACTTCATATAAAGATGTCTTCTTTGGTAATTTGAAAGCCGGGAACAATCAAATCAGCGTGTTTGAAGATTTGAACGCTCGTGAGGTAGGGGTTTTAAGCGTGATTTTAGCTTTGATTTTAATTTTAGGGATTTATCCTAAAATGCTTTTAAAACCGATTGAGCAAGGCTCTAAACAGCTTTTAGAGGTGATAGAAATCCGCTCGCTCCCTTTTTTAGGTTCATTGGATACTAAGATAAAAGAGGTCTCTTATGCTAATAGATAGTCTCCATATCTCTTTTGATAGCTTCAATTTTGAGAGCATTTTGCCCATGCTGGTGTTGGTGTGTGGGGGGATTTTCACGCTCTTAATCAACGCTTTCACTTCCAGGTTTTCACGCAATTTGAATGTGTTTTTATGCATGCTCTTTTTGGTTTTGGATTTTTTGGTGGTTTTAGGGTTAGAAGAGCAAGAAAACGCCTTTTTTGGGTTTTTGAGCTTGGATACCCTCTCGCTCATCTCTCAAAGCATTGTCTTGATTTCAGCCTTTTTGCTCATTTTCTTAGCCCTTTCAAAAGAGCGCTTCAACGAATTTCAAACCGCTGAATTTTATTCCTTATATTTGTTTATTGTCGCTGGCTTCCAGTTCATGGTTTCAAGCAACCATTTATTGTTAATCCTTATTGGGTTAGAGACAGCGTCCTTACCCCTTTGCGTGTTAATGGCGTTGAGCGACAAACGCTACGGCTTGGAAGCAGGGATCAAATATTTCACTATGGGGGCGATGGCGAGCGCGTTTTTTGCTATGGGGGCTATGGCTTTTTACTTGCTTACAGGGAGCTTGAATCTTGAAGTCATTACCCTATACTTGCACACTGAGGGCGTTACAAACCCCATGCTCTTTGCGATGGGCGCTATTTTTTTGATTGGAGCGATTGGCTTTAAGGTTTCTTTAGTGCCTTTCCATACCTGGATGCCTGATGTGTATGAGGGCAATAACCCAGTCTTTGCGAGCTATATTTCCATTGTGCCTAAAATCGCTGGCTTTGTGGTAGCGACTCGACTTTTTGGGGCGTTTATAGACACTCGCATCGCTTGGGTAGAAGACATTTTTTATGTTTTGATTCTTATGACTATCACCATCCCTAATTTCATTGCTTTATGGCAAGAAGATGTCAAAAGAATGCTCGCTTATAGCTCCATTTCGCATTCTGGGTTCGCTTTAGCATGCGTGTTTATCCACACTGAAGATAGCCAACAGGCGATGTTTGTTTATTGGTTCATGTTTGCATTCACTTACATTGGGGCTTTTGGCCTTTTATGGCTCTTAAAAAGCCGGGAAAAAACATGGGATGAACGCTACGATCACCCCTATTCTAAATTCAACGGCCTTATCAAAACCCACCCTTTAGTGGCGATCTTGGGCGCTATTTTTGTTTTTGGGCTTGCAGGGATTCCGCCTTTTAGCGTGTTTTGGGGGAAATTTTTAGCCGTTGAAAGCGCTTTAGAGAGCAATCACATTCTTTTAGCGGTGGTGATGTTAGTTAATAGCGCGGTGGCTGCGTTTTATTATTTCCGTTGGCTCGTGGCGATGTTTTTCAATAAGCCCTTACAAAGCTACGCTCAAAGCGATATTTACACCCAAAACGCTACCATGCCCATTTATGCGGTCATTATTGCCATGGCGTTAGCATGTTTGTTCTCTGTGTTTATGATGCGAGGGCTTTTAGAGTTTGTGGCTTAAGTCAAAAATCTTTCTTTTAATGGGCTTGCTCTCCCATTCTCTCAACGCCTTAAGTCTCACGCTCACGCAAGGCAAGGAAGGGGGGGAAGATTTTTCGGTTTTAACCTTACGACACAATAAGGCGTTTTCTTGTTTTTATACCAATGAAAAACCGCCAAGCGGGATTGAAGCCTCTCTATCCATTATACACGCTAAACGCCCCATAGAATGCGTGATAGACTCCATCCCTAAGGAGGGTTTTACCCCTTTAGAAAACGCTTTTTTCAATATCACCTATTCTATGCGCCAACAACAATTCATTTTACACATCAAACCCAAAGTGATGCGAAGACTCACCCTTTTTTCTTTTGATAGGGATTATAAAAAAGCGATCCCCCTTTTTGTGGAAAACGATCCTAAAGCCAGAATGTGGCAAATCATAGGCTATGATCAAAATATCCCTTTTTTGAGCGAAAAAGACAACGCTCAAAAAGGCTTGAATTTCCCCATTGTCATTAAAGACGCTCAAACCCCTATAATTCAAGAACTAGACGTGAATAACAAACCCCTACTCACCACAAAGGGCTATGATTTAAACGCTTATTTAGAGGCTAAAAAACAAATGGATTCGCAAGCCTATTTTGACGCTTTACGAACGATCAGCCGCGCGTTTAAAAACTACCCTCAAACGATGTTTAAAAAAGATCTGTATTTATTAGAAATTATCGCATTAGGCCAATTAGGCATTAAAAAATCCTTACTCATAGATATTGGCACCAAGTGGATTAAAAATTACCCGACCGATCCCAATATCCCTGAAGCACTATATTATGTCGCCAAAGCTTTAGACGAGAACAACAATTACAAACAGGCTATGCACTATTACAAACGCATTCTTTTAGAATATAAAGACTCCCACTACGCGCCCTTAGCCCAAATGCGTTTAGCCATTGAAGCGGCTGAAGGCTCTGATTTGAGCAACGCTAACATGCTTTTTAAAGAAGCTTTTTCTAACGCTAAAGACAAAGAGAGCGCGAGTGAAATCGCGCTTAATTGGGCTGAAGCAGAGATAAACTATCAAAACTTTAATAACGCTAAATATCTCATTGATAAGGTGGTCCAATCCAACCCTGATTATATTTCTACGCATAGCGAATCAGCCCTAGACTTGCTCAAGTTATTGAAAAAAAACCAGATGAATGAAAGCGCGATTGAGATCGCTCACTTGCTCCTTAATCAAGACGATGACTTGAAAGCTAAAGAGCAAGCGCTCTATGATTTAGGGGCGTTGTATGCAAGGATCAAGGACTTTAAGAACGCCCACCTTTACAACCTGCAATATTTGCAAGATCATGCGGAATTGGATAAAGCTTCTGTCGTTAGAGCGCGCGATGAAAAAGCCCTTTTTTCCATGGAAGGGAACACGCAAGAAAAAATCGCCCACTATGATAAAATCATTCAAAATTTCCCTAATTCTAATGAAGCCCTAAAGGCTTTAGAATTGAAAGCCCAACTCTTGTTTGAAAATAAGCGTTATGCTGAAGTGTTAGGCATGCAAAAAAATTTGCCTAAAGATTCTCCTTTGATCCAAAAAACGCTCAATATCCTTGCTAAAACCCCATTAGAGGACAATCGTTGCGAAGAAGCTTTAAAATACTTATCCCAGATCACCGCCTTTGCATTCAGCCCCAAAGAAGAAATCCAAGCCTTTGATTGCTTGTATTTCGCATCGCTCAAAGAAAAAGCGCAAATCATTGCCCTAAACGCTTTAAAAGCGGCTAAAACCCCTAGCGAGAAATTGGTATGGCTTTATCGTTTGGGGCGCAATTACTACCGCTTAGGGGATTTTAAAAATTCCACTCTGGCTTCTAAAGACGCTTTAACTCTCGCTCAAAGTTTAAACAAAAAAGAATTTTATGATATTGCTTTTGTTTTATTTTCAGATTACATGCAAAACAATGAAAAAGAATTGGCTCTCAATTTATATGCGTTTTTAGAAAAGCATTTCAAAGACGATAAACGCATGGCGTTGGTTTATTTTAAATTGCTAGAAAATGAAAAAGACCCTAAAAGCGTCAAAATTTATGCCACAAGCTTACTCAAACTCCAAGACGCTTATAAGGACTATTCTTACACGCCCTTTAGCGAATTTGCCCTAATTGACGCTTACAGAACCACCAAAGATTATTCAAAAGCGTTAGAAACGCTAGACAAGCTTTTAAACCGCAGGCTTTCTTTAGAAGATCACCAAAAAGCCCTATACTTGCAATCCAGTTTACTGGATCTAACCAACCAAAAAGCAAAATCTAAAGCCAGTTTAGAAAAATGCGTTCAGTTAAAACAAAAAGATCAAACAAACGCATGGCAAAATTTATGCGAACAGGGTTTAAATTTATTCAAAAACAAGGAGTCATAACATGGACATTAGCATTTTTAGAGAATACGATATTAGAGGTATTTACCCCACCACTTTAGACGAAAAGAACGCCTTTAGTATCGGCGTGGAGTTAGGGAAAATCATGCGAGAATACGATAAAAGCGTGTTTGTAGGGCATGACGCAAGGGTGCATGGGCGCTTTTTGTTTGAAGCTTTGAGCGCGGGGCTGCAATCGAGCGGCTTGAAAGTGTATGATTTAGGGCTAATCCCCACACCGGTAGCGTATTTTGCGGCCTTTAATAAAATCAATGGCATCCAATGCCCTAATTCCATCATGATCACTGGCTCTCACAACCCCAAAGAATACAACGGCTTTAAAATCACGCTCAACCAAAACCCGTTTTATGGCAAGGACATTCAGGCTTTAAAAGACACGCTTTTAAACGCCAAGCATGAAATAAAACCCCTAAAAGAAACACCAGAGAAAGCCAATGCCCTAGAAGCGTATCAGCGCTATTTGATCAAGGACTTTAAGCATTTAAAAAATCTTAAATACAAAATCGCCCTGGATTTTGGCAATGGCGTGGGAGCGTTAGGCTTAGAGCCTATTTTAAAGGCTTTAAACATTGATTTTAGCAGCCTTTATAGCGATCCTGATGGGAATTTCCCTAACCACCACCCAGACCCTAGCGAAGTGAAAAACTTAAAAGATCTAGAAAAACACATGCAAGAAAACGCTATTTTAATAGGCTTTGCTTTTGATGGCGATGCGGATAGGATTGCGATGCTAAGCTCTCATCACATTTATGCGGGCGATGAATTAGCGATTTTATTCGCTAAACGCTTGCATGCTCAAGGCATCACCCCCTTTGTGATAGGCGAAGTCAAATGCTCTCAAGTGATGTATAACACGATTAATACTTTTGGCAAGACGCTCATGTATAAAACCGGGCATAGCAATTTAAAAATCAAGCTCAAAGAAACCAACGCGCATTTTGCGGCTGAAATGAGCGGGCATATCTTTTTTAAAGAGCGCTATTTTGGCTATGATGACGCTCTTTATGCATGCTTAAGGGCTTTAGAATTATTGCTCGAACAAAGTCCAAGCGATTTGGAAAACACCATTAAAAACCTCCCCTATTCCTACACCACGCCTGAAGAAAAAATTGCCGTGAGCGAAGAAGAAAAATTTGAAATCATTCATAACCTACAAAAAGCGCTTAAAAACCCGCCAAGCCATTTCCCTAAAATCAAAGAAATCATCAGCATTGATGGCGTGAGAGTGGTTTTTGAACATGGTTTTGGGCTTATTCGTGCAAGCAACACCACCCCCTATTTAGTCAGCCGCTTTGAAGGCAAGGATGAAACAACAGCGTTAGAGTATAAAAGGGCGTTGCTTGGGTTATTAGAAAAACTTTAAAATAGAGCTTGGGATAATCTCATTTCATATCCCTTGCTCTTAAAAATATTAGATCAATTAAACAAGTTGCTTTTTAAAACCACACATAAAATCATAAGATCTCAAATTTTTTGCACTATTTAAGCTAAGCCTAAGCCTATTATAATGAAAAGTTTTAAATCAATCGTAAAGGATTTTTATGAATACAAAGGGCAAAAATAAAAATGCTTCTCATCTCACTCACGAAATGAAAAAGGAACATGGGGGTCTTGCAAAAGCAAGTGAAAAAGCTGAAATGCAACCAATCTTGGAAGCACTATACTATGTGGCTAAAGAAGAATCTGAAGGATATAAAAAAGCAGCTGAAGGATATAAAAAAGCAGCTGAAGGATATAAACAGGTGCTTGAAGCAAAAGAAAAGGCAGATAAAATCTTAAATACTTTGAAAGCAATCAGCCATGACAATAACATAATAGACATAGAACCCGAAGACGAAAAGGACTGAGTAATCAATAGTTCTTTTTAAAAGCATTATAAAAAGCTTATGGCTTGGTATGTATGAAACCTTTTTTATTATCAAAATACCTGCGATTTTAAGCCGCTATCAACCACACTACAAGGCTACTTTTATATTGTTGTTAGGCTTATGGCAGTATTTCCTACGCTACACATTTGGTGAATGGTATGCCTAGAATCGGAAAGCCCAATACAACAAGAACAGTGCCTTTCACAGATTTAGAAAAATACACCCAATAATAACGCGCATGCAATAAAACCTGATGATGATTGTTAATCTATAATCTTTAATTTTTTGACGTAACAAAGCCTAAAAGCCTTAAAAAATCATTCCTCCTATAAACCCTTTAATTTTTTCTAGCATGGCGTTTTCATTGTTTAAATTTTCTTCTATGATTTTGACTAACGCTGAGCCGCAAATCACGCCATCAGCACCCATGCCTTTAGCGTTTGTGATGTGTTCTTTTTTAGAAATGCCAAAGCCCAGTAAGGCGGGGGTGGGGCTAAAGGTTTTTAAGGTTTTAATAATAGTGCTTGCGTCATTTTTTAAAGTATGGCTCGCCCCTGTAACCCCACTCCTGGCTAAAGTGTAGATATAGCCTTGCGAATGCGTAGCGATTTGTTCTAAATCTTTAACGCTCGCATTAGGGCTGGCGATAAAGATTTGTTTGATTTGGTGTTTTTGAGCGGATTTGATGACTAATTCTTTCTCTATTAGGGGCATATCCGCTATTAAAACGCTATCTATACCGCATTCTTTGATTTGAGCGTAAAAGCCATCAACGCCATAAGAAAAAATGAGATTCGCATACGCTAAAAGCCCTATGGGAATATCATGGTTGTAGCTTCTAATCTTTTTTAAAAGCTGGAAATTTTTAGCCATGCTAGCGTGTTTTAACGCCCTTAAATGGCTCGCTTGTATGGTAACGCCATCCGCTACAGGGTCTGAAAAAGCAAACCCCAATTCTAAAGCGCTCACCCCGCTATCAATTAGGGTTTTAATGATTTCAAAACTCCATTCATAATTAGGATCGCCCAAGGTTACAAACGGAATAAACGCCATTTTGTCTTGTTTTTTTAAGGTTTCAAACATGTTTTGATACCTCATTTTAAACCTCCTTTTAAAGCGTTATAAACGGTGTTTAAATCCTTATCCCCCCGACCACTCAAATTCACTACGATGATGCTTTCTTCTTCGCATTTTTGAGCGAGTTTTAAAGCATACGCTAAAGCGTGTGAGCTTTCTAGCGCCGGGATAATGCCTTCTTTTTGGCACAACAAACTGAAGGCCTCTAGCGCTTCAGCATCGCTTGCGCTTTCATAAATCGCACGCTTACTCTCTTTTAAATAGCTGTGTTCTGGCCCCACTCCTGGATAATCAAGCCCAGCGCTAATGCTATGGCTTTCTATAATCTGGCCTTCATCATCTTGTAAAAGATAGGTTTTATTCCCATGCAAAATCCCCACACGCCCCTTATTCAAAGTCGCCCCATGTTTATTAGTCTCTAGCCCTAAACCGGCTGGCTCTACGCCTATGAGTTTGACCTCTTTATCGTTTAAAAACGCGCTGAATATCCCTATAGCGTTAGACCCCCCTCCAACGCATGCGATCACATAATCAGGCAAGCGGTTTTCTTTTTCTAAAATTTGGCTTTTAACCTCATCGCCTATCATTTTTTGAAAGGTTTTAACCATCGTAGGGTAAGGGTGCGGCCCAGCGGCTGTGCCTAGCAAATAATGCGTGTCCTTGTAACTGCTCGCCCAATCTCTTAAGGCTTCATTCACAGCGTCTTTAAGCGTCGCGCTCCCTGAATTAACCTCTCTTACTTCTGCGCCTAATAAGCGCATTCTAAAAACGTTCATTTCCTGGCGCTTGATGTCTTTAGCCCCCATAAAAATCACGCATTTTAAACCCAACAACGCGCAAGCGATAGCCGTCGCCACGCCATGCTGCCCAGCGCCTGTTTCAGCAATAATCCTTGTCTTCCCCATTTTTTTCGCTAAAAGGGCTTGCCCTAAGGCTTGATTAGTCTTGTGCGCCCCGCCATGGATTAAATCTTCTCGTTTTAAATAAAGCTTGACTTTAGGGTTAGAAACGATATTTTGACACAAGGTTAAAGGGCTAGGACGGCCCACAAAATCTTTTAAAAGATGGAAATATTCTTCTTGGAATTTTTCATCTTTCAAACACGCATCAAACGCCTGTTCTAACTCTCTTAATGCAGGCACTAACAATTCTGAAACAAAACTCCCTCCAAACTCCCCAAAATACGCTTTTTTATTCATTTAATACTCTCTTAAAATTCGGGCTAATCGCTTGATTTTATCCCTATTTTTAATCCCAGGGCTTGTTTCTAAACCGGAATTGAAATCCAACCCCAACGCTTTAATTTTCAAGGCTTTTTGAATATTATCCAAATTAAGCCCACCAGCTAGCATGAAAGGCGTTTTGACATTTTCTAAAATTTCCCAATCAAAACTCACGCCATTGCCTCCCATTTTATCCCCCTTAGTGTCGTATAAGATTAGAGAGGCTTCTTTAATTTTAGGTGCTAAATCTTTAGCGTTCATCACGCTTATTACTTGCCAGATCGCGCAAGTTTTAGGGAGCGATTTTTTTAATTGAGCGATTTCTTTTTGCGAATAGCCATAAAGCTGCACCGCTTTTAAATCAAGCTTTTTAGCGATTTTTTGAATTTTTTTAATTTTATCTTTCACAAACACGCCTACAAAATCCAGTTTTTTAACCGCTTTTGTGATTTTTAGGGCTTTTTTAGGCTTGATGTATCGGGGCGAAGATTTTTCAAAAATCAAACCCCCATAAATAAAATGGTTTTTATAAACGGCTTTAGCGTCTTTAATCCTTGTAAGCCCGCACACTTTATTTTCGCCTAAAATCAATTTAATGCATGCTTTTTTCAAATCTTTTTGTGCCATTAAAGAGCTGCCCACTAAAAAGCCATTCACATAAGGGGCTAGGGCTTTGATTTGCACATGCGAATAAATACCGGACTCGCTCACCACGAGCGCGTCTTTAGGCAAGAGAGAGCGTAATTTGAGCGTGTTATTAATGTCGGTTGTCAGGGTGTGCAAATCCCTGTTATTGATGCCTATAATGTCGTATTGGAGTTTGAGCAAGCGCTTGATTTCTTGCTTGTTGGAAACTTCAGTTAACACGCTCATGTTTAAGGATTTGGCGAGGTTGAAAAGCTCTAAATAATTTTTATCATCTAACGCGCTTAACATTAAAAGCACCGCATTCGCCCCCATCATTCTAGCGAGTTTGATCTGAAAAGCATCAATGATAAAATCTTTGCATAAAATGGGCTTAATGGAATGTTGCGAAACCATCTTAATGTTTTCATAAGAACCTAAAAAATATTTAGAATCGGCTAAAACTGAAATGCAAGAGGCGAATTTTTCATAAGTTTTGGCTATTTTCAACAGATCAAAATCTTTTCTGATTAAACCTTTAGAGGGCGATGCTTTTTTGCATTCTAAAATAAAGCTGGTCTTTTTTTCTAGTAACGCCTTTTTAAAATCCCTATCGCTTGGGTTTATGTTTGTCGCTAAAGCGTGATTTTTTTTAAGCATAGAAACTTCTAGGAGCTTGTCTTTAAGGATGTTTTCTAACACGCTAGGCATGGCTTAATCTTATGATTTTTTGCAAATGCGTATAAGGCGCTTTGGTTTTTAAATGCTCTAAAGCCATGCAAACGCCCTCTTTTAAATCTTTAGCCTTGTGGCTTAAATACAACAAACTCGCCACATTCGCCACAACCACCATCGTGTGCGAATCCTTGCCTTTATTTTCTAAAATATCCAAACACGCTTGAGCGCTTTCTTGCGCGTTTTCAATCTGCAATTCTTTCAAATCATAGGGGGGCAAATCAAAATCTTTAGCATTCAAGTCATACTCTAAAATTCCGTTATTTTTCAATTCACACGCATGCGTAATGCCATGCAACACGATTTCATCTGTCCCCCCTCCATTAACCACCATCGCCCTTTTAACGCCCAAAGCCTTTAACGCTAGCGCCATGGTCTTACACAAGGATTTGTCATACACGCCTAAAAGCTGGATTTTTGGCCTTAAGGGGTTGATTAAAGGCCCTAAGCAATTAAAAATCGTTTTAGTGAAAAGCTCTTTTCTTAAAGGGGCGGATTTTTTAAAACTTTGATGGTATAAAGGCGCGAATAAAAACCCAAAACGCGATTGTTTGAAGCAATTCTCTAATTGCGTGGGGTTCATTTCAATATTCACGCCTAAATTTTCTAACAAATCCGCGCTCCCGCTATGACTGGAAACGCTCCTTGATCCATGTTTAGCCATAGGTAATCCCATAGAGCTAGCAATGAGCGCAGCAATCGTGCTGATGTTAATCGTTTTTAACCCATCGCCCCCTGTGCCACAATTATCTATTAAATCCAAGCCACTATCAAAAGGCTTAGGGGCATGCTCTAAGAGCGTGGTTGCAGCGACGCTAATCTCCTTAAAGCTCTCGCCCTTGATTTTTAAAGCGCATAAAATGGCCCCAAGTTGCGCTGGGCTTACTTTTTCGTGGATAATGAGGGTGAATAACTTTTGGACTTCTCCATCGTTTAAATCTTTTTGATGATACAGAGCGTTTAAAATCTCTTTCATGATAACCCTTCTAAAAACCCCACGCTTTGCTCTAACAACGCCCTCCCTTGTAAAGTCATGATGCTTTCAGGGTGGAATTGATAGGCTAAGATTTTATCTTCTTCATTGACAATAGCCATAGGAATATTGTCATGCTTAGCGATCACTTCTAAATTTTTAGGCAACCCGCTCGCCATTAAAGAATGGTAACGCCCCACCACCATGCTCTCGCCTAAACCTTTAAAAACGGCATGCTTTTTGAGCGCGATAGTGGTCGCTTTGCCATGCACGATTTCTTTACTCCTTATGATTTTAGCCCCATAGCTTTGCGCTAAAGCCTGTAAGCCTAAACAAACCCCTAAAATGGGGAATTTCTTTTTAGCCATTTCAATGATTTTTAAAAGATTGCCTGAACTATTAGGGTTACCTGGCCCGGGTGAGATGAACAATAAAGGGGTTTTTAATTCTTCATTCATTAAACCCATAAGATAACTCGGATCAATATCGTTTTGATAAACGGCCACTTCATAACCCAAACACTCTAACTCATACACCAAATTATAAGAGAAAGAATCAAAATTGTCTATAAAAAAGATTTTCATAAGCTTGTTTTCCTGATCGCATCAATAAGGGCTTGCGCTTTGGCTCTTGTTTCATACGCTTCGTTTTGTGGCACGCTGTCTAACACGATACCGGCTCCTGCTTGGATCAGCGCCCTATTGTTTTTAACAAAACATGAACGGATGGTGATGCAAGAATCCATAGAACCCTCGCTGTTTAAATACCCCACACTCCCCCCATAAGAGCCTCTCCTTTGGTTTTCTAACTGGTAAATGAGCTTGATCGCAGAGATTTTAGGCGCCCCGCTGAGCGTGCCGGCGTTCATAAAGCTCCTGTAAGCATGCAAACTATCGCACCCTTTTTTCAATTCCCCAACAACCCTTGAGACTAAATGCATGACATTGGAATACTTATCCACTTTTAAAAGCTTGTCGCAATAGCGTTTTTTTGAAACTCTGGCCATGTCGTTTCTGGCCAAATCCACTAGCATGATGTGTTCAGCCCTTTCTTTATAGTCGTGTTGCAAATCAAATTCCATTTTACTATCTAAATCGTAATCAATATTCCCTTGTTGGTCCTTACCCCTTAAACGAGTGCCAGCAATGGGATAAATTTCAGCCGTGTTGGTTAGAGCGTTGTATTTTAAAGCGCTCTCAGGGCTTGCCCCAAAAAGGATAAAATCGCTGTCTTTGATATAGAACATATAGGGGCTAGGGTTAGTTAGCTTTAAATGGTAATACGCGCTCAAACCCTCCAAGCACTCCATATAAAAGCTGCGCGACAACACCGCTTGAAAAATCTCGCCCTTTTTGATTTCTTCTTGTAAGGATAGCACTCTTTTTTCAAACTCGCTATCATCACAACTAACGCTAACTTCTCTACTTTGCTTGGATTTTTTAGGGATAAAATCGCTTTTGATGTTTTTAGCCAACTCTTTTAAGCTTTGTAATTCTTGGGCTATCTCTGTTTTAAAGCGTTCATCAAAACACGCCCCCAAGATTTCAGTGCTTTTTTCTTTATGGTCTATGATGATCAAATTTTGCGCGACATAAAAAATAAAGTCATGCACTGTGTTGTCTTTTGCTTTTAAGTGGGGCAAATCTTCAAAAAAATTGAGCATTTCAAAAGAAAAAACGCCCGCGCTTAAAAGCGTAAAAGGGTGTTTGGGTTTTGTTTTAACGCTTTTAAAAAGCCCCCTTAAAGCGTCAAAAGGGCTAGGTTCAAAGAGTTTTAAAAACTCATCTTGCGTTTTTTTATTTTTGGTGTAGGTTAAAGTTAGGGCGTTGTCTTGTATAGGCGTTTTAAAAAACGCGCTCAATTTTTGCAAAAACGCCCCACCATTAGGCGTTAGGCTAGTGATAGTTACGATATTGTGGTTGCAAATGAGCTTCAAACAGGCTTTAGCCATTAAAAGGGATTTGGTGTGCGCTTTGCTCTCAATCTCAGCGCTTTCAAAAAGCAAGGTGTGTGGTTGCTCTAATTTTTCATAAAGAGCTAGGGGATAGGGAATGTAAGGGGCTTTTTCTATGAGACTGATCATCAATTTCTTTACGCTAAAAATAAACTCGTATTTTACAAGAAATAGATAAATGGGCAATAAATTAATAGCCTTATAGAGCTTGCAAGGGCTAATCTAACTCAAACTCAAATTGGATTTTCAAGGCTCAATTTATGAAGAAATTAGAAATTTTAATTAGGAATGCGAAAAACCACTTTAATCAGATTAAGATTTTGAGCGTTGTTAAGGTTGCTTGTGTGGTGTTTGCTGTCGTTATCTTTCTTGTGTGCGGCAAGAAAGATTGGGTGCGATAAATTCAATAATATTCTCGCTTTCTTTTTTGATGTCAATCAAACCCATATCGTTTGAGCCATTAGGCGGGGTGATGCCTAAAAAACGCTCATTAAAAGGCCGCCATCTGGCAATAGAAGCGCTGAGTTCGTTAGGATAAAACCCGATAGATTGGTTGTCAAACAAAGCGTTCACATGCAAAGGGCCTGAAGCGTTCCCGATATAGACGCTTAAATTCGCGCACAATTTGGCTAAATCCACTAAACTATGGCTCGTATCATAGAGGTGGGCGAAAGGGACTTTTTTAAGGAGTTCTTCTGTGGCTTTTCTCTCGCCTGGCCCGCAAACAAGAATGATCTCACAACTCAAATTTTTGTGTAAAAAATCAGTCAGTTTAATGAAATGCGAAGCAGGCAATACAGGCGAACTGCCTCCGCTATGCATATGCACGCCAATCCACAACAAACCAACATCAGCGTTGAGTTTTGAAGCAATGATGGATCGCTCTTTGGATTTGTCTTTAAGCTTCCATGCGATTTTTTTAAGTGGAGCGTTAGGGAGATTATGATCTTTACAAAACACATGGATGAGATCCAAATTGTATTCGTATTCGGTTTTTAAACACAGCGATCGGCTTTGGCGCACGCTCTTTTGATAAAGCCAAGAATAGATTTTAGTCTTTGGGGCTAGGATATAAGGAATAAATTTCCTCAAACTAAAAGCGAGTCTGGCGTTTTTAAAATTAGAAAATAAAAAGATAAGAGCGTCAATGGATTTATTTTTGAGAGTAGCGCTCAAATGGTTGTCTTCTATAATGACTTCATCAATGAAAGGGAATTCTAAAGCGATTGGGGTGGTATAGCTAGGCACAACCACGCCCAAATACACTTCTTTGCCTTTTTCTAAAAAAGCTTGCTTTAGAGCGATTAAAGCGGGTATGACTAAAATAAAATCGCCTAACTTGTCGTTACGGATCACAAAAACTTTTTGAGAGTTTTCTTTATCTTTGCATTTTAAATCTTCAAACCCTACAAAATCCATAACTCCGCCTAAGAGATCAAATTTCTTGTCATGTTAGCAAAAATCGTTCTTATGCAATGGATAAATTTTATTTTTTATTCTGCCATGCTTTTATAGGCTCATCTTCCCATGTGCCATAAAGAGAGTTGGGTAAAATGATCCACTCTGTGCCGAATTTTTGAGCGTTTTGCAAGACTTTAGTTCGTTGTTCTTGGCTGTTTTTAGCGTCTTTAGCAAAAAGTGCGTCAAAATCATGCAAAGTATCGCCCACTTGCAAAACAATCGCATAATCCTTAGCGACTAACTCTCGCCTAACGGCTTTAGGCTTGCCTTTTTCTTTTAATAAAACGGATTCTTCACTCACTTGGGGGAGTTTAAAACTTTTGAGCGTTTTTAAAGTGAATGCCTTATTTTTTTGCGTGCGGTTAGAAATGTAAAAAATCTTAACGCCCTTAGAATTAGCGTATTCTAAAAAGTCTAGTGCTCCAGGAATGAGCGTAAGAGAGCCTTCTTTTTCAAATTTATCCCAAGTTTCTGGGGTGTATTTGATGCAATTTTTGACTAAATAGCCCGCATAATCAAAAGTGTTTAAAACGGTTTCATCTAAATCCAAGATGACGGCTGGCTTTTTGTCTTTAACGAGCTTGAGGTTATTGTCTAGCGCCATTTTCGCCATTTTGTAACTTTGCAATTGCAAGGCTCTGATCTCAGCGCTTTGCTGATGATACTTAACGCTTCTTGTTAGGGGCGAAACGCATTCTTTGGCATTTAAAACACTCATCAAACTCAATCCTAATAAAACTGATGCAAGGGTCTTTTTTATCATAACAACACCTACCTAATGGGGATTTTTTGTATTATACCTTAAAACAGATGATTAGGAGTATTTTACCATTAACCAATTTGTTGTATAGTTGGCGTTTTTAATTCAAAATGAAGTGAGGAAACAATGAAAAAAGCGTTAATGTTCACCCTTTTGGGCGTTAGTCTGGCGTTTGCAAAACCTTATACGATTGATAAGGCAAACTCTAGCGTGTGGTTTGAGGTCAAACACTTCAAATTCAATGAAACAAGAGGCGTGTTTGATAGTTTTGATGGCAAAATTGATGCCGATCCTAATACCAAGGCTCTCAATGTTTTTGAAGGCAAAATTGATATTAAAAGCATTAACACCAGGAACAAAAAAAGAGACGACCACTTAAGGACAGCAGAGTTTTTTGATGCCATGAAATACCCCAAAGGGAGCTTTAAAATGACCAAATACGAAGATGGTAAAATCCATGGGGATTTGACTCTTCGTGGCGTAACCAAGCCTGTCGTATTGGAAGCCAAAATCCAAGCCCCCTTACAAAACCCCATGAATAAAAAAGAATTCATGGTGCTACAAGCTGAAGGCAAAATCAACCGCAAGGATTTTGGTATCGGTAAAACCTTTAGCGATGCTGTTGTTGGAGATGAGGTAAAAATTGAGCTTAAACTAGAAGCTTACGCTCAATAATCGTTTTGCAAGAGATAGATATTTTCTTCTCTTGCGTTTTTCTAACGGCACAAAAACCTTTATTCAACTTTGATACGCCATATCCCAAAACAGATATTCGTATTCGCTTGTAGTGATAAAAATCTCCTTTAATTTTTCAATTTCTTGTTTTGAAGAAGTGAGGGTGAGAGAATCAAGCAAATTGATATTCCAATTTACGCACGCTTGAAATTCTTTGGAACTATAGCCCTTAATCCAATGCCCATAAAAGGCATGTTCTAAAGCGTTGGGGATTTGGCTTAAATTTTGTGCGATCACTAAATAGCTCCAACCACAGGATAGAACAGCCGCCGCAACTTCTTTGATAGAGCCCTTAAACCCTTCAGCGAGCATGTAGCTTGTATAGGATTTATTCGCTAGAGTGGGGCGTGCGTTTTGCAATTCTTTTTGAGTGATTTGAAGTTCTCTAATGTAATGGTTATGGATACTCATCTCGTTATTCAAAATATCTTGTATAGCGTTAGAAAACTCCCTCATCACCGCTTCATCATAAGCTTTAACTACGCCCAAAGCAAACACCTTAGCGTATTCTAAAAGAAACAAATAATCCTGAATAATATAAAAACGAAATTTATCTCTTTCTAAATTCCCACGCCCTATGCCTTGAACGAACGGATGGGAAATACAATCCCCCCAAATAGATTGCGCGTTTTGATACAGATATTGTGAAACTTGCATTTTTACACTCCTAAAATCCATTCAACGCATTCTAACACGAAAGCCCGCAACATGGTATAAAAATTTGTTGTTAAAAAGATTTGTGAGTGGGCTCTTGTTTTCAAAAATTGAACGCTGTATTAAAATATCTGTGATTTTGAATAGCGATTAATGATATTATAGGGCTTGTATTGGTTGTTTAAGATTGGCTATCCTTTGCAATCATAAAAGGTTAATTCCATCTCGCTCTGTAGGTTTTGATTTTTAGAAGTTTTTATTATGGGAACTTGCAGTATGGCACTTACAAGATAGGAGTCAATCTTAGATGCATGGTTTCAAACCTATTACAGAGCGAGATGGAATTAACCCTACTATTTATGATTGGTTTAACCTCTGTATGAAGTCATATCGACCAAAACTCAGAATAGTTTAGCATAAAAATAAAAAAGCGTCTAATATATTCAAAACAGGCGTTCAATTTTTAAGCGGTTGGTGTAAAAACGCAATTAAAGGCTTTAATGCTTGAAACTTAACGCTCTAAAACGCTTAAAAAATGCTAAAACCATAAAACTAATGATTTACTTTAATCCTGTAATTTGTGTATAAACAAAACATCTACTTATCTTTTTTGTGATATTTCGCTGATCTGTAACAATGCTTTTAATAGGGTTGTGGTATAAATATTCTTATCAAGGTGTGCCAAACATGCCTTGAATCTCCATTTTATGAAAGGATTTGTTATGAGTGGATTAAGAACATTCAGTTGTGTAGTGGTTTTGTGCGGTGCAATGGTTAATGTGGCTGTAGCTAGTCCTAAAATAGAGGCAAGGGGTGAATTAGGCAGATTTTTAGGAGGAGCTGTTGGGGGTGCAGTGGGTGGTGCAATGGGAGTAGCTGTCGGAGGTGCAGTGGGTGAAGCCGTTCTTGGTCCTGCTGGTAGCACTTGGGGTGGTCGCATTGGTGGAGCTTTTGGTGGTGGAGTAGGGAGAGAATTTGGTCGTGAAATAGGTGATAGGGTAGAAGATTATATCCGTGGCGTTGATAGAGAACCGCAAGCCCCAAGAGAACCCACCTATGATCGTCATTTCGTGTATGATAGGTAGTTTTGGGGGAGAAAGAAGAGAGCATGAACATCAAAAAGCGTTTGAGCGATTGGGAATATCAATGGGCAGTGGCCATAGTCTATGCGGGATGTCTGTCTACATTTCCTTGGAGCCAAGGCGATATCCTTTTTAACCCTAAAGATAGCTATTACGCATGGCTAACGCTTTTAATAGCGACTTTGTTGTCTAACCTTTTATTTGACCCACGAGGTAGGGATTGTTATAAATCCTTACAAGTAGAATACCCCAAGTTTTTGAAAGCCATTTTTAAGGCTAGGTTTTTTGGCGCGTTTCATGACGCTGTGTTAGGATCAAGACTAAGGGATTTTTATGTGATGCTTTTAACGATGCCCTTTATTGCCGCTATCCATGAGATCTCGGCGTATTGTGGGCACCCTAGCACCTTCCTTATAGAGGGTTTGGTTATGCTTGGCTTTTTTGTGTGTTTTGGGATTTGTTGTAGGCTTTGCGCTAAATTAGGGTGGTGATTTAACCCAAATGCAATTAAATGGAGAGGGGAGTAAAAAAATTAAAGAAACTTTAAAGCGCGTTCTCACTGATTTGTGTTACAATAAGGAGCATTTAAGGGGTGCTTTTTAAAACGCTCAAGTTTTTAAAAGGCTGAGATCAAACCCGTAGAACTTGTCAAGGTAATTCTTGCGTAAGGAATAATTATGTTAATAACCACCCAACTATCCAAACGATTTTACGCCACGCTCATTCTCGCTTGCGTGTTTTTAACCATCACTAACATCCTTGTCAAAGGCTCGTTTATCAACCTACTAGCAGGGCTTAGCGGGGTTTTGTATGCGTTTTTTGCCGGAGAAAGGCAAACGATTTGCTTTATATTTGGTCTTGTTTATAATTTGAGTTACGCTTATGTCGCTTATCAATGGAAATTAAACGCCGATGTGATTTTATGCCTTTTTTTGTATATGCCGGTAACAATTTATGGGCTGTTCGCATGGAAAAAGACAGAGCAGCATGAGGGCGTTATCAAGGCTCAAAAACTTCCCAAAAATTGGCGTTTTATTCTCGTTTTAGGCGTAGGGGTTTTAACTTATGCGAGCGCTTTGTTTTTCAAAGAGATTAAAACGAATTTTTTATGGGCAGAGAGTTTTAATTTTGTCATGTTTATTATTGCTTTTATTTTACAGGTTTTGCGCTATGTGGAGAATTATGCACTAGTAACTTTGGGGAATATCGTATCCATTATCGTGTGGTTTTGTATTTTCCAAATTTCTACAGAGAGCTTGGTGCAACTCTTCACAACGATTCTATACCTTTTTATTGGCATGTATTATTTTAAGCGCTGGAACAAGTCATGCAAGCAGTGATTTTAGCCAATGGGGAATTTCCTAAATCCAAAAGATGCTTAGACCTTTTAAAAAACGCCCCCTTTTTAATCGCATGCGATGGGGCTGTTGCGTCTTTGCATGCATTCCATTTCAAACCCAGCGTGGTTATAGGCGACCTAGATAGCATTGATTCGCATTTGAAAGCCTTGTATCGCCCCATATGCGTGAGCGAGCAAAACAGCAACGATTTATCCAAAGCCTTTTTTTACGCTTTAAATAAAGGCTATGATGATTTTATTTTTTTAGGGCTGAATGGCAAGCGAGAAGACCACGCTCTAGCGAACACTTTTTTATTGTTTGAATATTTTAAATTTTGCCAAAAACTCCAAGCTATAAGCGATTATGGTTGTTTTAAGGTTCTAGAAACCCCTTTTATTTTGCCTAGTTTTAAAGGGGAGCAAATCTCGCTTTTTAGCTTGGATTTTGAAGCCAAATTCACTTCTAAAAATCTCAAATACCCCTTAAAAGACTTGCGTTTAAAAACGCTCTTTTCTGGATCGCTCAATGAAGCCACCGATCATTTTTTTAGCCTTAGCTCTGTGCCTAAATCTGTGGTGTTGGTGTATCAAAAGTTTTTATGAATGGGTTTTGTTGGGGCAAAAAGATGGATTCAGTCTTGCTTTGTGTGGTCTTGTTAGGGGTAAAAAATCTTATTGAACCTTGTATGGCTAAACAAGATAGGAGATTTCAACTATAATACTTTTAACAAAACCACCACAAAGCCACCAAATCAACCCTACATCGGCTAAAATCCAAAGCAGTTTAATATAAAAAATAAAACTCCTACTTTAAGTTTAAAACAGAGACGCTTATTCCTGTTTTCAAAGTCCTAATAAACACAATGTTATTAGTGTTACTGCAAATTTTACCATTTTGTGCATCTGTTTTTTCACATTTTGTAGAATTTAGATCCAATAATTTCATACCATCAGCGTTTAAGACTCCAGAATCGCTCGCTTTTAATTTAGCGGCATAAATTTTATTAGGGAACACGCTTGAGCTTCTGGTGTCTGCTTGCGTGGTACTAGCATTAACCATTTTCATAGCTTTACCAGACATTTTTAACCCCATGCCAACCATCTGACCTGCAGCGCTACCTGAAGCCATCTCAGTAGCCTTACCTGCCGCTTCAACCCCTCTTGATAAAAGGTTTTTAGTCACAGCCGCACTAATCGCTCTCGCCGTGATGCTAGGGAGCTTGTGGTTGAATTCGGCTTTGATGACCTCATTAAAGTTACTCAAAACTTCTAAATCTTTACCATTAAGGCTATATTTTTGCTTGAAATCAGTCCCCTTGCCTCCATCTTTTAAATAAGGCATCGCAAAATACAAGTCCTTATCAGCCACTTCTTCTAATAGAGGCTGTTCGCCATCTTCAACAATCACCCAAGTGGTTTTTGTATTCCTTGCTTTATTCACGCCTGCTAAATCTTCGCCCACAACCTTAGAATGGCTTATTGCAAACGCTTCTTTCAAATACCCTTCAGCCTTACCTTTGTCATTGTTTAAAAGATAGAATATCCCTGAAACATAATTCACTAAAGGGTTAGAAAAATTCTCATAGCCTTTCATCAATTCTAAACTTTTGTATTTGTCTGTTAAACCATTAAGAGAGCCTAAAAGTTGAGCAGAAACTTCCTTTTTGCCTTTAGACTTAGATTTAGCTTCTTCTTCTTGTTTTTTGATATTTTCTTGCTCTTTTGCGATCTCTTTAGCAAAATAGTCTTTGGCTCTTCTTTGGCGTTCAGCCGTTTGATTAAAGAACACCCTAGCCTTATCCATGTCATTTAAAAACGCATAATCTAGCGCTAAATAGTAGTTAGCCAACACCCATTCATACACATTCCCTCTATAAGGGATATTCTTTTCATTGCCTAGCGTAGAAGCCAACACCTTGCCGCCCGCAGTCGCCCCCTCTTTGAATTTATTGTCAAAGCTCGTATTCACATCCTCTAAATTTGTGATAGACTGCTTGTAATCATTCATCTCAAACGCATTCACTCCGCTTTGCAATTTCCATAAAAGAGTATCATGCTGATGCTTGTCAGTCTCAATCAAATTCTGTGAAATTTCAGAAGCGCTCTTAAAATCTTTATTATAATAAGCTTGTTCAAACTTGTTAAAACCATCTTCATTTTTTTTAACTTTTACCTTAGACGACCTAAAAGATCCGCTATGACTGGGATTATTCGCACACCCCACAATAAGCATTAATGCACACACACTCACACTACAACCTTTTAGCCAATTCATGCTAAAAACTCCTTGAAATTAAATTTTGATCTTGATTATATAATAACAAAATTAAAAAACATCTTAATCATTTGAAAATTATATAAAAAAAAAAAACGATTTTTTGAAATAAATAAAGATAAAAGCTATTTAAACATGAGTTGCAAAAATTTGTCATGTTTGATGGATAAAAATGGTGGTAAAGATTGTTAATTAGGATGTTTTAATTGCAAGCGGTGATCAAATCGTTGTTTTAATCTTGATGATTGGCGGTTTAGCCAATTTTTAAAGCAATATAAAAGGCGATAACCACCAACCAAGACTAAAACTCAGTCAGTGGGTTCATCGCATTTCACACAAATTCAATGGTGGCTAGAGTGGAAGCGTCCCCTCTTCTAAAGGTGGTGCGTTGGATTCTGGTGTATCCGCCATTCCTTTGCGCGTATTTGGGTGCGATTTCAGTAACAAGCTTATGGGTGGCTTCTTTGTTTTGCAAATAGGCAAAAACATGGCGGTGCGCGTTAAAATCACCCACACGAGCCGCTGTCGTTAATTTCTCAATGTAGCTGCGCAATTCCTTAGCTTTATAAATCCCGGTTTCAATTTTATTATGCTCAATCAAAGCGATCGCTAAATTCTTTAATAATGCCTTCCTGTGCGAGCTGGTTCTCCCAAGCTTGCGGTATCCGTGTTTGTGTCTCATCAGTCATTGCCTCCTTTATCTTCTAATTTTTCTAATCTTTTTTTCAAACTCTCTCTTTGTTCAGGGCTTAATTCTGTGCCTACAGGATAGCCCAAATCACTCAATTTTTCAGCGATTTCATCATAGGATTTTTTGCCCATGTTTTTCACGCCCTTAAGCTCTTCTTCGCTCATTAAAACGAGTTCGCCCACATACTTGATGCCGATTTTATCCAAGCAATTAAAACACCTAGCGCTCAAATTCATGCTTTCAATCTTAGCGCTCAAATCTTTAGCGTCATCTCTTTGGGCGTAATCGCCTGAATACTCCGTGTTAGCAATGGGTTTTTCACCAAAAACGCCTAGTTGCTTGCTCATCACTTTCACCGCTGATAAAAACGCTTTATAAGGGTCAATTTGCCCGTCTGTTTCAATATCAAAGATGATTTTTTCATAGTTAGGATCGCCCTCAACCAAAACATTTTCAATTTCATAAACCACATTTTTAATCGGCGTGAAAGAGCCATCTAGTGGCATGTAGCCCTCAGGCATCAACTCTCTTGTGATTTCGCTTGGGACATACCCCATTCCTTTATAAATGATGAGCGAAAAATTCAATTGAGCGTCTTCGTTGATCGTGGCTAGGGGCATTTCAGGATTGACGATTTCTATATGCTCAGAATTTAAATCCCTAGCCCTAAGCTCCATAGGTCCTTTAAAAGAATAATCCACCACAACCGATTGGTTTTCTAAAGAGCTATCCTGCCCTACTAACGCCTTGGCTATAAAACGGATATTCTTTAAATTCATGATAAAAAGCGACACATCTTCAGTAACGCCTCTTAATGAATCAAACTCATGATGAACGCCTTCAATTTTTAAACCTATAGGAGCATACCCCACCGAGCTTAAAAGCAAGAGCCTTCTAATAGGATGAGCGAGCGTAACAGCGTAACCAAACTCAAATGGAGCCAGAGAAATCTTAACCCGATTGCCCTCTTTCTCTAGCACCTTAATTTCTGATGGGATCAAAGGTGCTGTTTTGATAACTTTCATGCTCTAACCCCTTACTTAGAATACAATTCTACAATGAGTCTTTCTTCAATAGGGACAACCACTTCTTCTCTTTCAGGGTAGCGGGTGAAGATGCCGTATTTTTTATCTTTTTCCACATCAATCCATGGCACAATCCCTGTTTGAGCCGTCAATTCCATCGCGCGCACCACTTGCGGGTTGCTCTTGGTTTTTTCTTTGATCTCAATTTTTTGCCCTGAACGCACGAAATAAGAGGGAATATCCAAACGCTTACCATCTACAAGCACATGCCCATGCGTTACTAATTGCCTAGCAGAGCTTCTAGTGGTCGCAAACCCCATGCGATAAACGACATTATCCAATCTTCTTTCAATCAAGCGGATAAGGTTTTCACCCGTATTGCCATCCAAACGATTGGCCTCCACAAAAATACTCCTGAATTGCTTTTCAGAAATGCCATACATCATTTTGGCTTTTTGCTTTTCTTTCAATTGCAACCCGTAATCAGAAGTCTTAGCGCGTCTTTGCCCATGCTGGCCTGGCCCATAAGCCCTTTTATCTAGCGCACTCTTACCGCTCAATCGCCTTTCACCCTTTAAAGCTAGAGAAACCCCAAAACGCCTTTCTAGTCTTTCTACTGCACCTCTATACCTTGCCATAAAGCCTCCTTACACTCTTCTTCTTTTAGGGGGTCTGCAACCATTATGAGGGAGCGGAGTGATGTCTTTAATCCAAAGCACTTTAACGCCCTCAGTTGCACCCACGCTCTTAATAGCAGTCTCACGCCCACTACCTGGCCCTTGAACCTTAATGCCCACTTCTTTAACGCCATGCTCTTTAGCCTTGCTTAAAGCGCTTTCTACGGCTTGTTGGGCTGCATAAGGGGTGGATTTTTTAGAGCCTTTAAACCCTAAACCGCCCGCCGTGCTCCAGCAAATCACATTGCCCATTTCATCAGTGATAGTGATGTTGGTGTTATTGAAAGTCGCTGAAATATAAACAACCCCCCTAGCAATATTCTTTTTGACTACTTTCTTTTTAGTCGCTGCATTTCTCTTAGCCATTAAATCATCATCTCCTTATTTGCTACTTGCTACCCACGGTTTTTTTCTTACCCTTACGAGTCCTAGCGTTATTTTTAGTGGTTTGGCCTCTTACAGGAAGACCCTTACGATGCCTGATCCCACGATAATTCCCTAAGTCCATTAAGGATTTAATATCCATTTGAACTTTTTTACGCAAATCGCCCTCTACTAAGTAGCTTTGTTGGATTTTTTTAGCGATACTAGACACTTCATCTTCGCTCAATTCATGCACGCGCTTGTCAAAAGAAATGCCCACCGCTTCTAAAATCTCTCTAGAACTCTTAAGCCCAATCCCATAAATATAGGTAAGGGCATACTCTACTCTCTTCTTTTTTGGTAAATCCACACCAGCAATCCTTGCCATGCTTTATCCTTGTCTTTGTTTGTGTTTAGGGGTAACGCAGATCACTCTAATAACGCCCCTTCTTTTAATAATCTTGCACTTATCGCACATCTTTTTCACTGATGGCCTGACTTTCATGATTTTTCTCCTTTGAAAAAATTAGGCACTATTAAAAACTTTTATACTAACATATTTTCATTGAAATAACCCTTAAATTCATTTATATCTAAAAGTTATCCGACCCTTGTCTAAGCTATAGGGCGTAAGCTCTAGCTTGACCCTATCGCCTAAAGCAATCCTAATATAGTGCATGCGCATCTTTCCAGAAATACGGCACAACACCACATGCTTATTGTCTAACTCCACCTTAAAAGTGGCGTTAGGCAACGCCTCAATCACTTTCCCATCCACTTCTATAACATCATCTCTTGCCATTAACGCTCCGTAAGAATCACTGCTTTATTGCCAACTATGGCGATAGTATGCTCATGGTGGCTTGTGTTAAGCCCATCCACTGAAACCACGCTCCACTTATCCGCTAGTATTTTAGGCTCGCCTTGTTTTTGACACACCATAGGCTCTAAGCAAAATACCATGCCCTCTTTGATTTTAGGACCGCTATTAGCTTTGACGCCTTTTTCTAGGTAGTTGGGGATTTCTGGCTCTTCATGGGGTTTTTTACCAATGCCATGCCCGCAAAATCCTTTCAAAGGCACAAAGCCCCTTTCTGTAATAGCGCCCTCTAAAATTTGACTCAACTCTTTAAAATGCATGCCCACTCTAATGGAGTTAATGGCATGCATCAAACTCTCTTTAGAGCAAGCGAGCAATTTTTCATCTTGCGGGCTTATCGCGCCTATGGGAAGCGTGAGGGCTGAATCGCCATAATAGCCATCCACCTCCACCCCCAAATCCAAGCCTATAATATCCCCTTCTTGTAAAACATAATCCGTAGGAATGCCATGGATAACCACCTCATTTAAGGACATGCACACAGAATTAGGGAAACCATAGAGTCCTTTAAAAGCAGGCCTGGCGTGAGAGGATTTGATAAAATCTTCAGCCATTTTATCCAGCTCTAAAAGTGAAACCCCAGGCCTTACTTCTCGCTCTAAAAGGGCTAACGTTTGAGCGGTTAATTCCCCAGCTTTTCTTAGAGCTTTGATTTCTTTTGGGCTTTTAATAGAGATTGCCATTAAAAGCCTACCGCGCTTAAAGTTTTATACTTGCTCATATAAATTTGCGCTTCAATCTTTTTCATGGTGTCAATAGCGACCTGAACCACAATCAGCACTGCCGTGCCTCCAAAGTAAAAAGGCACGCCCATAGCCTTAACCAAAATCCAAGGCACGGTAGAAATGAGCGCTAAATACAATGAACCCCACAAAGTGAGCTTACTCGCTACAGAATTTAAAAATGATGAAGTCCCCTCTCCAGGCCTAAGCCCTGGAATATACCCGCCATTACGCCTCAAATTATCCGCAATATCCTTAGAATTGAACACGATAGAAGAATAAAAGTAAGCAAAAAAGATAATGAGTAGGAACATCAAAATATTATACGCATACCCTTGCGGGCTTAAAAAATCCGCAATCGCTTGCAAGGTTTTGTTGCTTGTGGCTTGCTGTAAGATCGTAGAAGGGAACACGAGCAGAGCTGAAGCGAAAATAGGGGGGATCACCCCGCTTAAATTCAACTTAATGGGAATGTAATTCATGATGCGCTTGTTTTGGTTTTGCATCACCACTTTACGCGCATAAGAAATAGGGATTCTGCGCTCAGCTAATTCCACATAGATAATCGCAAAAATAGTCGCTAAAACAATCAGCACAATACCAATGAGCATTAAGATATTGATCACGCCCGTATTGATCAAGTTGAATGTGCCTGAAATAGCCGATGGGATCCCTGAAACAATCCCGGCAAAAATAATGAGACTGATCCCATTCCCCACGCCCCTTTGCGTGATTTGCTCCCCTATCCACATGAGCAACATCGTCCCTGTAAGCATAGAAAACGCTGAAACGATCATAAAGACTTGCATATCAATCATGATCGCTCCATTGGCTCCTCCGCTAATGCTCCTTAACCCCACTGAAACGCTCACCGCTTGGATTAGGGTGATTAAAATGGTCAAATAGCGCACAATTTGCATGTATTTTTGCATGCCGTCTCGCTCTTTTTTCATTTTAGCCAGGTTAGGGAAAGTCGCACTCAAAAGCTCCATGATGATTGAAGAAGTGATATAGGGCATGATACCCAAAGAGATGATGCTCAAGCGAGAAACCGCATTCCCGCTAAACATGTTAAACAACCCCAAAGCGTTGTTGGAGTTGCTGTCAAAAAAAGCCTTGATCGCTGCTAAATCTACGCCAGGAATGGGGATATAAGCTAAGACTCTGTAGAGAAATAAAAAACCCAAAGTGATGAGTATCTTACTAGCAATAGCTTTATTCATATTAACTTATTCCTCTCCAATCAAGCTGATAGGGGCATTACTTCTGCCCGCTTGTTTTGATTCTCTCATCTTTAATTTTAGAAGCTAGGTTTTTAGCGTCTTTACCGATCAATTTCACGCCTTCAATATAAAGGGGGAAATGGTGTAAAGCGCGCAAGCTTGAAAAAGTGATTTCTTCTAAATTTTTAATCGCTTCATTCTTTTCCACATTGATAGAATAGATATGAGAATCTTTAGTCCTAAAACCTATTTTAGGCAAACGGCGTTGTAAGGGTTGCTGCCCCCCTTCAAAGCCTCTTTTAGCCTTATAGCCTGTCCTTGCGGTTTGGCCTTTACCGCCTCTTGTGGCCGTTTTTCCCATGCCGCTTCCTTGACCACGGCCCACTCGTTTGATTTTTTTAACGCTACCTTTAGCCGGTTTTAAATTTTCTAATCCCATTATCATATCCTTTTTAACTACGCCTTGATTTTTGCTAAAGCGTCAAAAGTCGCGCGCACCACATTATAGGGGTTGTTGGAGCCTAAAGATTTGGTGAGAATATCCTTAATGCCTGCTAATTCCACGATAGGGCGCGTTGAACCCCCAGCAATCACTCCCGTTCCCTCACTTGCCGGTTTGAGTAAAATACGGCTTGCGTTGTATTTATGCTCAATATCATGAGCGATAGTCGTGCCTTTAATCGTTACATGGATCAGGTTTTTAAACGCATCATCTACCGCTTTTTTAATCGCATCAGGGACTTCCTTAGCCTTGCCTAAGCCAAAGCCTACAAGCCCGTTTTTATTGCCCACAACCACTAAAGCGTTAAAACGAAACCGCCTACCGCCCTTAACCACTTTGGTTACACGGCCAATATTCACAACGACTTCTTGAAACTCTTCTCTGTTAATCTCTTCCATACCTTTCCTTTCTGTCATAGAGCGATCCCGTTCTCTCTCAAGCTTTCGGCAAACGCTGCCACCACGCCATGATAGAGATAACCATTCCTGTCATAAACCGCTCGCTCAATCCCTGCTTTTTTCAATTCTTCAGCAAAGAGAGCGCCTAATTTTTTAGCGTCTTCTTGCGTGTTTTTAAAGCCCATTTTTCTGCCGTCAATATGCGTTATGGTGCTTTGCTTAACATCATCAATCGCTTGCGCATAGAAATAGCGATTCGAACGAAAAACGCTCACCCTAGGTCTTAAATTATCGCCCAAGAGTTTGCTTTTAATCCTTAATTTTCGGCGATCCCTTAAGGCTTTCTTTTTATACAATGCTTTCGCGTTCATCACTCCACCTTATTTATTTTTTAGCTGTTTTACCAGCTTTTCTAATAATGACTTCATTGCTGTATTTCACGCCCTTGCCCTTGTATGGCTCTGGGGGTCTGAAGCTCCTGATTTCAGCGGCGACTTGCCCTACTTTTTGCTTATCGCTCCCTTTGATAGTGATTGTGTTTTTTTCCACCACCATTTCAATCCCTGCTGGAATGGGGTATTTCACTGGGTGGCTAAAACCCAAACTCAAATCCAAAGTTTTATTGCCCAAAGCCACCTTATAGCCCACGCCATTGACTTCTAAAGTCTTACTAAATCCAGTGCTTAAGCCTGTTACAATGTTGTTGGCTAACGCCCCATAAGTCCCCCAATAAGCCCTAGACTGCGCGTCTTCGCCCACAGGCTGGAAGCTCAATTGGTTGTTTTCAAGCGTGATTTTCACGCGGTTGTGAGTTTCTAGCTCATGCTTTTCTTTGCTGTTTTTAAAAAGAAGCTTGCTCCCTTCCACGCTCGCTTGCACAGAGCTTGGAATTTCAATGATTCTTTTCCCAATTCTTGACATTTTCAATCCTTTACCAAATGCTGCAAAGCACTTCGCCACCGACATTTTGTCTGTAAGCTTCTTCGTTGGTGATCACCCCTTTAGAAGTGCTTACCACAATCACGCCATAGCCATTTTTAAAGCGCTTCAACTCGTTTTTTTGCTTATACACACGACGACCGGGCTTGCTTAAGCGCTTCACTTCGCTGATTTTTGAATGCCCTTTTTCATCATAAGCCAATTGCACATAAACCGATTGTTTCTTGTCTTTATCTTTGACATTGAAATCTTTAATGAAACCTTTTTCTTTAAAAATCTCTAAAATAGAAACCACGATCTTTGCGTAATAAAGCTGTGTGAATTCTAAGCGGCGCATAGAAGCGTTTCTCAAACGAGTTAATGAATCTGCAATTATATCATTTACCATATCTTATCCTTACCAACTGGCTTTTCTCAAGCCTGGGATGAGTCCCTCACTGCCCATTTTTCTTAGGCACACCCTACAAAGTCCAAAATCCCTATACACCGAATGAGATCTCCCACAAATGCGGCATCTGGTATAGGCTCTTACTTGAAATTTTGGTTTCCTTTGAGTCTTTGCTATCATTGATTTTTTAGCCATATTAACCCCTTATCTCACTTTTGCAAAAGGCAATCCAAGCAATTCTAACAACTTGAACGCTTCTTTATCGTTGTCTGTAGAAGTTACCATAGTGATGTTCATGCCATGACTGACCATAATATCATCATAAACCACTTCCGGGAAAATCAACTGCTCATTGATCCCAAAGGTGTAATTCCCGCGCCCATCAAAACCATTCCGTGAAATCCCTCTAAAGTCTTTCACCCTGGGTAACGAAATCACAATCAGCTTTTCTAAGAAATTATACATGCGTTTATTCCTTAAGGTAACTTTCGCCCCTACCGCCATGCCTTCTCTGATCTTAAAGCCTGCAACGGATTTTTTCGCTTTAGTGATAACTGCCTTTTGCCCTGCAATCAAAGAGATCGTTTGCGCGATATTTTGCATGATTTTCATGTCTTTTGCATAAGCCCCAGCGCCCACGCTGATAACGATTTTTTCTAGCTTGGGTAAAAGCATGGGGTTTTTGATGTCTAATTCTTGAGCGAGTTTTGTTCTCACTTCATTTTGATAAAATTGTTTCAAACCAAACATGTATCCAACTCCTTAGGCTTTCTTCACATTGGAAATGTGCATGGGCTTTTCTTTATGGATAAAGCCCCCTTTAGGGTTATCATCAGTAGGTTTAATCGCTTTTTTCACCACTTTACACCCTTCAACAACCACTTGAGAAGTCTTAGGCAACACCGCTAAAACCTTAGCGACCTTACCCTTATCGTCTCCTGCAATGACTTTCACCATGTCATTTTTTTTGATTTCGCTTTTCATTATACAACCTCCGGCGCTAGAGAAATAATTTTCATGAAATTAGCGTAACGCACTTCTCGGCTCACTGGCCCAAAAATCCTTGTGCCAACCGGATCTTTTTTAGCGTCCAAAATCACCGCTGCATTGTCATCAAAACGCACCAAAGAACCATTTTTCCTTTGGATTTCTTTTTTCGTTCTCACCACAACGGCTTTCACCACCTGGCCTCGTTTCACCTTACCATTAGGGATGGCTTTTTTCACGGAAGCCACAATCACGCTACCCACGCTCGCATAGCGTTTGTGGCTACCTCCTAACACCTTAATGCACATGATTTCTTTCGCGCCGCTATTGTCAGCGACATTCAATCTCGTAAAACTCTGTATCATGCTTATACTCCCACTACTAAAATTTCTTTAAGCGTGAAGGACTTGGTTTTAGAAAGCGGTCTGCACTCAATCGCGCTCACAAAATCCCCTACTTTCACCTGATTGTTTTCATCATGGATGGTGTATTTTTTGAACTTTTTAACAATCTTGCGGTATTTTTCATGCACCACTTTCCTTTCCACAAGAATCACAGCGCTTTTTTCAGCAAACTTGCTGATAACCTTGCCTTGCACCAGCCTTTTATGCGGCTCTTTCGTATTCATTGCTTACCCTTTTTTACTCAACGCTAGAAGAATAATGCGCATTAATGGCCGTGTTAATGCGAGCGATATTTCTTCTGGCTTTCTTAATCTCGTTAGGATTACTCAATTGCATGGTCTTTAACTTAACGCGCAACTCAAAAAGCTCCGCCTTTTTAGCATGCAACAACTCTTCTAATTCCTTGATACTTTTATCTTTCAATTCAGTATATTTCATTTTCGCTCTCACAAGTTACAATTTTGGTTTTAAAAGGAAGTTTGCTCTGAGCTAACGCTAAGGCTTCTCTCGCTAGTCCTTCTTCAATGCCTAGCATTTCATAAACGATTCTGCCCGGCTTGATATTCATCACCCATTTTTCCACAGAGCCTTTACCTTTACCCATCCTGGTTTCTAAAGGTTTAGCGGTCAAAGGCTTATCGGGAAACACTCTAATCCACACCTTACCCGCTCTTTTAATGTGCCTTGTCATGGCCACCCTTGCGGATTCAATCTGGCGTGAATCAATCCTCCCATGCTCTATGGCTTTAATCGCAATATCCCCAAACGCAATAGAGTTACCACGATGGGCTTTCCCACGATTGCGCCCTTTCATTTGCTTTCTGTATTTTGTTCTTTTTGGCATTAACATGATTATTGCCTCCCTCTTCTGCTTCTTCTAGGCTCTCTTTCTTCTTTAGCCTCTTCTTTTTTCTCAAATTGGATGCCTTTTTGCAAAACTTCCCCTTTGAAAATCCACACTTTCACGCCAATAATACCATATACCGTCATCGCTTCAGCAAAGCCGTAATCAATCTTAGCCCTTAAGGTGTGTAAAGGCACGCGCCCTTCCATATACCATTCGGTGCGAGCGATTTCAGCCCCTGCTAAACGGCCAGAAACACGCACCTTGATCCCTTTAGCGCCGGATTTTAACGCCGCTTGCATGACTTTTTTCATCGCGCGGCGGAAAGCGACCCTTTTTTCTAGCTGGGTGGCTACATTTTCTGCGGCTAATTGGGCGTCAGCTTGGGGGCGTTTGACTTCTTTAATATTAATGGAGACTTCTTTTTTGATGAGCGTTTTTAAGCCTTCTTTGACTTTTTCAATATCCACGCCTTTTTTACCAATGATAAGCCCTGGGCGAGCCGCTACAACCGTAACGCGCAGTTTTTTAGCCGCTCTTTCAATCACAATCTCGCTCACGCCGGCATAATAAAGCTCTTTTTTAAGGAATTTCCTAATCTTATTGTCTTCATCAATATTGCTTGGAGCGGTGCGAGCGCTAGGGAACCATCTGGAAGTCCAATTCCTATTAATACCTAATCTTAAACCTACCGGATTAACTTTTTGTCCCATGCCCTACTTACCTTCTGCTTGATTTTTTTTATGGCTTTTAGAAGATTTCATTTCTTTCCCTTCTGCTACTTCTACGAATACATGAGATGTTGGCTTTCTAATGGCTGTGGCTCTGCCTTTAGCCCTTGGAATGGAGCGCCTAAGCACAGGGCCAGCATCCACTCTGCAAGAAACAATCAGAGCGCTCTTGGCGTCTAAAGAGCCGTTAGCGACCGCAGAAGCCACCACTTTTGAAAGCACTCTAGCCGCTTTATTGGGCGTAAATTCCAAACTAGCGATCGCTAATTCAGCGTTCATGCCTTGAATCTGTCTTGCAATCAATCTGGCTTTAGTAGGAGATAACCGCACAAATCTTAATAACGCTTTACTCATTCTACCCCCTTACTTGCCAATCTTTTTTTGGACACTGCCTTTGTGCCCTTTAAAAGTTCTTGTAGGAGCGAATTCCCCTAACTTATAACCCACATGGTTTTCTGTGATATACACAGGGACAAAAACCCTTCCGTTATGCACATTATAAGTAAAACCAATCATTTCAGGCAAAATGGTGCTTCTTCTAGACCATGTTTTAATCGGGCGGTTATCCTTACCCTCTTTTGCCTTGAGCGTTTTTTTCATCAAGTGGTCGTCTATAAAAGGACCCTTTTTAATTGACCTAGACATTCTTTAACCCTTTATTTATGTTTCTTTCTGGAAATGATGAGCTTGTCGCTAGCTTTTTTCTTTCTAGTTTTATAGCCCTTAGCTGGAGTGCCCCAAGGCGATACAGGATGACCGCTTGTCCCTGTTTTACCCTCACCCCCACCATGCGGGTGATCCACTGGGTTCATCGCGCTACCACGAGTTTGTGGGCGAATCCCTCTGTGGCGGTTACGCCCTGCCTTACCGATAGAGACATTGATAAAATCTTCATTCCCTACCACGCCAACACTCGCCATGCATTCGCTTAGAATGTAGCGCATTTCAGAGCTTGGCATTCTAAGAATGGTGTATTTATTTTCCCTACCCATGATTTGAGCGCTCATTCCTGCGCTTCTGGCTAATTGCCCGCCAGCCCCTGGATGCATTTCAATGTTATGCACCACCGTTCCTATAGGGATATTTTTTAACTTCATCGCAAAGCCCACTTTAATATCCAAACCGCCTTCAGCAGCGATAACGCTATCGCCCACTTTCAAACCGCTTGGCTGTAAAATATAGCGTTTGTCCCCATCAGGATAGACTACAAGAGCGATGCGCGCGTTTCTGTAAGGATCATACTCAATCGCAGCCACTTTCCCTTCAATGTTGTATTTGTTGCGCTTGAAATCAATAATGCGATAGAGTTTTTTAGCCCCTCTCTCTTTGTGGCGGCTAGTGATGCGCCCGTTATTGTTTCTCCCTGCTGTTGCTTTAAGCTTAGTGAGTAAGCCTTTGACACTGCTTTTTGCGGTAATGTCTTTAGAGTCCAACACCGACATGAAGCGTCTGCTTGGGGTGTAGGGCTTATAAGTTTTAATCGCCATAACGCTTTCTCCTTTCTTAAGCGCCAAGGGCGGCAATGCTAGCGCCCTCTGGAACTTTCACATAAAATTTCTTAAACGATTTTCTTTGTCCAAGCTTCCCTCTAAAGCGTTTCACCTTACCCTCTTGTTTCAAAGAATTGATTTTCAAAGGCTCAAAGCCAAAGTAAGTTTTAAACACTTCTTTGAGCTGGTTTTTGGTTACATTTTGAGCCGTTTGAACCACTAAAACGCCTTTTTCTTGCAATCCTAATGACTTTTCAGTGTAAAGAATTGACTTTATATCCATGATGTCTGCCATTTTTTACTCCTCTGTCTTATCTTGCACCACATGCTGAAACGCTGCTTCTTCCATCACTACAGAGCTAAACGCCGCTAAAAGATAAGCGTTTAACTCGCTCACATCAATAATGAGGCATTTTTTAAGGTTACTAAAGGCTAACTCGGTGTATTCGTCCATGTTCATGCACACAAACAAAGTGTCTCGTTGCTCTAAAGCCTGGAACATTTGGTTGGCTTCTTTAGTCAAATGCTTCCTTTTATTGTCTTCAACCACGCCTTTTATAGCGATTTTTTCCACCACAAAAAGCTTGTTCGCTTGCGCTTTTTCTTCTAAAGCGTATTCTAAAGCCAAGCGTTTTTGTTTTTTATTGATTTTAAGGTTGTAGTTGCGCTTATTCGTAGCCCCATGAGAGACACCCCCACCCACAAACACAGGCGAAGTGATGCTTCCTGCTCTGGCTCTTCCGCCCCCTTTTTGCGCCCAAGGCTTCCTACCGCCCCCGCTCACTTCAGCGCGGTTTTTACTTTTAGCGGTATTAGCGCGCGCAGAAGATAAATAATGTTTCACATAAAGATAGAGGTTATGGCTGTTGATACCCCCATATCTTTTAGGTAACTCCACGCTACCCTTTTCTTTCAAATGGCTGTCTAAAACGATGGCCTTACTCATATCAAACCCTTTATATTATATTCAATGTATGGTTTTATACCGCTCTAATGCGTCCATAAGCCCCAGAAAAGCCGGCCACTGAACCCTTTAGCACTAACACCATACTTTCTTTATCAAAAGAGAGTACCTCGTTTTGGCAAGTAACTAGCTCATTGCCATAATGCCCTGCCATTTTCCTACCCTTTTGCACTCTTCCTGGCCATTCTCTGTTACCAATAGAACCAGGACGGCGGTGGAAACGGCTCCCATGCGCTGCAGGCCCGCCTTGGAAATTCCAACGCTTCATCACCCCCACAAAGCCTCTCCCTTTAGTTTTAAAGCTCGCTTTAACCCTTTTAAGCGTTTCTAAAGCGCTCAAATCCAAATCGCCCAACTCTTTTTGTTGGGAAGCTTTTAAGGTGGCGAAATGGTTAAACTCTTTACTGAGTTGGTATTTCTTTTGCTGGCCTTCAATCGCCTTATTGTGTTTTTTATGCATCGCATAGGCCACTAAAGCTTTCCCATTTTCTAGCTGGCACACTTTCGCTTGCAAGACTTTAAGCAAGGTTACAGGCGTGCTGTTAGCATCAATCGTGCGGCTCATGCCTATCTTTTGAACTAAAAATTCCATATCTAACCCTTATTTTATGATCTCAATGCGTTAGGACTACTTCGTTTCCATAGAAGTTACTTCTACATCCACTTCAGGAGCTAAATCCAACTTCATCAAGCTATCCACGGTTTCTGGGGTGGCCGAGATAATATCAATCAATCGGCTATAAACCCTAATCTCAAACTGCTCTCTTGAATCCTTATTGACATGCGGGGAGCGTAAAACGGTGTAACGCTTATTCTTAGTCGGTAAAGGGATAGGCCCTCTAATTTCAGAACCCGAGCGCTTTACGGCTTCCACGATAGCCACAACAGAGCGATCCAACACTCTATGGTCATAAGCTTTGAGCTTCAACCTGATTTTTTCCATAAACTCTCCTAAAAGAACTCGTTTCATTCGTTACTCAAAAACAGAATAAAACAATAAAATAAAAACTGAAATACTACTCAAAATGCGCCATTTAGTCAATAAATTTTGCTGTTTTTAGGGCTTTTTAGAGATTTTTACTTCCTTTTTATAAGGAAATATAAAGAAAATGCGCTACGATTATCTTATTCAATCCCCTTTATAAGGAAGTTCATGCCCCTTTCTTGCTTGCACCCTTTTGGGCCTTTTGAAACCCCTAAAGAGCCGGCTTTGAACAACCCGCTTTCAAACCCACTTTCAAGCGATAAAATCTGTCTTTTAGGACCGATGAAATCCGGTAAAACCACTTTCGCCCTCAAACTAGCAAAGGATTTTAAAAACCCTGTGTATATCAATTACAATGACATGCGTTTGAATAAAAACATTCTAAGCTCATGGCTTTTAAAATGGCATTTGGAAAAGAAAATGGATTTGCTCATTTTAGATCGTATTGAGCGCTTGGATTTCAGCCTGCCTAAGCTTTCTAAAATCGTTCTTATCCCTAATTATTTAAGCCCCATAACAGCACCCAATTTTAGCTTGCGCTATGCGTTAGGGCTGAATTTTAAAGAATATATTAGCTTTTTCAAGCCCAACACCCCTAAAAACACCCTGTTTAACCGCTTTTTAAGAGACGGCAACGCTTTAGACTCGCTTTTTATAGAAAACGAGCAAGAAAAAATCCTAAAAAAACAAGAAAATATCAAACTAGTCTTTCAAGCTTACGCCCCCTTAATGGCTAAAATCTGCGCGCATCAATCTAAATTTGTGAGCGCTTTTTATCTTTATACGCAATTCAAAAAAGAGCTTAAAATTTCTAAAGACACCCTTTATAAATTTTTACACGCGCTAGAAAAACAACGCATCCTTTTTTTAGTCCCCAGTTTTGAAAATAATAAAACCAAATTGTATCTGTGCGATTTTGCCCTGCCTTATAGCCTAACTCCTAGCCCCTCGCTTTTAAGCGTTTTTGAAAACATGGTTTTTTTAGAGCTTTACAAGCAATTCCCAAAATATGAGCTTTACTCCCATGATAATGGGATTTTTATCTTGCATAAAAATTCTACCAACAAGCTCGCCCTCATCGCCCACGCTTTCCCCACGCCCCATTTTTTAGAAAAACAGCTTCTATGGTGCCATGAGCATGGGTTTTTAAACATTATAGTCGTTTCTATCAACGCCCCTATTTCAGCAACCAATACCCCCTACAAACACCTTAATTTCATTGATTTTTCTTTGGATATTCAATCTATTTTGGTATAATAGTTATTATGTATTTATGTATTTATGTATTTATGTATTTATGTATTTATGTATTTATGTATTTATGTATTTATGTATTTATGTATTTATGTATTTATGTATTTATGTATTTATGTATTTATGTATTTATGTATTTATGTATTTATGTATTTATGTATTTATGTATTTATGTATTTATGTATTTATGTATTAAAATTATTACACATTTTTTTATATTATTAACATGTATTTTATTTTTTCTTAAGCTAATCCACTATAAGCTATCCTAGTATTTCGCCTTTTTGAGAAATACCGCCTACCCTAAAAGCGTAGGGCATTTTTAATATTCTTTTATAGAAAGGAAGTTATAATGAAAACATTGACAAAATTAAGTCTTTGCGCCTTTTTGTCCCTAAGCCTTTTCACTCAAGCAGTGCATGCTGAGAGTTTGCAAGACATCGCAGACTACCCTAATTGGCTTAAAATCAATCTTTTTAACGAAAAGAACCCGCCCAATCAATATGTCGGATCGGCTTCTATTTCCGGTAAAAGAAACGATTTTTATTCCAATTATATTCCCTATGATGACAAATTACCCCCTGAAGAGAACGCTGAAAAAGTGGCTTTTTTAAGGGCTAAAATGAACGCTTACAGCACTTTAGAAAGCGTTTTAATCACTACAAAAATGTGCAATCGCATTGTTAAAGCGCTTCAAGTTAAAAATAACGTTATCAGCCATTTATTCGGGCTTGTTGATTTTTTAACCTCTAAATCCATTTTGGCTAAAAGGTTCGTGGATACCACCAACCATCGTGTGTATGTCATGGTGCAATTCCCTTTCATTCAGCCTGAAGACTTAATCGCTTACTTTAAAGCCAAACGCATCAGTCTTTCTTTAACGAGCACTACCAACCTCAGCGCCATTTTAAACAAGGCGTTGTTCCACCTCTAAGAGTTTGGGATTTAAGATGCGGTTTTTAAGCGTGAAGCTATGCCGATGAAAAGGCGTAGCCCCTAGCTTAATGATCGCTTCTATATGCTGTTTAGTCCCATACCCGCAATTCTTATCCCAGCCGTATTCCTTAAACAAAGCGTGCAATTGTCGCATTTCTCTGTCCTTAAAGGCTTTCGCCAAAACAGACGCCATAGCGATTTGAGCGATTGTTTCATCGCCCTTGATGATGGTTTGTATATTGGGGTATCGTTTGTTCAAGCCAAACGCCGTGTTGCCGTCTATATTGATTGTTTGAGCTAAAGGGCTTAGCGTTTCTAAAATTTCTTGCACAGCGAGTTTCAAACACACCCCTAAGCCCAAGCGATCAATTGCATCTGCGCTTTTTTTAATGATGCAAAATTCCACCTCATCATGCGATTTGATTTTATCTTCCAAGAAAAAACGCTTTTTGGGGCTGAGCTTTTTGCTGTCTTTTAAGCCCATTTTTAGAAATTCTAACGCTGTTTTTTCATTACACACCACCCCAGCCACAAAAAGCGACCCGACCAAACACCCCCTACCCGCTTCATCAATACCTAAAATCATTGATACGCAACCCAACCGGTATAAAAATCCTTACTCACACGCTCCATGCGTTATCCTGTTTTCTCTTAATTTCTTAATAAACTCTGTTAATTCTTTTTCAAAGTTTTTCACGCTTTTTCTGTCGCTTGGCGGTGAAGGGATAGTCAAGGAATACGCCCCATCAGTCAGCTTGGCATGCTTGCTTCCAGATTCCAAATAAAGATTCAAATCTTTATTGTGATGCAATGCTTCTTTTAAGATCTTACGAATCTCTTTGCTATGAGTGGTTTTTTCAGGTTTCATCTCGCACGCCCAAGGTTTCAGGCCTTAGGTCCGATCATCTTTTCAGGCACCACGAATTGGTCAAAATCTTCAGCGCTCAAGAGTTTCAGTTCCAGCGCGCTTTCTTTTAAAGAAATGCCTTTTTTGTGGGCGTTTTTAGCGATTTTAGCGGCGTTTTCATAGCCTACATGCGGGTTTAGGGCGGTTACTAGCATCAAAGAATGGTGCAAGTAGTAATCAATTTTTTCTTTGTTAGGCTCAATACCGCTTACGCAATGGGTATTAAAACTTTCCATGCTATCGCTTAGTAGCCTTAAACTTTGCAAGAAGTTATAAATGATCACCGGCTTGAACACATTCAATTCAAAATTACCCTGACTGGCCGCAATGCCAATAGCGGTATCATTCCCCATCACTTGCACGGCCACCATTGTCATCGCTTCGCATTGCGTAGGATTGACTTTACCGGGCATAATAGAACTGCCCGGCTCGTTTTCAGGGATATTAAGCTCGCCCAAACCACAGCGCGGTCCGCTCGCAAGCCATCTAATATCGTTAGCGATTTTCATTAAATTCGCCGCTAAAGCCTTAAAAGCCCCATGCGCATAAGCGATAGCGTCATGGCTAGTGAGCGCGTGGAATTTATTGGGCGCAGAGATGAATTTCACCCCGCTAAACTCGCTTAATTCTTCAGCCACTTTTTCACTCAATTCTTTATGAGCGTTTAGACCTGTGCCTACGGCCGTCCCACCTATGGCTAATTCTCTTAAATGCTCCAAACTCTCTAAAATTTGTTGTTTAGAATGCTCTAGCATGCTCGCATACCCGCTAAATTCTTGCCCCAAAGT
Organism: Helicobacter pylori SA221C; assembly: GCF_000476855.1. GTDB lineage: Bacteria > Campylobacterota > Campylobacteria > Campylobacterales > Helicobacteraceae > Helicobacter > Helicobacter pylori_DK. The sequence continues at coordinate 66,762 of NZ_CBPT010000003.1, forward strand.
TAAAGGCGTAGCGTCTTGCAAATGCGTGCGCCCGATTTTGACAATCTCTTTAAATTGCTGGCTTTTGTCTTTAAAGGTTTTTAACAGATTCTCTAAACTGGGCAGTAGTTTGTGTGTGATTTCTAGCACGCTCACAATGTGCATAGCGGTAGGGAAAGTGTCGTTAGAGCTTTGAGACATGTTCACATCATCGTTAGGGTGGATGAGTTTTTTCTCCCTGAAATTACCCCCTAAAATTTCGGTAGCCTTATTGGCAATGACTTCATTGAGATTCATGTTCGTTTGAGTCCCGCTCCCTGTTTGCCATATCGCTAAGGGAAACTCGCCGCACAACTCGCCTTTTAAAATGCAATCGCACGCCTTGATAATGGCTTGCGATTTTTCCAGGCTTAATTTCCCCAACTTGTGGTTAACTACCGCCAGACTCCTTTTGAGTTTGGCAAACGCGCCAATGAGTTCTTTAGGCATTTTTTCAGTGCCGATTTTAAAGTTTTCAAGACTGCGTTGCGTTTGAGCCCCCCAGTATTGGCTATCATCTACTTTGATTTCGCCCATCGTGTCATGTTCGATTCTAAATTGCATGCTAATCCTTTGAAATTTGATTTTAAAACCTTAAAAAAATAGCATAAACTCTTATACCTTCTACTTAAAACCCCCATTTTTTTAAAAACCATTTCCACAATTTTTACACACAAGAGGGTTATCATTCGTCCGCAACAAGAATTTTCTTGTTATCTTAATGTAAAGGTCAAAACGATGAAAAAGTTAGCCGCTTTATTTTTAGTAAGCGTGTTGGGGGTTATGAGTTTAAATGCATGGGAGCAAACCCTAAAAGCCAATGACTTGGAAGTGAAAATCAAATCCGTGGGTAACCCCATTAAAGGCGATAACACTTTCGTGCTTAGCCCCACTTTAAAAGGTAAGGCTTTAGAAAAAGCTATCGTTAGGGTGCAGTTTATGATGCCTGAAATGCCCGGCATGCCAGCGATGAAAGAAATGGCGCAAGTGAGTGAAAAAAACGGCCTTTATGAAGCTAAAACCAATCTTTCTATGAATGGGACATGGCAGGTTAGGGTGGATATTAAATCCAAAGAAGGCAAAGTTTATCGCGCTAAAACAAGCCTGGATCTATAAGAGCATGCTCTCTTTTATAAGCGCGTTTGATAAAAGGGGCGTTTCAATACGCCTTTTAACAGCTTTGTTACTGCTTTTTAGTTTGGGTTTGGCTAAAGATTTAGAGATCCAATCTTTTGTAACTAAATACCTTTCTAAAAATCAAAAAATACAAGCCCTACAAGAGCAAATTGACGCTTTAAGTTCTCAAGAAAAAGTCGTTAGCAAATGGGATAACCCTATTTTGTATTTAGGCTATAACAACGCTAACGTGAGCGACTTTTTCAGGCTGGATAGCACCTTAATGCAAAACATGAGCTTGGGTTTGTCTCAAAAAGTGGATTTAAATGGTAAAAAACTCACGCAATCTCAAATGATTAACTTAGAAAAACAAAAAAAGATATTAGAGCTTAAAAAAACCAAGCAGCAATTGGTGATTAATTTAATGATAAATGGCATTGAAAATTATAAAAACCAACAAGAAATAGAGCTTTTAAACGCAGCGATTAAAAATTTAGAAAACACCCTCTATCAAGCCAACCATTCCAGTTCGCCCGATTTAATAGCGATCGCCAAGCTAGAAATTTTAAAATCGCAATTAGAAATCAAAAAAAACAATTTAGAAGAAGCGCTATCCAATAGCCATTATTCTATGGGTGAATTGGCTTTTAAAGAAAACGAGATTTTAAGCATTGCCCCTAAAAATTTTGAATTTAATAAGGAGCAAGAGCTGTATAACATTAACGCTACCAATTACGATATTGCGATCGCTAGGCTTGATGAAGAAAAATCGCAAAAAGACATCACTTTGGCTAAAAAAAGCTTTTTAGAAGACGTGAATGTTACCGGGGTGTATTATTTCCGCTCCAAACAATACTATAACTACGACATGTTTAGCGTCGCTTTGTCCATCCCCTTACCCCTTTATGGCAAGCAGGCTAAATTAGTGGAGCAAAAGAAAAAAGAAAGCTTGGTGTTTAAAAGCGAAGTGGAAAACACCAAAAACAAAACGTGCCACCTGGCCCTAAAACTCCTTAAAAAATTAGAAACCTTGCAAAAAAACCTAGAATCACTCAATAAAATCATCAAACAGAATGAAAAAATCGCGCAAATTTATGCGCTTGACTTGAAATCTAATGGCGATTACAACGCTTATTACAACGCTTTTAACGACAAAATCACCATTCAAATCACCCAGCTTGAAACCTTAAGCGCTCTAAATAGCGTTTATTTATCTTTACAAAACCTTAAAGGATTAGAATGAAACGGCTTTTATTGTTCGCCTTGATTTTATTTTTTAGCCCCTTATTCGCTAACGCTCAAGAAACCAAAGAGACTAAAAAAACTAAAGAAACTAAAAGCCAAATCCGTTTTAATATTTCCACCACTAAAGTTATAGAAAAAGAATTCGCCCAGAGCCGGCGCTATTACGCGATTTTAGAGCCTAATGAAGCGCTGATTTTTTCTCAAACCCTGCGTTTTGATGGCTATGTGGAAAAGCTTTATGCGAATAAAACCTATACCCCCATTAAAAAGGGCGATAGGTTATTGAGCGTGTATTCCCCTGAATTAGTGAGCGCTCAAAGCGAATTGCTATCATCATTGAAATTCAACCAACAAGTGGAAGCGATTAAAGAAAAACTCAAACTATTAGGGTTAGAAAACTCCAGCATTGAAAAAACCATCAGCACTCATCAAGTCCAAAATGAAATGACCATTTACTCTCGTTTCAGTGGCGTTATTTTTAAAAAAAGTCCGGATCTCAATGAGGGGAGCTTCATTAAAAAAGGGCAAGAGTTGTTTCAAATCATAGATTTAAGTCAATTGTGGGCGCTTGTTAAAGTCAATCAAGAGGATTTAGAGTTTTTAAAAACCACGCATCAAGCGATCTTGTTCGTAGAAGGGATTAAAGGCGAGCAAGAAATCACGCTTGAAAACATCAACCCTATCATCAACAAAGAAGATAAAATGCTAGAAGCGCGTTTCAATGTGCCTAATACTAAACAGCTTTATTACCCTAACATGTTCGCTCAAGTAGAAATCTTTCACAAACCAAAAAAAATGAAGATTTTGCCTAAAGAAGCGGTTTTGATTAAGGGGGGGAAAGCTATCGTGTTTAAAAAAGATGATTTTGGCTTAAGCCCGTTAGAAATTAAAGCCGTTCGCTTGAGCGATGGGAGTTATGAAATTTTAGAGGGTTTAGAAGCGGGCGAAGAAGTCGCTAATAACGCTTTATTCGTGCTAGACGCTGACGCTCAAAACAATGGGGATTATTGAATGATAGAAAAAATCATTGATTTAAGCGTTAAAAACAAACTCCTTACCGCTTTAGTCACTCTACTCATTTTTTTAGCCTCTTTGTGGGCGATAAAAAGCGTTCGTTTAGACGCTTTGCCGGATTTAAGCCCCGCTCAAGTGGTCGTGCAAATCACTTACCCCAATCAAAGCCCTAAAATCGTGCAAGAGCAGGTTACTTACCCGTTAGTTTCTACTTTCATGAGCATCGCTAACATTGACACGGTTAGGGGGATTTCTAGCTATGAAAGCGGCTTGATTTACATCATTTTTAAAGACGGCGTCAATTTGTATTGGGCTAGGGATAGGGTTTTAGAGCAGCTAAACCGAGTGAGCAATTTACCTAAGGACGCTAAAGTGGAAATAGGGAGCGATTCCACTTCTATTGGCTGGGCGTATCAATACGCCTTATCTAGCGATAGCAAGAATTTAAGCGATTTGAAAGTCTTGCAGGATTTTTATTACCGCTATGCGCTTTTAGGGGTTGATGGGGTGAGTGAGGTCGCAAGCGTGGGGGGCTTTGTGAAGGATTATGAAGTAACGCTTCAAAACGATTCTCTGATCCGCTATAACTTGAGTTTGGAACAAGTCGCTAACGCGATTAAAAATTCCAATAACGATACCGGTGGGGGGGTTATTTTAGAAAACGGGTTTGAAAAAATTATAAGATCGCATGGCTATATCCAATCTTTGAAGGATTTAGAAGAAATTGTCATTAAAAAAGAAGGGGCTATCCCTTTAAAAATCAAAGATATAGCCAGCGTGAGACTAGTGCCAAAACCACGCAGAGGAGCGGCTAATCTCAATGGCGATAAGGAAGTGGTGGGGGGGATTGTGATGGTGCGCTATCACGCTGACACTTATAAGGTGCTTAAAGCCATTAAAGAAAAAATCGCCACCCTACAAGCGAGTAACCCTGATGTGAAAATCACCAGCGTGTATGACAGGAGCGAATTGATTGAAAAAGGCATTGACAATTTGATCCACACGCTCATAGAAGAAAGCATCATTGTGCTAGTCATTATTGCGATTTTCTTACTGCATTTCAGGAGCGCTTTAGTGGTGATTATCACTCTGCCTTTAAGCGTGTGCATCAGTTTCTTGCTCATGCGTTATTTCAATATTGAAGCGAGCATCATGAGTTTGGGGGGCATTGCGATCGCTATAGGGGCGATGGTGGATGCGGCGATTGTGATGGTGGAGAACGCTCACAAGCATTTGCAACACATTGATACAAAAGATGATATCCAAAGGGTTAATGCTATCATGCAAGGGGTTAAGCATGTGGGGGGCGCGATATTTTTTGCTTTAATGATCATTGTGGTTTCTTTCTTGCCTATTTTCGCGCTCACCGGTCAAGAAGAAAAGCTTTTTGCCCCTTTAGCTTACACCAAAACCTTTGCCATGCTAGTGGGAGCAATGCTCTCTATTACGATAGTCCCTATTTTAATGGTATGGCTCATTAAAGGGCGGATTTTAGAAGAGTCTAAAAACCCGATTAACGCTTTTTTCATCAAAATTTATGGCGCAAGCTTGAAGGTTGTGCTTAAGTTCAGATACGCTTTTTTGATAGCGAGCGTCTTAGGTTTAGGGGGCTTGTATGTAGCGTATAAAAAACTTAATTGGGAATTTATCCCCCAAATCAATGAAGGGGTAATCATGTATATGCCTGTAACGCTTAATGGCGTGGGCATTGATACCGCTTTAGAATATTTGAAAAAAAGCAATAGCGCTATCAAGCAATTAGATTTTGTCAAACAGGTTTTTGGTAAAGTGGGGCGCGCTAACACCAGCACCGATGCCGCCGGTTTAGGAATGATAGAAACCTACATTGAATTAAAGCCAAAAAACGAATGGAAAGAAAAGCTCAGCTATAAAGAAGTTAGGGACAAATTGGAAAAAACCCTGCAATTAAAAGGCTTGACTAATTCATGGACTTACCCCATTCGTGGGAGAACGGACATGCTCTTAACCGGCATTAGAACGCCCCTAGGCATCAAGCTCTATGGTAACGACACGGACAAATTACAAGAATTAGCGATCCTTATGGAGCAACAGCTCAAAACCCTAAAAGAAAGCTTGTCCGTCTTTGCCGAGCGATCCAATAACGGCTACTACATCACGCTAGATTTGAACGATGAAAATCTGGCTCGTTACGGCATCAATAAAAACGCCGTGTTGGACACGATTAAATTCGCTCTGGGCGGAGCCACGCTCACGACCATGATTAAAGGCGTAGAAAGCTACCCTATTTCTTTACGCTTAGAAGACACCGAAAGAAACACCATTGAAAAATTAAAAAACCTCTATATTAAAACCGCTTACAATTACATGCCCTTAAGAGAATTAGCCCATGTGTATTACGACAATTCGCCGGCGGTGTTAAAGAGCGAAAAGGGCTTGAACGTGAATTTTATCTATATCGTGCCGCAAAATGGTATCAGCTCTGACACTTACAGGCAACTGGCTCAAAAAGCGCTAGAAAAAATCCAATTGCCCAGCGGGTATTATTATGAATTTAGCGGCGAAAGCCAGTATTTAGAAGAGGCGTTTAAAACCCTACAATACATCGTGCCGGTGAGCGTGTTTATCATTTTTATTTTAATTGTCTTTGCTTTAAAGAATCTCACTAATTCCTTATTATGCTTTTTCACTCTGCCTTTTGCGTTTTTGGGGGGGTTGATTTTTATGAATCTCATGGGCTTTAACATGAGTGTGGCAGCATTAGTGGGCTTTTTAGCCCTTTTAGGGGTAGCGAGCGAAACGGCTATTGTGATGATTATTTATTTAGAAGACGCGTTTCAAAAATTCATCAAAACCCCTTTAAAAGAGCAAACGACTACCGCCTTAAAAGAAGCTATCATGCATGGGGCGGTGCTTAGGGTAAGGCCCAAGCTGATGACCTTTTTTAGCATTTTAGCTTCACTCATTCCGATCATGTATAGCCATGGCACAGGAAGTGAGATCATGAAATCCATCGCCGCGCCCATGCTAGGGGGCATGATAAGCAGCGTTGTTTTAACGCTTTTTATTATCCCTACGGCGTATTTTGTGATTAAAAACGCTAGGGTTAAAAGCGCTAGGAATAAAATATAGTTTTAGGGATTAAAAAAAGCCTTTTCTAACGCATGGCTTTGGACTAAAACCATATAAAGAATGGTGGGGAGCGTGATGCTTAAAACAAACACCTTAAAAATGCGGTGCAAAAGGATAACCGATAAAAAAGCGGTGATTTCATTGATCCCATAAGGGGGTTTTAAAATGTGAATGTCTTTAAAACAATAGATCACGAGCATGCCTATCACTGAGCATGATAAAGCCCTACCCAAATAACGCACAAAGTCATTGGGCGGGTTTTTAGAATTAAACACCATAAAAGGCCAAATGCGCGTGAAATAAGTCGTTATTATGATGACTAAAAGAATGAGTATAGAATGCGTTAACATTCTAACTGCTTTCTAAACAAAATGAGGGCAAGCACCATTAAAACCAAAGCGATGAGCAAAAAGTATTCAGTCCCAAAGAGCGCTAAACAAACAACCGCAATAATAATCCCAAGCCATGCGTTTTTATGATTCGTGTTTCGTTTGTATTGCTCCATGAACAGCACGATAAAAATCGCTGTCATCACAAATTCCATGCCTTGAGTGTCAAAGGAAAAATGCGAACCCACCAACGAACCCACTAACGAGCCAAAAATCCAATAAGAGTGGTTGAGTAAAGAAATGCTAAAAATAAAGTCTTTTTCACTCACCCCCTCTTTAGGAGCGTATAAATTCAATAAAGCAAAGGTTTCATCCGTGAGCGCATGCGCTAAATAGGGCAAACGCCATTGGGTGTTTTTAAATCGATCTAGCATAGAAAGCGCATAACAAGTCTGTCTCGCATTCACTAGCAAGCTCACAATAACGACATTCATCAAGCTCGCTTGCACGCTTAAAAGCGTGATCGCTACAAATTGCACCGCCCCAGCATAGATGAATAACGACATGAACAAAGCGACTTTATAATCATAGCCATGCTGGACTAAAAGCATTCCAAAAGTCATTCCCATAAGCAAATACCCTAAAAAGATAGAAATGGTATGAGGGAAAGCGTCTTTGAAAGCTTTTAGAAAATCATGCATCAACAACCTTTTATTTGAACCAGTCTTTAATTTTAGAAATACAGGTTTCTAAAACGCTTTTATGCGGTTCGCCCTCATAGCCAAAACTCGCATGCAATTTTTCCAATAACCCTTGCTGCTCTTTATTCAAGCTTTTAGGATAAATCACTTGCAACACCACGATCAAACTCCCCCTATAAGAGCTTTCAGGGTGCTTCACGCCCTCGTTTCTAAACGCAAAAGTTTGCCTGTCTTTGGCGTTTCTAGGGATTTTTAATTCCAATTCGCCTCCTCTTAAAGACGGCACTTTAATCGTATGCCCTAAAGCGATAGTGGTGAAAAACACCGGCGCTTCAATGAACAAATCACAGCCTTCGCGCTTGAAATGCTCATCTTCTTTGACTCGCGCTTCTAAATACAAATCCCCTCTTTTCCCCTTCTCGTATTCATTGCCTTTATTTTTAAGCACCATGCGGTTTTGATCATCAATGCCCTCAGGGATTATCGCATCAATTTCTTCATCTTTAAGAATGTAGGTTTTACCCTTACACGCTTGGCATGGGGTTTTAATGGTTTTACCCTTGCCTTGACACGCCCCGCAAGTTTGTGCAAAACTCATAAAACCTTGACGCATAAACACCTGTCCCTGCCCATTGCATTGCTTACAAGTCTCTAGGGCTTTATCTTTAGCGCCCGTGCCATCGCAACTTTCACAAACGCTCTGGTATTGGACTTTAATGGTTTTTTTACAGCCAAAAACCGCTTCTTTGAAACTCAATTCAAGAGTTTGCAAATAATCCGGTGCGATAGAGCTTTTTTGCCTTTTACTCCCTCTAGCACCAAAGCCAAAAGCGTCTTCAAAAAACGAGCCTAAATCTTCAAAAAAATCAGAAAAATCGCTCTGGCTTGAGCCGGCTTGGTTTAAGCCCTTTTTACCATACCTATCGTATAAGGCCCGCTTCTTTTCATCGCTTAGCACCCCATAGGCTTCATTGATGAGCTTGAATTTTTCTTCGGCTTCTTTATCGCCGGCGTTTCGGTCTGGGTGGTATTTTAAAGCCAGCTTTCTGTAAGACTTTTTAATGGTCTCTTGGTTGCTGTGTTTTTCCACTTCTAAAATTTCATAATAACTCAATTCCACGATCGCTCCAAAAATGGCATCAAAACGCTTATTTTATCTTAAAAGCGATAATTTTGCGTGTTTTAGCGCATGCCAAAACTTAGATAAAATAACACGATGAAACTATAGTAATAAAGATAACCTTATGAGATTTTTTTGCTTCTTCTTATTTTTTCTAACCTTTTCAAACGCGCAGATAATGATGACTTTTGATTCTCAAACTAACGCCAAGCTCTCGCGCTCTAACGAACAGCTTTCTGACATGCTTTACAAACTCAATGAAAGTTTAAGAATCTATCAAAACATGCTTTCCAACAACCAGGATCAACTCAAAGAAATCAAAAAGGCTAACAGCACCCTAAATAGCCAGAGGCGTTTTTTTAACGCCAGCCAGATCCGCCTTATGGACACTGATGCGTTATTGAAACAAAGCGCTTTGGAATTAGAAAAATTACAAGCTTTAGAAAAACACATAAAAAAGGGCATGGAACAAGAACGCTTAATCAAAGAATCCCAAACGCTTTTCTTGCAAGAACATTGCCCTTATTTGAGCGGCGTTAAGAATTTAGAAGAGGCTTCAAACGCTTTAGAAGTTCAAGAGCAAAACAACGCCCTTTTCTTGCTCAAAGAGCCCAAACTCGCCCATTTGCTCTCGCAATTGGATTTGATGAGCGCTTTAAACGCCTTGTGCGATCAAGTTTTAGAAAACCAAGCCCATAACCAACAATCCCATAACAAAACTTTAGAATACAACGCTCTTAAAAACCATGATTTTCAAGCCTATAAAGCCATGCGTTTGAAAAAATTTAAAAACAAGCTTCAAAGCCAAATCCAAGCCAAAGAAGACGCCCTAAAAACCTTTTTGCCCCTAGAAAAGCGCCTAGAAACTTTAAAAACGCATTTTTTATGCGATAAAGAAAATCTCAAATCATGCGCTAAAGAATTGCACCAACGCTACCAAAACGCCCTAATAGAGCGAGACAAAGAATTAAAAAACGCTAAAAATAATAAAGAAAAGCATGCTCTAATCTTAGCCAATTACGAGCATACTTTAAAAACCTTGAATATAGAATTTTTAAGCGAATTAAATAAGCAAATGGCGTTTTTGAATGAAACCATGGCGTTAAACGCCCGAGTTTTAGCCCTTTTAGCCAAACAACCAACTAAAAAGCCCTTCAATGTGAGCGGTGATTTGAGCGGTGGGAAAGCTCTTATTAAAAATATCCGCTTAGATCCGCATGGATTCCCTAGCTTTAAAAATTTTAAGCAAGAGTGAGTTTAAAAAAGCAACCAATGAGACCATAAGCGCAAAAAGCCCTAAACAATCACGCCCCCGCCAAGCAAGATGTCGTCTTTATAAACGACCAAGGCTTGCCCTTTAGCCACGCCATAAAAAGGCTCTTTAAATTCCACTTCAATCATTCCATCTTTTAAGCTCACAAACGCTTTAGTAGGCACGCTCCTGTAACGGGCCTTGATAAAATATTCGCCATCTTTAAAATCTTTCATTAAAGATTTGTTTTGAGCCTTGAGGAAACGCGTGGCTAAATCTTCTTTTTTGCCCACAATCAACTCGTTCTTTTTAGCGTCAATCCCCACCACAAAATGCGGCTCTAACGCGCCTTTAATACTAAAGCCTTTGCGTTTGCCAATCGTGTATTGCATATAGCCCTTATGCGTGCCAATGATTTCGCCTTGTAAGTTTTTCACCACGCCCTCTTTTTCCACTTCAACATGCTTTTTTAAAGTGTCAATGTAGCTTTTTTCCACAAAGCAAATTTCTTGAGATTCCTTATAAGTCTCTAAAGTGCCTAAAAAAGGCATCGCATTCAAGGCTAAAGGTTTAATATCCTTTTTTAACAAATCCCCTAAAGGGAACACCAATTTAGCGATCACTTCATGCTCTAAAGCGTATAAAAAATAGCTCTGATCTTTAGTTTTATCCACAGCCTCTTGAATATAACTTACCTTGTCAATTTCTTTGACCCTCGCATAATGCCCGGTAGCGATCTTTTCACACCCTAATTTTAAAGCGTGATCTAAAGCTAGCCCAAACTTCATTAAAGGGTTGCACAACGCGCAAGGGTTAGGGGTTTGCCCCTCTTCATACGCGCTGATAAATTCATCATAAACCGCGCTTTTAAAATCCTTTTGAAAATCCAACACCTCTAAAGGAATGCCTAAAAACTCGCACGCTTTTTGAGCGTTTTTAATGTATAAATCATGCTTTTTTTCGCTCGCATGGAGTTTCAAATAAATCCCCACTAATTCATGCCCTTGCTCTTTTAAGCTATAAGCGCTATAAGAGCTATCCACCCCCCCACTGAGTAATACCGCTATTTTCATTTTTAATCTTTCATTAAATGAGTTATGGCTCGTAGTCTAGCGCAAAAACCATTCATAACCACCTTTTTTTAACCATTGGCATGCTAAAATACCTAAAGATTTTTAAAAATCGCATCAAAACGCATGGAGAAAATAAGGGCAATGGCCAAAATTGAATTGTTAGCCAAATTCACGCAAATCGCGCTCCCCAACAGCCACCCTTTATTGAAAAAAGTTTTAAACTACGCTAAAAAACATTTCAGCCAGTGCCACATGCTCTCTTCATCGCTACTCATTTTAAACGACACGGAATGCTTTAAAAAAAACTACTTGCTTAATTGGGTCTATCATGCCCTTGAATGCGCGCATGAGAAAGATATTAGCCAACATTCTTTAGAAGAGGTTTTACAAAAAAGCCACCTGCCCATACGCATCAAAATCATAGCTCAAAACACGCTTTTAGAAAAAATAGAAGTGAAAGTTTTAACCTTTGGGGCAGAATATGCGCTTTTTATCACCAAGCACCCTATCGCCAAGCGGTTTTTACGCCAAAAATTCAGCGGCTGTGTGTTTTTAGAAACCCAAGATGAATTGCATATAAGAGGCGATTCAGAGCGTTTTTGGGAACTCATCGTAACGCTCAATGAAAATAGAATCGTCCATAACGCATGCTTAGATTTCATCTATCCTAATGGCTTTGGCAAAGACAGCTACACCACTCTGGCTGAGCGCAAATTAAAAGAATGCTATAAAACACTAGGTTTTATCAAGCATGAAAATTTCAGCGAAGTCAAAAAGCGCTATTTGGAGTTGGCTAAAACCTACCACCCTGATTTATGCGATCTCAAAGAAAAAAAGGCTCTTTACGCCAAACGCTTCGCTATCATTCAAGAAGCCTACCGCCACATTAAAAAACACGCTTAACCCCCTAAACTAGCCCTAATCGCGCTAGAAGAAATCGGTGCATCAATGCCTTTTAAAGGGAAATAACGCCCCTTAAATTGGATTTCTTCATAGCCAATCCTTTCAAAAACCACTAATTCCACCCTTTTTAAAAGCTCTTTAGCGTTAGTCCAAGAAGAAAGATGCCTCAAACAATCCGCTCCTATGACTAAATAAAGCGTTTGGGGGCGGTAGAGTTTTTGGAAATGAAGAACGCTTTCTATCGTAGGCACGGCCCTTTCTTGCTTGATTTCAAAATCGCTCAACAGCACCCTATCTATTCCCTTTAAAGCTCTTTCTAATTCTTTAAAACGACTTTGCGCGTCCAAAAAACATGGCTTTTTGAAAGGGTTTTGATAGGCGGGCAAGACAATGAGCTTAGCGAAGGGCAGTAATTCTAAAGTTTGCTCAATAATGGCTAAATGAGCCTTGTGCAAAGGATCAAAACTCCCTCCATAGAGCGCTAATTCTTTGTATTTTAAGACGCTATTCATTGTATTCAAAGCTAGACGCCTTAGTCAATTTAGCGAATTTAACCCCCCTAAGCCCTCCGATTTCTAGTTGCAAGCGTTGGATTTCAAACGAATTGCCTTGTAAAATAATCGTCTCCAAACAATTATGCTCATCCATATGAATGTGCGTGGTGCATAAAACATGCGTCCCGCTGGCATGCTGAATGTCTATCATGCGCTGGTTCAATTCCCTTTGGTGGTGATCATAAATCACCACAAGCACGGCGATTTTACCCTCATCATTAGGGTTATCTTCTGCCCAATTGTCTTCTACTAATTTTTCTCTGATCATGTCGCGCACTAATTCTGAGCGAGAAGAATAGCCGTTTTTAATGATGCGGTTGTCTAATTCGTCTAATAAATTTTGTTGTAAAGAAACCGAAAAGCGGATGATTGAATCGTCTTTATTGGGTGTATCCATTGAGAAAAATCCTTTTTTGGCATGAGTTCGTTAAAAGCCGTTCATGCTAGTATGATTGAATTAATTTAAAATGAACAATTATAATACAAACTGGATTTAAATGGTTGGCCATAAGACACTATTATAGCGTTTGAATTTAATTACAATTACTAGCTTAATTATTATTGACTTGTTATTATTAAAACAATATAATCAACAAACTAACATTCTTTTATCATTTTTAAAGCATTTATGCGAACGGATGCTTCTTAAAGAGCGCATGCTCTTAGAATGGCTGTGTTGCATGTTGCTTTGATTTTAAGGGAATTATTTTAGACAAGGAGTTTTTATGGGCGGTTTTTCAGTGGGAATGTTGAAAGATTATGTGGACATATTTGTTTTTGCGGTGCTTGGCGTGGCCAGTTTTTTAGCCTTGTGGTTTGTGATTGAAAGGGTTATTTTTTATTCTAAAGTCGATTTGAAAGCTTATGACGATATAGATGCCCTGAATTTGGATTTAACCAAGAATCTAACCATTCTCTATGTGATTTTTTCTAACGCGCCTTACGTGGGCTTGTTAGGGACGGTTTTAGGGATCATGGTGATTTTCTATGACATGGGCGTGAGTGGCGGGATGGACGCTAAAACGATCATGGTGGGTTTGTCTTTGGCTTTAAAAGCGACCGCTCTAGGGCTTGCTGTGGCGATTCCCACTTTGATCGCTTATAATAGCTTGTTGAGAAAATCCGATGTTTTGAGTGAAAAATTTAGGATCATGAAAAAATGAAAAGCATCAGAAGAGGCGATGGGCTCAATATTGTCCCTTTTATTGATATTATGCTCGTTTTACTAGCGATTGTGTTGAGCATTTCTACTTTTATCGCGCAAGGTAAGATTAAAGTCAGTCTCCCTAACGCTAAAAATGCAGAAAAATCCCAGCCAAACGATCAAAAAGTGGTGGTCATCTCTGTGGATGAGCATGACAATATTTTCGTAGATGACAAACCGACGAATTTAGAAGCTTTGAGCGCTGTAGTCAAACAAACAGACCCTAAAACCCTTATAGACTTAAAAAGCGACAAAAGCTCTCGTTTTGAAACTTTTATCAGTATTATGGATATTTTAAAAGAGCATAATCATGAAAATTTCTCCATCTCCACAGAAGTTAAGTAAAGTCTCAACGAGTGTTAGCTTTTTAATCTCTTTTGCCCTATACGCTATAGGGTTTAGCTATTTTTTACTGCGCGAAGATGTTCCAGAGCCTTTAGCACAAGCGGGCACCACTAAGGTTACCATGAGTTTAGCCAGCATTAATACCAATTCCAATACAAAGACCAATGCTGAGTCGGCTAAACCCAAAGAAGAGCCTAAAGAAAAACCCAAGAAAGAAGAGCCCAAAAAAGAGGTATCAAAGCCTAAGCCAAAACCCAAACCCAAACCTGAGCCTAAGCCTGAACCCAAACCCAAACCTGAGCCTAAGCCTGAGCCAAAACCTGAGCCTAAAGTTGAAGAGGTTAAAAAAGAAGAGCCTAAAGAAGAACCCAAAAAAGAAGAAGCTAAAGAGGAAGCTAAAGAAAAAAGCGCTCCTAAACAAGTAACGACTAAGGATATAGTCAAAGAAAAAGACAAGCAAGAAGAGTCTAACAAAACCTCTGAGGGTGCAACTTCTGAAGCTCAAGCTTATAACCCAGGGGTGAGCAACGAATTTTTAATGAAGATCCAAACCGCTATTTCTTCTAAAAACCGCTATCCCAAAATGGCGCAAATTAGGGGCATTGAGGGCGAAGTGTTAGTGAGCTTTACGATCAATGCTGATGGGAGCGTTACAGACATTAAAGTAGTCAAAAGCAACACGACTGATATTTTAAACCATGCGGCTTTAGAGGCTATTAAAAGCGCGGCGCATTTGTTCCCTAAACCAGACGAAACCGTGCATCTAAAAATCCCTATCGCTTATAGCTTGAAAGAAGACTGATTAGTCTTTCTTTTAAGGGCGGTTTTTAAGCCTTAAAAGTTAGGCCAAAACCCCTATTTTTCGCAATTTACAAAAAAAAAAAAAAAAACAAAAATCTCTAAAATTCAGAGCTAAAATTAGCCATAAAATTCCATTTATTGCTTATAATATGAAGTTTCTTTGTATCAAAGAAAAATCTATTAAAAGGAGAAAACATGAAAATCAAAAAATCCCTCTTGCTCTCTCTTTCTCTCATGGCTTCATTATCAAGGGCTGAAGATGACGGATTTTATATGAGTGTGGGCTATCAAATCGGTGAAGCGGTCCAACAAGTGAAAAACACTGGAGCGTTGCAAAATCTTGCAGACAGATACGATAACTTAAACAACCTTTTAAACCAATACAATTACTTAAATTCCTTAGTCAATCTAGCCAGCACGCCGAGCGCGATCACGGGTGCGATCGACAATCTAAGCTCAAGCGCGATCAACCTCACTAGCGCTACCACCACTTCTCCGGCCTATCAAGCTGTGGCTTTAGCGCTCAATGCCGCTGTGGGCATGTGGCAAGTCATAGCCTTTGGTATCAGCTGCGGCCCTGGCCCCAATCTTGGCCCAAAACATTTAGAAAATGGGGGCGTTCGATCGTTTGACAACACGCCCAACTACAGCTATGGCACTAATAGCGGAACGACCACCACCACTTGCAATGGAGCCAGTAATGTAGGGCCAAATGGTATCCTGTCTAGTAGTGAATACCAGGTTCTCAATACCGCTTATCAAACTATCCAAACCGCTTTAAACCAAAACCAAGGAGGCGGGATGCCTGCCTTGAATAGCTCTAAAAATATGGTAGTCAATATCAATCAAACTTTCACAAGAAACCCTACCACAGAATACACTTACCCCGATGGGAATGGCAATTATTATTCAGGCGGTTCATCAATCCCAATCCAGCTAAAGATTAGCAGCGTCAATGACGCTGAAAACCTTTTGCAACAAGCCGCTACTATCATGCAAGTCCTTACCACCCAAAAGCCGCATGTGAATGGTGGCGGTGGGGCATGGGGGTTTGGCGGCAAGACCGGGAATGTGATGGATATTTTTGGCGATAGCTTTAACGCTATTAACGAGATGATTAAAAACGCTCAAACAGCCCTAGCAAAAACCCAACAGCTTAACGCTAATGAAAATGCCCAAATCACGCAACCCAACAATTTCAACCCCTACACTTCTGAAGACAAAGGGTTCGCAAAAGAAATGCTCAATAGAGCTAACGCTCAAGCAGAGATTTTAAATTTAGCCCAACAAGTAGCGAACAATTTCCACAGCATTCAAGGGCCTATCCAACAAGATCTAGAAGAATGCACCGCAGGATCAGCTGGTGTGATTAACGACAACACTTATGGTTCAGGTTGTGCGTTTGTGAAGGAAACTTTAAACTCTTTGGTGCAACACACCGCTTATTATGGCAATCAGGTCAACCAAGAGAAAGCTTTGGCTCAAACCATTTTGAATTTTAAAGAAGCCCTTAATACCCTGAATAAAGACTCTACAGCGATTAATAATGGTATCTCTCACTTGCCTAATGCTAAGTCTCTTCAAAACATGACGCATGCCACTCAAAACCCTAATTCCCCAGAAGGGTTACTCACTTATTCTTTAAATGCAGACAAATACAACCAGCTCCAAACCACCACGCAAGAATTAGGCAAAAACCCCTTTAGGCGCATCGGCGTGATTGACTATCAAAACAATAACGGTGCGATGAACGGGATCGGCGTGCAAGTGGGTTACAAGCAATTCTTTGGCAAAAAAAGAAGGTGCGGGTTAAGGTATTATGGTTTCTTTGATTACAACCATGCGTTCATTAAATCCAACTTTTTCAACTCGGCTTCTGATGTGTGGACTTATGGAGTGGGTATGGATGCGCTTTATAACTTCATCAACGATAAAAACACCAACTTTTTAGGCAAGAATAACAAGCTTTCTGTGGGGCTTTTTGGTGGCTTTGCGCTAGCTGGGACTTCGTGGCTTAATTCTGAATTCGTGAATTTGAACATGGTGGGCAATATCTATAGCGCTAAGATGAATGTGGCTAACTTCCAATTTTTATTCAATTTAGGCTTGAGAATGAACCTCGCTAGGCCTAAGAAAAAAGACAGCGATCATGCCGCTCAGCATGGCATGGAATTGGGCGTGAAAATCCCCACCATTAACACGGATTATTATTCTTTCATGGGGGCTGAACTCAAATACCGAAGGCTCTATAGCGTGTATCTCAATTATGTTTTTGCTTACTAGGTAGCACAAACCCTCTTTTTAAGGGGGTTTCATTGCGAAATGCCCCTATGCGCTTATGAATTTTGATTAAAATTTAGTTACCGGCACTTAAAAAAAGCACAAAAACCTTTTATAAACCATTCATTCAATCTTAAAAGACCTAGCTTTTTTTCATTTTCTTTTCTATGAAAATGTTTAAGCATTCTATGAGCAAGGCAAAACCAATACCCGCATACAAATAATTTTTATCAACATGCAAATGCAAGCCTTCTAAAAACAAAAACACGCCCACAACGAGTAAAAATACAAAGGCTAAAGTTTTGATGCGATAATGCCTTTCAATAAAATCGCCAACGATTTTGGAAAAAAACATCATCACGATTACAGATAAAATAATAGCAAGCGCCATGACTTCTAGGTGTTTAGCGATCCCAATAGCCGTGATCACGGAGTCTAAAGAAAAGACAATGTCTAAAAACATGATTTCTATTAAAGTGATGGAAAAGCTAAACGCTTTTTCTTGGCGTTTTTCTTTAGGGTAGATCTGCTCTTTTAGTTCCACTAACGCTTTAAAAGCTAAAAACACCCCCCCTACAAGCAGCACCACATCACGCCATGAAAAGCTCATGCCCGCTATAGTGAATAAAGGCTTTTGCAAATGGCTGATAAAAAACAAGCTCCCTAAAAGCCCTATGCGAGCGATCATCGCTAAGCCCAAGCCTAAAATCATGGCTTTATTTTGCTGGTGTTTGGGAAGTTTATAGACCATCACCGTGATAAAAATGATGTTATCAATCCCTAAAATGATTTCTAAAAGCGTGAGCGTAGTCAAGGAGACTATGCCATGCGTTGTAGAAAGAGCGTCTAAGAGTGAGGATAAAAATTCCATGAAAGGCTACAACCAGCCTTTCTTTTTAAAATAAATCACAGGCAAAATCGTAGAAATCGCCATGATAATCAGCGCGAAAAGATACCCGTATTGCCATTCTAACTCCGGCATGAATTTAAAGTTCATGCCATAAATCGTGCCAATCAAAGTGGGAGGCATCATCGCCATAGTCGCCACCGTGAAGAGCTTGATGATTTTATTTTGCTCCACATTGACTTGAGAAGCGAACAGGTTTTGGATGTTATCAAGCGAGTTGAGATTGACCGTTGTAGACTCCACTAAAGAGCTAAAATCGGTTAAAATGATATTTAAATTATTTTTAGTATCGCTATCCACTTTATTGCTCCTTAATAAAGCGGTAATAATGCGCCGTTTGTCAAAAAAAGAATCCCTTAAAGCCACATTAAATTCTTGCAAATTGGACAAGCGCACTAAAATATCATCATGCGTAGAAGTTTCTTTGAAAATGATGTTTTTACGCAACAAGGTCGTTTGTTTGTTGATCCACTCTAGACATTCTACCCCTTTTTCAAAATACACTTCAAAGATTTTGGTTAGAATATCAAACCCGTCTTCAAATTTTTTAGGGCTAGCCAAAACCTTTTTTTGGATAGAATCAAAGATTTCTAAAGTCCCATAATAAATCGTGAAAAGAATGTTATTAGACAAAATAAAGGTCGCCATTTCCGTGTGGAAAGTCTCATTTTCATCCTGATTAGTGAAAAAGGCGTTGATCGTAACGCTGGAGCTGTCTTCCCAATATTTGGTAACTGATGAGACTCGTTGGGAATGGTCTGTGTTGTAGTGGATAGCGTATTCTTGGCTTAGAGTGGCTAATTCATTGGGCGTAGGGTTGATTAATTCAAACCACAACACTTCATTTTCTTCTATATCAAAACCATTAAAATCATTAAAGCGTTTTTTAATGACAAATTTTTGCTGTTTGAAAAACACGTTCACCATAAGCGATCCTTAGAGTTAATGGCGTTTATCCAAAACCTCAAAACAAGGTAAAATTTTGCCCTCTAACAATTCCAAACTCGCCCCCCCACCGGTAGAAATAAAACTCATGTTATCCTTTTCACCCGCGCGGTTGATCGCGTCAATGGTATCGCCCCCACCAATGAGCGAGAAAGCGTAAGTGTTAGCGATTTTGTGGGCTAAAAAGGTTGTGCCTCTGGCAAATTCTTGCTTTTCATGCACGCCTAAGGGGCCATTCCATAGGATCGTGGGCGCGCTCTCTATGACTTCAGAAAATAATTTCAAGCTCGCAGGCCCTATGTCAGCGATCTTGTGCTTAGGCTCAATGTCTTGGACGGGTGAAATTTTGATGTGTTTGGGGTTAAGAATATCATCAGTGGTAACAGCGTCTATGGGCAAATAGACTTTGACTTTTTTTTCTTTCGCGCTTTGCAATAACTCTAGGGCGTCATTGATTAGAGCGTCTTCTACAGAAGAATCTTGCACATCATAGCCTAAAGCTTTTAAGAAGGTGTTGCTCATCGCCCCGGCAATGATGAGCTTGTCAATGAGATCTAAAATGTTTTTTAATAAAGTGAGTTTGGAGCTGACCTTAGCCCCCCCCACAATCAACAATAAAGGGCGTAAAGGGTGGTTGAACGCTTGATAAAACGAATCAATTTCTTTTTTGAGTAAAAATCCGCTCACTTTGATAGGGGCGAATTTGGCCGTGCCGTAAGTGCTGGCATGCTTTCTGTGGCTCGTGCCAAAAGCGTCATTCACAAACACATCGCACAAGCTCGCTAAATCTTTAGCCAGGTTTTCATCATTTTCTTCTTCGCCTTTTAAAAAGCGGATGTTTTCTAAAAGAAAAATCCTTGTGGGCGCGTTTTCGTTTAAGGCTTGCTTGAGTTGCGCGATATTTTGAGAAAAAATCACTTCATGATTTAAGAGTCTTTCAAGGCGTTTTAAAAAGGGCTTTAAGCTCAATTTTTCTTCAACCCCTTTAGGGCGACCCAAGTGGCTCACTAAAATAATATCTTTAGCCTTATTGTCAATGCAATATTGAATGGTAGGCAAACTCTCTCTAATGCGCGTGTCATCAGTAATATTCAAATTTTCATCTAAAGGCACATTAAAATCCACTCTAATAAGCACTTTTTTATGATTGACATCCACTTCTTGAATGTTTTTAACATTTTGCATAAACGACATTTTAGCTAACATGAAAAATCCTTTCTTTTAATTTTGCGCTATATATTGCGCCATGTCTATCAAGCGCTCGCTATAACCCATCTCATTATCATACCATGCCAATACTTTAGCATTTTTTTCGCCTATTGTCATGATTTGATCATCAATCACGATCGCGCTAAAAGGCGAAGAAATAAAATCGCTTGAAACAAGCCTTTCTTCATCAATACCCACAACCCCTTTAAAGGCATGCTTACTGGCGTCTTTAAGTGCATGCTGAACGCTCGCTTTACTCACGGATTTTTTAAAGCTTAAAGACAAATCCACCAAGCTCACATTAGGGGTAGGCACTCTAATCGCAAGGCCTGTGATCTTAGGGCCTAAATGCGGTAAGACTAACGAAATGGCTTTACTCACGCCGGTGCTTGTGGGGATAAGGTTTAAACCAGCCGCTCTAGCGCGGCGGATGTCTTTGTGCTTGGTGTCTAAGAGGTTTTGATCGTTAGTGTAGCTGTGAATGGTGGTTAAAAGCGCGTTTTCTACTTTAAAGGCTTCATCTAAGATTTTTAATAAAGGAGCGGTAGCGTTAGTCGTGCAAGAGGCGTTAGAAATCACGCTTTCATTATGGTAATGGGTGTGATTCACTCCATAGACAAAGGTGGGCGTATTTTGCGCGGGAGCGGAGATGATGACTTTTTTCACGCTGTTTTTAAGATGAGCACTTGAAGCCTCTAAGGAATTGAATTTCCCGGTGCATTCTAAGATGATTTCTGCATTAGCGACAGAAAAATCAAGCTTGTTAATATCTCGCTCGCTCAACACTAAAATATTTTTACTATGCCCGATATTTAGGGTTCTATTGGCGTTTAATTTGGCTTCAAAATGCCCATGCACGCTGTCATGGCGGATCAAATGCAAAAGAGTTTCTAATTCAGCGGTAGAATTGATAGCGGTAATTTCTATATCTTTTCTTTGACTAGCGACTCTTATAGTGCACAAACCGATGCGCCCAGTCCCATTGATAGCGATTCTAATTGGCATGTTTTCCCTTTATTTAAAAACCACCATTTTATCACAAATGCTCTTAAATAAAGACATTCTTAAGGGGTTCTGTCTTATTAAGCATCAATCATAAGCTAAAATCAAAATCCTTATGATAAACCTCTCTATAAGCTTTTTGAACGCTTGTAAAAACCCCACTCCCTAAAAACCCCCTAGATAAGGGGCTAGGGTGAGGGGCTGTGATGATGATGTGCTTGTTTTTGGGGATTAGCGCGATCTTTTTTTGGGCGACTTTCCCTAATAACACCACGATTAAAGGAGCGGTCGTTTTAAAAAGGCACATCAGTATTTGATCGCTAAAAGCTTCCCAGCCAATATATTTGTGCGAAGCGGCTTGGTTTTTTTCCACACTTAAAATGGCGTTCAATAACAGCATGCCCCTTTTAGCCCATGCACTCAAATCCCCACAACAAGGCACAGGCACGCCTAAATTCGCATGCAATTCTTTAAAAATGTTTTTTAAGCTTGGGGGGATGGGGGCGTTTTTTTCCACGCTAAAGCTTAAGCCCATCGCCACCGGCAATTCTTGCTCATTTTCTAGGTAGGTGGAATGGTAGGGGTCTTGCCCTAAAAGGATGATTTTAACCGCGCTAGGGGGCGTTAGATTGAGCGCATAAAACAGATTAGAGCTTTTAGGGAAAATGGTTTTAGGGCTTTTTAGGGCTTCTAAGTAGCGTTTTTCTATTTCTAAAAAATAAGGCTTTTTAAATTCGCTTTGCAAAAACTCCCGCCAAGCCAAACTCAAAGGAGCGTAGTCAAAAAGCTTCATGCGTTTAATTCATGGTAGTGTTTTAAATACTCTTTTTGCATGCGTTCTTGTAATTCTTCATACCAGGTGGGCGAGTTAAAATCAGGCGTATAGCTTTCTAGCATGACTAAACGGGTGCGGGCTTTATAGGCTTCTAGGGGCTTAGAATTAAAGATTTTAATGGAATTGATTAACACCATGGGCTGGATTTTGAGCTGGAATTTTTCGGCGATGATTTTAGCCCCTTGCTTGAAAGGGAGGAATTTTTCTCCTCCTTTGCCTCTAGTGCCTTCAGGGAAAATCACTAAAGGGCGGTTTTGGTCTAGCTTTTCTTTACACGCTTTCAAAAGGCTCACAATCCCCTTTTTATCCTCTCTGTCAATCAAAATCATTCCCGTATCCGTTAAGGCATGCCCATAAAAGGGGATTTCGCCCAGCTCTTTTTTAGCGATCCAGCAAATATTGCTAGGGTGGTAGGCTTCTAAATAAATGATGTCTAGTAAGCTTTGGTGGTTTAAGACAATGAGTTTAGCGTCCGTATCAAAAGCGCCTATTTTTTCTAAAGTAACCCCGGTAAGAGAAAAAAAGCACGAACAAGCCCTACGGCTGGAGCGGGCGTTATTGTTTTTGCGGTTAAAATAATTGAAAACAATGATAACAGCTAGTCCTATAGCGATCACTAAAGCTCTATAAATCGCTCTTAAATGATTGGATTTTTTATTTGACTTCATCTTTTTTGACCCATCCTATTTGTTCATGCGGCGTTAGGATTTTATAATAATCATCATGCGAGCCTAAGATTTTAATCGGCATTTCATTTTTAGAAAGCCCTAAAATGGTGGAATTTTGCGTGGGCAGAATGCGGATTTTTTTATGAGCGAGCAATAGGGCTGATTTTTGCGTGAATAAAAGGTGATACAAAACAAACCCTAAGCACAAAATCCCAAGCCCTAAAAAAATGAGTTTGCGCCCAAAAATGAAAAACAACACCAAGAAAAACACGCACAAAGCGAGCAGCGCCACATTAGAAAAAACTAAAAAATTGTTTTTAGGGATGAGATCGCTTTGAATACCGGTAGTGTCTTGAGTGGGAATGGTTGAAAAAGATAAGGTTTTAAATTGCTTATTTGAAAGCGAAAAATAATCAAAAGAAAGGTTTTGAAGGGTTTTAGGCAACACGCAATAATAAAAAACGCTCCCTTCTTTAGCCTTGATCTGGTTTAAAGAGGCGTTATCAAACCCTTGCTTGATCGCTTCTTTGATGTGGAAATCTTCCCAAGTGGCTTCTTTGAACGCTATTTCCATCACCAAAATATTGTTTTTATCGTCATAATCTTTGGTTTTGTATTGCACAACTTGTAAATCTTTAGCCATGACATTCGCGTAACGAGGGTTTTTGGACAAATCCGTTACTTGTAAAGTAACTTTTGGGGCTATGGAATGATCGATGTATTTGTCTTTATTGGAAAACGCGCTCACTTCTAAGGACGGAATACTCGCTTTTATGCCCTTAATCTTGTAATAATAAGTCGCTCTGAAAAGCTCTTTTTCCACCTTTTTCCATTTAGGCATCTTGTTTAAAAGCTCAATTTGGGTTTTATCCAACCCGTCTTTGATTTTGGCTTCCAAAAACTCAGCGTCAAACAGCAATAAATCATAAGTTACGCCTATAATTTGACCGATATAAACCGGGTTGTTTTCCAAATCTTCTAATTGGGGGATTTTCACATAAGCCACTTTAGCCTTGATTTCTTCTGGATCGTGAGTGTTTTCAGCAACCAAAAAGCTTACCCAAAAGCTTAAAATCAAACTGATGGTTTTAAGGATTTTGATTGAGTGGGTGCAAAAACTCATTAACGATTTTTCAAATAAAAACCCCATGAGTTTTTATTTCTTCTTAGGCGCTTTTTCATCCATTTTCTCATCCACGATAGACCAGGTTTTCAAGCTGTCAATAGCGGTTTTTAGCTGAATATCATCGTTGATCATTTTAGGAGTAACCTCTTTTTCCTCTTCATTTTTCTTGTCTTTATCCGCCTCTTTGGAATTAGGGGTTTTGTCATCAATCTTTTTAAGCTCTTGCTCTAAATGGTGTTTTAGATCCGCTTCTTTCAAGCTGAACTTATTTTCATTTTCTGGCGCTTTACCCGGATAAATCACAATATCAGGCGTGATCCCCTTAGCTTGAATGGTGCGCCCGCTCGGCAAATAGTAGCGTGCGGTCGTGATTTTAATGGCTTCGTCTTTATTGACAGGGAGCAGCATCTGCACGCTTCCCTTACCAAAGGTTTTTTCACCGATAATCACGGCTCGTTTGTGATCTTGCAGTGCTCCTGCGACGATCTCGCTTGCGCTCGCTGAACCGCCATTGACTAACACCGCAATAGGCAAATTGGTATAAGGGGCTCTGCCGTTAGCCTTGTATTCTAAATTTTCTTCTTTGTTTTTGCCTTTTTGAGAGACTAAAACCCCCTCTTTAATGAAGAGGTTAGACAAGCCCACCGCTTGGTTTAATAACCCTCCAGGATTGCCTCTTAAATCCAACACGATCCCTTTAGCCTTAGGGTTAGCTTTTAAGCCGTCTAAAACCGATTTGGTAACATTCTTGTCAAAACCACTCACTCTCACATACAGATAAGGGGTTTCTTTAATCTTTTTCACATAGACAGAGGGGAGTTTAATGATGTCTCTAATGATGTTAAACACTAAAGGTTTTGGCTCGTTTTTTCTCACAACAGTGATCTGAATAGGGGTCTTTGGCTTGCCGCGCATGAGATTGATCGCATCATCAATGCTCATGCTCAGCGTGCTTTCGTTATTGATTTTTAGAATGTTATCGCCTGACTTAATCCCAGCCTTGTAAGCGGGAGTGCCTTCTAAGGGAGCAATAACGGTCAAAACCCCATCGCGCATGCCCACCGTGATCCCAAGCCCCCCAAATTCGCCCTCGGTTTGGGCTTGAAATTCCTTAAACTTCTTTTCATTCAAATACGCTGAATGCGCGTCCAAATTAGAGAGCAAGCCTTCAATCGCTTTAGTCATGATCTCAGAAATAGTGATTTTATCCACATATTTTTTTTCAATTTCTGTAACCACATTAGTGAAACGACTGAACGCTTCCACCCTTTTAGCCGCTAATTCTTGCGGATTTTCTTTAACCGGCTTGACCGGCTTTTTTTCCTTAACTTCACCACCATGCAAACTCACAGCAAGAGAAACCGCTAACAACCCTTTAAAAAGTCGTTTTGTCATTGTTAATAGCACCACCCATTTTTGAGATTAGAAAGAATCACCTTTAAGGTTTTATTCAATTTTTTGCGTTTATTCTATCTAAAATTTAGATAACATGCCCATTCATTCACTCATTTTGAGCCTAAACGATACAACAAAAACGCATAACTCCCCGATCCATTCACATGCAAATCGCAAAGCATGTTCGTTACAAAAACATTAGAAATGGGGCTTACTTTAGAGCCTCTATCGCAAATGAGAGCGAGATTAGGTAATACAGAATAAAGGGAAAGCCAATCCTCCGCCTCTGCGATAGATATTGTTGTCGCTTGCTTCTTTGCTGATAAATGCGGCATCAAAGTCAAAATCTCCGATGGCTTTGGCTTGGCGCGATAAGATAAGGGCGATATTGGTATTAAATGGGGGAGCATTTTGAGAGCGTGATTTTGTCTCGTCTTAAAAAGGTTATTGGCGGTTTTAAAAGCGGTGCGGCTAAAGAATTTAATGGAGGTGGGGTAATAAAAGTTTATGCATTAGAAAGCTGTGAAGAGATTTTAAAAGCCTTAAAAGAAGTGCTCATTTGGTAAGGAGAAGCAAATTTTTACAACACTAAAAGCGATAATTTTCGTGTTATAATCAGTTAGATATATTTGGTGGCAATTGAGTGTTTGAAGGGTAGTTATGGAGTCAGTCAAACAAAATTTTATTGAAAAACTTAAGGTTTTTGCAACAGAATTAACTGGCCATGTTACAACTCAGTTGGGAGATTGGAAAATTAAAGGATTTATTAATATAGATAAAAATATTTATACAATTTCACCAGATACTAAAATTATTTCAAAAATTCTTGAAATCCAACTTTTCCCTAAGTTTAAAACATTTGCTAAGAAAAATGGTTATGAAATCATTATTGCTGAAAAATAAAATTGGTATCCTGATCTATCTTTTGTGTGCGAGAAAAATCCAAACATCAAGTTTGCTTGATGCACAGATTAGAGATTAGCGCTCTATAACATGCATGCTAAACTTCTAATAAGGTAATCATCGTTATAATCTTTCTCATGTTTTTTAAGGAGCGTTATAATGAAAACGAACGAAGCGCAATTTTATTTGGAACAGACCTAATTGCATAATTACAATCTCTATTTACACCCCTTATCTAGTTAGCCACCCTAAAAGCAAGAATGGAAAACGGCGTTAGAATAATAGATGGCGTTGTTTGGACTGCTTCACACTTCTTCTATGAAGTAATCTTTATCAATATCATCAGGAGTGTTCTCTTTTAATAAATGCGGGGCGTGCTCTTTGATGCTTGCTATCACGGCGCTAGGTTTTATCGTATTCACATCTCGTTGTTCCCAAATTTTCTTTGATTCTCTAAGATTTGCAAATTCGGTGGGATAAATCACATGATAGGTGGTGCAAAGCGTTCTAGGATAAGGGTGAAAGGTTGCATAAGAACTGCCATTGCTTAAGATAAAAATGTAAGGCACTTTAAGAGCCGCTGCAAAATGAGCGATACTAGATTCATTCCCTAATGCAAATTCAGCGCCCTTAATGATATAGGCGTATTCCAATAAGCTAGTTTTCCCTACTAACGATATGGCGTTTTTATGAGCTTTTACCAATTTAGCAGCTTCTTTTGCTTCTGTGGGCGTCGTCCCACAAATCACTAGCTGAATATCTTCATTCAAATAACGCACAATCCTATTAAAATACCTATAACACCTAAAAAAATCGCTTGATCCCAAATTCAACACGCCATAGCGAGAACTCAAACCATTGAGTAAATTTTGCGAACTTTCTTTAAGAACAGAAGATGGTGGCAATTCCATACCAAAAGGCACAGGAGCTAAATCCACTCCTTTAAAAGTTTTGAAAAAAGCAGAAAATAAATCCTGATGGAATTCAAATAAGAATTTGCTCACCTTAGGGATATTGAAAAGATGGGTGTAAAAATGACTGATTTTCCCGTCGCTAACATAGACACTATGATGGCCCCTATCCACAAAAGGTTCATGCCTTACGCTAACTTTAAAAGAAGCGTCTAAATATTTCATCACTATATCATCTCTTAAAATATCGCCCCAAGGCAAAATGGGGCTAATGGCAATCTCGTAATGCGTTTTTTTAAGCATCAACAATTCATTGTAGCGCTTGATGAAAAATTTGAGCAAATAACGCAGAAATCTAAAGGCATGTTGCCTGCTGTGAATGTATCCATTATATTGATTCCAAATGGAATGATCTAAGAAAATAAATTCATCAACATAAGGGCTATCGGCAACCACACTCAAATCTTTGATGATTGAATTGCCAATAAAAACAATCTTATAATCTTTGTAATGCTCTTTGAAGGGGGCAAAAAAATTGCGCGTTAAAATATAATCGCCCACCACATCTAGTCTCACAATACACAAGGCTTTTTCTGTGGCGTTTTGGCGTTTAATGGGAGCGATAGAAAGCAGCTTGTCAATCAGGCGTTGCGTCATTTCAAAGAGCCTAAGAGACCAATCAGAAGTCTTTCGGTTAAAATAAGCGTATAACAGCACAATAGGTAATAGTAGTATTGCAATAGGCAATAGTAGTATTGCAATAGGTAATAGTAGTTTCAAAATATTAATCCCAAACAAAAATTTTATCTTGTAGTATAACATAAATTTAAAACTTTGATACACCAGCACCACAGATTTAGGCACAGAGCTAAGGCTAAAAACAATGATTAATGGCTTCATTAAGTGAGTCAAAACCCCTCTATTGGGTTTTATCCTAACGAACTCAGCGCCTCCATTGCCAGATGGCGGCCTTTTAATGAGCGTTTTTTAGGCATCACCCCGCCTAATGGCTCAAACGATATGGGTTTGATTGACATTGAAAGAGAGGGTGAAAAGATTGTGGGTTTTATCAATTACCGCAAGATGTAGCTTTGATAAGAGACTTTTTGCTATAATCATACCTTTGTTTATTTAATGTTTGCGTGGATTTTACATTATTGAACGCTAAAAAATAGGAGCTATTTTTGAAATCTTTACTCTCTTTGTTTTTAAAATCAAAATTATCTTATCTCTATTATTACCCTTATATAGCTTTCGTTTTGATGGTTACAACCATTGCAAAAATTCCTCTTATTCAAAAGATTCCTGTTATTAGAAGGTTCTTTAACAGTCGTTATTCCTTTCAAAAAGATAGCCTTATTCGCATCCAAAACCAACTAGACAGATTGCTCACTCTTACAAAGCCTGCTTCTCCACCCATTCGTAAAAAAACCTTATGTTTTATCCGCTTGGACATTATTGGAGATTATATACTCTATCGCAATTTTTTACCTCTTTTTAAAAAATATTTTGAAGATTATGAAACCACCTTTATTGGAAACGCTACTATCAAGGATATGGCAATCCATTGCGATTCCCAATATATAGATAAGTTTATCTTTTTAAATAACATTTACTGGGAAAAATACTTGCGGATTGGCGCTAATGGCTCACGCCTTTCAAAATTAAAAGAATTGTTATTTTTTCTCCCAAAGTTCATGAGAAAACGCTACGAAGATGTTTCTCATTTGAGAAAAGAAAGCTATGAGATATGCATTAATAGTTCTATGTTTTATTTTTCAACTAAAGAAGACGCTATTATAAAGCACTTGATTGCCGAAAATAAAGTGGGGGTTTTTTGCACCCACCCAATAGAATCTTTCTTTAGGACTGATTATAGAAAGAGAGGGGAAATTAGAAAAAGCTTTTACACGCATTTATTCTATCCTAAAGAAGTGCCGCAATTTCTCTATGATTCAAATCAAGATTTTTTTCAGTCTTTTTTTAAGCATTTTAAAGGCGTGGATATAGGGTTTGTTGGACTTGAATTAAAACTCCCCATCGCTTTTGAATGTGAAAAGTTTAAGAATATTCTAAAACCACCTTATGGCGTGTTGAATCTCGGAGCTAGCGATGATTTTAGAGTGTATAAGCGCTTTGATGAGATGATCTATTTTTTAAATCCTGACTACCAACTCGTTCTTTGCGGGAACTCTAAAAAAGATGAAAAGCTTGCCCATTCCATTCTAAAACGCCACAAAAATGCCATTTCTTTAGTCAATCAAACCGGTTTGATAGAATACCTCCATCTTTTAAAGAACGCTAGTTTTGCGATGGGCAATGAGTCTTCCATCACGCATTTGAGCGCTTGTTTGAAAATCCCTCATGCGTTCATAGTCTCTTCGGGTCTCTCAAGTCCAAGATTCCACCCCTACCCAAAGAAAGTTGGCCCTAATATCCACATGATCTATCCAAGGGATTTTCAAAAAATAATTTCTAGGTCTAGTAACTGGATGTTCAAAGCCATGACTATGCCGCACCCGCCAGTGGATTCTGTGAATCCGCAAGATATTATTAGCGCCATTAAACGTTTTGCACCCCATCTCTTGAAAGAATATGTGCCATCTAATACCAAAGAAACAACCTATTTTGAACGAGTTTGATTGCGTTACAAGTTTTTAGAGAATAACTTTCAGTTTTAGATTGTAAAAAACATAAAAATCTGCTTTTTACTGAGCGATTATATAAACTCTTTTCAAATTCAAACTCTTAAAAAGGCTTTATTTTTCAACGAAGACGCTTGGACTTTTGACTTTAATAGATAAATCAGGCAAATATGGACGATCATAACCCTACCACTTTCTAATATCCATTCCCATAAACCTGATACAAGTTTTCCTTATACCTAAACTCACACTCTTTTAAATGGAGTAAATGGTTGATTTATGAGTGGTTTTTGCTATGTTAAACGATACAACAAAAACGCGTAACTCCCCGATCCGTTCAAATGCAAATCGCAAAGCATGCCCGTTACAAAAACATTAGAAATGGGGCTTACTTTAGAGCCTCTATCGCAAATGAGAGCGAGATTAGGTAATACAGAATAAAGGGAAGGCTGATCCTCCGCCTCTGCGATAGATATTGTTGTCGCTCGCTTCTTTGCTGATGAATGCGGCATCAAAGTCAAAATCTCCGATGGCTTTGGCTTGGCGCGATAGGATAAGGGCGATATTGGCATTAAATGGGGGGGGGGGGGTGGATTTTGCAAGATTTCTTGCATTAAGGCTTTGCTGTCATTCCCTTTTAAATGGGGCAAATCGCTCGTTAAAAATCCAAGCGTTTTTTGGATTTCAATCGTGCGCGCAATGACTTTAATGATGTTGCTTACACGATCAAAGTCGCAAGGCTCGTTTTTATGGCTTTTTAAATACTTGTCTAAAACGCCATACCCCCCTATCATATAATTATTAATTTCCTCACTCACCCCCTTAAAATAAGCGCTATGGTTGATATAAAGGCGTTGTTCTGGTTTGTTGTAAGAGAGTTTTTTAATGATTTTGAGTTAGCAATAACCTTTCTGCTAACTTTGACGCTAATTGCTGATAAATCGTTTTATTTTGTTGTCTAA
Source organism: Helicobacter pylori SA221C (assembly GCF_000476855.1). Classification (GTDB taxonomy): domain Bacteria; phylum Campylobacterota; class Campylobacteria; order Campylobacterales; family Helicobacteraceae; genus Helicobacter; species Helicobacter pylori_DK. Next base: position 97,336 of record NZ_CBPT010000003.1, read on the forward strand.
AGTATTCTGCTAACATTTTTAAAACTTTTTGTTCTGGGAATAAAATTAACACAAGATTAAAAATCTCATCATTGTCCAAAAGCTTTCTATAAACGCTTGGCGTTAAATCTTTGATTTCTTTAAAGCTCTCTAAAGGATTTTCATCAAAATTCAAACTGGGTAAATCGGGTAAAGTTTCACGCCATCGCGCTAAATGGTTTAAAATTTCATCCCAAACTTGGGGGATATTAAGATCTTCAAACAATTCCTTACCATAACACAAGCTCAAAGGCACGCCATAATCAACGGATAATTTTTGCAATTCTTCTTTATAATAATTTTGGTTTTTATTCAAACTCTCATCTATAAAGTAAAAATAGCCTTGAATGTTTTCGCCATAATGATGGATTAAAACCTCTAGTTTTCTTTCAAAATTATCTATTTGCCCTCTCTTTTTAGCGCTATCATGGTCATCTCGCATTTTTTGCTCTATAAAATAATATGCGTTATCTTTTTCAGCAAATTGATCTAATTCTAAAGATTCCATTTTTTCTTTATCTTTATTATAAAAGGGAATTTTTTTAGACAAAGGTAAAAAGTTATGTTCTTTTAAATACTGCTCTATTAAGCATTCAAACGCATCGCCAAATTTAATCTCATGAGAAGTTAGTAAATTTTGTAATAACTTTGTTTTAGGTTTAGTAGGTCTAAAAATCCCCAAATAGCGTTCAGGATTTTCAGCAATATTTTCAAGTAATTTCGCTTTAGATGTTCCAAAAACAAAACGATTAAAAATCTCGTTAAAGGTTTGATAATCCATTAAAATTCCTTTTGGCAAATATAACGCAGTTCATCTAACAATAAAAATTGATTTTGATAATACGCATGGAAAAATTTCCAGCCATTATGGTTGGTTTTATTCAAATATTTAGCGCTCATTTTGTGAATAGAAGTTTCATAATTTTCATTATCTCTCACTTGTCCGTTTTCTAAAACTTGACAAATCCTTTCTTTGTTAGGTGAGTATAAAAAATCCCCAATTTTGAGCAATTGTTTGGAAATTAAAAGACTCATAGGAATTTTTGGAGGTTTAGTTTCTAAATTTAAATTAGTGATAAAATCGCTTTTATCCATAGTGTTATTAAGGCGTTTTGCCGCTTCTTTGATATAAAAAGAATCTTTTTCAATGCCAATAAAATGCCTGTTCATAGATTTAGCCACAGCCCCTGTTGTGCCTGTGCCAAAAAAGGGATCTAAAACAATATCTTTAGGTTTAGTTGCGCTCAAAATAATTTTTTTTAAAAGCGCTTCTGGTTTTTGCGTGGAATGCACTTTTTTGCCTTGCGCGTCTTTTAGCCTTTCGTTACCGATACAAATAGGGATTTGCCAAACTGATTTTTCTTGTTTATCATTATTAAGATACTTCATTGTTTTATAGTTAAAAGTAACTTTACTATTTTTGTGTTTAGCGCACCAAAGAAGCGTTTCATGGGCGTTGCATAATCTCTTGCCAGCAAAATTAGGCACCGGATTGCTCTTGTGCCAAATAATATCATTGAGTATCCAAAACCCTAAATTTTGCAAATGAAAACCAATTCTAAAAATATTTTGAAAACTCCCTATCACACAAATACTGCCATTATCTTTTAAAATCCTTTGGCATTCTTTTAACCAACCCAAACAAAAAGTATCGTATTCTTTAAAAGAGCCAAATTTATCCCAATGATCCTCAACGCCTTGAAATTTTGTGCCTTCAAAGCGCTTCAATTCCCCCTCTGTTTGCATAAAATAAGGGGGGTCAGCAAAGATAAAATCAATGCTTTTGTCAGGAAAATCTTTTAATTTCTCCAAACAATCCCCCTCTATGATCGTATTCAAGTTTTCTTTTAAAAAATCCATGATTGGCTAACCTTTCATTCTGCTACTCCAGCCATTTTAACACAAGCATTTTAAGGCTATCTTAATGTTTAATCTCTAGCTTTGTTCTAACTGAATAGAGAATAAGCCCTATTTGGCTTTAATATTCCTTAAAATTTTTAAAAATGCTAGAAACTTGCTCGTTTTTTTGGTATGCAATTAGAGCGTCTTTTAAATACTTGGTGGGTGCACTTAAATGCGTTGCAAAATCTTTGGCGTTAGTGATAGGCGCTGCTTCATAGTTGAAAAAGCCTCTAAAAAATTCAATGAGATCGCGCTCAGTTTGTGGTGTGGGTTTTAGGGGTTTAGAGGGTTCATCAAGGCTGGCGATAGAGATTTTATTTTTAATCCAAGGCTCGTTATTTTCATCTTTCCCTACCCACACGAAATTAAGGTAATCGGTGAGCATGAGATTAGGGTTTAGCTCTAAATATTTAAGAACTTGATCGCTTTTTAAAAGTTCGTCAAGTTTAGTCCCTGCTCTTTTGTTTTCCACATAGCCAATATTAAGCCCTTGAAAAGAAACGCGAAAATCAGGCTGACCTCCTTGTTTGTCTTTTTTAGGCTCATGCTCAATCTTAAATTCTTTGTTGAAATTCTTTTTTAAACCATCAAGTAGGTTATGCAAAAAAAGGCGGTGCGTGAGTTCGTTCTTTTCAGGCGTCAGGTCTTTAATGCCTTCTAAATACTCTTTTAACATGCTAACAACTCCTTTTCAAACTTTTCAAGCCATTTTCATGTGCATGTCAATAAAAGTGGCTTGATGGATTAAAGCCCCCACGCTAATGGCATCTACGCCGCTTTTGGCGTAAGCGTTGATGCTCTCTAGTGAAATGTTCCCGCTCGCTTCTAACAAGACAAAGGGGTGATGCGCATCTCTGTAAGTGGCAATTTCTTTTGTCTCTCCAACGCTCATGTTATCGCACATCACAATATCCGCTCCCGCATTCATAGCGTTTTTAGCCTCTTCAAAGCTTTCGCATTCAATTTCAATTTTAGCCGTGAAAGGCAAGTTTTTTCTGGCGTGCGTTAAAAAACTTTTTAAGTCTTTCACATGCTTTAAATGCGTGTCTTTAAGCATTAAAGCGTCATCTAGCCCTAAGCGGTGGTTGCTCGCTCCCCCATTAAGCACGGAATATTTTTCAAAAATCCTTAAAAGGGGTCTGGTTTTTCGTGTGTCTAACAAGCGCACCTTGTGAGAATTTAAAGCTTCTACAAAACGGCTCGTTAAAGTGGCGATCCCGCTGCTGTGTTGCAACAGATTTAAAAGGGTGCGCTCAATCTTTAAAAGCATGCTAAAATCCCCCCTAATCTCCATTAAAGTGTCTTTAGGCTTGAAGCGTTCTTTATCTTTAATGTTTTGAGCGCATTCAATGCCGGTCATTTGAAGCAACTCTAAAGCGTATTTTTCGCCTGAAAACACGCCCTCTTGTTTAGCCCTAACAAAAGCCGTGGCTTTAAAATCCTTTTCTAACACCCTTTCAAACAAATCCCCATGCCCTAAATCTTCTTTTAAAGCGCATTCTAAAAAGGTTTTTATCTCCATTAGGACAACTCCATCATTTTAGTTAAAGCGAGTTTGGCCAAACGCGCCACCTCATCTTTTAATTCAATCACATTATAAGCCCTGTGGTTTTTATAGGCTTTTAAGACTTCAAACAAATCCTTTAAAGTCGTTTCGTTCATGGTAGGGCAAAAGGCGAGCGTGCTAGAAAGAATGAAAGTGTTTTGATGGTTACGCTTAGCTTTCAAGCGGTTGACTAAATGGCTTTCAGTGCCTATGGCGACTTTTTGATCGGGGCTTAGCTTTTCTACAAATTCTATGATCTGACTCGTTGATCCGCTAAAATCAGCATTTTGAACTACGCTAGGTTCGCACTCTGGATGGACAGCGATTAAAATATCCGGGTATTTTTGGCGGTAAAATTCAATGTCTTCTAATTTGAAAAGCTGATGCACCGAACAAAAACCGTTGTAACAAACCACATCAGCGTTTTTGATTTCTTCTGGGCTGTTTACGCCTAAAATCGCGCTTTTTAAGCCATTTTCTAGGGCCAGATTTTCCCCCAAGCATTTATCCGGTAAAAAAAAGATTTTTTTATTTTGTTTTAAGGCGTGATTGAAGATCTTAGAAGCGTTCCTGCTGGTGCAGACTACGCCGTTATCTTTGGCGACTTTGGCTTTCACTTCAGCGTTAGAATTGATATAAGTGATAGGGTAAAATTCTTTAACGCCGTATTCTTTCAATAAATGGACGCTTTTATCGTAGTAATGGCTGTCTATCATTCTTGCCATAGAGCAGCATGAGAGTTTGGGCATGATCACTTGTTTGTTAAAGGCTAGGGCTTTCACGCTCTCACCCATGAAATGCACCCCGCAAAACACGATGAGATTTTTATCGCTCTGGCTTGCGATTTTAGCTAATTCCAAGCTATCGCCTGTGTGGTGGGCTAACTCTACAATCTCATCTTTTTGATAAAAGTGAGCCACTAAAAGCGCGTCCAAATCGCGCAATAATTCCACAATAGAAGTTTTTAAATCGTTATCAGTTGGCATGAAATTCCCCTATATTTTCCCCAAACTTCACGCTTTTTTCTCTCAAATCTTTAAAAGCGGTGTTTTGAATGAATAAAACGATAGTAGAGCCCATTTCAAAATTCCCTAAGTTATCCCCCTTTTTGACCTTAATGGGGGGGTTGTAAGAATAGGTTTGCATGAAACGGACTTTAGCGTTAGTTTGGATATTCTTATCAAAATTAAAACGCATTTTACCCACATTTAACGCTCCCACCGCTACAAAATACAATTGATTGCCTTGAATGTCTTTTGCAACAAGCGCCACCCTTTCATTGCCCACAAACAGATTGTTGTTTTTGTAAAGCGAGGGCTTATTGACTGGTAGTAATTTCCCCGCAAAATAACGAGCCTCTAAAATTTCTAAATCGCAAGGGGCGTGGTAGTGGTGGTAATCTTTGGGCGAAAGGTAAAAATTCACATAGAAAAAAGAGGGGCTTAAGGGGTTGATTTCGCCCACCAATTCATGCGCCTTATAGGGCATGCCTTTAATTTGTAAAGCGGTATCATTGTCTAAAAAAGCGCACTCCGTGATTAAAGCATCGCAAGGCGCAATGCAAATATTAGGGGCTTTGTCAAAAGAGCGTTCTTTTTTCAAAGAGCGCGTGAAAAGGGCGTTCAAACTCTTATAATTTTCCAAAGGCTCAAACTCGCTCAAATCAATTTTAAAGATCTTAACGTAAAGGGCGTTGATGCTTTTTTGGATAAAAGAAGGGAATTCATAGCCAGCCAAAAAGCCAAAAACCCTTGAAAGAGCGTTGCTTAAAGCTACCATTTTAACCCTGCCATGTTCAGTATAAATTCCACCTCGCCCTTACTCACTTTAAACTCTTTAGAAATAGAATCCACGCTATAACCCTCTTGATACATTTTTAAAACCTGTTTTTCGTTGATCTCATCGCTAGCGGCATAATGCCCCATGTCTTTGAATTTGTTTTCTAAAGTAATGATTTTTTCTTCTAAATAATCGCGCTCTTTGTCCATGGATTTTTGGATTTCTTGCAACTGGTTATAAAGGTGTGAAAGGGTCGTTTTTAATGAGCTATCTTCTTTAGCGCTTTTTTCTAAAGAAAGGCCTTCCAAACGCCCCTCTAATTCTTTCAAACGCTTAGAATAAATATAATTTTCTTGATAGGATTCGTCTAAGGTTTTTTCTAAACGCCTCATTTTATGGTAGAACTCTTTTTCTTTAAGATACAAATACCCCACCAAACACACCAACACCAATAAAATCGCCCCTAAAACGACCATAAACAAATCATTAGAAGATAACATTACCGCTCCCGTTCATAATTTCAAGCCTTTTCTTTCGCTATGGACAATGAAAGAATCATAACGCTTGATGTCTAAGGCGTGCATGCGCGTGATTTCTAAAACGCTCTTATCCCTAGCCACGCCAAAAAAGGCTAGGATTTTCCCCTCTAACACGCAACGCCCATAGTAAGTTTGAGGCGCTATCAGGCTTTGTTTTTTTAAGCAAATGAGTCCATGCCCTAAAGCGGTGATGCGATCCTTTTGCTCCAATTCAAGTAAATTTTCTTTTAAAAGCAGGCTCTCTAATTTTTCTAATTTAAAATACAGCGCTTTGAGCAATTCCAAAGTATCATTTTCAACATTCAAGCGTGAAAAATCAAAGCCAGAATTTAACCAATCAAATTCTTCTAATACCGCTAAAGAGCGTTTGGTTTTAGAGATAAACCTTTCATAAGAAAACGATAAATCGCATTGGACTAAGCGCGTTTCAAACCCTAAAGCTTGGGATCTTAAAACCAACTCATGCATGCTTAAACCCCACATCAAGGACAATAAAAATAAAAAACACCACCCCCAAATAGCCATTACTCACAAAAAAGGCTTTAGGGATGTTTTTGTAATCTCTAGCCACTAAGATCTGCTCATAGAGTAAAATCAAGGCTGAAACCCCTAAGCCTAAATACGCAAAAAGCCCCCCATGATAGCATTTCACAAAAAAAAGCCAGCAGATCAGCGCCACAAAATGTGAGAGCCTTGAGAGATTCAAGCACCATTTTTCCCCTAATTGACTAGGAATGGAAAACAAGCCCCTTTCTTTATCAAACTCCATATCTTGTAAAGAATAGAGCAAATCAAACCCAGCCACCCATAGCATCACCCCTAAAGCCAAAAAGACATTCCATAAAGGAATATCCCCCAAAACCGCCACGCTTCCTGCAATGGGGGCCAAACCCAAAGCCAAACCCACGATGAAATGCGCCAAAGAAGAAAAGCGCTTAAAATACGAATACCCCCCTAAAATGATTAAAAAAGGTAACGAAAGCTTGAAAGCTAAAGGGTTAATGAAATAGCTCACCACCACGAATAAAAGAGCGTTTAAAGCGCTAAAAACCACCATGCCTTTAACGCTGATCCTGCCATCCACGCTCGGGCGGTTTTTGGTCCTTGGGTTATCCTTATCAATATCTCTATCCACCAAGCGGTTAAACCCCATAGCGAAGTTTCTTGCCCCTAATAAGGCTAAAAAACAAAGGATTAAGGTTTCTAAGCCAAAAAAGAGCGTTTGATTTTTTTGATAGGAGCTTATGACCATAGCCATGAGTAAAAACATGCTAGAAAATATCGTATGCTCCAAAGCGACCAACTCGCTTAAAGCTTTGATTTGATGCGTGATTTTTTTAAGCAATTATTTGATCCCTAAAAATGACTTTTCTAACCTACAATTAAGCTAGGCATTATAATATATTGATAGCAACAATACAAGAAAAAGCCCGCGCTTAAAACATTCATGCTTAAATAAACTTTAAAAAAACGCACGCTTAAAATCGTTAAAAATAAATGCGTCCCCAAAAGCCATAAAGGCGAAGGGATTGAAATCGTAGGGATTGCTAAAGGCATGTTTAAAATGCGATCCAACAAAGACCCCAAACCCACCGCATGCAAGAACAAGCTCAAAGGGAAAAACACGATAAAAATCAAGCCTAAAGGAATGCTAAAGAGCTGGTAGGGCGAAAACATAGGGAAAAAAGCATGCGCAATAATAAGCATGTTCAAAAACACCAGCGCGCTTAAGCTTATGACTTGAAAAGATCGCCTTAAAAAAGAAGAGGTTTTAAAAAAAATTTGAGTGTGTTTTAAAAACAAAAAGATATACCACACCCCACAAACAGAAAGCAAAAACCCCACGCTAAAAAGCAATTTAGGGAGTAAAGCTATGGCGATACAGCACGCTAAAATCAAAAGTTTAAAACTTAAGATCCTTACCCCAAAAAAGCATGCCAAAAACCCTAGTAAGCCCATTAAAAACGCCCTGAAAAAAGAGGGCAAAAAATCTAATAGCAATAAATACCCTAGCAAAAAAACCCACACCAAAACCCCTATATCATAAAAAGCGTTCCTATAAGGGAAATAGCGTTTTTGTAAGGGGGTATAAAAAAGAGAGAAAAGAAAATACACACTAACGCTCAAAATCCCTAAATGGAATCCGCTAATGGCTAGTAAGTGGTTGATCCCTAGCGCGTTAGCCCTGTCTCTTAAGTCTTTATTCAAGCTATCCCCTATAAATAACGCGCGATACAAATTACCCACTAAAGCGTTGGAATGAACGCTATCAATGAAATGGCGCAAATGCGATTTGAAATTGTGTTTTCGCGTTAAAGAAAAAGAGTAAGTTTGAAAAAAGCATGATTTTAGAGACTCTAAGAACGAGCAAGATTTGATCCTGCCAAAAAATTGCGCGTGGCGGTATTGGAGGTTTTTTAAAGGCTCTTTAATGGTGGAATAAAAGATCATGCCCTTTGATTGGAGCTTTAAAACAAAATAGGTTTTTTGATCTTTAGTTTTGGGGTATTGCAACAAGATTTGAGCGTTCAAGCTTGTAGGTTTTGAAAAATCAAGCTTTTGGTAATTCAAGTATTCTAAATAAAGATTGATCGCCAACAAAAGGCTTAAAAACACCCCACACAATAAGTATTCTTTGGGGGTTGTAAGAAGTTCAAACGCCCCCTGAAAAGTTTTGTCTTTCAAGTTGTAACTATATCATAATCCACTTTAGTTTCTTGGTTTTCTTCTAAATGGGAATCTATGGGCATGTCTTCATAGCGCGTGAAAGGAGCGTTAAAGCGCGTATAAACCGTTCCTGTAGCCCCATTCCTGTTTTTAGCCACAATGATTTCAGCCTCTTCAATACTGCCATTTTGCTTGTGGATACGCCTTTCTTCATTAACTTTTAGGTGCAACTCTTGCGCCTCTTCAATTTTGCCTTCTTTTTTGAGTTTGTCTATTTTGTTGTCTTCAGCCCTCATTTGATAGATATAGCCTCTGTATAAAAATAAAACAATATCAGCGTCTTGTTCAATCCCTCCGCTGTCTTTAATATCCGAAAGAATAGGTCGTTTATCGTCCCTATTTTCTAGGCTGCGGTTGAGTTGCACTAGTGCTATGATAGGGATTTCTAACTCTCTGGCTAAAGTTTTAAGCTCCCTTGAAATTTCAGCGATCTGTTCATGGCGTTCTTTAGTGGCTTTACTCCCTGACATGAGCTGCAAATAGTCAATAAAAGCGATGCCTAATTCCTTGTGTTGGGATTTAAGCTTTCGCAGTTGCAAGCGGATCTGCTCTATCCTCACATAACTTTTATCGTAGAAAAAGAGTTTTTTGCAAGAAAGGTGATCGTAGCATTTGGCTAAATTTTCCCATTGATCATCATCAAGCCTCCCGCTTTCTAAATCATGCATGTTAATAGAAGTGAGATCCGATAACGCCCTTAAAGCGAGTTGCTCCGCAGACATTTCTAAACTAAAAACCGCTACCCCCCTATCGTCATTGAGCGCGCTTAAGACCATGTTCATCATCAAACTGGTTTTACCCATAGACGGCCTTGCCCCTATAATGATTAAACTCCCCTTATTAAAACCGCTCGTATAATTATCCAACTGGACAAAACCAGTCGGTATGCCAGTAACTTCCAAACTCCCCTTTCTTTGGTTTTCTGTAATAAGATCCATTGCGCTTTCAAGCACTTCTTTAATGCTCCTAAAGCCCTCTATGGTGCTGCCATTCAATAACGCATAGACTTCTCGCTCCACAGTGCCTAAAATATCGCTGGATTTTTGCGCGCTTTCTAGGGCTTGCTCTCTAATGGTGTTAGCCAAGCCAAAAAGTTTTCGTTTAATGGAAGCGTTTTTAATCTCTTCCACATAGGCTTCAATATTATCTATAGGGCTTGCCGCAAAAATAGCGACTAAATCTTCTTCTTTGATTTGCTTGTCTTTAGGCATTTTTTGGCGGATAAAATTCTCATCAATGGGGCAATCTTCTTCATGCAGTTTTAAAGCGATTTCAAAAAACAAGCCGTTAGGCGGGTAGTAAAAATCGCTAGGCTCTAAAACGCTATGAACCTCTTCAATCTTATGATTGGCCAACACAATGCCTGAAAGCACGATCCTTTCAATGTTTTGCAATTGCTGCAAATGCTTTAAATGATCCATTTTTATCCTTTTATAATCGTTTGATCTTTTCTATCAAATCTAGGGGCGTTAAAGCGTAATTATTCTTAAATTCTAAACTCGCTAGTGCGTGTGCTAGGCTTGCGTTAATAGCGGCGTCTAAAGGCGTGTAGTTTTGAGAAAGCAAGCTTAAAATAAGCCCCGCTAACACATCGCCACTCCCAGCTTTAGCCAAAGCCACGCTCCCTAAAGTGTTGATAAAAGTTCGCCCTTGATGAGCGATTAGGGTATTAGCCCCTTTTAAAAGCAAAACCACCTTAGGGTATTTTTGAGAAAAATCCCTTGCGATTTCTAGTTTATTGTCTAATAATTCTAGCATGCTTATATTGATCCCCACTAATTTTAACAACGATAAAAACTCTTTAGGGTGAGGGGTTAAAACGGCTTCTTTTTCTAAGGCTTGTAACACCTCTTTATGATAAAAAACGCCCGCATCTAAAACGCATGGGGCTAATCCAAGCCACTTGTTAAAATCCTTTGGAATATTTTCTAACCCCATGCCAAGAGCGAACGCACTGAGCTTTTTAGGGAAATTTTCACAAAAAACCAATTCTAAAGGCTTGTTATTAGAAGTTATCTCGCATTCTAACGCTTGAACGCTCACCACTCCAGATCCAAAACTTAATGCGCTTAATGCGCTCAATAACCCCGCCCCGCTATGCTTACCCAAAAGAACATGCGCATGCCCGTAATCGCCTTTATGAGCGTTTTTTTTATCCCTTAAGGGCAGTTTCAAATCGCTTTTTTCCAGTAAAAAAGTGCCTGTTGGGATCTCATAGGTTTGATTAAAAACCCCTAAATGCCCCACTTTCAATTCCCCTATATAGTCTTTAGCCCTATCGCTTAATAAGCATGATTTGATAGCGCCCATGCTGATAGTCATGTCCGCCTTAAACGCCCTCTTATCCACCCTCCCTTGAGAATCTATCCCGCTAGGAATGTCGCAAGCGATTTTAAAGCGTGCTTTTTGAGAAAGGCTTTCAAAGTCTAAAAACGGCTCTAATTCGCCCTTAAAAGCGCTCCCTACCACGCAATCTATTAACACATCGCATTCTAAATCTTTATGATTGTCTTCCCATGTTTTGATGACTACCCCCACTTTTTTGGCCCTTTCTTTTTGCAATTGGCACATGGGGCTTTTGGCTAATTTCATTTCAAAAACTAGCGTTTTAAAACGCCCCATTAAACGCCTGGCTAACGCATAGCCATCGCCTCCGTTATCCCCACTCCCACAAAGGATAATGACTTTAGCGCCTAAAGAAGCGTTTTGTAAAACCGCCCTTTCTAAAGCCATAGCGGCGTTTTCCATTAAAATGTCTTCGCTTAAAAGCCATTCTTCAAGCGCCCTTTTGTCTAGGGCATTCACTTTTTCATACACTGAAAGCATCTTTATCCTTGAAAATGAATACAGAACGAATTTTCATGAAACGATCCTTTTAAAGAGGGTTCGCTATGAATTTCTAAACGCATTTTATACTTTTCGCACACTTTTTTCACTAAATCTAACCCTATACCATAACCCAACACGCTAGAATTGAAACGCGCGTAACGAACGCTTAATTCTGCGATCTTGTCTTTAGGGATTTCATACCCTAAATTTTTCACTTTCAAAAACGCATGCGTTAGCTCTATGTGGATATACCCATGCATGACGCTGTATTTGATCGCGTTCATGAGCAAATTGCTATAAAGCGAAATGAAATCCTGCTCTTTAGCCTTCAATTCCACTCCCACTAAATCGCTTTTAAATTCCAGCTTGTGGTAGTCTATCATCTCGCTAAAAAGCGTGTTTTCTTTAATAATCAGGGCTTTTAAATCTAAAAGCATGGGGGTTTCGCGCTCAATATCTTGCATCACTAAATACGAGAGCGAGCGGTATAAAAAACTCATGCGCTGGATAGCGATTTTAATGCGGCAGTGTTGTTGGCTGTCTTCTAATGTTTTTAAAGACAAGACTAAAGCGCTCATGGGGGTGTTTAATTCATGCGTGGTGTTTTTTAAAAAATGATCAATACGGGTGATTTCATTCCTAATGGGCTTTAAAAACAAACGCCCTAAAAACACAGAAACCCCTATCACGCATAAAAACGCTACAACAAACACTAAAACAATGTTACGATACAAAGAAGAAAAATGAAGGGGTTTAGAATTTTTAAAAAGCATTTTAGCCACGCCTAAGTGAGCGAAAGTTTCATCGCTAAACAGGTAATACTCTCCCCTAAAACTAAAAAAGCCCGCTTCTTTATGGTTTTTAATCAAATCCGCGCTTTCAGGGATATTAGAATACAAAACACGCCTTTTATTATCAAAAAGGGCTATGGAAGCGTCCTTATAGCGTGAAATCAGAGCGTTTAAAGCGTTTTGATAATCCCCATGCGTTTGCATGTGCAAGGCAATTACTTCGCTAGCGATCTTAGAAGCCATTTTGTCCATGTCCATGCGTATCATTTTGATTTTTTCGTTTTTTTCATAGTTAAACGCTAAAACGCTAATCACCAGCATCAACACAAACGAAGAGCCCAAATAAGTCCCTAAAAAGAGTTTGAGGGATTTTTTTTCATAGTGGGTTAAAGCGATAGCCCACCCCCTTATGCGTTTCTATGCAATTTTTACCTAAAAGCTTGCGCAACACTTTAATGTAAGTGCGCAAGGTGGAATCATCAATAGCCTGCTCCCATAAATTATTTTCTAACACTTGAGAGCTAATGATTTGCCCTTTATGCTCTAAAAAGTATTCTAAAAGTTGGGCGGTTTTGGGCGGCAAGATCTCTTTTTTGCCCCTAACACTCAAGCAATTTTGGTAATAAAAAATGTTAGGCATGATTTCTATAGGATCATCATTGAAAAACCTTTTAATGCGCGCTTCCAATTCGTCTAAATCAAAAGGCTTTTTCAAATAATCGCTCGCTCCCAAATTAAAAGCGTTTTTTAAGGTAGCGTTATCCTGTAAGGCGGTGATAAAAATCACAGGCGTAGAGATTAAAAAATCGTTTTTGATGCGCCTGAACAATTCCAAGCTATTCATTTCAGGCACTTGCACGTCTAAAAGCAAGAGGTTGAAGCGCTCAACCGAGAGCCTTTCATAAGCTTCTTTCCCGTTAAAAGCGCAAAACACTTCATAGCCCAAATGCTCCAAAAACTCCCTAACGCTCTCGCTTAAAAGGTAATCGTCTTCTAGTAAAAAAATCTTTTTTTGCATGGGGGTATTGTAGCGCTTAATTAAAGGGCTTTGTTATAATACTTTCCATGTTTTTAAGGAGCGTGATGATGAAAACGAACGAAGCGCAATTTTATGAAGTTTTAGAAAACCTTTTCATAGGCGTTAAGATTGAAGACAAGCCAGAAAACCTTTTAGATTCTAGCCCTAGAGCCATCAAAAATGGCATGATCAACCTCATGAAGGCTAAAAGCCAGTATTACCACCATAAAAAACAAGAATTAAAAAAACTCATTGATTCAAAATGCCAAAACAACAACGATCTCAAAGAAGAATTGTTTGACAAACTCTATAGCTTTTTCAAGCGTTATTTCAGCGCTAATGGGGGGATTTATTTCAACGACACGCCCCTTTATGATAGCCTTTATACCAAAAGCGATTATGAAAAATGCTCCCTTAAAAAAGACACCGCTTTATTTTATAAAACTAAAGATCTTTATTACGTGAAAAGCGAAACCATTTATAAGGATTTTGCTTTTGAATTAGAAAACATTCTTTTTAACTTTGACGCTTCTTCATTAGAAAGCAAAAAGAATAATGAAAAAACGGATCTAGTCTTTCATTTAGAAAATATAGATCAAGAAGCTAACACCCTAAACTTTAGCGTTACTCTCAGCAGTCAAGGGACTCAAACAAAAATAAGTGAAATCCTAAAAAAATGTTTCAATCAAGGCGTCAAACTTGATGAAGAAGTTTTAAAAAAAGCGTTGGTGAAATTCAAAAAGCAAGGCGAGTTGGACTTTTTTATCCATAAAAACGCGCTAGGGTTTTTAAAAGAGCAATTGGATTTGTATCTGTTTGAATACCTTTTTAAAGAAATCAGCGTTTTTACTAAAGAACGCCTTGATGAAATCAACACCATTAAAGAAGTGGCTTTAGAAGTGATTGTATTAGTGAGCGAGTTTGAAAACGAGCTTTGTAAAATCTGGAACAAACCTCGCTTTATAATGAACTCGCATTTCATCGTGAGCTTAGACAAACTCAAAGCTAAAAACTACGATTTGAATAAAATCACAAACCACCCAAACTACCCTAAACAAGTTAAAGAATGGCAAGACTTGAATTTAAAAACCACAGACAACCTTTTAGAAAATGAGTTTCTGCCCCTAGACACTCTCTATTTTAAAGATTTAGAAGAAGAGATTAAAGATCAATTCAATGAAAATGAAATCAATGGCACGCTCATTAAAAGCGAAAACTACCAAGCCCTAAACTCTCTTAAAAACCGCTATAAAGAAACGATTGATTGCATTTATATTGATCCGCCTTACAACACCCAAAACAATGAATTTATTTATGCAGACAGGTTCAAACGCTCTAGCTGGCTGACCATGATGACTAACCGCCTAGAGCTTGCACATGCTCTATTGAACGATAAAGGCGTGATGTTTGTAAGCATTGATGATAATGAGCAGGCTTATTGCAAGGTTTTAATGGATGAAATCTTTAATGGGGGGGGGGTGATAATTTTGTAGCGAACTTGATATGGCAAAAGAAAAAAGGCGGTAGTCAAGATAGCGAAAATTTTGCAAAAGAGCATGAGTATATAGTGTGCTATCAAAAAGAAAAATTTAATATCATTGATACAGAGATAGACCATGATATGCAAGATTTTAATAAAACTATCAATGGCAAACAAGCTAAAATTCTAAAACTTGAAAAATGGGGAGCTGGAGCTTTAAAATCTGATGCACCTAGCCTATATTATTCTATTAAAGACCCAAATGGTAACGATTTTTACCCTATAGCCCCTAATGGTGAAGAAGGGCGTTGGCGGAAAAAACCTGAAAATTTAGACAGCGAACATATTTTTTGGCAAGAAAATTCTAAAGGGCGTTTAACTCCTTATGAAGTAATTTATTATGATGAAGTCAAAAACGAGAAAAGAGTCGTTAAAACACGCACAATTTTTACAGAGTATGGCACTACAACGGAAGCAACTAAGGAAATTTTAGCTTTGTTTAATGGAACTAAACTTTTTGACACCCCCAAACCCGAAGCCCTACTCAAACGCATTTTAGAAATCTCTACAAAAGAAAACGATCTCGTGTGTGATTTTTTCGCTGGGAGCGGGACGACTTGTGCAGTGGCGCACAAGCTTAAGAGGAAGTATATCGGTATTGAAATGGGGGAGCATTTTGACAGCGTGATTTTGCCGCGCCTTAAAAAGGTTATAGGCGGTTTTAAAAGCGGCGCGCTTAAAGAATTTAATAAAGGTGGGGTAGTCAAAGTTTATGAATTGGAAAGCTATGAAGAGATTTTAAGAAAAATCAAGTATGAAGACAACGACAAACCCTTAGCGTATGATGAACAATACAGCGATTTAGTGGAGCGTAAAAACGAATCTTACACGCTCAATATAGAAGCGCTAGAAAACATGGGCGTAGATATTAAAGAGACTTTAGAAAATTTACACGGCGTTGGAGTGGAGTTTTTCAATGAAAAGGTGGTGAAATTTAAAGGGAATGATAAAGAAGTAGAGATCTTAAAAGCCTTAAAAGAAGCGCTCATTTGGTAAGGAAAAATAATGGCAAAGAAAAAACAAGAAGCAAGGAATAATGAAATTTTTGTCGCTCAAAAACTCGCTGAAGAGGAATTGAACGCTAACGAGATTAACGATCCGTTAGAAATGTTAGACTTTAAAAGCTTTGATAATAATAAGGAGCTTTTAGATTACCAACAACAAGCTTTGATCAACGCTTTTAGAATGCTTACCGCTTATTTTAGGGATTTCAAAGAAAATAAAAAAGAATTTTACGCATTTTATCAAAAACATTATTCATTCGCTCATTGCGATTTCGCTAAAAAGAAACTCAACCATTTGTTAAAGAGCCATTTTAAGGTAGAAAATCATTGCGTGAAGTTTGAAAACTTTATCAACCGCCTAGCCTTTTACATGGCCACAGGGAGCGGTAAAACGATCGTCATTATCAAACTGGTAGAGCTTTTAAGCGTGGCTATGGGAATGGGTTTGATCCCTAAGAAAAATATCATGTTTTTTAGCGCGAACGAGCACTTAATCAAGCAATTTGAAAAAGAAATTGAAAAATACAACCGCAATAAGGACTATTCCAAACAAATTGATTTCAAAAACCTTAAAAGCGTTAAGAATAAGGATTTTTACCACTCTCCAAAAGATTTTTTTCAAAAAATCGCTCTTTTTTATTACCGCGCGGATTTAATGAGCGATGAAGAAAGCAAGAAAAACCTTTTAAATTATAAGGATTGTTGGGATAATGGGGAAAATTATGTGATTTTAGATGAAGCGCATAAGGGGAACAAGACTGAGAGCAAAAGACAGGCGATTTTTAGCCTGTTATCTCAAAGGGGGTTTTTATTCAATTTCAGCGCCACTTTCACTGAAGAAAGCGATCTCATCACTGCGGTGTATAATTTGAGCGTGGGCGAGTGGGTGAAACTTGGCTATGGTAAAGAGTCTGTTTTATTGAAGAAAAACAATTTAAGCGCTTTTAAGGAATTGAAAGATTTAAACGATAGGGAAAAAGAAATCGCGCTTTTAAAGGGGTTATTGCTTTTAGGCATGCAAAAACGCTATAAAACAGAGGGCTATTTTCATGACCCTTTAATGCTCGTGTTCACGCATTCTGTGAACGTGGAAAACAGCGATGCGGAAATGTTTTTCAAAACTTTAGTGCGCGTGATTGAAAACGACAACGAGAGCGATTTTGAGAAAGCTAAAGACGAGTTATTGGAGGAATTAGAGAATCCGGAATTTCTTTTTAGCGATGACAAAGATCAAGACTATAAGATTAAGGTTTTTAAAGAGGGTTTAAACAAGATTGATTTTAAAGGTTTAAAAGAAGAAATTTTTTATGCCAACAATGGGCGTATTGAAGTCATCATTAACCCTAACAACAAGCAAGAAATCGCTTTCAAGCTCAACACAAGCGATAAAGTCTTTTGCTTGATTAAAATTGGCGATATTACAGAATGGATCCATGAGAAATTAAAGAGCGTGAAAGTGGTGAGCAAGAATTTAAGCTATAAAGAAGAGAGCTATTTCAGCCAAATTGATAAAAGCAGTATCAATATTTTAGTGGGGTCTCGCTCTTTTGATACCGGCTGGGATAGCACAAGGCCTAGCGTGATTTTGTTTTTAAATATAGGGCTTGATGATGACGCTAAAAAGCTGGTGAAACAATCTTTTGGCAGGGGCGTAAGGATTGAAAGCGTCAAAAACCAACGCCAAAGGTTAGCGTATTTAGACATAGATGAATCCATTAAAAAAGCCTTGAAACCAAACTCTGCAATGCTAGAAACGCTTTTTGTGATACCCACTAACCCTGCAAGCCTTGAAGCGATTTTAAAGTTCCAAAAAGAGAGCGAAAATAAGGGTGAGAATAGAGGCTCATGGCGTGAAATCAAATTAGAAAAAACGCCTATAAAACACGCATTATTCGTGCCTTGCTACCGAAAAGAACAAACCAACGCTCTTAAAATTTCTCCAAGCGCTTCGTTTAAAATGAGCGAAAAAAATTTTAAGGATTTAAAAGAGTATTTTCATTTAATGAGTGAAAAGCATTTTATTTTAAAGCATGAAATTTATGACCCTAAAGATTACGCGCTGTTAAAAGAAATGATACAAACAGTGCATTTTAAAAAGGTATCAACTTGGCATTATAAAGATTTAGATTACATGATTTCTGAAATTAAAGGCAAGCTATACCCCAATCAAAAAGTGCCTAAAGACGAGTTTAACGCCCTAGATAATGAGAAAATCGTGCATTTTAAAAGGGTTAAAGTTAAGGCGGATAAAAAAGAAAAATTGATTCAAACCATCCAAGAAGTGAAAGAGTATGTGCCTTTGGATAAAGAAAGAATGAAAATCGCGCAAGGCGAGATCGATCCTTATGATACAGAAAAACACAAACAAGACAGAACCTTTAAAGTTGATGAAGCAGAGCTGTTAAAACTCAAAGAGCATTACTACACCCCTTTAATTAAAGCCAAAAACTGCGATTGGCTTAAGCATGTGGTTAAAGTAAAGAGCGAGAGCGATTTTTTAGAAGAGTTGTTAAAGATTACCGAAACGCTGCAAGAAAACTATGATTTTTGGGCGTTCAGCAAGATTGATGAGCATTTAGACAATTTGTTTATCCCCTATATAGACAACGCTACAGAAAGGCGCTTTTTCCCTGATTTCATCTTTTGGTTGCAAAAGGGTGGTGCGCAGATCATTTGTTTCATTGATCCTAAAGGGAGCAAACACACTGATTACGAACATAAAGCAGATGCGTATAAACTTTTTAAAGATAAAATTTTTAACCCTAAAGACGATCCCCATTTCAAAATCAAAGTGGTTTTAAAATTTTATGGAAATAAGGATGATGTGGGGGAGCGTTATAGGGATCTTTGGATTGAAAAAGGGAAACTAGAATATTTTTTTCTGGATTTAAAGGATTAGCCTAATTTCATTGAAAGGGGTTAAAAATGCGCTTGAATTAGCCTTGAATAGAGCGCTAGTTTTTCACATCGCTTAAAAACACATGCCTTAAAAGTTTGGCTTCGCTTAAAAAAGCGTTTTTCAACACCGCGCTTTTATAAGTGTAATGATCTTCAATGCTTGAAACTTCGCCCACAAACACCCCCACTCCAAAAATCCCGTCTAACCCACTCGTTAGCACTTGATCGCCTATGTTAATTTCAGCGCTTGGGACAATAAAATCCACGACTAATTCTTGCTTGAAATTAGATCCTATAAAGCCTAGCACTTGATTTTTGCCTACCATCACGCTATAAGCACACCGCTTGTGAGCGTTCAAAAACCCGTTCAAGCGCCCTTTTTCTAACACCGCAATGCCTATGGCTTGATTGTGAGAGACAAGGCCATAAATCTTATTTTCTTCTAAATTCACAATAGGGTTGAGAGAGACGCTGTGTGTGTCTTCTAAACTGATGAATGAAGTCATAAAAGTGGGGGTATAAGTCATTTTTGGATTCTCTAAAGGATAAATACTATTCAAACGCTCTTTCAAATCGGCGTTTTCTAGTTTTAAAGCTTCTAAAATCAAGCGTTCTTTTTGAAATTCCTTAATGTTTTGGGCTTGAAAAAAATACGCTTGAATGTTGTCTAGTAAGCTGTTTTTAGCGCTCATCAAGGCGTTTTTAATCCGGTCGCTGATATAAGAAGAACTGCCTTTAATGTCTAAAAAATAAAAAATAAGAAAAATCCCTAAAAGCCAAAGGAATTTAAAATAAAAACGCATGCATTATTCACTAAAACCCACACGGCTGAGTAAATCCAAATCTTGTATGGCTTCCCCTGTGCCTTTGGCTACCGCCAATAAAGGCTCATCGCCCACATACACAGGGAGTTTAACCATATCGCTTAAATACTTGTCTAAACCCTTAATCAAAGCCCCACCGCCGGTAAGCACCACGCCATTTTGCACAATGTCTTTAGCTAAATCCGGCTTCACTTCTTCAAGCACGCTCCTTAAAGCGCTAGAGATTTCCCTCACCTGATCTTTAATGGCTTCAAACACGTCATCAGAGCTCAATTCAATCGTGTGCAACAACCCGCTCACTTGATCCCTCCCTGACACTTCCATCGTTAGGGGCGGATCCAATTTGATCGCGCAACCGATTTCAATTTTAATCTCTTCGCCGGTGCGCTCCCCTATCAACAAATTGAATTTCTTGCGGATGTATTCCACGATGCTTTGATCTAATTTATCCCCAGCCACTCTAATGCTTTTAGAAATGACTAGCCCCCCAAGACTGATCACGCCAATTTCAGTCGTGCCACCGCCAATATCCACAATCAAACTCCCTTGCGGCTCTTTCACGGGTAAGCCCGCCCCGATCGCAGCTGCCATAGGCTCTTCAATCAAAAAGACTTCTCTAGCCCCCGCGCTTAAAGCGCTCTCTTTAACCGCATTCCTTTCCACGCTTGTCAATCCATAAGGCACGCACACCATGATGCGCGGGCGGATCCATGTTTTTCGTTTGTGCGCTTTTTCAATAAAGTAGCGGATCATTTTAGCGGTAATGTCATAATCGGCAATCACACCATCTTTCATGGGGCGAATCGCTCTGATGCTGTTAGGGGTTTTGCCTAGCATTTCCTTAGCCTCGCTCCCCACTGCCAAAATATCATAAGCTTTAGAATCAAACAACCCCATGCGCACCGCCACAATAGAAGGCTCATTGATAATAATGCCCTGCCCTTTGACTAACACGATCGTGTTAGCCGTGCCTAAATCTATGGCAATATCATGCGAAAACAAACCGATTAATTTGCTAAAAATCATGCCCTTTCTAATCCTTTATCATTAAATTTATAAGCGTGTCCCTTAAGGAAGAATTTTAGAATGCGTTTTAGCGATGATCAAAGGTTCAGCCTGTTTTAAAACACAATCTTTAGTGATACGCACTTCCGATCCCTTAAGCTTGGGTAAATCAAACATAATATCCAAACAAAAATCTTCAATGATCGCCCTTAAGCCCCTAGCCCCGGTTTTTCTTTCTAATGCGAGTTGAGCGATTTCTTTAATCGCTTCTTCTTCAAAGATCAAATCCACCTCATCCATTTTGAAAAGTTGTTGGTATTGCTTGATTAGAGCGTTTTTAGGTTTTTGTAAAATATCCACCATCGCTTCTAAACTGATACTATCTAGCGTGCTTAAAACCGGCAAACGGCCAATAAGCTCAGGGATAAGCCCGTAAGTAACCAAATCATGGGTTTGGACTAAATGCAAGATCGCTTCTTGCTCTTTTTTACTCATCTTTTCTTGAGTGAAACCCAACATGTTTTGCGTGGTGCGTTTTTTAATGATTTCAGCTAACCCATCAAACGCTCCAGCGCAAATGAATAAAATATCGCTCGTGTCAATTTGAATGAAATTGCCCTCAGGGTGCTTTCTGCCGCCTTTGGGGGGGATATTCACTAAAGAGCCTTCAACGATTTTCAACAACGCTTGCTGAACGCCCTCGCCAGAAACATCTCTAGTGATAGAGCGGTTTTCTGACAAACGGCTGATTTTATCAATCTCATCAATAAACACAATGCCTTTTTGGGCTTTTTGAACATTCCAATCGCTCGCTTGCAACAATCTTGTAAGGATATTTTCCACATCTTCGCCCACATAACCCGCTTCAGTCAGGCTGGTCGCATCGCTAATGGCGATAGGAATATCCAAATGCTTGGCGAGAGTTTGCGCCATTAAAGTTTTGCCTGATCCTGTAGGGCCGATCAGTAAAATATTAGACTTGCTCAACTCCACTTCTTCTAAATGCTCCAACTCCACATTGCTGTCTTGGTTGTCTTGTTTTTTGAGTTTTTCTTTAAAAGATAAGCGTTTGTAATGGTTATACACGGCTACGGAAAAAACCTTTTTGGCCTGCTCTTGCCCTATCACATAATTGTCTAAAACCGCCTTAAGCTCTTTAGGGGCTGGAATGCGAGAGAGCAAAAACTCTTCTTCATAAGCGCTGGATTCCATTCGCCTCAATCGGTCTCTTTTGAGCGTTAATAAAGAATCCATTCTGTCGTATTTGTGCAATTCCCCATGCATCACATCTATACAATATTCGCACACGCACACATCTTTATTCAGGTTGCTCGCAAAAATAATGCGGCGTTTTTTGGGATCTCTGGATTCTGGTTTTTTGCAAAAACTGCAATAAAGCGTTTCGTTCATGTTATTCCTCTTGTTTTTCTTCGCTAGAATATTCGCTTGACTTATACGCCACGCCCCTAGAACTCTCTAAAATAAAAGAGCAAATCTCTTTTACAAAAGGGTTATTGGCATGCTCTTCTAATTCTAATTTAGCGCTCTCTCGCAAGGAGGGGACAGGGCGAAACAACCTCTTATAAAGCGCATAAATAAAATCAATATCCTTACTCTCTAGTAATTGGCGCATCCGGTGGCGGTTTAACCCCCTAATAAAAGCGCGATTGCCCTCTACGGTGCAATAAGGCGGCACGTCTTTGCCTAAAGCGCTCTTACCGGCTATCATGCAGCCTTTAGCGATACGCACAAACTGATGGATTGCGGTAAGACCGCCGATATTGACATAATCGCCTATTTCAATATGCCCTGCTAAAGTTACGCCATTAGCCAAAATGCAATGGCTGCCAATCACGCAATCATGAGCGACATGCACATAAGCCATGAGCAGGTTTTTATCCCCAATAAGGGTTTTTTTAATCCCCCCTTCAGTGCCGGGATTTATCATGCAAAATTCACGAATAAGGTTGTCTTCTCCAACAATCAGTTCGCTGTATTCGCCCTTATATTTTAAATCTTGAGGCTGTGTGCCTAGCACGGCAAAAGGGAAAATTTCGGTGTTTTTCCCGATGAAAGTATGCCCTTGTAAGGTTACATTGTTATGGAGTTTCACGCCTTCATCTAGTTTGACGCCATCTCCAATCACGCAAAATTCCCCAATCTCTACGCCCTTGCCAATCTCTGCTTTAGGAGAGACAATGGCTGTTTTTGCAATCTTACTCATTTTTATTCTCTCTCTGCGATCATGGCTTTTAATTCGGCTTCAGCGACCACTTTGCCATCCACTTGAGCCGTGCCGCCCACCTGCCAGATCATGCCCTTATGTTTTAGGACCTCTAAATGGTATTCTAATCTGTCGCCTGGGGTTACAGGAATGCGGAATTTAACCTTGTCAATCGTCATGAAATACACGATTTTTGTTTTGGCTATTTCAGGGTCAAACCCCCACAAGCTAGTGAAAGCTAAAAACCCTCCCGTTTGCGCCATGCCCTCTACGATCAAAACGCCCGGGAAAATGGGCTTATTAGGAAAATGCCCGTTAAACACGTCTTCATTAAAAGTGATATTCTTATAAGCGACAATTTTTTGATTGGCTTGTAACTCTATAATTCTATCCACTAAGAGCATGGGATAGCGGTGAGGTAAAATCTGTAAGATATGCTCTATAAAAAATTGAGATTGCAAGTTTTGATGGCTTTGTTCCATAAAATAAACTCCTTGTTTTGGATTCAATTAAAGCACTATTTTTAGCGTTGGTTATTCTAAAAAATAACCGCTATTATACCATAAGAAAACGCTCGCTTGTATTTGCAAAAACACCGATGCATTGCGCCATAAGCTTAAAGAAACGCCTTATATAGACACCATTCTGCACCGCTCATGCACCGCTCATGTATTATTCATGCGTGTGGCTTAGAATATTTTCTCTTAAATGATAGTGTGGGTATTTGTTAGAGTCCAAAACCACTTGCCCCATGAACTGCTTGTCTAAATTGAAAATTAAAGGGGCTAAATAATTCACGGTGGAAAGCTCAATGGGGGTTTGAACGACCATGATATTAGCGACCAGAACGCTCTTTGCTCCCTCTAATTCTAAAAGGATTTTTAAGGGGGTAGGCACTTCAAATTCGTATTTTCTTAAAGCAAAGGGATTGACCAGCGTGAAAGACACCATGGAATTATTTTCTGCGCTATTCAAACGCAAAAAAACTTCATCAATCTTTTGCAAACGCATTTTATGAATGGTTTCAAACCCTAAGATAGGCGCTTTCACATCAAAAATCATAGGCGATTGCATTCCCTTTAAAAAAGCACAAAATCTTCTCCTTAAAGAATAAAAGACCGCCTTAAAACCAGCGCTCAATGATTTCTAAACTAAACTCTGTATTATATCAAACAATTTTGGTAAAATCAATTTCTGCTAGTTTTGGGTATAATCCCAATAACTTAACCATGATGGAAGTTTAACTGAATCATTATAAAATTTAATAAAGGAGTAAGAAATGAGCAAAATAAAACCACAAATCAAGAAAAACAATCCCAGCAAATCTCATTACAGCACTGGGTGGAACGTTTTTGGTGCGGTGTGCTTGATTTGGAAAAATGGTGCTGACATTATTCGGTGGGAATAAGAAAGATAAGAAAAAATAACCATGAGTTATTCAAAAATTTAATTTTATAAGACAGGTGGCATGCGTTTAAAACATTTTAAAACTTTCCTTTTTATCACAATGGCAATCATTGTTATAGGTACCGGTTGCGCGAACAAAAAGAAAAAAAAGATGAATACAACAAACCGGCGATCTTTTGGTATCAAGGGATTTTGAGAGAAATCCTTTTTGCTAATTTAGAAACAGCGGACAATTATTATTCTTCTTTACAGAGCGAACACATCAATTCCCCCCTTGTCCCAGAGGCGATGCTGGCTTTAGGGCAAGCGCATATGAAAAAGAAAGAGTATGTTTTAGCGTCTTTTTACTTTGATGAATACATCAAGCGCTTTGGGACTAAGGACAATGTGGATTATTTGACCTTTTTGAAACTGCAATCGCATTATTACGCTTTCAAAAACCATTCTAAAGACCAGGAATTTATCTCTAATTCTATTGTGAGTTTAGGCGAATTTATAGAAAAATACCCTAACAGCCGTTACCGCCCCTATGTAGAATACATGCAAATCAAATTCATTTTAGGGCAAAACGAGCTCAATCGCGCGATCGCGAATGTCTATAAAAAACGCCACAAGCCTGAGGGCGTGAAACGCTATTTAGAAAGGATAGATGAGACTTTAGAAAAAGAGACTAAACCCAAACCATCGCACATGCCTTGGTATGTGTTAATTTTTGATTGGTAGGATATTTCAAAACCATACACATTATAACAGAGAGATGAAAAATGACTGAAGATTTTCCTAAAATTCTGCCTTTATTGGTAGAAGAAGACACTTTTTTATACCCCTTTATGATAGCCCCTATTTTTTTGCAAAATAACGCCAGCATTAAGGCGGTAGCTTACGCTAAAAACAATAAATCGTTAGTCTTTATTGCATGCCAAAAAGACAAATTGAATGACAATGAAGCCCCTTATTATGATGTGGGGGTGATAGGTTCGGTGATGCGTGAAGCCAACATGCCTAATGGGCGCGTGAAATTGCTCTTTAATGGCATCGCTAAGGGGCGTATTTTAGAGCCTGCTAAAGAAAACGAGCAAGGCTTTTTGGAAGCTCAAATAAGCCCTATTGAATATTTAGAATACGATAAAGAAAACATTCAAGCTATTGTGGAAGTGTTAAAAGAAAAGGTGATCACTCTAGCCAATGTCAGCTCACTCTTCCCCCCGGATTTGATCAAGGCTTTAGAGGACAATGACGATCCTAACCGCATCGCTGATTTAATCGCAGCGGCCTTGCATTTAAAAAAAGATCAAGCGTATTCTCTTTTTGCCAACAACAACACCGAACAGCGCTTGTTGGATTTGATTGATATTGTGATAGAAGAGACTAAAACCCAAAAACTCCAAAAAGAAATCAAATCCAAAGTCCATCAAAAAATGGAGCAAACCAATAAGGAATATTTCCTAAAAGAGCAGCTCAAACAAATCCAAAAAGAGCTTGGCACAGACAAACAGCGAGATGAAGATTTAAACCAATACTACCAAAAACTAGAAAGCATCAAGCCTTTTTTAAAAGAAGAAGCGTTTAAGGAAATCAAAAAGCAAATTGACCGGCTGAGCCGAACCCATGCGGACAGCTCGGATAGCGCGACTTTACAAAATTACATTGAAACCATGTTAGATGTGCCTTTTGGGCAATATGGGAAAAAAGCGCTTGACATTAAACAAGTCAGAGAGCAGCTAGACAAGGATCATTATTCCTTAAAAAGGCCTAAAGAGCGTATTGTAGAATACTTTGCCACCATGCAGCTTTTAGAAATGCGCCGCAAGAAAAAGCCAGAAAAAAAAGACAAAACTAAAGGCACGATTTTATGCTTTTATGGGCCTCCTGGCGTGGGCAAAACGAGTTTGGCTAATTCCATTGCTAAAGCGATAGAGCGCCCTTTAGTTCGGATCGCTTTAGGGGGATTAGAAGATGTGAATGAATTAAGAGGGCACAGACGCACTTATATAGGCTCAATGCCTGGGCGCATTGTCCAAGGGCTCATTGAAGCTAAAAAGATGAATCCGGTCATGGTTTTAGATGAAATTGATAAGGTGGATAGAAGCGTTAGGGGCGATCCAGCGAGCGCTTTATTAGAGATCTTAGACCCTGAGCAAAATAGCGCTTTTAGGGATCATTATGCGAATTTTAGCATTGATTTGTCACAAGTGATTTTTATCGCTACCGCTAATAATATTGACAGGATTCCGGCTCCTTTAAGAGACAGAATGGAATTTATCAGCGTGTCCAGCTACACGCCTAATGAAAAAGAAGAAATCGCTAAAAACTATCTCATCCCCCAAGAATTAGAAAAGCATGCCTTAAAGTCTAGCGAAGTGGATATTAGCCATGAGTGTTTGAAACTCATTATTGAAAAATACACCAGAGAAGCGGGCGTTAGGGATTTACGAAGACAAATCGCAACGATTATGCGTAAAGCGGCTTTAAAATACTTAGAAGATAATCCGCACAAAAAAGGGCGAACCAAAAAAAGCGAGGATAAAAAAGGCGAAAATGAAGAAAACGAAAAAAGAGGTGGAAACAAAGATTTCTGCGTCTCTATCACGCCTAACAACCTTGAAGAGTATTTAGAACGCATGGTGTTTGAAATTGACCCCATAGATGAAGAAAATAAAATCGGTATCGTCAATGGTTTGGCATGGACTCCAGTGGGCGGTGATGTGCTTAAAATTGAGGCGGTTAAGATCAGGGGTAAGGGGGAATTAAAACTCACTGGGAGTTTAGGCGATGTGATGAAAGAATCCGCCATTATTGCCTTTTCTGTTGTCAAAGTCTTATTGGATAACGAAACCTTAAAAGCGCCTAAAATCCCTAGCGAAACCCCTAAAGATATAGAGGGTAAGAAAAAGAAAAAAGAGCTGAAAGTTTATAACGCTTACGATTTGCACTTGCATGTCCCTGAGGGGGCTACGCCTAAAGACGGACCGAGCGCTGGGATCGCTATGGCGAGCGTGATGGCGAGCATTTTGTGCGACAGGGCTACAAGAAGCGAAGTGGCAATGACGGGCGAATTGACTTTGAGCGGGGAAGTTTTACCCATAGGAGGGTTGAAAGAAAAATTGATCGCCGCTTTTAAAGCCGGCATTAAAACCGCTCTCATCCCTGTCAAAAATTACGAAAAGGATTTAGACGAGATCCCTGCTGAAGTGCGAGAGAATTTAAACATCGTTGCGGTGAAAAACATCGCTGAAGTGTTAGAAAAAACCTTACTTTAGAAGTTGGCATGAAAGCAGGCATTATTGGTTTAGGGCTTATGGGGGGGAGTTTGGGGCTAGCCTTGCAAGAATGGGGGCGTTTTAAAAGCGTCATAGGCTATGATCATAACGCTTTGCATGCCAAATTGGCTTTGACTTTGGGGCTTGTAGATGAATGCGTGGGATTTGAAAAGATTTTAGAATGCGATGTGATTTTTTTAGCCATTCCAGTTGAGGGCATTATTGGGTGTTTGAAAAAAATGACTCCCGTTAAAAAAAGCACAACGATTATTGATTTAGGGGGCGCTAAAGCGCAAATCATTCATAATATCCCCAAAAGCATCCGTAAGAATTTCATCGCCGCGCACCCCATGTGCGGGACAGAGTTTTATGGCCCTAAAGCGAGCGTTAAGGGGCTGTATGAAAACGCTTTGGTGATATTGTGCGATTTAGAAGATTCAGGGACCAAGCAAGTAGAACTCGCTAAAGAAATCTTTTTAGGCATTAAAGCGCGCTTGATCAAGATGAAATCCAACGAGCATGACACCCATGTGGCTTATATCAGCCATTTACCCCATGTTTTGAGCTACGCTCTAGCCAATAGCGTTTTAAAGCAAAACGATCCAGAGATGATTCTATCTTTAGCGGGTGGGGGTTTTAGGGATATGAGCCGTTTGTCTAAAAGCTCGCCTTTAATGTGGAAAGATATTTTCAAACAAAACCGAGACAATGTCTTAGAAGCGATTGAAAAATGCGAAAAAGAAATCGCGCAAGCTAAGGCTTGGATAGAAAATAACGATTATGAAAGCCTTGCAGAATGGATGGCGCAAGCGAACAAACTCCAGGAGTTCATGTAAAATAATTTAAAATTTTGTATATTGTTGTTTTTAGGGGTGCGAGAGCGAAATAGGGTATTTGGGTTGTTTTTATGGATTTAGGCTGTTTCATATGGATAGCATGGATTTATCTAGCAAACCAGCAAACAACCATAAGAGATTATCTTAAATCCGGATCTATTGTTGTGTTTGCCATAATTGTAATAATAATTTCATCTCATTCCTCCAACACCTATAAAACTTTTATCGCTTCTAATAAAAAACCAGTTTTAAGCCATTTAGAAATTTGATTTCTTAAACCTTTATCCAAAATACCGGTGTTTTTACGGGCATTTTAAGAGCGGTTTTATACTTCTTAGCGTTGTTAAGATACTTAGGCAATTCGTTCAACTCATTGTTTTTATTGTTCTTAAAAACCACCTGCTTTTCAACCCGCTCATATTCTTTACAATCTCTTCTCATTTCTTGTAAGGGATAGTTTTGGTTGTCATTAGGGATATAAAAACATTCGCTTTTAGCGTTTTCATAGCTGTCCGTTAGGCTTATATCATAGTGGTACCAAAATCCGCTAGGGATAGCGATATTCTTAGAGCTAAAGGTTCTATAACCCTGTTTGATGATGGTGAGTTCTTCTACTAAAACTTGATGGTATTTCCTGGCCAAATTACGGCCCTCTTTTTCTACCAATAAAACAGAATGCCTGTTGGTGTTTTTGGCTTCAGGGGTGATATTAGTCATTCTGTAAGTCTCTCTTAAAGGGTTAGACGCAAAATCAAAAGAAGCGTCATTCGCCACAAAATGCCCCCTATCAAAACCGCTTCTGGTGTAATCTTGTGTCGTGGCTTGTTGGTATTTGGCTAATCGTGTGTCCGTCTTAAACTCATAGCGTTTTTCAATATTATTTTTATCCACTAAATCCCCAAACAACACGCTCACGCCATAAATAGGGTTTTTTAATTCGCTAGAATAACACACCGAATAGAAGTTATTTTTTAAGACCTTACAATCAATGTTAGTGAGCATGCCATTAGCGTTATGAGTGGGATTGTGGTTTTTAGTAGGATTAGCGCTATTGACTTGATCTTTGATTTCATTAAGCTTTTTAGTGGTGTAGCTGTTAATAGCCTTAGTGAAATTATCCAGCATGTCCGCTTGGAGCCAACTCATAGCGAAAAGGCTAAAACAGAGCCAGTTTTTAAAGGTTTTCATGTTTTGCTCCTTGTTGGTTGGCTTGAATACTACAACAATATTTTTAATCGTTTATTTTTAATGATCTTTTTTATTTTATAGCGAGTTTATAGCGAGCGGATGCTTACTGCTAGCGGATTAGTTATCCTTATGTCAAACAGAGCTAAAAATTTTTTAGCCCAAGCGGTTTTAAATTCCTCTAGCTTTTAAACCACATTGTTTATTCTATATTGTTTATTTTTACCCGCTAAATAGCCTAGCGCGTAGCGTTTTGATGCGTTAAGTGGTGTGCATTGAACGATTAAGCTTAAGAATAAAAAATTTCATTGTATTTTTTAGTGCTATCATCTATCTCCCATGCGTCTTCGTCAATATCGCCCAAGTTTAAATAGTCTTCATTAGAGTCAAAAAGCTTGCAATAAATCCTTTTTTGCTCGTTTAAGTCTAAATTGTGGAACTCTTCGCTATCAATTTCATCCATCTTACAATCGGCGCGTTTTAAAAAACGCTCGCTAAGAGTTTCAAAGATTTTTAGGCATTCGCTCTTACTTTTAGCGTTGGTGATTTGTTTTTTAATTTCTAAATTCACTTCTTTTAATTCAGCATAGACAAAACTCCCGCCCCCTTTAAAACCGCATTTTTTAGAAATGCCCCCTTGCTCGCCCTCTATGACTTTTTTTAACCTTTCTTTAGTGATCGTTTCTATATAGTCCATTTGCTCGATGCCAATGTAGCGGCGTTTCATTTTGTGCGCCACCGCGCAAGTCGTCCCGCTCCCGGCGAAAAAGTCTAAAACGAGATCGTTTTCTTGGGTGGAAATTTCTAAAATATCTTTAATAAGTCGTTCGGGTTTTTTGCCAGCTTTCCACACTAAATTTGCTTCTTTATTGATATTCATCATATCTTTATAAAAGCTTCCCCACCAATCTCCCCTTATTTTTCTTAATCCAATTTTTGCGTCAAAGTCATCAGTTTCGCCAATAGCATCACTTAACTTAAGAAGTTGTCTTATAATATTATTTGAATTTTTAAATATTAAATATTGATTATATTCTACAATCTCTCCATTGTTAAGACTGCTTTCTTGTTCTTTCGTAAAGTTAAAATTAACCTCTATCATTGCGTCCCGATAAATATTGTTTGCATTTTTATGGATAAAATCTCTAAAGTCTTTATCATCATTGTAAAGAGCTATAATCTTGTCTTTTATTATATTTTCATATCTATTTTTTAAGAAATTTAATAGTGTTTCTCGTTTTTTAGTTTTAGGATCTATATAGATCGAATAGTGTTCATCCCATTCTTTAGCCACATAAAGAGAACGGATAAAACTAAAATTCTCCATATTTTTTGAATAAATTAAAATATATTCGGCATTTTTAACAATATTTCCTTTTTTAGCCGAAGCCATTTTCATGCCTTGCGTTGTTGATAATTCTACATGCAAACAAGCCACAAAATTCTCTCTAAGAAAAATCTCATCCATTAAAACCTTTAAGTAAGCCTGTTCGTTGTCATCGCATTGCACAAAAATCACGCCATCATCGCTTAAAAATTCCCTAGCCACTTCAAGCCTGTTTTTCATAAACACTAGCCATGAGCTGTGGTTGAAATTATCGTTGTAATTAAAGCTGTCATTACCCGTATTATAAGGGGGGTCAATGTAGATGCATTTCACTTGTTTAGCGAATTTCTTTTTTAAGGAATGAAGAGCGATCAAATTATTGCCTTTGATAAGGTAGTTTGTGTTTTTATCTTTTAAAGCGCTTTGTAAATCGCCTTCCCCATGCATTTCAAAACGGCACAACGCTTTTTTCTTTAAAAGCGTGTCAATTTCTTTTTTATGCAATATTTCATGGTAAAAAAGCTCGTTAGATTTGGTGTTGTTGTCTTTAGCGTTACCCAATAAAATATTGTCTTTAAAAGGGAAATTCAAAACGACTAGTTCGCTGGATTTTATCAAACCCCCTTGTGAATATAAGCCTATTTTATTTTCAAATCGTGTGAAAGAGCGATCTAATTCTTTTGTTTCTAAATATTTTTCTAAACATTCCAATAACGCTTTTTCATTGAATACAAGCGTGTTGGCGATCGTTTTAAAAAAAGCGTTTTTGTAGTCGTCAGCGTTTTCATGCTCAAGCATGAAAGTTAAAAGCTTTTCATCAGCTGTTAGGATTAAAGTAACTAATCGTTCTTTAGTGAAATGGTTGATTAAAGCATCTAGTAGGGTTTTGAGTGGGGTTTTTAACATTTGTGGTCCTTAAAAATTTGAAAAAATTTGATTGAAAGCGGTTGCAAATTCGCCATTGACTACGCTATTATGGAGCGTGAAAAAAGGCAAGCCTTTTAAATGGAGTTTTTTGTTATGGCTTTTAAGCGTGGCGTTTTCTAGCATTTCTAAAAATTCTTTTTTCCAAGCGTTAGAAGGCTCTAAATGCTCGCCTTTAGCTTCCATGTAACAAGTGAAGCCTAAAAATTCATCTTCATGCGTTTGGGCAAAAAGGATAAAATCCGGCTCAAAACCTTGCGCGTAAAAAGGGCTATTTTCTATGTTGCAAAAAACTTTTAATTCAGCGAAATGGTCATTCCTTAAAACGCACCATTCTTTGAATTTCTCGTCTAAAACCTCTTTATTATCGTTGATGAAAGCTAAAAACTCCCTTTCTAAATCGCTGTCTAGTTTTCTCATGTCTTTAAAAAGCAGCCATTCATAAAAGGGAATGCCTTTTTCCCATTCGCTAGCGCTAAGGCTTTTATTATGCGTTTCAAATTCTTTCAATTCTAACGCGCTCACCTCGTATTTATCTTGCTCTTTTAAAAGCGTGTCTTTTAAGTTTTCAATGATATAAACAGCGAGTTTTAAAAGGATTTCGTTGTTATCAAACTTTTGGCTTTTATGGAAGTTTGTTTTTAATGGCGAAATATATTGCTCTATAAATCCCACTTTATTGTTAAAAGCATGTTTTTTAAAGGCTTTTTTAAGCGTTTTAAAATCTAGGTTTTTTAAATTAAGGGCTTTTAAAAAATAGTTTAGGGGGATTTTGTCTAAAGTGTGGGGTATATAGTAAGTTTTATCGCCTTTATTTTCTTCTTTAAAATCCACTTTCTTTTCACGCACGCTAAAAGCAAATAAAGGGACATGCAAGCTTTTGAGTGTGGCTTCAACAGGGCCTGAATAATCCACATTGAATAAGTTTTTCTTTTTGTCTTTTGTATTGCTCGCATAGTAGCATTTGAAACGCTTGGTGGGTGTTAAAGGGATGGTCTGTTTTTCATTTACAAATCCTAATCCTAACTCTCGTAATTCTTCTTTTAATTTAGCGATAAATTCGCTGTCATAAATGGCATGGTAGTCTAACCTCTCTAACGCGCTTAAGGGGTTAGAAAGATCAAATTTGCGTTGGTAAAACTCTATGCGGCTTGGCTTGAAATCGTTATAGCTAAAGGGGTAGTATCTCGCTCCTCGCCCTATGAGCTGGGCGTCTTTGGTGGTGTCTTTTTGGCTCGCTTTATTTTTAAGCCTGACAATATCAAACAAATTTAACACATCCCAACCTTCATTGAGCTTATCCACGCTAAAAATCACTCTTTTAGGGTTGTCTCTGTCTTCTAGGGAGTTCAATAAAGGCATGCCCTTTTCTAATTCTTTTTCGTTATTGGTGTTAATCTGGGTGCTTTTTTTGAATTTCGTCTGCAAGAATGCGGTAAGGTTAGGGGTGTAATTTTGCTTGTCAAAAAAATTTTTAGCGTCTTTAAAAAAAGCGTTGCAGCTGTAATGGAAAAAATTTTCTAAATCTAAAGGGCTTAAATTTTCTAAAAAGGCGTTGAAGCGCTCTTGATTTTCTTTGCTGTCTTCAATCCTCTCGCTTTTAAACAAAATGCATGGTTTAAAATTTTCAATATTGTGGTGTTGGGCTAATAATTCTTTATACAAACTGGAAACGCATGCCCCTAAAAAGCGCGTTTCTAATTCTTTATTTTCATAAGAAAGGGAGTAGATGTTTTTGCAAAATTTATCCTCGCTAAATTGTTTTAAGGTGTAAGTTATCACCTTTAAATTTTTATATTTTTCTTCAACGCTTTTTTCATTAGGGATAGTGGCGCTAAATTCCAGCAATAAATTGTCTTTATTTTGTTCTAGCGCTAATTTCACAACGCTTTCCCAATTGCGTTTTTCACTAGCCTCACTATCATTCAATTTCTTTTTAGTCTCTGTGTTTAAATGGTGCGCTTCATCCGCTAAAAAAACCAATTTCTGATCTTTTAAATCCTCTAGGGTGATAGCGTTTTCTTTAGCTTTAGTGAATAATGAAAACAAGCCTTGAATGGTGCTGAAATAAATGTTGATAGCGCTTGCTTGGCTCTCGTTTAAATTATTGATGCTTTTAATTTCTGTGTTCTCATCATTGATATTGATATTCTCACTAAAAAGGTATTTTGATGAGACGCTGTCTGTGAAATTCAATTTCGTTTTTTCTAAAATGCTGGTGCTATTCACAAAAAAGATAAAGTTTTGATAGCCTTGTTTGCAGCATTCTAAAATCAAAGCCGCCATCACTAAGGTTTTACCGCTACCGGTGGCCATTTCAAACATGAAATGCTTTTGAGTTGGGTGGGATTGTCGTTTTTCTAAATAATTGTGTATCGCTTGCTTTTGATAGTCTCTAAGCTCTTTTTTTAAATTACTGGTGATGTGGGTGGGTAGCTCTATTTCTTTATTATTGGGTGCGTTATTTAACGCATGATTTTTTATTGCTGATTGGGGGGGGGGGTAACTTTGAATGGATGAATCTTGCATAAAATCCCTTAATGAAAAAGTGAGAAAATTATAGCGTAAAGTTTTGAGATTGGCTTTAGAGGCACTAGCGAACAATTAAATTAAAATCAAATAAAGTTTTAGTTTTAATATTTAATGGAATAAAGCCTTTAAAATCAAAAGCGCTTCTTTTTCTTTGCTATAATCAATCCAAAAAAAAACCAACTTTTTTAAAACAAAGGAATGATGATGCAAGAGATTTTTTTATGTTCTATTTCCAATGTGCGCAGTGGGGATTGCAAGGAAGATTGCGCTTATTGCACGCAAAGCTCACACCACCAAGGAGCGATCAAGCGCTATAAATTTAAAGACGAAAAAGTGGTTTTACAAGAGGCTAGAGCGTTAAAACAATTAGGGGCTTTAGGGTTTTGTCTGGTTACTTCAGGGCGCGAATTAGACGATGAAAAATGCGAATACATCGCTAAATTAGCTAAAGCCATCAACAAAGAAGAATTAGGCTTGCATTTAATCGCATGCTGCGGGCGCGCGGATTTGGAGCAACTAGAGTTTTTAAGAGATGCGGGCATTCATAGCTATAACCATAATTTAGAGACTTCGCAAAATTTCTTCCCTAAAATTTGTTCCACGCACACATGGGAAGAAAGGTTTATCACATGCGAAAACGCTTTAAGGGCGGGATTAGGCTTGTGCAGTGGGGGGATTTTTGGGCTTAATGAGAGCTGGGAAGACAGGATTGAAATGCTCAGAGCCTTAGCTTCACTCTCCCCACACACCACGCCGATTAATTTTTTCATTAAAAACCCGGTATTGCCCATTGATGCAGAGACTTTAAGCGCAGATGAAGCCCTAGAATGCGTGCTTTTGGCTAAGGAATTTTTGCCTAACGCTAGGCTTATGGTGGCTGGGGGGCGTGAAGTGGTGTTTAAAGATAACGATAAAAAGGAAGCCAAGCTTTTTGAATACGGCATCAATGCGGTGGTGTTAGGGGATTATTTAACCACCAAAGGCAAAGCCCCTAAAAAAGATATAGAAAAACTGCTCTCTTATGGCTTGACAATGGCGACAAGCTGTCATTAATGAGAGAACTTTTTAAAAGCGTTAGAGGGTTTTTGCGCCTTCTTAGAATGATTTTCCCCAAGCGTCTGAAAAACGCCTTTTTGGGCTTGAGCGAATTGTTTTACTACGCTTCTAGCTTGAGTTTTTATACGATTTTGTCTTTATCGCCTATTTTGTTGTTTGTGTTTAGTCTTTTTGTGTCTCATTATTTGCAAGCGCACAGCGGTGAAATGGAAGCCTTGATTTTCCCCAACGCTCCTAAACTCATTGGCGCGATTAAGGATTTTTTAGAAAATTTTAAAAAAACAGACATGACCTTAGGCACGCTTGAAGAGGTGTCCATTGTGGTGGCGTTGGTGCTTTTTTGTGAAAACTACCGCTCCATCGCGTCAAAAATTTTTGATGCAAAGCCCAGAGATTATGCGCATTTTAAGGGTAAAGAAATCTTTTTATTTTGGGGTTTTGGCACGACTTTAGTGTTTTTATTCGCTCTGCCTTTGGTGGTGTTTTTTGATATTAAGATCCAAGTGTTTTTTGAAGATAAAGATTCAAGCCTGTTGCATGTTTTAAGATGGATAGGCACTTACGCGTTTTTTTTGATCCTTTTTACCATTCCCACGAATAAGGTGTTTAAACATTATTTTTGGGTGTTTTTATGGGTGTTTTTTACGAGCGTTTCTTGGCATGTGTTAAAATGGGCTTTCACTTATTATGTGTTGTATAATCGCACTTACCATGAGCTTTATGGGAGCGTTTCTATTTTGTGGTTTTTGATGAGCTGGGTGTATGTGAGCTGGCTTGTGATTTTAATTGGCATGTATGGGTGCAAGGTGTGTGATGCATTCGATCCTAAAGAAGTGTTTAAGAAATTTTTAGGCTTTTTTAAAAAAGAAACTTGATGAAAAAAGTTCTCTTTTAGATCGGTTCTAAAAATCTAAAAACACATAAAACCATTTAAACCCCCAACACCCCAACTAAAAAGTTAAAAATAAAAGAAATGAAAAAAGCAACAGAAAAATAAAGCACTAAAATATAGTCAATAATGAAATCAGATAAAAAGCAAGACTAAAAAACATTTCCCTATCCCTGCACCGACCTACATTCCCACCCTTGCAAAGGGTAACATGTGAGATTTTTAAACTAAGACAACTCTTTCACCTTTGGCTTTTAAGGCTTCTTGCACCTTTTCATACCACCCCATAATGATTTGCGAGGTTTCTGTCCCCGGACTTACGCACTTATTTAAAGTGCCTCTACCCTGTGGGATCGTCTGCCCATCTTTTGCCCAATCTAAAATCTTAACGGGTCGCCTGTAATGTATCCAATCCACTAAAGGGTCTTCTTCTTCGCTAACACATAATGCCCGATCTTTGTGAATGTTATACGCCCCGCCGATGACTTGTGCGAGTGCTACAAGTTGTTGTCCATGCTTGATGGCTACAATGTCATTCACCCGCATCACTTCTAAAAAATCTCTAATTTGTCCTTTGCTCTCTTCCCAATCCGCTAAACCAATGAAGTGGTATTCTTCTAAAATTTGGCACACATCATGCACATCCCATCTTACTTGCAGATGTTGCTGATGGATTTGCATGTGCCAAAATTCTTGAAAAGGAATGCTTGAAACATCTACGACCATAAAAACCTCCTAATTGTTGGTATTCTCTACCCATTTTCTTAATTGCCCATACCTCTCATCTCCAGAAACTGAGAAACTGAGAAACTTTAGCGTAAAAAACTAAATAACCCCCAAACAAACAAAACAATG
>NZ_CBPT010000004.1:0-85299 GCF_000476855.1 Helicobacter pylori SA221C
AAAATTTTATTGCTACAATAATCTCAAATACATTAATATGTTCTTAATGTATAAAATCTCAATCACTCAATTTAATTTCAAGGAGAATTTTATGAAAAAACCCTTTTAACTCTCTCTCTCTCTCTCTCTCTCGCTTCATCGCTTTTAAACGCTGAAGACAACGGCTTTTTTATAAGCGCGGGCTATCAAATCGGTGAAGCCGCTCAAATGGTGAAAAACACCGGCGAATTGAAAAGACTTTCAGACACTTACGAGAATTTGAGCAACCTTTTAAACAATTTCAACAATCTCAATCAGGCGGTAACGAACGCGAGCAGCCCTTCAGAAATCAATGCTGCGATCGATAATTTAAAAGCAAACACGCAAGGTTTGACCGGCGAAAAAGACAATTCCCCGGCCTATCAAGCCGTCTCTTTGGCGCTGAATGCTGCGGTGGGCTTGTGGAACGTGATAGGCTATGCGATAATGTGCGGGAATGGCAATGGCACAGAGGGGGGGCCTGGCAGCGTGGTCTTTAATAACCAACCAGGATCTTATTCAACAAGCATCACTTGCAACCGGTATGAAGCGACTGGTCCTGGTAAATCCATGTCTATCCAAGAATTTGAAAAACTCAATAAAGCTTATCAAGCTATCCAACAAGCTTTAAAGAGCGGGAATGGGTTTCCTGTCTTGGACGGAAAAGGCACAAACGAAGTGAAAGTAGAATACACCTACGAATGCAAACAAACTGCATACATTAATGGTGGTGTGTATCAATTCTGTCAAAAAAATGGCAGCAGCAATGGGGTTACTAGCACTAGTAGCAACAAAACAATGCAAACAACGCAAACCTTCCAATTCACCAATACCGCTCAAAACCTTTTGGAACAAGCCAGCACGATCATGAATGTCCTTAACACTCAATGCCCCTTGGTGCGATCCATGCATAATGAAGACGCTCCGGGTGATGGTAGCCCATGGAAAATCAATAAAAACGGGAATGCGTGCCAAATCTTTAGCGCTGAATTTAGCGCCGTTACTAGCATGATCAAAAACGCCCAAGAAATCGTCGTGCAAGCTCAAAGCCTTGATGCTAACCAGCAAAACAATCAAAACGCGCCACAAGATTTCAACCCTTACACCTCTGCTGACATGGCTTTCGCTCAAAACATGCTCAACCACGCGCAAGCGCAAGCTAAGATGCTTGAACTAGCCGATCAAATCAAAACCAATCTCAGCACTATCCCTACACATTTCGTTACAGACTACTTGGCAGCTTGCAGAAATGGGGGTGGGACATTACCTGATGCAGGGGTTACTAACAACACTTGGGGGGCCGGTTGCGCCTATGTGGGAGAGACGATAACGGCTTTAAACAACAGCCTTGCGCATTTTGGCACTCAAGCCGAGCAGATCAAGCAATCTGAGTTGTTGGCGCGCACGATACTTGATTTTAGAGGCAGCCTTAGCACTTTAAACAACACTTATAACAGCATCACCACGACCGCTTCAAACACGCCTAATTCCCCATTCCTTAAAAATTTGATAAGCCAATCCACTAACCCTAATAACCCCGGGGGCTTACAGGCCGTTTATCAAGTCAACCAAAGCGCTTATTCGCAATTATTAAGCGCCACGCAAGAATTAGGGCATAACCCTTTCAGACGCGTTGGATTGATCAGCTCTCAAACCAACAACGGCGCGATGAACGGGATCGGCGTGCAAGTGGGCTACAAGCAGTTCTTTGGGCAAAAAAGAAGGTGGGGGTTAAGGTATTACGGCTTTTTTGATTACAACCATGCCTATATCAAATCCAGCTTTTTCAACTCCGCCTCTGATGTGTTCACTTATGGGGTAGGAACAGATGTCCTCTATAACTTCATCAATGATAAAGCCACCAAAAACAGCAAGATTTCTTTTGGGGTGTTTGGGGGGATCGCCTTAGCCGGCACTTCATGGCTGAATTCTCAATACGTGAATTTAGCGACCTTCAATAATTTCTATAGCGCTAAAATGAATGTGGCGAATTTCCAATTCTTATTCAACTTGGGCTTGAGAATGAATCTGGCTAAAAACAAAAAGAAAGCGAGCGATCATGCCGCTCAGCATGGCGTGGAACTAGGCGTGAAGATCCCCACGATCAACACCAATTACTATTCTTTGCTAGGCACTCAACTCCAATACCGCAGGCTTTATAGCGTGTATTTGAATTATGTGTTCGCTTACTAAAAGCTCGCATTAAACCCCTTTTGAACCCTCTTTTTTGGGGGTCAAGCGTAAAATTCACCCCTATCCCTTTAAGAAAATAAAATAAAACTTTAATAAAATGCGTTTGACAACAAAATAAGATCTAAAACAATAAAACAAAAACCCATTTTTTAACAATGGAATTTTTTAAACCAAAAAGCATTAAATCCTAATAAGATTTGTTAGATCTTGATAAAAACAAAGCTTTTTAAAACCCCTAAAAACAAGACTAACCAATAACCAAAACGCATGGCGTCTATTATTATCCTTATAGCGTTAAAGCACAACCAAGTTTTTTATTTAAGCAAAAAGCTGTTATGCCGTTTTAAGAGCGTGTCATTTCTATGAAAACCGCAATATTTTTCAATTATTCTTGACAAGCGTTAAAAAAAATTGTATCATTATCTTTTTGTGAGACCCGTTAGCTCAGCTGGTAGAGCAATTCCCTTTTAAGGAATGGGCCGTTGGTTCAAATCCAACACGGGTCACCATGAGCATCGTGGCTCCTTCATCTAGTGGTTAGGATACCACCCTTTCACGGTGGTTACAGGGGTTCAAATCCCCTAGGAGTCACCACTCTTTTATACGGGTTTAGTTGGATTTTATCTCAATATTTTGGTCGCTTAGCTCAGTTGGTAGAGCGCTACCCTTACAAGGTAGATGTCATAAGTTCGAGTCTTATAGCGACCACCATGACTAAAGCATGCATTTTTAGGCTATGGGGTTTGGATAGGGAGCGGTAGTTCAGCTGGTTAGAATATCTGCCTGTCACGCAGGGGGTCGCGGGTTCGAGTCCCGTCCGCTCCGCCACCAAGAACTTTTTAAATCATTTTCTACGCTTTATTTCCAATATAATAGTCAATCGTTAAAAATGACCCTTTCATCTAGTGGCCAAGGATACCACCCTTTCACGGTGGAAACGGAAGTTCAAATCTTTCAAGGGTCGCCACAAAAATTTCAAACTACACCCATAAATTATCTAAAAGCCTGGTTTTACCCACACGAGCCGCCACTAAAACTAGCGTGTTAGTTGGCTCTATGGTTTTTAAAGGCTCTAGCTTGTGGTTGCAAAATTCCAAATAATCCACTTCTAAATTTTTTAAAATTTCAAGCCCTAGTTTTTTAAGCTTTTCGCACGCTTTTTCGCCCTTATCTATGGCCTGCTGGATATTTTCTAAAGCTTTTGGAATGGCTAGGGCTTGTTTTCTTTGTGTGGCATTCAAATACACATTCCTAGAGCTTAAAGCCAGACTATCGCTATCGCGCACGATCTCGCATGGCGCTATTTCAATGTCTAAAAGCAAATCTTTAACTAAATGCTGGATGATTAAAAGCTGTTGGGCGTCCTTTTTGCCAAAATACGCTCTAGTGGGATTAACAAGATGGAACAATTTTAACACGACCTGAACCACCCCATCAAAATGCCCTTTACGCACCGCTCCCTCTAAAGAGCTAGATAAAAATGTAGGGGCGTAGAGTTTTAGGCGTTGCTCTGCTTCATAGGGATACATTTCGCTCATTTTAGGCAAAAACACCGCATTAACGCCCAATCCTTCACACAAAGCCAAATCCTTTTCTAAAGGGCGCGGGTAAGCGCTAAAATCTTCGTTAGCCCCAAATTGCGTGGGGTTGACAAAAACGCTCACAATCGTGTGGAGATTTTCTTTCAAACTCCTTTCTATCAAGCTTTGATGCCCTTTGTGTAAAGCCCCCATAGTCGGCACAAACCCCACGCTTTCTTTCAAACTTTTACGATACTCTCTTAAAGCAGCAATCGTTTCTAACACCCGCATTTAACAATCCTTTAAAAGCTCTAAAACCACTTCTCTAGGCTCTTTAGCCTGATAAATGGGGCGGCCCACCACGATAAAATCGCTTAAATTTTGTTTAGCCTCTTTAGCGTTCGCTACCCTTTCTTGATCTTCTTTATCGTTTTGATCCAGCCTTATGCCAGGGGTTAAAGTCAAAAAGCCTTGACCCAAAGCCTCTTTGATCGCTAAACTTTCAAACACCGAACACACCACCCCATCAATCCCGCTCTCTTTACCCATAGCGCTCAATTTAATCGCTTGCGTTTTTAAAGGGGCGTTATACACCATCAAAAATTCCTCTTCGCTAAAGCTGGTTAAAGCGCTCACGCCCATGATCAAGGGGCGTTTTTTAAGAGCGTTTAAGCGTTGCATTAAAATGGTTAGCGCGCTTTTAGCGCTACTCAAATGCACGGTGAGCATATCAATTTCTAATTTCGCGCATTCTAGCGCGGCATTTGCCATCGTATAAGGAATATCATAGAGCTTCAAATCCAAAAAAATCTTAAAATTCCCATCAATTTTTCTGATTTCATCTAAAAAAACAGCCCCGTCTCTTATAAAAGATCTAAGCCCCACCTTAGCCCATAAATCTAAGCCCTTTAATTCTTGCAATAAAGAAAGATTGTCCTCTTTTTTTTCTAAATCTAATGCGACACATAATTGCATGAAAGCCCTTTAAAGTGTAAAATAACGCCATTATAACAAAAAGAAATGGAAGAATTTTAGCTATGATAAGCGTTTGAAAATAAAACCAAGTTTATGAAATTAGAGTAAGGGTTAAAGAGTGAAAGCGTTTTTAGGAGTGTTAGAGTTTCAAGAGAATGAATATGAAGAGCTTAAAGAGCTTTATGAGAGCTTAAAAACCAAGCAAAAGCCCCACACTTTGTTCATTTCTTGCGTGGATTCACGAGTCGTGCCTAATCTAATCACTGGCACCAAACCGGGCGAATTATATGTGATCCGCAACATGGGCAATGTGATCCCCCCTAAAACAAGCCATAAAGAATCCCTTTCTACCATTGCGAGCATTGAATACGCTATTGCGCATGTGGGCGTTCAAAACTTAATCATTTGCGGGCATAGCGATTGTGGGGCTTGCGGGAGTATTCATTTAATCCATGATGAAACCACCAAAGCTAAAACCCCTTACATTGCAAACTGGATACAATTTTTAGAGCCTATTAAAGAAGAATTAAAAAACCATCCGCAATTCAGCAACCATTCCGCCAAGCGTTCATGGCTTACAGAGCGTTTGAATGCGCGCTTGCAACTCAACAACCTCTTAAGCTATGATTTCATTCAAGAAAGAGTAATAAATAACGAATTAAAAATTTTTGGTTGGCACTACATCATAGAAACAGGCAGGATTTATAATTATAATTTTGAAAGCCATTTTTTTGAGCCGATTGAAGAAACCATTAAACAAAGGATAAGTCATGAAAACTTCTAAAACAAAAACCCCTAAATCCGTTTTAATCGCTGGGCCATGCGTCATTGAGAGTTTAGAAAATCTAAGAAGTATCGCTATTAAATTGCAACCCCTAGCCAACAATGAGCGGTTGGATTTTTATTTTAAAGCGAGTTTTGATAAGGCTAACCGCACGAGTTTGGAGAGTTACAGAGGGCCTGGTTTAGAAAAAGGCTTAGAAATGTTACAAACCATCAAAGATGAATTTGGTTATAAAATTTTAACCGATGTGCATGAGAGTTATCAAGCGAATGTAGCGGCTAAAGTAGCGGATATTTTACAAATCCCGGCGTTTTTGTGCCGGCAAACGGATCTGATTGTGGAAGTGAGTCAAACTAACGCCATTATCAACATTAAAAAAGGGCAATTCATGAACCCAAAAGACATGCAATATTCTGTCTTAAAAGCCCTTAAAACAAGAGATAAAAGCATTCAAACCCCCACTTATGAAAACGCTTTAGCTAATGGCGTGTGGCTGTGTGAAAGGGGGAGCAGCTTTGGGTATGGGAATTTAGTGGTGGATATGCGCTCTTTAACAATCATGCGAGAGTTTGCTCCGGTGATTTTTGACGCTACCCATAGCGTGCAAATGCCAGGGGGAGCGAACGGGAAAAGTTCGGGAGACAGCTCCTTTGCCCCTATTTTAGCCAGAGCTGCGGCTGCGGTGGGCATTGATGGGTTGTTTGCAGAAACGCATGTTGATCCTAAAAACGCCTTAAGCGATGGGGCGAACATGCTCAAACCTGATGAACTTGAAAATTTAGTAACCGACATGTTAAAAATCCAAAATTTATTTTAAAGGAAATTCATGCGAATCATAGAAGGGAAATTGCAACTACAAGGGAATGAAAGAGTCGCTATTTTAACATCGCGCTTCAATCATATCATCACAGACAGATTACAAGAAGGGGCGATGGATTGCTTTAAAAGGCATGGGGGCGATGAGGATCTTTTAGACGTCGTGCTGGTGCCTGGGGCTTATGAATTGCCTTTCATTTTAGAGAGGTTGTTAGGGAGTGAAAAATACGATGGCGTGTGCGTTTTAGGAGCGATTATTAGAGGGGGGACTCCGCATTTTGACTATGTGAGCGCGGAAGCGACTAAGGGCATTGCCAACGCGATGCTCAA
Organism: Helicobacter pylori SA221C; assembly: GCF_000476855.1. Lineage (GTDB taxonomy): Bacteria > Campylobacterota > Campylobacteria > Campylobacterales > Helicobacteraceae > Helicobacter > Helicobacter pylori_DK. Next base: position 6,637 of record NZ_CBPT010000004.1, read on the forward strand.
ATACAGCATGCCGGTAAGTTTTGGCGTGCTGACCACAGACAATATTGAGCAAGCGATTGAAAGAGCGGGCAGTAAAGCCGGCAATAAGGGCTTTGAAGCGATGAGTACCCTCATTGAATTATTGAGCTTGTGCCAAACTCTCAAGGGTTAAAATGGCGACACGAACTCAAGCCAGGGGGGCTGTGGTTGAATTGTTGTATGCGTTTGAGAGCGGTAATGAAGAAATTAAAAAAATCGCTTCCAGCATGTTAGAAGAAAAAAAGATTAAAAACAACCAGCTCGCTTTTGCTTTAAGCCTTTTTAATGGCGTGTTAGAAAGAATCAATGAAATTGACGCCCTCATTGAACCGCATTTAAAAGACTGGGATTTCAAACGATTAGGGAGCATGGAAAAGGCGATTTTACGCTTAGGAGCGTATGAAATTGGCTTCACGCCCACGCAAAACCCTATCATCATCAACGAATGCATAGAGCTTGGCAAACTCTACGCTGAGCCTAACACCCCTAAATTTTTAAACGCTATCTTGGATTCTTTGAGCAAAAAGCTCGCTCAAAAACCCTTGAATTGAGGGCGTTTTATACCTAAATTTAAAAAATGATGCTATAACCGCTTTATTTTCTTTTTAGCCATTATTTTATTAGTTGTTTTTTATAAAAAAAACATTATTCAGGCAATAACCAAAGAATTGGTGTTTTAAAGCATGAAATCTATAGAACTAAGAGCGTTGGGCTTTTGAGTTTAAGCCTTTTTAGAATATTAAGTATAGTTTTAGACAAATGATATTAAAATCAGTAACCACTTTAGAAAAACAGCGATGGGGTGCGAAAAGTCGTTTGTTTTTAATAAGTGATAAAACAATATAAAGGAATAATATGGCGTACAAATATGATAGAGACTTGGAATTTTTAAAGCAACTGGAATCTAGTGATTTATTGGATTTGTTTGAGGTGCTTGTTTTTGGTAAAGACGGCGAAAAAAGACACAATGAAAAACTGACCAGCTCCATAGAATACAAAAGGCATGGCGATGATTACGCTAAATACGCAGAAAGAATCGCTGAAGAGTTGCAATACTATGGGAGCAATAGTTTTGCGAGTTTCATTAAAGGCGAAGGAGTCTTATACAAAGAGATTTTATGCGATGTGTGCGATAAATTAAAGGTCAATTACAACAAGAAAACCGAAACGACTTTAATTGAACAAAACATGCTTTCTAAAATCTTAGAAAGAAGTTTGGAAGAAATGGATGATGAAGAAGTGAAAGAAATGTGTGATGAATTGTCCATAAAAAACACTGACAATTTGAACAGACAAGCCTTAAGCGCGGCGACTTTAACGCTGTTTAAAATGGGAGGCTTTAAATCTTATCAATTAGCGGTCATTGTTGCGAATGCGGTCGCAAAAACCATTCTAGGGCGTGGTTTATCGCTTGCGGGCAATCAGGTGCTTACAAGAACCCTGAGCTTTTTAACAGGCCCTGTTGGCTGGATCATTACAGGCGTATGGACAGCGATTGATATTGCAGGGCCGGCTTATAGGGTAACCATACCGGCATGCATTGTGGTTGCCACTTTACGCCTAAAAACACAGCAAGCCAGTGAAGATAAGAAGTCGTTGCAAATAGAATCCATTTAAGCTTTTTTTTAGGGAAAAAGGTATAGAATGGAGACCTAGATGCGAAAACGCATCTAGTTTTTATTTTAATTTAAGGGAGACAAAATGAGTAACAGTTGCAGTAATCAAAACCACAATCAAAAAGGTGATGCTAGAAATCAAAACAACGAAAGTTGTCAAAAAAATAGCCAAAACCAAGCTAATCAATGCAACGCTAACCACGAACATAAAAACGACAAAAAATAAGGGTTAGAGAGAGTTAAAAGGAGGGGGTTTCTTGTGCCAAAAATCAAAATAGCGTTTCATTAAATTAGCCCTATCTAAAGAAAAAATCAATAATTTCCTACTTTCAAATCAGATTTATCGTATCCAAAATGATAAGCGTATCAAAATATTTTAACTATTATCATCATTCTCTGATTGCAAAATCAATAAAGCTCATTAGCGTCTGTAGTGCTATCTTTGTGCGCAGTTAGCGGGTGTGCTTGAGCTTTTTAGGGCGTTAAACATGATTTTAAAAAATGATGCTATAATCACTAATCACTAATCACTAATCACTAATCACTAATCACTAATCACTAATCACTAATCACTAATCACTAATCACTAATCACTAATCACTAATCACTAATCACTAATCACTAATCACTAATCACTAATCACTAATCACTAATCACTTCACTAAAAAAGGGGGTTGGTGGGATTTGAGCGAGCGGTAGAAATAAAGTTAAAGGAGTAAGTTGTGATTTATACATTAGCTGTATTTTTTCCATGGTTAGCTTTTCTCTTAAGAGGTAGGATTTTTTCGGCTATATTCAGCTTTATTCTTTGGGTCATTCTTTGTCTTCCAATGATTGTTGAAGTTGTTGTTCCAATGGTTGCTTCAATGGTTGTATCTGATGTATCTGATCGTATTCCTATTTTGGGTGTTTTGGGTGCTCTTCTTTTGGAGGGAGGACCTAGCCAGATTGTTTGGTTTGCCGCTTTCTTTTTTTTATGGGTAATATTGACTGTTTGGTGCTGTTTGGTCATACATGGGGATCAAAAACGAGAGGAAATAGAACAACTTATTAATGCTATTAAAGTAGATTCCGGTAAATCTTTACACCAAGAAACACAGCAAGCGAATGAAGCTAATAAAACATGGTATCTAGCTATCGTTTTTCTCGTTGGTCTAGCTATTTTAGCTGTTTTTTTCATCAAAAGAGAACACCAACCAAACAACAACGCAAGCAACAGCCAGCCAAGCGCTATCCAAAAAATTGACGCCAAAAATCCCAACTCCAAGAACCATAAAAAGAACAATAACAACCACTCCAAAGCACAAAACCACTCCAAGCACAAAAACAACAAGGTAGCAGAGGTTAAAGAGCGTTAAGGAGAGTAAAATCCCCTTTTATCGTTTGAGAGAATTGACCGTCTGGAGCATGGCGTCAGCGGTTTGAATGCTTTTAGAATTGGCTTCATAAGCCCTTTGAGCGGTGATTAGATCCGTCATTTCTTCTACCAATCTCACATTGCTCAATTCCAAAAAGCCCTGCCTTAACTTGCCCAATCCTTGAGAATCCGGGTTGCCCACAATCGCCTCGCCACTGGCGTTGGTGATTGAAAACAGATTATCCCCCATAGAATGAAGCCCCGCCGGATTGACAAAATTAGCCAGCGTGATTTGCCCGATCACATTAGAAGTCGTTTGCAAGCCTTGAGTCACGCTCACCGTGCCATCCACACCGATGTTTACTTGCGTGGTGTCTTCAGGTAAGGTGATTTGAGGGATGAGAAGATAGCCCTCGCTCGTTACAAGATTACCCTGTTCGTCTAGCTTAAAATTCCCGCTTCTTGTATAAGCGGTGGTGCCATCAGGCAACTGGACTTGAAAAAAGCCTTTACCCGTGATGGCGACATCTAAATTATTTTCCGTTTCTTTAGGGCTGCCTTGCGAAAACATTTTAGTGATCGCGCTAGGGCGCACGCCTAAGCCCACTTCCATGCCATCTGGCGATAAAGTCGTGTTGCTTGTGTTGGTGCCAGCATATTGCATCGCTTGGTAAAACAAGTCGTTAAAATCCGCACGAGATTTTTTAAACCCGGTGGTATTGACATTGGCGATATTGTTTGAAGTGGTGTCAATATGCGTTTGTTGGGCGAGCATCCCTGAAGTGGCACTATAGAGAGAGCGAAGCATTTTTTCCCTTTAAACTGAAACTTAAAATCCTATAATTATAACAAAAATAAGATTAAATTTGACTAAAACGCTCTTTTTTAACACCCTCTTTTTAGGTTCTTGCCTCAAAATAACCGATACTTGACGCTATTGATAAATTTTAGGGCGTTTTATCATGCGCTTTCTTTTTGTATCCATTCACTCAAAACTTTTTAACAGCGTTCTTGGCGAAATGTTAGCCTTTTCTAAAGGGACAAAGCGCTTTTTTTGATAAGCTTCTAGGCTGGATCGCCCTATCATGGCGGCATTGTCGCTGCAAAATTCTAAAGGGGCTAAAACAAGCTTGCAATCAAACGCATCGCACAAATTTTCAAACGCCTTTCTTAAGGCCAGATTTTGGCTCGCTCCCCCCACAATGCCAAAAATTTTAGGGCGTTTGATTTTAAAATAGCGTTTAGTCTGCTGGATTAAATGCTCAATAGCCGCGCTTTGAAAATGATAGCCAATCTTTTGTTTTACCTCATCGTTCAAATTATGGGCGTTTTTTTCAACCTCCAAACGCACCGCATTTTTTAAACCTGAAAAACTAAAAGCCAGATTTGGGCTGTTTTTTAAAGGGATAGGGAACATTAAAGGCTCGTTTGGATGCCTATAATCAAGGGCTAATTTTTCCACTATGGGGCCTCCTGGATAGCCTAAATCAAGCATTTTGGAAACCTTATCAAAACTCTCCCCAAAGCTATCGTCTAAACTCGTGGCAACGATTTTAATGTCTTCATAATCTCTAGCCTCTAAAATCAAAGAATGCCCCCCAGAGACTAGCAGAACGCTTAAAGGCATGCAGGTTTGTTTTTCATTGATAAAGAGCGAATACACATGCCCTCTCAAATGATCTTCTAAAATCAAGGGCAAATTCAAAGACAAGCTCAAGGCTTTTGCCATCATCAAACCTTCTATTAAAGTAACGCTCAAACCTGGCTGATTGGTGATAGCGATGGCTTTAATTTTAGAAAAATCCTTATTCAAGCTTATTTTAACGCGTTCTAGTAAGAGCGGCAAATTCTCAGCATGCAAGCGCGATGCAAGCTCTGGCACAACGCCCCCATAAGAGCTGTGGTGCTTTTCTTGAGAGATTTTAAAATGAGCGATGAGTTGAGCGTCCTTTATTCTTGTAAGGGCTAAAGAGCTGTCATCGCAAGAACTTTCAATGCTTAAAATCATTATCTTTATCTTTGGGTGGTGTTTTTGCTTGAATTATACTTTGTTGGCTTGTATTTTAAAATCTTTAAGCCAAATATTTGATCGCATTCAAATAGCTTTTGTTGTTCGCTTTGTTTTGATAAGCGATATCAAACGCCGTGCCGTGGTCGGTGGAGGTGCGTAAAATGGGGGCGTTCAAACTCACATTGATGCTTTCATCAAAATAGAGCGCTTTTAAAGGGGCTAGCCCCACATCATGGCTCATGCTCACATAAAAGGGGGTTATTTTGCGCTTATTGGGGGCAAAAGCGCTATCAGCAGGCAGTGGCCCTAAAAAGCATTCAAAGCCCAGCGTTTGGTTGCTCTTTTGAATGGCTTTTAAAATCTTTTCATCTTCTTCCCCAAACAAGCCCTCTTCGCCCGCATGGGGGTTAAAACCACACACTTGAACGATTTTAGCTTGAGTGCTTTTTTGAAACGCTAACAAAAACTTGACTAACGCTCCCACTTGAATGAGTTGAGAAACCGCTCCTAAAGGCACATGGTCGCTAAATAGCCCCACAAAGAGTTTAGAACACCCAAGCATCATGATGATTTGGCGCTCTTTATAGCGTTGTTTTAAAAAATCGGTATGCCCCACAAAAGGGATTTGAGCTTGTTGCCATGCGAGTTTGTTGATAGGCAAAGTGCAAATGCCATCCACTTCTTTACTATCCGCTAACTCGCAAGCCTTTTTAAAACTCTCAAAACTATACGCCCCGCTTTGAGTGCTGACTTTGCCTATCGTGCTAGAGTTCAATAAGGGTAAGGGGGCATCAATAGCGAGTGTGTTAAGCGTTTTAGTTTCATAAGCGTTATTTAGCAATTGATTGGCCCGCTCTAAAAGTTCGCCATCAATGAGATACAACGGCTCACACAGTGCGCTCACTCCCTTATGGCTTTTTAAAATCAACTCTAAGCCTACGCCTTGAATATCCCCGCAACTGATCGCAATTTTCTTTTTAGCCATTTTATCTTTTAATAAGTTGCGCCATTTCTAAAATCGCTTTTTCTAAGCCCACTAAAACCGCTTTTGAAACCACGCTATGACCGATATTAAGCTCTCTTAAAGAAAGGATTTTTAACAATTCTTTCACATTAGTATAATTCAACCCATGCCCCGCGCACGCCGTGATGCCCATAAAAAACGCTTCTTTACTCATTCTTCTTAATTGTAAAAAGGCGTTGTGCAATTCTTCTTTCAATTCTTTGGGGCTTTTGTCTTTGAGCGCGCTAATGGCATGGATTTGATTGTTAGCGTTAGAATATAAAGCGTTGTGCAAATTCGCATACACCCCAGTGTGGAACTCCACTTGCTTGACTTGATGCTCCCTTGCAAAATGCAGAGAGTCTTTTAAAGGATCAATAAACAAAGACACCTCAATGCCTTTATTGTGATACGCTCTAATCACCTCTCCTAAACCCTTTAATGAACAATCCAACCCCCCCTCTGTCGTAACCTCATTTCTGTTTTCAGGCACGATCGTAACCTTACTGGGCTTATTTTTTAAAGAGCATAAAAAATCAGTGATTTCAGCATTAATAGAGCATTCAATATTAATAGGCAAGGGGCTTATTTCAAGCAACCTCAAAACATCTTCATTTTGAATGTGCCGTTTGTCTTCCCTCAAATGAATGGTGATTAAATCCACTTTATGGGTGTTTTTAGCGATGAATAGGGCTTCTAAAATCTCAGGCTCATAAGTCTTTCTTATCTCTCTTAAAGTAACAATGTGATCAATATTCAATCCAAAACGCATGACTATCCTTTATTTTATAATAATGATTTTTGGAATTGTAACATAAAAACCACCCCTTATGCCTATAAGATTTTATCATCAAGCTATCTTTTGCTATAATACCCAAAACAAAATGTCAATTAAATCCAATAAAAAGTGTTGTGGGTGCTATATTTTTTAACCAGTTTATTTATTTGCTCTTTGATTGTTTTGTGGTCTAAAAAATCCATGCTCTTTGTGGATAACGCTAATAAAATACAAGGCTTCCATCATGCAAGAACCCCACGAGCCGGGGGGCTTGGGATCTTTCTTTCTTTTGTGTTAGCTTATCTTTTTGAGCCTTTTGAAGCGCCTTTTAAGGGGTTTTTTGTTTTTTTGGGTTTGTTGTTAGTCTTTTTAAGCGGTTTTTTAGAAGACATTAACCTTTCATTAAGCCCCAAAATACGCCTTATTTTGCAAGCCGTAGGGGTCGTTTGCATCATCTCATCAACGCCCTTAGTGGTGAGCGATTTTTCGCCCCTTTTTAGTTTAGCTTACCCTATAGCTTTTTTATTCGCTATTTTTATGCTAGTGGGCATCAGTAACGCTATTAATATCATTGATGGGTTTAACGGGCTGGCATCAGGGATTTGCGCGATTACGCTTTTAGTCATTCATTATATAGACCCTAGCAGTTTGTCTTGTTTGCTCGCTTACATGGTGCTTGGGTTTATGGTGTTGAATTTCCCTTTAGGAAAGATTTTTTTAGGCGATGGGGGGGCGTATTTTTTGGGTTTGGTGTGCGGGATTTCCCTTTTACATTTGAGTTTAGAGCAAAAAATCAGCGTGTTTTTTGGGCTCAATTTAATGCTTTATCCGGTCATAGAGGTGCTTTTTAGTATCCTAAGGCGCAAAATAAAACGCCAGAAAGCCACCATGCCGGATAATTTGCATTTGCACACCCTTTTATTTAAATTCTTGCAACAACGCTCTTTCAATTACCCCAACCCTTTATGTGCGTTTATCCTTATTCTGTGCAACCTGCCTTTTATTTTAATCAGCGTCTTATTCCGCTTAAATCCTTACGCGCTCATTGCCATTAGCCTAGTCTTTATCGCATGCTATTTAATAGGCTATGCTTATTTGAACAAGCAAGTTTATGCTTTAGAAAAGCGAGCGTTTCAATGAAAAAGCTCAAAGGTCTTTTTTTGATCCTGCTCTTATGGGTGTATCCTTTAAGGAGTGAGCCGATCAATGAGGGGGCATACATTTTAGAAGAGATTGGCGATGTGCTCAGGTTTTTGCCTATTTTTGTAGGCACGGTCAGTTTGGCGATGCGCGATTATAGAGGTTTAGGGGAATTAGCGGTCGGCACATTGGTTACTCAAGGCGTGATTTATGGCCTTAAAGGAGCTTTTAGCAACGCCCATAAAGATGGGGCTAGAGTGGAATTTGCCAAACGCCCATGCTGTAATTCTTGGAGAGGCATGCCAAGCGGGCATGCTGGGGGGGTGTTTAGCGCGGCTGGGTTTGTGTATTACCGCTATGGGTGGAAGCCGGCTCTTCCTGTGATCGCTCTTGCAATCCTTACTGACGCTAGTAGAGTGGTAGCAGGCAAGCACACGATCTTACAGGTTACGATTGGCAGCCTTATTGCATGGGGGTTTGCTTATTTATTCACTTCACGCTACAAACCTAAACAATGGATGCTCTATCCTGAAATTTCTAGCGACTTTAAAGGCAGTAGCCGCTATGGGGTGAGCTTTTCTTATCGATGGTAAAGGGATAAAGTGCTAAAAAAGTTATTACTCATTGCGCTCTTTTTAGGGTTTTTAAAAGCAGAGGGCGAACATTATGAAATCATCGTTGAGCTTTCAAAGGCTTTTTTGAAAGCCCAAGAAGTTTTGACTGCGATCCATCAAGCTTATAAAACCTGCATAGAAACCGGGCATGATCGCACCCAAATACGCCTTCAAAGCGCTTTTTTAGAGAACTTGTCTCAAACAGAACAGCAATTTGATGATTATTTTGAAAAGGATTTTAAAAGCGTAGAAGTTTTAAAAACCTTGCTTAAAGACATCCAATCGTTAGAAAAAGCTTCCAACAAGCTTGCATGCGTTGCCCCAAAAAACGCTAAAAATTTTGAAATTTTAGAAGGAACGATAACGCAAATCATAGACTTAGAAAAACAGATGGATAAATTTATCAATAAAAACTAACATAAGCTATGATATAGTTTATTTTTACAAAATCTCCAAGGAAAATTGATGCAACATGAAATCCCTATTGCCTTTGCCTTTGATAAAAACTACCTAAAAACAGGGGCTGTTGCCCTTTACTCACTGCTTGATGCCCATCGTGCAGTTGAAAGAATAATTTTTAGTATCTATGTATTCTATAGCGGTTTGAATGAAGATGATTTAAACAGGCTCCAAGAAACTATCAAGCCTTTCAAACATTTTGCCACTTTAAAATGCCAAGATATTAGTGCCACTCTTGATTCTTTGCCCACCATCACGGATAGCGCATGGGTTAATCGCTATTCTAGAATGATTTTGGTTAAATACTTTCTCCCTAGTTTATTCCCCCAATACAGCAAAATGATTTGGTCTGATGTGGATGTGGTCTTTTGCAGAGCTTTCGCTGATGATTTTATCGCTTTAGACACAAGCGAATCTTTTCATTTGAGTGGTGTGATAAGTTTAGTATCACAATCAGTTACAGAGGGGTTTTGGTTTTGCAATTTGGATTACATGCGAGAGCACTCTTTTACCCAACAGGTCTTAGAAAAATTTAAAATTCAAGTAATGCGTCCATATTTTAAAGAACCTACATTAATACACCATTTGCATGCCTATATTAGAGAACTTCCCTTACATTATTGTGTTTTGCCTTATTATTATCAAGAAGAACTTGATGATTTGAGACATAAAGCTTCCTTACCCATTCGGTTTGAAATCATCCACCAAGACAAACCCAATGAATTTATCTATCGCCAGCAAATCCCCTATGAGATCTCTCAAATTCAAGACATTCTTTCAAACCCTATTATCATGCACTATGAATCTGATAAAGATGCTCTTGGAATCTACAATGGCAAACCTTGGGAGTTCCCTTTGGGGAATCAATACCACCTGTGGTTAGAGATGCTTGCACACACTCCATTTTGGAAAGACTTCACTCTAGAAATGCAAAAAAAACGCGTAGAATACCAAGATATTGCTCAAAAAATCCATTATTTTTCTCAAGATAAGCGTCTTTATGAAGTGAGCATACGCTCCATTAAGGTTTTTGCATCTCATTACTATAATTTAGTGATCAAAGAACGATGGTCTAAACCGATAAAAACTTTCTTTCAAAAAAAATTTTTTCAAAAAAAGTTCTAATTTGTTGGAATCACAAGGCGAAACCAAATCCCTAATACTTATGCTTTCTTAGGCGTTTCACCACATAATCCCCTGTGCTTTGAATGATTTGCACTAAAACAATGATCACGACCACCGCATAAAAAAGCACATCGCCCCTATAACTTTGATAGCCAATCCTAATGGCTAAATCCCCCAAGCCCCCAGCCCCTAACGCTCCTGCCATAGCCGAATAGCCTATTAAAGAAATTAAGGTGATGGTGATGTTATTCGCTAAAGAGGGCAGGCTCTCTAAAAGCATCATTTTAACGACTTCCAAATGAGACGCTCCTAAGCTTAAAGTGGTTTCAATCTTGCCATGCTCTACTTCCATTAAAGAATTTTCAAAAAGCTTTGCGACAAAAGGAATGGCTGAAATGGCTAGCGGGATAATGCTCGCGCTAGAGCCAATGCTTGTGCCAATCAAAAAACGCGATAAAGGCAGGAGCAAAATAATGAGAATGATAAAAGGGAAAGAGCGAGTCATGTTGATAGAAGTGTCTAAAATTTTATGCAAAAGGGGTTTGTTTAACAAATGCCCTTTTTTACTCACTAACAATAAAACCCCCAAAGGCAAGCCAAAAACAACCGCCAAAAAGCTCGCCACAAACACCATATAAAGCGTTTCTAGCGTGGCTTGAATGAGCATTTGAGAAATCATTTTAATCCTTTAATTTTTCCACTTGTAAGCCTAAAGCGTTTAAATACTCTAAAGCCCTTTGAATCTCTGCAATATTGCCTAAAAACCGCACCACTAAATACCCTATATCTTTAGTCGTAAGCTCTTCAATGTTGCCTGAAATGATGCTCACATCTATTTTAAAACGCCTAATCAAATTAGAAATGATCGGCTCGTCTAAATGCTCCCCTAAAAACACAATGCGATAAATGTCTTGGCATTTTTGATCCCCATGCTCGTTTTTGATGCCAAGCAATTCCTTAGTAACGGCATGTTTAGGGTTAGCAAAAATTTCTTCCACCGAGCCTCTTTCCACAATTTCGCCACTGCTGATCACACACATTTGATTGCACAATTCTTTAACCACTTCAATCTGGTGCGTGATGAAAACGATGCTCAAATCAAGCTTTTTTTGAATGCCGCTTAAAAGCGTTAAAATAGAATGCGTGGTTTTAGAATCCAATGCGGATGTGGCTTCATCGCAAAGCAATAAATCAGGGCAATTCGCTAAACTCCTAGCAATCGCCACTCTTTGTTTTTGCCCGCCGCTGAGCTGTTTAGGATAAAAATGCATTTTATCTTCTAGCCCCACTAATTCCAACAATTCATGCACCCTGGATTTGATCTTATTTTTTTCCCATCGGGCGATTTCTAGAGCGAAAGCGACATTTTCAAACACGTTTTTAGCGCTCAATAAATTGAAATGCTGGAAAATCATGCCTATTTTTTGGCGTGCTTTTTGCAATTCTTTAGGCTTTAATTTTAACAGATTGACCCCATTGACTAAAACTTCGCCAGAACTGGGACGCTCTAAACAATTGATTAGGCGGATGAGCGTGGATTTCCCCGCCCCTGAATAGCCTATCACGCCCAAAATATCGCCTTTTTTCAATTCCAAATTCACGCCTTTTAGAGCATGAAACCCGTTTTCATAAATCTTTTCAATGTTTTTTAATTCTACTACCATGTTATTTGACTTTTTGACTTACTTGGACATTTGCGCGTTATTTTCCACGCTATTGAGCCATAAAAACACTTGCACCACACTTTCATACAATTCTTCAGGTATCGCGCAGTCTAATTCCACCTTTAAAAGCGAATCCACTAGCATGGGGTTAGAAAAGAGTGCTATATCGTATTCCTTAGCTTTTTGAATGATCCTTTTAGCCACTTCGCCCACCCCGCTTGCGATCACTTTTGGGGCATGATCTTGCCCCATGTTATAGGCTAGAGCGGCGGCTTTTATGGTTTTATTCATCTAATACCCTAAAGTCAAAGAATCCGCATCATTCCAAGAGAAATTTTTTTCAAACCCTTTTGTTTTTTTCAAAATAGACGCAACGCTGCGAACCAACATGTCCGTTTCAATATTCACGCGCCGTTTGAGTTTATAAGTCTTAAAAAGGGTGTTTTCTAAAGTGTAAGGGATAATCGTTAGCCAAAACCCCTTTTCTTCTACCTTGCTTAAAGTCAAACTCACCCCATCAATGGCGATAGAGCCTTGCTCAACGCACAATAAAAGCGTTTCTTGAGAAGCGCTGATGAAAAAATCCACTTGATTAGCGTTGCGAATGATTTTTTCAATGACCCCGATAGCGTCAATATGCCCTTGCACAAAATGCCCGTCTAAACTCGCATCGGCTTTTAGGGCTGGCTCAATATGGACTAAATCCTTGTAATTTTCTAACGCTACGCTGTTTTGGGTTTTTTGGCTCAATTCCACGCTAAAATGCGTTTTTGAACTTTCTATGGCGGTCAAACACGCCCCATTAATAGCAATGCTGTCGCCAAGCTTGGGATTGAGATCGCTCTCTATGCTTAAAATATTGTTGTGGAAACTCTTCACTTTAGCTATTTGATTGATTAGGCCGCTGAACATCGTTAATGATTATTTTCCTTATGTTAGAATGCTTAAGTATTGTAACATATTAAATAAAACCATAGGATAAAAGCATGTTTATTGATACGCATTGCCATTTGGATCACAAGGATTATGAAAACGATTTAGAAGAAGTGTTAAAAGAAAGCCTAGAAAAAGGCGTTACTCAATGCGTGATTCCGGGCGCGGACATGAAGGATCTGAATAGAGCGGTAGAAATTAGCGAAAAATTTGAAGGCGTGTTTTTTGCCATAGGCACTCACCCTTATGATGTGGAAAGCTTTGATGAAAGCCTGTTTGAAAAATTTGTCAGTCATCAAAAGTGCGTGGCGATAGGCGAATGCGGACTGGATTACTACCGCTTGCCTGAATTGAATGAAAGAGAGAATTATAAAAGCAAACAAAAAGAAATTTTCACCAAACAGATTGAGTTTTCTATCCAACACAACAAGCCCTTGATTATCCATATTAGAGAGGCGAGTTTTGATAGTTTGAATCTTTTAAAAAGCTATCCTAAGGCTTTTGGGGTGTTGCATTGCTTTAACGCTGATGGCATGCTTTTGGAATTAAGCGATCGTTTTTACTACGGGATAGGAGGGGTTAGCACTTTTAAAAACGCTAAAAGACTGGTAGAGATCCTCCCTAAAATCCCTAAAAACAGGCTTCTTTTAGAAACGGATTCGCCTTATTTGACCCCACACCCTTTTAGAGGCACCAGAAATAGCCCTACTTATATCCCTTTAATCGCTCAAAAAATTGCCGAAATCATCAACATAGAGACTGAAGAACTCGCTTCTTTAAGCACGCATAACGCTCAAACGCTCTTTAGTTTCCCCTAAAAATAAGGCTGTGTTAGAAAGCGTTATTCAAGTTTAGTTATAATCAAGGCTATTTTAAAAGCTGAATAGCTATAGTTATCAGGATACGATGCCAAAAAGAATGAAGTGTTTTAGTCAAAAATGGTTGGTTTTTTTTGTTACCCTTTTATTGGCCTCTTTAGGCCATGCGAAAATGGCTTTTGAATCTAATATTGACACCAAAGCGCTAGAGGCTTTTGGGGTTAATGCGGGCTTTTTATCCCAAATGCCCAACGCTTTAAAAAAAATGAATGAAGAAGAAGAATGGAAAGGACTTGTCAAAAGATTTGATGTGAATTACCAGTTCATCCCTATCATCAAAAACATGCTCATAGAAGCGAGCGTGCCGCAAGAATTTTTATTTTTAGCCATGGCCGAGTCTAAGTTTTCATCAAGGGCTTATAGTAGGAAAAAAGCGGTAGGGATTTGGCAATTCATGCCAAGCACGGCTAAAGAATTAGGGCTTAAGGTCAATCATTACATTGATGAAAGAAGAGATCCTATTAAAAGCACTCAAGCGGCGATCACTTATTTGAAACGGCTCTACAAGCAAACCGGGGAGTGGTATTTGGTCGCTATGGCGTATAATTACGGCTTACGCAAGGTTCAAAACGCTATTAAAGCCGCCGGCACTTCGGACATTAAGATTTTGTTGGATGAAGATAAGAAATATCTCCCTAAAGAGACGCGAGAGTATATCCGCTCCATTCTAAGCCTGGCGTTAAAATTCAACAGCCTAGACAACCTCAAAGATAAAGAATATCTGCTCAATCGTGGGGCGAGGGTAAGTTTAGTGGGCGTCCCGTTTAAAAGGCACACTTCTTTAATCCAAGTGGCTAAAAATTTGAATTTGAGTTTAGAAACCTTAAAATCTTACAACCACCAATTCCGCTATAACATTCTGCCTTCTAAAGACCCCACCTACACCATTTATATCCCTTATGAAAAACTCGCTCTTTTCAAACAACGCCAGCTCAAACAAAATAAAAACATTCAAACTAGTTCAAAAAGCCCTTTTATCACCCATGTGGTCTTGCCTAAAGAAACCTTATCTTCTATCGCTAAACGCTATCAAGTCAGTATTTCCAGTATCCAATTAGCCAATAACCTCAAAGATTCTAATATTTTTATCCACCAACGCTTAATCATCCCCACTAACAAAAAATTACTCGCTACAAGGGAATTTTAATGGGCTTAGCGTTAAAAAAAATTTATTTTTTGGGCGTTATTTTGTTGGTTAGCGCTTGCGCGACTAAAAAAGAGGGGGTCAAGAATTTGTCTTATAAGCATGAAAGCTTGCGCGCTTATGAAAACGCTAAAGACTATGATCCGACAACCCAAAAAGCCACTTATAAACGCAATTTTTTTGAACGCCATTTCAAACACCACTCCAGTCCGCAAGATGGCAATACCAAAGATCAACCCCTAGATAACGGCATGCGCGATTCTAGCGCGATCCAAAGGGCTACCATGCGCCCTTATCAAGTGGGGGGCAAGTGGTATTACCCCACTAAAGTGGATTTAGGCGAAAAATTTGATGGCGTTGCGAGCTGGTATGGCCCCAATTTCCATGCCAAAAAAACCAGTAATGGGGAAATTTATAACATGTACGCCCACACCGCTGCGCACAAGACTTTACCCATGAACACCATTGTCAAAGTCATCAATGTTGAAAACCATTTAAGCACCATTGTGCGCATTAATGATAGAGGGCCTTTTGTGAGCGATCGCATCATTGATTTGTCTAATGCGGCCGCTAGGGATATTGACATGGTTAAAAAAGGCACGGCCAGCGTGCGTCTTATTGTTTTGGGCTTTGGTGGGGTTATCTCCACGCAATACGAACAATCCTTTAACGCCAGCTCTTCAAAGATCTTACACAAGGAATTTAAAGTCGGCGAGAGCGAAAAAAGCGTGAGCGGAGGGAAATTTTCTTTACAAATGGGGGCTTTTAGAAACCAAATAGGCGCTCAAACTTTAGCGGATAAATTGCAAGCAGAGAATAAAAATTACAGCGTCAAGGTTGCTTTTAAAGACGATTTGTATAAAGTTTTAGTTCAAGGGTTTCAAAGCGAAGAAGAGGCTAGGGATTTTATGAAAAAATATAATCAGAATGCGGTTTTAACGAGAGAATGATTAAATTATTGCTTTTAGATGTGGATGGCACGCTCACAGACGGATCGTTGTATTTTGATGAAAATTTTCACGAGTTCAAGGCTTTTAATGTCAAAGACGGGCTTGGCATGACGCTATGGCAAAAATTAGGCAAAAAAATCGCTATCATTACAGGAAGAACTTCAATCATGGTGAAAAAACGCATGGAGAGTTTGGGCGTTCAGTTTGTTTTTATGGGCGTTGAAAATAAAAGCGTGGTTGTGGAGCGGCTCAAAAAAGACTTGCAATTGAGTGCGCAAGAAATCGCATGCGTAGGCGATGATTATAACGATTTAGGCATGTTTAAGGCATGCACTTTGAGTTTCGCTCCTTTTGATGCACACCCCTTGCTTAAAAGCAAGGCCTATAAAGTGTTGCAAAATTCGGGGGGCAAGGGGGCTGTTAGGGAAGCGATTGATTATCTTTTAACATTAGAAGGCTTGCAAGATGAAGCGCTCAAGTTTTACCTCTAATAGCGTTTTAAACTTTTTTGTGGTTTTATCTTTCATCACGATAGGGCTAGTTTTTTTCTTTTTGCGTTCCCAACCCACTAGCGTGGTCTCTAAAGAAAATATCCCTAAAATTGAATTAGAAAATTTTAAAGCGTTTCAAATCAACGATAAGATCCTTGATCTTTCCATAGAGGGCAAAAAAGCTTTACAATACGATGATTACGAGATCTTTTTTGATTCCAAAATCAAGCGCTATGATGAAGACACCATTGAAAGCGTTGAATCCCCTAAAGCCAAACGGCAGCAGGATTTGTATTTCTTCCCTAATGGGGTTACTTATAAAAGAAGCGATGATTCTAGTTTTTGGAGTGAAACAGGGATTTACAACCATAAAGAGCAAAATTTTAAAGGCAAGGGCCGTTTCATCCTCACTTCAAAGGACAGCAAGATTGAAGGGCTTGACATTTCTTATTCGCATGCTTTAGCCGTTATTGAAGCTCAAAGCATTCAAGCGCATTTATTCTTAGATGAAATCAAACAAAGCCAGAAAGAAAAGAAAAAACTCCCCACTTTCAAAGGAGGTTTTTAATGCGTTGGTGGTGTTTTTTGGTGTGTTGTTTTGGTATTTTAAGCGTGATGGACGCTCAAAAAACAGACAATAAAGGTTTGAAAAAAGAAAGAGAGCTTTTAGAGATTACTGGCAACCAATTTGTAGCGAATGACAAAACCAAAACCGCCGTTATTCAAGGCAATGTGCAGATCAAAAAAGGTAAAGACCGGTTGTTTGCGGATAAGGTGAGCGTGTTTTTAAACGATAAACGAAAGCCAGAGCGCTATGAAGCCACAGGGAACACGCATTTTAACATCTTTACAGAGGATAATCGTGAAATCAGCGGGAGCGCTGACAAGCTCATTTATAACGCGCTGAATGGGGAATACAAATTATTGCAAAATGCGGTGGTTAGAGAAGTGGGGAAATCCAATGTCATCACCGGTGATGAAATCATTTTAAACAAAGCTAAGGGTTATGCTGATGTGTTGGGGAGCGCGAAACGGCCCGCTAAATTCGTGTTTGATATGGAAGATATTAATGAAGAAAATCGTAAGGCCAAATTGAAGAAGAAAGGCGAAAAACCATGATCGCCATTAAAGACGCTCATTTTCTCACTTCTTCTAGCCAACTTTTTCAATGCCCTGCAAGCCTGACTTCTGAGATGGTCATTTTAGGGCGCAGCAATGTAGGCAAAAGCTCGTTTATTAATACCTTGTTAGGAAAAAATCTCGCCAAAAGTTCAGCAACGCCTGGAAAAACCCGTTTAGCGAATTTTTTTTCCACCACTTGGGAAGATAAAGAAAACGCCTTAACGACCACTTTTAATGTGATTGATTTGCCTGGGTTTGGCTACGCTAAAGTTTCTAAAAGCTTGAAAAAAGAATGGGAGGGGTTTTTATGGGAATTGTTGAGCGTTAGGGTTTCTATCAAACTTTTTATCCATTTAGTGGATGCGCGCCATTTGGATTTAGAAATTGATAAAAACGCTAAAGAAAACATTCAAGCCCTTTTAAGGCCTGATCAAGCCTACCTTTCTCTTTTTACGAAATTTGACAAATTGAATAAAAATGAGCAACACCGCCTTTTTTTAAACGCTCCTAAACCTTTTTTAATCAATACCACCCATTTTAACGCTCTTTCTTCAAAATACCCAACCCTTGAAATAGTGCGCCAAACCCTTTTGAAATACTTGCTCACTAACCCTTTATAAGCCGCAAAAACCATGCTCTCTTTAAAACAAGATTCCTTTTTTTTCTTATGCTTAGGGATCTTGGGGTTTTATTTTTATAGCCTTTTGAGAGATTTAATGCCTTTTTTACCCCCTATGATTGGGTTTTTATTCTTGTTTTATGCGAAAAAATACGATCATTTTCTACCCAGTTTGAGCGTGTTTGGCTGTTTGTTTTGGTTTGAGAGCATGCATTTAAAGACTTTAGGCGTTTTAGCTTTATTGTTTTTAATCTACCATCAAATCGTCTATAAAAACTCTTTAAAGCTTTTTAATGACGGCTTTTTATTCAAAACTTTGCATGTTTTTTTGGTTTAT
Source organism: Helicobacter pylori SA221C (assembly GCF_000476855.1). Taxonomy (GTDB): domain Bacteria; phylum Campylobacterota; class Campylobacteria; order Campylobacterales; family Helicobacteraceae; genus Helicobacter; species Helicobacter pylori_DK. The sequence goes on from NZ_CBPT010000004.1 coordinate 24,896, forward strand.
TACCTTTATTTATCGCGCTTTTTTTCGGTGTCTTTGGATTTGAAGATACTCGGTTTTCTCGCTCTTTTTGCTTTAATAGAGAGCACTTTGTGGGGTTTGTATGAAAAATCTTCGCTATAAGCTTTTACTCTTTGTTTTTATAGGGTTTTGGGGGTTATTGGTTTTAAATTTATTTATTTTAAGCGTTAAAAATCAAGAATACTATGAAAAACTGGCTGAACGAAACATGACTAAAAAGGAATTTTTAGTCCCTACAAGGGGTGATATTACAGACAGAAACCATGAATTTTTAGCCACTAACGAATTGGTGTTTGGCGTGTTTTTGCCTAGCAGACTGAAACAAAAAGAGCTTTTGGAAAAAATTGAAATCATCCAAAAGTTTTTCCCTAACTTTTCTAAAGAAGTGCTTTTAAACAATTACCAAAAAGAAAATTCGCTTTATAACCATAATCTCATTAAAGTGGTTGGCTTCATTCCTTATATCGCCATGCAATCTCTTTATGCCAAACTCATCCAAACTCAAGGCATTTTTGCTCTTCCCTTAGACAAGCGCTACTACCCTAATAACGCTTTAGCTTCGCATGTTTTAGGCTATGTGGGGGTGGCAAGCTTGCAAGATCTAAAAGACGATGAAGAGAATCAATACAGCCAGATTGTGGGCAAAACCGGCATTGAAAAAGAATACAACAAGCTTTTACAAGGCAAGGTGGGCTATAAAATCATGCGTGTCAATGCGCTCAATCAAGAATTAGCCACTTTAGAAGTAGTGCCACCAAGCACCAATAACCACTTGCAATTGAGTTTAGACAAACGCTTGCAAAAAGAAGCGGACAAACTCTTTGAAAACAAAAGAGGGGCTATTTTAGTGATGAACGCAGAAAATGGGGAATTGCTCGTTGCAGGAAGTTACCCTGAATACAATTTGAACGATTTTGTAGGTGGGATCAGTCAAGACAAATGGCAAAAACTTCAAGATGATATTTATAACCCCTTATTAAACCGCTTCGCTAACGCCTTGTATCCGCCGGGATCTGTGGTTAAAATGGGCGTGGGCTTGAGCTTTTTAGAAAACCTTCATATCACAGAAAACACCACCATACCCACCCCGCCTTTTATTGAAGTGGGTAAGCGCAAATTCAGAGACTGGAAAAAAACAGGGCATGGCAATTCTAATTTGTATAAAGCCATTAGGGAGTCCGTGGATGTGTATTTTTATAAGTTTGGGCTTGAAATCTCTATAGAAAAACTCTCTAAAACCTTAAGGGAAGTGGGCTTTGGGGAAAAAACGGGCGTTGATTTGCCGAATGAATTTGTGGGGATTGTGCCGGATAATTTGTGGAAACTCAAACGCTTCAATCAAGATTGGCGCGTTGGGGACACGCTCATTACCGCTATTGGGCAAGGCTCTTTTTTAGCCACGCCCTTGCAGGTGCTAGCCTACACGGGACTCATTGCGACAGGCAAACTGGCAACGCCTCATTTTGCTATCCATAACCAACAGCCGCTCAAAGATCCCCTGAATAGTTTTCAAAAAAAGAAGCTCCAAGCCTTGCGCGTGGGCATGTATGAAGTGTGTAACCATAAAGACGGCACCGCTTATCATTCCACAAGGGGTTCTAAGGTTACTTTAGCGTGTAAAACCGGCACTGCGCAAGTCGTGGAAATCGCTCAAAACATTGTCAACCGCATGAAAGAAAAGGATATGGAATATTTCCATCGATCCCATGCGTGGATTACGGCATTCTTGCCTTATGAAAAACCCAAATACGCTATCACTATTTTAGTAGAACATGGGGAAGGGGGGTCAAAACTAGGAGGCTTGTTAGTGAAAATGAGCAATAAACTCTATGAGCTTGGCTATCTTTAATAAGATTCTAAATCTTTTCAAAAAACGCAACCTTTTAAACGCTAAAGACCATTAGCCAACTTGTTTCCAAACTTGTTTCAGCGCTCTATAACTCATTCTAATGGGTGGTTTAAAACTGGTCTTCATTAAAGAACATTCTAAAAGCGTAAAACTTTAATGAGATTTAGGCTTGCTGTATGTTTGGCTTTGTTTTAATCGCATATTGACAGCTAAAGCCTTGTTTAATATTTTGTTATTTTGCTTCATCGTTTTAGATTTTATCATGATTTTCTTAAAGGGATAGGGGGTTATTTTGCACCATTTCCCCCTTTAAGAAATAACGCTTTTAAGAAATTGCCACTTGATTAGTGCAAGCTCTTTTCGTTTTATTTTAAAAAGACTTTTAGCGTTTTGAATACTCAATAAGAAAAGAACTTTTGATTAGCACCTAAAGCCCCCATTCATCTTAAAGACGAATGTTATCCAAATGGCTTAAAAAGCCGGGATAATCGCCCCTTTATAGGTATCCAAAATAAATTTCCTGGTCTTTTCACTCTGCAAAGCTTCAATCAGCGCTTTTATGGCTTCATCTTGCGCATTATCCTCACGAGCGGCTATTAGATTGGCATAAGGCGAGTCCTTGTCTTCTGAAAATAAGGCTCCGGTGAGTTTTGCTTGCAAGGCATAATTCCCTGTTACAATAGCCCCATCCACATCCCCTAAAACTTTAGGCAATAATGCGGCTTCTAAAGGCTTAATTTTGATGTTGTAAGGATTTTTGACAATATCAAACTCCGTAGCGTATAGATTGCTTGGATCTTTGAGAGCGATAAGACCTTGCTTATGCAGTAAAATCAACGCCCTGCCTTGATTGGCCGGATCATTTGGCACGGCAATCACTGAGCCTTTTTTAAGGTTTTTAATGTCTGTGATTTTTTGAGAATAAAATCTTAAAGGCTCCACATGGATATTGGCCAAACCAACAAGGTGCATTTTTCTGTCCAAATTAAACCGATCCAAATAAGGGCGGTGCTGGAAGTAATTCGCGTCTAAAGAGCCGTCATTGAGCGCTAAATTAGGCAACACATAATCGGTAAAAGACACGATCACTAATTTGATCCCTTTCTCTTTCAAATCGTCCACGACTGATTGCAAGATTTGCGCATGCGGCACAGGGTTAGCACCCACTTTAAGCTCACGAGTGATTTTGTGGTCTTCTTTTTTTTCTTTGTGGTGTTTGGCGTCCAAAAGGTTAAACAAACCTAAAGCAATTACCCCCACACTAATAATACGCTTGAATGCATTCATAAAAACCCCTTTATTAAAAAATTAATTCAAAAATGATAAAAAGATAAAACGATACGAAAATTTTAGAAACTGGCAAAGAATAAAAAGAAAAGGATTCAACCAAGAAAAACGAAGTTTCTCTTGATCAAACAGCGAATTGAACCATTAAAGGTTAATGGAATTTTCTTTAAGATATTCTGCAACGCCTTTATGGGTAGCTTTCATACCTTTATCGCCTTTTCTCCAGCCTGCTGGGCATACTTCACCATGTTCTTCAAAGTGTAAGAGAGCGTCTACCATGCGAAGCATTTCATCTGCATTCCTACCTAATGGCAAGTCATTGATCACTGCATGTCTTACTTTCATGTTTTTGTCAATCAAAAAAGCTCCTCTCAAAGCGATCGCTTCTTCAAACAGCACATCATAGTCTCTAGAAATGCTCTTAGTAATATCAGCCACCATAGGGAAAGTTACTTGACCAATACCGCCTTTTTCTACAGGGGTGTTTTTCCATGCAAAATGCACTTGTTCGCTGTCAATAGACACGCCAATCACATTAAAGCCTTTTTCTTGGAAGTCTTTCACTCTTTTGTCAAACGCAATGATTTCTGTAGGGCATACAAAAGTAAAATCTTTTGGCCAAAAGAAAAGAATCGCACCGCTCTTACCTAAATTTTTAGAAAGCTCAAAGTGCTCATCAACCTCATTGTTTCCTAAAACGGCAGGCGCTTTAAAATCGGGGGCAAGTTTTGTAACTAACATATACAACTCCTTAAGTGTTTTAAAATTTTGTTGGATCAAAATTAAACCTAAAACAGATTTAATTTTATTATGCTTTCCACTCAACCAGCGGAAACATAGTGGAGTATATTCTTAAAAAGTTAATGAAAAGATATTTCCTTTTAAATTTTAAGATTTTGTGAAAAAAAGTTTCATTTTTACTGCTTGTATTTCCTTGAATAGTGTTATAATCGCTTCATAAATCATACGAAAGGAATTGTCATGCTAATCGCTCGCTTTAAAAAAGCTTTAATCTCTTATTCTTTAGGGGTTCTTCTTGTTTCATCGTTATTAGGCGTGGCTAACGCTTCTAATCAAGAAATCCAAGTCAAGGATTATTTTGGGGAGCAAACCATAAAGCTTCCTGTTTCTAAAATAATCTACTTGGGCAGCTTTGCAGAAGTGCCTGCCATGTTCAATACTTGGGATAGGGTCGTGGGCATTTCGGATTACGCTTTTAAATCCGATATTGTTAAAGCCACTCTTAAAGACCCTGAACGCATTAAACCCATGAGCAGTGATCATGTGGCGGCGTTGAATGTGGAGCTTTTAAAAAAGCTTAGCCCTGATCTTGTGGTAACCTTTGTGGGCAACCCTAAAGCGGTAGAGCATGCGAAAAAATTTGGGATTTCATTCCTTTCTTTCCAAGAAAAAACCATTGCAGAAGTCATGGAAGATATTGACGCTCAAGCTAAGGCCTTAGAAGTTGACGCTTCTAAAAAATTGGCCAAAATGCAAGAAACTTTGGATTTTATCAAAGAGCGTTTGAAAGGTGTCAAAAAGAAAAAGGGAGTGGAGCTTTTCCACAAAGCCAACAAGATTAGCGGCCATCAAGCCCTTGATTCAGATATTTTGGAAAAAGGGGGCATAGACAATTTTGGCTTGAAATACGTCAAATTTGGGCGCGCTGACATTAGCGTGGAAAAAATCGTTAAAGAAAACCCTGAAATCATTTTCATTTGGTGGGTAAGCCCACTCACGCCTGAAGATGTGTTGAACAACCCCAAATTTGCTACTATCAAAGCCATCAAAAACAAACAAGTCTATAAACTCCCCACAATGGATATTGGCGGGCCTAGAGCCCCACTCATAAGCTTGTATATCGCTTTAAAAGCCCACCCTGAAGCCTTTAAGGGCGTGGATATTAACGCGGTTGTTAAGGACTATTATAAAGTGGTTTTTGATTTGAATGATGCAGAGGTTGAACCCTTTTTATGGCACTGATTTTTAAAAAGGGCTGATATTCTTTAGCCTTTCGTGTATCGCGCTAGGCTTAGAACAAGCCTTGTAGCTAAAATTTTCTTCCCTAATTTTTATCTTATTTTTATCTTTTAAGATTTTATGAAAAATAGTTTCATTTTTACTATTGTTATTTTCTTAGTAATGTTATAATCGCTTTATAAATCATACAAAAAGGATCGTTATGTTAGTTACTCGCTTTAAAAAAGCCTTCATTTCTTATTCTTTAGGTGCGCTTGTCGCTTCATTATTGTTGAATGTGTGCAACGCTTCAATGCAAGAAGTTAAAGTCAAGGATTATTTCGGGGATCAAACGATAAAGCTTCCTGTTTCTAAAATAGCCTATATAGGGAGCTATGTAGAAGTGCCTGCCATGCTTAATGTTTGGAATAGGGTTGTAGGCGTTTCGGATTACGCCTTTAAAGACGACATTGTTAAAGCCACTCTCAAAGGCGAAGATCTTAAACGCGTCAAACACATGAGCACTGATCATACAGCCGCATTGAATGTGGAGCTTTTAAAAAAGCTTAGCCCTGATCTTGTGGTAACCTTTGTGGGCAACCCTAAAGCGGTAGAGCATGCGAAAAAATTTGGTATATCATTTCTTTCTTTCCAAGAGACAACGATTGCAGAGGCCATGCAGGCCATGCAAGCTCAAGCCACGGTCTTAGAAATTGACGCTTCTAAAAAATTCGCCAAAATGCAAGAAACTTTGGACTTTATTGCTGAGCGTTTGAAAAATGTTAAAAAGAAAAAAGGGGTGGAGCTTTTCCATAAGGCCAATAAGATTAGCGGCCATCAAGCCCTTGATTCAGACATTTTAGAAAAAGGGGGCATAGACAATTTTGGCTTGAAATACGTCAAATTTGGGCGTGCTGACATTAGCGTGGAAAAAATCGTTAAAGAAAACCCTGAAATCATTTTCATTTGGTGGGTAAGCCCACTCACGCCTGAAGACATGTTAAACAACCCTAAATTTTCCACTATCAAAGCCATCAAAAACAAACAAGTCTATAAACTCCCCACAATGGATATTGGCGGTCCTAGAGCCCCACTCATTAGCTTGTATATCGCTTTAAAAGCCCACCCTGAAGCCTTTAAGGGCGTGGATATTAATGCGATAGTCAAAGACTATTATAAGGTGGTTTTTGATTTGAATGACGCAGAAGTTGAACCATTCTTATGGCACTGATTTTAAAAAAGGGCGATATTTTTTAGCCTTTCGTGTATCGCGCTAGGCTTAGAACAAGCCCTATAGCGATACAATTCGCTAAAAGCGAACTCCCTCCATAGCTCAAAAACGGCACCGCTAGACCTTTAACCGGAAGAATCCCGCCCACCCCAAAGGCGTTGATCACCAAAGAAAAACTAATAAGCAGCACCACGCCCACGCAAAATAGCGAATATTTTGGCTCTTTCAAGCGGTTAGCGATCCTAAAAATCAAAACAATCAAAACAGAAAACAAAATAAAACAAACGCATAGCCCCAAAAAACCCCATTCTTCGGCGATCCCAGCTAAGACCATGTCCGTATGCACTTCGCTCAAAAATCCAAGCTTGATTTGCCCAAGCCCAAGCCCTTGCCCAAACAACCCCCCATTATGCATGGCATTGCCCGCATGAAAGACTTGATAGGATTCGGGCAAGTCGCTTATTCTAAGAGCGTTCGCTAATCTATCCGGCAAGAGCGTGAAAAGCGAATTTTGCAAATTAGACCACCACAATTTTAGGCGCAAAATCCTATGAGCGCTTGTAACAATCGCTGAAACGCTGATCGCAAACGCCCCTGAAACAATCAAGCCAAACAAATGCGCACTCCCCCCAGAAAAAACCAATAACACCGCTAAAACCGCCCCTAAAAGAACGATCTGCCCCAAATCGTTTTGCAAAACCCCCACCCCAATCGCTAAGGCCACAAACACCACTGAATAAGGCACAAAAGTGATGAGTTCTTCTTTAACATTAGCCTTTTCTTTTGCCACAAAGGTGCGAGACAAACTCCACGCAAGAAAAAAGGTGAAACCAACCTTTAAAAACTCCAAAGGCGCTAGAGAAAAAAACCCCAAACGAATCCATCGCTTCGCCCCCCCTGCGCTACTAGAAAGGCTTTCTGGCAAAAAAAACATGCCAATAATGAGTAATGGTGGGATAAAAAGAAGAAAAAACCCCAAACGGCTAAACCACTTGCTAGGATCAACCCTAGACAACCCCCACATGATAACAATACCCATGATCGCGCTTAAAAGCTGGCGTATGAAAAAATGGAATTCCCCATAATGATACAGCACCACTGTGGTGTAAGTTGAGAGCGAATAGCTCATCAATACCCCCAAAAAAATCAATAGCGAAGCGCAAAAAAACAGGTTTCTGTCTGTAGTCATTAGGATTTCCTTATTTTGGTTTTTGAATAGGCGTTCTCTTAAGGTATTTTAGGGGTATTTTACACTATAATGGCTCTGAATTGGCTTATCGCTCAAGCTTAAGCATGCTTTGAAATGGATCGCATTCTTTAATGAAAAAGCGAGCCGGTTTTGGAATGCTTTTTGCATGCTTTAATTTTGCAAGGGTTTAAAAAGGGGTTTTGTATGGATTTTTCTAAAGCGTTTGGATTGGTTTATAAAGCGCTAGATTATAGGGCTTTAAGGCAGGATATGATCGCTTCTAACATCGCTAATGTGGACACCCCTTTTTACAGGCCAAAGGATTTGGATTTTGAAAGCGTTTTAGCGAAGAAAAAAGCGGAAATTTTTGAAAACCAATCCAGTAAAGTTTTGCCTTTAGCCCACACTAACCCTAGGCATTTAGACTTTGAAAAGAGCACTAAAGATGGGGCAAGCCTTTTTTTTAGAGATGGGCATTTGGCTAAAAATGATGGCAACAGCGTGGATTTAGACATAGAAACAAGTGAAATGGGCAAGAACTCTACCATGTATTTAGCCTTGAGTTCAGCCTTAAAAAAGTATCGAGGCGTGATCAATTACGCCATTGATTCCAGTAAGAATTTATAGTTAAGGGAAAGCATGTTTTTATCTTCTTTTGATATTAGCGGTTATGGTTTGTCCGCCCAACGCTTAAGAGCTAATTTGATTTCTTCTAATATCGCTAACGCTAACACCACGCGCACGAGCGAAGGAGGCCCTTATAGGAGGCAAGAAGCGGTGTTTAAGGCTTTTGATTTCAATGAGATTTTAAACCAAAAAATCGCCCAAAACAATCAAATTACCCCCTATGAAGACCCTTTAGATGAAGGCGATGACAACCCCTTAATCCCCATTACAAGCGTGGTGGTGGATAAGATTGTGCGCGATGATAGCGAGCCGTTGATGAAATACGATCCCAGCCACCCTGACGCTAACGCTCAAGGCTATGTGGCTTACCCCAATGTGAATGCGGTGGTTGAAATGGCGGATCTAGTGGAAGCGACTAGAGCCTATCAGGCTAATGTTGCAGCCTTTCAAAGCGCTAAAAACATGGCGCAAAACGCGATTGGCATGTTACAAACATGAATGATTTTCAACAATTTATGGTAGTATAAGAAAATTTAGGTAGTATTAGCCAAAGATCAGTAGAATACAGAAATGAATAAGATATTTAATAGAGTTAAATTTTTAAAAAAGAGCTTAAGGAGGTTCTATGCAAGCCATACACAATGATAAAAGCTTATTGAGTCCTTTCTCTGAGCTTAACACGGACAACAGGACTAAAAGAGAAGAATCGGGTAGCACTTTTAAAGAGCAAAAAGGTGGGGAGTTTTCTAAACTCTTAAAACAATCTATCAATGAGCTTAACAACACTCAAGAGCAGTCTGATAAAGCCTTAGCCGACATGGCGACAGGGCAAATCAAAGACTTGCACCAAGCGGCTATCGCCATAGGGAAGGCTGAAACGAGCATGAAACTCATGCTTGAGGTGCGCAACAAAGCAATCAGCGCTTATAAAGAGCTTTTAAGAACGCAGATCTAGTCTCTTAAGTGGCTTCTCTTTAAATGATCGCTTGGTCCTTTTTAAAGAGAGGGTTCGTTGTTGCTACGCCCTATTTTAACAGATTCTATCATCAAAAATTCATGCTCTCATGCGTTGTGAAAGTCCAACGCTACGCCATTTTCAAGTAAGCGTTCATGGATAATAAAAACATTGATCCTAGCTTCAACCCAGAGCGATTTTTAGAAACCCAAAAATACAAGGGTTCTGTTACGGCTTTAATCTTTTTATTGCTTTTTTTATTTTTTTAATGGTGGCTTTTAAAAAAGCTTTTTTTGCCCAAGCCAACATGCCCAATCTAGTGATGAGCAAGCAAGACACTGCGACTAGAGGGACTATCTATAGTCAAGACAACTACAGCCTGGCCGCTTCGCAAACCCTTTTCAAACTGGGCTTTGACACGAGGTTTTTAAACCCAGATAAAGAAGATTTTTTCGTTGATTTCCTTTCTATTTATAGTAGTATCCCTAAAAATTCCTTAAAAGACGCCATCAATACGAAAGGCTATATCATTCTAGCCTATGATCTCACACCTAATATGGCTGCTAATATTAGAGACTTGAATAAGAAATTTTTAGCCTTTGGGGTTTTTCAAAATTTCAAAGACGCGCACGATAAAGTGTGGCAAAAGCAAGGGCTAAACATTGAAGTGAGCGGCGTTTCCAGGCATTACCCTTATCAAAATAGCCTAGAGCCCATCATTGGCTATGTGCAAAAACAAGAAGAAGACAAACTCACTTTAACTACCGGTAAAAAAGGCGTTGAAAAATCTCAAGATCACTTGCTTAAAGCCCAACAAAATGGCATAAGAACGGGCAAAAGAGACGTGAGTTTTAACTTTATCCAAAACCACTCTTATACAGAGGTTGAACGGCTTGATGGCTATAAGGTGTATTTGAGCGTTCCTTTAAAACTCCAAAGAGAAATTGAAACCCTATTGGATAAAACCAAAGACAAACTCAAGGCTAAAGAAATCCTAGTGGGTATCATTAACCCTAAAAGCGGGGAAGTTTTATCGCTGGCTTCAAGCAAGCGCTTCAATCCTAATGCGATTAAAACCAGCGATTATGAAAGCTTGAATTTGAGCGTTGCCGAAAAGGTTTTTGAGCCAGGCAGCACGATCAAACCCATTGTTTATTCCTTGCTGTTGGATAAGAATTTGATCAACCCCAAAGAACGCATTGATTTAAACCATGGCTATTACCAATTAGGAAAATACACCATTAAAGACGACTTTATCCCCAGTAAAAAAGCCGTTGTGGAAGACATTTTGATCCAATCTAGCAATGTGGGCATGATAAAAATCAGTAAAAACTTAAACCCAGAGGATTTCTATAACGGGCTTTTAGGCTATGGATTTTCTCAAAAAACCGGCATTGACTTATCCTTAGAAGCCACAGGGAAGATCCCTCCTTTGTCCGCTTTCAAGCGTGAAGTGTTAAAGGGCAGCGTCTCTTATGGCTATGGGTTGAACGCGACTTTTTTACAGCTTTTAAGGGCTTATGCGGTGTTTTCTAATGAAGGCAAATTAATTACCCCCTATTTAGTGCAACGAGAAACCGCCCCTAATGGCGATATTTACATCCCTAGCCCCAAACCCACTTTTCAAGTCATCAATCCAAAAAGCGCTAGAAAAATGAAAGAAACCTTAATTAAAGTGGTGCGTTATGGCACAGGCAAAAACGCTCAATTTGAAGGGCTATACATAGGGGGCAAAACGGGCACGGCTAAGGTTGCTAAAAACGGGAGTTATAGCGTGCAGTCCTACAACAGCTCTTTTTTTGGGTTCGCTGAAGATGAAAGGCAGGTTTTTACTATCGGCGTGGTTATCTTAGGCTCGCACGGCAAGGAAGAATATTACGCTAGCAAGATTGCAGCCCCTATTTTTAAAGAAATCACCGAAATTTTAGTGCGTTACAATTATCTATCGCCCTCTATTGCGATTCAAAATGCGTTGGAGAAAAACCGCTTTAAGATAAAATAAAAGGCTCTTTTCAACCCAAACTCCAAAAAAGGAGTCTTAAGTTGCCGGCTCTGTGGCATTAAGGCCAAATTTAGAGGACAGATGAGAAAAAATCTGTTTAAGTTAGATTGATCCTAATTAAATAAAATGAAACTTGCATGATCCCTAAAAAGATAATCAAAACTAACCCTTGAATCAAAAAGAATGCGAATTAACTTGTTATTGCAATTTAAACGCAAGGTTTACAAATGGCTAAAGCCTGTTTGAAGCTCATTTGCAACCATAATATTTTTTTGGGCGTTTAGATAGTTTTTGGTTTCAAACTATCTAAAAATCTTTTAACTTCCTTAGCAATCGCACTGGATAAAGCGATAGGCACAGCATTGCCCACTTGTTCGCAACGCTTGGTGTGTGAGCCAAAAAATTTGTAAGAAATAGGAAAGCCGGTAATGGTTGCTGCCTCTCTAATGGTGATGCTTCTGTGCTCTGTTGGGTGTAAGGGGAAATTGCTATGCCCTGGCACTAAAGTAGGAGATAAGGCATCCATTTTTAAACGCATGGTATTGCCTCTAGAATAGAATTTAGAGATTTGCAGGTGTTTAGGCAAAATCTCAATGCTTTCTTGGATGTTTTTGCCTTCTTGTATGTATTTAAAACGCTCAATTGTTTTAGGGTTGTGTTGCATGGGCAAATTGTCTGTATCATCTGAATTGGAATAATCAATCAAATTAAAAGCGTCTCTAATCAAAAAAGGTTTTTTAAAACTTGTGGGTAAGTCTTTAAAATCTAGCTTAGTATTGATTTCATCGCTTAAATGGGTGGGTTTAGGGAATGTAAAATTAAAGGGTAAATCGTTTCTAACAGCTACTATAATCAACCTTTCTCTTTTGGTCGCACTCCCATACCACGCGCTATTTAAGACTTTAAACTCTACACGATAGCCTAATTCTTCATAAATTTTTAAAATGTCATCTATGACGCCATGCATTAAATCATTGAGTTTCTTTTGCAAGTTTTGTTTCTTTTGGCGTAAGTTTAAGCCGTAATTTTCAAATTCCTTAGTGATAGAATTCTTTTTTCTTAACTCTGCTTTTTTGCCCTTATAATTTTCTAACTCTTGGTATAAAATATCCACTTCTTGTAAAATTTTAGGATCTGAATTTTGCGGCAAAATTTTAGCGTTTAGCATGCCTTTGACATTTTCTATAATGCTGATTTTTGGTCTCAGGGATTTGATTATTTCTAAATAGTAGCGGTAAAAATAATTGCGTTTATCATTGGGTGAACGCTCCCCAGCTAAGGAAAAACTTTTGCACACAATGCCAGCAAAAATCACATCAACCTCTTGTTTTATCTGTGCTTGTAAATGTTTAGGGTCAATTTCTGTAATGCTTGTTTGATCTATGATGGCATCTTTTAGTTCTTTATTGTTATGGAGTAAAGTTTTTAGGGCGTCTTTGTCTATATCATTAACATAGAGCGTTTTAAAACCTTGTTGGATAAAACCTAAATGCGAACCGCCTGCTCCCACAAAAAATTCACAAACATTATATGCCATTTAAAATTTCCTTATATCTTTCTTTATACTTATTAAAAAGTGAATGTTTTTCAATATGTTTAATAAAACTTTCTTTATTGCTGGTAAAAGGATTAAAAATCAATTGCCTTTGCACTAGTCTTTTAGTGAAATCAAAAAAAGCAAAATCATCTTTTGCGATATTAAGCCATGATGAAATATATCTTGAATTGGACTCAGTCAAAAACAAGACTTCATGGTTGTTAAAATTCGCTCTAATGCGTTCTGCTATTTCGTTATTTTTTAAGTTAAGCGTATCATTTTCTACAAGTTTAAAAATTTCAATATAGTAAGGCTTGATATAACTTTCAAAAATCATCACAAGAAATTCGCTATAACTCATATTCACAAAGTTTAAACCTGTGCTTGTAGGATAATTTTGGCTATCAATGAAACCCAATGTGGATAGCGTGATAAAGACATTGCGCCAATTACCATTATTGAGTGAATTGGTCTTTTTTAAAATCGTTTCTTCTATGTTTTTACGATGCACTAATTTGTTTTTAAATTTAAAAATAGCTAAAACTTGGAGCAAAAAATACACTTCAAAAAATCTAATATCACGCACATAATAAGGCGAGATCACTTTAAAATCCCTGTGTTTTGTCTCTCTTAACTTTTCCAATTCGCTATCATTAATGCATCTAACGGCTAAATTATGCGAATTGATTTCTAAAATTTTCTTGCTTTTAGGGTATTTGAAAAGCCCCACATTAAAATCGTTGTTTTTTAACACGCTTTCAGGAAAAACCAACACGCTGTTAAAATTTTGGCAAAATCCATAATTTTTAAGGCTTAGATGGTTTTCAAAAAAATATTCGTATTGAAAAATTTGACCGATACCACGCACATACTCGCTCACCCCGATAGCTCCGCCCTTACACTCTATGATAGCCCTAACTTTATTTCTTTCAAAAAGCGTGAAGTCTGCTGTAATGCCATTGATATAAGTGTCCTCTCTTAAAAGCTTAAAATCCTTATAATCCATTTCTAAAACAGAACAAATATCTTTTTGAATGTTGTTGTTACTAGCGATTAAGTCTTGGAAGTCTTTTTCTAGTCTGTAAGGCATGTTAGTTTATATTGTTTCTTTATTAGTTGTTAAAGTTGTGAGAGTTTTGAAGCGCAAAAAAACGCGCTTAAAAAATTCTATTTCATTTGCAAAGCCACTTCTTCAGCGAAATTCTCTGCCTTTTTCTCAATGCCTTCGCCCAATTCAAAACGCGCATACTCAGTGATTTTTAAATCATCATCCCACTCTTTGGAACAATCAGCAACCACTTGAGCGATAGTCTTTTTATCGTCCATGACATAGAATTGCCCTAAAAGGGTCAGGCGTTGATCAATAAGAGTGTTATCAGCGATAAATCTTTCCATCTTTCCAGGAACGATTTTATCCCAGATTTTTTCAGGCTTGCCTTGTGCTTTTAGTTCGTCTTCAAAAGCTTTCTTTTGATGGGCTAAAACTTCATCGCTCAATTCAATGCGACTCCCAAAAGCGGGGATGTTTTTTAAAGGTTTGCCCAAGCGTTTAGCCTCTTCATTGTCTTTTTCAATTTCAGCGATCAAGGCTAAAGTTTCTTTTTTGACAAAATCAAGGCTAAAGTCTTTGCTGTCTAATACTTGAGGTTTCATCGCTGCGGCATGCATAGCGATGTTTCGGGCCAATTCCACCACTTTTGGAGCGTTTTTCTCATTATCGTATTTTATACCGATTAACACGCCCACTCTAGCGTTAGAATGCGCATAGCCGTTGATGATATGAGAGCTAGGGGCTTTTAAATGAGCGATTTTCCTCACTAAAATGTTTTCACCAATCACAGCGATTTGAGAGTGCAAATATTCTTCAAAAGGCTTGTTGTCTAACGGGCTTTTAAGCAGTTCTTCTGTGGTATGGATATTGTGGGCTTTGATCGTTTCTAAAGTTTTTTTCACCAATTCTTTAAAGCCCTCATTTTTAGCCACAAAATCCGTTTCGCTATTGATTTCTACCATCATTGCGCTTTTAAAATCAGGCGCTACTTCTAAAGCGATCACGCCCTCAGCAGCGATCCTATCGGCCTTTTTAGCGGCTTTACTCAAGCCTTTTTCGCGCAAGAAATCAATAGCCTTTTGCAAATCCCCAGCCACTTCTACAAGGGCTTTTTTGCAATCCATCATGCCCGCATCGGTTAAGTCCCTTAATTTTTTGACTAATTGAGCGCTAATTCCTGACATTATTCGGCTCCTTGAGTGATTTCTTTTTGGATTTCAGCGAGCATTTCTTCTTTTTCTTCATTGCTCACAAACTCTATCTCTTCGCTATTTTCATCCGCATGGACGATTTCTTCTTGCATGAGTTCTCGCCCCTCTAAAATCGCTTCGCTCATTTCTTTACAAAATAGCCTGATAGAGCGGATCGCATCGTCATTTCCAGGAATGGGGTAATCCACCAAATCAGGGTCGCAGTTAGTGTCTAAGGGAGCCACGATAGGGATATGGAGTTTTCTTGCTTCAGCGACAGCGATTTTTTCTTTAGCCACATCAATCACAAAAATCATATCAGGGATTTTTTTCATGTGGCGCACCCCGCCAAGATATTTATCCAGCTTTTCTTTTTTCCTTAAAATCATGAGCTTTTCTTTTTTGGTCAATAGATCAATTTGACCGCTATTTTCCATTTCTTCAATGATTTCTAATTTCCTCACCGATTTTCTAATGGTGCTAAAATTAGTCAGCATGCCGCCAAGCCAGCGGTAATTGACATAAGGGACTTGAATGCTTTCAGCAAATTCTTTCAAAGTCTCGTTGGCTTGTTTTTTAGTGCCTACAAACATGATGCTTTTGCCTTGAGCGCTCGCATCGCGCACGATATTATAAGTGTATCTAAAATAGCGCAAGGTTTTTTGCAAATCAATAATATGGATATTTTTCCTAACGCCAAAAATGAATTTTTTGGTTTTAGGGTTCCAACGCCTTGTTTGGTGTCCAAAATGCACACCGCATTCTAATAAATCTTTCATGGTTACCATGAATACGCTCCTTAAAGTTATTTTGGTTCTCTTCCTCCATGCTCATTTGATTCTTAAATTCTTAAGAACACCTAAATACAAGGATTAGCATGTGTGAATTTGACGCTGTCTTTGCCTTTGATTCCTATTAAAATGATAGAAAAACGACAAAACCCTGTGATTATAGCAAAAGATTAGGGTTTTTTAGCTTAAGTAAAAAAGGCTTTTAGGTTATAATAAAGACAAAATAGAAATTTTAGGATAGATCTCAATGGATACAAAAAGACAATGCATGGCTTTAAAGGCTTCAGCAGGAAGCGGGAAGACTTTCGCTTTGAGCGTGCGGTTTTTGGCCCTGTTGTTTAAGGGGGCTAACCCTAGCGAGATTTTAACGCTCACTTTCACTAAAAAAGCCACCGCCGAAATGAAAGAGCGCATTTTAGACTATTTAAAAATTTTGCAAAAAGAAGACCTTGAAAATGAAAAAGAAAAAGAAAAATCCCAAAATATCCTAAAAGAATTAGAAGAAAAATACCATTTAGACCCTAGTTTAGTGCGAAATAGCGCTCAAAAAATCTACCAACGCTTTTTAAACGCCGAAATCAGAATCAGCACCATTGACGCGTTTTTTCAAAGCATTTTAAGGAAATTTTGCTGGTTTGTGGGGTTGAGCGCGAATTTTGAAGTCAATGAAGACACCAAAGCGCACCAGCAACAGCTTAATGAGGGTTTTTTGAGCGCTTTAAATAACGAACAGCTTGAGGAATTGAGCGTTTTTATCGCTCAATGCTTAAGTTATGATAGTTACACAAGCGATTCCATTTTAGAGCGGTTGCGTTTTTTAAAAAACAAGCTCTACTTATTTGATCCTAATAAGAAAGAGCCTGCATTTGATGAAGAGGGTTTTTTAGAAAAACTAAGGAGCTTAAACGAACAAATTCAAAGCATAGAAACAGCGTCAGATACGGCTAAAACAGCCATTAAATGCGGTAGTTTTAGGGGATTTTTAAACAGCTCTTTAACCTGGCTTAAAAAAAAGAGCGAATATCAATCTTTCAAAAAACTTAAAAGTGAAATCCCCACTTTAGAGAGCGAATGCAAAGAGATTGAAAACGATTTAAAACGCTATTATGAAGCCAAAGAAACCGCAATATTTAAAAAATTCCCTAAATTCATCCAACTTTATGATAACGCCACTTCTAAAATCCAAGCCTTAGATTTTGATGCGATTAAAGATAAGGTTCATGTCTTATTGAATGGTTATGAAGAAATGCCGGCGGAGTTTTTTTATTTCAGGTTGGACAGCAAGATTGCGCACATTTTGATTGATGAATTTCAAGACACGAGCTTGAACGATTATAAGATTTTAGCCCCTTTTATTGATGAGATTAAAGCCGGGATAGGGCAAGCGAAATGGCACAGGAGCGTGTTTTTTGTGGGCGATGTCAAGCAGAGCATTTATGCCTTTAGGGGGAGTTTTAGCTCTTTGTTTGAAAGCGTTTCTAAGGATTTTTACCACGATAATCTACAATTCAACCACCGCAGTTCGCCTTTGATCATTAATTATGTGAACACCATTTTTAAAAAAGCTTATCAAAATTCCCCCACCGCTTATTTGGAGCAAAAATACCCTAAAACTTCTCAAAATAAACATGCTACAGACGGCTATGTTAAAGTCTCTTTAGTGGCTGATGAAAGAGAATTGCTATTAGATCAGGTCTTACAAGAAGCTCAAAACCTTTTAGAACATCGTATTGGGCCTAAAGATATTACCATTTTATGCGCCACCAATAAGGACGCTTTAGAAATCAAAAATTATTTGCAAGAGCGTTTGAGTGCAATCCACCCAAGCACGGAATCTAGTGCAAAATTGTCTCAATTTGTAGAGTCTAAAATCATTAAGAACGCTTTAGAATACGCTCTAGCGGAAGAACCTTACAAGCCTTTTTATAAGCACAGCGTTTTAAAACTCGCTGGATACTTGCATGATGATGTGATCGCTTTGCCTGGTTTTAACCCCAAAAAAGAGAGCGTGGCAGGCTTTGTGTGGAAGGTGATGGAATTGTTTGAGCTTTATGGAGAGTGCGCGCAAAGCTGCTTGGAATTGGCGGTTGGGTGCGAAGACGCCGATGGATTTTTAGAAAAATTAGAGGCTAAATCGATCGCTTCTTCCTATTCAAAAGGCGTGCAGATCATGACCATTCACAAATCTAAAGGCATGCAATTCCCTTATGTGATCGTGTGCGAATGCTTGGGCAATCCTAATTCAAATCACTCCAATCAACTCCTTGAAGAATATGACGGCGCAGAGCTTCTTCGCCTTTATTACAGAATGAAAAATCGTGAGGTCGTGGATAAAGATTACGCTAGGGCTTTAGACAAAGAAGAAGCGGCCAAAGATCATGAAGAAACCAATGTGTATTATGTCGCATTCACTAGGGCTGAGTTAGGGCTGATTGTCGTGGCCAAAGACAAAAAAGAAAGCAAAAACAAAAAAATGTGCGAACAATTGGATCTTGCGCCTTTAGAAGAGGGAGAAATTATGCCGGTTATTTCTCCACAAAAAGAGCCTTTAATTACAAGCACTCTCATCAAGCCCCATGCCTATGGCGAGCAAGTCCAAGAGATAGAAGAAGAGCCAGAGAGCGATTATGAGAAGAATAACGACCAGGAAGCGATCAATTTTGGTATCGCTTTGCACAAGGGATTAGAATACCAATACGCTTACAACATTCCTAAAGAAAGCGTTTTAGAATATTTAAACTACCATCATGGTTTTTATGGTTTGGATTACCAAGCGTTAGAAGAGAGTTTAGAGCTTTTTGAAAACGATACAGAGATACAAGCTCTTTTTAAAAATTATGCCTTAAGGGGTGAAGCGGCTTTTTTATTTGAAGGGGTTGTGTCTAGGATTGATGTTTTGTTGTGGGATAGGGGGCAAAATTTGTATGTTTTAGATTATAAAAGCTCTCAAAATTACCAGCAAAGCCATAAAGCGCAAGTGTCTCATTACGCTGAGTTTTTGCAAACTCAAGCCCCCCATTTTAAGATACAAGCGGGCATCATTTACGCTCATAAAAGACTGCTTGAAAAATTATGGGTTTGAAATTAAAAATTTTAAGGTTGTCTATGAATCTCAAAAAAACAGAAAACGCGCTCAGTTTGACGCTTAAAAACTTTATTAAAAGCGAGTCTTTTGGAGGGATTTTCCTCTTTTTGAACGCTGTTTTAGCGATGGTGGTGGCTAATTCGTTTTTGAAAGAAAGTTATTTTGCGCTATGGCACACCCCTTTTGGGTTCCAAATAGGGGATTTTTTCATCGGCTTTAGTTTGCATAATTGGATTGATGATGTTTTAATGGCGTTATTTTTTTTAATGATAGGTTTAGAAATCAAGCGAGAATTGTTATTTGGGGAGTTATCCAGTTTTAAAAAAGCTTCTTTCCCTGTGATTGCGGCTCTTGGGGGCATGATAGCCCCAGGATTGATTTATTTTTTTCTTAACGCTGATACGCCCTCTCAGCATGGTTTTGGGATCCCTATGGCGACGGATATTGCGTTCGCTTTGGGCGTGATCATGCTTTTAGGCAAGAGGGTGCCAACCGCCTTAAAGGTTTTTTTAATCACTCTAGCGGTGGCTGATGACTTGGGGGCTATTGTGGTGATCGCGCTCTTTTATACCACGAATTTAAAATTCGCATGGCTTTTAGGGGCTTTAGGGGTGGTTTTTGTTTTAGCTGTGTTAAATCGTTTGAATATGCACTCGCTTATCCCTTACTTGCTTTTAGGGGTGTTGCTTTGGTTTTGCGTGCATCAAAGCGGTATCCATGCGACGATCGCTGCGGTAATTCTAGCTTTTATGATACCGGTGAAAATCCCTAAAGATTCTAAAAATGTAGAGCTTTTAGAATTAGGCAAGCGATACGCAGAAACGAGTTCAGGAGCGCTTTTAACCAAAGAGCAGCAAGAAATCTTGCATTCTATTGAAGAAAAAGCGAGCGCTTTACAAAGCCCCTTAGAAAGGTTGGAGCATTTTCTAGCCCCCATCAGCGGGTATTTCATCATGCCCTTATTCGCGTTTGCAAACGCTGGGGTGAGTGTTGATTCTAGCATCAATTTAGAAGTGGATAAGGTGCTTTTAGGGGTTATTTTAGGGCTTTGTTTGGGCAAGCCTTTAGGGATTTTCTTAATCACTTTCATAAGCGAAAAGCTTAAAATCACCGCGCGCCCTAAAGGCATCAACTGGTGGCATATTTTAGGGGCTGGGCTTTTAGCAGGGATTGGCTTTACCATGTCTATGTTCATTTCTAATCTGGCTTTTACGAGCGAGCATAAGGACGCTATGGAAGTGGCAAAAATTGCGATTTTACTCGGATCTTTGATTTCTGGGATCATAGGGGCTTTATATTTATTCGTGCTAGATAAAAGAGCGGCTTTAAAGAAATAGTGAAAAATGCTATAATTTGAGATTAAAACATCTTTTAAGGAAATTTAATGGGACAAACTAAAGAAATTATAACGACGCTTTTACCCTTTTTGGTGTTGTTTCTTATTTTTTATTTTTTGATTGTTCGCCCGCAACGCCAACAGCAAAAAAAGCATAAAGAAATGATAGAGGGTTTGACTAAGGGCGATAAAATTGTCACTCAAGGAGGACTGATTGTTGAGGTGCTTAAGGCGGAAGCGAATTTTTTTAGCGTGAAACTCAATGATGACACCACCGCTAAACTTTCTAAAAACTATGTAGCGTTCAAATTAGACGAATTGGATCAATTTGGTTTGGCAGAGCCTATAGTCATTCAGCAAGGCAGAGAAGAAATCTCGGCAAAATTATCTGGTACTAAAACTTTGAAACAACGCCAAATAACAACTAAATGAAACTTTTTAACCCTCGTTTAATCGTTTTTATTTGCGCGCTTCTTTTAGGGGTAGGGTTTTCTGTGCCTTCTTTGTTAGAGACTAAAGGCCCTAAAATCACTTTAGGTTTGGATTTAAGGGGGGGGTTGAACATGCTTTTAGGGGTACAAACCGATGAGGCTTTAAAAAACAAGTATTTAAGCCTAGCGTCTGCTTTAGAATACAACGCTAAAAAGCAAAATATCTTGCTTAAAGACATTAAATCCAATTTAGAAGGGATCAGTTTTGAGCTTTTAGATGAAGATGAAGCGAAAAAATTAGACGCGCTTTTATTGGAATTGCAAGGTCATAGTCAGTTTGAAATCAAAAAAGAAGCGGAGTTTTATAGCGTGAAGCTCACCCCTTTAGAGCAAGAGGAATTGCGTAAAAACACGATTTTGCAAGTGATAGGGATCATTCGTAACCGCTTGGATCAATTTGGTTTGGCAGAGCCTGTAGTCATCCAGCAAGGTAAAGAAGAAATTTCGGTGCAATTGCCTGGCATTAAGACTTTAGAAGAAGAACGGCGCGCTAAAGACTTGATTTCAAGATCCGCTCATTTGCAGATGATGGCAGTGGATGAAGAGCACAATAAAGATGCGATGAAAATGACGGATTTAGAGGCTCAAAAATTAGGCAGTGTGTTGTTGTCTGATGTGGAAATGGGGGGTAAAATCTTACTCAAAGCGATCCCTATTTTAGATGGCGAAATGCTTACAGATGCGAAAGTGGTATATGATCAAAACAACCAGCCGGTGGTGAGCTTTACTTTGGACGCTCAAGGGGCTAAGATTTTTGGGGATTTTTCAGGCGCGAATGTGGGCAAACGCATGGCGATCGTTTTGGACAATAAAGTCTATTCAGCCCCGGTGATTAGGGAGCGCATTGGAGGAGGGAGCGGGCAAATTAGCGGGAATTTTAGCGTGGCTCAAGCGAGCGATTTAGCGATCGCTTTAAGGAGTGGGGCGATGAGCGCACCCATTCAGGTTTTAGAAAAAAGGATTATAGGCCCAAGTTTAGGGAAGGACAGCATTAAAGCTTCCATTATCGCTCTCATAGGGGGTTTTATTTTAGTGATGGGCTTTATGGTGTTGTATTACTCTATGGCTGGGGTGATCGCTTGTATGGCGTTAGTGGTGAATCTTTTTTTGATCGTGGCGGTGATGGCGATTTTTGGAGCGACGCTGACTTTACCGGGAATGGCAGGGATTGTTTTGACCGTGGGGATTGCCGTGGATGCTAATATCATTATTAATGAGCGCATTAGAGAGGTGTTAAGAGAGGGCGAGGGCATCACTAAAGCGATCCATTTAGGCTATATCAATGCGAGCCGAGCGATTTTTGATTCCAATATCACCTCCTTGATCGCTTCGGTGCTACTATACGCTTATGGCACAGGAGCGATTAAAGGCTTTGCACTCACCACAGGCATTGGGATTTTAGCCTCTATTATCACCGCTATTATAGGCACTCAAGGGATTTATCAAGCCCTTTTGCCTAAATTGACCCAAACCAAGAGCCTTTATTTTTGGTTTGGCGTGAAAAATAAAAGGGCTTAGGAGTTTTTATGGAATTATTCAAACAAACGAGAATCTTAAGCTTCATGCGTTATTCCAATTACGGAGTGATTCTTTCAGCGATTTTAGCGCTTCTGGCGTTAGGGCTTTTGTTCTTTAAAGGGTTTTCTTTAGGGATTGATTTTGCCGGAGGGAGTTTGGTGCAAGTGCGTTATGCGCAAAACGCTCCCATTAAAGAAGTGCGCGCTCTTTTTGAAAAAGAAGATCGTTTTAAGGGCGTTCAAGTGAGCGAGTTTGGTTCTAAAGAAGAGATTTTAATCAAATTCCCTTTTGTAGAAACAGCCCAAAATGAAGATTTGAACGCTATCGTGGCTAACATTCTAAAACCCAGTGGCGATTTTGAAATCCGTAAATTTGACACCGTGGGCCCTAGAGTGGGGAGCGAATTGAAAGAAAAGGGCATTTTGTCGCTGATTTTAGCCCTAATGGCGATCATGGTTTATGTGAGTTTCCGCTATGAATGGCGTTTCGCTTTAGCGAGCGTTATTGCGCTTGTGCATGATGTGATTTTAGTGGCAAGCTCAGTGATTGTTTTTAAGATTGATATGAATTTGGAAGTGATTGCGGCCTTGCTCACTTTGATTGGGTATTCCATTAATGATACGATCATTATTTTTGATCGGATCAGAGAAGAAATGCTCTCTCAAAAAACCAAAAATGCCACTCAAGCCATTGATGAAGCCATTTCCAGCACGCTCACGCGCACGCTTTTAACTTCTTTAACCGTGTTTTTTGTGGTGTTGATTTTGTGCGTGTTTGGGAGTAAGATTATCATTGGCTTTTCATTGCCCATGCTAATAGGCACGATTGTAGGGACTTATAGCTCTATTTTCATCGCCCCTAAAGTAGCGTTATTGTTAGGCTTTGATATGGATAAATATTATGAGAATGAGGCTAGAAAAATCAAAAAAGCTCAAGAGAAAGAAAAAATGCACCGTTTGTATGAGGGCGGTCAAGTTTAAGGAGTTTCTATGGATTGGGGTCGGGTCGTTCATGTGCTGTTCAGCCTTATTTCTTTAACCACCATTGCAGGGTTTTTGTATGAGCCTAACACGGTGGTGTTGTTTGTAGCGTTAGCTTTAAACCTTATTTCCGTTACGCTTAAAATTGGGGTGATCAAGCGTTTCGCTTCAGAGCTGTTGGCTAGCTCTTTAGCCACCGTGTTGCACCTCATACCGGCATTTGTGTTTTTACAGATTTTGAATAATTTGGTTACCGCTTACATGCTCATGATTGGAGCGTTGATTAGCAACGCTTTCAGTCTCATCTTTTTGTTGATTGAAAGCGTTGTAACGAGCGAAACGGATTAAGGGGTAACGATGGATTTTATCAATATAGAAAAAAAATGGCAAGAATTTTGGTGGAAAAATAAGAGTTTTGAGCCTAAAGACGATTTTAACCTCCCTAAAAAATACATTTTGAGCATGCTGCCTTATCCTAGTGGGGAAATCCACATGGGGCATGTGCGCAATTACACCATTGGCGATGCTTTGGCGCGTTATTATCGTTTGCACCATTATAATGTGTTACACCCTATGGGGTTTGATTCTTTTGGGATGCCTGCAGAAAATGCGGCCATTAAGCATGGTATCCACCCTAAAACTTGGACTTATGAAAACATTGAAAACATGCAAAAAGAGTTTGAAGCTTTAGGGTTTTCTTTTTCTAAAAACAGGGAATTTGCCACTTCAGATCCGGATTACACGAAATTTGAACAGCAATTTTTCATTGATTTGTGGGAAAAGGGGCTAGTCTATCGCAAGAAAGCCATGCTCAATTGGTGCCCTAACGATAAAACCGTT
Organism: Helicobacter pylori SA221C; assembly: GCF_000476855.1. Classification (GTDB taxonomy): domain Bacteria; phylum Campylobacterota; class Campylobacteria; order Campylobacterales; family Helicobacteraceae; genus Helicobacter; species Helicobacter pylori_DK. The sequence continues at coordinate 48,832 of NZ_CBPT010000004.1, forward strand.
TTAGCTAATGAGCAAGTCATTGATGGGAGGTGTTGGCGTTGCGATACAGAAGTGATTCAAAAAGAACTCTATCAATATTATTTGAAGATCACAAATTACGCTGAAGAATTGCTAAAAGACTTAGAGGCTTTAGAAAATCATTGGCCTTCTCAAGTCTTAATCATGCAAAAAAACTGGATAGGAAAATCTAGCGGGTTGCAATTTGGTTTTAAAATCGCTGATGAATGCTTGAAAGCTTGCAACGGCATTCAAGAAATTGAAGTCTTTACCACAAGAGCGGATACTATTTATGGTGTAACTTACATCGCCATCGCCCCAGAACACCCTTTAGTAGAGCATGCCATTAAGCGAGTGAGCCAAGAAGATTCAAAGATGATTAAAGCGATTTTAAACACGACTCAAAGAGAAAGAGCTTTAGAGAAAAAAGGGGCGTTTTTAGGCGTTTATGCTATCCACCCTTTAACGAAGCAAAAAATCCCTGTTTGGGTGGCTAATTTCGCTCTAGCTAATTATGGTTCTGGGGCGTTAATGGGCGTGCCAGCTTGCGATGAAAGGGATTTTGAATTCGCCAATCTTTATCATATCCCTATTAAAGTGATCACTCAAAGTTCTCAAAGTTTGCCCCACACCAAAGAAGAGGTTTTAAAAAATAGCGGGGAGTGGAGCGATCTTTCTAGCTCAGTGGCCAGAGAACAAATCATCGCTTATTTTGAAAAAGAAAACCTCGGTAAAAGAGTGATCAACTACCGCTTGCAAGATTGGGGAGTGAGCCGTCAAAGGTATTGGGGAGCGCCTATTCCTATGATTCATTGCAAACATTGCGGGATTGTGCCTGAAACCCAACTGCCGGTAACTTTACCTGAAGACATTGTGATTGATGGGGAGGGCAATCCGTTAGAAAAGCATGCGAGTTGGAAATTCGCTCAATGCCCTAAATGCCACAAAGACGCTTTAAGAGAAACAGACACCATGGATACTTTCATCCAATCTAGTTGGTATTTCTTGCGCTACACCACCCCCAAAGATAAGCGTGAAAATCAAGCGTTTGATCAAAATTACTTGAAGTATTTCATGCCAGTGGACACTTATATTGGCGGCATTGAACATGCGATTTTGCACTTGTTATACGCGCGCTTTTTCACTAAGGCTTTAAGGGATTTGGGCTATCTCAATTTAGATGAGCCTTTCAAACAACTCATCACTCAAGGCATGGTCTTAAAAGATGGCGCTAAGATGAGCAAGTCTAAAGGTAATGTCGTCAGCCCTAAAGAAATACTCAAAAAATATGGGGCCGATGCGGCAAGGCTCTTTATCCTTTTTGCTGCCCCGCCGGCTAAAGAATTGGAATGGAATGACAGCGCTTTAGAGGGGGCACACCGGTTTATCAAGCGCTTATACGATAAAGCGAACGCCATTAGCCCTACCACTTCTAAGCCTGAATTTAAAGAAGTTAGCCTGAATGAAGCGCAAAAACTAGCCCGCAAAAAAGTCTATGAGACGTTGAAAAAATCGCATGAAATTTTCAATAAGGCTGAAAGCGCTTACGCGTTTAACACTTTGATCGCAAGCTGCATGGAGGCCTTAAACGCTTTGAACGTGCAAAGTAATGAGCAAATTTTATGCGAGGGTTATTTTGTGTTGTTGCAAATTTTAGAGCCTATTATCCCACACACGGCATGGGAGTTGAGCGAGAGGCTTTTTAAAAGAGAGAATTTTAAGCCTATAGCGATCGATGAAAACGCTTTGATAGAAGAATCTATGACTTTAGGGCTTACCATTAATGGCAAAAGGCGCGCGGAATTGAAAGTCAATATTAACGCCAGTAAAGAAGAAATCATTGTTTTGGCTAAAAAAGAATTAGAGAAATATTTAGAAAAGGCGAGCGTTAAAAAAGAAATTTATGTGCCTAATAAGCTTGTTAATTTTGTTATCGCATGAAGGCTTTACTTTTTTTATTTTGTTGCTTTTGTTCAAGGGCTGTGGGTATAAGCCCATTGCGGCTTACGCTCAAAACGCTTTAGGCGATAGCATATACGTGAAACTCATTGTGAATTTGCCTAACCCTGAAAACTCTGTAGAGTTTAAGGATTTGATGAATCGTTTAGTCGTGCAACGCTTCCAAAGCCGCTTAGCGAGTGAAAAGGATGCGGATTCTATCATTATTATAGAAATCACGAATGTAACCGATACGAGTATCACGCAAAATAAAGAAGGCTTTACGACTTTCTATCGCGCAACCGTGTCTGTGAATTACACCTATGATAATAAAAGAGGCACACAAAAGACTTTTCAAAATAGCGGGTATTACAATTACGCTGTGAATTTGCAAGACCCCCTTAATACCTACCAGAACCGCTATTACGCTATCAATCAGGCTGTGGAGCAAACTTTGACTAAATTTGTCGCGCAAATCGCTTATGAGGGGAAATTCAATAATGAAAAATAGCCATGGATTAAAGGCGTTTTTAGAAACAAAGCCTAAGGAATACCATAAATTTGATCCTAGTCGCTTCATTCAAATTTATAAAGATTTTAAGAACGCTTTTTTTGAGGTTCAAGCGAAAGTCATTCATGTGGTAGGGACTAATGGCAAGGGCAGCACCGGGCGGTTTTTAACCCTTTTATTAGCCGATCAAAATTTTAAAGTGTTGCATTTCACCTCCCCTCATGTTTTTGAATTTAGGGAGCGCTTTTTTGTGAATGGCTCTGTTGTTGAAGAAAGCGTTTTAGAAAACGCCCACCAGCAATTGCAATTGCACGCTTTCAGCAGCGCTTGCTCGTATTTTGAATACGCCACCTTACTGGCTGTCATGCTCGCTAAAGATTGCGATTATCTAGTCTTAGAAGCGGGGCTTGGGGGGGAGTTTGACAGCACGAACGCTTTAGAAAAAACCCTAAGCGTTTTCACCCCCATTGATTACGATCATAAGGAATTTTTAGGGGATAGTTTAGAAAGCATTGCGACTACTAAATTAAAAGCGATGGGCCCTCTTAGTATCATCGCTCCCCAACAAGAACTGGTTTTAAATATCGCTCAAAAAATCGCCAAAGACAAACACGCACAATTGATTGTGGTTCAAAATGAAATTTCAAAAGAAGTAAGAGATTATATTGAACGCCACCATTTAGCCCATTTTTTAGCGATGAATTTAGAAGTGGCCCTAAAAGCGTTTGAGACGCTTATGCCATGCAATAAACAAGAAGTTTTAAAAAACCTAAAGCCCCTAGATTTAATCGGCCGTTGCGAGCTTTTAAGCCCTAATATTTTAATAGATGTGGGGCATAACCCCCATAGCGCTAAAGCCTTAAAAGAAGAAATCAAACGCCTTTTTAACGCTCCAATCATTTTGATTTATAACTGCTATCAAGATAAAGACGCTTTTTTGGTGCTAGAAATTTTAAAGCCTGTGGTTAAAAAGGTTTTGATTTTAGAATTGCATAATGAAAGAATTATCCAATTAGAAAAACTTAAAGGGATTTTAGAAACTTTAGGGTTAGAACACGCCTTGTTTGAAGAACTGAAAGAAAATGAAAATTATTTGGTGTATGGCTCATTTTTGGTAGCCAACGCTTTTTATGAACGCTATCCAAAGAAGAGGGATTGATGCCGCAAAACCAGCTTGTGATCACCATCATTGATGAATCAGGCTCTAAACAGCTCAAATTTTCTAAAAATTTAAAACGCAACCTCATCATTTCTGTTGTCATTCTTTTATTGATCGTGGGGCTTGGCGTAGGGTTTTTAAAATTTTTAATCGCTAAAATGGATACGATGACAAGCGAGAGGAATGCGGTTTTAAGGGATTTTAGGGATTTGTATCAAAAAAATTACACTTTGACAAAAGAGATTAAAAACAAGCGAGAAGAGCTTTTTATTGTGGGGCAAAAGATTCGCGGGTTGGAATCCTTGATTGAAGTCAAAAGAGGGGCCAATGGGGGCGTGCATCTTTATGATGAAGTGGATTTAGACAATTTAAATTTGGCTCAAAAACATTTAGCGCTCATGCTCATTCCTAATGGCATGCCCCTAAAAACTTATAGCGCGATCAAACCCACCAAAGAAAGGAACCACCCCATTAAAAAGATTAAGGGCGTTGAATCCGGGATTGATTTTATCGTGCCATTAAACACGCCTGTTTATGCGAGCGCTGATGGGATTGTGGATTTTGTGAAAACCAATTCTAATGTGGGGTATGGGAACTTGGTGCGCATTGAACATGCGTTTGGTTTTAGCTCCATTTACACGCACTTAGATCATGTCAATGTGCAGCCCAAAAGCTTTATTCAAAAAGGGCAGTTGATTGGCTATAGCGGGAAGAGCGGTAATAGCGGCGGCGAAAAATTGCATTATGAAGTGCGCTTTTTGGGTAAAATTTTAGACGCAGAAAAATTCCTAGCATGGGATTTGGATCATTTCCAAAGCGCTTTAGAAGAAAATAAATTTATTGAATGGAAGAATTTGTTTTGGGTTTTAGAAGACATTGTCCAGCTCCAAGAGCATGTGGATAAAGACGCGCTCATAAGCCAGTAAGGATTTTAGTGTTTTTAGACAGGCGTTTGATTGTGATGGTTACGGACTCTAAAGGGAGCCGTTATATTAATGTTCATATCTTATTCCGTCAAATTGGCTTGTATGCACTGTTGAGCGTTGTGGGATCTTTATTGTTTTTAGGCATTTCGTTATTAGTTTTAAATAAAGAAATTAGAAATATTGAAAAGCAGCATGCTTTAATCACTAAGGAATTTGAGAAAAAAAAAGAGACGAATGAAAAGCTTTCTTTGCAAATGGATGAATTTTTAGACGATTTGCAACTTTCAGGGGAGCGCATCAACGATTTAGAAGAAGTGGTGGGAGTGAATAGGCCTGAAGAAGAAAAAGAAGAGGGCAATTTTTCCAGCCGCTTAGATGTCGCTGGGATTACCGGGCTTCAAAAAAGCTTTATCATGCGCCTTATCCCTAATGACTACCCGCTAGAATCCTATCGGCGCGTTTCAGCCGCCTTTAATAAAAGGATCCACCCTATTTTGCATGTGTTGCACAACCATACCGGGCTTGATCTAAGCACCGCTATTAATACGCCTGTGTATGCGAGCGCGAGCGGGGTAGTGGGGTTAGCGAGCAAAGGGTGGAATGGGGGGTATGGGAATTTGATTAAAGTTTTCCACCCTTTTGGTTTTAAAACCTACTACGCCCATTTGAATAAAATTATCGTAAAAACGGGCGAATTTGTCAAAAAAGGGCAGTTGATTGGGTATAGTGGTAATACAGGGATGAGTACAGGGCCGCATTTGCATTATGAAGTGCGTTTTTTAGATCAACCCATAAACCCCATGAGTTTCACCAAATGGAACATGAAAAATTTTGAAGAAGTTTTCAATAAAGAAAGGAGCATCAGATGGCAATCTTTGATAACAATAATAAATCAGCTAATGCAAAAACAGGACCAGCGACTATCATCGCTCAAGGCACAAAAATAAAGGGGGAGCTTCATTTGGATTACCATTTGCATATAGATGGCGAATTAGAAGGGGTGGTGCATTCTAAAAGCACAGTGGTGATCGGGCAAACCGGCTCGGTAGTGGGTGAGATTTTTGCTAATAAATTAGTGGTCAATGGCAAGTTCACTGGCACGGTGGAGGCGGAAGTGGTAGAGATCATGCCTTTAGGGCGCCTTGATGGTAAAATCTCTAGTCAAGAGCTTGTGGTGGAAAGAAAGGGGATTTTGATTGGGGAAACCCGCCCTAAGAATATTCAAGGGGGGGCGTTGTTAATCAATGAGCAAGAAAAGAAAATTGAAAATAAATAGGGAATGATCCAATCTAGTCTTTATAGGGCCTTAAACAAAGGCTTTGATTATCAAATACTCGCTTGTAAGGATTTTAAAGAGTCCGAGCTCGCTAAAGAAGTCATAAGCTATTTTAAGCCAAATATTAAAGCCGTTCTTTTCCCGGAGTTTAGGGCTAAAAAAAACGACGATTTGCGTTCGTTTTTTGAAGAATTTTTACAGCTTTTAGGAGGTTTGAGGGAGTTTTATCAGGCCTTAGAAAACAAACAAGAAGTTATCATCATTGCCCCTATTAGCGCTTTATTGCACCCTTTACCTAAAAAAGAACTTTTAGAGAGCTTTAAAATCACTCTTTTAGAAAAATATAACCTTAAGGATTTGAAAGACAAGCTCTTTTATTATGGTTATGAAATTTTAGACTTAGTGGAAGTGGAAGGCGAAGCGAGCTTTAGGGGGGATATTGTGGATATTTATGTGCCTAATTCTAAGGCGTATCGTTTGAGTTTTTTTGACACGGAGTGTGAGAGCATTAAGGAATTGGATCCCACCACTCAAATGAGTCTTAAAGAAGATTTGTTAGAAATTGAAATCCCCCCCACGCTTTTTAGTTTGGACGAACCATCTTATAAGGATCTGAAAACAAAAGTGGAACAAAGCCCCTTAAATAGCTTTTCTAAAGATTTAACCAGTTTTGGTTTGTGGTTTTTAGGAGAAAAAGCGCAAGACTTGCTAAGCGTTTATAAAAGCGTTATAAGCCCTAGAGCTTTAGAAGAAATTCAAGAATTAGCGAGCTTAAACGAATTGGATTATGAGCGTTTCAAATTTTTAAAGGTTTTAGAAAACGCGCAAGGCTATGAAGATTTAGAAATCCATGCGCATGCCCTAGAAGGCTTTATCGCTTTGCATTCAAATCGTAAAATCACGCTCCTAGCTCCTAATAAAACGATTTTAGACAATGTATTAGGCACGATTGAAAAAAGCAGCATGGAATGCGTGATCGCCCCCTTTGTGCTAAACTTTAAAACCCCTGATGGGATTTTTATTTCGCTCAATTCTTTTGAAAGGAAGAAAAAACGCCAAAAATCCAAGCTCGCTTTGAATGAACTAAATCCGGGCGAATGGGTGGTGCATGATGATTATGGGGTGGGCGTGTTTTCTCAATTAGTCCAGCACAGCGTTTTAGGGAGCAAGAGGGATTTTTTAGAAATCGCTTATTGGGGCGAAGACAAACTGCTGTTACCGGTGGAAAATTTGCATCTCATCGCTCGCTATGTGGCGCAAAGCGATAGCGTGCCAGCTAAAGACCGGCTAGGGAAAGGGAGTTTCCTCAAACTGAAAGCTAAAGTCAGGACTAAGCTTTTAGAGATTGCAAGCAAGATCATTGAATTAGCGGCTGAACGCAATTTGATCTTGGGTAAAAAGATGGATGTGCATTTAGCGGAGTTGGAAGTCTTTAAATCGCATGCGGGGTTTGAATACACCAGCGATCAAGAAAAGGCTATCGCTGAAATTTCAAGGGATTTAAGCTCTCACAAGGTGATGGATAGACTTTTGAGCGGAGATGTGGGTTTTGGAAAAACGGAAGTAGCGATGCATGCGATTTTTTGCGCGTTTTTGAACGGCTTTCAAAGCGCGCTAGTCGTGCCTACCACCTTATTAGCGCACCAGCATTTTGAGACTTTAAAGGCGCGTTTTGAAAATTTTGGCGTTAAAGTGGCTCGTTTGGACAGGTATATTAAAACCAGCGAAAAAAACAAGCTTTTAAAAGCCGTAGAATTAGGGCAAATTGATGCGCTAATAGGCACGCATGCGATTTTGGGTGCGAAATTCAAAAACTTGGGCTTAATGGTTGTAGATGAAGAGCATAAATTTGGCGTGAAACAAAAAGAAGCTTTAAAAGAATTGAGCAAAAGCGTGCATTTTTTAAGCATGTCTGCCACGCCTATCCCGCGCACTCTAAACATGGCACTCTCTCAAATTAAAGGCATTAGCTCTTTAAAAACCCCGCCCACAGACAGAAAGCCCAGCCGCACTTTTTTGAAAGAAAAGAATGACGAGCTCTTAAAAGAGATTATTTACAGAGAATTACGCCGTAACGGGCAAATTTTTTACATCCATAACCACATCGCTAGCATTTCAAAAGTCAAAACCAAGCTAGAAGAGTTGATCCCTAAGCTTAAAATCGCCATTTTGCATTCCCAGATTAACGCCAGTGAGAGCGAAGAAATCATGCTGGAGTTTGCTAAAGGAAACTATCAGGTTTTATTATGCACTTCTATTGTGGAATCAGGGATTCATTTGCCTAACGCTAACACGATCATTATTGATAATGCGCAAAATTTCGGCCTGGCTGATTTGCACCAGTTAAGAGGGCGTGTGGGGAGAGGCAAAAAAGAAGGCTTTTGTTATTTCCTCATAGAAGATCAAAAAAGTTTGAATGAACAGGCTTTAAAACGCTTGCTCGCTTTGGAAAAAAATTCGTATTTAGGCAGTGGGGAGAGTATCGCTTATCATGATTTAGAAATCAGGGGGGGCGGGAATTTGCTCGGGCAAGATCAGAGCGGGCATATTAAAAATATCGGTTATGCACTCTATACGCGCATGCTTGAGGATGCGATTTATGAATTGAGTGGGGGGAAGAAAAGGCTTGAAAAAAGCGTAGAAATCCAACTTGGTGTGAGCGCTTTTTTAAACCCTGAACTCATTGCAAGCGATAGTTTAAGGCTAGATTTATACCGCCGTTTGAGTTTGTGTGAAAATGTAGATGAGATGGGGCAAATCCATGAAGAAATAGAAGACAGGTTTGGCAAAATAGACGATTTGAGCGCTCAATTTTTGCAAATCATTACGCTTAAAATTTTAGCCAACCAGCTTGGCATCATCAAACTTTCTAATTTCAATCAAAACATCACCCTTACTTATAGCGATGAACATAAAGAAAGTTTAAAAGCCCCAAGCAAAGACGATAACGATATTTTAGAAACCCTTTTGAAACATTTGCGCGCTCAAATTTCTTTAAAGCGGAGTTAAAAGCGTTTGATTTTAGTCTCAATTTGTTATTTTAAAAAAATTATTAAGAGAGTTTGTTGTAAAATAGGGACTTGCTATGCCTTTAGTCGTTAAAAGGTAATTATCATTAAGGAGTTTTTTAATCATGGCAGATATTCAAAGGCGTGATTTTTTAGGAATGAGCCTTGCTAGCGTTACAGCTATAGGGGCTATAGCGAGTCTGGTAGCGATGAAAAAGACTTGGGATCCGCTTCCAAGCGTTGTTTCAGCCGGTTTTACGACCATAGATGTGGCGAATATGCAAGAAGGGCAGTTCTCCACCGTGGAATGGCGTGGGAAACCGGTCTATATCCTCAAGCGTTCTAAAAAAGAGGGCTTTAATGAAAAGCGCGATTTTAAAATTGGCGAGAGCGTTTTTACCACAGCCATTCAAATTTGCACGCATTTAGGGTGTATCCCCACTTATCAAGATGAAGAAAAAGGCTTTTTATGCCCATGCCATGGGGGGCGTTTCACTTCTGATGGCGTGAATATTGCCGGCACTCCCCCTCCACGCCCTTTTGATATCCCGCCTTTTAAAATTGAAGGCACTAAGATCACTTTTGGTGAAGCTGGGGCTGAATACAAGAAAATGATGGCTAAAGCGTAAGGAGAGTTCAATGGCAGAGATAAAAAAAGCGAAGAATTTAGGCGAATGGCTGGACATGCGTCTTGGCACTAACAAGCTTGTTAAAGTGCTGATGACAGAATATTGGATCCCTAAAAACATCAATTTCTTATGGGCCATGGGGGTGATTTTATTGACCCTTTTTGGCGTGCTGGTGATCTCAGGGATTTTCTTGCTCATGTATTACAAGCCTGATGCAAAAATGGCGTTTGATAGCGTGAATTTCACCATCATGCAAGAAGTGGCTTATGGCTGGCTTTGGCGCCACATGCATGCCACGGCAGCAAGCATGATTTTTGTCATCATTTATATCCACATGTTTGTCGGCATCTATTATGGCTCTTACAAAAAGGGCCGTGAGATGATTTGGATTAGTGGGATGATTTTGTTTGTGGTCTTTAGCGCGGAAGCCTTTAGCGGGTATATGCTGCCTTGGGGGCAGATGAGTTATTGGGCCGCAGCGGTTATCACCAATTTATTTGGGGGCATTCCTTTCATTGGGGCTGATGTGGTGGAGTGGATCAGGGGCAATTATGTTGTGGCGGATTCCACTTTAACGCGTTTTTTCATGCTCCATGTGTTTTTACTGCCCATTGCGATCATTCTACTCATTGGGGTGCATTTTTATTCTTTACGCATCCCGCATGTCAATAACCAAGAAGGCGAAGAGATTGACTTTGAACTAGAAGAAAAAAAATTCATTGAAGGCAAGAAAAAAGAATCCAAAGTCATTCCTTTTTGGCCGGTGTTCTTGTCTAAAGATATTTTTGTGGTTTGCGCGTTCATGGTCTTTTTCTTTTACTTGGTGTGTTACCACTATGATTTTGCGATGGATCCTATCAACTTTGAAAGGGCTAACAGCCTTAAAACGCCGCCTCACATTTACCCTGAATGGTATTTCTTATGGAGCTATGAAGTCTTAAGGGGCTTTTTCTTTAGCGCTGATTTAGGGCTAATGGCCTTTGGCGTGGCGCAAGTGATTTTCTTCTTACTGCCCTTTTTGGACAGAAGCCCAGTTGTCGCTCCCGCGCACAAACGGCCGGCGTTTATGGTGTGGTTTTGGCTTTTAATCATTGATATGATTGTTTTAACAATCTATGGTAAATTGCCTCCGCTTGGGATCGGTAAATACATTGGCTTAGTGGGTTCAATCACTTTTTTAGCCCTTTTCTTTGTGGTATTGCCCATTATCACTATCGCTGAGAGCAAGAAACAAGGGGGTGTTAGATGAAAGAATTTAAGATTCTCATCATCCTTATTGTGGTGATAGGCGTGATTTATTATGGGGTTGAGCCTTATGCACATTCGGTGATGCACCCTAAAGTCGCTCCGGCAGATTTTGCTTTCAAGGATTTAGAGCCGATGGATTTAAAAAATGGCGACGCTAATAAGGGCAAACAGCTTGTAGCCGAAAATTGCACCGCTTGCCATGGCATTAAATCCCAAAACATTCCAGCCCCTATGGACAGCCTTAGCGCGAGCAACTCTTTTGGGGTCGTGCCACCGGATTTAAGCCATGTGGCGGGGGTTTTGAACGCGAATTTCTTAGCCCACTTCATCAAAGACCCCGTGAAAACGGCGAAATTGAGCCATAAATTCAACGATGAAAGGCCCTATCCTATGCCGGCGTTTTCTCAATTTAGCGATCAAGATTTGAGCGATATTGTGGCGTATCTCACTTCTATTTTGCCTAAAAGTTTGAGCGATAAGGAAGTGTTTGCCCAAAGCTGTCAAAGGTGCCATAGCCTGGATTATGCTAAAGATAAGGCCTTTAGCGATCCTAAAGATTTAGCCAATTATTTAGGCTCTCATGCGCCTGATTTGTCCATGATGATTAGGGCTAAGGGCGAACATGGCTTGAATGTTTTCATCAACGATCCGCAAAAGCTTTTGCCTGGCACGGCTATGCCTAGAGTGGGATTGAGTGAACAAGCGCAAAAACAAGTCATCGCATATTTGGAAAAAGCGGGCGATAGGAAAAAACATGAAAGGAATACCTTAGGGATTAAGATCATGATTTTCTTTGCAGTGCTGTCGTTCTTGGCTTACGCGTGGAAAAGAAAAGTTTGGAGCGAAGTGCATTGAATTAAAAAAGGGGGAGGAGAGCATGTAAGGGGCTTTTTCTATGAGACTAATCATCAATTTCTTTACGCTAAAAATAAACTCGTGTTTTACAAGAAATAGATAAATGAACGCAAATATGCTAATGAGTGAGTGTTTTCAAAAATTTTAAGACATTTTGTTCTCTTAAAATGTGATTATGCGAAAAGAAGCTTTCAATCTGGTGGTGGTTAGAAAATTCCTTTTTATGCTCATAAGCTTTTCTGATGTAGGGGGCAAACCCAAAAGGGTTTTCTAAATCCTTTAAGGCGTTTTTCAAACTTTCTTCATCTTTATCTAAAGTATCAAAATACTTGAGTAAGACTCTCTGGTTTCATAACTCAAAATATCTGAGCCTTTAAAAAAAGTGATGTCTGCATTAGCGACTCCATACACATAAATCGCATTGGGTTTAGGCAGGTTTGAATTCCACATGGGGCGAGAAGTTTGAAGGTTTTTTTCACCCTTATCGTTTTTAGAAAACTTGATTTCAATCCCCACCACATGATCAAAAATAAAAACCAAAAAATCAGGGTAATTTTGTGAACCAAAAGGCTGGTATAAAAAATGGCTTGTAAGGTTTGAAAAAGGGTTTTTAAGAGTGTGCGGGTGATTTTTTTCTAAAACTTGCTTTTTGAGTTGGTTAAAAGTGGTTTTGATTTCTTTATTAGGCTTTTCTTCAATATGGCTTAATTTTTCTGTTAAATCGCCGTTGATTTCGCTAAAGTGTTTTTTTAATTCATTCCTAAATTGGTTTTCAAACTGCTCCCCTGTGCTAGAACTAGCAAAAAACTTTCTTTTATTGGTAATTTCTTGAAACACTTTTTCAAGCATGCATTTCCTTTAATTTGCAATATTCTTCCACAAAATCATAAGTAGAAAACCCTAAAACTTGCGTGTTTTTATGAGCGAGTTTGTTAAAATCAATTTTATGGATAATCCTTAAAGCTTCTTTGGAATGGGCTTTAATGAAAAAATATTGTCGGTTTTTAATCAGTAAATTTGCATTGGTGATCTTTTCGTTGTAATCATAAAAGCCTTGTCTCACCACCGCAAAATCCCATTGGTATTTTTCTTTGTTGAAATATTTTAGGGTGTGCGGCGTGTTATTATGGATATAAGTGATAAAATCATTATGGCGGATTTTGGGGGGTGCAATGATGCGTTCGTCTTTAAGGTTTAGGGCGATATTTTTATGCATATAGATTTGAAAAACGCATTTCACATCATAGGGTCGTTCATTAAAAACAAAAGCGTTTTTTTCTAAATCAGCGTTTAAAACCAATTTTGCACGCTTATCAATGTGTTTTTGAATAGAATAGCGTTTGAATAAATTGGGCAAAATAAACGCTACAATAGGTGCTTCGTTTAAAGACTTGTTTAAAAAATCTAGGGCTAATTTCCCTCTATGCCCAAAAGGAGGGTTGCCAATAATAACACGCTTTTTGTTAAACTCAATCAATTCCAACAGATAATCTTTTTTTTGAATGCCTTGAGCTTTAGGGGCAATATCAAGGGCGTTCCAATCAGCAATCCCTAATTCTTTTAATGCATCAACAAAGCTCCCACTCCCTGCACTTGGCTCTAAAAAATGGAACGCATTTAAGTCTAGCCCTAGATTTTGATTGATGAGATCTCTTAATAAATCCAAGCAAAATCGCGCGATTTTGGGGTGGGTGTAAAAAGCGTCTAAATTTTTTTGCAAGGTAGTATTACTAACCATTTTAATCCCATTTTAGTTGAAATCAAACCCGCCCGCTTCGCCTAAACTCATGCTCTCATAAGCCGCATCCACATAGCTGTTGCGGATTTCGCATTTTAAAACCTTCTCGCATTTCAAGCAACTCGCTACTTGCTTTTCTTCTTGGCATGCTTGTAATTTCAAAAGAGCGTCATTGAAACGCTCTTCATATTCTAATTTTTTAGCGCTATTTTGCATCATTCTCCCTTTAAATATTTTTCTAAAATGTGAGCTTCATGCGGGCTGGCTAAATAGCATTCGCTTTTTTCATGGTAATTTTCTACGCCTTGTTCTAGCAAACGCTTTTTAACCCCCTTATCAAAATAAAACGCTTCCCCTTTAGCTTTTTCAATGATCAAGGCCAAAGGGAAGACTTCAAAAAGCTTGCGCAATTTCTTTTGCGGGTAGGAAAACATTCCGCCTTTTTTAATCAAAACATGATGGACATCAGCCACCATAGATCCTGAGTATCGTAAGCGGTAATTTTCTGCAAAAAACCCTTCTAAAGCCTTTTTCAAGCCCAAAGAAAAATCCTTTTGATTGCCTCCGCTAGCGACGATTTTACCCTTATTTTCTAAAACAATGGTTTCTATAAAATGAAACTTGTTCTGGTAAAATGCGTAACGATAAACTTCTTCTAAAGCCACCACTAATTCTATTTTATGCCCAAAAACCACATAAAGGCTTGCAACTAAATTTTGCGCCTTATAATCCTTTTCATAAACCCCTATAATCGTGCCTACTAAGAAATTCGCCTCCATGACCGAACTCCCGTCTAAGGGATCATAAGCGATCAAATACGAGCCGTTTTCTTTAGTAACAGGCGTTTCTTTTTCTTCGCTAAAAACGCTTTTGACGTTTTCTAAACTCAAAAAATTTTCTTCTAAAAATTGGTCTAGGGCCAAATCCGCTTTAATAGGCGTATCCCCGCTGCTGTTTTCTAACTTCGTGTAACTCCCAGCGTCCGGTTTTTCTAAAATTTCTTGGGCTTTTTTAACCCCTTTTTCTAAAAGACCGATGATTTCTATAACGATGTTTGCATGCTTGCCTTTAAAATGTTTGTAATCCATGAAAAACCCTTTTATGATTTGATTAAAGATGCTAATATTTTACTTGAAAACATTGAAAATAGGGAAGTATTTTGAAAGTAGCTCCGAGCCTTTTGAGCGCTGATTTTATGCATTTAGCCAAAGAGATAGAGAGCGTGAGTAACGCTGATTTTTTGCATGTGGATGTGATGGATGGGCATTATGTGCCTAATTTAACGATGGGGCCTGTGATCTTAGAGAATGTTACTCAAATGAGCCAAGTGCCTTTAGACGTGCATTTAATGGTAGAAAACGCGAGCTTTTTTGTAGAATTATTTTCCCCTTTAAACCCGCAAATCATTAGCATTCATGCAGAAAATGAAAAACACCCCCACAGGGTGTTGCAACTCATTAAAAATCTAGGCATCACGCCAGGCATTGTTCTAAACCCCCACACGCATGAAGAAAGTATTAAATACTTGCTAGAAAGCGTGGGGCTAGTGCTTTTAATGAGCGTGAATCCGGGCTTTGGCGGGCAGAAGTTTTTAGATCTGGTGCTAGAAAAGTGCTTGAAAGTTAAAGAACTGATCAAACGATACAACCCTAGCTGTCTTTTAGAAGTGGATGGGGGCGTGAACGATAAAAATATCTTTGAACTCCAACAAGCGGGCGTGGATGTGGTGGTTTCAGGGAGTTATATTTTTAAATCTAAAGATCGTAAGCTGGCTATTGAAGGCTTACAGAATGTCAGACAATCTCTTGCATAAAGACATTCAAGCCCTAATCGCTCGCTTAAAGCACCAGGATTTAAACTTAAGCACGCTAGAAAAATCGCTCTCTCGCCTTATTCATGATGAAATCAATTTGGAATATTTAAAAGCATGCGGGCTTAATTTCATAGAAACGAGCGAAAATTTAATCACGCTCAAAAACCTTAAAACCCCCCTTAAAGATGAGGTTTTTTCTTTTATTGATTTAGAGACCACCGGCTCTTGCCCCATAAAACATGAGATTTTAGAAATCGGGGCCGTGCAAGTGAAGGGGGGGGAAATCATCAATCGTTTTGAAACCCTTGTGAAAGTCAAAAGCGTTCCTGATTATATCGCTGAGCTTACAGGCATCACTTATGAAGACACCCTAAACGCCCCAAGCGTGCATGAAGCTTTGCAAGAATTGCGGCTTTTTTTAGGCAATAGCGTGTTTGTGGCCCACAACGCTAATTTTGATTACAACTTTTTAGGGCGTTATTTTGTAGAGAAATTGCATTGCCCCTTATTGAATTTAAAGCTTTGCACTCTGGATTTATCCAAACGCGCTATTTTATCCATGCGTTATTCTTTGAGCTTTTTAAAAGAGCTTTTAGGGTTTGGTATAGAAGTCAGCCACAGAGCCTATGCGGACGCTTTAGCGAGCTATAAGCTCTTTGAAATATGCCTGTTAAACTTGCCTAGCTACATCAAAACCACAATGGATTTGATTGATTTTTCCAAATGCACTAACACTTTGATCAAAAGACCCCCAAAAGCCAGATACCAAGAGACTCCACCGCCATTTTCTCTTTTTGAGAGGACAAAAGGCTTGTTCAATATCATAAAAGCAACCAGTTAAACGAAAGCTGTTTAATGGGGCTTAATAGGGCTAGGATTTTATTGTTTTTGTTCTTTGAGAATATCGCATGCTTCTTTTAATCCTAGCTTGCAACTCTTTTCAAGGTTTTCTGTCGTTTGTTTTTCATCCTTTGCTACGCCCTTACCCTCATTATAAAACGCTGCTAGAGCGTAACACCCTTTAGCATCGTTCAATTCACAAGCTTTGGCAGAATATTCAAAAGCTTTTTTAAGATCCTTTGTTACGCCTTCACCATCACGATAAAACTCTCCTACAAGCGTGCATGTTAGAGCCTCGTTTAATTCGCAAGCTTTAGAGTAATATCCAAAAGCTTTTTTAAGATCTTGCGTTACGCTTTCACCAAGAAAATAATCCCCTCCTAATTTAGAACACCCTTCACCATTATTCAACTTACAAGCTTTAGAGTAATATTTGAAAGCTTTTTTAAAATTTTGTGTTACGCCTTCACCATTATGATAAATATCCCCTAAAATCGCACAGCCATCGCCATAGTTTAACTCGCAAGCTTTAGAATAATATTCTAGATCTTTTTTATCTTTTTTCAAACCCTTTATCATATCGTTATAAAAAGTTGCTGACAGCATACACCCTTCAACATTATTTAACTTACAAGATTTAGAGTAATATTCTAAAGCATTTTTAAGATCGTTTGCATTAAAATAAAACTCTGCTAAGTCCTTGCATTTTTCAGCATCGTTTGATTTGCAAGCTTTAGCAGTAGCGGTGTGTTCAAGAGCTTTTTCAATGCTTTCTCTTGCGTTTTCGCTCGCTATGGCTTCACCATTAGAATAAGCCTCTCTTAAGATCGCGCAACCATCAGCATCGTTTGATTTACAAGCTTTTTCAAAGTATTCCTTAGCTCTAGTGAAATCTTTATCCGTGTAAATAGTGATACCTGAAAATATAAGCTCTTTAGAGTCTTGCTCTGCCATTAACCCCCCTAAACACAACGCCCCCAAACACAAAACCCTAAAAACCGCTTTTTTGACACCCCTTAACATGACGCATTCCCTTTTGTTAAAAATATAAGATTCTATTGTGATTGATATTGATAGCTAAAATCTTTTAATGTTTAAAAAACGGAGACTTGATTATTTTATTTTAAACTCATGAAAGAATAGGGGTTATTCGCGACACCCTACCCCACAATATCCAACAAATGCTCTTCATGCCACAATTCAATTTCTTCTTCTTCCAAGCCAAACGCCTTAGCCCTTTGGCTGTTTGGATAGCGGTTTTTGGAGCCTTCTTTAGGATCTTTATCGCTAATAGCTTGCATGTTTTCTAACGCCCTTGTTTCTTGGGCTAGTTCAAGCTTACTTTGAAAGCTTTGCGCTAAATCCAGCATATCACTTCTTGCACCCTGTTGGATAGCAGAATTTAAAGGAGCGTTTTGGTTGATATAAGTTACATTGCCTAAAGCTGAAACACCCATGCTAACCTCCTTAAGTGTTTAAGTGTCCTTTAGACTAATAGTTCGGTATTTTGAGTAAATGACATTAGCTCCTTTGATGATTTTGACAAATTTTCGCTGCGTGTAGTCAATTTCGTAACTATTAAACGCATCTTTTTGCATTTTAATCAACATTTTGGCTAATTCCATAATGACATCATCTTTGGGCGTATTCTTTTGGCAAAAAACGATCAAATGCGATCCAGGAATGTCTCTTACATGCATCCACAAATCATTCGCTCTTGCGTCTTGTAAAAGCTTGATATTCTCTTTTTGGTTTTTCCCTAAGCCGATTTTAAAATCCTTATAATACAGCACTTCATACCCATTCATCGGGCGTTTGATTTTAGAATTTTTAAAGGGCATAAACATTTCTAAAACGCTTTCTTCTTCTGCTCCTTTAACATAGTTGATTTGATTTTCTTTAAAGGCGATTTTTTCTTTTAGATTCTCTTCTTCTAAATGCAAAAATTGCGATTTTTGTTTCTTTTTTTTACTGAGAGTGAATTTTTTATTGATAAAAGCGTTTAAGGGCATGCTCTTATCAATTTCAATCGCACACTCCTTATCTTCAAAATCCTTTAAAACCACGCGGCTTTCATGCTTATGGATTAAATGCTGGTAAGTGAGCAAGAGCTGGGCTTGAGTTTGCAATTCTTTCGCTTCTAATTGTAAATTTTTAGGATCTTCTAATTTTTCTAATTTTTCTTTCAAGCGTTCTTTTTGAATATTTAATCGCTTGATGATTTGATTTTTTTTGTGTTCTAATTCTTTGTGCTGATAGGATAAAAAATCTTTTTCTAAAATGTCTAACAATCCCTTAAAATCTAAATCCTCTTCTTGATGCTCGTAAATATTAGGAGGCAATGCCCCTAAAATATCGTTTTTAGCGACCCTGTCATTAAAACGAAAGGCCTCTATCACGCATTTTTCTCTATCTAAAATCATGAGATTGGCTTTTTTAGGGATCATTTCTAAACGCAAAATAAAAGTTTCACTCTTATAAGCTAAATCTTTAGCACCCTTGATTTCTAAAATCCGATCGTTATCAATGATGTTTGCTTGTAAAATTTTGGCGTTTTTAGTGAATTTATTCAAACAAAAATCTAGCACTAGGGTGTTTTTTAAAACGCTCTCTGGGGGTTTTTTAGACAAACCGATATAAGGCGTGTTCAAATCTACAACAAAGGCGTGTTTTTCTTTAGAAAAAGCCTCTAATAAAAAGCTAGACGCGTTCAAGCGTTTGAGGTTAAAATGCGTTTGGGTGTTTAAAAATTCGCTGAATTTCTTTAAAAGAAAAAATTTCATTCTTGCGCCTTTAATTTTTCCTTAGCGAAAGAAATCGCGCTCTCAATATTTTCGCTCCCCCCTATCATGCGCGCGATTTCTAAAACCCTTTCTTCGTTATTAAGGGTTTTTGCAAGGCTTTTGTGGTTTTCTTTGAAAACTAAAATATGATTTTTAGCGAGTGCTGGGATATGGACTTGGTGTGAAATGGCAAATATTTGTGAATGGCTGCTCAAGGTTTCAAGGGCTTTAGAGACCGCCAAACTCTCTTCACCGCTCAAATTGGAATCCATTTCATCTAACACCAACACGCCTTTAAAATCCTTTAAAAACTCCATTTCTAAAAGCATGAACGCCAGCCTCAAACGGCTGTATTCTCCAGAGCTTAAGGTTTCTAATTGGGAATTTTGCAAATGCAAAACGAGTTTTTGAGCGCCTTTTTCGCTCATGGGGGCTTCTTCTAAAACCAAACTAGGGCTTTTTAAAAGCAAATCTTTAGCCTTATCGCTTAAAAGAGCGTTAAAACCGGCTAAATATTCTTTTCTAAAGCCGCCTATTTCTCCGCATAATTTCAAGCATTCGGTTTTTAATTGTTCTATTTCTTTGTGGTAAGTTTCGCAATAATGGTCAATTTCTTTTAAGTTATGCAATTCGTTTTTAACATGCCCTAATCGTTCTTTAGCATGCATAATACTCCCATAATCCTTAATGATCCCACTCAGCATGCCAAGCCTTTCTAACACCTTTTCAATATCCAAACGCTCGCACTCTTCTAATTTAGCCTGCTCTTTTTCCAATAAAGCGCTCGCCTCTAACAAAGCGCTTTTTAAAAACTCCGCGCTATGACCCACGCTCTCTAAAGCATGCGTGATTTTATGGGTATTTTCTAGCACATCTAACGCCAGAGCGATTTTATCGTTCAATTTTTCCTTACTAGAGAGCAATTTTTTTTGCTCCAAAAGGCGTTCGTATTCATCTTCTTTTAAATCCAGCCTCTCTAATTTCATTTTTTCAAAATTCAAACGCTCTTCTAAATCCTTTTGGAAACGCTTTTTATCCTCTAATAATCGCCTTTCTTTTTCTAGCTTTTCTAAGCGGGTGAATTTTTCTTCAAGCGCACCTAAAAGGGGGCTAAACGCCTGGTTTTCGTTTTGAATGTAGCCATCTAGTAAGGAGAGCATTAAAATATCGTTGAGTTCATTCTGGCTGAATCTGTCGTTAGATAGGCGTTTGATCAAACCTTTTAATAACGCTTTGAGCGTGTTTTTAGACAGGCTTGTTTGGTTTAAAAAATAGCGCGTTTTTTCTTTTTTGATCACGCTAATGACTAAGGGTTCGTGGTTATCTTCTCTAAAAATGCCGTATTCTTCCGTGTCTAAAAAAGGCGCGATCAATTCCACTTCAATGTTTGAAGCGTTGCTCTCTTTAAGCCCAAACGCCCCTAAAAGGCTCGCAATCAGAACGCTTTTTCCCACCCCACTAGCCCCACTAATCGCGCTCAAGCCGTCTTTAAACTCTAGATCCAATTTTTCAAAAACAGCGTTTTGACGCACTTTTAAGCGTGTGATTTGAGCGTTATTGAAATCTCGCATGTTTTTTACCCTTTTTTTATCTTTTTTTGCTAGGGCTTTCCCCCCATAACAGCTTTTCTTTAAGCACTTTAAAATAATCCCTTGAATTTTTTTGTAAGAGTTTGGTAGTCGTGGGGCTTTTTTGAATGTATAGAGGTTGGTTGGCTTTCAAATCATAGGTGGCTTGCCCATCAATAACTACAAGAGCGTCCTCATGAGCACAAAAATTCAAGCAAAATTCCGCCCCTAACACTAAAGGGCGTTGCGTTAAAGAAAAATCGCACAAGGGCGTTAAAATATAGCTCTGGCTTAAGGCATGCACAATCGGCCCATGAGCGCTCAAATTATAAGCGGTCGAGCCTAAGGGTGTGGCAATGATAAGCCCATCGCCTTTATAGGTGTTAAAGGGCGTATGGCCTGCATAAGCTTTGATGTCTAAAACCCCTAAAGCTTTTTTTTTGGCGATCACGATTTCATTGATCGCATAAAAAGAGGTGTTTCCAATACGGCCCTCTAAAGCCAAATGCTCTTCTAATTTGATAGTGCCTTGCTTGAGATCTTGTAAGAAATCTTTCAAGCCATTCAATTCAACCGCGCTCAAAAACCCTAAATTCCCTATTCTAACCCCAAAACATGGCTTATTGTAAGAATGCGTCATTCTTAAAGCCCCTAAAATCGTGCCATCGCCCCCTAAACATAAAAACGCATAGGCTTTTTCTACCAATCGCTCGTCTTTTGCCCCATCAAGGCTATCAATCATAAAGCTTTCAAACCCTTCATCTTCTAAAAGCTTTAAAACCCATTCTTTAGCTCGCTCTAGCTCTTCAAAAAGGGGGTTTTGATAATGGGTGGGCCGCACAAACACGCCGATAGTTTGAGGTGAATCTTTCATGCGTATATTGTAGCTTAAAGCTTGAAACAAAATTTTAAAAAAAGGGGTTTTAGCCGCTTTTTATTAATCTTATGTGAAATTCATAAGGAGTTTTTATTTTTATTAATGTTTCATTCTTTAATCGTTTTTAATTGTTTTTTGGGTATTCTTTTTAAGAATGTAAGCATTATGTTAAGGAATCACACATGAAAAAATTTTTTTCTCAATCTTTGTTAGTTTTGGTTGTTTCTGTCAATGCGCTACTAGCTATGGATGGCAATGGCGTTTTTTTAGGAGCGGGTTATTTGCAAGGACAAGCCCAAATGCATGCGGATATTAATTCTCAAAAACAAGCCACTAACGCTACTATCAAGGGCTTTGATGCGCTTTTAGGGTATCAATTTTTCTTTGGGAAATACTTTGGCTTGCGCCTTTATGGGTTTTTTGACTACGCCCACGCTAATTCTATTAGGCTTAAAAACCCTAACTATAACAACGAAGTGGCGCAATTGGCGGGTCAAATTCTTGGGAAACAAGAAATCAATCGTCTAACGAGCATCGCCGATCCCAAAACCTTTGAGCCAAACATGCTCACTTATGGGGGGGCTATGGATTTAATGGTCAATGTCATCAATAACGGCATCATGAGTTTAGGGGCTTTTGGTGGGGTGCAATTAGCCGGCAATTCATGGCTTATGGCGACACCGAGCTTTGAGGGTATTTTAGTGGAGCAAGCTTTGGTGAGCAAAAAAGCCACTTCTTTCCAATTTTTATTCAATGTGGGGGCTCGCTTAAGGATCTTAAAACATTCTAGCATTGAAGCGGGTGTGAAATTCCCCATGCTAAAGAAAAACCCCTATATCACCGCGAAAAATTTGGATATAGGGTTTAGGCGCGTGTATTCGTGGTATGTGAATTATGTGTTCACTTTCTAGGGGCACTTCCCTAGAGCGTTAGAACGCTCTCAATGATTTGAATCAACTCTTCTTTTCTTTTTTCTAAACTTTTGGGCGTCCATTCTGCGTAATGGTGTGCAATGTCTATGGTCATCTTATAACAAGTCATCACCTTAAAAGGTTTCTTCTTGTTTAACTTGATTTCTTCTCCCATGTAGATTTTCTTTTTATCTTTGAAATCCAAATTTGAAGCTTGAGAGTTTTTCGTGCCCCCTAAAAGCGTGAGGTTGGCTAAAGAATGCGTGTATAATTTCCTTTCTTCTTCGCTAAAGTCTTTAACCCATTGGCTTGAAAGATCGGGTTTTTGGGGTAAGATGTGTTCAACATGAAAATCGTTCTTTTCAATGCGTTTAGGTCTGGGATCGTCGCTCATGAAATATTCCACTAAAATGAGAATGGGTCTGAGCCATGAATTTTTTGAAGCCCTTTTGTGTTTTTCATACAAGTGGTCATCTTTTAGTTTTTCTCTAAAGTTTTGTGTTATCTTATTTTTATCATCATCTAAATATTTTTTCACAATAGAAGCGATGTTCTCTACGCTTTGCTTTTCTTTTAGGGCTTTAATAATGTTGCAACTAGTTTGTTTTTTAGGTTCTGTTTGCTCTGCAACCCAATTTTGGTAGTAAAACTTGACTAACAACTCCTTTAAAGCCTCTATGTCTTGATCGCTATAATGGTGCAATATGCTAGTGCACAAAATAACGTGCCAAAAATCAGAAGCTAGATAAGAAAGCAAATGAGCGTGTCGGTCTTGCATTTCCAACACCTTACAATAAGCGTTATACAAATTTTCTATGCCCTTAAGGTATTCTAATGGGGGTTTATTAAGCCTTTCAAACTGATCGGCAAGTCTTTCTTCCATGTTTTTCCCACTAGTTACCGGATTGAGACTAGGTTAAATACCAGCTGAATAATATTTCTGCGGCGTCCTTCTCTCGCCTGTTCCCTTTTCTCTTTGGAAATTTTGACTCATTCTCTGAGCATTTTTGACGCAATGCATTCCAACGAGACACAAACTCTTCTTGATCCTTTTCTTTAGCGAGTTTTTTTAGCAACTCCGCTTTAAAAATATCTGTCGCATTCAAAGGCAAACCCCTAGCGTTTAAAACATTAAAAATCCTTAACGCTTTGTCTATATCAGGGCAAGTGATGGTGACAAATACGACATTACAATACAGCCAATCAATGAAATCGTTAATGTTTTTAATCTCTTTTTTTTCAAGATAGTTTTTTAAACAAATTGCATTTTTTAGGTAATTGTTCTCAATTATTTTATTCTTGCTTGCTTGAGAGTCATTGAAATGTTCTAATGCATCTTGAAAATCATATTCAGCGTTAGACCCTATAGTGTTAAAACTCAGTCGTTTTCTTTCTGTATACCTATCTTTCCAACTCGCTTGTAAATATTCTAAATACTCAGGGTCTAAACCATTATAAAGATCGGCTAAAACTTTTGCGAGCAGAATGAAAGTGCTTAAGCGTTGCTGGCCATCTACAATATCATAGGTTGCGGTTTTGGAATTGGGATCGGATTTGACTAAGACTAATGAGCCGCAAAAATAATCGCTTTCTCTGTCATTTTCATAATTAAAAAACAAATCGTCTAAAAGTTTTTCGCAGTTTTCTTCTGTCCATTGATAAGGGCGTTGGTAGATCGGAATTTGGTAATAAGCCTTAAATTCTGTAGCTAAAATATCTCCTAATGAATGAGCTTTGCCTTCAATGCTTTCGTTTGCCATAAAAACCCCTTGTATGATTTAGGGTAGATTATAACATTAAAAAGTGTTTTTTTTTTTTGAAATATTTCTATACATTAAGACGCATGGTTTATCGCCATGCTCTTTTTTACAACTTATTTTTAAAGCTCCTTTAAAATGTCTGAAGGCGATTTGAACGCTAGATTGAAAGCTTTAGCGATGCCTTCTTGGGTGATATAGCCGTTATAAGCGCTCAAGCCTCCAAGGGTGTTTGCCACGATTTTAGTGTTGGCTGTTAAAAAACCTTTTAAGCCATGCTCTAAATAATACAACAAATACGGCGCGCTCGCATGGCTATAAGCTACAGAGCTTGTTTTAGCGACAATCCCTGGCATGTTCGGCACGCCATAATGCAACAAACCCTCTTCCACATACACCGGGTTAGAATGGCTTGTCTGGCGTATGGTTTCTATGCACCCCCCTAAATCGCAAGCCACATCAATGACTACCCCTTGTTCTTGCATGTATTTTAAATGCTTTCTTAAGATCACTTTAGGGGTTTGGCTCGCTGTAACTAACACCGCTCCCACTAGCCCCACCGCCCCACTTAAAGCTTGAATGATATTGGCTTCATTCACGCTTAAAACTTCTAAATCATACAAATGGTAATAGGGGTGGTTTTGCAATTTAGCGTAGTCTAATTCTAAAATCGTTACTTTAGCCCCCATTTGGCTTAAGACTTTCGCGCTCTCCATACCAACCACACCGCCCCCAACTACGACGATTTTAGCCCTTTGCGCACCCGATAACCCCCCAAGCATGACCCCCTTACCCATAAACCCTTTAACATGCTCTAAAGCCAGTAAATAATGCTGGACTAAATGCGCGGCCAACCTCCCAGCCACCACGCTCATAGGCGCTAAAATAGGGTAGTCGTTTTTAGGCCCGGCAATGGTTTCAGTGCAAATGGAAGTGATTTTTTTATCTATAAACATTTCGCACAAGCTTTTTTGATACGCTAAATCCAAGTAACTAAACAGCGTGGCTTTTTCTTTCAACAAAGGGTATTCATGCTCTAAAGGTTCTTTACATTTGACCACCAAATCCTGCCCCCACGCTGTTTTAGAATCCACGATTTTAGCCCCCACGCTTTCATACGCTTCGTTACTATAACCGCTATTAGCGCCCGCGCTATTTTGAACTAAAACCCCCACGCCCTTTTGAGCGATTAGTGCCACATCATCAGGCACCAAAGCCACTCGTGATTCCAAATCCATGCTTTCTTTAACTAGCCCAATAGTCATGTTAATCCTTTAAATAGTAGTGTCAGTTATGATTATATTCGCTCAATAAGACTATTTGAGTGTTTTTCTGTCAAAAACTTGAATGGTTTTACTCTTTTACACAATGAAATTGCTCTATTTATTATCCATTTGCTTATTAATAATTGGTTGTTGATTTTAGTTTAGAATAAAAAATATGAGTGGGGATTTAAAGGAGTTATAAAATGATTTTAGTAGGATTAGAAGCGGAGTTAGGAGCGTCAAAAAGAGGCACCGATACAGGGGTTAGGCGTTTGAGGGAGGCTTTAAGCGCCACGCATGGCGATGTGATTAAAGGCATGCAAACAATCACTCAAGAGCGGTGCGTGCTTTATAAGGAGTTTAGATACGCTAAGAATTTTGAAGATTACTACCTTTTTTGTAAAGAAAATCTGATCCCTTGCATGAAAGAAGTGTTTGAAAAAAAAGAATTCCCTTTGATTTTAAGCTCAGAGCATGCGAACATGTTTGGGATTTTCCAAGCCTTTAGGAGCGTTCATAAGGACAAAAAAATAGGGATTTTGTATCTAGACGCGCATGCGGATATTCACACGGCTTATGACAGCGATACAAAGCACATTCACGGCATGCCTTTAGGCATGGTTTTAAATCGTGTCCGTAGCGGGGTTAATCATATGAATGAGAGTGAAGAAAAGGCATGGCAAAAGCTCTGCTCTTTGGGGTTGGAAAAAGGGGGGTTAGAAATTGATCCTAAATGTTTGGTGTATTTTGGGGTAAGAAGCACAGAACAGAGCGAAAGAGATGTGATTAAGGAATTAGAAATCCCCTTATTTAGCGTGGGCGCGATAAGAGAAAACATGCAAGGAGTGGTTCAAAAAACCAAAGAATTGTTAAAAGCGGTGGATATTATTTACCTTAGCTTGGATTTAGACATTATGGATGGCAAGCTTTTCACTTCTACCGGCGTGCGTGAAAATAACGGGCTGAGTTTTGATGAATTAAGGCAATTACTGGGCTTGCTTTTAGAAAGTTTTAAAGACCGATTAGGGGCTGTTGAGGTAACCGAATACAACCCCACGGTGAGCGTTAAACACACCGATGAAGAAGAAAAGCAAGTTTTAGAAATCTTGGATCTCATCATTAATCGCTGTAAAATTAAAGACAAGGAGCGATCTTTTGCAATGAGTAGCTGATCGCTTTTCAAACCAAACGATAAAAAATTTGAAAAATGAGATCTAAAAACAGGAGGCACCAAGAAAAAATCAGCACAAAAATCCTTTTGACAAAGGATTTTAAGACTAAAATGGTATATACACAAACACAAAAAAGTAATCATTTAGGGCATTAGCACTTTTGAGATCATTTAAAGCTTAGGCCCAGATTATCGGTTTATGGATTTTGTTCTACAAGGGGCAGTATTTTGAAAAGTTAAACCACTCAAATATTTGATACATATTTGACACAAAAGAATGTCTTCTGTGTTTTAGGGTGTGAGAGGCTCGTCGTGTGTCAAAAATGGGTATTTTCTACTAAAACCGAGTGAAATCAAAAAAAAAAAGATTTTCATGGGATTAATAAAAATTTAAGAATTTTATCATAAAATCCTGCATGTTATTAAGTTTTTTAGTTTTTATTACCTACGACTGCTATTCGCTTTTGCGTAACTATACTCAAAAAACTTAAATAATTTACCATTTTAATCTCTCAAAACGCAAGGAGTTTGTGTTGCATAAAAAGGTTCTGTTGGCTTTAACTGCCAGTTTGATTTGCCAAGAGTCTTTATTCGCTAAGGATAAAGACTACACTTTGGGCAAGGTTTCTACTGCCGGCAAAAAGGATAGATCTGACTATTCTGGGCAGGTCAA
Source organism: Helicobacter pylori SA221C (assembly GCF_000476855.1). Lineage (GTDB taxonomy): Bacteria > Campylobacterota > Campylobacteria > Campylobacterales > Helicobacteraceae > Helicobacter > Helicobacter pylori_DK. The sequence continues at coordinate 75,775 of NZ_CBPT010000004.1, forward strand.
TTTGGGTTATAGTGGGATTACCGCACCTAAGAGTTGGCAAGATGAAGAAGTGAAAAAATACACAGGAAGTCGCACGGTGATCTCTAACAAAGCGCTCACCCAACAAGCTAACCAAAGCATTGAAGAAGCTTTACAGAATGTCCCCGGTCTGCAAATCAGGAATGCCACCGGCGTAGGGGCTATGCCTACTATCCAAATCCGTGGCTTTGGAGCTGGGGGTTCAGGGCATAGCGATGCGACGCTCATGTTAGTTAATGGTATTCCTGTTTATATGGCCCCCTACGCTCACATTGAGCTAGACATTTTCCCTGTTACCTTTCAAGCCATTGATCGCATTGATGTGATCAAGGGTGGAGGCAGCGTGCAATACGGGCCTAACACTTATGGGGGTATTGTCAATATCATCACTAAGCCTATCCCTACTCAATGGGAAAACCAAGCGGCTGAAAGGATCACTTATTGGGCTAAGGCTAGAAACGCCGGGTTTGCCGCTCCCCCTGATAAAACCGGCGATCCTTCTTTCATCAAGTCTTTAGGCAACAACCTCCTCTATAACACTTATGTGAGGAGCGGAGGGATGATCAATAAGCATGTGGGTATCCAAGCGCAAGCTAACTGGGTTAGAGGACAAGGCTTTAGGGACAATAGCCCCTCTAATATTTCAAACTATTGGCTAGATGGGATCTATGACATCAATGAAAGCAATGGGATTAAAGCCTATTACCAATACTACGATTTTGCTATCGCTCAACCGGGATCACTCAGCGAGCAAGATTACAAAATAAACCGCTTCGCTAATTTGCGCCCCTTAAACCAAAAAGGCGGGCGTTCACAACGCTTTGGGGCTGTGTATGAAAACCGCTTCGGAGATTTAGACAGAGTGGGCGGGACTTTTAGCTTCACCTACTATGGGCAGTTGATGACTAGGGACTTTCAGGTGAGCTCTAGCTACAATAGCGCTAACATGGTTACTTGTTTTAGCGAAGCGGCATGCAGGGCGGCAGGACTTCCGGCAGGGTATAACTTGGCTGTGCCTTATTATGCCACTAACTACAATGGCTGGGCAGAAGTAGAAAACCCTGTGCGCTCCATCAATAATGCTTTTGAGCCTAAAGTGAATTTGATCGTCAATACCGGGAAAGTCAAGCAAACCTTTATCATGGGCTTGCGTTTCATGACCACCACTTTTTTACAGCGCCAATACTTAAACACCAATGAATGCGCCACCAAAACGAGCGGTGAGGGGGCAGGATTCTTGTGTGAGGGCACTAATGTGATGAGCGGTTGGAAACCCCACATCAAGCATGGCGTTTATAGAAACTGGAATAACTGGCGTAACAATTACACGGCAGTCTATTTGAGCGATCGCATTGAAGCTTGGGACGGGCGCTTTTTTATTGTGCCTGGTTTGCGCTACGCTTTTGTGCAATACAACAACGAAAATGCGGCTAACTGGATGCAAATCCCTGAGAAGGATTTGAGAAAAATCAAGCACATGAACAATTGGATGCCCTCAACCAACATTGGCTTTATCCCTGTGCAAGGCGATCACAATGTGCTTACCTACTTCAACTACCAACGCTCTTTCGTCCCGCCTCAATTAGACGTTTTGAGCTATGGAGGAGCGGAGTATTTTACCCAGCACTTTGACACGGTGGAAGCAGGAGCGCGCTACACCTATAAAGATAAATTCAGCTTCAATGCGGACTACTTTAGGATTTGGGCGCGCGATTTTGCCACCGGGCAGTATTCAATCTATACGAGCGGGCCCATGAAAGGCAATGTGCGCCCCATTAATGGCTATTCTCAAGGCGTGGAGTTGGAATTGTATTACAGACCCACTAGAGGGTTGCAATTCCATGCCGCTTTCAACTACATTGACACTCGTGTAACCAGCCATGGCCCTTTAACCGACTTGAACGGGGATGTGCTAAAAGGGACTAGCTATAATAAGCATTTCCCTTTTGTAAGCCCTTTCCAGTTCATTTTTGACGCTCGCTACAACTGGCGTAAAACCACCATTGGTATTTCTAGCTATTTTTACAGCCGCGCTTATAGCGGGATTAGCAACAGCGCAGCAGGAGGCTATTATGGGATGCAATATTATAGTGGGGGGAACAACTATGAAAGCGTTCTTAATAGCGGTTATCAATGCGAAGCTTGGTGTATGACCCAGCATGAAGGGCTCTTGCCTTGGTATTGGGTATGGAATATCCAAGTGAGCCAAATTTTCTGGGAAAACGGAAGACACAGAGTTACAGGAAGCTTGCAAATCAATAACATCTTCAACATGAAGTATTATTTTACAGGGATTGGCTCTAGCCCTGCAGGCTTGCAACCTGCGCCTGGAAGATCGGTTACAGCGTATTTGAACTACACTTTCTAAACGCTTTAAAAAGGAGGGGGATTATTGCGCTATGATGAGCCACTCAAATTAGCCGCTTAGCGATTTTATTGAAATGATGAAAACTTTATTTAAGAACGCTCCAAATAAGTTTCTTTGAGGCTGGCCTTAGCCCTTTGCCAATTGGGCAAATACAAACTCAGCAAATCCCTAAAATATTCGTTATGGTGGCGCGCTTTGAAATGCAATAATTCATGCACAACCACATATTCAATGCCCTTTCTAGGTGCTTTAGCCAATTCCAAATTAAAAAGTAGGGTGCGTTTAGCAATATTACAACTCCCCCATATCCGTTTCATTTTTTGGATCTTAAAGCTTTGTATGCTTTCGTTTAAAACTTTTTCGTATTGGTTGATGTAAGTTTGTATTTTTTCTCTTAAAACTTGTCGGTAATAGTTTTCTAGCGTTTTTAAGCGGTTTTCTAAACTTGTATTTTGATGGACATGCAAGATTAAATGCGTGGGGCTTTGGAGGACAAAGTGGTTTTTTTGAGTGTGTTCAATCTTTAACAAATAGCGTTTCCCAAAAAGGTAATGGCTTTCTCTTTCTAGCATTCCTCTTTGGCTTTGTCTGTTTTGGTTTAAAAAGTTTCGTTGCTGTTCTTTTATCCAAGGGAGTCGTTTGATCAAAGAAAGCTTAAGGCCCTCATCGTTTAAAGTTAAGGGGCAAGACACATGCACAGAGCCATTGGGCGGACAAACGCTAATGTGCAAATGTTTAATCGCCTTTTTTTCTATAACGATATGGGTATCGCTTAAAGTCAAATGATACACATTCATCTATTGATACTCATCTATATGTTTGGCTAAATTAAAGATGTTTTCTAACAAAACCTCATCGCCTATGATTTTTTTCAAAGCGTTTTTAAGGCTTCTTTCTTTGACAGAATGCCCCACCCAATCAGCTTTTTTATGACCCCTTATACACTCATCTATTTTTAAGGCTAAATTTTCATCTAAATTATCATAGAGAATTTTTAAAGCCTTAGTGTTGATCTTTTTAGGGTAATTTCTATTTTCTTTATTAATAACTTTTTTGGCTAAGTCGTGGATTTGTCGCAAGTATTCTAAATAGTTTAATTTCTTTTCTCTAAACTGGAGAATCAAATCGTTTAAAAGCAAAGACAATTTTTCATAATGCTTAGGATCGCTCGCTTCTTTTTCTATAATGCGTTTTTTAGTGTTGTTAGCGATGCTTTCTGCCATAGAGCTTTCATTTTTGAATACTTGAGATAACGCCTTATTAAAATCATTAACATTCATTTGGGTTAAAACTTCGCACAACCCTTGATCTTCTATTCTAATTAGCGTCTTGCTATCCGTGGCTTTAATGTAAGCGTCTAAAATCCGGCGCATGTCTTCGCTATAGCTTTTTAAATCCACGCTATCCCCACTACTCAAGCCAATCGTTTTTTGCAACTTCCTATAAAACTCCGCTTCTTGTTTGATGGTTTGCATTTCTTCTTTAGAATAGATGGGCTTTTCTAAATTATTCAACTCCACAAACATTCTTAAAAACGCGCCAACAAGCTTATAAAATAATTGCCTTTTTTGAACGCTTTCTTCTGCATTATCCCCACAAAAATAAGCGATATAATCCTCTTCATCTTTTGGCTCTTTCACGCTTTCACAAAGCGTGTTTAATTGCTCTCTAGCTTCTTGTAATTTTTTCTTAATCTTTTGGGATTTGTCAGAGATAAGCCCTTGAATGTCTTCTTTTTCATAGTTTTGAAACGCTTCATTGGTGTAATCGCTATGCGCTTTTTCTAAGCTATGAAACAAATCTTTATAGTCTATGATACAGCCAAAATCCTTATCTTCGCTATCTAGCCTATTCACCCTGCACACCGCTTGAAAAAGCTTATGATCTTGCATTTTCTTATCCATGTATAAATAAGTGAGGCTTGGTGCATCAAAACCGGTCAATAGCTTATCCACCACGATCAACAGCTTCATTCTAGAAGGCTCTTTAATAAAACGCTCTTTAACTTTTTCTTCAAACTCTTTATTTTTATTAAGGGCTTTTTGCGCGTCTTTTTCATCAAAAAAGTTTTGCAGCATTTTGCAATAGGTGCGGTATTTGTAACTCTCTTCATTCTCATCGCTCCCGCAATCTTTAAGATCAGCGATGGTTGGCTCATAGCTTGTGATCACAGCCACCTTATCCTTTAATTCTGTTTCTAAAAAGAGTTCAAAATACCGGCATGCGTTATACACGCTTTCAGCCACTAGCATGGCATTCCCCTTTCCATTCTTTAATCTTGGGAGTTTTGCCATATCCAATACAATATCTTGCACAATACGAGCTAATCTGTCTTTAGTGGAAAAAACTTTTTGCAAATTAACCCATTTCTTTTTAAGCTCTGTTTTAGCCGTCTCATTCAAGCCTTGGGTTTTTAATTCAAAATATTCGTCCAGCTTTTCAGGGCTACTGACATATTGATCCACGCTTCTGGCTTCATAGTTTAAATCTAGCACCACTTTATCGCTAACGGCTTCATTAAATTTATAGCAATGGATATAATTCCCAAACACTTCCTGGCTTGTCTTTTTATCTTGTTTCAATAAAGGCGTGCCGCTAAAGGCTATAAAAATCGCATTAGGGAGCAGGCTTTTCATGGCGTTGTGCAATTTAGCGCTTTGGGTTCTGTGGCATTCATCCACTAAAACAACCCATTCCTTTAAAACAGGTTGTTTTTTTAAGTCTTCTAAGTCGTTGTCATCAAATTTATGGACAAGCGAGCTAACCAAAGATTTCTTATTTTCAAACAGCGCACTCAACAAATCCTTCTTGCTGTCTGCACGATAAAGATCCTCGCCTATCCCACTAAACACGCCTTGAATTTGAGCGTCTAATTCCCTCCTGTCTGTAACGATTAAAATCCTTGCTTGTGTGGTATTTCTTCTTAGCCATTGAGCAAGCCACACCATAGTCAAGCTCTTACCGCTGCCTTGCGTGTGCCAGATAATCCCCCCTTCTTTTCTTTTGATAAATTCTTGCGTTTTTTTAATTGCAAAATATTGGTGGAACCTGGCGCATTTCTTTTGCCCCTTATCAAAAATCAAAAAATCATGGATAAATTCTAAAAACCTTTCTTTTTTTAAAAAGCATTCAATCGTCTCAAACAAATTTTTTAAAACGCCCTCTTCTTTCCAAGAAAGGTAGTATTTTTCTTTAGTTTCTATGACGCCATATTTTAGCCCTTGACTTTCATTACCCACCATAACCAATTGGATCGTTTTAAAAAAATCTCTAATAAATTCTTTCTTCTGGTTGTCTAAATTTTGCCTAATACCGCTTTCTACGCTCACGCTGGATTTTTTTAATTCTAGCACCCCTAAAGCGATCCCATTAACATAAAGCACCATGTCTGGCCGTTTCGTGTTTGGCCCTTTAACGCTCACTTCTTCAGCCACGCTAAATTCATTTTGAGAAATGTCTTTCCAATCAATGAGGTAAGTCGTTTGAGTGTTTTCATTCTGGCTTATTTTAGTTTTCACGCCATAAATCAAAAGCTCGTAAAATTTTTGATTCGCTTCGTATAAATCGTTTTTTAAAGCTTTATGGATTTCATGCTCAATTTTATGCCACCTTTCATCATTGATTTTTTGATTTTTAACTAGCCATGCCTTCAAGTTTTCTTTATTAATGTTTTTATTATCGCTCTTTGTTAAATCCCCTAAATACGCATAGCCCATGCTTTTAAAAGTTTCTATGACTTGTTTTTGAACTTCTTTTTCTGTTTTCATCATAAACCCCTTAAGAACGCTTTTTACCGCTTTATATTATAATCCTAAAAACAACATAGGGCGGTTAAAATGGCGATCAAAAAAAGCGAATTGTATAGCTCTTTATGGGCTGGAGCGGATAGTTTAAGGGGCGGAATGGATGCGAGCGAGTATAAAAACTACGTTTTGAACCTGCTTTTTTTAAAATACATCAGCGATAAAGCCAGAAACAATAATTTTAGCGAAATAGAAGTGCCACAAGGGTGTTTTTATGAAGACATCCTCGCTTTAGAGGGCGATAAGGAAATAGGCGACAAGCTCAATAAAATCATCTCCAAGATCGCAGAGCAAAACGACTTAAAAGGCGTGATTGACAGCGTGGATTTTAACGATAACACTAAGCTTGGAGAGGGTAAAGCGATGATGGACACCCTTTCTAATTTGGTTAAAATCTTTGCGGATTTGAGTTTGGGTGCGCATGGGGCTTTAGACGATGATTTATTGGGTGATGCCTACGAATATTTAATGCGCCATTTCGCCAGCGAATCCGGTAAATCCAAAGGGCAGTTTTACACCCCTAGCGAAGTTTCGCTTTTATTGTCCCTTTTGCTTGGCATTGATGAAAACACCAGACAGGATAAAAGCATCTATGATCCCACTTGCGGGAGCGGTTCGTTATTGTTAAAAGCTTCTAGCTTGGCCGGCAAAAAAGGCTTAACTATCTATGGTCAAGAAAAAGACATTTCCACAACAGCCCTTTGTAAAATGAATATGATCTTACACAATAGCGCTGATGCTGATATTGCTAAAGGGGGTTCTAGCACCCTTTCTAACCCCCTTTTTACTACTGAAAATGGCATGCTAAAAACCTTTGATTATGTCGTGGCTAACCCTCCCTTTAGCTTGAAAAACTGGACTGATGGGCTGAGCATAGACCCTAAAAGCAAGCAAGTCATTAACGATAGCTTCAATCGTTTTGAAGACGGCACGCCCCCTGAAAAAAATGGCGATTTTGCTTTTTTGCTCCACATCATCAAATCCTTAAAAGACACAGGCAAAGGGGCAGTGATTTTACCTCATGGGGTGCTATTTAGGGGGAACGCTGAGGGAGTGATTAGAAAAAATCTTTTACTAAAAGGCTATATTAAAGGCGTGATAGGCCTAGCCCCTAACCTTTTTTATGGCACTTCCATTCCTGCATGCGTGATTGTTTTAGACAAAGAAAACGCGCATGCCAGAAAGGGCGTTTTTATGATCGATGCGAGCAAGGATTTTAAAAAAGACGGCAATAAAAACCGCTTAAGGGATCAAGATGTCCAAAAAATGATAGACGCTTTTAACGCTTACAAAGAAATCCCTTATTATTCCAAAATGGTGAGCCTAGAAGAAATTAGCGCTAACGACTACAACTTGAATATCGCGCGCTACATTGCCGCCAAGCAAGAATCAGAAAAAGACTTGTTCGCTTTAATCAACAGCCACAAGGCCAGTTATTTGCCCAAAAACGAAATAAAAGCCTACGCCCCTTATTTTCAAGTGTTTAAAGAGCTTAAAAACACGCTGTTTAAAAAGAGCGATAAAGAGGGTTATTACGCTTTAAAAACAGAATGCGAAAACATTAAAGAATTAATCACCCAAAGCTCAGAATTCCAAACCTTCCACGCTTCTGTTTTAAGTGCTTTTGACCGATTGGAACTATCCACAACTTTTAATGATTTAGAGCCAGGTTTTAACCCAAAAACCCTCATAGAGAGCGTTTGCTCAAAAGTTTTAAAAGAATTTGAAAAGGGTGAAATTTTAGACAAATACGGCGTGTATCAGCTCTTTAAAGATTACTACAACGAAGTCTTGCAAGACGATTGGTTCCTTCTTTCATTCAATGGCTTTATAAGCGCTAAAGAATTAAGGAAATTAACCCCCCTAAAAGACAAAAACAAAAAAGTCAATTATTTAGAGGAGCCGGATTTTGTCATTCAAAAAACCCACTATAAAAGCGATCTAATCCCTAAAAACCTGATCAAACAACGCTTTTTTGAAAAAGAAACAAAAGAATTAGAAGAATTAGAAAACGCCCTCAATGAAAAAGAGGCCCTTTTAGATGAATTTATAGAAGAGCATTCTAACGAAGAGGGGCTTTTTTATGAGTTGAAAATCAACGAAAGCGTTTTGAAAAAAGAGCTAAAAAACGCCACCGATTTAGAAGATAAACAAATCCTAAAAACCGCTTTAGAATGGCTAGAAGCTAAAAACAAGGTGCTAAAAATGAAAAATAAAGCCCATGAGGAGCTGGAATTAAAAGCGTTCCACCAGTATAAAAACCTTGAAATCAATGAAATTAAGGATCTCATCATCAAAGACAAATGGCTTAAGAGCCTAAAAAACGCCCTAGAAAACAAGATTTTAAAACGCATCAACGCTTTTGCTAGCGCCCTTAATGAAATCATTCAAACTTACTCTAACGGCTTGTTAGAACTAGACAAAGAAGTCAAAGAGAGCGAATCAAAAGTTTTAGAGCATTTGAAAGATTTGGGGATTGTCGTTTGATATTAAAAAGTTTGGAGTGCCTTTTGACTAGCGTATCCTCGCTATGAGACCTCCAAACTAGAAGAGATTATAGCACAGGAAATTTAATGGAACTTGAAAATGAAGTTTTTAATCGTATTTTAAAGCATCTAGCCCTAAAAAACCCCCTTGCTTTCAAAAATAAGGGTTTAGATCAATTAAAAAAATCTATTAGCGTGTTACACTATGACTATCTCATAGGCGCTAGTAAGGAATTGGGTATCGTGTTACAAAAATACCCCAATAAAGAAAATGAAATCAATAACCTTTTTGATTTTTTAATGCATTTTTACAACAAACGGACTAAAACGCACCACATGCTTTTTTTATGGATACATTTTTTTGAAACGGCTTTGCGTTCTAAAATGGCGGTTATTTTGGCTCAAAAACACAGCAGCAAGGATATTGACGATTGGTTTTTATCTAAAAAGCTTAGCCATAAGATCGAGCGCTTAAAAAACACCCACCATTTAGAAAGCTTAAAAGGATACAATGGCTTTCAAATCTTAAATTTATTCACTCTTGGCGATTTAGAAACCATTATTAAAATGTATTGGAGCGATTTTAAACCCTTATTTGCAGATTACAAAACATACAACGAGTATGTTTTGCCAACCTATGGCACTTGGGAACATTTTTTAAAGACTTTCAGCTTGATACGAAAAGCTAGGAATGACTTATTCCACAACAACCCTTCTAAAATCAAAACAAGTTCGCTAGTTAAAAACATTGAAATCTTGCTATTAAGGCTGGATTTTAACCCTAAAAACGCTTTTGATAACACCCTAAAATTAGAACGCACTATCTTTTTTAAAACCATTCAAAAGAACG
>NZ_CBPT010000005.1:0-81699 GCF_000476855.1 Helicobacter pylori SA221C
TTTAGGTCAAAAGCAGCGCATAGCTACCATAAGAGCCTTTTTAAAACCAAGTAATTGTCTTGTTTTAGATGAGCCAAGCAGTGCAATCGATCCCATTATGGAAAAAGAGTTTTTAGATTTTATTTTTAAAAATTCGCAATCTAAGATGGTTTTAATTATTACGCACCTCATGAGTAGCGTCAAACAAACTGATGAAATTATTGTGTTAGATCAAGGCAGACTGATAGAACAAGGCAACTTTGAAACCCTTATGAAAAAACAGGGATTATTTTATGAATTGTTTTTGAAGCAACAATACTCATAAGCGATTGAGCGCTTCCTTGATTTTAAACGCTATTTCAAAAAATGTTTGGTTATTTTTAGGTATAATCTCAAAAGAATCAAATTTAAATAAGGGATACCACCATGTTTGGGAATAAGCAATTGCAACTCCAAATCAATCAAAAAGATTCTGAGATTGCGGAGTTAAAAAAAGAAGTCAATCTCTACCAAAGCCTTTTGAATTTGTGCTTGCATGAAGGTTTTGTAGGTATTAAAAACAATAAAGTGGTTTTTAAGAGCGGGAATCTTGCAAGTTTGAATAATTTAGAAGAGCAAAGCATGCATTTTAAAGAAAATGCAGAGAGCGTTGATTTGCAAGGGGTTTCTTATTCTTTAAAGAGCCAAAATATTGATGGCGTGCAGTATTATTCATTGGCTAAAAAAACAGGTTGTGTGGGGGAATACCATAAAAGCGATTTGTTTAAGACTTTTTGCTCGAGCTTAAAAGAGGGATTAGAGAACGCGCAAGAAAGCATGCAATACTTCCATCAAGAAACGGGCTTGCTCTTAAATGCAGCTAAAAATGGCGAAGCGCATTCTACTGAAGGGTTAGGGACTGTTAATAAAACAAGCCAAGACATTGAATCGCTTTATGACAAGATGCAAAACGCCACTTCGCTAGCGGACTCCCTAAACCAACGGAGCAATGAAATCACTCAAGTCATTTCTTTGATTGATGATATTGCAGAGCAAACCAATCTCTTAGCCCTAAACGCCGCTATTGAGGCCGCACGAGCGGGCGAGCATGGGAGAGGGTTTGCGGTGGTGGCTGATGAAGTGAGAAAACTCGCTGAAAAAACCCAAAAAGCCACTAAAGAAATCGCTGTTGTCGTTAAAAGCATGCAACAAGAAGCGAATGATATTCAAACCAATACCCACGATATTAACTCCATTGTAGGCTCTATTAAGGGCGATGTGGAAGAATTGAAATCCACCGTAAAAAACAACATGATTGTTGCGCAAGCCGCAAAATACACGATTTATAATATCAATAACCGGGTGTTTTGTGGTCTAGCCAAACTTGATCATGTGGTCTTTAAAAACAACCTTTATGGCATGGTCTTTGGCCTTAACTCCTTTGATATTACCAGCCATAAGAGTTGCCGCTTAGGCAAATGGTATTATGAGGGTGCGGGTAAAGAGAATTTTTCCAACACTTCAGGCTATAGGGCTTTAGAAAGCCACCATGCGAGCGTGCATGCTGAAGCTAACGATTTGGTTAAAGCCGTTCAAGAAGACCACATTACTGATTCAAAATACCTAGAGCATAAAGTGCATTTAATGGAAGATAGCGCTAAACATGTTAAAGAAAACATTGATAAAATGTTTTATGAAAAACAAGACGAACTCAATAAAATCATTGAAAAAATTCAAAAAGGCGAGTGATTGAAGTGCATAAAGTGTTTTCATGTTTTCTAAATCTTTAGAAGCCTTATACCATGCCAAACGATACCGCAAAAGAGAGTTGTTTGATCCTTTACTAAGGGATTACGCTTCTAATGATTATTTGGGTTTGAGCGTTAAAAAAGATTTGCTTGAAAACGCTTTTTGTAAGCTCCAATCCTTTAATTCCCATTCCCCCAAAGCCTCCATGCTCGTGAATGGCTACCACCCTTTGCATGCACAATTAGAAAACCAATTAGCCGCTTTGCTAGGGTTTGAAAGCGCTCTTTTAGTGGGGAGTGGTTTTTTGGGCAATCTGGCTTTAATAAACACCCTTTTAGTCAAAAACGCTCTCTTGTTTATGGACGAACGCTACCATGCAAGCGGAATTTTTAGCGCCAAAGCCAAACCTAGCCAGGTGGTTTTTTTCTCGCACAATGACGCTAAAGATTTGAAACAAAAACTCTTTAACGCCCCTAAAAACAAACTCAAATTCATAGCCATTGAGGGGGTTTATTCTATGGATGCGAGCATCGCCCCTTATGATTTTTATGAAATCATTCAAGAAATCCCTAACGCTTTTTTAATCGTAGATGAAGCCCATAGTTTTGGGACTATCGGCGAAAATTTACTAGGCTTTTTAGAATATCATCGCATCAAAGAAAGAAAAAACATTATCAAACTCAGCACTTTCTCTAAAGCGCTTGCAAGCTATGGGGCGTGTATTTTAGCCCCCTTACAAGTGGTAGAGTTTTTAACCAATCGCGCCAAAAGCGTGATTTACACCACCGCTTTAAGCCTGTTAGACACCGCTTTGACTTTAGCCCATTTAGAATACTTTATCGCGCAAAAACAAGAATTAAAAAAGGAGCTTAGCAAACACCAACAGATTATTTTTGAAACCTTAGGTATTAGAACGCTCGCAGGATTTTTTACTCTAGAATTTGAAAACAATCCCGATCTTTTAAACGCTCATCATTTTTTGAAAGAAAAAGGGTTTTTAGTGGGAGCTATCCGCCCCCCCACGGTTTCTAAACCCCTTTTACGAGTTTCTTTATCCCTCAAAAACAGCCTAGAAGACACTAAAGATCTTGCGAACACCCTTTTAAATTATTCTAAAATACAATCTTCTTTTAAGAGTGATTAAATGCTAAAAAAGATTTTTTATGGTTTTATCGTTTTATTTTTGATTGTCATGGGGTTATTAGCCATTCTTATCGCTCAAGTTTGGGTAACTACGGATAAAGATATTGCTAAAATTAAAGATTATCGCCCAGGAGTCGCTTCACAGATTTTAGACCGAAAAGGGCGTTTGATCGCTAATATCTATGATAAGGAATTTCGTTTTTATGCGCGTTTTGAAGAAATCCCCCCACGATTTATTGAAAGCCTTTTAGCGGTAGAAGACACCCTCTTTTTTGAACATGGGGGGATCAATTTAGACGCTATCATGCGCGCTATGATTAAAAACGCTAAAAGCGGTCGTTACACTGAAGGAGGTAGCACCCTAACCCAACAACTCGTTAAAAACATGGTGCTCACACGAGAAAAAACATTAACCAGAAAACTCAAAGAAGCTATCATTTCTTTACGCATTGAAAAAGTCTTAAGCAAAGAAGAAATTTTAGAGCGTTATTTGAACCAAACTTTTTTTGGACATGGGTATTATGGCGTGAAAACCGCAAGTTTAGGGTATTTTAAAAAACCCCTTGACAAACTCACGCTTAAAGAAATCACCATGTTAGTCGCCTTGCCTAGGGCTCCGAGTTTTTATGATCCTACCAAAAATTTAGAATTTTCACTCTCTAGGGCTAATGATATTTTAAGGCGGTTGTATTCTTTAGGCTGGATTTCTTCTAACGAGCTCAAAGGCGCTCTCAATGAAGTGCCAATTGTTTATAACCAAACTTCCACGCAAAACATCGCTCCCTATGTCGTGGATGAAGTGTTGAAACAATTGGATCAATTAGACGGGTTAAAAACTCAAGGCTATACCATAAAACTCACGATAGATTTGGATTACCAACGCTTAGCGTTAGAGTCCTTGCGTTTTGGGCATCAAAAAATCTTAGAAAAAATCGCTAAAGAAAAGCCAAAAACTAACGCATCTAATGAAAATGAAGACAACTTAAACGCTAGCATGATAGTTACAGACACAAGCACCGGTAAGATTTTAGCTTTAGTGGGGGGGATTGATTATAAAAAAAGCGCTTTCAATCGCGCCACGCAAGCCAAACGGCAATTTGGGAGCGCGATCAAGCCTTTTGTGTATCAAATCGCTTTTGATAATGGCTATTCCACGACTTCTAAAATCCCTGATACCGCGCGAAACTTTGAAAATGGCAATTACAGTAAAAACAGCGAACAAAACCACGCATGGCATCCTAGCAATTATACTCGCAAATTTTTAGGGCTTGTAACCTTGCAAGAAGCTTTGAGCCATTCGTTAAATCTAGCCACGATCAATTTAAGCGATCAGCTTGGCTTTGAAAAAATTTATCAATCTTTAAGCGATATGGGGTTTAAAAACCTCCCTAAAGACTTGTCTATTGTGTTAGGGAGCTTTGCTATCTCACCCATTGATGCGGCTGAAAAGTATTCCCTCTTTTCTAATTATGGCACCATGCTTAAGCCCATGTTGATTGAAAGCATCACCGATCAACAAAACGATGTCAAAACTTTCACGCCCATTGAAACCAGAAAAATCACCTCCAAAGAGCAAGCTTTTTTAACCCTTTCAGTGCTGATGAATGCGGTAGAAAATGGCACGGGGCGTTCAGCGCGCATTAAAGGTTTAGAAATCGCTGGCAAAACCGGGACTTCTAATAACAATGTTGATGCTTGGTTTATTGGCTTTACCCCCACCTTACAAAGCGTGATCTGGTTTGGGAGAGATGATAACACACCTATTAGTAAAGGAGCGACAGGGGGGAGTATTGTGAGTGCGCCTGTGTATTCGCATTTCATGCGTAACATTTTAGCGATTGAACCTTCTTTAAAAAGAAAGTTTGATGTCCCCAAAGGCTTGCGTAAAGAAATCGTGGATAAAATCCCCTACTATTCAACCCCCAATTCCATCACGCCCACCCCCAAAAAAACAGGCGATAGCGAAGAACGCCTATTATTTTAAGCCTACATGGCTATAGGGACTTTAATGTCTCCGTAATTGATAGAATCTTTAAAGATTTCTTCCACTTTAGCCACAAGGATGCTCACCGCTTGATTGTCTAAAGACATTTTATGCAACCCTTCGCTTAAAGCGTCCTTATCAAAAGAACGCGCGCGCACTAACGCAAACACTTCCTCATTGTTAGGATTGATATAAATCCCTAAACGATCCACATTCATCAAGCTGTCAAAAATGGGCTTTGTCATTTGGATAAACATTTCATTAGTGATCTTTTGCTTGATGCGGTTGGATTTGGAAAGGTAAGCCTCTTTGAGTTTGTGCACAATATTTTGCGCCACTCTTATTGTCGCTCTTTTGGTAGCGATTTTTTCTATCTCTTCAGTTGTCTTACCATCTACAATGTGCGAGCTATCCACCCCTTGCGTGAGATACTGGCTGCGATTTTGCAACATCCAATAAGGCACATCTTGCAAGAAAGAATTTCTTTGTGAAGTGTTTGGGCAAGTGCAAGCTTGCAACATCAAAACACCCAGTCCGCACAAAACTAATTGCTTGCTTTTTAAGAAAGATTTTTCTAACACGCTATCCCCTTTGATTTTGATTTTACAGAGTGTAACACAAATCTTTAAAATTTTAAACAATAATTAGGGAAAAAAATAAAAAAATAAAATGATTAAAACTTTGTTTAAAAAATCAACACGCAGTTAAGCATTAGAATAAGCCGGGTTCTGTCAATGGATGGCCATTTATCTGGGAAATATTTTGCAATATTCCTCAAGCGAAGCGTGTATCAATTTAGACTTACCATGCGCTTCTTGCTACAAATTGGGTTTGCCAAACAAGCTAAATTGCTTTAGCTTTGGTGGGCTCTTACCCCACCCTTTCACCCTTACCTTAAAAAGGCGGTTTGCTTTCTGTGGCACTTTCCCTTAGCTCGCGCTAGCCATCCGTTAGATGGAATTTTGTCTAATGTAGCCCGGACTTTCCTCTATTTATAAAAATAGCGACCATCTTCTAATGCGTCAGTATATTAGAAAAAAGTAGCTTTAAAAGAGTTTAAAAATCAAGGGTATAGAGAATATTTTTATTATCCTCATAGCTCACAAGGACAAGCTCATTATTTCTAAACCCCCCAGCGCTGATATTTTTAATCTCTTTAGGCAAGCCATAAACTTCAAGGATCTCTTCTTTTGTGGGGTCTATGACTAAAAGCGTGTTAAATTCCTTACTGAATGCATAAAGTTTATTGTCTTTTAAAGCTAACGCGCTAATAACTAATTCGCCCAATTCTCTTTTTTCTTTAAGTTTGGCATGGCCTAATTCAAGAAGAAACTCCGCATGCACTTGTTTATCGCTATTGAGCATGGAGATGATGATCAAATCCTTATAGCGTTTGTTAGGAGCGCTGATCAAATAAGTCAATTTAGCCCCTCTTCTTGCAGCGCTAATGTAATAATTTTTCGCCCTAGAAGTTTTTAAGCGGCTGCGTTCCACTTCATCAAAAGAGTTAGCCCCTTCTAAAAAATAAGGGTAATTTTTAAGTGCGTTAGCGTTTTTGTTAGGAGTGATTTCTACGCTCGTTTTATTATTGCCCATGATCACAATGTTTTCATCTTCATTGAAATCCGCCCCTACAAACGACCCCACCGTCGCGCTATAATAACTATCCAACACCATGTGGCTATGAATGGTTTTCAAATCGTTACCCGCAAGATAAAGGCCTTGGTTTTCTGTGATAAGCATCGTATTGTCTTCATTGAAATTCAAATCCGTAATCGCGCCATTCAATTTCAAAAAAAGCTCTTCTTTTTTTTCAATCTTTAGAGTTTTAGTAATTTCTAAAGGCGAATGGTTGTAATCATTGTCTTTAGGTAAAGCGCTCAATTTCAAAGGCTCGCCCACATCTCTTCTGCCCAAAACGCTTCGTGGGAATTTCAAATGATCCCAATTCTCCATAGACCAGACAGCTTCTTTCAAATTCCAAGAAAAGCGCACCGGATCGCTTTGCCCTATGTAAGGGAAAGGCCCTGTAGAAACAAACGCTTGAATTGCATTAGAACCCACCACAATAAAGAAAACACAAAACACGCTTTTTTGGAGTGCGTTTAATAAACGATCTTTAAAAGGTTGGGTATTAGGGGCAAAAAAGAGTAAAAGCGCTAACAGCACCACCACGCTAAAAAAGACAAAAAGCGCCCAAAACTGCGTGTGCAAGCCCAAAATAGCGAGTGCAAAGCCCTGCCCCACATCTTCTAAAGCATGACTACCCGTATGATAAAAGCTCTCATATAACCCGCTACTAGCCATGAGCAATAGTAAGGCAATGTATTTAGGCTTAAACCCAAAACGCACCACCAAAAGCGCCACAGCCCCTATTAAAATCATGTTGATGCGTTGCGCCCAGCAAAAAATACAAGGCGAATCTTTCAAAACATAGCCAAAATAAAAATTCGCCAAACCCACAGGAAAGATTAAAATCCCTAAAATCGCCAAAGAAAAAAGATTATAAAATCGGGTTTCTTTATTCATGCATCCCCCTTATAGATTCATGTTAGGCAAAACGCTAGAGCTGTGGGCTATAAAAATAATAAGCTCCACCAACCACACCACAATCAAAATCCCAAACGCCCAATTTTCTTTTTCAGGCTTTTTAAACGCTATCAAAATAGCGGCCAGACTTAAAATCAGTCCTAAAAACTCCATGCCGTTCCTTAAAATTTTCGTAGGATTATACTCAAAAACAAAATAAATAAAAAATGAGAACCAAGACCACTCAAGCGGTTTTAACCCCTTTTCTTTTCAGTCAATACACCACGCTTAAACGCTCCTTAAAGCCAGCATTGAGGTTGAGAAAGGCTTCTAAATCTATCTCTTCATAGCCGTCTAAAAACACCATTTCGTTTTTGCTTTTCGCTAAACGCTCTAACACTTCTTTATCGCACGCTATGCAAAAGTAAGCGTCTTCGCATTTGTAGAGTTTGTCTTTGATGATGATTTCTAGCGTTTCATTGAGAACTTTACCGCATTGTAAGGCTAAATTTAGGGCTTTGTCAAAGGGCGTTAAATCCGATCGGTTAAAAAGCGTTATTTCTTCTTTGTCGTTTGTGATTTGCGCTTTGTCTTGCAAGCTAAAAACTTTAAAGCCCAAATCCAAATCGTTTTCTTTGGATGACTCCAGTATTTTTTGAGCGGCTCTTTTGACCCTTTCTATCGTAATATCGCTAATGACAGGCTTTGGGCTTTTTAAAACATTCTTACAAAAATCATAAGCGCTTTCATCTTCTTTTATCTCTTCATCAATTTGAACTAAAATAAATTCCCTATTGCCTTTATCTTCTGCGTTTAATTCCATCACCGCATGCGCGGTTGTCCCACTCCCGGCGAAAAAGTCTAAGATGATGTCGCCCTCGTTTGGCGTGGTTGAATGCAGAATGATTTTTTTCATAAATTCTACGCCTTTTGGATAAGGAAAATATTCTCCCATTCCCAAATTTAAAAGTTCTTTAGTCGCTGCTTGGTTCATATAGTAATTATCGCTAAATATCAAACTATCAAAAGTCTTTTTTGTGGTTTTTAAATCTTTCAAATAGTGTTTATATATAAAAATGCGCTCGTTTTCTTTATGTTCTTTTTTAAATACTAAACGCCCCTCATTAATAAAATTTTGTATTGTTTTTTCTGTAAAAACCCAAGACCTTCCTTCTGGCGGATATTCAATAGCTTTAGTATATGGATTAGTAAGTGGAAAATTTTGTATTTTAGCATAACCTGGTTTTGTAGGATTACCTGATGTCCACGCTCCATTAGGATCGTTATCGGTGTTTTTGTAATTCTCTAAATTCTTTTCTCCCCCCAAGAGATTGACAAATTCTTTATTTTTCGCATAACAGAGTAAAAATTCATGTTGGTAATTGACGCCCGTTTTAGCGTCATTAGTCGTGCTTTTAGTTTTTCTAATGAAATCAGCCACAAAATTATCCTCCCCAAAAATCTCATCGCACAAGATTTTTAAATTCGCGCATTCGTTATCGTCAATACTGATGAAAATCACGCCGTCTTCTTTAAGCAAATCGCGCGCTAATTTTAAGCGAGGCAGCATGAAAGAGAGCCACCCGCTATGCGTCTTGCTCCCTTGATTGTTTTTAAAAAATTTCAAGCTCTCGCTTTCTATTTCCTTTCCGTTTTCATCTGTTTCCATTAAGCCCACTTCCCTTAAAATCTTTTGATAATCTTTCCTGAAATTATCCGGATAAATAAATTCATCGTTTTTAGTGTTGTAGGGCGGATCAATGTAAATCATCTTTATTTTTTCGCTGTAAGCGGATTTTAAAAGTTTGAGCGCATCAAGATTGTCGCCTATGATAATAGCGTTGTTGGGGTGTTTGCTCGCTGAAGTTTGGGGCGTAAAGCTTTCTTGTAATTTGAGTTGTTTTTGGCAAGGTTCAGAATAAAGGGCGTTAGCAAGCCCTTTTCCCGTCCAAGTGAGCTCATAGCCGCTTATATTATGCATGCTTTCATTGAAGCCTAAAAGCATTTTGATAGCGCTCAAGCTCACTTGTCCGTCTTTTACCGTTTGTGGGAAGTTCTTTAAAAGCATGTCAAAAAGGGGATTCTTTTCTTGCTGGCTTTGGATAATGTTGATACCCATTCTTTTGGCTTTATCTGTCATGGCGTTTCCTTTAATGCGTTTTTAAGCGCGTTTAATAAATCTTGTTTGTTAATGCGTGTGGCAAAAACGACTCGTATTTCTTTTTTCGCGTTCTTTAAATTTTGAGATAGTGTTTCAAAAAAGATCTTAGCGTAGTCAATTTTACGCTTTTCATCTTGCGGGATGTCGCTCTCTTTTTCATAACCTTTGGTTTCGCAAACAAAAAAGATTTTTGCACCCTTTTCATCTTTAAGCAAATAAGCAAAATCAGGCTCATAGTTTTTATAAGGCGTTGGGATTTTAAATTTAGGGAGCTTGGCAAAAACTTCTATGCTTTTACCTTCCAGTGTTTGCACCCCCTCTTCACTCACTTCTTCTTCAATTTTAGAATCATAAATGATCGTATCATAAAGATAGTTTTGGTTTGGAGTTTGCGCGCTTTTGTATTTGCCTAATTTGTGTTTTTCAATCTCATTTTTGGGCGAGCCATCTTCAAAATAGAGCGGATCGGTTTTATCAAAAGCCGTGTTAGAAAAGGCGTTTTGACAAAATCCATAACTCACGCAAGAAAGCAAGTTTTCATGCAACTTATCTTTAATGATGCCTTTAAGCAATTTAAAGGCTTTTTTGGGTGAGTTTGTAAAATGCTCTTTGTTTAAAGCGTTGTAGAGTTCAAGCGTGAATTTTAAGGGTAAGCACTCATCTTTGGCAAAGTCAAGTAGAAGCGTGCTTATTTCTTTTTGTAAGGCGTTAGCGTAGTTTTTGATTTTTAGGGTGCTTGATTGCTCTGTGATGATCTTATTGGTTTGTGGGTCATACCTTTTGCTTTCAAAGATGATTGCCTCACACATCACATGGCTTTCATTAAACGCTTTGGCGATAGATTCTATCAGCTTGGTTTTTTGGATATTTTGATAGCTTAATTGGCTTTGCGCGTTGATGGTTTGCCATAACTCTTTAAATTCCTTAGCTAAATTTTGGCGGATTTTGACTTTTTCTGGAGGCTGATTGGCGTTTATAATTTGATCGCGCTTGTTGGTTGGATCTTCAGCCATTTTAAAGGCGCTTAAAACGGCGTGATATTCTTCATCGCTTAAAAAGCTTTTTATCCTTTCTTCGTTGTTTTGCATTATCTCGCAAATAGGGGCAATGATTTTGTAAGCGTTGTTGGTTTCGTCAAATTCTACGGCGTTTAATGTTTCTAATGCATCGCAAAATTTATTGATCTTTCTTTCATTAAGCCCTAACCTGGCTAAAATCTCTCTGTCTAGCACGCTGCCACCACCAATAAAGCTACTCGCTTCAATCTCTTTTTGCAAATCCTCTATAAAGCCCACTTCTTCGCCACTCACTAGCATGTCAAGGTGGTTTATTTTATAAAAGGCGTTGTCATTGCCTTTTAAAAATCCATGCGTAACGCGCTTGCCCTCTTGATTAAGCGCGATTCTTAACCCGCGCCCCACTTGCTGATGGCGGCTTGTTTCGCTAGTGGAATTTGCCAGTTTAATAAGGGTAAAAATGTTTGGATTATCCCAACCCTCTTGCAAAGCCCACACGCTAAAAATAAAACGCAAAGGCGTTTGAAATGAAAGCAGTTTTTCTTTTTCGCTTAAAATCATCTTAATGTCATTGGCTTCAATATTTTCTTTGTTGCTTTCTTTTTTGCCTTTATTGAGCGCTATGCTATCGCCGCTAAAATAGCCTTGATGGACGCGTAAATTACCGCTCTCATCAAAATCTCTTTTCAAATATTCTCTATAGCTTGGCGATAAATTTTCCTTTGCTAGAATTGAAGCGCGTTTGAGTTTGTAAAGCCTTTCAAATTCGGTTTTAATAAAGGGCGTGCCTTTGTTATCAATTTGCCTAAAATCCTCAATTTTTGGGATAAAAAATAGGCTTAACGCTTTGATGTCTTGGTCAAATAAAAACGCCTCTTTTTCAAAATGCAAGTCAATGGCTTTTTCTAAAAGGGTGCTGATTTCATCTTGCGTGAGTTTATAAGAAGCCTTTTCAAGCGTAGCGCCATCGCTCAAATAAGCCTTATCTTTGGTGGTTTTGACCAAGCTAACGCCGTTAAAAGAAGCGTTAATTTTGCCTAAATCCTCTCCTTTTGAAAGCGTGATTTGTTTAAGAATGCCCGCTTTGTAAAAGGCAATTTTTGCGCTTTTTGAATCCGCATTGAGCAAAAACGGGCTTTGCGCATCTTGCATGACAGAATGGATGCGGATTTGTTTGACAAGGTAATTTCTAAACGCACTGATTGAATCCAAACAAAAGGCTACATTGCTTAAAGCATGCTCTTTTTCTTTGGCAAAAGTCGCCCCAAAGCGAAAATAAAGCGCGCCTATTTTACTAAAATACTTACCAAACGCCTCACCTTTAAGCAAATGCGGCTCGTCTATGATAGAAATAGGCTTTAAATCAGCGATATTTTCAAAAATGCTTTTGGTGTTAAAAAGGTTTTCGCTGTTTTTATTGAGTATGTTTTTTTCGCCCTTGTCAATCGCGCTGTTAGTGAGGAGCAAAACACTCAGTTCGTCTTGGTTTTTAATGTAATGATTGATAATGTTGCTTGGCGATTTAACCCCTTCATAAGTGTAGGTTTTCAGGTGGCGTTTAAATTCTAAATAAAAATAATCTTTCGTAAGGCGGATATTTTGCTTAACCGACTCCAAAATGGCTTTTCGTGGGACAAAGATGATGAATTTATTTTGCCCATAAGCCTTATGGAGTGCAAAAATCAAATTCAAATAAGTGAAAGTTTTGCCCGTGCCTGTCTCCATTAAAATATCAACATTAAGCTTGCCGCTTAAATTTTTGACAGGAATTTCGCATGCAGCATGAAATTGATTTAAACAATCTTTTAGATTTAAGGCGTCGTGGCGCTTAAAATCAAAGCCATCTAAAAGCGTAACAATGTTATTAATACACTCTTGCTGATAGTCTTGTTTTTCAAAAATCATTGGTGTTTTTGCCTTTGGTGTTTACGAGCGCCTTAATCTGAAAGTGGTAAAAAAGCAAAGCCCCTTTTTAGAGCTTGAGTTATCTTGAACCCATCGCAATCAAGTTCTCAAAAATTTATTAAGAAAATCAATTCAAAACAAGAGTTTAGAGCCATTAAGCCCTAACTTTCAAAGCTTCTAAAGCATGTTTTTTGCCAATTTCAAAGGCTTTTTTGTTCGTTTCAGCGACTTTTGCAGGGACTTTTTTAAGCATGGTGTCTAGCACGATATTTTCTTCTACGCATTTAGTAAGCTCCACGGTAATGGCTAACGCCACCACAGATTGCGTGATAATGTTACCCACTTCATCTTTAGCGATACTAATGATAGGGATTTTATAAATTTGATACTTTTCTTCATCTTCTTTAGTAGGGGTTACCAAATTGGGATCAATGACAACGATACCGCCTTGTTTAATATCGCTTTTAAACTGGTTGTAGCTGATTTGAGCGACTGAAAGCATGAAATCAATCTCGCCCTCTTTAGCATAAGGGAAAATAATTTCATCTTTATCTAGCAAAATATCCACTTTAGTGGGCCCTCCACGCACTTGCGAAGTGTAGGTGGAAGTCTTAGTGCCATAGCCCCCACTCACGATCTTAGCTTCAGCTAAAATCTCTCCCGCTAACAGCACGCCTTGCCCTCCAACGCCCGTAAATCGTAATTGCGCTTCCATTATTGTTTTCCTTGTGCTTTTTCAATGATTTCTTGATACGCTTCGCAATATTCCTTCCTGTCCGTGTCATGCTTTAAAACGCCTGTAGGGAATTTATCCACCCTTTCTTCAGGGCTCATGGCTTCAAATTGGCGTTTGCTCACCAATCGGCTTTCCATCCATTTTAGCATTTGAGACGCTTCGCCCATTTTATTCTTACGCCCTAAATTGATATGGCAATTACTATGGACATCAAAGAAGCTAAAACCCTTGTGCGAGAAACCTTCTTTAAGCACTTTTTCTAATTTCTGAGGGTCTAAAACGCTCTCTCTAGCCACAAAGCTCGCCCCAGCAGCGGTGGTTAAAGCGCATGGGTCAAATTGGTTATCAATATTCCCCCATTGAGCCGTAACCGTCCACATGCCATTAGGCGTGGTGGGCGAAGTTTGGGAGTTGGTCAAACCATAAATGAAATTATTCACTAAAATAAAATTCAAATCAATGTTTCTTCTGCATGCATGCATGGTGTGATTGCCTCCAATAGCAAAGCCATCGCCATCACCAGAAACCACGATCACATGCTTACTAGGGTTAGCCATTTTAATCCCTGTCGCATACGCTACGGCCCTGCCATGCGTGGTATGAACGGTGTTGCAATTCACATATGAACTCATACGCCCGCTGCAACCAATCCCGCTCACCAAACACACATCATCCATTTTCCAACCTAAAGCGTCAATCGTGCGGATAATGGATTTTAAAATCACGCCATCGCCACAGCCCCAACACCACAAAGTGGGTATTTTATCCACACGCAAATATTCATCATAATTAAACGCCATTTTAAAGCTCCTTCAACTTTGCGATGATTTGTTTGGGCGAAATCGTGCGCCCATTGGCTTGCCCAAAGAAATGCACCTTTCTTTGCATAGCCCTTTCAATTTCTTCTAAATACTGCCCTTTATTCAATTCAATCACAAGGATTTTTTCGTATTTGTCCCCTATTTCTTTCAAGCGTTTAGCCGGGCTTGGCCATAAGGTTTTAGGCCTGAAAAAGCCGACTTTTTGCTTGCTCTCTTTGTTGTAATCTTTCAAGGCTTCTTTAACCGCTAGAGAAACCGAACCATAAGCGATGATAATAATTTCAGCACCCTCTAAATCCATTTCCTCATTTTCATTGATAATGTCTTGTTTGGATTCAATCTTATTAAATAATCTGTCAATCAAATCCCCCCCGATTTTAGCGTCTTCAGTAGGAAAGCCAATAGGCCCATGGTGCAAGCCTGAAACATGGTAGCGATAGCCTTTAAAGAAAGGGTTTAAGACAGCCGGCTCATCTTGCGCGACCCCATAAGGTTTGTAGTCTTTTTTATCGCCCACAAATTCCTTACGATTAATGGTCATCTTTTGCACTTCTTCTAAATCCGGGATTTGCACCTTGCCATACATATGCCCCACGGTTTCATCCATGAGCAAGAATACAGGAGTCATGAGCATTTCAGCCAAATTGAACGCGCGAACGGTCTCTGTGTAAGCTTCTTCCAAACTAGCAGGAGCGAGCGCAACGGCTTTAAAATCCCCATGTATGGGGTGTCTTAAAAAATTCACATCGCCTTGAGCCACACGAGTGGGCATTCCGGTTGATGGGCCTGAACGCATCACATCAGCGATCACTAAAGGGATTTCTGCCATGAAAGAATAACCGATTTGCTCCACTTTCAATGAAATACCAGGCCCAGAGCTTGCTGTCATAGACTTCGTCCCGCTCATGCTCGCTCCTAAAGACACGCTAATCCCGCTGATTTCATCTTCCATTTGGATAAAATGGCCGCCGCATTTGGGTAAAGCCACGCTCATCGCATGCATAATATCCGAACTTGGCGTGATAGGATAGCCCCCAAAAAACCGACACCCCACTTCAATCGCCGCTTTAGCGACTAATTCATTCCCATCAGAAATAATCTCACGCATTACTTGCCTCTCCCTTCTAAAATAGTCTCTTCTAAGAGCATGTATTTATTGGCCTTAACCTTTTCGCTTCTTTCTTGGGCTTCTTTAGAAACTTTAGCGAATTTGAAATCCTTCCTGTCAGCCACATAAATCGCAAAATCCGGGCAGTGCAACTCGCATTGCACGCAACCGATACAGCTCTCTGGGTAGGCTACTTTGGCCACTTTTCCAAGCACCCTTTCTTTTTCAATCCCCATGCCAAGAACCCCAGCAGGGCATACCGATACGCAAATATCACAACCCTTACACCTGTCTTCATTCACCCAAACGGCAACCCCATCTGGAGCGCTCATTTTAGCCATTCATTCTCCTTTGTGCTAAAAGCTGTATTTTAAAGCCCTAGCAATCAAAATTTGCCTAAAATTGTAGCAAGCCTTTTTTAATAAAATCTAAAATGCTTTAATAGTAGGAACTTAAAATTAAAATGAGAAAATACTAAACACTTTTTACTCAATTTAAAAGAAAAAACGCCCCATTTACCTTAATTTTAAAAATGATTATTAGAAAGATTAATGTTTTTTAAATGCTCCTTATAAGTCGCGCTGAAAGCATGTTTTTTATCCGGCATTTTCACAAAATACAAGAAATCTGTTTTTTTAGGGAAAACCACGGCTTTGATTGCTTCTAGGCTCACGCTCCCTACAGGATTTTTAGGCAAGCCCTTAAATTTATAGGTGTTATAGGGGGTGTTATCGGTTTTAATGCGTGCTTTGGTTACTTTAGCGTGTGAAAATTCCTGATAATTCAAAGCCCCATCCATTTGCAAAGGCATGCCTTTTTTCAAGCGGTTAAAAATCACGCTCGCAATCAAGGGCATTTCTTCAACATTAGCGGCTTCTTTTTGCACAATGGAAGCGAGAATGATTTTTTCAAACCACTCTTCTTTATGGTAGTATCCAAGCCATTGTTTGCTTAAAGCTTCGTGTTTTTTGAGAGATTGACTGATCAAAGTTTGCATGATTTTAAAAGCGTCCTCCCCTAAAGGCAAATGATAAGTGTCTGGCCATATCACCCCATCTTCTATCACAGCGCCATTCAATCGTGGAGCGATGCTTTCATAAGCCTGATTGAGATCGCTTGTTTCTAGTTGGTAAGTCTCGCTCAAAATTTGCGTGAAAAAATAGCGGGTTTCTCCAGGGATTAGAGTCGCGCTTTTTTGCGCCGCTTTCGCTTTAATCAAACGGACTAAAAAATCCCCCTTTCTTAAAGCCCCATCGCCCATATCAATATAACCTTTTTTAGGCATGCCAATTAAGCGTAAAAAAAGCAAATCCAAAGCGTTCATATCCACGCCTTGCTCTTTTAAAGAAAAAAACACTTTTTTGAGCGAACCTTGCGGGACAACCACCACTTTGTTAGGATAAATTGGTATACTTAGATAAAAAAGAATACTAATGAATAAAAGAAAACATGTATCCAAGAAAGTATTTAATGTCATTATCTTGTTTGTGGCAGTATTCACTCTTTTAGTTGTCATTCACAAAACCCTTTCAAACGGCATTCACATACAAAATTTAAAAATCGGGAAGCTTGGCATTTCTGAATTATACTTAAAACTTAACAACAAGCT
The DNA here is from genome assembly GCF_000476855.1 of Helicobacter pylori SA221C. Taxonomy (GTDB): domain Bacteria; phylum Campylobacterota; class Campylobacteria; order Campylobacterales; family Helicobacteraceae; genus Helicobacter; species Helicobacter pylori_DK. The sequence goes on from NZ_CBPT010000005.1 coordinate 16,720, forward strand.
TTCTTTAGAAGTTGAACGCATTGATCTCTCTTCTTTCTTCCATCAAAAACCCACTAAAAAGCGTTTAGAAGTTTCTGATCTGATTAAAAATATCCGTTATGGCATCTGGGCGGTGTCTTATTTTGAAAAACTTAAAGTCAAAGAAATCATTTTAGACGATAAAAACAAAGCCAATATCTTTTTTGATGGGAATAAATACGAGTTGGAATTTCCAGGAGTCAAAGGGGAATTTTCCCTAGAAGACGATAAAAATATCAAGCTTAAAATCATCAATCTGCTTTTTAAAGACATTAAAGTCCAAGTGGATGGCAACGCCCACTATTCACCTAAAGCTAGAAAAATGGCGTTCAATTTGATTGTCAAGCCTTTAATCGAACCCAGTGCTGCAATTTATTTGCAAGGGCTAACCGATTTAAAAACCATAGAATTAAAAATTAACACTTCTCCAATGAAAAGCCTAGCGTTTTTAAAGCCTCTTTTCCAACGCCAATCGCAAAAAAATTTAAAAACATGGATTTTTGACAAGATCCAATTTGCTAGCTTTAAGATTGATAACGCTTTAATCAAAGCTAATTTCACTCCCAGCGAGTTTGTCCCATCGCTTTTGGAAAATTCTGTAGTTAAAGCCACTTTGATTAAACCTTCAGTCGTTTTTAATGATGGCTTATCGCCCATTAAAATGGATAAAACCGAATTGGTTTTCAAAAACAAACAGCTTCTCATACAGCCCCAAAAAATCACTTATGAAACCATGGAATTAACCGGCTCTTACGCCACTTTTTCCAATTTGTTAGAAGCCCCCAAGTTGGAGATTTTTTTAAAAACGACCCCTAATTATTATGGCGATAGCATTAAGGATTTATTGAGCGCTTATAAAGTCGTTTTACCTTTGGATAAAATCAGCATGCCATCTAGCGCGGATTTGAAACTCACCTTACAATTCTTGAAAAACACCGCCCCCTTATTTAGCGTTCAAGGTAGCGTTAATTTGCAAGAAGGCACTCTCTCGCTCTATAATATCCCCCTTTATACGCAAAACGCTAATATAAGCTTAGATATTACCCAAGAATACCAATACATTTACATAGAAACTACCCACACCCGCTATGAAAACATGCTGGATTTAGACGCTAAAATCGCTTTAGATTTGAATAAAAAAACCCTTTCTTTGGATTCTTTAGTCCATAAAATACGATTCAACACTAACAATAGTGTCAACATGCGTTCTTATGGCTTGAATAACGACCAAAATAACCCACAGCCCACTAAATTTTCTTTGGATTTAAAAAGCTTGCATTCTATCATTCAAGAGGGTGAAAACTCAGAGGTGTTTAGAAGAAAAATCATAGACACCATTAAAGCCCAAAGTGAAGACAAATTCACCAAAGATGTTTTCTACGCTACAGGAGACACTCTTAAAAACCTTTCTTTGAATTTTGATTTTTCTAACCCCAACCACATGCAATGGAGCGTGCCGCAACTTTTATTAGAGGGTGAATTTAAAGATAACGCCTATGTTTTTAGAATCAAAGATTTGAAAAAAATCAAGCCCTATTCCCCTATTATGAAATATTTCGCCTTAGAAGATGGCTCTTTAGAAGTTTCTACGAGCGATTTTATCAATATTGATTTTTTCGCTAAAGATTTGAAAATCACTTTACCCATCTATCATAGCAACGGCAAGCAGTTTAATTCCCTCTCTTTATTTGGATCTATTAATAAAGATGAAATTTCTGTCTATACTCCAAGCAAAAGCATATCCATAAAAGTTAAGGGGGATCAAAAGGATATTACCCTTAATAACATTGATTTGAGTATTGATGATTTTTTAGATAGTAAGATGCCAGCGATTGCGGGATTATTCTCCAAAGAACGAAAAGAAAAGCCTAGCTCTAAAGAAATCCAAGATGAAGATATTTTCATTAGCGCCAAACAACGCTATGAAAAAGCCCACAAAATTATCCCTATTTCTACACGCATTCATGCTAAAGATGTCGTGTTGATCTATAAAAAAATGCCTTTTCCTTTAGAAAATCTTGATATTGTCGCTCAAGATGACAGAGTGAAAATTGATGGCAACTATAAAAACGCCATGATCATGGCGGATTTAGTGCATGGGGCTTTGTATCTTAAGGCCCATAATTTCAGCGGGGATTATATCAATACCATCCTCCAAAAAGATTTCGTAGAAGGGGGCTTATTCACGCTTATTGGAGCTCTTGAAGATCAGGTTTTCAATGGCGAATTGAAATTCCAAAACACAAGCTTAAAGAATTTCGCCCTCATGCAAAATATGATTAATCTCATCAACACCATTCCCTCTCTCATTGTCTTTAGGAATCCTCATCTAGGGGCTAATGGCTATCAAATCAAAAAAGGGTCTGTTGTTTTTGGGATTACTAAAGAATATTTAGGGTTAGAAAAAATTGATCTTATCGGTAAAACGCTTGATATTGCTGGCAATGGGATCATTGAATTAGACAAAAACAAATTGGATTTGAATTTAGAAGTTTCCACTATCAAGGCTTTGAGTAATGTTTTAAATAAAATCCCTATTGTGGGCTATCTTGTCTTAGGAAAAGGAGGCAAAATCACCACTAACGTGAATGTCAAAGGCACGCTAGATAAGCCTAAAACTCAAGTAACTTTAGCATCAGATATTATCCAAGCGCCTTTTAAAATCTTGCGCCGTATTTTCACACCCATTGACATCATCGTAGATGAAGTCAAAAAAAACATTGATTCAAAAAGGAAGTAAAATGACGCTCAATGAAGCCATTAAAGACAAAGTTTATGAAATCGTAGAAATCGCTAACTGCGATGAAGCCCTTAAAAAACGCTTCCTCTCTTTTGGTATCCATGAAGGGGTTCAATGCACCCTTTTGCATTATTCCATGAAAAAGGCCACGCTTTCGGTTAAAATCAACCGCATTCAAGTGGCTTTAAGATCCCATGAAGCGCAATACCTTGTCATCAAAGAAAGCGTGTGAAAATGGGTTTAAAACGCGCTAAAACTCACCAAAAAGCCCAACAAATCAAAGAGTTGCTCTTAAAACATTACCCCAACCAAACCACCGAATTGTGCCATAAAAACCCCTATGAATTGTTAGTGGCTACCATTTTAAGCGCTCAATGCACGGACGCTAGAGTGAATCAAATAACGCCCAAGTTATTTGAAAAATACCCGAGCGTGAATGATTTAGCGCTCGCTTCTTTAGAAGAAGTTAAAGAGATCATCAAATCCGTTTCTTATTTTAATAATAAAAGCAAGCATTTAATCAGTATGGCGCAAAAAGTGGTTAGGGATTTTAAGGGCGTTATCCCCTCTACGCAAAAAGAATTGATGAGCCTAGAGGGCGTGGGGCAAAAAACCGCTAATGTGGTGCTTTCAGTGTGTTTTGATGCAAATTATATAGCGGTAGATACCCATGTGTTCCGCACGACACACCGATTAGGTTTAAGCAACGCTAACACGCCCATTAAAACCGAAGAAGAACTCAGCGATCTTTTTAAAGACAACCTGTCCAAACTCCACCATGCTTTAATCTTGTTTGGCCGCTACACCTGCAAGGCTAAAAACCCCTTATGCGGCGCGTGTTTTTTAAAGGAATTTTGCGTTTCTAAGGCTAGCTTTAAAGCGTAGTGGCTTTATTTGTTATAAAATTTATAGTAAAATTAAGATTTCATAATCAAAGTCAAATCATTCTTGAAAGAGTAGAGTTTAATGCCAGAAACAGAAGCTAATAAGTTGAAAATAGCCGAAAAAGAAAAAGAGAAAGCGAATAAAGAAAGAGAATTAGAGCTTTCCACTTATTTAGAAGAACTCATTTGCGATTATAAAAATCTTTTAGACATGGAGATTGTTTTTAGCGCGGAACTTGGCTCTACACAAATCCCTTTATTGCAAATTTTGCGTTTTGAAAAAGGCTCTGTGATTGATTTGCAAAAACCCGCCGGAGAGAGCGTGGATACTTTTGTGAACGGGCGGGTTATTGGTAAGGGTGAGGTGATGGTTTTTGAAAGGAATTTAGCCATTCGTTTGAATGAAATCCTTGATTCTAACGCCATTGTGTATTATCTCGCTAAAAATTCATGAGATTGTTGTTCTTGTTACTGAGCGCTACTTTGATGTTACTGGCTGAAGAAAAAATACCTTTAAATGATGACGCCCCCATTAAATTGGTTCATTGGCAAAATGCATTAAAAGAAATCCAACCTGATTCAAACGCTCTAACAACACCACCTATAAAAGCCGTGCAAACCACGCTCACTTTTGAAACGCCTTTTAACAAAACGCCTAAAATCATGGAAGTTGAAGGGCAAAAGGTGATCGTTTTAAAAAACGCTAAACTAGATTCTAAAAAAATGATGGATTTTAAAGAAGCCTCTTTGAATGCCTTAGAAATGTTTTCCTATCAAAATGACATCTACCTCTTGTCTAAAAAAGCTAAAGCGGAATTAGAAATCCAAGCTTCAAACAGCAAGGATAAAAAACAGCTCCGCTTTCTTTTTTTGCCTAAAGGTTTTCATTTAGCCCCACCGCCTAACCTGAAAGAAAAATCTCAGCATGCCAATCTCGCAAGCCAAGATGAAAAAGAGCGAGCCAAAAACCCCTCAAACGCTCTAGAGTTAAAACCCCCACTGGATTTAAGCCATGCTTACAAGGCGCTAGCGGTTATTGCTGCCTTACTCTTAATATTGTATATAATCAAAAAAAAAATTGTTCCCACACAAAGGTCTTTTTCTGCAAAAGATTTTAAGTTAGAAGTTAGTGTTTTGGGTCGTGTTGGTGCGAACCATAAAATCATTTCCATAGAAACTAATAAGGAGCGTTACTTGGTCTTACTAAGCGATAAATACGGCCTGCTTTTAGACAAAATAAGCCCAAAAACATCTAAAGAAGAACTGATTAAAGAAGCTGAAAATAATATAAAGAATTCAAAATTAGGAAATTTATATGCCGGAAAATTCTAAACTACAACCTGCTAAATTAGGGAAAAATTTTGATCCTGTGGATCATTCTAATAGGAATTTTTTCTTTTCTCTCATTCTGTCTGTATTGTTGCACTGGTTGATTTATTTTTTATTTGAACACAGAGAAGATTTTTTTCCTTCAAAACCCAAGCTCGTTAAATTAAATCCTGAAAATTTATTGGTTTTAAAAAGAGGCCATTCGCAAGATCCCAGTAAAAACAACCCGGGCGCTCCTAAACCCACGCTGGCTGGCCCTCAAAAACCCCCAACACCCCCCACCCCACCCACACCCCCAACTCCGCCAACCCCACCAAAACCTATAGAAAAGCCAAAGCCTGAGCCTAAACCAAAGCCCAAACCAGAACCCAAAAAGCCCAACCACAAACATAAGGCTCTTAAAAAAGTGGAAAAAGTGGAAGAGAAAAAAATAGTAGAGGAGAAAAAAGAAGAGAAAAAAATCGTAGAGCAGAAAGTAGAACAAAAAGTAGAGCAGAAAAAAATAGAAGAGAAAAAACCTGTCAAAAAAGAATTTGACCCTAACCAGCTTTCTTTCTTGCCTAAAGAAGTTGCACCACCCAGAAAAGAAAATAATAAAGGCTTGGATAACCAAACCAGAAGGGATATTGATGAATTGTATGGCGAAGAATTTGGGGATTTAGGCACAGCCGAAAAAGATTTCATCAGGAATAATTTAAGGGATATTGGGCGCATCACGCAAAAATATTTAGAATACCCTCAAGTAGCGGCTTATTTAGGGCAAGACGGGACGAATGCGGTAGAGTTTTACTTGCACCCTAATGGCGATATTACCGATCTTAAAATCATCATTGGCTCTGAATACAAAATGCTTGATGACAACACCTTAAAGACCATTCAGATCGCTTATAAGGATTACCCACGCCCCAAAACTAAAACCCTCATTCGTATTAGAGTGCGTTATTACTTAGGAGGCAATTAAGGAGACAGCATGGAAATCACGCTTTTTGACCCCATAGACGCCCATTTGCATGTGCGAGAAAACGCGCTTTTAAAAGCGGTATTAAGATATTCTAGCGAGCCTTTTAGCGCTGCGGTGATCATGCCTAATCTCAGTAAGCCCTTGATTGACACTCCAACCACCCTTGAATATGAAGAAGAAATTTTAAACCATTCTTCAAACTTCAAGCCTTTAATGAGTTTGTATTTTAATGACGACTTGACTTTAGAAGAACTGCAACGCGCTCACGAAAAAGGCATTAAATTTTTAAAACTCTACCCCAAAGGCATGACCACAAACGCGCAAAACGGCACTTCGGATTTGTTGGGTGAAAAGACTTTAGAGGTTTTAGAAAACGCCCAAAAATTAGGCTTTATTTTATGCATCCATGCAGAACAAGCTGGGTTTTGTTTGGATAAAGAATTTTTATGCCATAGCGTTTTAGAAACTTTTGCCCTTTCATTCCCTAAACTCAAAATCATTATAGAGCATTTGAGCGACTGGCGCAGTATCGCTTTGATTGAAAAGCATGACAACCTCTATGCGACTTTAACTTTACACCATATCAGCATGACTTTAGATGATTTATTAGGGGGGAGTTTGAACCCGCATTGTTTTTGCAAGCCTTTAATCAAAACCAAAAAAGACCAAGAAAGGCTTTTATCCCTTGCTTTAAAAGCCCACCCTAAAATCTCTTTTGGCTCTGATAGCGCTCCGCATTTCATTTCTAAAAAGCATAGCGCTAACATCCCGGCGGGCATCTTTTCTGCCCCTATTTTGTTGCCTGCGTTGTGCGAACTTTTTGAAAAACACGACGCTTTAGAAAACTTGCAAGCCTTTATCAGCGATAACGCTAAAAAAATCTATGCGCTAGACAATTTGCCAGCTAAAAAAGCGCGTTTGTCTAAAAAACCCTTTATAGTCCCTACACACACGCTTTGCTTGAATGAAAAAATCGCTATCTTAAGAGGGGGCGAAACGCTATCTTGGAACCTTCAAGAAATCGCCTAAAGCATGCCGCCTTTTTCGTGGGGCTTTTTATCGTTTTATTTTTAATTATAATGAAGCGCCAAACCCCCCCCCTATGCTTTTGCACACAATCAAACCCTTGTTACTCAAAACCCCCCCTATTTCACGCAACTCACTATCCCTAAACCAAATAACGCTTTAAGCGTGCATGCGAGCGCTTTAATCAGCTTGCCTAATGATAATCTTTTGAGCGCTTATTTTAGCGGCACTAAAGAAGGGGCAAGAGATGTGAAAATCAGTGCGAATCTTTTTGATGGCAAGACTAATCGCTGGAGCGAAGCCTTCACTATTTTAACTAAAGAAGAGCTTTCTCATTATTCGCATGAATACATCAAAAAACTAGGTAACCCTTTACTTTTTTTGCATGACGATAAAATTTTGTTGTTTGTCGTAGGGGTGAGCATGGGCGGATGGGCCACTTCTAAAATCTATCAACTTGAAAGCGTTTTAGAGCCGATTCATTTTAAGTTTGTGCGAAAACTCTCTTTAAGCCCTTTTTTAAACTTAAGCCATTTGATAAAAAATAAACCCTTAAGCACCACTGATGGCGGTTTTATGCTACCGCTCTATCACGAATTAGCCACCCAATACCCCTTGTTGTTGAAATTTGACAAACAAAATAACCCAAGAGAGCTTTTAAGGCCTAATGCCCTAAACCACCAGCTCCAGCCAAGCCTGACCCCCTTTAAAGATTGCGCTATCATGGCGTTTAGAAACCATTCTTTTAAAGATAGCCTCATGCTAGAAACCTGTAAAACCCCCACCGCTTGGCAAAAACCCATGCTTACGAATTTGAAAAACTTGAATGACGCTTTGAATTTGATCAATTTAAACAAAGAATTGTATTTGATCCACAACCCTAGCGATTTATCACTGCGTCGTAAAGAACTCTTGCTTTCTAAATTAGAAAACCCAAACTCTTTTAAAACCTTAAAAATTTTAGATAAAGCGGATGAAGTGAGTTACCCAAGCTATAGTCTTAACTCTCATTTTATAGATATTGTCTATACCTACAACCGCTCTCATATCAAACACATCCGTTTTAATATGGCTTATTTAAAATCCCTTCTCAAGTGATTAATGATGCTTATATCTTCTTCTTACACGCTGAGTTTTATATGGCTTTTTTTAATTTTCTTTTTTTTCAAAAATAAGCCATTGGGTTTAAGGTTTTCGCTCTCTTTTATAAGCGTGATTTTAAGCAATATCGCTTTTAAAGACTCTCTATCGCTCAACGCCTTTTTAAGCAGTTTTACAGCCCCCTTAAGCCCCTTTAGCTGTCTTTTGATCCTTGCGTATGCGCTCTTTTCTTGCCGCTTCCTCCAAAAACCTCCTTTAGAAACCTTGCAATCTTATAGCGTCATGCTGTTTTTCAATCTGTTGCTTTTGACAGATATTTTAGGGTTTTTGCCTTTTTCAATTTATCATCATTTCATGGCTTCTCTTATTTTTAGCGTGCTTTTTTGTGGCAGTTTATTTTTAAGTAGCCCCTTATTAGGCGTGATCGCTTTAGTAGCGTTATCCAGTTCGCTTTTGATGCGTTCTAATTTTCAAATCTTAGATTCTTTATTGGATTTCCCCTTGCTTCTTTTTGTCTTTTTTAAGACTTTATCTCTTGTTAAAAAAAGGTTGTATTAACGCTTATGAAATCCCTATCCCATGCCCTTTTTTCGCTCTTTTTAAAAGGTTTTTATTTCACCTTTTTTATGAGCTTGTTGTTTGTGTTCAATCGTATCGGCTTTATCCTTTATACGGGCTATTATAAGCATGCTTTAAAAAACCCTATTTTTGATGAAATCATCAAAACCCTATTCAATGGAGCCAGATACGATAATCGTGTGGTCTCAAGCTTAGCGATTCTTTTTATCATCATCGGGTTATTGGGGTTATTTATCCCTAAACACCAAACCAAAATGCTTAATATTGTGGCGTATTTTTCTATCGCTATTATCCTGTTTTTAAACATTGCAAACATTGTTTATTATGGCATTTATGGGAATGTGTTTGATGAAAATTTATTGGAATTTTTGCATGAAGACACGCTCACGATTTTAAAAATGAGCGGGGAATACCCTATTCTTTCTAGTTTTTCACTCTTTGTGATCCTTAGCGTTTTAACCTCTTTTATCTATTTCAAACTCCAAAACGCCCTTTTTAAACCCAAAAATGTTCATCAAACCACCAAACCCCTTAAAACTTTCATTTTATTTGCGCTTTTTTCCCTCACGCAAATGTTTTACATTAACGCGCAATTGAGCTTTGTGGGCGCGTCTTTAGATCTCAGCATAGAGCCAGCCAAAGATCCTTTTTTAATGAAAATCACCCCCGGAGCGTTTCGCAACCTTTATCTTTTGGCGCGCAATTACAGACAAAGCCATAACCTTAAATTCAGCGATTTTGCTAAAGAAACGCCTTTAGAAGTGGCGAAAAATTATTTCAATCTTAAAGAAAACCCCCAAAACAACCTCTATGAGTTGCTAACTCAGACAAGCCACAACAATTCCAATCAAACCATTCAGCATGTTTTTTATATCGTTTCAGAGTCCCTGAGTTCATGGCATTTTGATCCAAAATTTGACGCCATAGGGCTAACGAGCGCTTTACAAGATTTGGTTAAAAAAGAACATGCCTACATGCTTTCTGCTTTTATTGAAAGCGCCCCACGAACCGTTAAAAGCCTGGATGTCCAAATCACAGGCTTGCCTTATATCAATGATAATAACTTAGTCAATTCAGGGGTGATTCTCCCTAGTTTTCCTATGGCGATTGGCAATATCACAAAAACTCTGGGTTATAAAAACAACTTTTATTATGGGGGTAGCGGGATTTGGAACAAATTAACCAGTTTCACCAAAAAACAAGGTTTTCACGCCCTTTATTTCAATAACCATCTCTTAGAATTTGCCCAAAACAAGCCCTACCCTAAACCCATAGAGAGCAACTGGGGAGTGCATGATAATATTTTATTTGACTATATTTTAGAAAACACTAACCCCCATGAAAAAACTTTCAGCATGGTGATGACTTTAAGCAACCATGCGATCAAAAATGTGAATCTCAAAGCCTTTGGCGTGCCTTTAGAAAAAATCCAAAAATTTGTGGAAAAAACCCCCAAATCAGAAAATCTACCGGACGCTAATTCTTTAGGGCATATTTACTGGTATGACAAAGTGATAGTCAATTTCATCAAAAAAGCCAGCCAAAAATTCCCTAACTCGCTTTTTATCATCACAGGAGATCACTTTGACAGGAGCTATGAATACGCTAAAAACGATTTATATACCATTAAATCCGTGCCGCTTATTTTATATGCCCCTACTTTAAAGCCTAAAAAAATCAGTCAAGTCGGATCGCATTTAGACATCGCTCCTACGATTGTTGAATTAATCGCTCCTAAAGGTTTTCAATTTGTGAGTTTTGGAAAACCCTTATTTTCTAACAATACAACAAACCCCCCAAGCCACCCCAATTACACGCTAGGTTATGAAGCGATCGCTACCAAAGATTATTTTTATAACCCGAGTTTGGGGTTAAGGTATTTGAACGAAAGCCCTAAAGAGCCAAAGGATAAACAAAACGACAAGAAACAAAACGACAAAACAGAAGCTTCTAAGTTTTACCAGCAATTAGAATCCCTAAAAGCCCTTAGTTTCTACTTGCTCTATCATGGGGCTAATCTTAAAGATTGACAAACTGGGTTTTTAATTCCCTTAAACGCATGATTTTTGCTACAATAATAGGATTTTAATTATATAAAGGATAAATAAGCATGCCAAATAGGGGCGTTGTTTTATTAGACGGGCAAGCGTTAGCTTATGATATAGAAAAAGATTTGAAAAATAAAATCCAAACAATAACCGCACAAACGCATAAACGCCCCAAACTGGCCGTGATTTTAGTGGGAAAAGACCCTGCTAGTATCACTTATGTCAATATGAAGATCAAAGCATGCCAAAGGGTGGGCATGGATTTTGACTTAAAAACCCTCCAAGAAAATATTACTGAAGCCGAATTGCTGTCCTTGATTAAAGATTACAATACCGATCAAAGCATTTCAGGCGTTTTAGTCCAACTCCCTTTGCCCAGACACATTGATACTAAAATGGTTTTAGAAGCCATTGATCCTAGTAAAGATGTGGATGGTTTCCACCCCCTTAATATCGGCAAACTCTGCACCCAAAAAGAATCGTTTCTGCCAGCCACCCCTATGGGCGTGATGCGTCTTTTAGAGCATTATCATATTGGAATCAAGGGCAAGGATGTGGCAATTATTGGAGCGAGCAATATCATTGGAAAACCTTTAAGCATGCTCATGTTAAACGCTGGGGCTAGCGTGAGCGTGTGCCATATTTTGACTAAAGACATTAGTTTTTACACCCAAAACGCTGATATTGTCTGCGTGGGCGTGGGTAAACCTGATTTGATTAAAGCGAGCATGTTAAAAAAAGGGGCTGTAGTGGTGGATATTGGGATCAACCACTTGAACGATGGGCGTATCGTGGGCGATGTGGATTTTACCAACGCACAAAAAGTCGCCGGTTTTATCACCCCTGTGCCTAAAGGCGTGGGGCCTATGACGATCGTTTCGCTTTTAGAAAACACTCTAATCGCTTTTGAAAAACAACAAAGGAAGGGATTTTAAATGAAATTTTTACGCTCTGTTTATGCTTTTTGCTCCAGTTGGGTGGGGACGATTATTATCGTGCTGTTGGTTATCTTTTTTATCGCGCAAGCCTTTATCATTCCCTCTCGCTCTATGGTAGGCACGCTCTATGAGGGCGACATGCTCTTTGTCAAAAAATTTTCTTACGGCATACCCATTCCTAAAATCCCATGGATTGAGCTTCCTGTTATGCCTGATTTTAAAAATAACGGGCATTTGATAGAGGGGGATCGCCCTAAGCGCGGCGAAGTGGTGGTGTTTATTCCTCCCCATGAAAAAAAATCTTACTATGTCAAAAGGAATTTTGCCATTGGAGGCGATGAGGTGCTATTCACTAATGAGGGGTTTTATTTGCACCCTTTTGAGAGCGACATGGACAAAAATTACATCGCTAAACATTACCCTAACGCCATGACTAAAGAATTTATGGGTAAAATTTTTGTTTTAAACCCTTATAAAAGTGAGCATCCGGGTATCCATTACCAAAAAGACAATGAAACCTTCCACTTAATGGAGCAGTTAGCCACTCAAGGCGCAGAAGCTAATATCAGCATGCAACTCATTCAAATGGAAGGCGAAAAGGTGTTTTACAAGAAAATCAATAGCGATGAATTTTTCATGATCGGCGATAACAGGGATAATTCTAGCGACTCGCGCTTTTGGGGGAGTGTGGCTTATAAAAACATCGTGGGTTCGCCATGGTTTGTTTATTTCAGTTTGAGTTTAAAAAATAGCCTGGAAATGGATGCAGAAAATAACCCCAAAAAACGCTATCTGGTGCGTTGGGAACGCATGTTTAAAAGCGTTGAAGGCTTAGAAAAAATCATTAAAAAAGAAAACGCAACGCATTAAGGTTTTTTGTGCAATTTTTTGATTCCTCTTTAGAAAGTTCTATTACCACCTTAATGAAAATCCTAGCCCTTTTAATCGCTATCATAGGGCATGAGATCATGCATGGCTTGAGCGCGTTTTTATTCGGGGACAGGAGCACGAAAGACGCTAATCGTTTGAGTTTAAACCCTATCAGGCATTTAGACATGATGGGTTCGGTGCTTTTACCGGCTTTATTACTCATTTTTCAAGCCCCTTTTTTGTTTGGGTGGGCCAAACCCGTGCCTGTGGATATGCGCTACATTGTCTCTCAAAAAGGCTCTTTAGCATGCGTAGCGGTGAGTTTGGCTGGAGTAATTTATAATTTCATTCTGGCCGTTCTGCTCGCTTTCATCACGCATTGGAGCTTCCAACAACTAGGGATCAACGCTTTAAGCATTGATGAATTGAATCTTTATCAGCTCGCTTTAGTAACCTTTCTCATTCAAGGCATTCTCTATAATCTTGTCTTAGGCGTTTTCAATAGTCTCCCTATCCCGCCTTTAGATGGCTCAAAAGCGCTCGGCTTTTTGGCGTTGCATTTTAAAAGTGCGTTTTTATTGGAGTGGTTTTCTAAAATGGAACGCTACGGCATGTTGGTTGTGTTTGTCTTTTTATTTATCCCCCCTTTATCGGAGTTTTTTATCCATGCCCCCACAAGATTTTTATTTTCCTTACTCCTTTCTTAATCTTTTATCAAGGAGAGCTTATGAATAAGCCTTTAAATATTGCTCAAGTTTTCATAGGAAGCGATCATGCAGGGTTGCATCTTGCAGAATTTGTCCAGCGTTTTTTAGAAGACAAACAATTTAAGATTCAAGCTTTTTTACCCACGGCTAGAGTGGATTACCCTGATTATGCGAAATTAGTGTGCCAAAAAGTCCTAGAAAATGCGCAAAGCTATGGTATTTTAGTGTGCGCCACAGGGATAGGCATGAGCATGGGCGCTAATCGTTTTAAAGGCATTAGAGCCGCTTTATGCCTTGATGCTTACATGGCTAAAATGACTCGCTTGCACAATAACGCTAATGTCTTGTGCTTGGGCGAAAAGATTAGTGGTATTGGCGTGGTGGAAAGCATTTTGGAAGCGTTTTTCTCCACCAAATTTGAACAAGGCCGCCATGTGTTGCGCATCCAAAAGCTAGACGAATCGCTGAAATCATCAACCTAATATAGTATAATGGTATGGTTTCGCTAAAAAGGATATTGTAATAGAATGTTTACCCAATGGTTTATCATCACTATCGCTGTTGTTTTTATCCTTTATATGGGTGTACGCACTTTCTTTTTTAAAACCGTGGCCAAACGGCAAGAGCGCACCAACGCATCCATGAAGCTCACCTTGCAAGAAGCTGAAATTTTAATCCAAAAACACCAGTTGCAACTCCAAAGAGCCTTAGGCAATATTGATATTCTCACCCAAGAAATGAGCTCGTTAAAAACAGAACTGAAAGCCCTTAAACAAAGGAACTCCGAATACAAAGGCGAATCGGATAAATATAAAAATCGTATTAAAGAATTGGAGCAAAAAATAGAAGCTCTTCTCTAAAAACGCTATAATAAATCAAAATTCTACAACCAATCAGTTATACTTAATAAGGATATTCAAATGAATGAAACGCTCAAACAAGAACTTTTACAAAACATCAGAGAAGTGAAAGATTACCCTAAAAAAGGGATTTTGTTTAAAGATATTACCACGCTACTCAACTACCCTAAACTTTTTAACAAACTTATTGATGCGCTCAAAAAACGCTACGCCCCTCTCAATATAGATTTTATCGTGGGTATTGAAGCGAGAGGGTTTATTTTAGGATCGGCTCTCGCTTATGCGCTTGGGGTGGGTTTTGTGCCTATGAGGAAAAAGGGCAAACTCCCCGCGCACACCCTATCTCAAAGCTACAGCCTGGAATACGGGAACGATAGTATAGAGATCCACTCTGACGCTTTTAGGGAGGTTAAGGGGGTGAGAGTGGTGCTAATTGATGATTTATTAGCCACTGGAGGCACGGCTTTAGCGAGCCTTGAACTTATCAAAGCCTTACAAGCTGAATGCATAGAAGCATGCTTTTTGATGGGCTTAAAAGAATTGCCGGGCATCCAACTTTTAGAAGAACGAGTGAAAACTTTTTGTTTGTTAGAGTGCTAAAAGGGTGAGTTTTGGAAGAATACATCATTGAGTTATGGAATCAGCATGCGGCGACTTGGGGGTATCTTATTTTATTTGGGTGGAGCATTTTAGAAGGCGAGATCGGACTTATTCTAGCCGGGATCGCTAGCTATACCGGTCATATGCATTTAGGGTTAGCCATTTTAGTCGCAGGGATTGGGGGTTTTGTGGGGGATCAAATCTATTTTTACATCGGCCGCACCAATAAAGCTTACATCCAAAAAAAGTTAGAAAAACAACGCCGAAAACTAGCCCTAGCCCATTTATTGTTGCAAAAACACGGCTGGTTTATCATTTTTATCCAACGCTACATGTATGGCATGCGCACCATCATTCCCATTAGCATAGGCCTCACGCGCTATAGCGCTTTAAAATTCGCTATCATCAATCTCATTAGCGCGATGGTGTGGGCGAGCATTACCATTATTCTAGCGTGGTATTTGGGAGAAGAGTTATTGCATGCGTTAGAGTGGCTTAAAAAACACCCTTATGCGCTAATATTACTATTAGTATCTTTCTTGGCGTTAGTGCTATGGTATTTCCAATACTATAGTAAGAAAAACCGCTAGAGTGCAATACAATTGTTGAAAGATATGAAATTAAAAAAGGAGACTTTATGTTAAAAATCAAATTAGAAAAAACCACTTTTGAAAACGCAAAAGCTGAATGCGGTTTAGTTTTTATTATCAATAAGGATTTTAGCCACGCTTGGGTCAAAAATAAAGAGTTGCTAGAAACCTTTAAATACGAAGGCGAAGGCGTATTTTTAGACCAAGAAAATAAAATCCTGTATGTGGGCGTTAAAGAAGACGATGTCCATTTATTGAGAGAAAGTGCGTGTTTGGCCGTTCGTACCCTTAAAAAACTCGCTTTTAAAAGCGTTAAAGTGGGGGTTTATACTTGCACAACGCATTCTAAAGACAACGCGCTTTTAGAAAACCTGAAAGCGTTGTTTTTGGGCTTGAAATTAGGCTTGTATGAATACGACACCTTTAAATCCAACAAAAAAGAAAGCGTTTTAAAAGAAGCGGTTGTCGCTTTAGAATTGCACAAACCTTGCGAAAAAACTTGTGCGAATTCTTTAGAAAAGAGCGCTAAAGAAGCGTTAAAATACGCTGAAATCATGACAGAAAGCTTGAATATCGTTAGGGATCTAGTCAATACCCCCCCTATGATTGGCACTCCTATTTATATGGCTGAAGTGGCGCAAAAAGTGGCTAAAGAAAACCATTTAGAAATCCATGTTCATGATGAAAAATTTTTAGAAGAAAAGAAAATGAACGCCTTTTTAGCGGTCAATAAAGCCTCTCTTGCTATCAATCCTCCTCGCTTGATCCATTTAGTCTATAAGCCCAAAAAAGCGAAGAAAAAAATCGCTTTAGTGGGTAAGGGCTTGACTTATGATTGCGGAGGGTTGAGCTTGAAACCGGCCGATTACATGGTTACCATGAAAGCGGATAAAGGCGGTGGCTCTGCGGTGATTGGGCTTTTAAACGCATTATCTAAACTAGGCGTGGAGGCTGAAGTGCATGGCATTATTGGGGCTACAGAAAACATGATAGGCCCAGCTGCCTATAAACCAGATGATATTTTGATCTCCAAAGAAGGCAAGAGCATAGAAGTCCGTAACACTGATGCTGAGGGGCGTTTGGTTTTAGCGGATTGTTTGAGCTACGCTCAAGACTTAAACCCTGATGTGATCGTGGATTTTGCGACCCTTACTGGGGCATGCGTTGTAGGCTTAGGCGAATTCACTTCAGCGATCATGGGGCATAATGAAGAGTTAAAAAACCTCTTTGAAACTTCAGGGTTAGAATCCGGCGAATTATTAGCCAAACTCCCCTTTAACCGCCATTTAAAGAAATTGATTGAATCTAAAATCGCTGATGTGTGCAATATTTCTTCTTCACGCTATGGCGGTGCGATCACAGCGGGCTTGTTTTTAAATGAATTTATTAGAGATGAATTTAAGGATAAGTGGCTACACATTGACATTGCAGGCCCTGCTTATGTGGAAAAAGAATGGGATGTGAATAGCTTTGGAGCGAGTGGGGCTGGCGTGAGAGCTTGCACAGCTTTTGTGGAAGAGCTTTTGAAAAAGGCTTGAAATGGGCTTGTCTGTAGGCATTGTGGGTTTGCCTAATGTGGGCAAATCCAGCACCTTTAACGCGCTCACTAAAACCCAAAACGCGGAGAGTGCGAACTATCCTTTTTGCACCATTGAACCCAATAAAGCCATTGTGAATGTGCCTGATAGGCGGCTTGATGCGTTGGCTCAAATCGTAAAGCCTGAACGCATTTTGCATTCTGTGGTGGAATTTGTGGATATTGCCGGATTGATTAAGGGAGCGAGCAAGGGGGAGGGTTTAGGCAATCAGTTTTTAGCCAATATCAAGGAATGCGAAGTGATCTTGCAAGTGGTGCGCTGTTTTGAAGATGACAATATCACGCATGTGAACGATAAAATTGATCCTTTGAATGATATAGAGATTATTGAATTGGAGTTGATTTTAGCGGATATTGCCACTCTAGACAAAAGGATCGATCGCTTGCAAAAAGCCCTAAAAAGCTCAAAAGACGCTAAAAATCTTTTAGAATGCGCTTTGAGTTTAAAAACGCATTTAGAAGAATTAAAACCGGCGAAAACTTTCCCCTTGAATGCAAGCGAGGCTTTTTTGGAGTTGGACAAGGAATTGCGTTTTTTATCTCATAAAAAAATGATCTATGCCGCTAATGTGGGCGAAGAAGATTTAAACGCGCTCAATGAGCATGCTAAAAAAGTCCAAAATTATGCCAAAGATCAAAAGAGCGAATTTGTCGCCTTGTGCGCTAAATTAGAAGAAGAAATGGTTTCTATGAGCGAAGATGAAGTCAAAGAATTTTTGCAAAGTTTAGGCGTAGAAGAAAGCGGGCTAGAAAAGACCATTCGTTTGAGTTTTAAGGAATTAGGCTTGATCAATTATTTTACCGCTGGAGTCAAGGAAGTGCGATCATGGACGATTAAAAAAGGCTCTAGTGCGCCTGTGGCTGCTGGGGTGATCCATAAGGATTTTGAAAAAGGCTTTATCAGAGCTGAAACCATCAGTTATGATGATTTTATCGCTTATAAGGGCGAAGCCGGGGCGAAAGAAAAGGGAGCGTTACGCATTGAAGGTAAGGACTATATCGTTCAAGATGGCGATGTGTTGCATTTTCGCTTCAATGTCTAGTGTCTTTTCAAACAAGCGTTACTAGTTTCTCATAAGAATTGACACCCAACAAGAAACTTTTTAAAAAAATCTATATAGAGTTAAGCGATATTTGCGGGTTGCAATGCAGTTTTTGCCCTAACCCTAAAAATATCAGAGGCGTGATGCCTTTAGAATTATTTGAAAAAGTTTGTAAAGAAGTGGCCCCCTTAACC
Organism: Helicobacter pylori SA221C; assembly: GCF_000476855.1. GTDB lineage: Bacteria > Campylobacterota > Campylobacteria > Campylobacterales > Helicobacteraceae > Helicobacter > Helicobacter pylori_DK. The sequence goes on from NZ_CBPT010000005.1 coordinate 34,805, forward strand.
CCAATTATCACCTTGCATGTCTTAGGCGATCCTTGCAAACTCAAAAATTTAAACCATTATTTAAGCACCGCTAGACGCTTTTCTTTGAAAGTGGATTTGGTTACTAGCGGGGTGTATTTGCACGATTTTGAAACACTCCTACAAGATGCAATCTATCAAATCTCTATTTCTTTAGACGCAGGGCTAGACCATCATAACAAAATCAACCAGCACCGCTACATCCAAAAAATTTTAGAATTTTGCCGCTACAAATGTGAAAAAAATAGCGAAGTGTTTTTGAATTTACGCATTCAAGACAGTACCCTTGAAAAACACCAGAATTTGATCAAGCCTTTTTTAGAAAGCTTTGAATGTATTTCTTTAGAGACTCTAATATCGCAAGGCCGCGCTCGTTTGTTTAAAAAAAGTTTTTTGAATATCCAAAAGACCTTTAAATGGCCGAATTTGAACGCCCAAAATCCTTTAAACCAAGAATCAAAAATCCCCTATTGTTATGGGCTTATTAAACAAGTCGCTATTTTATCCAATGGCGTTGTCGTGCCGTGCTGCATGGACACGCAAGCTCATATCAACCTTGGCGATTTAAACCATATGCCCCTAAAAGATATTTTAAACAGCCAAAAATCTATAGCTATCAAAACCCATTTTTTAAAGGGCGAAACACTAGAACTTTTATGCAAAAACTGTTCCTACCCTTTGATCCGCTACAAAAAATGAAATTTGTATCTATTAAGATATGGGTTTAAATTTGCGTTCGCATTGAATGAGGTGTTTGAAAATTCTTCATAAGAATGGTCTCTTATATATCATTTTTAAAAATTTCGTTGTGAGCCATAGGGCTTATATCATTCGCATGCTTTTTGATCGTTTTGGATAAAGTAATTTTCATACAATCGCAGTAACGCAATAAAAAACGCCGTGATAGTAGGCCCTACAATAATCCCCCAAAAACCAAATTGTGAAATCCCAGCAATCATGGAAAAGAAAATCAGCATTTCATTGATTTTAAGGGTGGTTTTAAAGATTCTTTTTTTGATGAAAACGATTAAAATTGGCTTGATCACGCTATCAATCAGCACGCTAATCAATAAAATGGAATACAAAGCGATAAATATCGTCTCATTCACATTCCCATGATAAAGCTCATAAATCGCTATAGGGATCCAAATCAAAGCCCCCCCAACAGCCGGCACCAAAGACGCTAGGCCGTATAAAATCCCCAAAGACCAGCCGTCATGCCCAAACCATACGATCATCACCCCAAACGCCACGCCCTCTAAAATAACCGTGATGAGAGAAGTTAAAAGCACAATGCGTAAAATCCCAGCCACTTCTTCAAAAATCTTTTTGCTTTGATTCATTCCAAGAGGCAAGACCCCTAAAAAATAACGATAAAATCTCTCCCCATAATAAAAAAAGAAAAACAACAGCCCCAAGATAAACAAAGCGTCTGTAATGAGTTTCAAGCTGTATCTTCCCACATAGCTGCTTATTTTCAACAAATAACCCGTGATGGAAGCGGCACTAAAATTTTCTAAAAACTTGCTCGCTCCATCATGAATGGCAGGAAAATGCGACAAATTTTCGGTGATTGTCCCCTTAAGCCATTTGATTAGGGCTGAAAATTTTTCAAAATTGATTTCAAAAATGATATTAGAACTTTTATAAACAATAAAATACAACGGCACGATCAAAACGCTCGCTAAAATTAAAACGCATAAAAACGAACTGACAACATTGAAAAAACGCTTATCTAAAAAAACTTTCACTTGAAAAAACCCCACGCACAAAAGCCCAGCAATCAGCGCATCCATTAAAAAATCTTGATACAAATAGATCATCCAATAAAAACCAATCAAAAAAAGAATCCAAAAGAAATACTGAGCTTTCATGAAATTATCCCCATTAAACTGAACCAAAAATTATCAAATGTTAGCTAAAAAACGCTCTTTTAAGGATAAAAAACCTCTTTTAACTTATAATTAAAATTAAAAAGGCTTGCAATCAATGGTGTTTTACAAATATTCAGGGAGCGGGAATGATTTTTTAATCACGCAAAGCTTCAAAAAAAAAGATTTTTCCAATTTAGCCAAACAGGTGTGCCATAGGCATGAGGGTTTTGGGGCTGATGGGCTTGTGGTCGTCTTACCGAGTAAAGATTATGACTACGAATGGGATTTTTACAATTCAGACGGCTCTAAAGCTGGCATGTGTGGGAATGCGAGCCGTTGCGTGGGGTTATTTGCCTACCAACATGCTATAGCCCCTAAAGAGCATGTTTTTTTAGCCGGAAAAAGAGAGATTTCTATTCGCATAGAAGAACCCAATATCATAGAGAGCAATCTCGGTAATTATCAAATCCTAGACACCATACCCGCTTTAAGATACGAAAAATTTTTTTCAAGCGACAGCGTTTTAGAACATATCCCTACTTTCTACCTCATAGATACAGGAGTGCCGCATTTGGTGGGATTTGTAAAAAATAAAGAGGGGTTAAATTCTCTTAACACGCTGGAATTAAGGGCTTTAAGGCATGAATTTAACGCTAATATTAACATCGCTTTTATAGAAAATAAAGAGACGATTTTTTTACAAACTTATGAAAGGGGGGTTGAAGATTTCACGCTAGCTTGCGGGACAGGCATGGCAGCGGTTTTTATCGCCGCGCGCATTTTTTATAACACGCCTAAAAAAGCCACTCTCATCCCTAAAAGCAACGAATCTTTAGAGCTTTCTTTAAAAAATGATGGGATTTTTTATAAAGGAATCGTGCGTTATATTGGCATGAGTGTTTTGGGCATGAGTGTTTTTGAAAATGGGTGTTTTTGATCATTATTTCTTGTAATGGTAATGATTTTGTTGTAATTAAACATAATGCGCTATCATTTGCGAGTTGTTTTTAGCAATATAAAAAATATCCTAAAGGAATAAAACCATGCAAGCGTTAAAATCATTGCTTGAAGTGATTACAAAACTCCAGAATCTAGGCGGCTATTTGATGCATATAGCTATTTTCATCATTTTTATTTGGATTGGAGGGCTTAAGTTTGTGCCGTATGAAGCCGAAGGGATCGCTCCTTTTGTGGCTAATTCCCCTTTCTTTTCTTTCATGTATAAATTTGAAAAACCCGCATACAAACAACACAAAATGTCTGAATCCCAATCCATGCAAGAAGAAATGCAAGATGACCCTAAAATCGTTGAAAACAAAGAATGGCATAAAGAAAACCGCACTTATTTAGTGGCTGAAGCTTTAGGGATCACGATTATGATCCTAGGTATTTTGGTGCTTTTAGGGCTTTGGATGCCTTTAATGGGCGTGATTGGGGGCTTGCTTGTCGCTGGAATGACGATCACGACTCTATCCTTTTTATTCACAACGCCAGAAGTGTTTGTCAATCAGCATTTCCCATGGCTTTCTGGGGCTGGAAGGTTAGTGGTTAAAGACTTGGCGTTATTTGCTGGAGGCTTGTTTGTGGCCGGATTTGATGCGAAACGCTATTTGGAGAGTAAAGGGTTTTGCTTGATGGATCGCTCATCGGTAGGGATTAAAACTAAATGCTCTAGTGGGTGTTGCTCTTAAAGAGCGAATACCTTAAAGTAGGCTTAAAGCCTACTAGAAGAATCATAATTGATAGAAGAATCTTGGTTAGCACCTTTTTTGTAAATGATTGTTTTTAAAATGTGGCGTTTGACAAAGGAATTGACGCTTTCTACTTCTTCATCAGCTAGTCGTCTTAAAACATCATGCTCTTCTTTGGAGAGATAAAAAGTAACTGAAAAATTGCGTTTCAACTCATCTACAGCGACACGCTTACGACCGGGTTTTATATTTTTATTTCCTAATTCCATTAAAATTTCCTTTTTTAGTTAGTATGTTATAACATCATAGTATTCTAACATGAAATAAACGCCATTTTATATTAAATCTAAAGAAAAATATTTTTAGATGTGCTAGAATACCCATTTGTTACAAGATAAGCTTTTTTATCAAAAAAATGATGACATAGGGGTAACAAGTGGCAATAAACACCTTTTTAAAACATTCTTTTTTAGTCTGTTTGTTAGCGGTTAATTCTTACGCTTTTGATTGGAATATTTTTAAATACAATCTGGGTTTCAATATGTTCATCATGGACCATGAAGGCTCAACGCCTTATTGGGTCAATACTAACACCAATCTTAAAACCCGTTTGACTCCAAATTTTGGGATCCAATTTTATACAAGAGGTGTGGAGCAAAGCTTGACTGTAGGGGCGTATTTTTTTCAAAACTTCCATAACTACAGCACTAATTTTCCCTGCCGTTGGGGGCCTACTATGTATTATAAGGCTAGGGGAAAACGTTTTACTTTTTATGGTGGCATCTTTCCTAGGAAAAATCTCTTAGGAAGGTATGGTTTGAATATTTTTGCCCCTTATTATTGGTTTATAGATCCCAACGCTAAGGGGTTTTTATTGCAATTTCAAAACCATTATTCGCCTTCAAAACCCTATTATGGGCATGCGGAGTTTATGCTAGATTGGTTTGGAGGCAATTGTTACAACACTTGTAAATTCGGGAGAAATCCTTATGGTAACGCGATGGACAGGTTTCAAATGAACGGCTCTGTCGCTTATAATTTCTTTAAGGATTTATTGGGTATTGGAGGGTATTTTGTCTTGTTCCATAATGAAGACAAATACCTTTTGAATGGGGCTGATGGCATGCAGTTTAATGAAAAAAAAGCGATTGACAACAATAATATTTATCTTATGGATCGCCTCTACTTTAACGCTTACATAGGGACAAGCCTTTTAGACATCGCCCCCTTTATGGAAAAACTCAACGCCAGTTTTGGCATGGTTTCTGAATTAAGCCGATTAAGGCAAATCCACAAAAATGTGCCTTTTATGAACAGCGTGGGCGGGCAATTTGATGTGGAGATTCAATACAAAGGCTTTGGCATCCACAATTTATTTTTCTTCGCCAAGACCCCAGAGATGCCTTTTTATAACCAATACCAGTATGTTGAAATGTATTGCACGCCTTCGTATTGCCCCACGCCTATTTATCGTGGCGTGCCATTCTTTCAAGCCAACATGTATAACCGTTTTGATTTTTATTACAATTGGAAAAACGACTTCGCATCGGTCCGCATCAACTTCGTGCTTAATGCGATGCGTGGGGGCTTTGATAGGAGCTTGCCTTGGTCAGAATCTTACCAAGTGTATATGACGGTTGCCTTTGATCCTTATAACCTTATTAACAAAATTGCTAGAAAAAAGTGAAAATTCTTGACAACCAGTTAATTCGTCTTATATAATGCTGTTTCATTTGTAGCCATTGTTAAGCAATGATTTTAAGCTATGGAAAAGAGGTGATAGCAATATGCCAGGGATTAAGGTTAGAGAAGGCGATGCGTTTGATGAAGCTTATAGGAGATTCAAAAAGCAAACCGATCGCAATCTAGTGGTAACAGAATGCCGCGCTAGAAGGTTCTTTGAATCCAAGACTGAAAAACGCAAAAAACAAAAAATCAGCGCTAAAAAGAAAGTTTTGAAGCGTCTTTATATGTTAAGGCGTTATGAATCAAGACTATAAGAACTTGAACGAATTTAAAATTTAAGGATTATTGAATAATGCAATTCACAGGGAAAAATGTTCTCATTACCGGGGCTTCTAAAGGCATTGGGGCCGAAATCGCCAAAACTCTCGCTTCTATGGGGCTGAAAGTTTGGATCAATTACCGCAGTAATGCTGAAGTGGCTGACGCTTTGAAAAATGAGCTTGAAGAAAAAGGCTATAAAGCGGCTGTCATTAAATTTGATGCGACTTCTGAAAGCGATTTTGTTGAAGCGATACAAACCATTGTCCAAAGCGATGGGGGTTTGTCTTACTTGGTGAATAACGCCGGTGTGGTGCGCGATAAATTAGCGATCAAAATGAAAACAGAAGATTTTCACCATGTCATAGACAATAATCTCACTTCAGCGTTTATAGGTTGCCGAGAGGCTTTAAAGGTGATGAGCAAAAGCCGTTTTGGGAGCGTGGTTAATGTCGCTTCTATCATTGGTGAAAGAGGTAATATGGGGCAGACAAACTACTCAGCGAGTAAGGGGGGGATGATTGCGATGAGCAAGTCCTTTGCTTATGAGGGAGCTTTAAGGAATATTCGTTTCAACTGTGTAACGCCAGGCTTTATAGAAACCGACATGAACGCCACTTTGAAAGACGAACTCAAAGCGGATTATGTTAAAAACATTCCTTTAAACAGGCTAGGGTCTGCTAAGGAAGTGGCAGAAGCGGTAGCGTTTCTTTTGAGCGATCACTCTAGTTACATCACTGGAGAGACTCTCAAAGTCAATGGCGGGCTTTATATGTAGTCCTAAACAAAGGATTCTTTTAGCGATAAAAGTTTGTAAGTAGCAAAAATCATGCTAACATTATGAGGTTATTCTAAAACAAAGAGGTTATTATCAAATGGGGATTATTTACTTAATATTGTTTCTCATTGTAATTTATTTGTTGTATAGGATTTTAGATGTTTTGGAGCAAAAATAAACGCTCCAATGATTCAATTTAATTTTTACAAAACAAGGGAGTTTTAATCATGGCTTTATTTGAAGATATTCAGGCAGTTATTGCTGAGCAGTTGAATGTGGATGCGGCGCAAGTTACGCCAGAGGCGGAATTTGTGAAGGATTTGGGTGCGGACTCTTTAGATGTCGTGGAATTAATCATGGCGTTAGAAGAAAAGTTTGGCATTGAGATTCCTGATGAGCAAGCGGAAAAAATCGTCAATGTGGGCGATGTGGTGAAGTATATTGAGGACAATAAACTAGCTTAATCTTTTTAACTTGGAGCGGTTTGTCTCCAGGTTTTAGTCAAAAATTTGGCTTTAGCTAAAATCTAGTTTTATTGAATGAAAGTTTTTGAAATGAGGAGCTATTGGTGCGTCGGATTGTAGTAACTGGAATGGGAATGATCAATTCGCTAGGTTTAAATAAAGAAGATTCTTTTTTAGCGATCGCTAAGGGAGAATGCGGTATCAAACACATAGAAAGTTTTGATGCGAGCGCGTTTCCTGTGCGTATTGCTGGAGAAATCACTGACTTTGACCCTACAGAGGTGATGAATCCCAAAGATGTTAAAAAGGCGGGTCGTTTCATTCAATTAGCCTTGAAAGCCACAAGAGAGGCGATGAAAGATAGTGGGATTTTAGACGCTCACAATAGATGCCCTGAAGAATTGGCAAATCGCATGGGCGTAAGCTCTGGCTCTGGGATTGGCGGGTTAGGCAATATTGAAGCGAATTCCATTTTTTGTTTTGAAAAAGGCCCTAGAAAAGTCAATCCCTTTTTTATCACTTCTGCGTTAGTGAATATGATTGGTGGTTTCACTTCCATTGAGTTTGGCATTAAAGGGCCTAATCTCTCTAGTGTAACGGCTTGTGCAGCAGGCACTCATGCCATTATTGAAGCCGTTAAAACCATTCTGCTTAATGGGGCTGACAGAATGCTCGTCGTGGGAGCGGAATCCACCATTTGTCCTGTAGGGATTGGGGGGTTTGCGAGCATTAAAGCCCTTTCTACAAGGAATGATGAGCCTAAAAAAGCTTCAAGACCTTTTGATAAGGATCGCAATGGTTTTGTGATGGGCGAAGGCGCTGGGGCTTTGGTGCTTGAAGAATACGAGAGTGCGAAAAAAAGAGGAGCAAAAATTTATGCAGAATTTGCCGGATATGGCGAGAGCGGCGATGCTAACCACATCACAGCCCCAGCCCCTGAGGGCGAAGGGGCTTTTAGAGCCATGAAAATGGCTTTAGAAATGGCAAAAGTGGAAGTAGGCTATGTGAACACTCATGGGACAAGCACGCATTATAACGATTGGTATGAAAGCATCGCTCTAAAAAATGTGTTTGGCTCTAAAGAAAAAGTCCCTCCCGTCAGCTCCACTAAAGGGCAGATTGGGCATTGCTTGGGTGCTGCGGGTGCGTTGGAAGCCGTTATTTCTATCATGGCCATGAATCAAGGGATCTTACCTCCTACCATCAATCAAGAAACGCCTGACCCAGAATGCGATCTGGATTATATCCCTAATGTGGCCAGAGAAAAACAAGTGGATGCGGTGATGAGTAACTCATTTGGTTTTGGTGGCACTAATGGTGTTGTGATTTTCAAAAAAGCCTAGTTTTACAAAGTTAGGATTTTGAATGGCCATTTATTTAGAGTTTGAAAATCATATTAAAGAGATTCAAAATGAAATTGAATTAGCCCTTATTAGAGGCGATGAGGACGCTAAAGAAATCTTAGAAAAAAGATTGGATAAGGAAGTTAAAAGCATTTATTCCAATCTCACTGATTTTCAAAAACTCCAATTAGCAAGACACCCTGACAGACCCTACGCTATGGATTACATTAATCTCATCTTAAAAGATAAGTATGAAGTCTTTGGGGATAGGCACTATAACGATGATAAAGCGATTGTGTGTTTTATAGGGAAAATTGATAATGTTCCGGTTGTGGTGATCGGAGAAGAAAAAGGCAGAGGGACTAAAAACAAGCTCTTAAGAAATTTTGGCATGCCTAACCCTTGTGGCTATCGTAAAGCTTTGAAAATGGCAAAGTTTGCTGAAAAGTTTAATTTGCCTATTTTAATGCTTGTGGATACAGCCGGGGCGTATCCGGGGATTGGTGCAGAGGAAAGAGGCCAGAGTGAAGCGATCGCTAAAAACCTCCAAGAGTTCGCTTCTTTAAAAGTCCCTACTATTTCTGTAATTATCGGTGAAGGGGGCAGTGGTGGCGCGTTAGCGATTGCGGTAGCTGATAAATTGGCTATGATGGAATATTCCATTTTTAGCGTTATATCCCCAGAAGGTTGTGCGGCAATTCTTTGGGATGACCCTAGCAAGACTGAAGTGGCTATTAAAGCGATGAAAATCACGCCTAGAGATTTAAAGGAGGCGGGGCTTATTGATGATATTATTTTAGAGCCTAGCAAAGGGGCTCATAGAGACAAATTTTCAGCGGCTAACACGATCAAAGAGTATTTTTTAGACGCTCTAAGGACTATCCAACAAGACCCTCATTTCCTTGACAACCGCTATCAAAAATTGATGTCGCTTGGCTCGTTTGTGGAGGGCATGAATTAGATCTATAAAAAACTTTGCCTTAATGAAATCTTGATAATTGGTTCTTTAACTTTTAAAATTGTGTGTTTAAACTTTATTTTAAACCCATTCTCTTAAAGAAATAAGGGGTGTTTTGAAATAATTCCCCAACTAAAATCCCCCCTAAAGACCGCTTTAAAAATACCGCTTGAATAAAATCAAACTCTCTACTATCCAATCTTAAAAAATGCAATATTGTTTAGATTTCATAACCAACGCTCAATAAAAACAAAACCAAATTCTTCACGACTTGCTATCATTTTAGAAAAAAGCGGATATTTTACATAGTTTGTAAAATAATATAAAAAATATCATTGTGTTACCAATCTGCTATCTCTCTCCTTTTGTTTGAATATAAAAAGACAATCATCATGCTCAGCGTATTGAATGAAAGCATTCTTATTTTACAATACAAAAGTTAGGTCTAATGGTATTTTAAAAAAGAAAGAAATCCCATGGTTATATATGAAAAAATCAAAAGTCGCTTTTCTAGGAATTGGTCTTTAAGGAATAGGGGCAGGCATTTTGCATATTCAAGCGTGTATTTTTTCTCACTTTTTGTCATTACAGCGGTTAATAGAAGTAGCGCAGTTGCTTGGTTATTGATGCCTGAACATTTGATTGGGTGGTTTTTGATTTCTTTTAGTGGGGAATTTGTAGCAGACATGGCGTTTGGCAAAAAAAGTAAAATCCTTAAAACCCGCTTTGGAATTTCTATTGTGAGCGGCGTTTCACTATTGCTTGGCGCTTTACCAGCGCATTTGTTTTTTGTATGGTTTGGTTTTATTAATTGGTGGGCTGTCTTTTTTATAGAAGCGGGAGCTGATCTATTGGTGGGCTGTGTGATACAAAAGATTTTTTTTGGTAAATATTGGGTGGATCGCTATTGTTAAGGCTCTCTTTTTTTAAGTCTAAAAGCACATTTTCTTATATTCCAATCAATTGGATAAGGGTTACCCCTACTTAAGGCATCGCATCAAAAACCACGCTGATTCCGTTTTTTAAAATGATAGGGTTTTTCGCGTCAGTGATATGGATAAAACGCACGCCATTGAGCAAATTAAGAGCGATTTCTTGTTGTCTGTTTTCTTTAGCAATGATTTGAATGATCTTTAAGTTTTCATCATAAAAAATGATTTTGGGTTGCCACAAAGGGTTATTAGAGCTTATTTTTAAATACGCGTTTTGATTCACGCTCAGCCAGTATTTCCCGCTCGCTTCCTTAAACTCCACAGGATCGCTGCTCAAAACTAAGGCTCTCGCGTTAGGGAGCTTGACTTCTTGTAAAGAAAAATCGTATTCCCACTCTTTCAAGGATATGCGCCTAATATCCACAAAATCAAAACCATGCCTTTTCATCGTCTCTATCAAAATGTTAGGGTCTAAAACATATTCCGTTTTAAGCTCGTATGAAAAAACATTCTCACCTGAAGAGCTTTGCATCTTAATGGGCAAAACATACGAATACCCCATCATGTTCAAAGAATTATTGATGCTTTTGGCAAACGCCAGGGGATTGCTTGAAGCCTTAAAAGTGATTTTTAACATGCTTGGCTTGTCAAAATTAAAAGACAAAAGCCCGTTTTCTTTGAGAGTGTTGAGCAGTTTCAAAGAATCCAAACGCCCCATTACATAGAAAGCCTTACGATTTTTAAACAAACGCTCTAAAAAAAGCTTGTTCGTATGGTAAGCTCGCTCCCCCATTAAATTCTCAACCTTATCGTTTAAAGCGTCAGCGCTTAATAGCTTTCCTCCAACAATAAAAGCTAAAAAAAGGTTTTTCATTGCTGGAGTTCTTTGTATTGGGCCTCATTGATGAGCGTTAAGCCTTTATTTGGCTCGTATAAAAATCGTTTGGTTTTGCCATCGTTATATTCTTGTTCTTGATGGTTGTTTTTAAGGCTAAGATGCCCATGCCCAAAACGCAACAACAAGCGGTGGTTTTTGGTTTCTAAAGAATAATTTTTTTTAAAAACCTTTTGAAAGGAGTTTTTTTTCTCATCTAAATCAACCACTTCCACCCAAATATCTTTTTTAGGGATAATATAAATGGTATTAGGATCTTCTTTGATCGCTTCTTTTTCTTGCTTGTCTTGTTCTGTTGGTTTTTCTTCTAGTTTAGGCGTTGGCTCTGGCTTGTTTTCTTCTGTAGGATTAGCTTTATTGAAAGAATTCTTTTTAGTGCCGGATTTAATAGCGCTTTCTTGCCCTCTTTCTTCTTTTAAAGAAGAGCTGTTTTGAATGATAACGACCGCCAAAATAATGACAACCACTCCTAAAACCAAAACAAAGGGTTTCCATTTGGAAGATTTTTTGGATAATGAAGTATTGGCCTGATTGATGCTATAATCTATCTCAACTTTCAAAGGGTTTTTTGTTTTTTCTTCGGGGTCTGTTTCTTGATTTTGCTCTTCGCTCACACCCTCTTTAAAAGCACACGCCTTATCAAATTCTTTCATCCATGCGCTCAAATCAATTTTATACTCGCGCTCTAAAATCTGTATAAAACCCCTAGCATGCACCCTTGATAAAGACTCATAGCGTTTTTCCAAGATAGAATGGATATTTTTAGAAGCGATTTTAGTCGCCTTGCAAATTTCTGCCACTCCAACTTCTTTTAAAATCTGCAAATTTTTATCTAAATTTTTAAGCGATAATTCTTCTAAAGCCGCACCAGAAATATCTTTAGAAATGTTTTGAACATCAGAAAGATCTAAATTTTCTAAACTTTTTTTATTCTGTTCCATTCAATTGACCACCTAGTTGATTTTATCCATTAAGATCCCTGCTGCCACGCTCACATTGAGCGAATCAAAGTCTCTTCGCATCTTTACGCTCAATATGGTGTCCATTTTAGCAAGGATTTTTTTAGACAACCCCTCATGCTCGCTCCCCAAAAAAAGAGCGCATTTTTTTAAGGACAGATTTTCTGCTTGGCTAGAGCCTTGCATGCTCGCGCCCAAACATAAAAACCCGCTCGTTTTCAATTCATTGATTAAATCCAGCGTGTTAGGCATAACGCTAAAAGGCAAATCATACATAAGCCCCAAGCTGGATCGCACAATCCCCTCATAAGCCAATTCTTTAGCAAAATCTAAAATAACGCCATCCATTCCTAAGCAATACGCGCTCCTAAAAATACCCCCAATATTCCCCACATCCGTAATCCCGCAAAGCACCAAAAGTTTTTGAGCTTTCTTAACCTCTTTTAAAGAAACCGCTAAAGGCAGTTCTACTTTAGCCAAAACCCCTTGATGATTCCCCCCCCTAGCCAAGCTTTGTGCTTTTTTATTATCCACTTTGATGATATTAGAGCATGCTTTTTTGAGCGCGAAAAAAAGCTTTTTGTCTATTTCTTTAGAAAGATAGATTTCTTGCAATTTTTCTTGATGAGAGTTTAGAATATGCATAATCACCTGCTTGCCATAAATTACTGCTTGCATGCTAAACCCCTTTTATTGATCTTTTTCTTCTAACAAACGCTGGAAATAAAGCTCTTTAGCGTTTTTTTGTGTCATAGCGGCTTCAATTTTAGCCTTAATTTTAGGAGGTAAATCCAACTCCAATAACGCCGATAGCCCCATGCAAGGCTCTATTTTTTTCTCGTTCAAAAGCACTAAAACCCATTCCCCTTGGATATTATTTTGTTGCAACCGCTCTATGATTTGAGAAACCTCTCCTAAATAATATTGCTGGTGGAGTTTAGTAAGCTCTTTAGCCGCAAACAAATGCATGCCTTGAGCCAAATCGTTTAAATCCTTTAAAGTCTCCAACAATCGGTGCGGGCTTTCATAAAAAACCACCGGGGTTTTTTCTTCTAAATACGCTAAAGCGTTTAAAATTTTAGCGATTTTTAAGCGCCTTTCCTTACTCTTATGAGGTAAAAAGCCAGCATAAAAAAACCGCCCTTCTAAAAACCCGCTCGCGCAAAACGCCGTAGTGAGCGCATTAGCCCCAGGCAAAACATCGTATTGAATGTTATGTTTTAAAGCGTAAGCGGCTAAACTCATACCTGGATCGCTCAAACTTGGCATGCCTGCATCGCTCATCACAGCGATTTCTTTGTCAAAAAAAGAAAGCTCTATTTGGTTTAAAAATTCCTGATCGTTGTGTGAATGGAAGGCGATAAACTCCCTTTTTTTAGTAGCGATATTTGGGAAAGAATGGCTAATAACAGGGTTTTGTGCGAGCAAGTGCAACAACCTCTTACTCACCCTTGTATCCTCACACAAAAAAACCTCGCAACGCTCTAAAACTTCTAAGGTGCGCAGCGTGATGTCAGCGAGATTACCTATAGGAGTGGGCAAAAAATATAGCACAAAAAGCCACGCTTTTTAAAAGAGTTACTTCAAGTTGTAGCGTTGCTTGAATTTCTCTACTCTCCCTGCAGTGTCAGCGATCTTATCGCTACCAGTATAAAAAGGGTGGCAAAAGCTAGAAATATCAATACGCATTTCAGGTTTGGTGCTTAAAACCTCAATTTCTTTCCCGCTCGTTACGCAAGTAACTTTGCATGGGATATATTCGGGGTGAATGCCTTTTTTCATCAAGTATCCTTTATTTTTAAATTTAAACTTAAAATTATAGCATAAGTCATAATAAATTAAAACCACTCTAAAGTTAAAATAAAATTTGACTTTGTTAAAAAAATTATGATAGCATAGCAAAGCATTACGGAATTCAACACTTGTGGCATGGGCCACTTATTAGCATCTTTTGGTTACACTAATTTTTTAAGAATGCTTTAGCTTTTTGTATTTTTATCTTAATTGCAACAAACTAGAAATCTCTTTTTGTTAAAAGGAAATTTAATGAACGAAAACGCGCCTACGCACAAAAGTTCGCACAAAGTCAAAACACACACGCCAGTGAGCGGTTATCACATTGAAGATTTACGCACCTACCCTACTGAAAAGCTTTTAGAAATCGCTAACAAGCTCAAAGTGGAAAACCCCCAAGAATTCAAACGACAAGACTTGATGTTTGAAATTTTAAAAACCCAAGTTACGCAAGGCGGATACATTCTTTTTACCGGGATTTTAGAAATCATGCCTGATGGCTATGGCTTTTTAAGAGGGTTTGATGGGAGTTTTTCAGACGGGCATAACGACACTTATGTCAGCCCTTCTCAAATCAGGCGTTTTGCTTTAAGGAATGGCGATATTGTTACCGGTCAAGTGCGATCCCCCAAAGACCAGGAAAAATACTACGCCCTTTTAAAAATAGAAGCCATCAATTATTTGCCTTCAGATGAGATTAAAAACCGCCCTTTGTTTGACAATCTAACCCCCCTATTCCCTGATGAACAAATCAAATTAGAATACGAACCCACTAAAGTTACCGGCAGAATGTTAGATTTATTCAGCCCTGTGGGGAAAGGTCAAAGGGCTTTGATCGTTGCGCCGCCACGGACTGGGAAAACAGAGCTGATGAAAGAACTCGCCCAAGGCATCACTTCTAACCACCCTGAAGTGGAACTGATTATCCTTTTAGTGGATGAGCGCCCTGAAGAAGTTACGGATATGCAACGAAGCGTTAAGGGTCAAGTTTTTAGCTCCACTTTTGATTTGCCCGCCAATAACCACATAAGAATCGCTGAATTAGTCTTAGAAAGGGCTAAAAGGCGAGTGGAAATGGGAAAAGATGTGGTGGTTTTATTGGATTCTATCACCCGTTTAGCCAGAGCGTATAACGCTGTAACGCCTTCAAGCGGTAAGGTTTTAAGTGGGGGCGTGGATGCGAACGCCTTGCACAGGCCCAAGCGCTTTTTTGGAGCGGCAAGGAATATTGAAGAAGGCGGGAGCTTGACGATTATCGCTACGGCGTTGATTGAAACGGGATCTAGAATGGATGAGGTGATTTTTGAAGAATTTAAAGGCACCGGGAATAGCGAAATCGTTTTAGCGAGGAATATTGCAGACAGGCGTATTTATCCGGCCTTTGATATTTTAAAATCCGGCACACGAAAAGATAATATCTTGCTTGGCAAAGACCGCTTGACTAAAGTGTGGGTTTTAAGGAATGTGATGCAACAAATGGATGATATAGAAGCCTTAAGTTTTGTGTATTCTAAAATGCAACAAACTAAGGACAATGAAGAATTTTTAAATTTAATGAATGAAAAATAAAATCCCTAATTAATCCCATTAAATTAAAAAAGTGTCATGAAAATAGGCGTTTTTGATAGCGGTGTGGGAGGGTTTAGCGTTTTAAAAAGCCTTTTAAAAGCGCAACTATTTGATGAAATCGTCTATTATGGCGATAGCGCTAGAGTGCCTTATGGCACTAAAGACCCCACCACGATCAAGCAATTTGGCTTAGAGGCTTTGGATTTTTTCAAACCGCACAAGATTAAATTATTGATTGTGGCATGCAACACAGCGAGCGCTCTGGCTTTAGAAGAGATGCAAAAGCATTCCAAAATCCCTATTGTGGGCGTGATTGAGCCAAGCATTTTGGCGATCAAACAACAAGTAAAAGATAAAAACGCCCCTATTTTAGTGCTAGGGACAAAAGCGACGATTCAATCTAACGCTTATGACAACGCCCTAAAACAACAAGGCTATCTGAATGTTTCGCATTTAGCCACTTCTCTTTTTGTGCCTTTGATTGAAGAAAATATTTTAGAGGGCGAATTGTTAGAAACTTGCATGCGTTATTATTTCACTCCGTTAGAGATTTTACCTGAAGTGGTTATTTTAGGTTGCACGCATTTTCCCTTAATCGCTCAAAAAATTGAGGGCTATTTTATGGAGCATTTTGCCCTTTCAACGCCCCCCCTACTCATCCATTCTGGCGATGCTATTGTAGAATATTTGCAACAAAATTACGCCCTTAAGAAAAATGCACACGCATTCCCTAAAGTGGAATTTCATGCGAGCGGCGATGTGATCTGGCTAGAAAAACAAGCTAAAGAATGGCTCAAATTGTAAAAGGACTTGACATGTTTAAAGATTTTTATCGCACCACCCTCTCTTTTTTAAAGCCTTTATTGCTTTTATTGGGTTTATTGTTGCCGTTTTCACTTTGTATAGCTGATGAATATATTAGCATAAGTGATGATTGGGATGAAAGGGCGCGAAATCATAAGACATATTATTTTGAAAATGGTTTAGACCATTTTAATCAAGGCCAATACAAACAAGCCTTTAAAGATTTTAAATTGGCGCAAGAATACAGCATTGGGCTTGGCAGCGTTTATTTAGCCAAAATGTATTTGGAGGGAAAGGGCGTGAAAGTGGATTACAAAAAAGCACAATTCTATGCACAAAACGCTATCAAAGGGTATGGGAGTGGGTTGTTAGGGGGCGCTCTTATTTTAGGACGCATGCAAGCAGAAGGCTTAGGGATGAAAAAGGATTTGAAACAAGCGCTTAAGACTTACAGGCATGTGGTTCGCATATTTTCTAATAAAAGCACAAATTTTGTTAACAAGTTTGGATCAAACCTTGCGGAATTTACTAGTATGCTTATTGGATCGCGATTCATTGATCTTTCAGGTTTGAGCGCGAATCCTATAAAATTTGGAAAGAAGTTTGGAATACTTGTTATGAAATCCACTCAAATCAAAGATAAGACACTTCTTTGGGAAGATATTGCTGAAATTTCAAGCAATATTATTTTACTCAAACAACAAATGGGGGAGATCCTTTATAGGATTGGGATCGCTTATAAAGAAGGGCTTGGCACTAGAAAGAAAAAGGACAAGGCTAAAAAATTCCTGCAAAAATCCGCAGAATTTGGCTATGAAAAAGCCATGGAAGCTCTGTAGTTTTTAATCAAACTTGTATCAAAGCTTAAGGATTAGAAAAATCCGCTTAGATTACCCTCATTAAAACAAAGCCTTATTTTTCTTATTTTTCCATTATGATAGACACTTGATTGTTTTCAATCTCTATATAGAGTTCTTTTTGAGAATTGGAGCTATAAGAGAGCTTGTTTTGCTGGTAGGCTTTGTAATCTTGGTCAAACGCCACATAAAACAAGCGTTTGTTTTGGGAGTTGGGGTAAGGGATCACATTGATAGAAGAAAAAGCGATATTCTTTTTTTCATTTTTCGCAAACACCCTTTTTTTATACTCTTTAAAAGCGTTAAATTTCATGCCGTCATAACGAGTGAAATTGGGGTTATAAAAACGCATGTAGCGTTCAAAATCGCCCCTAGCCCAGGCTTCTTTCCATTGAAAAAGGGAGCTTAAAATCATGCTCAATTCTTCTTTGGTGCTAGGGAAAAACTTGTCTTCATAGGTGATGAGGAACGCTTTTTCGCCTTTTAATACCTTATCATAAGAGCTTAGAATAGGGTTTTCAATCGCAATACAGCCCTTGGTGTTCAATTCATTCCGATCGCCATTTAAAGGCATTCCATGCACCCAAATGCCATGCCCGGTGCGTTTTTTCAAAGTGTCATACAAATTAGGGTAATTCGTTACAAAAGCCAAAACGCCATAATATTGATCCAAGCGCTCTAATTTCTGCGTGATACGATACACCCCAATAGGCGTGGCCAAATCGCCCTCTAAAGTTTTATCGCCCTTTTTAGAGCCTACAAGGGCTTTAGAGCTGTTGATTTTTTTAAGCATGTTGTTGTCTATTTCATAAAACTCCAAACTGGGCTTGGATTTATCCGCCACAAATAAAAACTGCTTGTTTTGATAATAGCCAAAATCCGTGTCCTTATTTTGAAGCTCTTCTGCCCAAAAAGATTTATCCGCTAAATAAGAATCCAGCTTTTGACCCACCACTTCCAAGCCTTGCTTTTGATAAAGGCGCATGATTTCTAACAAACGATCACTAGCATTCAAGCCCACAAACCCCATCAATAAAGCCGGTAATATTTTTTTCAATCCCTATTCCTTTGATAGATATAGCCTAGTTTTTGCAAGCTTTTTTCTTCCTTGCTCCATGATTTTTGAGCGATCACTTGCAAGTTTAAAAAAACCTTTTTTTCGCCCACTTCTTGCATTTTTAATCGCGCGTTAGTCCCGATGCGTTTGATATTCACCCCGTTTTTGCCTATCACGATTTTTTTTTGGCTTTCTTTTTCTACGATAATATGCGCATACACCTTGTCTATGCGTTCTTCTTCTATAAATTTATCAATCATCACATCGCTTTCATAAGGGATTTCATCGCTCAAAAAATCAAACAAACTCTCCCTAATGATTTCCTTATAAATATCGCGCATTTTTTCATCGCTCATCAAATCCTTTTCAAAAAGCCATGTGCTAGGGCTTAAATGCTTGCTGATGCATTCTAAAAGCGCGTTTAAATTTTGAGATTTTTTCGCGCTCAAAGGCACTAGGGCTAAAAATTGCGAAGCGTATTGTTGATACTCTTGTAATTTTTGCAAAACCTGCTTGTGCGTGGCCATATCAATCTTACTCAAAGCCAAGATGTGGGGTTTTTGGCACAAACTCAAAAACTCTTCATACCCTTTTAAATCGTCATGCACAGAAGCTAAAAAAACGCACAATTCGACATCGCCCATCGCTTTTAAAGCCTGTGAGAGCATGCATTGGTTGAGCAATTTTTCTTGATGATGAAGCCCTGGTGTGTCTAAAAAAATGATTTGGCTCTCATACCCTTCTTTATCTTTGAAAGGCACGATGCATTTCATCAATTTTCTGGTCGCATTAGCCTTATGCGAAACAAGGGCTAAATGAGCGTTTAATAAAGTGTTTAAAAGAGTGCTTTTTCCAGCGTTTGGTTTGCCTATAAGAGCTACAAAGCCTGCCTTAGTTTTCATTATAAAATATACTTCACTAAATTTTCATCAGCCACTAAATCCTCTAGCTTGGATTGAACCAATTCTTTAGTGATAGTAACGCTTTGCCCAGAATAATCCTCCGCTTCAAAACTAATGTCTTCTAGCACTTTTTCAATGGTGGTGTGCAACCTTCTAGCGCCTATATCTTCGCTTTTTTGATTGGCGTTATAAGAAAGTTTGGCTAACTCTTTGATCGCATCGTCTTCAAACGCAATTCCTACGCCTTCCACTTGTAAAAGGGCTTGGTATTGCTTGATGATAGAGTTTTTAGTTTGGGTTAAAATCATATACATGATTTCTTCGGTTAAATTCTCTAACTCCACCCTTAAGGGGAAACGCCCCTGCAATTCAGGGATCAAATCGCTTGGTTTAGAAAGATGAAAAGCCCCGGCTGCAATGAATAGAATATGCTCTGTCTTAATAGAGCCATACTTCGTATTCACCACACTCCCCTCTACAATCGGCAACAAATCCCTTTGAACCCCCTCTTTACTGGGATCTTGACGGCTTCCTTCTTTAGAGCTTACAGCGATCTTATCAATTTCATCAATAAAAATCACCCCTGAACTTTCCGCACGCTTCAAACCCTCCATTTTAATGGCTTCGCCATCTAAAAGCGTGTCACTGATTTCTGCTTTTAGGGCTTCTTTAGCCTCTTTAACGCTTAAAGTTTTTTTGACTTTATCCTGTTCTTTATGGAAAACTTTAATCAAGTTTTCTTGAACCCTTAAAATTTCAGGCGGCACATTAGAATCAATCTCTATGCTTTTTTTACGCACTTCAATTTCAATTTCTCTACTATCCAACTCGCCTTGCACGATCCTTTGTTGCATTTTTAAAAGGCTGTTAGCGTATTCTTGTTTTTTTTCTTCGCTCACGCCACTAGGCAAGGGGGGTAGGAGTTTTTTAGCGATTTTTTCTATAACCGCTTCTTCAATCTTGTCTTTTAATTTTTCTTTATGCTCATTTTCCACTAAAAGCACGCTGTTATTGACTAAATCCCTTACCATAGACTCCACATCACGCCCCACAAAACCCACTTCTGTGTATTTGCTCGCTTCCACTTTCACAAAGGGGAGTTCCATGATTTTTGCTATTCTTCTTGCAATTTCCGTTTTACCCACGCCAGTAGAACCAATCATTAAAATGTTTTTAGGCGTGATTTCTTCTTGTAAGGATTTTTCCAGTTGCAAACGCCTGTAACGATTCCTAAAAGCGATAGCGATAGACTTTTTAGCTTCCTTTTGCCCAATGATGTATTCATCTAAATAAGCGACAATTTCTCTTGGGGTCATATTCAATTTAGACATTAAAGCTCCAAAATTTTAATATTTGTGTTGGTGTAAATGCAAAGATCCCCTGCGATTTTTAAGGACTCTTCTACAAGTTTTCTAGGCTCTAAATGAGCGAAATGATCCAAAGCCCTAGCCGCACTCAAAGCGTAATTCCCCCCACTCCCAATAGCAGCGATCTTATTGTCTTCAGCCTCTAAAACATCGCCCGTGCCGCTCAAAATGAAAATGTGATCCAAATTTAAAACGATCATCATCGCTTCCAGTCGGCGTAAATACTTATCTTTGCGCCATTCTTTACTGAAATCCACCACGCTTTTAAACAAATCCCCTTTTTTGCTCTCTAAAATGCGTTCAAACATATCAAACAAACTAAAAGCATCCGCGGTGCTCCCGGCAAACCCGCTTAAAACCTGGTTGTGATACAAGCTTCTGATTTTTGTCGCATTGGCTTTGACCACGCAATTACCCAAAGTTACCTGCCCATCGCCTCCAATGAGCGCGAACTTCTTATTATCAAATTCCCCTCTATAGCCCAAAATCGTCGTCGCTTCAAACATTTTCTACTCAGCCACCACATCAATTTTAAACGCACCCACAACTCCCGATCCAAGCTTGACTTCAATCTCATAAATCCCTGTGCTTTTAATTGGGTGTTTGAGTTCAATGTCTTTTTTATCTAAATTTAAACTCGCATGTTGCTCTTTCAAACGCTCCGTGATCTCTTCTTTAGTGATCGCTCCAAATAAAGAGCCGTTCGCACCGACTTTTTTATGGATAGTCAGCGTGATGGTCTGTAAAGTTTCTACCATTTGCAATTTTTGTGCCTTTTCTAGGGCTTCTTTTTCCGCTTTCTTTTTGACTTCGGCTTTGTATTTATTGATCACTTCGTTAGTGGCGAGTTTGGCTTTTTGGTTAGCGATTAAAAAGTTATTCCCATAGCCATCTTTAACCTCACACACTTCACCCGCTTTGCCTAAATTTTTCACATCTTCTAATAATAGAACTTTCATCATATCCCCTTTAAGTTGTAAGTAATTTGTAATTATACTCTTTATTTTAATAAGTTGGGTTTTTATTGCCTGTTCTTACCACCCATCTGCTTTTCTAAAATTTGTTTGATCAACCCCAAACAATAAGGGATATCCTCTTTTGTTTCTAGTTTGACTTCTATGTCCCCATTCCCCAAATGACCTTTATTAGTCATATCCCTTGCCAGATTTTTTTCGTCTTACAGTTCATTAAATGGCATATTCAAATACAATTTTAATCCATTTTTTAGCGGGACAATATCCACAAAATTTTTGTCAAACATATAAGAGATATACTCTTGATTAAATTTTTCGGTTATCCTTTCATCAAGAGCTTTAATCTCTTTGCTTAAAATATCAAATAATTCCCTTGAATGAGAACCAAACTTATAAGAGCTTAAATCATAAACCTTTTTTTCTTTCTTGGGTTTATACTTCTCTAATGTTTCTGCATCTAGCTTGGGGTAAGTCCAAATCTTTAAAGCCCAATCCGCTAAATCATTAGCTCTTTTTTCAATCTCTTTTTCGCCAAAAACTTCCAAATCTTTCAAACTTTGATTGAGTCTCAATGGGCTTTGTTTGAAGCCCTTCTCCATATCTCTTTTTTCTTGGAAAGAATTGTTACTATACTTCTCGTTATAACCGGTTAGAGTGAGATTCCCTATTGTGTGGAGGTATTTCTCGTGTATCACTTCAAAATTTTCACCCAAATCCCTTTGCCATTTTGGAGTAAGGGTTTGAGGCATTATATGTTCTATATTGCATTTTTGAGTATCGACCGGTTCTTTTGTGTCAAAATTTTCTAACCTTTCAAGAAAGTATTTATTTTTTTTAAACTTATAAAAATCTATCGTAATAAAAGAATCTTTAAATTCAGAATCTTTAGGAAATTTTCCTGTCGTCTTTTCCAATGATAAAAAATGTGCTTCTATACTTTCAAGATATTGATCTTTATTGATTTTTTTTGTAACAAAGGGAAAGATTTTATTGAGACCTTTTGATCCAGGCCCACACACCGCCCTTCTGCAAATATAGCTCTCTGTTAAAGCGATAATAGGGATAAAATCCTGCTTGGATAAAACGCCATCCTTATAATCGCTATAAAGCTCTAGTAATAGCGGATATACCACATCCATCTCTAAATCCACCAAAAAACCTAAAGCCTTGTTTAAATCTTTATCGGCTTCTTTTTTGAATGCAATCTGGCAAAAATACCCGCAATATTTTTGCAAATCTTTTAATAAATCCTCTATTTCTATCCCTTCTTTTTGCTGATAATCCTTGAAAGCCTCATAAACTCTTTTCTCATTGGGAATCTTTCCTATTTTGATCGTGAGGTAATGCCGGACAAATTGATTAAACAATGTTTCATTTTGTTTAAAATCCTCTTCCATAGCCCTCCAATATTGATTATAAAAGCCTTCTTGCTTTTCAACCTCCGTTTCCATTACGATATAGTTTCTGATCAAATCTGTTTGCGTGAGTTCGATACCTTTTGAGTTCATGCTCTCAAAAATAAGTTGAGGATCATCTTTTCCTTTTTCTAAAGCAATCCAAACTATCATGAGTTTTTTTAATCCTTTAAAAATCGTTTCTAGTTTGCCGGTGTTTTTACGGATCCATTCTTCAAATAATTTAAAATTTTCCATTATTTTTAACGAAGGCTCATTCGGTTTTCTTCTGTTTTCATCAATCAAAGATAGCAAGGTATCTTTATCAGAGTCTGAGAGGATGAGTCTGAATTTCTTATCGCCGTCCTTACCGCTGTTGATAAGATAGCCGTCCTCTATTTCTTTACGCTTATCGCTCCAATGATCTCTCAAAGTGGTGAGTAAAAGCGTGATAGTGGTGAGCCTTTGTTGGCCATCAATAATGAGTAGTGTATTGTCAGAGTGCGTAAAACCATCTAGCACATACAAAATAGAACCGATAAAATGCCCTTCTATTTGATCGTTTCCACCCGTTTTGATAATATCATCCCATAATTCTTCGCATTGTTCCTTTTCCCAACTATACACTCTCTGATAGATGGGGATGACAAATTGATTGTTTTGATTTTCTTCAAAAAATTTTAATAGTGTGGTGGCTTTTGCATCCATAATACACTCCTTGATTTAGCGGATTTTACCGCATGCATCTTAATCAAACTTGATACAGATTTTACTTTTTTACCCCATAAATGCTATAATCACCCCTATCAATCAAACTCAATTCATAACAATTAAAGGTGGTTAATGATAGTAAGAACTCAAAATAGTGAAAGCAAAATCAAAGAATTTTTTGAATTTTGCAAAGAAAATGAAGTGGAATTTGTGGATTTTAGATTCAGCGATATTAAAGGCACTTGGAATCACATCGCTTATTCTTTTGGGGCTTTAACGCATGGCATGTTTAAAGAGGGGATTCCTTTTGATGCGAGTTGTTTTAAAGGCTGGCAAGGCATTGAACACTCCGATATGATTTTAACCCCCGATTTGGTGCGTTATTTCATTGACCCTTTTAGCGCGGATGTGAGCGCGGTCGTGTTTTGCGATGTGTATGATGTGTATAAAAACCAGCCTTATGAGAAATGCCCTAGAAGTATCGCTAAAAAAGCCTTACAGCATTTAAAAGATTCAGGTTTGGGCGATGTGGCTTATTTTGGCGCGGAGAATGAATTTTTTATCTTTGATTCCATTAAGATTAAAGACGCTTCCAATTCCCAATACTACGAAGTGGATAGCGAAGAGGGCGAATGGAATCGGGATAAGAGCTTTGAAAACGGCGTGAATTTTGGGCATAGACCGGGCAAGCAAGGGGGCTATTTGCCTGTGCCGCCAACGGATACGATGATGGATATTCGCACAGAAATCGTGAAAGTCTTAAACCAAGTAGGGCTAGAAACTTTTGTCGTCCATCATGAAGTCGCGCAAGCGCAAGGCGAAGTGGGCGTGAAATTTGGGGATTTAGTGGAAGCGGCTGATAATGTCCAAAAACTCAAATATGTGGTTAAAATGGTCGCTCATTTAAATGGGAAAACCGCCACTTTCATGCCAAAACCCCTATATGGGGATAACGGGAGCGGGATGCACACCCATGTGAGCGTTTGGAAAAACAACGAAAACCTTTTTAGCGGCGAAACTTACAAGGGCTTGAGCGAGTTGGCGTTGCATTTTTTAGGGGGTGTGTTGCGCCACGCTAGAGGGTTAGCCGCTTTCACTAACGCTTCCACTAATTCTTACAAACGCTTGATTCCGGGATATGAAGCCCCATCTATTTTAACTTATTCGGCTAATAACAGGAGTGCGAGCGTGCGTATCCCTTATGGGATTTCTAAAAATAGTGCTAGGTTTGAATTCAGGTTTCCTGACAGCTCATCAAACCCCTACTTGGCTTTTGCAGCGATTTTAATGGCAGGTATGGATGGCGTTAAAAATAAGATCGATCCCGGCGAGGCGATGGATATTAACCTTTTCAAATTGACTTTAGATGAAATTAGGGAAAAAGGTATCAAACAAATGCCCCACACTTTAAGGAGATCGCTAGAAGAAATGCTGGCCGATAAGCAGTATTTAAAAGAGGGTCAGGTCTTTAGCGAAGAATTTATTCAAGCCTATCAGTCTCTTAAATTCAACTCTGAAGTGTTCCCATGGGAGAGCAAACCCCATCCTTTTGAATTTATCACCACTTATTCATGCTAAAACAATGAGTGGGTTAATAATCCCACTCTAAAAGTTTAGAATAAGGAAAAAATACCTTGTTCTCAAAAAAGTGGTTGGAAAAATTGATTTTCTTTGTTTTTTGGATAAGTTACTTAACGCTCTTTAATTTTTTAAAAGTGGGGTTTTAGTCGCCTTAATTTAAGATTTTATTTTATGGTAGAAATTTATTTTCTTTAAGGGAACAGAGGGTATCTAAAATAACACCCCTAAAAACCCAAGACCGCTTAAGAAGATACCACCTGACTTGGTATCAAGCTCTTTAATTCTTAATTATAAAAATGCTTTTAGTATTTTTTATCTTTTAAGAAACCCACCTAAAACCCAGTGCCGGTTTAGTCAGTGTGGTAAGGGCTACTAAAATCTTTGGGTGTGTGGCGTGCTTTTTCCTCTACAAACAAGCGTCTTTAACGCAAGCAACACGCAAAGCGTCAAAATAAGTCTCAACGCTCGCGCAACCGCCGAGTAAAGACGCTCCAATAAACACGCCATTTCTAATGGTTTTCATTTTATATCCTTTTGTTTTAAAATTTTTAATAACTTACATACTTTAATCATGCGTCTATGATAGTTAAGATTTATTATGAAACAAAAAGTAAATAAAACTCAAAATAATCAAAATAACGCCCTAAATCCCAACCAGAAACGCTACCCTTTGTAATCCTTGATAATTTTTGCTATAATAAAGCCCTAACTAAAATTTCTCCTTTTATTTTGGTTAGGCTTCTTGAATTAGAATTATAGTAGGGTTTACCACACTTGCCTTGTGTTATTAACCACACAAGACAAGATCAATCCTTAAAAAAACAAACCCTTCCAATACAGCTTGATTGTCAGCAATATCCCTTATAGCAGTAAAAGCCCTTTAATAAGGCTAATAAATGGCGGTGATTTCATTATAGAAGCGTGCATCTATACAAAAAGAATTAAAACATTCAACCAAACATTTCGCTAATTTCATATTTTTTAGCGGCTTTATCCTTAAGCCACAGAGCCACTTCTAAAGCCCCTTTAGCAAAAATAGATCGGTTAGTCGCCGTATGGCTAAGCTCTATGTATTCGCCCTCTAAATAAAACCCTATCGTGTGCTTCCCAGCGACATCGCCCCCCCTTAAAGCGGCTATGCCAATGCTTTCTTTAGAGCGCAAACCTTCTCTGTGAGTGGTGAGAGCGTTTTTTTCATCATACCCCCTAGCCTTAGTGCAAGTTTCATACAAACTCAACGCCGTGCCGCTCGGGGCGTCTTTTTTGAGATTGTGGTGCGTTTCTATGATTTCAATATCCGCATCTTTTAATTTCAAAGAAGTTAAAAAGGCTAATTGGTTGAGCATCATAATCCCAATAGACATGTTGTGCGCGTGCAAAAGCGGCGCTTTTAAGGCTAATTGTTGCATTTTTTCTAGCGTTTCTTTTTCTAAACCGGTTGTGCCAGAAACTAAAATTTTAGGGCATTCTAAAAGAGCCTCTAGCAAATGATCCACGCCTTTAGGTAAAGAAAAATCAATCACGCATTCGCATGCCCTCACAAACGCTTTTAAATCATTGGTTACTAAAGGGGCGTGTGAAAAAAAGCTGAAATCGGTTTCGCATTTTTGTCTGACAAACACGCTAGATAGCACCAATCCCTTATACCCCCCTTTTAATTCTTCTAAAAGCAGTTTCCCTATACGACCGCTCGCTCCATAAACACCAATTTTCATGCGCTTTCCTTGCTTTAAACCTTACAACCCCATTTTAAAAGGGTTTAAAATATTATTAGGATCAAGGGCTTTTTTAATGTTCCTAAAAAGCTCCATTTCACTATGATTGAACGCTAAAGGCATGAATTTGGCTTTAGACAAGCCTATGCCATGCTCCCCACTTAAAGTCCCCTCCAAACTAATGGCGGCCTGAAAAATCTCTTCCATAGCCTGATGCCCTTTTTCTAAATCCCTTTTGGGATCTTCTAGCATGATATTCACATGCACATTGCCATCGCCCGTATGCCCAAAGCAAGGGATTTTAAAGCCGTATTTTTGGCTTATTTTAGCGACTTCTTGCAACAAACTCGGCAAACTCGCTCTAGGAACGGTAACGTCTTCATTCAATTTCTTTTTACCATAAACGCTAATGCTTTGGGAAGCGTTACGCCTTGAAAACCATAAATCCTGCTCTTCTTGTTCGTTTTGAGCGATCTTAAAATCCACGCAACCATTGGCTTTAAAATGCTTTTCTATCTCATTGAGTTGCCATGCAATCTGCTCTTTAACCACGCCATCCACTTGAGTGATGAGTATCGCTCCAGCGTCTTTGGGTAAGCCTTTAGAAAATCGTTCTTCAACCGCTTTGATGCTCAAATTATCCAAAAATTCCATCGCTACAGGCGTAACCCCACTGCTCATTGTCTTATAAACGGCGTTCATGGCGTCTTCAATATGGTTAAAAACCCCCATCGCGCTTTGTTTTAGGGGCGGTTTGGCTAAAAGCTTTAAAGTGATTTCAGAAATCACGCCCAAACACCCCTCACTAGCGATCATCAGCCCTGCAACATTAAAGCCGGCGACATCTTTGATCGTTTTTTTACCTGCCCTTATGATTTCACCATTCGCTAAAACCACCCTTAAAGCCATGACATAATCTTTAGTGATTCCGTATTTAGCCGCACGCATGCCGCCGGCATTTTCAGCGACATTCCCCCCTAAAGTGCTTTGATTTTCACTCGCTGGATCTGGGGGGTAGAAGAGATTCAATTTTTCCACTTCGTTTTGGAAATGCTTGTTAATCACGCCCGGCTCGACTCTAGCGATTAAATTTTTAGTGTCAATCTCTAAAATCTTATCCAAATGCTTTTCTACGCTTAAAACTAGCCCCCCGCTCACGCTCAACGCCCCCCCTGTAAAACCGCTCCCAGCCCCCCTAGGCACAACGATGATGCGATGCTCGTTGCAATATTTTAAAATCTGACTGATTTCTCGCTCGTTTTTAGGGAAAATCACACCACTAGGCAAATGCCTTTCTTTAGTAGCGTCATAGCAATAAGCGTTCAAATGCGCTAAATCGGTGAAAAAATCCTCTCCCCCTACTAGGTTTTTAAAGTATTTGAGGTGTTGTTGGTCTAACATGTTATTTTTTACCCGCTTCTAGTGCCTTTCTTCGCTCTTCAAGCTCTTTTTCATCTCTTTCTTGATGCTCTCTCGCTCTTTGTTCAAATTCTCTCGCTCTTTGTTCGGCTTTGGCTTTTTTCTTTTCTTCTTTCAAGCGGCGTTTTTCTTCTTTAGAATTTGGTTTTTTCTCTTCTTTTTGAGCCTTGTTCTCTTTAGGAGCGTTTTGTTTTTCGCCTTGTTGGGTGGCGTTATTTCCATTATCTGGCTCTTTAATGGCTTCTTGCTTGATTTCTCGCTCATTTTCTTTGGCATTGACTTTTTCATTGCCTTTATCCATTTCTAAAGCTTTTCTTCTTCCTTCAGTCTCTTTTTCGTCTCTTTCATCATGCTCTTTTTCTCTTTCTTCCAATTCCATAGCCTTTTTGGTGGCTTTGGCTTTTTTCCTTTCATCTCTTAAATAGCGCCTTTCTTCTTTAGCATCAAGTTTGTGCTCTGCTTTTTGGTAGTTTTTCTCTTCTAAAGTGGGAGCGTTTTCTGTGCCTTGATTGGCTTTTTTAGGCTCTTTAATGACCTCTTGCTTGATTTCTCGTTTAATTTCTCTAGAATCAATCTTTTCTTCTTTCTTTTTAATCCTTACTTCTTTGCGTTTTTCTTTTTTCACTAAAGCGTCATAGTAAGCGAAGTAATTTTTAGACTGACTGCCTGAAAAAAGTTTCCCTAGCGTGCCTGCATCAATGCCCTCAACCCTAGAAAAAAACGGCGTAGAAGTTTTAGTAACGCCGCTTGTATCCAACTCTCTTTTTTCTAAAATTTCAAAACTCTCACAGCTTAAAATATTGAGCGTGTTCGTGGTTACAATATAAATCACCCCCACGCTATAAACATTGCACGCTTTCCTTAAATTAGCGATTTTTGGGTCAAACCCATTCAAAAAAGTAACCAACAAATCAGAACTAATAAAATTAATATCAGTGTTAGTCGCTCTGATTTGCTCATAGAGTTCATCATTAGGAGCGATTAAAAACGCTTGGTTGTTGAATTGCCTAAAATAGACTAAATCCCCCTTTCTAGCGACCATTCTTGGAGTGGGTAAATGCCTTTGTTTCATAGACTCAAACGCTCTGAATTTAGCCGTTGCGACTCCATTTTCAACGGCAATAATGACCACTTCAGAATTAACGATTTCATAATCTGAAAGTTTAGTAACGACAAAACCAAACTCCCCCACTTGCAAATCATGAGCAGGAAAACGAATGATTTTTTTAGGCAAATCCACAAATTCTATACTCACTCTTAAGGGTTCTTGCCAAGAGGCTGATTGCAAGCTTATAAAACTCATTAAAAGAAGTCCTATCAAAAGCCTTAACATACAATTCCTTTTAAACATTTTTAAACTTTTTTAAATGCCACAAAATGGCTAAAGACAATCCGGTGGTTTTAGCGTATTGAAAATCCCTTATAAAATCAAG
This sequence comes from Helicobacter pylori SA221C, assembly GCF_000476855.1. GTDB lineage: Bacteria > Campylobacterota > Campylobacteria > Campylobacterales > Helicobacteraceae > Helicobacter > Helicobacter pylori_DK. The sequence goes on from NZ_CBPT010000005.1 coordinate 64,298, forward strand.
AGCTTTTGATCGCTCTAAAAACAGCACTTCAATCTTTTCTGTATCAATCCCCCCACCCTTTGAAACTTTCAAATCCGCACACACTTCAGCGTAATAGAGCGTTTGCAAACTCCCGCTCAACCCAGTCGCGCTATAAAATTGGCCTATTGTTTCTAAATTTTTAGGGCTAATTTGATAACCGCATTCTTCTAGCGCTTCTTCGCAAGCGATTTCTTCTAAACTCTTATTAGCCTTATCCACAAGTCCCGCGCACAATTCATAAGTGTATCCGTCAATATTTTGATCTTGATCGCGCTTAAAATGAAAATTACGTGCATAAATGGCTGGGCGGAATTGTTTCACAATCACAAAGCAATCGGATTCTTTTTCATAGAGTAAAACCGCCACGCTGTCTAAAGACTTAATAATATCCCATGTTTTCTTAGTATTCTCTTCATTATAATGCATGCGTTTTAATTCTATGAAATTAGAGCTAGAACAAGGCTCTAAATACACACTAGAATCATCTATTAAAGATTTTTGATTGAAAGCATTCTTAAAATAAGACATTAAAACCCCTCTAAAAGATAAAATGAATTTTTTTCAAAGGAATGGGTTTTCAAAAGTTCTTCTAATTTTTGCTTAGAATGCTGAGCTTTTTCTAAAAAAACCTCTCTTTGCTTGCCGTGTAATTTGCTTTTAGCGGTGCGGATATAGCCTAAAGGATTAATGGGGCGGGAGTTTTTATACACGCCAAAATGCAAATGCGGCCCGGTGCTAAAACCCGTGCTTCCCACTCTTCCTATGATTTGCCCTTTTCTAACGAATGATCCTTTTTTCAACCCCTTAGCAAACATGCTCATGTGAGCATACACCAAACGCAATTCATTCAAATGGATTTCAACCACATTCCCATACCCCACCTTAACCCCTATAAAACCCACACGACCATCTGAAGCAGAATGGATCAAACTGCCATGTTTAGCCGCATAATCCACGCCGTAATGAGGCCGTCTGACTTTTAAGACAGGATGGAACCTCCCATACGAAAAAGGCGAAGAAATGCGGGTGTATTTCACCGGGGTTTCTAATAAAAACCCTGCCACTTCTTGCGCTTTTGAGTCATAATAACGCCCGTTTGAATGGGAAAAAAGATAGTATTGGTTAGAGTGAGAGCTGACCATTGCCATTTTGATAGTCGGCTGGCCAAACGCTTGCCCCACACGATAATCTCTTGTATAAACGATAGCGATTTTATCGTTTTTTGCCAGGCGTTTAAAAGGCACGCTTTTTTTATACGCGTTCATCAATTGGTTGGCTAAAAGGGGGTCATTGGTGGCTTTGACAATATCTTGATAGGGCGAAGTTTGTAAGGAAAGGAGAAGGGTTTTTTCTTTACGAGTGAAAATAATAGGGATAAAGTCTAAAAAATAATCCTCCCCTTTTTTGTAAATATGGATTTGCAAATCCTGGCTTATAGGGATAAGGGCTTGAATGAGCGTGTTGTTAGCATCTCTTAAGGTGTAGTAGGTAACATTACTTTGAATTTCAGCGCTCAATTCTTTATCTTGAGAGCTTAGGTTGTAGTAGAGTTTTTGAGGGATATGGTTTTTTTCTAAAAACCCTAACAGCGTGAGCTTATCCCACACAAGCCTTTCACCCACCAATAAAGTTTGCTTTTTAACCATTCCATCGGCTTTTAAAAGAACCCCATGGGATAAAAAAGCAACCATTAAAGAATAGATAACATTTAAAATAATTTTCTTATGAAAAAATACCATGCAGTTGTTTAATGCCTTCAATTGAATCTGTATTTTATTAGTATAACATAAGCCATTAAAGAAAAACGATACAAGTTTAAAGCCTAACCTTGTTTTTATAGCTTTATGAAGCGCGTTTTATTGATGCATGGTGGTTTCTCATAAATGGTTTTATCCCGTCTTATAGCGTTGGATATTCCTTTTTAATCAATCCGTATCATTGTTAATTTTGAAGTATTTTTTCTAAAATCTTTAACACATCGTTATGGTACACTTGGCTTAAAAGTCCAAAAGTTTTAAGCATTTCTAAAAACACAAGAGCGTTGGTTTTATGGATAATCAAAAGAGCATGCTCTTTGAGCATAGCCGTTCTATTTAATAAGGGGGTAGCGGTTTTTAACTCCAAAATAGAAAAGCAAAAATACAGCATGGCTTGGGTTTTAGAGCCGTATTGTTGTTCCCTAATAACAATTTCGCTCAACTGATTATCATTAAAAGAATGAATGAGTAAAGGATAAGAAATGCGTGAAAGTTCAAAATCCATGCCACCAAATTGATGTAATCTAAATCTTTCTCTTGTAATCGTGAAATTATCTTCTATAAATTGTTTTTGTTTTTCTAAATATTTTAAAGTATTTTCTAAATTTTCTAAACTGATTAAACCTAATTGCTTAGCGTAATCAATCATTTCACTTAATTCATAAAGAGTTTTTACTTTATTATTAGCCCCTAAAAAATGATATTTTTCATCTTTTAAAGTAGTGAGTTCAAATTTTTCTTTATCTTTAATGGGGACATCATAACCGATTTGCCACTCTACATAATGTTTTAAACTAAAAGGGATTTTTCTAGTCGCTGTTGAAAGACCATAATCGCTAAAGGCATGTCTGATTTTCACACGCACTTTGCCTGAAATTGAAGTTAAAGGAATAGAAACTTCAATCGCTTTTTTACTATCATCAATCCTAATCAAACTCACAAGGGTGTCCTTGAAACAATTTTTTAAAATATTCTAAACGCGCTCTTTTATCTTTTAAAAAAGCGTCTTTAATTTCTAAAAAAGCGAAATGATCAATGATAATATCCAAATTACCAAAATAATAAGGGATTTTAGGGGCGATTTCCTTAAAATAATGGATATATTGGTAATAAATCAATTTGTCTTGACTGATACGCACCGCATTAGCACTTGGTGCGTTTAAAAAAGTCTTGTTGCGTTTGAGAGCGTTAATGTCTCGCATAGGGAAAAAATAGCCCACGCATGCACCAACCTTTTTAGCGTTAGGGTATTTATCCACATAATTGGCTATATAGTCAAAATCGTTTAAGCATAGCGTCGTATCGCAATCAGTTGGAAAAACAAAACGCCTAATCTCTGCATAGTCCATTCTCCCTCGCTCATATAAAGCTATCACAATAGGAAATTCGTTACTCTTAGTGAAAGATTTAGAAGAAACAACCAAAGCGTCTAAAAGCCTGTAATGATCCTTAAATAGTTTTAATTGCTTAAAATTAGCCTCTTTGATGAGATAAGATAAAGGGTGTAACACGCAAATAAACGCCGGCTTTAAAATTGCAAAAGATTTTAAAAAACTTATCCCTAAATCCCTAGATTTCAAATCGTTGTCTATTTCAAAAATGAAATCTTTATTTTTAATATCTTTTTTGATAAAGGAAGTTCTATCGTTATAGGGGGGATTTCCCACGACGATTAAAGGCTCATCTTGGCTAATGCCATAATTTTCTCTTTTAGGATTAACTAGAGCGTTTATCATTAAAGCACCACACTTAGGGTCAATATCCGCTCCTATTTTTTTAGGGTGGTGGAGTTTTAAAAACTCTTTATTGCCACATGCGGTGTCTAAAAGCGTGTAGTTTTCAATACCAACATGCTTTTTTAAAAGCTTGTAAGCACAATCCACTAAATAAGGGGGCGTGTAATAAACCCCTAAATTCACGCTCTCTTGCTTGGTTAAATGTTTAGGGGTTCTAATCAAAATCCCTTACACATCTAGCTGTTTCACGTCTTTAGCATGCGCTTGGATAAAGGCTCTTCTAGGCTCTACTTCATCGCCCATGCAAAGCGAAAAGACTGCATCGGTTTTTTCCAAATCTTCAATTTTGAGTTTGATGAGACTGCGGTTTTCTTTATGCATGGTCGTTTCCCATAAATCATTAGGGTTCATCTCGCCTAGCCCCTTATAGCGCTGGATATTCGCTCCCTTTTTAGCGTGATTTTCCACTTCTTCTAAAAACGCCAAAATATCCTTATTTTCCAAGAAATCTAAATTATACTCCATAAGCTTTTGATAGGTGTAATTCGCTTCTTCAAACAACACTTCTTTAAAGAGATTGTCATCTAAATTAAATTCCACCAAGCCTTTAGGGGTTTGCGCATGCAAATGCAAGCTTTCTTCAGTAGCAAAAGAGCGTAAGATCTGATAATTCAAGCCCTCTAATTTTTCTAAAATGCTTTTTTCTAAAACTTTCATATCAAGGCTTAAGGCGTCCTTAGTTTCAATGAGAAAGCGTAAAATTTCTAGCAAGTTGTAGCGTTTTTCTAATTCCAAAAGCGCGTAGCGGTAATGGCGCGCCACTTTTAACAAATTCATCAAATCGTTCTTGCCAATCCCTTCAATATCCACCGAATTGATGCCATGCTCAATTAAAAAATGATCCAAAGCGACGCTGTCTTTAAGATAAATTTCTGTTTTGCCTTTCTTGTATTTATAAAGAGGGGCTTGAGCGATATAAACATGCCCTTGTTCAATCAGCGGGCGTAAATAACGATAGAAAAAAGTCATCAGCAAGGTTTGGATATGGCTCCCATCCACATCAGCATCGGTCATGATAATGATTTTATGATAGCGCAATCTTTCTATCTCAAAACTCTCTTGAATGCCGCACCCAAAAGCCGTGATCATGTTTTTAATTTCTTCTGATTTTAGGATCTTTGACAAATGGCTTTTTTCCACATTTAAAATCTTACCCTTTAAGGGCAAGATCGCTTGGAAAACCCTATCGCGCCCTTGTTTAGCGCTCCCGCCCGCGCTATCGCCCTCCACTAAAAAGATTTCACTCTCTAAGGGGTCTTTACTCTGGCAATCGGCTAATTTTCCAGGCAAGGTGCCGACACTCAAATTATCTTTTTTCCTTGTAAGCTCTCTGGCTTTCTTGCTGGCTTCTCTGGCTTTTGCGGCTAGTAGGGCTTTATTAGCGATGATTTTGGCTTCGTTAGGGTTTTCTTCTAAAAACTGATGGATTTTATCATAGACTAATTTTGAAACCAACGCGCGCGCATACGAACTGCCGAGTTTGGATTTAGTCTGCCCTTCAAACAAAGGCTCGCTCATTTTCAAGCTCACAACAGCGATCAACCCCTCTTTAATGTCTTCAGAAATGGGGCGCGACTCTTTGGTTTTAATGTTATTGTCAATGTATTGTAAAATCGCCTTAGACAAGCCCATTTTAAAGCCCGCCTCATGCGTGCCGCCCTCAGAAGTTTTAATGTTATTCACAAAGCTTAAAGTGTTTTCATTGTAATCATCAGTATACGCTAAAGCGACTTCTATAGAAGTGTGCGTTTCTTCATCCATGCTTTTAAACGCAATAATGGGGGTGAGTAATTCTTTTTTAGCGCTGTCTTTAACGAATTGTTTCAAGCCGTCTTCATAGAAATAAGTCTCTTGCAGTTGGGTTTTTTCTTCTTTGAAAGAAATTTTCAAGCCGTCATTAAGATACGCCATTTCTTTGAAGCGCTTTTGTAAAATACCCGCTTGAAATTCAACGACCTCCATCACGCTTTCATCAGGGAAGAATTCAATAGTCGTGCCGCTTTCCTTAGCGCTTTTGGTTTTGCCAATGATTTCAAGCTCGCTAATGGGGATACCCTTTTCAAACTCTTGGCGATAGATTTGACCCTCTTTTTTAATGGTCATGATCAAGCGTTTGCTCAAAGCGTTCACAACCGAAACGCCCACGCCATGCAATCCGCCTGAAACTTTATAAGTATCGTTATCAAACTTGCCCCCCGCATGCAAAATCGTTAAAACCACGGTGCAAGCGGGGATTTTTTCCGTGGGGTGGATATCTACAGGAATGCCTCGCCCGTTATCTTCTACAATGCATGACCCCTCCTCAGTCAAAGTGATATTAATCCTATCGCAAAAGCCCGCCATGCTCTCATCTACAGCGTTATCCACGACTTCATACACCATGTGGTGCAACCCACCCACATTGGTATCGCCAATATACATTCCAGGGCGTTTCCTAACCCCCTCTAAGCCTTTTAAAACCTTAATACTATGGCTCTGGTAATTTTGCATTCAAATCAGCCTTTATAGTGTGATTGGCATCATCAAAGTGGAAATTTTAGCGCTCAAGTGGCTTTGCTTTTCATCAAGGGGTTCTTGGATCAAAAAAGGCGAAGAAGGCTCATTGCATTTTAAAACAAATTGCGTTGTCCCTAAAGCGTTTAAGGCTTCAAGGAAAAATTTAGCGTTCACGCCCAAATGAAAGGCTTTTTCAATATCCAAACCTTTTTCAATCTCAACAGAGGTTTTAGCCGTTTCGCTATGTTCAGAATCCAAAGATTCAAACAAAGCGTTGTTTTTTTCTAAAGTGAGTTTAATGGTGGAGCTTAAAGAACTGCACAATTTAATGCTCTCTTTAAATTCTTCCTTGCCTAAAGTGAAAGAAGAAGTGTATTCTTTGGGGAGGATTTTTTGATAATCAGGGTAATTCCCATCAATGAGCTTGGTGAAAAAAGTGTGCGTTTCGTTTTCAATTACCGCTAACATGCCATCGCTTTTAAAACTGAAATTTTCATAAAAAAGCTTAAGGATTTCTAATAAAGCTCTTTTAGGTAAAATACAAGAGATGTCTTCTTCAGTGGAATGGATAGAGACTTTTTCTAACTGCGTGTAAGAGAGTCGTTTGGTATCCGTGCCTACTACTGAAAGGGTTTGATGTTTTTGATCAAATTGCATTAAAATACCGGCTAATTCCCTTTTATGGCTGGTTTGCTCAATCACAGGAGCGATCTTTTTAAACGCATCTGTTAAAAAGGGGGCATTGACTTCCAAACTCACTTTGGGATCAATAACAGGGAATTCAGGGAACTCATCAGCATCAAACATGGGGAGTTTGAAAGAGCTTTTATTCTGTTTGATCACCAAGCTGTCATCTTTAGTCTCTAAAATAATATTAGAGTCTTTTAAACATGAGATAATATCCAAAAACTTTTTCCCGTTGATCGTGCCAACGCCCTCTTTATCGGTGGATTGCGTAGAAATATAGCTTTTTAGCCCAATATCGGAATCGCTAGCCTTTAAAAAAAGCTTTTCTTTAATGACTTCTAAATGGATGTGTGAAGCGATAGAAGAAGCGTCCTTTTTATCCAAAAAAGCTTGCAAGTAGCGCAAAGCATTTTCTAACTCGTTTTTACTAACACTGATTTTCATAGCTGAATAATCCCCTTGAATTTTTAGTCTTATTATAGCATAAAAGAACGCTTTTTTAAGGGTTCAAGCGTATTCCTACCCCTATACGATTGGAAAAAACATCGTATTCATACAAGCCATCGCCATAGCCGTTAAACCACTGTGCATAAATCCCCACAAAAGGGTTAATGCGGTAGGTATAGCCTAAGCGGAAAGCTCCATGCCAGCGATCATAACGCCAGTATTGCGTGAAAATATCATAAAGTTGCAATTCAAAATGGTGGCGCCCTCTCCTGTAATCAATTTTAGCGTTACCATACCCCATGTAATCAATCAAATTAGGGTTGGATTGATCATAAGGAACATAGGGCCAATAAGCGACCATGATTTTCAAGCCCCCCTTTTCCCACACCAAACGAAACACAGGGCGTTGCCCCGCGCTCACCGAGCGGCACCCCCCCCAGCGCACGTCTTTTTGCCCGTTATAATCTTTAACGATTACAGGCCCTCCTGGAAACTGGTTTTCAGGATTACCCTCTTTATTAAAAGGTTGGTAACATTGCGCGCCTCCCACGCCATTAGAAATGTGCTGCCAACCTATCCAAATTTCAGAAAAATTCCCTATCTTACCCCCAAAAGGTTTAAAATTAATAGGATAAACATAGATGAGTTCAGGCATGAAATTCATCATTCGCATGGGAGCGGATTGGGGGTCATTGTAAATTTGAAACCAGTTAGTTTGGGTATAAGCCAAATAAAGCGTGCCTTTAGTCCAAAGAATATGCCTAAATACAGGCACTCTAAAACTGATTTGGAACTTAAACTCATTGCGTTGATACGGGTTGATATTGGGGTGGTACCATTGAAAAATGGGGGTGAAACTATGATAAAAAGGCAGAAAGTAAGTGCCTAGATAATCCATCATGTTTAAATATTTTTTAGCAAAATCCACCCAAGAATGTTCTTTGGGGGCTTTTTGTGGAGGGAGATACCAGGCATTAGACAAATCGTTTTGCGTTTTAATGATGTGCAAATCCTGTTTGCGCAAATAGTAGTTATAATCCACCTTAAAATTATCTTGTGAAAATTTTTTGCCTTCTAACTGACAAACTACAAAAATCATAAAGAGCAAAATGCTTTTCATCAAGCATCCTTATTTCACTTAAATTGCAAGATGAAAATCGCTAAAATCACTACAGGCGCGATAAAACGAACGCTAAAATGCCACGCTTTGAAAGCGTTTGCATTAAAAAAATGCTTTGTGGCTAAAAAAGAACGCTTTTTATTTAAAATCCATCCTATAAACAAGACTGAAAACAAGCCTCCCAAAGGCATTAAAAACGAAGAAGTGATGAAATCCAGCCACCCAAACACGCTCTTATGCGCAAAGCTCAAAAACTTAGCGTATCGTTCATTCATAGAAAGAATGACTAAAACGCCTAAAACATACACAACAACCCCTATCCATAGCGACGCTTGAATGCGCGAGAAATTAAAACGATTGATGAGATAAAGCGCTAAAGGCTCTATCAAAGAAACCGTGGAAGTGATCCCGGCAAAAACAAGCGCCATAAAGAAAAAAAGCGAAACGATCTGTCCGCTGATTCCCATTTTAGCGAAAGTCAAAGGCAAGGAAATAAAAACAAGCCCCGGCCCTTGAGACACATCCGCATGGTATTCAAACACAAAGGTGAAAATCATCACCCCAGCAATCAAAGAGATTAAAATACCGGGCAAGACAATAAATAAAGAGCTTTTGAGTAGGTTTTCTTTTTTGGGCGTAAAAGCTGAATAAGTAATGATCGTGCCTACCCCTAAACTCAAAGAAAAGAACATCTGCCCCAAAGCGTCCATAACAACCTTAAAATCAATCTTTTGAATCTCAAAATTAAATAAAAAGTGCAAAGCCTTAGGCATGCTTTCTAAAGTCATCGCATAGATTAAAAGCCCTATAAAAATCACAAACAATAACGGCATCAGCACGACATTTAATTTTTCGATCCCCTCTTCAATCCCCCTAGAAACAAACCAGATTGTCGGCAATAAGCATGCGCTAAAGCCAATAACAGGCCAGATTAAACTGCCATTTTGGAGCATGCTAAATTGCATTTTGGCTTGCTCTAAATCTTTAGGCAAATCAAAAGTTACTACAAAAAGATAGTAAAGCACCCAGCCTAACACCACCGCATAAAAGGATAAAATGAGAGGGCCGCCTAAAATAAAAAAAGAAGTGAAAGGGTAATATTTTTTCCTTTTAGGATCTAGTATTTGATAATTAGAAACAACATCTTTTTTACCCAAATTCCCAATCAGCATTTCTACTAAAAGCATAGCAATGCCTAAACTCAAGGTTAGCACCAGATATAAAAGCACAAACGCGCTCCCCCCATTATGACCCACCATATAAGGAAAGCGCCAAATATGCCCTAAACCGATAGAGCTACCCAAAGTGGCTAAAATAAAGCCTAATTTAGAAAATTTTCCCATGCCAAATATTCTAATAAATCTTGCTCAACCAAATAGAAAACACAATTAAAGGGGTGATGTATTTAAGCAAGAAATACCAAGTTGCAAACAATTTAGGGCCTAAAAAGTGCGTGCTCAAAAGACGCAATTTTTCTTTTTTCAAAACCCAGCCCATAAAAATAAAGGTTGCCATCCCACCTAAAGGCATGATAATGGTGCTTGATGCAAAATCCAACCAATCAAAAAGACTTTTTTCAAAGAAAGTGAGGTAATCTTTATAATCCTTATGGAGCGAGAAAATCAACACCACGCCTACCACAAAAATTAGCGCTACAAGACCCCAAGTAACCTTAAAACGAGAGTATTGATACTTTTCGGTAAGATACATCACGCTTGGTTCTAATAAAGCCACCGTAGAAGTGATGCCAGCAAAAGCGAGCGCGAGCAAGAAAAGAATCGAAACAAGAACGCCTATCGCTCCCATTTGGCCAAAAACTACCGGTAAAGAAGTGAAAATTAACCCTGTGCCTTGTGAGACATTAGCCCCGTATTCAAACACAAAAGTGAAAATCATAAGCCCTGCCACAAGAGAAATTAAAATCCCTGATAAAACCACCCAAATCGTGCTTTTAAGCAAATTCTGCGTTTTATCCGTAACCGCAGCATAAGTGATATTGATCCCTAAACCGATGCTTAAAGAAAAGAAAACCTGCCCCAAGGAATAAGTGAACACTTGAGAAGTCAAATCTTTTGGTTTGAAATCAAACATGAAATGGAAAGCTTTAGAAAAAGAATCCATGCTCATCGCATAGAAAAGCAAACCAAAAAAAGTGGCAAAGAGTAAGGGCATTAAGACTAGATTGAGTTTTTCAATCCCTTCTTTAATCCCCCTAGAAACAATCCATCCGGTTATGAATAAAACGCTAAAAAGCCCAATGGATTGTAGCCCTATAGACTGCAAAGTTTGAGTAAAAATTTGTTCAGATTCTTGGATATTGTTAGGCAAATTAAAACTAACACTCACCAAATAATAAAGCACCCAGCCTAAAATCGTGCCGTAAAAAGTCAGTATTAATGGCCCAGAAATAAGCAAAAGCCCTGCGTATTTCCAGCGTTTTTTGGGGTTAATGTCAAGCTCTTTAAAGGCTTCTATTACATTTTTTTGCGTGCTTTGTCCTAATAGCATTTCAGCGATAAACATCGCCGCGCCAACGCTTAAAGATAAAAATAAAAACAATAAAACAAAAGCACCCCCACCACTCACCCCAGTCATGTAAGGAAAGCGCCAAATATGCCCTAAACCTATCGCGCTCCCTAAAGCCGCTAAAACAAATCCTAATTTAGAAAAATGATTACCCATATCTTAACTACCAAACTCCTTGTAAATGATTAGAATTAAAGAGCGATGTCTTCAATCGTCCAACTATTGCTGTATTAGTTTTCTAAAATCTTTAAAAATTTTAAGATTTAAGGAAAAACCCGCTTCAAAAATACCTAAAAAACATAAAGCAACGCCCCTAGATTATACTATAGTTAAGTTACATATTGTATAATTTTAAGAAAATTTCATTATTTAAGTAAGGGGAATTAATGCGCTGTAGGGTATATTACGAAGATACCGACTCTGAAGGCGTGGTCTATCATGCGAATTATTTGAAATATTGCGAAAGGGCTAGGAGCGAGTTTTTTTTTAAACAAAAGGTCTTGCCAGAAAATGAAGAAGGCGTGTTTGTTATCCGCTCTATCAAAGCGGATTTTTTCACCCCCGCAAGCCTTGGGCAGGTCTTAGAAATAAGAACGCAAATTAAAGAATTAAGGAAGGTTTTTGTGGTGCTTTTTCAAGAAATTTATTGCATCCAAAACGCTTCTTTAGAGCCTATGAAGCCTTTTAAGGTCTTTGCTTCAGAAATCAAGTTTGGCTTTGTCAATCGCTCTACATACAGCCCCATTGCCATTCCTAAATTGTTTAAGGAGCTGCTCAATGCCGTCTGATTCAGAAAAACCCACCATTATTTACCCTTGCCTTTGGGATTATAGGGTGATTATGACCACTAAAGATACAAGCGTGTTAAAAGAGCTTTTAGAAACCTACCAACGCCCCTTTAAATTGGAATTAAAGAACACTTCTAAAAACGCTAAATTTTATAGCTTTAATGTTTCTATGGAAGTTTCAAACGAAGCAGAACGGAACGAGATTTTTCAAAGAATTTCACAAGTAGACGGAGTGGTTCAAACGCTTTAATCCTTTAAAACAAACGCTTTAAATTTTTCACCCCTTTCTTTATACGAAGAAAATTGATCCAAACTGGCCGCGCTGGGTGAAAGCAAAGCGATTTCATTTTGTAATAAAACGCTTTTAATTTCTTGAACCGCTTTTTCTAACTCCAAACAAACCTGACAAGAAACATTAAATTCTAACGCTAAGGCTTGGATGATAAAAGCGCTTGATCCTATCGCATAAAGGCTTACTTCATGATTTTTAAATTCTTCAAAAAGGGGGGTTAAATTGACCCCTTTAATATCGCCCCCTAAAATCAAATGGATTTTTTGGTTTTTAAAGGTTTTTAGAGCTTGCAAGGTGGCATCAATATTCGTGGCCTTGCTGTCATCTACCCACAAACGCCCTTCTTTATCCCTAAATTCCTCCATTTTATGCGAGCCAATTTTAAAAGCGTTCAGTCTTTTAAGGGCGTTTTCTCTATAATCTTGCCATTTTAAATTCTTTATTTTTAAAAATTGCTCATAAACTAAAAGGGCTAAAGCCGCGTCTAGTAAAAACGCTCCCTTAAAAAAAAGAGCGTTAGAAGGGATTTTTAAACGCTCTAAAACCTCTTCGCTTTTGTCAAAAAAGATTTTTTGCACTTGCGAGTTTTGAACGCTTGAATGCTCTTTGAATTTTAAAGGGAGGATAGCGAGCGAAGTTTTAGGCATCAATGTTAAAACCTTGAGTTTAGCGTCCAAATAATTTTCAAAATTGCAATGCCAAGTCAAATGATCAGCTTCTACATTGATGAGCAAGTAGATTAAAGGGTAAGCCTTATTCGTGTAATGCAAAGAAAAGGAGCTTGTTTCTAGCACCCACAAGGGCGATTGTTTTTCAAACAATTCAATCAAGGGCGTGCCGATATTCCCCCCACTCACAGCCTTAAAATCTTCTAAAAGCAAGGTGAGCATTTCTGTCGTGGTGGTTTTCCCGTTAGTGCCGCTAATACTGATTATAGTGGGCGTGAAAACCAAATCAAACAAGCTATTAATATAATCGTATTCGCTCACTAAATGCTTGGCTTTTATGACTAAAGGGTGCGTGAAACTAATGCCCGGGCTGACTACCTCTAGTTGGGAATCATTAGGGTTAAAATCCTTACTGGGATAGCAAAGAAAACCCTCGCTATCCTTATGAAATGAAGGGAATTTATCATCAAAAAATTTGACTTCGTTATGGTTTTTTTTAAAAAAACGCCCCAAAGCTAGAGTGGTTTTTCCATGCCCCAATAAAGAGATTTTCATTTTAACGCACCTTCAAGCTTAAAAGAGCGACTAAATTGCTCAGCATAGAAATGATCCAAAAACGCACGATCACCTTGTTTTCTGCCCAGCCCTTTTGCTCAAAATGGTGATGGATAGGCGCCATTAAAAAAAGGCGTTTTTTACGGGTTTTATAGCTCCCTACTTGCAAGATCACAGACAAAGTTTCTACCACAAAAATAGATCCCATTAAAACGAGTAAGATTTCATTATGCGAAACAATAGCGTTATAAGCGATAAACCCTCCCAAAGCCAAGCTCCCGCTATCGCCCATAAACACGCTTGCCGGGTTGCAGTTATACCACAAAAAGCCAAAGAGCGATCCCACTAACGCCAGCGAGACAACAAACAATTCCCCCACATCTATGACTTTAGGATAGAGCAAGTATTTAGAAAATTCCGCATTCCCTGCCACATACACAAAGATAGAAAGGCTTAAAAGGGTGAAAATGCTAGGCACGCTCGCTAAGCCGTCTAACCCGTCGGTTAAATTCACCGCATTGCTCGTGGATAAAAAAACCAACACCCAAAAACCAACCGCTAACATCGTGGGCATTTCAAACAAGGGGTTTTTCAAAAAAGGCGCGTATAAAAAAGTGTCCAACCCCTTAAGGCTCAACAAAACAGACACCACAAGCGAAAGGACAAACAGCATGCCAAATTTCATTTTTGCGCTCATCCCGGCGTTATTTTGTTGGTTGATTTTAGTGTAATCGTCTCTAAAACCCACAAAACTAAAGCCCACTAACACGATTATCCCTAACAACACATAAAGATTGCCCAAAGACGCGCACAACACACTCGCAACAATGGTTGCAAAAACAAAAACAATCCCTCCCATCGTAGGGGTATCCTTTTTATTCTGGTGGTTTGGCACGAAGCTAGAAATGGGCTGGTTAGCCTTTTTAGCCTTGGCCCATAGAATGAATTTAGGCATTAAAAAAAGCGTGAGGAAAAAGGCTATGAAAAACCCTAACCCTGCTCTAAAGGTCAAATACTGGAAAAGATTGATATTGAAATAGCCATATAGTAAAGAATAGAGCATAAAATCCCCTAAAACCGCCATGCTTGAAATTTAGAAAAAAGAAAATTGTAGCGCAAATTGATTTACTTAAAAATAGCATGAATAGGGTAGGATAGAAGTTTATTTTAATTTTTAGGAGTTTTTTATGGAGCGTTCGCTTATTTTTAAAAAAGTTAGAGTTTGTTCTAAAATGCTAGTGGCTTTAGGGCTTTCAAGCGTGTTGATCGGTTGCGCGATGAATCCAAGCGCTGAAACAAAAACACCAAATGGCACCAAAAATCAAGTTCAAACTCATGAAAGAATACAAACAAGCTCTGAACATGTTACGCCGCTAGATTTTAATTATCCAATACATATTGCTCAAGCCCCACAGAACCACCATATTGTAGGTATTTTAGCGCCACGCATTCAAGTGAGCGATAATCTAAAACCCTATATTGACAAGTTTCAAGACGCTTTGGCCAATCAAATCCAAACTATTTTTGAAAAAAGAGGCTATCAAGTGTTGCGTTTTCAAGATGAAAAAGCTTTAAATGTGCAAGATAAGAGAAAGATTTTTTGCGTTTTGGATTTGAAAGGGTGGGTAGGAATCTTAGAAGATTTGAAAATGAATGTAAAAGATTCCAATAATCCTAATTTAGACGCGCTAGTGGATCAAAGCTCAGGCTCTGTGTGGTTTAATTTTTATGAGCCAGAAAGCAATCGTGTAGTCCATGATTTTGCTGTGGAAGTGGGGACTTTTCAGGCAATGACTTATACTTACAAAAACGGTAATTCTGGAGGGTTTGATTCTTCAAACAGCATTATCCATGAAGAATTGGAAAAGAATAAAGAAGATGCGATACACAAGATTTTAAACAGAATGTATGCGGTTGTCATGAAAAAAGCTGTAACAGAACTTACAGAAGAAAATATCGCCAAATACAGAGACGCTATTGATAGAATGAAAGGTTTTAAAAGTTCTATGCCTCAAAAAAAGTAGTTCTTAAACGAACCATTTAAAAATTAGCCTTAAAATCAGTCTTTTTAAAGGCTATTTTAAGTATAATGCAAAGTTTATTTCAATATTTAAGGATACACAATGGCAAAAAGATGCGCTTTAACTTTTAAAGGACCTATGATAGGCAATCATGTCAGTCATGCGAACAACAAAAATAAGCGCCGCTTACTCCCTAACTTGCGATCGATTAAGATCCAATTAGACGACGGCACGACTAAACGCATTAAAGTGGCTGCTTCCACTTTAAGAACCATGCGTAAAGGGGCTTAATTTTTAGAATTTCTGTCCGTTTTGATTGTAGGGGTGGTTTTGATGTTTTTGATAACCTTTTTAAAACTCCCCTTAAAACTAAACTTCTTTTTGAGATTAAAACACAGCTTAGGTTTAGCGTTTTGATTAAATTTAGAGGTAAACGCTTTCAAAAGAATTTATTTTGATCTAGGAATTGGTTTTGTTTGAAAAGTTGAAATTTTTTAAAATCAAAAAAGACGATGAAATTCAGCCAGAAGTCAATTTAAATTCTGAAATCTATGAGCAATTTAAGGTCTTTAGACTCCCGCTTATTTTAATCCAATTGCTTGTGCTTTTAGGCACTCTGGGATACTTCGCCCTAGAAAATTATAGCCTTATGCAAGCTTTCTTCCAAACGACTTACACCATGACAGCTACAGGGTTTGGCGCTTTAAATGAAAGCCAGTTTGGGCCTATAAGTATTTTTTTAACTTCCATTTTAATGTTTTTTGGGGCAGGAATCATTGCCTTTAGCGTGGCTATTTTAGTTAGCGTGGTTAATAAAGGCACGCTTACCAGATTGATTAAGGAGAAAGGTATGATTTATAAAATCGCGCGCCTTAAGGATCATTACGTCATTTGTTACCACAACGAATACACCATTGAATTGAGCAAGCAGTTCCGCTCCGCTCAAATCCCCTTTGTGGTCGTGGATAATGACCCTAGTTTTGAAGAAGAAGCCATTAAGCACAAATACCCCTACTATATCATAGGCGATCCGCACACCAATTTAGCCATGCTCAAAACCCACTTAAGCAGCGCTAGGGGCGTTGTGGCTTTGTCTAAGATTTTACCGGTGAATGTGGCGTTAATGGTGAGCGTGCGCTTGTTTGAAAAGGAATTGAAGCGCAAACCTTACTACATCATTGCGAGCGCGCATAGCGATGAAGGCTTAGAAAAATTAAAAAAATTAGGGGCTGATATGGTGGTTTCCCCTACAAAACTCATGGCACAGAGAGTGAGCGCGATGGCGGTGCGTCCGGATATGGAAAATATCTTAGAGCGCTTTATCAATAAAAAAGACACGCTTTTAGACTTAGAGGAAGTGATTGTCCCTAAAACCAGCTGGCTTGTGTTAAGGAAATTAAAAGAAGCCCATTTTAGAGAGATCGCTAAAGCGTTTGTGATTGGTATCACTCAAAAAGATGGCAAATACATCCCCATGCCTGATGGAGAAACGATTATTGCAAGCGAATCCAAACTATTAATGGTTGGCACTTCAGAAGGCGTTGCGACCTGTAAGCAACTCATTGCCAACCATCAAAAACCCAAAGAAGTGGATTACATTTCCTTGTGATTGATACAGCCCTTTTTAAATAAAAAAGGCTTGACTCTCATCAAATATGGATAATAAAATCTAAAAAATGCTAAAAACATTTTTTACAATCCATAGCAAAGAGCTTGGCGTTAGCCAAAAAGTTTTAGCCATTCATGTTTGATGAGAACAGATCCAAGATTTAAACGGATTTGAGGCTTATTTTTCTCAAACCCATACGCTCAATGAGAGTTAATTATAACCCTTTTAAAGCCCTCTTTGTTAAAAGGATTCTTGAACTTTTTTAAACCATGTTTTAATTTGTCCTGTGATTTATTTATCATGCTCATTCTCTTCGCATTTTTGAAGCGTTGCCCTAAATTCCGCACAAAACAAATATTCATCAATCTTCCAACCTAAAATTTTACTCTCCTTTCTTGCTTTTCTCTAGCGTGTAATCGCTTAAATCCTTGATCTCTTGCTCCCATCCGCCGTTAATATAGATAGTATTATAAACATAATACGCACCCACAAACAAGCCGCTAAATTTCGGCTTTAAGGTTTCTAAAAGTTCGTTAAATGCGGTTTTTTTCGCTTCCGTGATCTCGCTTGTGGCTTGTTGTTTTTCTTGCGTGATGTTGTTTAAAACTTCTTGCTTATT
>NZ_CBPT010000006.1:0-78473 GCF_000476855.1 Helicobacter pylori SA221C
TTTTGGCTTTTTGCATATGAAGTATTGAGAGTTGAAAACGAAAATGCACTAAAAAATTGCAATGGTTGGAGTGAATTGTCAAAAAAAAGGGTTTCATTCATCAAAAAAGAATTTCAAAAATAAATTAAAAAGGTTACTAAATTCCCTTAATATGTGAAATAGCTCATTAGTTGAACCATCAATTGATTTTTGCTATTTTGAAAGGCTAAATATCCATTGAAAAAAAACTTGAATTATTTCTCTAGAATTAGCTTTAAGAAATTCAAGAGATTAAAATCATTGAAAAAGAAATGGTTAGAAAAGTTAACAATATTTAGTTAAAATTAGCAAAAACTGACTAGGAGGTATTAATGGTCAATACTTTGGAACTAGCAAAATATATTCTTAAGCATTCAAACAAAGAATTGAGTAACTTAGAATTGCAAAAAACTTTGTATTTCACAGAGCTTGATTATATCAAAAAGTTTGACAAACACCTAGTTTCTGATGATTTTGAAGCTTGGAAATACGGGCCTGTTGCAAGGGAAGTGTATTATGAATACCGCAATTATGGTGCCAATTCCATTGACAAACCCAAAGAAGAAACGCTCTCACAAAATCTTAGAAAAGATGAACTTGAAACCATCAACCACTCCATAGAAAAATGCAGCAAAAAATCCTATTGGGATTTAGTGAAAGAGAGTCATAAAGAAGATGGCGCTTGGCATAAAAGCTTCAAAGAAGATAGAAAAGAAATCATTAGTAAAGATTTGATCAGACAAGAAGCCAAACAAACAAATGGAAACTAAAGAAGAAGATAAAGATAAAAAGCTAGAAGAAATTATTGTATCGCTGTGTGAAAAGGGGGATTTGTCTAGCCAAACAGATCAAATCATCAAAGATCTCAAAGAAATCTATCAAGGAGAATACAGGTATAAATACTCAAAAATTACAACTATTATTTTAAATTCCACAAGGGATAGAGAGCAAGCCTTTATGACGCTCACACAAAATATAAGGACACTCAAAGAGATTCAAGATAACAAAGAAGTTGAAAGCATTAAACCAAAATTAGAAAAGCTTTATGATCACATGAATTTAGAGTGTATCAGACTGCAAGATTTTAATGAGAAAATGAGTAGAGTTAAAGATGTTTCTAATAAGTTGGAAGATGATCTAAATAAAAACTATAAAAAATTAAGCGAAGAATTGAATAAGCAACAAACACAATACATAACAATTTTAGGTATTTTTGCCTCTATTGTTTTAACATTTGTTGCAGGATTGGCGTTTTCCACTTCTGTTTTATCAAATATTGACAAAGCGAACGCCTATCGTTTGGTTTTTGTTATGGCTTTTATAGCTTTATTTTTTGGGAATATTTTGTATCTGCTTTTTTCTTTTTTATCAAAAATATCCTTACCAAAAGAGAAAAAAGATAAACAAGAAAATTTTTGCAAAAAATCTATGTTTCGGTTTAATCTAGTAGTTGCAATTCTGTTTGTGATTGGTTTTTGTGGAGAATTGCATATAATACAAAGATTAGCTTCTAAATATTTTTAATTCAACCCAACCCATTTTTTGCGTCCATTCCAATAAAATTTGATGCAAATTTTTCTTAATTGAGTGTTTTTTGCAATTTTGAAAATCTCAACACTCATTGAAAAACCTAAATTATTTCTTTCAAATTTAGCCTTAAGAAATTCAATCACGCGCTTATTTAACACCGCTCTTAGCTTAAAGTCCTTTTGATTAAGAACTCAATAAGTTTCACAGAAATCATTTCAATTCTTAAACAAAGACTCTAAAGCTTCTACCCCTACTTTTGGCGTTTCTTTTTCGCTTTCATTTTCTGCGTTTTCTTTGACGCTAGGAATGGTTTCAAACTCTATGTGATAGCCTGTAAGCATGGATGCTAGGCACACATTCACTCCGCCTTTACCGATAGCCTTAGATTTTTCAATGTCCAATAAACGCACCTTAGCCTTTTGCAAATGGTTATTGACAATGAAACGCTCTTGAATGGATTCTTTTTCTTCAGCATTCAATTCTTCTATGGGGATTTTTTTAATTTCAACGCTTAAAATTTTGGCTGGAGCGAGCGCGAGAGTGATATAAATTTCAGGCACATTAGAATACTCTATGCAATCAATATTTTCTTTATTCAATTCGTTACTGATCGCATTGATGCGCACGCCCTTAACCCCCACGGCCGCACCTATAGGGTCAATCCTAGCGTTATGGGAAAAAAAGCTCACTTTCGCTCTGTTGCCTGGGATTCGCGCGCAATGGATGATTTCAATTTCTTTATCTTTAATTTCAGGGACTTCCAATTCCAACAAAGCTTCAAGCATTTTAGGGGTGGTGCGGCTCAGCTCTAAGAGTAAGCCTTTTTTCGTGCGTTTGACTTGCGTTAAAACCGCTTTAATGCTATCGCCTATCTTAAAACTCTCGCCCTTGATGCGATGGCGCATGGAAAGAACGCCTTGAAATTGCTGCTCAATCTCAATAAAGGTGTTTTGATTGTGATCCACTAAAATCACTTGCCCCATTAAAACGCTGTTAAGACGCTTTTGAAACGCTTCAAAGTGGCTGTCTTCTAAGGCTTTTTCTAACTGGTATTGCAAATCTTTAAAAAGGCGGTTGATCGCTCCTTGCTTCATGTTCTCCAAACTCAAGCTGTAAGACAATTCGTCTTTAATCTTGACGCTTGGATCCATTTCTTTGGCTTTAGACAAACTGATGTATTTAGAAGGGTCGTTAACCAATCTTTCATCATCATCTTCTAAAACTTCTACCAACTGGATAAGCTGGAGCTGCTTGTTTTCTTCAACCACCAAGTAGCGCGCTAGGGGGTCTAACTCATTTTGCACCATTTTTAACAAACAGCCTTGAATCACTTTTGAAATCATCTCTTTAGGCAAATTTTTTTCATACGCAATGCATTCTATAAGATCACTGATTTTTTCCATTCTTAAGTTCCTTTAAATTGATTTTCTATCGTTTTCTATCATTCTCTAGCGTTTTGTGGGGGATATGGCATGTTTAAAAGAAATTTTATTATAGCGAATTTTTAAGCCTTATTAAGAATTTCTTCTAAAACCAGAGCGATTTTTTCAAAATCTTTTTCATTCAAGCTAAAGACTTCAAAGCACACGAATTCGCATGAAATCCTTGTAATAACGCCTTTTTGGAAAAGCTTTAAATAAAGTTTCTCACTATTTAAAGCACGGGTGTTTTTGGATTGGATTTTCACGCAAAAGGATTCCAATTCCCTACCAAACAAATTCCCTATTTTAGAAAAGCTAGAGGCTATGCTCACGTTCAATTCTAAAGGCTTTAAAAGGGCGTAGAGTTTCAAGGCTTTTTGCAATAACGCGTCTTTAGTTTGGTTTAGTAGCACATGGATTGTGATTTCTTCTTGATGATTGACCCATGCGTTTAGGCTGTGAAAAAGCAAAGTGAGCGTGATTTTATCCGCTCTCAAGGCTCTATAAAGGGGGTGGTTTTTTAACGCTTCAACCCATTCTTTTTGCCCCATAATAATACCGGCTTGAACGCTGTTAAAGGATTTATCTGCGCTAAAGCTTAAAAGCGATGGTTTTAGGGCTAAAACCTCTTCTAAAGCCGTTCTGTTTAACAAATCCACATCCCCTAAATTGTAATAATCTATCAAATCATGCTCTTTAGCCAGAGTTTGCAAATCTTTAAAAGGCGTGTCTTTTTTGAAAGTGGGGTTGTGGGTTTTAAAGAGCATTTTGCTGTTTTCATTCAAGGCTAAGCGGTAATCCCTTAAATAAGCGCGACTGGTATTCCCCACTAAATGCAGCCTAGCCCCACTACTCAATAAAATATCTTTAAGGTTAAAATCCCCCCCCACTAATTCGCCATAAGAAACAACGATTTCTTTTTCTTGCGCTAAAGCGTTGGCGATGAGGAATATCGCACTGGTGTTGTTATTGACAATTAAAATTTCTTCAGTGCCAAAGCACACCTTAAAAAGCTGTTTTAAAGGGGTTAAGCGGTTCTTTTTTTTAGCGGTGTTGAGATCGCATTCTAAATCAATGGGTTGGGTTAAAACTTCTTTTAAATAAGGTTCAATTTTTTCATAAAATTGTGGGCTAAAAAACGATCGCCCATGCTTTTCATCAAAAACGCTCGCGCTCGCATTGATGATTTTTTGATAAGGGCTTTTCAACAGATCCGGGGTTATTAGGAGCGTTTCTTTAGTCGTGATGTTAGCCATGATGAGCGCGTTTGGTTCCTTTTTTGAGAGCTAAAATAAGCGTTATTTTAAACTAAACCCGCTAAATTTTTGATAAAACTACTTTTTTAAAATCCTTAAGAGCGTCTTAATGAGCTTATTGAGCGATCGGAACTTTTTCCATAGAGTTTGGCGGTTTCTATAAGGCTTTTTCATGTTTGTTTCCATGTTTAAAATTCAAAAAGAAATCCTAAGATTTCTTTCATTTTAGAACTGATAGGATACCTCAAAACGCGCGTTAAATCCAGGAGCCGGGAGCGCCATGCGCTTACCTTTTGGGATCATATCGCTCGCTGGAGCGTCCGCACTCGCTTGAAACACAGAAGTTTGATCCACATATTGCTTGTTTAAGATATTATTAAACACGGCTGAAATCCTTAAACCCTGCCATTTTTTAGAAGGCGGAGTCCAGTTGATAAAGATATTATGCACGCCATACCCGGGTTTATGGATTTTGATCAAGCCGTATTGCGGGTAATAGATAGAATAGCCCTCATAATACATGTTAGTTACAAAGCGTGAGAGCCAGGTTAAAGTAAGCCCCCATCTGCGAACATCATAATCGGCTTTTAAGATAAACACATTCCCAGTCGTTGCAGCTAGAGCGTAAGTGTCCGCTAATAAATGCCCCCTAGCCGTTGGCCAAGAGCGAGCCACTGAGAAAGTCCCTAAGAAATTCTTATACCTCACATTCCCTGAAACTTCATAACCATAAATGTTAATGGTTTCGGGTAAATTCCCTGACATGTTTTTTGCGGTCGCGTTACCTCCACCATTTTTAGAAGTGTCTTGCCCATAGCTGTTGATGAAGTTATTGATGACTTGATAGAACGCTGCCCCGCGCACATTGAAATACTTGCTGTTGAAATCCACATTGAATTCCACATTTTGACCGATCGCAGGTCGTAAGTTCCTTTGATAAATCACCGTAGGATCGCGCATCAAAACGCCATCGCCAGGCAAAGCCCCCTTAGTTACATACGCATAGCTCACTTTCAAGCCGATGCTTTCAATGGGGTTATAAAGCACGGTTGCAGAAGGCGAGAAACCAGAAGTTACATGCGTGCGGCCGTTTTTGTCTAGCAAGGTGTAAATATCATAACGAGTTCCCGCACCCACGATCACATTGCTTAAAATATTGTAGTTCGCTTGCATAAACCCTCCGATGATATTACCGATCGCATGCGAATTTTGGGGCATGTTACGATAGAGCGGGTTAGGGGTGTTGAGATTTTGAGGGTATTGAGAGCTTTGATCGGTGTAGTAATGGCGGTAAGGCAAGCCCGGCCCGTTAGGGTCGTTAGGATCAATATTGTTTTTATAATAGCCGTTTTTGCCTTTATCCAGTCCAGAGAAAACGCTCAGGTTTTGATAAATCATGCCGTATTCAAACACATTCCCATAATCTTCGCTAATGGGGTGGGTTACTTTAAAATTAACGCCTGAGTTGATTAAGAAAATCCTTCTGGCTAAAGTGCCCTCAGCGTCCGCATTCCCTAATGTCCAATCGTTCGCACTAGGGTTTTGAGCGTTAGGGGGGGTCATGTCATAATCAGGATTTTTAGGGACAAGCCCATGATAAACATTCGCGCTTGCAGAAAGCATGGTAGCGCTAAGTTGCCCATACCCTGCTTGCACCCCTCCACTAGAATCGCTATCCCCTTGCCAATTAATAGAGTTAGGCGCGCCATAGCCTATTTGATACCCTCCATTAGAAGGCCTGATAGCCCCTTGCGTGCATTGGCTGATATTATCCGGATTATTACACCACTCTTTCACTTCAGGGATATAATCCGGGTTGGCTGGCTCGTTAGAATTGTAAGCGAAAGGATTCACCACAGGGTTATAATTGCCCCCCCTTACCCCTAAAAAGGCGGTGGATTCAACGCGCGGCTGGTTAAAATTAGGGCCGCCTTCATGCTTGTATTTCAAGCTCAAATTGTGGTTGAAGTTAATGGTATGGGCTAATTCTTTCCCAAAGTCAATCACAAAGGGGGCTGGCTGACTTCCTGGGTCGTTGGCTTTGGAGAGGGCTGAAGTGGTGTTAGGCCGTAAAAGCCTTGTAGAATTGTCTCGTGTGAGGTTGTAGCTCACGCTGATGCTATCGGTTTCGTTGATATAGCCATTAATTTTAGCTAAAACGCTATTGACTTCACTCGGAGTCCCTACGCTCATTTCGCTATTGCTTGGATCTTGTAAATCGTAGTTAGGGTGGAAGACATTCCTAAAAGCGTTGTTCCCATCTCTATAGTAAAAAATATTTTGATGGTTGTAATAAGCTAGAATGTCCCAATTCTTCCCACGATAGGCTGCAGTGGCGTTCATGCGGTACCCGAAGTTGGTATAAAAGGCCGCTTCCGCTTTAGCCCCATAAGTTTGATTTTTTCTTAAGAAGTCGTTAGCGTCAATCGTGGTGAAAGACAATTTACCTGCCACCGCGCCAGGGCCTGCTGAAGCGTTTGCTGCTCCCTTAATCACTTCCACTTCTTTAATCATGTTGGGATCGATCACCGTGTTAGCGTCATGGTGGAAAATGTTACCATTTTGAGCGACGCCATCCATCGTTACCCTTAAGAGACGGCTCTCAATCCCCCTAACATAGATTTTTTGCGCCATTAAGCCCCCACTAGCCACATTCACATCCGCTCTAGTCCTAAAAATATCACGGATCTGGTTGCTTTGGCGTTGTTGGAGCTCTTTTCTGTCAATATACATTTTATTGTTGTATTCAAAAGTCCTTTCACCCTTAGTGGTTACCTTACCCAAAGTGTGGGTTTTTTCTTGAGCTTGCAAGCTGCTAGCGACAATACAAGAGACAAACACGATACGAAATTTATTTCTAAGCATTTCTTTTAGCCTTTTTATTTACTTTTTTCTAAAAATTTAGTCAAGTTTTAAACCTAAGGTTATTATTACATTATTCTATTTAATAATACCTTAAATTTGTTTTAGGATTAAGAAAATACCAAGAAAAATGTGATTAAAAAAAGTTTTAGCATTTTATTGAGTGGTTGATTATTGAGCGGTTGAATCAAACGCTATTCATGAAGAAGCGCTGCTCATTCCTCTTAAAAAAGTTTGAGAAGACACATTGATTTCAGCGTTTTGGCGGAAAATATCGCTTGGCTGGTTGCTCTGGCGTTCTTCTAAGTCATGGCGTTTGATAATGATGGTATTCCCCCATTGAAAGGGTCTATAAGCGCGCTTTTTTTTAACGATAAAATGAGGTTCTAAATTTAAAAATTGCGCGTAACTGGGGAAATATAGCGGCTCTAGTAAAGGGTTTATGGGGTGCGCTTTTAAAACAATAAGGAGAAAAAAGAGGCTAAAGATTGCTTTCATAGCAAATTTTCACGCTCGCTCCCACTTGAGAATTGGGAGAAATTTCTAACTTGCTGATTTTCAAATAAAGTTCAGTGATCTCCTTGTAGCGCGTTTTTAAAATTTGGCTTAAATCTTTCAGGGCGTCTTCAATGAGAAGGTATTGTTTTTCTTGCATCATCTTTTGAATAAGCTCTTGGATTTCCATGTAGTCTAAATAAGCCTTGTTGGGTAATTGCGTGTAGAAAAGATCCAAATCCACGCTTATTTTTTGGGGTTTTAAGCGTTCAAATTCTAAAATCCCCAAAATCGTTTCAAACACGAAGTTATGGACATGAACGCCTTGTTTAGTTTTCATAAGACTTTCTTTTCCTTGCCGGCTAATAAATTAAAAATATTGCCCGCATGCTTGATAAGGGTAAAAATAAAAATAAGCACCATAGGCGTTTGCGTGCCGACTTCTTTAAGGATATTGACGCTGTCTGGGATATGCATATAAGGGATAAAAAAGATAAGAACAGTCGCTGTGCCTACCCCTAGAATGCTAGCGAGTGAAGAGATTTTAAGCACCTTACCCACAAAAAACCACACCGTTAAACCGATGAGACTTTCAATAGGGATGAGCAACACCACAGAACCCATGATTGTAGAAACGCCCTTACCTCCATTGAAATTCAAAAAAGGCGAATAACAATGCCCTAAAATGCTAGCGATAGCGACCATCCATTGCAAACTATAATCCAACCCAAACAATTTGCTTAAAAACACCGCGAACATGCCTTTGAAGAGATCCAAGATCAAGACTAATAAGGCCATTTGTTTAGCGTTACTCACGCCCTTACTTTGTAAAGCGCGTAAGACATTCGTCGCGCCAATGCCCCCCGATCCAATCTTAGTAATATCCATGCCGTAAAAGATTTTCATTAACGCATAGCCAAAAGGAATCCCCCCAATCAAATAGCCCAAAAGGGTGAAAATCACATTGATATTGGTTAGGAAATTTAAAACGCTTTCCATAAATACCCTTTCAAATAAAATAGCGATCATTATAACATGTTGCTTTTTAAGTGAAAGCGTTAAGTTGTTAGGGTATAGTGGCTTAAAAATTTTAGGATATTGAGAATGCTTGAATCTTCTAGCCATTTTTTAAAATCGTTTCGCTTGAAGCGTTATATAGGGTTTTTATTGATTTCTTTAGCGCTATTAATCACGCCCTTTGTTCGCATTGATGGGGCGCATTTGTTTTTGATCTCCTTTGAGCATAAGCAACTGCATTTTTTAGGCAAGATCTTTAGCGCTGAAGAATTGCAAGTCATGCCTTTTATGGTTATTTTGCTTTTTATAGGGATTTTTTTCATCACCACTAGCCTTGGGCGCGTGTGGTGCGGTTGGGCTTGCCCGCAAACCTTTTTAAGGGTGCTTTATAGAGATGTGATTGAAACCAAGATTTTCAAACTCCATAAAAAGATCAGCAACAAGCAAGAAAGCCCTAAAAACACCCCAAGCTATAAGATCCGTAAAGTATTGAGCGTTTTATTGTTCGCTCCTGTTGTGGCGGGGCTAATGATGTTGTTTTTCTTTTATTTCATCGCCCCAGAAGACTTTTTTATGTATCTTAAAAACCCTAGCGATCACCCTGTTGCTATGGGTTTTTGGCTTTTTAGCACGGCTGTGGTGCTATTTGATATAGTGGTGGTTGCGGAGCGTTTTTGCATCTATTTATGCCCTTACGCTAGGGTGCAATCGGTGTTGTATGACAATGACACCTTAAACCCCATTTATGATGAAAAGCGCGGCGGGGTGCTTTATAATAATCAGGGCCATCTCTTCCCCTTACCCCCCAAAAAGCGCAACCCAGAAAACGAATGCGTGAATTGTTTGCATTGCGTGCAGGTTTGCCCCACGCATATTGACATCAGGAAGGGCTTGCAATTAGAATGCATCAATTGCTTAGAGTGCGTGGATGCATGCACCATTACCATGGCTAAGTTCAAGCGCCCTTCACTCATCCAATGGTCTTCAACTAACGCCATTAACACGCACCAAAAAGTGCGCCTGGTGCGTTTAAAAACGATCGCTTATTTGGGGGTTATCGCTATTGTGATCGCTCTTTTAGCCATCACTTCGTTTAAAAAAGAACGCATGCTCTTAGACATTAACCGCAACAGCGATCTGTATGAATTGCGATCGAGTGGGTATGTGGATAACGATTACGTGTTTTTATTCCACAACACGGACAACAAAGACCATGAGTTTTATTTCAAAATTTTAAGGCAAAAAGACATTCAAATCAAAAAGCCTTTAAATCCTATCGCCATTAAAGCCGGGCAAAAGATTAAAGCGGTAGTGATTTTAAGAAAACCCCTAAAGAGTAACGCCACAGAATACAAACGCGCTAAAGACGCTTTAATCCCTATTACCATACAAGCTTATAGTGCAGACGATGAGAATATTACGATAGAAAGGGAATCGGTGTTTATTGTGCCAAGTGAAGATTGAAGCCTAAAACTAGCGTTCAATAAACTAGCGCTCAATCACCTCATAAGGCAAGCCTTGTTTGATCAATTCTTCCATGAAGGGATCGGTGTTTAATTCTTCTATGTTAAACACCCCAGCCCTAAAATGATCCACGCTCCAAGTGTCATTGCAAATCATTTTAGCCGCGCACATCGCTGGCACGCCGGTGGTGTAGCTTATGGCTTGCGAACCCACTTCTTCATAGCATTTTTTATGATCGCACACATTGTAAATGTAGAGCGTTTTGTCTTGGTTGTTTTTAATGCCGGTCATGTAGCACCCGATGTTGGTTTTACCGGTGGTGTCTTTGGCTAGAGTGGCCGGATCAGGAAGCAGGGTTTTTAAAAATTGTATCGGCACGATTTTTACGCCTTGATGCTCTATTTCTTTAATGCCTAGCATGCCGACATTTTCCAAGCATTTCATGTGGGTTAAATAATTTTGAGAGAAAGTCATAAAAAATCTCGCCCTCCTTAAGCCCTTAATGTTTTTGACTAACGATTCCAATTCTTCATGGTATAAAAGATACGAATCCATTTCGCCAATCTGCGGGTAAGCCCACACTTGCTTGATTTCTAAAGGCTTGGTTTCAATCCATTTGCCGTTTTCATAATAACGCCCTTTAGAGCTGACTTCTCTCAAATTGATTTCAGGGTTAAAATTCGTCGCAAAAGGGCGTTTGTGATCCCCAGCGTTACAATCTAAAATATCTAAAGTGTGGATAGTGTCAAAATGGTGTTTTTGAGCGTGAGCGACATAAGCGTTAGTCACGCCCGGATCAAACCCAGCCCCTAAAACCCCTAAAATCCCCACTTCTTTATAAGCCTTATCAAACGCCCATTGCTCTTTATATTCAAACTTCGCTAAATCCGGGTGTTCGTAATTGGCGGTATCAATGTAATGCGTTTTAGTTTCTAAACATGCTTGCATGATCGTTAAATCTTGATAGGGTAAAGCCACATTAACAACGACTTTAGGCTTGTGTTTTTGGATTAAAGCGACTAAGGCTTGCGTATCATCAGCATCCACTTGCTCAACGCCAATTTCCCCCAAACCCTTTTTGAGCATGCTTTCTTTAATCGCATAGCATTTGTCTAAGCTCCTGCTCGCTAAAATGATATTTTTAAACACATCTCTGTTCATGCCCATTTTGTGTGCTACCACACTGCCTACGCCACCAGCTCCAATTTGTAATACTGTATGCAAGGAACACCTACTTTCTAACTGATCTCGTTCTTTTAGGGGGGTATTATATTATAATAAGATAAATTTGATTAATAAGGATGCAAGCTTGCAAGAAATTAAGTTGGATATTTATGCCACTTTGGTGTGCATGGTTTTAGTGTTACTCTTGGGGCGTTATGTGATTTCTAAAGTCAAGTTTTTACGAGATTATGATATTCCAGAGCCTGTTGTGGGCGGGGTTTTAGTCGCTTTTTTTATCATGTTAGCGCGTCAGTTTTACCATTTTGGCTTGCAGTTTGATTCTTCTTTAAAAGATCCTTTAATGCTGACTTTTTTTATCACCATTGGTTTGAGCGCGGATTTCAAATCTTTGCAAAAAGGCGGGAAGATGCTTGCGGTTTTTTTGCTGGCTGTGGCGGGGTTTGTGGTGTGTCAAAATGTGGTGGGGGTTTCTATCGCTAGCCTTTTAGGGGTCAATCCTTTAATGGGGCTTTTGGGGGGGTCTATCGCTTTAGTGGGAGGGCATGGCACTAGCGCAGCATGGGCTAATTTTTTCACCCAAGCGCCTTATAATTTTAGCTCCAGCTTGGAAGTGGGCATGGCGTGCGCGACTTTTGGCTTGGTGAGTGGGGGGATTATTGGAGGGCCTGTCGCTAAATATTTGATCTCAAAATACAAACTAGAACCTAAAGACACTAAAGAAAAAGACACTTTAGAGGGCGTAGCGTCTAAAGGCTTTGAAACCCCTAAAGAGCAGCGCCTAATCACCGCATCCAGTTTTGTAGAAACTTTAGCTCTCATTGCGATCGCTTTATTGGTGGGGACTTTTTTATCGCATTTGATGCCTAAAAGCTTCACTTTACCGACTTTTGTGTGGTGCTTGTTTGTAGGGGTTATTTTAAGAAACACCTTGTCGTTTTTTAAAATCCATAGCGTGTTTGACAGAGAGGTTTCAGTCATAGGGAATGTGAGTTTGAGTCTGTTTTTAGCCTACGCTTTAATGAGCGTGAATTTATTGGAATTGTTAAAACTCGCTGTGCCGTTAGCGGTTATTTTGAGCGTTCAAGTGGTGGTTATGATTCTTTATGTGGTGCTTGTAACCTTTAGGATATGCGGGAAGGATTATGATGCGGCGGTGTTGTGCGCGGGGCATTGCGGTTTTGGGCTTGGAGCGACCCCAACGGCTATGGTGAATATGCAAACCATCACCAACCACTACGGGCCATCGCATGTAGCGTTTATCGTCGTGCCTTTAGTGGGAGCGTTTTTTGTGGATATTATCAACGCTTTAGCGATTAAAGGCTTTTTGCTCTTGCCTTTTTTCCCGTCATGAGACTTTATGAGAGTTTATTAGAAATGTGCTTGAATAAGGCATGGGAGTATCAAACCCTAGCCTTAGAAAACCCAAGCGTGGCTTGCATGGTGTTAGATAAAAACCATGAGATCTTGAGTTTAGAAACCCACAAAAAAGCCAAAACCCCGCATGCAGAAGTCTTAGCCGCTAAATCAGCGCTAAAGATTTTACGCCCCCATTTAAAAAACGATTTAGAAAAATTAGAAGACCCTAAAACTTTAAGCGATTTTTTAAAAACACGCCACGATAACGCTTTTACAGACTGCGTTTTTTTAATCACCCTAGAGCCATGCAATTCTTATGGCAAAACCCCGGCATGCAGCGAATTGTTAGAAATTTTAAAGCCTAAAAGGGTGGTCATTGCCACAGAAGAAAACGAAGCTAAAAAAGGGGGTTTAGCAAGGCTACAAAAGGCTTGTATTGAAACAATAATTTGCCACAATTTAGAAAACAAGGCTAAAGACTTGCTCTTGCCTTTTAGGGTAATGGAACAAAAGGGGCGTTTTAATTTGTTCAAACTCGCTTTAAGGATGAATGGGGATTATTACCATGGCAAGATCACCGGGCAAAAAAGCGTTATTTTCACGCACAACCAACGAGCAATATGCGACACTCTCATCATTTCTGGGAAAACCATAAGAACGGATAACCCCTTATTAGACGCTCGCTTTTGCGGCAGCTTTTATCACAATAAAAACCCCAATATCGCTATTTTGTCTAAGCGTTCAATTAACCCCCATTCAAAAGTTTTTTCTGCACCTAATCGTTTGGTTAATATTTTCAACAACCCTAAAGATTTACCCCTAGAGAAAGGGTTTAATTTCATTGAAGGGGGGTGGGGATTGTTTGAGAGCTTGAGGGACAAAATAGATGTATTGCTTTTGCATTCGCATGCATCTATGATTAGTGAAGCGTTTAATACGCTCGCTCTAAAAACCCCTTTTAAGGGGCGGTTGTTGCATGCGCAAATCTTAGAAAATGAAGCCCTTTTATGGATAGAAAACTCTTAAGATTATACCAGCCCTTAAACGCTTATTCTTACAATAGCGATTCGCTTTTTTTATACGATTTTTCACGCCCTTTTATCAAAAATAGCGGTGCGATTTTAGACATAGGCTCAGGGTGTGGGATCTTAGGCTTGCTTTGTGCTAGAGACAACCCGCTAGCGAGCGTTCATTTAGTGGAAAAGGATAGCAAAATGGCGTTTTGCTCCCAAAAAAACGCCCTTAAATTCTCTAACGCTCAAGTGTTTGAGGGCGATTTTTTAGATTTCAACCCTCCGATTTTGTATGATGTGATTGTGTGCAACCCTCCTTTTTACGCTTTAGGCTCTATCAAATCCAAAATTAAAGGGCATGCGAGGCACCAGAGCGAATTAGACTTCGCTTCTTTGGTGGCTAAAGTGAAAAAATGCTTAAAACCTAAAGGGTATTTTATTTTTTGCTATGAAGCCTTGTCGCTTTGCTTGGTCATAGAGAGCTTAAAAAGCGTTAAGCTCACGCTAGAGGCTTTAAGGTTTGTCCAAAGTTTTAAAGACAAAAACGCCCATTTGATGCTTGGAGCGGCTAGGAATAATTCCAAAAGCGCTCTAAAAGTTTTACCCCCTTTAATCACGCACCATTCCAAAAACCAAAGCGACAACACCAAAGAAGTTTTAAGCATCTATCAAATTTGTAACACTTATTCTATCAAAGCGCTTTTAGATTAAGGATTAAAAATGAAATGTTCGCATTGCCAATTAGAGCTTAAAGAAAGCGAGCTTTTTAAAGAGACTATCAACCATAAAGAATTGCATTTTTGTTGCACAGGGTGTGCTAGGGTGTATGCGTTATTGTTGGATTTGAATTTAGAGAGCTTTTATGACAAATTAAACGATTCCACTTTAGCCCCTGTAACGCCCCAAGATTCAATGAGCGCTTTGGAATTAGAACAGGCCCTTGAAGAAAACAATAAAAGCGATTTTATCCTCAATCTTTTGCTGGAAAAAACGCATTGTAACGCTTGCTTGTGGCTCAATCAAAAGGTTTTAGAGCGTTTAAAGGGGGTTAAAAAAGTGAGCGTGAATTTCACCACCCACCATTTACAAATCGTGTTTGACAAGTCCTTAGACCCTAAAGAGATCGTTCAAAAAATTGAAAGTTTGGGCTATGGGGCTAAAATCTATAACGCAAAAAATTACGCTCTGAAAGCCCAAAAAGAGCAACGCTCCTACTTGCTCACTTTAAGCGTGGGGTTTTTTGCTACCATGAATTTGATGTTTATTGCTATTGCCAAATACGCTAGTTATGGTAGCGCAAGTTATGGCGGTGCGAATTATGGCACTGGCATGGATAAACTCATGCAAAGGAATTTGGATCTCGTATCGCTCTTTTTAAGCTTGTTGGTGCTAGTGGTGGTGGGGCGTTTTTTCATTAAGGGGGCGTTTTATGGGCTAAAAAATGGCGTTTTGGGCATGGATTTGAGCGTATCTTTTGGGGCGTTATCGGCGTTTGTTTATTCTATTTATGCCATGTTGGTGTCTCAAGAAACTTATTTTGAAGCGAGCAGCACGATTTTAACGCTGGTTTTTGGCTCTAAGTTTTTGGAATTAAAAGCCAGGCTGTTTGCGAATGAAAAATGCCTGGCCCTAGAATCGCATGAAATCCATAGCGTGATTGTTGTAGAAAATGGCAAGCAAACAGAAAAACACCCTAAAGATGTGGCGATAGGCTCTGTTGTTTGGGTGCCAAGCGGGGCTAAAATCGCACTAGATGGCGTGCTTTTAAATAACGCTAGCGTGGATGCATCTTTGATCAGCGGGGAGTTTAAACCTTTGGAATTGGAGGTTAATGATCCAATTTTAGGGGGTTATGTGAATGTGGGCGTGCCTTTTAGCTATCAAGTGAGCGCTACTTTTCAAAACTCACGCCTTTCTAGTTTGTTAGAAACTTTAAAAAAGAGTTTTTTAGAAAAGCCCTTAATTGAGAGCAGCGCGAATAAAATTGCGGATATTTTTTCTAAAGCGGTGTTGTTTTTAGCCTTTGTAAGCTTTTTATTATGGCAATTTGGTTTGGGGGGTAATTTTGAAAAAGCCTTAATGGTGTGTATTAGCGTGTTAGTCATCAGCTGCCCTTGCGCGTTCGCTTTAGCTACGCCCATTGCGTTAGTGATAGGGGTGTTTAAAAACCCTTTGATCGTGTTTAAAGAAGCGTTGTTTTTAGAAACTCTGGCTAAAGTGAAAAAAATCTTTATAGACAAAACCGGCACCCTCACGCAAAAAGAAGTCCTTTTAAAAGAAAAAATCATTTATGAAGGATTTGATGAAAGGCTTTTGAAGAGCCTTTTAAAAGTGAGAGAGCATTTAGCCCATAATGCGATTCTTAAAACATTAGATAGCGATGAGGTTAATTTAGAAAAGATAGAGTTTTTCGCTCATGGCCTAAAAGCGAATTATCAAAATGAAACCCTACTAGTGGGGAGCTTGAAATTTTTAAACGCTATGGGGGTTAATATAAAGGCTAAAGAGAGCGCTAATATCATGGTAGGCTTTGCGAAAAATAAGACTTTATGCATGTTATTCATTTTAGAAGAGCGTTTGAAAGCTAACGCTAAAGAAGTCATTCAGGCTTTACAAAATCAAGGTTTAGAATTAGAAATTTTAAGCGGGGATAATGAAAGCTCGGTTAAGGAGTGCGCGAAAAAATTAGGGATTTCTAAATATCATGCCCATTTGACCCCTGAAGATAAGGCTCAAATCGTCAGCTCTTATAAGGGCGTGTGCGCGATGATAGGCGATGGCAATAATGACGCGCTAGCCTTAAAACAAGCGAGCGTTTCTTTAGGGTTTGAAAAAAGCGCTTTGAGTAAAAGCGCATGCGATATTTTGCTTTTAGAAGAGGATTTGAGTTTGTTAGAAAAAGCGTTTCATAACGCTCAAAAAGTCTATCAAGTGGTGTTGCAAAACATTGTTTTGAGCTTGATTTATAACGCTATTTTAATCCCAGTCGCTATGCTAGGATACATCAACCCTTTAATAGCGAGTTTGAGCATGAGCGCTAGCTCTCTCTTAGTGGTTTTAAACTCTTTGAGGTTGAAACGCTCTTAAACAAACCACATCGTTTTGGCTAAAATGGCGA
Source organism: Helicobacter pylori SA221C (assembly GCF_000476855.1). Lineage (GTDB taxonomy): Bacteria > Campylobacterota > Campylobacteria > Campylobacterales > Helicobacteraceae > Helicobacter > Helicobacter pylori_DK. The sequence continues at coordinate 16,736 of NZ_CBPT010000006.1, forward strand.
TTAAAAAGCCAAAAGTTAGAGCGATAGGGTGGATATATTTGCCAATAGGGTTTTTCTTGCCCAAAAACTTACACGATAAAGAAAAAAGCACCAAAAGAAAAATGCTTAATGCTAAGATCACTTTAAGCATGAGTATCTTTTGAAAAGGGGTTTCACACCAACCTTTATCGCCCCCCATGTATTGACTAAGCATCATGCCCCCTGTTAAAACAAGCCCTAAAACGCATAAGGGCATGATTTTGATCGCTCTTTGAGTGATTCCTGTATTCGCTTTATTGGCAAACTCTTCGCCAAACATTTTCTTCACATTAGGGAAAATTACCCCATCAAAAAACAAGTAGCCAATAAAAATAATGGCGCACAATAAATGAACAACCAACACATAAGGATAAATCGCATCCATTTAAAATCCTTTATTCATGGGAAAATTAAAGAGTTTCTAATCTACTATAAAAGGATTTTATTGTCAAGTATCCCACTATTATGGGAATTTTAGGGGTGGTTTTTGTTTGACTTTTAAGATTGCAATTAGCTATAATAAAATAATTAAAAAAGTAATACTTAAGCGGAGACCCTAGAGAGTGATGCTCAATTTTATGACAAAGAAGAAAAATAGAATGCAAGATTGCAAAATGGTTGGTAAAAATTTTAATCGTAAGGAATCTGTTTTGATAGCTCAATCTTTAGATATTTCTAAAAAAGGCTCGGTAATTTTAGGCGCTCTTTTGAGTTCGTTATGGCTGACAAACCCCTTAAATGCCCATGAAAAGAATGGCGCGTTTGTGGGGATTAGCTTGGAAGTGGGTAGGGCTGATCAAAAGACAAACGCTTATAAAAACGGCGAGTTGTTTCAAGTGCCTTTTGGCGATGTTTCAGCCAATGATAATGGCAAAGTTCCTGACGGGCAGACCGGTGGCTGTCAGCCAGCTTCAGGGACGCCAGGAACGCCAGGCTATACTAAAGCTAATTGCGTGGTCAATTGGACTTCTCGCACCATGCTTAGCACCAATAAAAACATTCCTGGCCGTAACCAGCCGATGTATGGGCTAGGCGTGATGACAGGCTATAAGCATTTTGTCGGTAAAAAAAGGTGGTTTGGGTTGCGCTATTATGGCTTTTTTGATTATGGGCATACCAATTTCTCTAACTCCAGAGCCGCTAACGCTATATCGCCTTTTTATTTGAGCGATCAAAAAGCGGACATGTATACTTATGGTTTTGGCACAGACATGCTTTTTAATATTATAGATAAGCCTAAAGCCACGGCCGGGTTTTTTCTAGGCGTGAATTTTGCGGGTAACACTTGGACCAATAATCGTGTGGGGTATTTTAAGGACGGGTATGTTTATGGCGTCAATACCGACGCTGACGCTTACATGACTAACGCTGATGGCACGATCACTTGCGGGGACACGACGCCGGCGAGTTGCAATGTGGGGATTAACCCTAATAGCGTCTATACCACAGGAAAATTAAACGCTAAAGTGAATCACACGATTTTCCAATTTTTAGTGAATGTGGGCGTTAGGACTAATATTTTTGAACACCATGGCATTGAGTTTGGCATCAAAATCCCCACGCTCCCTAATCACTTTTTTAAAGGCTCTACTACTATAAGAGCGAAAAAACAAGGCCCGCTAGAGAATGGCCAACCAACCACTATCACCGGAGCAGAAACCAATTTCAGCTTAACCCAAACCTTACGCCGTCAGTATTCTATGTATTTGCGTTATGTTTATACTTTTTAAGTTTGGTAGGGTTTTTAGGCAAGGCTTATAGCTTAGATTTGAAAGCTTGATTTGTCAAGCTTTAGGGTTGTCATTGAGTTGCAATAACTCTATGCTATTTTCTACTTTTTTGATAAATCTATCATTACCACTAATGAGTCCTTATGCTGTTGTGGGGATATTTCTATAATGCGCTCTAATTCTTCATCGCTAAAGATATATTCATTGGAGTCAAATTTTTCTTTCAATTCTTTATTTTGATTGATAGAGATAGTCTCGCAAAGAGTTTAATTAGGCTAGACTGAGTAATGTCTAAAATAAATACCTTTAGCGTCCTTTATACGAACGCCCTTTTGGTGTTAGCGCATAAAAACCTTTTTGCAATCTCTCAAAGAGTCCTAAACCTTGTTTTGAATGGCTATCTTTTTGATGGTGGTTGAGTTCGCCCCTAATGCTATTTTTAAAAGTATCGCTTTTGTATTTGTATCCCCACTCTTCTTTTTTTATTCTCTCTTCTAATGCCTGATAAATATCTTGTAATGCTACTTGTTTAACGCCTTTTTCCTCACAGGCAAAAATAAATTCTACTATCATTGCCTTGATAGAGGGGATAGTTCCAGGAAGCAATTTTTCTTGTTTTTCAATCTTTTTAATCTTTTCTTGAATGATTTTATCTTTTGAGATTTTTTGTTCATTTTTAATAATGGCGCTAAAAACTTCATCATAGTTTTCTAAATACTCTTCATTAGGAGTGAACAGACTATCTGCATATTTTATAGAATTATAAATAGCGTTTAACTGCGTGTAATATAAGGGTTTCTTTTCTGTAAAAATGGTATTGACTTCAAAATTATTCTCCAACCCTCCTTTGGTTAAATTAGCACTACCTATAATGGAAGTTTTTTCTTTTCCGTTGTCAAACATATAAATTTTAGGGTGGAAGACAATATCTGTTTTGTTATTTTCTTTGTCGCCGTAGCAATAAAATCTTAATTTTTTATAAGTTTTATTTAAGTCTAGCAAAAATCGTATGGATTTTGAGTCGGTTGTTTTAAAATCAAGTCCTACAATAATCTCAAATTCTGCCCCCTTTTCTAAAGAATTAATCAAGGCATCTTGAATCACTTCAACCCCACTGTATTTTAAAAAAGCAACTGCAATGTGAGTGTTTAAAGAATTCCTCAGCCCTTCGGTAATCACTTTGGGATAATTGAGATTAGATAGGATTTGAACAGAACTCACCAAAAACCTTAACAATTTTTTAGGTTATTTTATAAGTCTTAGGTTAATGTTGCATTGCAGGTCTTTTAATTTAGATCTCTAATGAGAGCTTGAGTTGCTATAGGTTTATAAATCCTACAATCTCTTATTAAGCTTTTTAAAATACCAAAGACTGAGGGCTAAGAATACGAAAAAGGGCGATAGAACGCCTATTTCAGGAACGAGTATCCCTGAAATGCTGAACTTCCCTAAAGCAAAGAATAGCCCCCAAACAACGAGCGTGATAATGATAAACTTTAGCCCTAAAAGAGCCAGGTTTTCATAGCGGGCGAGACTGGGCGAAAAATAAGCGATTAAAACGCTTAAAAACGGCACAAAAAAGGGCAAAATCGCAAACACATACAAAAACGAGCGCACTTTTTTCGTGTCGGCGTTTTGGCGCACTAAAGCATGCAAAGACAAAAGAGCGTCTGTGATAGAAACCGCAGGCTTGTTTTGATAAATGGTGTCTAAAACTTTAGGGCGGAAATTTTTGAGCGTTTTAAAGGTTTCTAAACGCGTGGTGTTTAAGGCGTTGTTGCCCAGTTCAAAACTCAAGGGCATCTCATAGATAGTAGTGTCATGCAAAATCCAATACTTGTCTTCAAAAAAAGCTTCTTTAGCTTCAGCATAAGATTCCAAAGTCTTATCTTTTAGGCGAAAAACCTTGATATTTTGGGCTTTTTGCAATAAGGGATTAATCTTATCAAAATACACGTAATCGTCGTTATATTTCACTAACAAATGCTCTGAGACGCTCAAAGAATTGTCTTTATAGATTAAATTTTGCGTTTTTTCTTCCATATACACAAAAGGAGTCGCGTTCAACCCCACATAAACAGCCGTGAAAAACAGGCTAATCAAAAAAATAGGGCTTAAAATCTGGCATTTGGAAAAGCCAATGGAGAGCAGGGCGGTGTATTGGTTGGATTTAATGAATGCGATATAAAATAAAACCATCGCTAAAAGCAAGGAAATGGGCAAGGTGTAATTGAGGGCGAATAGGATGTCATAGGTGAAAAATAAAATAATCATGTTCGCAGAATCGGGCATTTTATCGGCGTATTTTAGGCTGTCAATGCCTACAAAAAACAATTCCAAAGCCAAAAGCACGATTAAAAAGTATTTGAAATAATACCATCCAACAAATCTAAACAAACGCACTTTAAACCCTTATTCAAACCACGATAAAAACTTGAAATTTTTGATAGAGCGCATTTAACTTTCTATTTTTAAAGGTTTTTTAAGCGTGAAACGATTTTGCATGGCGTTAAAATCATGGCTTTCTATAAAAAATTTTAAGGCGTTTTTGGCATGTTCAAACACAGCGTTTTTTAAAGGCTCTTCGTTTTTGTGGAATTTTGAAAGCACATGCTCAATCACACCGATCCCTTTAGAAATCCCCACCCTCAAGCGGTAATAAGAATTAGAACACAATAAATCAATGGATTTTAGGCCGTTATGCCCTCCATTCCCCCCACCCTTTTTAAACCTCACAACGCCTAAAGGCAAATCCAAGTCGTCATGGACAATTAAAAGCTCTTTGGGTTTGTAAAAATTTTTAGCGCTTAAAACGCTCTCGCCGCTTAAATTCATGTAAGTTTGGGGCTTGAGTAAGATAAAATCCTTATAAACGCACAAACAAGCGTTGTGTTTGGGAGAAAAAGTGAAAGAAAGATCCAATTCGCTAACGAGCGAATCTAAAATATCAAAACCAGCGTTGTGTCTGGTGTGAGCGTAACGCAAAGTAGGGTTGCCTAAACCCACTAAAAGCGTCATCACCTAAAAATCACTTCGCTTTAATCACACCGATCACAGCGATAGAATCATGATCTAAGATCTTAACATTCTCGTGTTTTTCTAAATCGCGCACCAAAATAGACTCATTCACATCTAAAGGGGCCACATCCACTAAATAGTGATCGGGCAAATGCTCTGGAGCGCATTCCACGCTGATACGCTTTTTAGAGAGCATTAAAATCCCTTTATTTTTCAAGCCCACCGGAGTGCCTTGGTGTTTAACGGGGACTTTAAACTTAGACTTCACGCCTTTAGTAACAGCGAGCAAATCCACATGGATAAGCTCGTTAGTAACAGGGTTTTTTTGGTATTCTTGAACCACGACTTCAAAAGTCTTATCCCCTAATTTCACCGGAAAAATCAAATGCTTTTTTTCCTTAAGGTATTTAATGAAAGGGTTTAATTTGAACGCGCAATTCACATTTTCAACACCCTTCCCATAAACATTTGCGATTAGATAGCCATCTTTTTTTAAAGCTTTAGCGTTAGCTTTAGTAATACTCTCTCTAATAACGCCTTCTAACATGTCAATCCTTTAAAATAAAATAAGGGCCTATTCTATCCAAAAAACCCTTAAAAATCAAAAACTGCTTAAAAGCTTTTCAAAGGATTGTTTGAACGCTATCAAGCCTTCTTTAAGGAGTTTTTGAGCGGTATTTTCTAAATCAATGTTGTGCGTTTTTAATTCTTTTTTAAACGCTTCAATTTTTGTAATTTTTAAAGGGGTTTGATACTCGGTGTTTGGGTCAAGCAAATAAGCGTTTAAAGCCTCTAGGGGGGCTGTATTGATAGAGTTTTTAAAACACAGCACTTTAATGTAATAATCTTTAGCTAAAGAATTGGATTTAACGCCGGTGGATGCAAAAAGGGTGCTTGTTAGCGTATTAGCATGCTGGTTGATTTGATAATAGCACTCGGTAGCGTTGATAATCCCGCTTTGAGCTTGCAAGTTTTTTGGCACTAAAGGGTCTATTTCTTTATCAAATCGTGAGACAAACACGCTAATAACCGCTCTTTTTTGCGCTTCTTTGGCTAAGATTTGAGCGATTCCACCGGCAATTTTAGGCGAAAAGACTAAAGTTACATTAACAGGAATAGAAGCTTTAGTTAAAGCGCTAATGACTTCAAGACCGCTCTCGCTCGCCGGGACTTTAATCATCACATTGGGGCGGTTTAATGTTTTGAATAACCGCTTGGCTTCATCAATGCTTTTAATAGCATCATCTTCTAAAAAAGGGTCAATTTCTAGGCTAATGTAGCCATTGTTAGGGTCTTTTTCATATAAAGGCATTAACGCGCTAGAGGCTTGTAAAATATCCTTTAGCGCCAAAGTTTCATAAATTTCTTTAGCTTTTTGGCCTTTGAGTTTAGCGATTTCATCTTTATAAAACGCGCTTTTTGTGATCGCTTCATAAAACAAACTAGGGTTACTCGTCGCCCCGCAAATAGCCCCCTTATTGATGAGCTTTAAAAAGTCGTTTTCTAAAAAATCCCTTTCTATAAAATCGCACCACAAACTGAATTCTTGCATGTTTTATCCTTGTTTTAAATTGAGATAATAATCTCTAACGATTTCTTGGTCGCTAAAAAAAATCGTTTTGTCTTTAAAAATCTGAGTGTTTTCATCGCCCTTGCCTAAAATCAATAACACCTCATCGTCTTTTAAATTTTCTAAAGCGTTTAAAATGGCTTTTTTTCGGTCTTTTTCTATAACCACTTTAGAAGAATTATTGATGCCTTTTAGAATATCCTTAATAATGTCTTCTTCGTTCTCGCTTCTAGGATTGTCTGAAGTTAAGATGATTTTATGCGCGTAATAGCTCGCTATTGCTCCCATTTCAGGGCGCTTGGTCTTGTCCCTATCGCCCCCTGCTCCAAAAAGAGCGGTGATTTTTTGGTTTTTAAAGCTTTCAAAGACTTGTTGCATGCCGTCTGTGGTGTGGGCAAAATCCACGATGACCAAGGGTTTGGCATGCACCACTTCCAAACGCCCCTTAACCCCATAAAAGTTTTCTAATAACGGCGCAATCGTTTCTAGCGCTAATTGGGTGAGCAGTTTGACCCCTAAAACGCCCGCTAAGATATTATAAAGGTTGTAACGCCCTAAAAGGGGGGAATGGACTAGAGCTGTCTCTTTATTGTTAGGATCTCTTAAATCTTGTTGGTAGCATAAAGACGCGCTAATAGAGGGGGTGAGCGAAAAGGCTTGAACATTTAAATGCGCTTTTTTATCCAGCGCGTAAGTGTGCGCGTTAATGGGGTTAAAAAGGGCGTTTGTTTCATCTCTGTTAATCGCTTTCAAGCCCTCATCTTTAAAAAAGCTGTTTTTAGCGTCTCTGTAATTTTCTATGCTTTCGTGGAAATCTAAATGATCGCTTGTGATATTAGTTAAGATTTTAAGGGCAAAATCAAGCCCAGCAATGCGATTTTGGACAATCGCATGGGAGCTCACTTCCATAATAAAGTATTCGCATTCTAAACGCATTGCTTCTTCTAAATCGCTATAAAGCTCTAAAAGAGTGGGCGTGGTCAAGCTCTTTTCTTTAATGCGTTCATCGTTAATAAAAAACCCCCTTGTGCCTAAAAGGGCGGTCTTTTTATTCAAATCTAAGAGCAAGGAATACATCAAACTCGCTGTGGTCGTTTTACCATTAGTGCCAGTAATCCCTACAATTTTCATTTTAAAATCAAAGTAGTTTTTAAGCTCGTTAAAATCTAAAACAGCCAGGTTTTTTTCTGCAATTAAAGGGGAGTATCTTTCATTTAAGGGCGTTTTGACAAAAAGGATTTCTTTAGGGTTTTCTAAAACTTCGCAAGTGTTATCGCTTAAAAAAGAGTAGGTGTGGTTTTGATAAGTCAGGGTTTTTTGAAGCTTCATTCTTTAAGCCTTATTGGATTTGAGGGCGTCTTCTAAAAGAGAACGCAAAAACTTATCGTAAATAAAAGAATCTTCATGCATGTTTTCAATGTAATTGATTGCTAATTCATAATAGCCATAGTGGTTCAATTCTTTCAAAAATTCATAAAAATCCTCTTTATTGTCAAAAATCACCCTAGAGCTGAACATCAAATCTTCAAACGCTTCCTTAAAACCGCGCTCCAAGCTCAAGCGTTTGAAATCCGCATACAAAATGCCATTCAATTCCTCGCCTTTTTGAGAAATTTGCGCATCAATCTTTTCAGTCATTTGGTTCAATCCCTCATCAAAAGAAGCGATCAAATTGATGATTTGCTCTTCAGCCTGGTTTTTTAAACTCCGTTTTTGCATAGCGATCAAGCTTTGATACAATTCATAAAAGCTATGGGCTTCTTTAGGGAAATCCTTAGCGATGTCGCTTAATAACGCCCCCACTTTAGCTTTTTGGTTGTCTTTATCCAAAAACAAAACTTCAGAAAAAAGGCGTAACGCTTCAGCGTAATGGGCTTGCTTGAACGCTAAAAATCCCTCTTTAATCAACGCGCGCTTTTTAAATTCATAATCAAACTTTTGCATGCCTATAATCCTTAAAGCTTATCAAACTCCTTAGCGTTTTCTAAGCACACCACTTCTAAATTGGGGTGGATGTCCATTTTAAGCTGCCTTTCAATGACATTTTTTAAAGTGATTTTACTGCTAGAGCAAGTCTTGCACGCTCCCTCTAAAGCCACATAAATTTTCATGCTTTTCACCCCTAGCACTTCAATATTACCGCCATCTTTGAGCAAGTAAGGGCGGATTTTTTCTATTACAATACGCACCGGTTTTTGTAAATCTTCATCGCTAAATTCTATCATTTTTTAAAACTCTCTTTAAAATTTTACTTTAAGATACCATATAATGAGCCATTTTTATCAAACAACGCTTTTTAAGAGTGGCTCAAGGGCTAATTGGATAGAATAAGACCACTATTAGAATAAGGTTTTGATGACGGTATGGAAATTAAAAACATCAAAGAGTTTGAAAAAGCTTCCAAAAAACTCCAAAAAGACACTTTAAAGATCGCTCTCGCTCTTTTGTTCCTCATCGGCGCTGCTTTGCTCGCTCTCATTTTTGGGCAGGCTAATTCTAAGGGATTGTTGCTTATTTTTGCGGCCGTGATTGGGGGGTATATGGCGATGAATATTGGCGCGAACGATGTGTCTAATAATGTCGGCCCTGCCGTAGGCTCTAAAGCCATTAGCATGGGCGGGGCGATTTTGATCGCTGCGATTTGTGAAATGCTTGGAGCGATCATTGCTGGGGGGGAAGTGGTTTCTACGATTAAGGGCCGTATCGTTTCGCCTGAATTTATTAATGATGCGCATGTTTTCATTAATGTCATGTTGGCTAGCCTTTTGAGTGGGGCGTTGTGGTTGCATGTAGCGACTTTAATTGGCGCTCCTGTTTCCACTTCACACTCCGTAGTGGGGGGGATTATGGGGGCTGGAATGGCAGCAGCTGGAATGTCTGCTATTAATTGGCATTTTTTATCAGGCATTGTGGCGAGTTGGGTAATTTCGCCTTTAATGGGGGCTTTGATAGCCATGTTTTTTTTAATGCTCATTAAAAAGACTATCGCTTATAAAGAAGATAAAAAGAGTGCGGCTTTAAAGGTCGTGCCTTATTTGGTAGCGTTGATGAGCTTAACATTTAGCTGGTATTTGATGATTAAGGTTTTAAAACGCCTCTATGCGCTGAATTTTGAAATCCAACTGGCTTGCGGCTGCATCCTTGCGCTTTTAATCTTTATTCTTTTTAAAAGATTTGTGTTAAAAAAAGCCCCGCAATTAGAAAACAGCCATGAAAGCGTTAATGAGCTTTTCAATGTCCCTTTGATTTTTGCCGCTGCGCTTTTAAGCTTTGCACATGGGGCTAATGATGTGGCTAACGCTATAGGCCCACTAGCGGCCATCAGTCAAACTTTAGAAGATGCAAATAGCCCCATAGGGAATACTTTAAGCTCTGTGCCGTTGTGGATTATGGTGGTAGGGGCAGCTGGGATTGCTTTAGGCTTGAGTTTGTATGGGCCAAAGCTCATTAAAACGGTGGGGTCAGAAATCACAGAATTAGACAAAATGCAAGCCTTTTGCATCGCGCTTTCTGCAGTCATTACCGTGCTTTTAGCCTCTCAATTAGGCTTGCCCGTAAGCTCTACGCATATTGTGGTGGGCGCGGTGTTTGGGGTGGGCTTTTTAAGAGAGCGCTTAAGAGAGCAATCAAGAAGGCGTTTTGCTAGGATCAGAGACAACATTGTAGCGGCGCACTTTGGGGAAGATTTAGAAGAAATTGAAGGTTTTTTAGAGCGCTTTGATAAAGCCAATTTGAAAGAAAAATCGCTCATGCTAGAGAGCTTGAAAAAAAGCAAGAACACCGCCATCGCTTTGGAATTGAAAAAGAAAGAAAAAAAGTCGCTTAAAAAAGTGTATAAAGAAGAAGTGATCAAACGCTCCATTTTAAAAAAGATTGTTACCGCTTGGTTGGTAACCGTGCCGGTTTCTGCACTTTTAGGTGCGCTTCTTTTTGTGGCTCTTGGTTTTATAGAAAAGTATTTCTAGGGTTTTTAAAGGCTTGATTTTTAAAGTTAGGCTTAATCTTTTATGTTAAAATTCTGAGATTTTATATTTATATTTTATCTTTATCGTTAGGTTTTAGGTTTAAAGTCATGGGGAGGAATCAAGGAGCTTATTTGGATCCGTCTGAATCGATTTTGATGTTGATGGTTGCTTTTTTATTGGTGCTGTTGAACGCTTTTTTTGTGCTTTCAGAGTTTGCCCTTGTGAAAGTGCGTAAAACCCGCTTAGAAGAGCTGGTTAAAATCGGTAATTCCAACGCTAAACTCGCTTTAAAGATGAGTCAAAGACTAGACACTTATTTGAGCGCTACGCAGTTAGGCATCACCCTTTCTTCATTAGCTTTAGGCTGGGTGGGTGAGCCCGCTATCGCAAAATTGTTAGTTGCGCTGTTTGAGTCTATGGATTTGAGAGAAAATCCTATTTTTATCCATTCAATGAGCGTGGTCATAGCGTTTTTAAGCATCACTTTTTTGCATGTCGTGTTGGGCGAGATTGTGCCTAAATCTTTAGCGATCGCTAAATCTGAAAAAGCCGCTCTTTTTGCCGCGCGCCCTTTGCATGTGTTTTGGGTCGTGTTTTACCCAGTGGTGCGCTTGTTTGATGTGATCGCTCATTTCTTTTTAAAAAAAGTGGGCATCAATCCTAAAGAGCATGACGGCACGCATTCTGAAGAAGAGTTAAAAATCATTGTGGGCGAGAGTTTGAGAGAGGGTATTATTGATTCAGTGGAGGGTGAAATCATTAAAAACGCGGTGGATTTTTCTGACACGAGCGCTAAAGAAATCATGACCCCACGAAAAGACATGGTGTGTTTGGACGAAGAAAACAGCTATGAAGAAAATATAGACATTGTTTTAAAAGGCCATTTCACGCGCTACCCTTATTGTAAGGGTTCTAAGGATAACATTATCGGCATGGTGCATATCAGGGATTTGCTTTCGCGCTCTATTTTTACCCCTAAAATGCATGATTTCAATCAAATCGTTAGGAAAATGATCATCGTCCCCGAAAGCGCTTCCATTTCTCAAATCCTTATTAAAATGAAAAAAGAGCAAATCCATACCGCTTTGGTGATTGATGAATACGGCGGCACGGCTGGGCTGCTCACTATGGAAGACATTATTGAAGAGATCATGGGCGAGATTAGCGACGAATACGACTTGAAACAAGAGGGCGTAAACAAGCTTGAAGAGGGCGTGTTTGAATTAGAGGGCATGCTGGATTTAGAGAGCGTAGAAGAAGTGCTTCATATCCAATTTGACAAAGAATGCGAGCAGGTAACGCTTGGGGGCTATGTTTTTAGCTTGTTAGAACGCATGCCTATGGAGGGAGATACAATCGTTTCGCATGGGTATGCCTTTGAAGTCTTAAGCGTGGATGGGGCCAGGATAAAACGCTTAAAAGCGGTTAAACAAGATCAGGGAGAAAATGAAGCATGAAAAAAACAACCCTCTTTGTATTGGGCTTATTATTCAATAGCTCTTTAAGCGCTGTTGATGGAGTTCCTAAAACCGAGCCTTCTTCTTTGAATTTGGCTGAAGACAGCGCGCCCTTGAACCATTCTAACGCTCAAAAGCTCTCTTTAAAAAACGCATGGAATAGGGTATTGTCTAACCATGAAGGCTTGCATGCACAAGAATACGCCATTAAAAGAGCGAGTAAAATGAAATTAGCGGCTAAGCTTTCTTTTTTGCCTCAAATTGATTTGAGCGCTTTTTATGTGTACCTCTCTAACCCCATTAAAATGGATTTTGCCAGCCAAAAACAACCGGGCGTGCAAAAAGCCACCAACCAGATCCACCAAGGCTTGCAAAACATCCAACAAAATATCCCCCCTCAAGTATTAACCCCTCAAATCCAAGCGGGCATGCAAGGGGTGATGCAAGGTTTTGGGGCTTTGAGCAGCACTTTAGAAGCCCCCTTATTGTTTTCTAAGCAAAATGTGGTGATTGGGGCTTTGAGCATTATTTATCCCCTTTATATGGGTGGGGCAAGATTCACGATGGTGCGCATTGCGGATTTGATGCAAAAAGACGCTAACGAAGTGTATCGTTTGAAAAAGCTTTCCACTTTTCAAGAGCTTGTGAGCGTGTATTATGGCATGGTGTTAAACGCAGAAGTGGCTGAAACTTTAGAAGAGGTGGAAAAAGGCCATTATAAGCATTTCCAAAACGCTTTGAAAATGCAAAAAGTAGGGCAAATCGCTAGGGTAGAAACCTTAGGCGCTCAAGTGGCTTATGATAAGGCCCATATCGCTAGCGTTAAGGCTAAAGACGTGTTAGAAGTTTCGCAACTCTCGTTCAATTCCATTTTATCTAGCAAGGACGATCTAGAGCCTTCAAGCAAATTAGAGATCCGCACGGAGAAAAATCTGCCCGATCTGAGCTTTTTTGTTGCTTCCACGCTCAATTCTTACCCGGTTTTAAAGACTTTAGAAAATCAGGTTCAAATTTCTAAAGAAAACACGAAACTACAGATCGCTAAATTCTTGCCCCAAGTGAGTTTTTTTGGCTCTTATCTCATGAAACAAAACAATTCGGTGTTTGAAGACATGATCCCTAGTTGGTTTGTGGGCGTAGCTGGGCGCATGCCTATCCTTTCTCCCACAGGGCGTATCCAAAAATACCAAGCGAGCAAATTAGCGGAGTTGCAAGTGAGTAGCGAACAAATCCAAGCTAAAAAAAACATGGAATTATTAGTGAATAAGACTTATAAAGAGACGCTTTCTTATTTGAAAGAATACAAAAGCTTGCTTTCTAGCGTGGAATTAGCTAAGGAAAATTTAAAGCTCCAAGAGCAGGCTTTTTTACAAGGCTTAAGCACGAACGCTCAAGTCATTGATGCGAGGAACACGCTTTCTTCTATCATCGTGGAGCAAAAAAGCGTGGCTTATAAATACATCGTTTCATTAGCGAATTTAATGGCGTTAAGCGATCATATTGATTTATTTTATGAATTTGTTTATTAAAGGAAAAAATCATGTCAAACAGCATGTTGGATAAAAATAAAGCGATTCTTACAGGGGGTGGGGCTTTATTATTAGGGCTAATCGTGCTTTTTTATTTGGCTTATCGCCCTAAGGCTGAAGTGTTGCAAGGGTTTTTGGAAGCCAGAGAATACAGCGTGAGCTCCAAAGTCCCTGGCCGCATTGAAAAGGTGTTTGTTAAAAAAGGCGATCACATTAAAAAAGGCGATTTGGTTTTTAGCATTTCTAGCCCTGAATTAGAAGCCAAGCTCGCTCAAGCTGAAGCCGGGCATAAAGCCGCTAAAGCGCTTAGCGATGAAGTCAAAAGAGGCTCAAGAGATGAAACGATTAATTCTGCGAGAGACGTTTGGCAAGCGGCAAAATCTCAAGCGACTTTAGCCAAAGAGACTTATAAGCGCGTTCAAGATTTGTATGATAACGGCGTGGCGAGCTTGCAAAAGCGCGATGAAGCCTATGCGGCTTATGAAAGCACCAAATACAACGAGAGCGCGGCTTACCAAAAGTATAAAATGGCTTTAGGGGGGGCGAGCTCTGAAAGCAAGATTGCCGCTAAGGCTAAAGAGAGCGCGGCTTTAGGGCAAGTGAATGAAGTGGAATCTTATTTAAAAGATGTCAAAGCGACAGCCCCAATTGATGGGGAAGTGAGTAATGTGCTTTTAAGCGGTGGCGAGCTTAGCCCTAAGGGTTTTCCTGTGGTGCTCATGATTGATTTAAAGGATAGTTGGTTAAAAATCAGCGTGCCTGAAAAGTATTTGAACGAGTTTAAAGTGGGTAAGGAATTTGAAGGCTATATCCCAGCGTTGAAAAGAAGCGCGAAATTCAGGGTCAAATATTTGAGCGTGATGGGGGATTTTGCGACTTGGAAAGCGACGAATAATTCCAACACTTACGACATGAAAAGCTATGAAGTGGAAGCCATACCCTTAGAAGAGTTGGAAAATTTTAGGGTAGGGATGAGCGTGTTAGTTACCATTAAACCTTAGAAAGGATTGTTTTGTTCAGATTGATAAGCGCATGGGTTTTACAAGACAAGTTCTTGTTTGTCGTGTGTTTTATATTGCCTTTTTGTTTAGGGGTTTTAGGCACGCAAATCTTTAAGCAAGAAATCCCAAGACAGCTTCCTATCGTGGTGGTGGATTTGGATAAGACCACTACAAGCCATCAGGTAGCGTTTGAATTAGGCGCAACGAGCGCGCTTCAAATCAAACACCAAGTGGCTAGCCTTTTAGAAGCCAAACGCTTTTTAAACTCCGCTGAAGCGTATGGGGCGTTAGTTTTGCCTAGAGATTTAGAGAAAAAAATCAAAATGGGGCGAAAGGTGGATTTGCCCTTTTACTATAATGCGGAATACGTTTTGGTGGGGAAAACGCTCAAAAACGCCTTTTTGCAAACCGCTTTGACTTTAGACGCTAAAACCTTAGCCACCAAAGCTTTAGTGCGAGATTCCAATTTGATTTCTGCTAAAGCCCAAGCAATGCCTATTGTTTTGCAATTGCATGCCCTATACAATGAAGAAAACAATTACACGCAATACCTTTTAAGCGTGATGCTGCCTTGCATGTGGCTTATTTTCATTGCGATTGGCATGCTCAATTTCATTCAAAAAACCTCTAACATGCGCGAGCTTTTGATCAGTATTTTAGCGAATGTGTGCGTGTTTAGCTTTTGGGGGATGGGCATGGCGTTTTATTTTAATTTCATTGGCATGCAGGGGAATTATGCGCATTTGTTGTTGGTCTTTTTGGCGGTAGTTTTAATGGCGCTTATTATGAGCGGGTTTGTGGTGCTAGTTTATGGCATTTCAAAAAGCGTTATTGAAACTGCGGGTGCGATTGGGGTCTATACCGCTCCAAGCTTTGCGTTTGCTGGGGTTACTTACCCGCAAAACAACATGGAAATTTTTGGGGATTTTTGGAGCCATTGCTTGCCTATTAGCCATTTCATGAAGTTCTTTTTACAAGAGGCCTATTATAAGACGGATTTTACCGAATCTTTAAATTCGTTAATGCCGCTTGTGTTCTTTTTAATCTTTTTAGCTTTAGGGCTTTTGATTTTTTATTTTTCTTTTAAAAAAGATAAGGCTAGCGCATGAATTTTTTTAAAATCCTTTTAATGGAGTTAAGAGCCATTGTTTCTCATAAAGGCGTTTTGTTAATCCTTATAGGCGCTCCTTTAATCTATGGCTTGCTTTATCCCTTGCCTTATTTGAAAGACATCGTAACGCAGCAAAAAATCGCCCTTGTAGATGAAGACAATTCTTTCCTTTCTAGGCAATTAGCCTTCATGGCGCAAAGCTCCAACGAGTTAGAAATCGCTTTTTTTAGCCCCTCTATGCTGGAAGCCAAAAAGCTTTTAAAAGAAGAAAAAATTTATGGGATCTTGCATATCCCTTCGCATTTTGAAGCCAATATCCATAAGCAAGTGCCTGTAACGATAGATTTTTATGCGAATTCCAATTACTTTTTGATTTATGGTGCGTTAGCGAATGCGGTGGTGGAGAGCATCAACGCTTTAAATGATGAGATAAGGTTCAAACGCAACGCCCAAATAGAAGAAGCTGAATTAGGGACAGACGGGATTAAAATCAGGCCTATCGCCTTGTATAACCCCAGTGAGGGGTATTTGAATTACGCGCTCTCTAGCGTGTTTATTTTCATTTTGCACCAGGTGATGCTCATTGCAAGCAGCATGTTTACTAGCTCCAGGCGTTTGGAATTGGCCCTTTTAGACAAGAAAGAAATCGCTTTAAGGCTGTGTGCAAGACTCTTGGTGTTCATGGCAGCGTTTAGCGTTTTTATTTTATGGTATTTTGGGGTGCTGTTTTCTTTTTATGGGATCGAACGGCATGGAAACGCTTTAATGGTGTTTTTGAATAGCTTGATTTTCATGCTTGCAACCTTGAGTTTGGGGTCGTTTTTAGGCGCATGGATTAAAAATGAAGCCCACACCACTCAAATCGTTTTGATTTCTTCTTTACCTTTGATTTTTATGATGGGTTTTGTGTGGCCTTTTGAATCCTTGCCCTCTTATTTACAGGTTTTTGTTCAAATCGTGCCAGCTTATCATGGGATTAGTCTTCTAGGGCGATTGAATCAAATGCATGCGGAATTTGTAGATGTTTCTATCCATTTTTACGCGCTTATTGCGATTTTTATTGCGAGTTTTATAGGGTGCGTGTTCAAACTCAGCTCTTTAAAGAAAGCTTGTGAAAACGCTTAAACACCTCATCACTTCCAAGCACCAGATTAAAGCGTCCCGCTTTTTAGGGTATCTTATGCCTTTTAGCGATTTTGAAAAAACCCTTTTGCAATTGAAAAAAGAGCATTTTAAAGCCGCGCATTTTGTAACGGCGTTCCGCTATTCTTTAGAGGGCAAAATCACGGAGGGTTTTAGCGATGATGGCGAGCCTAAAGGGAGTTCAGGGATGCCTATGCTTAGCGTTTTAAAGCGAAAGGATTTAATCAATATAGGATTAGTGAGCGTGCGTTATTTTGGAGGCACGCTTTTAGGGGTGGGGGGCTTGATGAAAGCTTATGCCACTAGCGCGTTATTGTGCGTAGAAAACGCTCAAAAAGAAAACGCTTTGAAGGATTTTGTGGAGTTAGAAACTTTAAGCGCTCATTATTCTTACAAAGAATTAGACGCTCTTCAGCGTGAAATTAAGAAATTTAGCTTACAATTAAGCAAAAAGAATTTTTCAAACCAAAGCGTGGAAGTGGAAATTAGCGGCGAAAGAGAAAATTTGCAAGCGTTTTTACAACAAAATAAGATAAATTAGGGAGAGTGGTATGGGATTTTTGAGCGGGTATTTTTTATGGGTTAAGGCTTTCCATGTGATAGCGGTCATTTCGTGGATGGCGGCGTTATTTTATTTGCCGCGCCTTTTTGTCTATCATGCAGAAAACGCGCATAAAAAAGAGTTTGTAGGAGTGGTTAAAATCCAAGAAAAAAAGCTTTATTCCTTTATCGCTTCGCCGGCTATGGGTTTTACGCTTATTACAGGGATTTTAATGCTGTTGATAGAGCCCACGCTCTTTAAAAGTGGGGGTTGGTTGCATGCTAAATTGGCTTTAGTGATCTTACTTTTAGCCTATCATTTTTATTGCAAAAAATGCATGCGCGAGTTGGAAAAAGACCCCACAAGAAGAAACGCAAGGTTCTATCGTGTGTTTAATGAAATACCCACGATTTTAATGATTCTCATTGTGATTTTAGTGGTTGTCAAGCCTTTTTAAAGACAAGCCATGAAAAAAGAAAAGTCATGAAGAAAGAAAATCGCCTCAAGCAAGAAAAAATCATCAACATGTTTGATGATATAGCCAGCTCTTACGATCAAGCCAACCGCTTGATGAGTTTTGGCTTAGACATTAAATGGCGCCAAAGGGCTTGCGAGCATGCGTTTTTGTTTTTGGAAAACAAGAAAGCGTTAAGGCTTGTGGATGTGGCATGCGGGACAGGGGATATGCTTGTGGCTTGGCAAAAAAGCGCTCTCAATTGCGGCATAGAGTTTAAGGAATGTTTGGGGATTGACCCCTCTAATAACATGCTTGAATTAGCCATTAAAAAATGTGAAGAGCTTGAAAACAAAGCTTCTTTCATCCAAGCTCAAGCCAAAGATTTAAAGGGCGTTGGAAGTAACAGCGTGGATATCCTTTCCATTGCGTATGGCTTGCGTAATATCGTGGAAAGACAAGAAGCTTTAAAAGAGTTTTTTAGGGTGTTAAAGCCTAGGGGCGTTTTAGTGATTTTAGAATTTTTAAAAAAAGACAACCCCACATGGCTGGATAAAATCTCAGGGTTTTACACGAATAAGGTTTTGCCTTTAGTGGGAGGGGCTATCAGTAAGAATTATGGCGCTTATTCTTATTTACCGCAATCCATTGAGGGGTTTTTGAGTTTAGAGAATTTGAAACATGAATTAAAAAACGCAGGGTTTGAGATTTTAAGGACTGAAGATTCTATCGCTCAAATTTCAACGACCATGCTTGTTAGAAAAAGCTAAAGGAATGTTATGCAAGATGAATTGTTTGAAACCGAAAAAGCCCCCCAAAAAAATACTAGAAACACTAAAAACGCCCCTAAAAAAAGTTTTGAAGAGCATGTTCATTCCCTAGAGCGAGCCATAGATCGCTTGAATGATCCCAATTTATCCTTAAAAGACGGGATGGATTTGTATAAAACGGCCATGCAAGAGTTGTTTTTGGCTCAAAAGCTTTTAGAAAACGCTTATTTGGAGTATGAGAAACTCCAAACGCCAGACAAAAAGGCTTAAAGCATGCGAGTGTTTGCTTTGCAATTAGAATCTTTTAAAGAAACCCTCATGCAATCCTTATTCAACTCCATACCCAAGCAAAGCGTAATCGTGCTGCCTGAGTATGTGATCAACCCCTTTTTCCACCATAACATGGAATTGGATGTGAATGAAATCAGCGATCAGTCTGTGCGAGCGATAGAGTTTTTGTCTCAAAAATGCGAAGAATTAGATTTGATCGTTTCAGCCCCGGTGCTTTTAGAAGAAGATTCTAAAATCTATAAAAAAATCGCCCTCATTTCTAAAGAAAGCGTGAAATATTACACGCAACAACGCTTAATCCCCTATCCTCACTGGGACGAAGAGAGCTTTTTTGACAATGAAAAGAGCGGTTTTAAAGAATTGCTCGTGTTTGAAAGAGACGGCTTAAAAATCGCTCCTTTGTTTGGCTTTGAAGCGCATTTTGATGAAATATGGGTTCAGGCTAAAAATCAGGGCGTGGATGTGGTGCTTTTAAGCAGTGCGGCCACTTTTGAATCCAATGAAAGGTGGCGGCTTTTGTGCCAGATGCGCGCTTTTTGCACTTCTTGCGTGGTGGTTAGGGCTAATAGGATCGGAGCGTATCGCCAAATCATTGTAGAAGAAGATCAAAAAAACGAATTTTTGTGGAAATTTTATGGGGATAGTTTTGTGGCCTTGCCTAATGGCGCTATTGAAGATTCTTTAGAGGGTAAAATGGGGGCTTTGAGCGCTCAAATGGATAAAAATGAAATTGATGAATGGGCTAAATTGTGGCATTTTAGAACGATTAAAGAGGGTTGAATGATTGATAGAAAACTTTTATTGCAAGATTTTGATAAGGTGGCTCTTTCTTTAAAAAAGCGTAATAATGCGATGGATGATGGGTTGGAGCGTTTGCACGAAGTCATCACGCATTATAAAAAACAACTCATTGAATTGGAAGGCTTGCAAGCCTTTCAAAACAAGGTTTCTAAAGAATTTGGCATCAAAATGGCTCAAAAAGTGGATACAAGCGATCTCAAAAAAGAGCTAGAAAACAATAAAATCAAATTGAATGAGCTTTCTAAAAGCGTGGGTAAATTGGAGCAACAAATTGATTTGAAGCTTTCCATAATCCCCAATCTGGTGGATGAAAAAACCCCTTTAGGCGCGAATGAAGAAGACAATATAGAGATTAAAAAAATCTTAACCCCAAGGGTTTTCACTTTCAAACCCAAAGAGCATTTTGAACTCGCTCAACAAAATGGCTGGATTGATTTTGAAAGCGGCGTGAAACTCGCCAAAAGCCGTTTTTCGGTCATCAGGGGTTTTGGGGCTAAAATTTATCGCGCGCTCATTCATTTGATGTTGGATTTTAATGAAAAAAATGGCTTTGAAATCATCTACACGCCGGCGTTAGTGAATGAAAAAATGCTTTTTGGGACTGGGCAATTACCCAAATTCAAAGAAGATGTTTTCAAAATAGAAAATGAAAATTTGTATCTGATCCCCACCGCTGAGATAACGCTCACCAATCTATACAACGACACCATTATTAGCGTTGAAAACCTCCCCATTAAAATGACCGCGCACACGCCTTGTTTCAGGAGCGAAGCAGGGAGCGCGGGCAAGGACACAAGGGGGATGATAAGACAGCACCAGTTTGATAAAGTAGAGCTTGTGGCTATCACGCACCCTAAAGAAAGCGATGTCATGCAAGAGCATATGCTAGAGAGCGCGAGCGAAATTTTAAGGGCTTTGGAATTACCGCACCGGTTCGTGCAATTGTGCAGTGGGGATTTAGGCTTTAGTGCGAGCAACACGATAGATATTGAAGTGTGGTTGCCCGGGCAAAATTGCTACAGAGAAATCAGCTCCGTTTCTAACACGAGGGACTTTCAAGCCAGGCGCGCCAAAATCCGCTTCAAAGAAAATCAAAAAAACCAATTAGCGCACACCTTAAACGGCTCTTCTTTAGCGGTAGGCAGGACGATGGTCGCTTTAATGGAAAACCACCAGCAAGAGGATGGGAGCATCCATATTCCTAAGGCGTTAGAAAAATACCTTTAAGGCTAGTTTGTGCTGAATGAAGAGCAAAATTCATTAGAAGAAAAAGGGGGCGAAAATAAAAACGAAAAAGAAACCCCTTTAAAGGGCATTCATTCTAAAATCCCCTCTTTGAAGCAGGCTTTGGAGCAGACGATTAATAAAATCAAAAGTTCTAAAGAGTTTTTTAAACAGATTTTACACAATAAAAAAAAGCTTTATATCGCGCTTGGAATATTGCTTTCACTCATTGCGCTCATTGTGGCTTTGAGTTTGTTACTAGGGCATAAAAAAGAAAATAAACAAACTTCTTTACAAACTAATACCGCCACCACTAATAACGAAACGCCTAATAACACCAACAACGCTAACAACACACAAGCCGAGGGGCAAATAGAGAATTTAGACTTACCTGATTTAATCGGCAAAGACTCTTTGAAAAGAAACGATGAGAATCAAGTGGATGCGATCATGAAAAAAGCGAGCCTTTTGTATGAGCAAGGGCAAAAAGATGAAGCCTTACACCTGTTTGACAAGGCCGCTTCTTTTTCGCAAGGGATTGCGAGCCATAATTTAGGGGTGATTAAGTTTAAGGAAAAGGATTTTAACGGGGCGTTGGATTTGTTTGATTCTAGCATCGCTTCTAAAGAAAACGCGAGCGTGAGCGCGATTGATGCGTTAGTGAGCGCTTATCATTTGCAAGATGCGGATTTGTATTATCATTATCTAAAAATTGCGAGAGACACTTTGTATAAAGACTACAAAAAGTCTTTTTATTCCTACGCTTACGCGCTCAAATCCTATTACGCCGGGGAGTATTTTGAAGCCCTTTCGCCTTTAATGCACCCTAATTCCAACGCCTTTTTAAAACCTAACGCGCGCTTAGCGTCTAAATTGTTTTTGATGTTTAAAGATGAAACGAACGCTTACAAGCAATTACAAAAAAGCGCAAACGCCCAAGATGAGCTTGCTTTAGGGCTTTTGCAGGCGCGTTTGGGCCATTACAAGCAGGCTTTGGAGCATTTGCAGCATTATTTGCACAACTACCCTAAAGATTTAAACGCTTTAATGGCTTTGGAATTGGTGAGTTTGAAAATGGGCGATACCCTTAAAGCGAGCGAAGCCTTAAAACTAGCCAGCCACACGCAAGAAGACACGCTATTAGCCAACTCTTTTTACCCCATTAAGCCCACTATAAACCCTGTTTTTTTGGATAAAGAAAGGGCCAAAGAGCGTTTTTGGAACACGCAATATTTTGAAGGTAAAAGGGATTTTATCTACCGCTTGCTCTTTTATTACGCTCCTTTTAAGGTTTTAGACTCTAAAGAAACCTTAGGCGTGATTGAAGAGGGGCTGTTTCTTTTAGACTCTGATGTGCAAAAGGATTTAGAGGGGGCAAGCCTTGCTTTTAAAAGGGGGCGTTTGATGGCGATAGCGGATAAAAACGCGCTCAAAGGGTTGAAAGCGTTAGAAAACAAGCGCTTAAAAAAAGCCCTTTCTTTTTTTGATTTGTCTTTAAAAAACAGCCCCAATAACGCGCTCCTCCATTATAATACAGGCTTAATTTATGCGCAATTAGAAAATTACCACAAAGCCTATTTCCATTTTTTAAGGGCTTTCCATTTGAATTCTGCGGATTATTTGAGCGCGATTTTTGCAATTTTAGCCTCGCATTTCACCCACGAAGACACCACGGAGTTTTTAAGAGAAATCACCGAGAATTTTTATAGTCAGGATTTTTCTAGCCCCACGCAAAAAGCTTTACTCTCTTCGCTCATCGCTTATTTGAATTACCGCACCAATTGGGATATGGACTGGCTTAAAAACGCCCCTAAAAAGCTCCCCTTTTATTACGCGCTAGAAGCGGTGTTCGCTAAAGAGAGCAAGGATAAAAAATTGATGGTGCAATCTTTTGGGAATTTAAAAAAAATGCTCCCTAAAGATCTCATCTCTAACATCTTTTATGAAATCGTCTCGTATTATGATGCGAGCATCCGGCACACTTTAAGCATTTACACCCTTTTAGATTCGCATAAAATCAGTTGGGATCAAACCATGCAAGGGCCCATTTTAGGGCGTCATTTCTACACTTACATGGGATTTATGGTCAATGATTTGGATCATCAAGAAAAATTATTAGAGCAAAAAATCGCCAGTTTAGAAGAGGGCGAATCCCCTAACGATTGGTTAGAAAATTTAGCGCTAGTGAGCTTGTTTCAAGGCCAGTATGAAAAAGCGAGCACGTTGTATCAAAACTTAATTAGCGATCTTAAGGACAATGAGGTGCGTTTAAAAATCCTAGCGGGTTTAACCTATATTGCGCAAAAGAATTACAATAACGCCGCTTTATGGCTAGAGCTTGGGAAATTAGACGATCCTAATAATGAAAATATCCGTTACGCTTTAGGGTTGTTGTATCAAAGAAAAGGGGACTTGAAATCAGCGCTAAACCATTTTTTAGCCATTAAAACCTCTGATTTTTCTTCGCCTTATTTTGATTTTGAAATTGATACTAACCTTTTAAAAGAGCGTTTGAACCAAGAAGAAAAGGGCGAGTTTTTAGAATAATGGGTTTTGAAAAAAGCATTTTAGACAATTTAAACGGAGCGCAAAAAATCGCCGCAAGCCACATTCAAGGGCCTTTGCTCATTTTAGCGGGAGCTGGGAGCGGTAAGACTAAGACTTTAACGAGCCGTTTAGCGTATTTGATTGGTGCTTGTGGCGTGCCTAGTGAGAACACTTTAACGCTCACTTTCACCAATAAAGCGAGTAAAGAAATGCAAGAAAGGGCTTTGAAATTGTTGAAAAACCAAGCCCTTATCCCCCCCTTGCTTTGCACTTTCCATCGTTTTGGTTTGCTGTTTTTAAGGCAACACATGAATCTTTTAAAAAGAGCGTGCGATTTTTCGGTGCTAGATAGCGATGAAGTCAAAACGCTGTGCAAACAGCTCAAAATTTCAAACTTTAGAGCCAGTATTTCTCAAATCAAAAACGGCATGATGGATTTGAGCATGCAAGATAGCGAATGTCATAAAGCGTATGAGCTTTATCAAAACGCGCTCAAAAAAGACAATTTAGTGGATTTTGACGATTTGCTTTGTTTAAGCCTTAAGATTTTACAAGATAATGAAAAACTTGCCAAAGAAACTAGCGAGCGCTACCATTACATCATGGTAGATGAGTATCAAGACACGAACGCCTTGCAATTAGAATTTTTAAAACAATTGAGCTGCACGCATCATAATTTGTGCGTGGTGGGCGATGACGATCAGAGCATTTATGGGTTTAGGGGGGCCGATATTTCTAATATTTTAAATTTTTCCAAGCATTTTAAAGGGGCTAAAATAGTGAAATTAGAGACCAACTACCGCTCCAGCGCTGAAATCTTAGCGTGCGCTAACTCCCTTATCAGCCACAACCAACACCGCCATATTAAAACGCTTCAAAGTTTCAAAGGCTCGCATAAAAGCGTGATTTGTAAGGAATACCCCACGCAAAAAGAAGAGAGCCTGGATGTGGCTTATCAAATCAAAGCCCTTTTAAAGAAGGGCGAGAATTTAGAAAATATCGCTATTTTGTATCGCTTAAACGGGCTTAGCCGCAGCATTGAAGAGAGCCTAAACGCTTTGAATATCCCTTATAGGCTCATTGGGGCGCTGAGTTTTTATGAAAGAGCTGAGGTTAAAGACGCTTTGGCGTTCATGCATGTAGTGGCGAAAAAAGACGATCGCTTTTTTATTAAGCGTGTTTTAAACAAGCCCCCAAGAGGCCTTGGCAAGATCACTCAAGAATGGATTTTTTCTCTTTTAGATAAAGAGGATTTGAATTTAGAAGAAGTGTTAAAACTTGGGGCGTTTAAAGACAAACTAAACCCTAAAAACGAATACGCTTTAAAGAAATTCATGGCCATGATAGGGCGTTTGAGGGAGGCTTTTGAAATTTCAGTAGAGAGGTTTTGCACTCAGTTTTTAGAAGAGACTAACCTTTTAAAAAGCTATGAAAAAGAAGACAATTATGAAGAAAGAGAGGGCTTTGTTAAAGAGCTTTTAACCTTATTGAAAGAGCATTTTAAAACTAACCCCACGCATTCTTTACTGGATTTTTTGAATGAAAGCGTGCTAGATGTCCATAATACAGAAAACGCGCAAAAAGTGAGTTGCATGAGCGTGCATATGAGTAAGGGATTAGAGTTTAAGCATGTGTTTGTGATCGGGTTAGAAGAAGGGTTTTTCCCGCATAGGGGGTTCAATCAAGAAAGCGATTTGGAAGAAGAAAGACGCTTGGCTTACGTGGCAATCACTAGGGCTAAAGAAGGATTGCAACTTTCTTATG
Organism: Helicobacter pylori SA221C; assembly: GCF_000476855.1. Taxonomy (GTDB): domain Bacteria; phylum Campylobacterota; class Campylobacteria; order Campylobacterales; family Helicobacteraceae; genus Helicobacter; species Helicobacter pylori_DK. Next base: position 41,670 of record NZ_CBPT010000006.1, read on the forward strand.
TCAAAGAGCGTTCGTATTTTGGGAGGAAAATTTCTTGCTCGCCCTCTGTGTTTTTAGAAGAAGCCCAGTTGCTCAAAAACGATCAAGCCCCTAAACAAAATCATCAAAAAGACGTGCCCATTAAAGTGGGGGATTTGATCAAACATAAGATTTTTGGCACCGGTAGGGTTTTGGGCGTGGAAAAAGGCTTGAGCGGTTTGTGCTTGAAAATCAATTGCGGAGGGAATGTCTATGATAAAATCTCAGAAAAATTTGTAGAAAAAGTGGATAACGAATTTTGAAAATTTTAACCCTTTTTTTGATAGGTTTAAACGCGCTCTTCGCCTTAGATTTGAACGCGCTTAAAAAAGAGATTAAAGAAACTTACCTCAAAGAATACAAAGACTTAAAATTAGAAATTGAAACCATTAACTTAGAAATCCCAGAGCGCTTTTCTCACGCTTCCATTTTAAGCTATGAATTGAACGCTTCTCATAAACTTAAAAAAGATGGGGTCGTGTTTTTAAAATTGGAAAATGAGCCTAATTTACGCCTACCGGTGCGTTATAGCGTGATAGGCAGCATGCAGGCTTTTAAAAGCATAGGAGCGATTAAAAAAGACGAAAACATCACCGCTAACAACACCAAAAAAGAACGCGTTTTGTTTGGCACGCTTTCTAACCCCTTATTAGAGGGCGCGATTGATAGAGTGAGCGCGAAACATTTTATCCCCCCTGACACGCTTTTAAGCATGGATAAAACCCAAGCCTTAATCATCGTGCGTAAAAACGACATCATCACCGGGGTGTATGAAGAGGGGCAAATCAGCATAGAAATAAGCCTAAAAGCCCTAGAAAATGGCGCGCTCAATCAAATCATTCAAGCCAAGAATTTAGAAAGCAATAAAATCTTAAAAGCAAAAGTGTTGAGCAGCTCTAAAGCGCAAATCTTATAAAGGACATTCATGAAATTGGTTTTAGGCATCAGTGGAGCGAGCGGGATACCCCTAGCCTTGCGGTTTTTAGAAAAATTACCCCAAGAAATTGAAGTTTTTGTCGTGGCGTCTAAAAACGCGCATGTCGTGGCGTTAGAAGAATCTAACATCAACCTTAAAAACGCCATGAAAGATTTACGGCCTAGTGGTACTTTTTTCAACGAGCAAGACATCCATGCGAGCATCGCTTCAGGGAGCTATGGTATCCATAAAATGGCGATCATTCCAGCGAGCATGGACATGGTGGCTAAAATCGCGCATGGCTTTGGGGGGGATTTGATCTCTAGGAGCGCGTCTGTGATGCTTAAAGAAAAGCGCCCCTTACTCATTGCCCCTAGAGAAATGCCTTTAAGCGCTATCATGTTGGAAAATTTGCTCAAACTCGCCCATTCTGATGCAATCATTGCGCCGCCGATGATGACTTATTACACCCAGAGCAAGACTTTAGAAGCGATGCAAGATTTTTTAGTGGGGAAGTGGTTTGACAGCTTAGGGATAGAAAATGACTTATACCCGCGATGGGGAATGAACTGATGCAAAAAATCGGCATTTACCCAGGCACTTTTGATCCGGTCACTAACGGGCATATAGACATTATCCACCGATCCAGCGAATTGTTTGAAAAGCTCATTGTTGCTGTGGCGCACTCAAGCGCTAAAAACCCCATGTTTAGTTTAGATGAGCGTTTAAAAATGATGCAACTGGCCACTAAAAGTTTTAAAAATGTAGAATGCGTGGCGTTTGAAGGGCTATTAGCCAATCTGGCTAAAGAATACCATTGCAAGGTGCTAGTTAGAGGTTTAAGGGTGGTGAGCGATTTTGAATACGAATTGCAAATGGGCTATGCGAACAAATCCTTAAACCACGAATTAGAAACCTTGTATTTCATGCCCACTTTGCAAAACGCTTTCATCAGCTCTTCTATCGTGCGATCCATTATCGCGCATAAGGGCGATGCGAGCCATTTAGTGCCTAAAGAAATTCACCCTTTTATTGCAAAGGTTTAAAATGTATGTGGTGTTAGAAGGCGTTGATGGCGCGGGCAAAAGCACTCAAGTAGGGTTATTAAAAGACCGGTTTAAAAACGCCCTTGTTACCAAAGAGCCAGGGGGGACGAGAATGGGCGAGAGTTTAAGGCATATCGCTTTAAATGAAAATATCAGCGAATTGGCTAGAGCGTTTTTATTCTTAAGCGACAGGGCTGAGCATACAGAAAGCGTGATAAAACCGGCATTGAAAGAAAAAAAGCTCATCATTAGCGACAGGAGTTTGATCTCTGGCATGGCTTATAGCCAATTTTCAAGCTTAGAATTAAACCTGCTCGCCACTCAAAGCGTCTTGCCTGAAAAAATCATTCTTTTAGTGATAGATAAAGAGGGCTTAAAACAGCGCTTAAGCCTTAAAAGTTTAGACAAAATAGAAAACCAAGGCATAGAAAAATTACTCACAATCCAGCAAAAGCTCAAAGCTCACGCTTATTTATTAAAAGAAAAATTCGGGTGCGAAGTTTTGGAATTAGACGCCAAAGAAAGCGCTAAAAACTTGCACGAAAAAATCGCCGCTTTTATTGAATGCGTTGTTTAACTTGTTTGAAGCTTTCTTTTAAGCCCCTTTGCTCAAATTGCCTAAACGATTTGCCCTTAAGCTTAAGAGTAAGGGTTTTAGAGGGCGTGAGCGTGTATAGTTTTTACGCTTATAGCGAAATAGAAGAACTCATTAAAAGCAAATACGCGCTGATTGGCTCTCGCATTTTGCCCTTGCTTTCTCAAAAAGCCGGTGCGGAATTTGTGAAAATCCTGCAAGAACAAGGCTTGACTACCCCCCTTTATGGCATCGCCATTGATGATAAAATCAAATCCTTTTACTCGCATTCAGCCGCGCTTTTAAAAGGCTTTTGTCAAGGCAATTTAAAGCCCACTTACGGGACTTTAAGGGCGACTAACGCTGTTTCGTATGCCGGGAAAAGCTTAGAATTTCGTGCCAATAACCCACGGAATTTCACCTTCAAAGGCGATGAGAATTTAGATTATTTTTTATTAGATGATATTATCACCACCGGCACCACCCTAAAAGAAGCCCTAAAATACCTTAAAACCCTAAACATCAAAGCCCACTTTGCGATCGCGCTTTGCAGCGCGGATGAATGAGTTATAATTTTATTTTTTAAAAGGATAAAACCATGCAAGCTTTTCGGTTAGAAGATGATGTTGATGACTATGTCAAAAAAGAATTGACCAATTTAGGGCTTATGAAAAATAAGGATTTTAATGTTAAAAGCCAAATGAGTCCTAGCCTTAAAAACGCCCTTTTGAATGCGAGTAAAACTAAAGATAAAAATTCTTATGGCGAGCCAGATTTTAGCTTAGAAAAATACACGCACCCTAAAAATAAAGAGAGCGTTATCCCCATAATCATAGAAAACAAACTCTACGCTAAAAATTTAAAAAAGCTCAAAAACGACGCGCTGCAAAACGATGATAATTCCATTTCAAGATTCGCCGTGAATGGGGCTTTACACTACGCTCAAAATATCCTAAGAGACAAAGAAAAATATAAAGAATGTATCGCTATAGGCATAGCCGGTGATGATGAAGAAAACCTTTTGATAGAAGTGTATTATGTTTTTGCAAGCGGGATCAATTCGCACAAACTCACTAGCGCTAAAACCCTGCATTTTTTAGAAAATCAGGAATCGTTTAACGCTTTTTATAAAGAATGCACGCTCACTGAAGAAGAAAAACATTTTATCTTAATCAAAACCAAAGCCGATCTAAACGAAACCGCTAAAAAACTCAACCGCCTTATGCATAACCATAACATCACCGCGCCTCAGCGCGTGCTATACGTGAGCGGCATGCTTTTATCCATGCAAGAAATTAAGGGCAAAAAAGGGGGCTTAAAACCAAGCGATTTAAAAGGCGAAATAACCGATACTAGCCGTGATGGCGTTTTAGTGTTTAACCAAATCAGCGAATTTTTGAAAACCAAAAACTTGAGCGAAGAAAAACGAGATCTCATGCTCGCTAGTTTTAAAGAAATCAGTAAAGACCCACAGCGCGATAAAGAAACGAGCCTTGATAAAGCCATAAGCACGCTTTTAAAAAAAGATTCAAGCATCACTAAGCAAATTTTTACTTTTCTTTATGAATTTGTCCATAAGCCCATTAATGAAAGCGACAATACCGGTCATTTAGACATCATGGGCGAACTTTATAGCGAATTTTTAAAATACGCTTTAGGGGATGGTAAGGAATTGGGCATTGTTTTAACCCCGCCTTATGTAACTAAAATGATGAGCGAACTTTTAGGGGTTAATGCGAAATCTTTTGTGATGGATTTAGCCACAGGGAGCGCGGGATTTTTAATTTCTTCTATGGTGCTAATGATTGAAGACATTGAAAAAACCTATGGCAAAAACACCACTAAAGCTAACGAAAAAATAAAAGACGCAAAAACCACGCAACTTTTAGGCGTGGAGCTTAACGCTGAAATGTTCTCTCTAGCCACCACTAACATGATTTTAAGAGGCGATGGATCAAGTTTAATCATCAAAGGCAACACTTTTGAAACCAGTAAAAAGATTTATGAAGATTTTAAACCCAATGTCCTTTTATTAAACCCTCCTTTTAGCTACGAAGAAAACGGCATGCCTTTTATCAAGTTCGGGTTAGAGCACATGCAAAAAGGCGCTTTAGGAGCGATCATTATCCAAGACAGCGCAGGGAGCGGGCAAGCGTTAAAATCCAATGTTGAAATTTTAAAAAAACATTCGCTTTTAGCGAGCGTTAAAATGCCCACCGATTTATTCATGCCTCAAGCCGGGGTGCAAACCAGCGTTTATATTTTTAAAGCTCATGAGCCACACGATTATGAAAAGCCTGTTAAATTCATAGACTTTAGAAACGATGGTTTCAAACGCACCAAAAGAGGCTTGAATGAAACCTCTAACCCCACCAAACGCTACGAAGAAATCATTAAAATTTACAAAGCCGGCTTAAACGCTAAAGTTTCTAAAGAGCTGTGGGGCGATTTAGAAACAATCTATATTGAAGATTTTATCGCTAAGCCGTGCGAAAACAAGCATGCTAAAGACTTTAATTTTGAAGCCCACCAAAAGAATGAGACTAAACCGAAATTAGAGGATTTTAAAAGAACGATAGCCGATTACCTTTCTTATGAAGTGGGCTTGATTTTAAAAAACCAAACGCCCCCAAAGTGATTGGCCCCCTTAGTAGCCAACTCAACGCTATTAAGTGGGGCGAGTTCAAATTAGGGGATTTGTTTGAAGCGAGTAACGGCGATTTTGACATTCAAAAACGCCACATCAATCATAAGGGCGAATTTGTCATCACTGCAGGGCTTAGCAATAATGGCGTTTTAGGGCAAAGCGATATAAAAGCAAAAGTTTTTGAAAGCCATACCATTACTATTGACATGTTTGGTTGTGCGTTTTATCGCAGTTTTCCCTACAAAATGGTAACACATGCTAGGGTATTTTCTCTCAAACCTAAATTTGAAATCAACCATAAAATCGGCTTGTTTTTATCCACGCTATTTTTTGATTACCCTAAAAAATTCGGCTATGAAAACATGTGTTCATGGGCAAAAATTAAAAACGATAAAGTCATTCTACCCCTAAAACCCACCGCTAACGCTCAAACCCTTGAGGATATTGATTTTCCTTTCATGGAAACATTCATAGCCGAACTTGAGCAGTGTCGGCTCGCCGAACTTGAGGCTTATTTAAAAGCTGCAGGGCTAGAAAACACCACCCTTTCTAGCGGTGAAGAAAACGCCCTTAATGTTTTCAATAATTCTGGGGGGGGGGTAATACCCCCATGCGGCTTGACATGGCAACACTTCAAACTAGGGGATTTGTTTGAAAAATTAGACTTAAAGTTTAAGAAAAAAACCTTTAATAAGCAAAAAGATATTTCAAAAGTCCAAACGAGCGAGTTTGATTTACCGCTTGTCAATGCTAAAAATGGTGATAATGGAATCATGTATTACGGTAGATCAAGTGATTTTGAAAGTGCAGAAATGACAATTGATATTGTCAATGATGGAGCAGTTTCAACCGCTAATGTTTATCCGCAACTGCTTAAAACAGGAGTTCTTTATAATGCCTATTTAATAAAACCAAAATTCACGCCAACAAGAGAAACGCTATTATTTTTTACACCCTGTATTTATAAGGCTATTAAACTAAAATTTAGTTATGAAAATAAGGCGAGTTGAAATAAAGTTAAAAACGAGTTAATTTCTCTACCCCTAAAACCCACCGCTAAAACTCAAACCCTTGAGGATATTGATTTCAATTTCATGCGCACCTTTATAAACGCTCTAATGAAACAAACCATTCAAGGCGTGGCTCAATACTGCGGCGCTAAAATCCAAGCCGCAAAAGAAGTTATCAGCTAAGAAACACCCATTCAAAAAGACTCGTTATTTTGAAAGAGATGAGGTCAAGCTTGTGTTACAATAAATTTAAAATTTGCTTGATTGAAGAGGGTTGGATAATGGAGCAGCCAGTCATTAGAGAGGGGACTTTAGCTTTAATTGACACTTTTGCGTATTTGTTTAGAAGCTATTACATGAGCGCTAAAAATAAGCCTTTAACCAACGATAAGGGCTTTCCTACAGGGCTTTTAACGGGGCTTGTGGGCATGGTTAAAAAATTTTATAAAGATAAAAAAAACATGCCTTTTATCGTGTTTGCCCTAGAAAGCCAGACTAAAACCAAAAGAGCTGAAAAGCTAGGCGAATACAAACAAAATCGTAAAGATGCCCCTGAAGAAATGCTTTTGCAAATCCCTATCGCCTTAGAATGGTTGCAAAAAATGGGTTTTGTTTGCGTAGAAGTGAGCGGGTTTGAAGCCGATGATGTGATTGCAAGCCTGGCCACGCTAAGCCCTTATAAAACGCGCATTTATTCTAAAGATAAGGATTTTAACCAGCTTTTGAGCGATAAAATCGCGCTTTTTGATGGTAAAACGGAGTTTTTGGCGAAAGATTGCGTGGAAAAATACGGGATTTTGCCGAGTCAATTCACGGATTATCAGGGCATTGTGGGGGATAGCAGCGATAATTACAAGGGGGTTAAAGGCATTGGGAGCAAGAACGCTAAGGAATTGCTGCAGCGGTTAGGGAGCTTGGAAAAAATCTATGAAAATTTAGACTTGGCGAAAAATTTACTCAGCCCTAAAATGTATCAAGCCTTGATACAAGACAAAGGAAGCGCGTTTTTAAGCAAAGAATTAGCCACTTTAGAAAGAGGATGCATTAAGGAATTTGATTTTTTAAGTTGCGCTTTTCCTAGCGAAAACCCCTTATTGAAAATTAAAGACGAATTGAAAGAATATGGTTTTATTTCTACTTTAAGGGATTTAGAAAATTCCCCTACGCCTTTAATTTCAGACAACGCTCCCACATTAGAAAACGCCCCTACAAAATCGCGCATGATCGTTTTAGAAAGTGCTGAGCCTTTGAGCATGTTTTTAGAAAAATTAAAAAATCCTAACGCAAGGGTTTTTATACGTTTGGTGCTAAATAAAGAAAAAAAAGTTCTGGCCCTAGCGTTTTTATTACAAGATCAAGGCTATTTTTTACCTTTAGAAGAGGCGTTATTTTCGCCCTTTTCTTTAGAGTTTTTGCAAAACGCTTTTTCTCAAATGTTACAGCATGCGTGTATCATTGGGCATGATTTAAAACCCTTATTGAGCTTTTTAAGAGCCAAATATCAGGTGTCTTTAGAAAACATCCGCATCCAGGACACTCAAATTTTAGCGTTTTTAAAAAATCCGGAAAAAGTGGGGTTTGATGAGGTTTTAAAGGAATATTTAAAAGAAGAATTGATTCCGCATGAAAAAATCAAAGATTTTAAAACAACAAGCAAGGCGGAAAAATTAGAGCAATTGGATAGGGAATTAAGCGCTTTAAAGCGTTTGTGCGAATATTTTGAAAAAGGGGGGCTAGAAGAGGGTTTGCTTACTTTAGCTAGTGGAATTGAAACGCCGTTTATGAAAGTTTTAATTAATATGGAATTTCAAGGCTTTAAGATTGATGCGCCTTATTTCAAGCGCTTAGAGCAGGAGTTTAAGAATGAATTGCATGTTTTAGAGCGCCAAATTTTGGAACTAATTGGCGTGGATTTTAACCTCAACTCCCCTAAGCAGCTCAGCGAGATTTTGTATGAAAAATTAGGGCTTCCTAAAAATAAAAGCCATTCTACCGATGAAAAAAATTTGTTAAAAATCCTAGACAAGCACCCAAGCATCGCTTTGATTTTAGAATACAGAGAATTGAATAAGCTTTTTAACACTTATACCACCCCCTTATTGCGCTTAAAAGACAAAGACGATAAAATCCATACCACTTTCATCCAAACCGGCACAGCTACCGGGCGTTTAAGCTCGCATTCGCCTAATTTGCAAAATATCCCGGTGCGATCCCCTAAAGGCTTACTCATTCGTAAGGGCTTTATCGCTAGCTCTAAAGAATATTGTTTGTTAGGGGTGGATTATTCGCAGATTGAATTGCGCTTGTTAGCCCATTTTAGCCAGGATAAGGATTTAATGGATGCGTTTTTAAAGGGGCGAGACATCCATTTAGAAACTTCTAAGGCGTTGTTTGGGGAAGATTTGGCCAAAGAAAAACGATCCATCGCTAAAAGCATTAATTTTGGGCTGGTGTATGGCATGGGGAGTAAGAAATTGAGCGAAACTTTAAACATCTCTTTAAATGAGGCTAAAAGCTACATAGAAGCGTATTTCAAACGATTCCCTAGCATCAAAGATTATTTAAACCGCATGAAAGAAGAGATTTTAAAAACTTCTAAAGCCTTCACTTTGCTTGGGCGTTATCGGGTGTTTGATTTTACCGGCGCAAATGACTATGTTAAGGGCAATTATTTGCGAGAGGGCGTGAATGCGATTTTTCAAGGGAGCGCGAGTGATTTATTGAAATTAGGCATGCTCAAAGTGAGCGAGCGTTTCAAAAATAACCCTTCAGTGAGGCTGCTTTTGCAAGTGCATGACGAATTGATTTTTGAGATTGAAGAAAAAAACGCCCCAGAGTTGCAGCAAGAAATCCAACGCATTCTCAATGATGAAGTGTATCCTTTGAGGGTGCCGTTAGAAACGAGCGCGTTTGTGGCGAATCGTTGGAATGAACTAAAAGGTTAGTTTTTTAATTGAGTTTAAGAAAAAATATATTATTATTTCTTTATAAGTAATACTTAGCCATTTTAAGCTAATATAATATAGAGCGATTATCAAAAAATAAAGGGAAAAGACTGAATGTTGAAAAGAATTATATTATTAGGGGCTTTGGGTGTTTTAGCGAACGCTGAAGAGAGCGCGGCTTTTGTGGGAGTCAATTACCAGGTGAGCATGATACAAAATCAGACTAAAATGGTGAATGACAACGGCTTGCAAAAGCCTTTGATAAAATTCCCGCCTTATGCAGGAGCGGGTTTTGAAGTGGGCTATAAGCAATTTTTTGGTAAGAAAAAATGGTTTGGTGCGCGTTATTATGGGTTTTTTGACTACGCGCACAACCGCTTTGGCGTGATGAAAAAGGGTATTCCGGTGGGCGAGAGCGGGTTTATTTACAATAGCTTTAGTTTTGGAGGGACGACTTTAACCGAAAGGGATTCCTATCAGGGGCAATACTATATCAATTTGTTCACTTATGGTGTAGGGTTGGATACGCTGTGGAATTTTGTGAATAAAGAAAACATGGTTTTTGGTTTTGTGGTGGGGATTCAATTGGCTGGGGATAGTTGGGCAACGAGCATCAGTAAAGAAATCGCTAATTATGTAAAGCACCACAGCGGTTCCAGTTACAGCCCGGCGAATTTCCAGTTTTTATGGAAGTTTGGGATCCGCACCCATATCGCTAAACACAATAGCCTAGAATTAGGGATTAAAGTGCCTACGATCACGCACCAGCTTTTCTCTCTTACCAACGAAAAGGGATACACCTTACAGGCTGATGTGCGTAGAGTTTATGCGTTTCAGATCAGTTACTTGAGGGATTTTTAACCCCTTTTTAGATACAATCACACTTGAAACTATCCATTTAAAGGTGTGAAAATGGCAAATTTAGAAAATTTAGATTGGAAAAATTTAGGCTTTAGCTATATTAAAACGGATTTTCGCTTCATCGCTAGTTATAAAAACGGCTCTTGGTCGCAAGGCGAATTGGTTAGCGAAAATGTGTTGCAGCTCAGTGAAGGCTCGCCGGTCTTACACTACGGGCAGGCTTGTTTTGAAGGCTTGAAAGCTTACCGCTCTCAAAACGGAAAAGCTTTACTTTTTCGCCCTTTAGAAAACGCCAAACGCTTGCAAACTTCATGCGAAAGACTGCTCATGCCCAAAGTGAGCGAAGAGCTGTTTTTAAGGGCATGCGCTGAAGTAGTCAAAGCGAATCAAAAATGGCTCGCTCCTTACAAAAGCGGGGCGAGTTTGTATTTGCGCCCTTTTGTCATAGGCGTGGGGGATAATTTGGGGGTAAAGCCGGCCAATGAATACCTTTTTATCGTGTTTTGCGCGCCGGTGGGGGCATATTTTAAGGGGGGGTATAGAAAAAGGGGGGGCTAGGTTTATCACTACAGCGTTTGATAGAGCCGCACCTAAAGGCACCGGTGGGGTGAAAGTGGGGGGGAATTATGCCGCAAGCCTGTTAGCCCACAAAATGGCCACAGAGCAAGGCTATGATGATTGCATTTATTTAGACCCCACCACGCACACTAAAATTGAAGAAGTGGGGGCGGCGAATTTTTTTGGCATCACGCATGATAGTGCCTTTATCACCCCGCATTCGCCAAGCATTCTGCCAAGCATTACCAGAAAAAGCTTGATGGTTTTGGCTAAAGAATACTTGAAATTAAAAGTAGAAGAGAGGGAGATTTTAATTGATGAGTTGGGTGCGTTTAAAGAAGCCGGAGCATGCGGGACAGCCGCAATCATTACGCCCATTAAAGAAATCACGCACAACAACAAGTCTTATTTTTTTGAAGCACCGGGCCATATTACTAAACAACTTTATGATTTGCTTTTATCCATCCAGCAAGGCGAACAAGAAGCCCCCAAAGATTGGATTTTTGAAGTTGGCTAAAAGGTTAAAATTTATAGCTGTATGCCGCATAAAATAGGGGCGAAGTTTCAAAGCGACTAGAGCTAGAAAGCAATCTGGCGGTGGGCAAGATCTTAAACCCTAATTCAATGCGGTGCCTTAAAAAAAGCGTGAGCATGACCCCTCCACTAATCGCTAATCCCCCTGAAACCACAGAATGTTTAAAAAACTTGAAATTTTGCTTGTCTGTATAAACGACTAAAGCCCCCCTAGCTCCCCCAAACGCCCCTAAATAATGCTTATAACTCCCTAGAGGAAATTCCATAATCACATCCAAACCCACCGCAAGCATGGTAAAAAAAGAGTTGGTAGGATCTTTATAGCTTTGATAATTCACTTTTCCTGACCCAAGATCCCATGCAAAAACCCCCCTGATCCCGATGTATTTTTTAAAAAAACTTTGCACGCCGGTTTTTAAATTGAGCGTGGCGATCCAATCTTTCATTTCCTTGCCTTGATAGTCCTTAATGGCTTCTACAGCGCCAACCCCCCCTAAAAAATACCACCCGCTTTTTTTACGTGTGAGCTTTTGGCGGTTAATGATGCTTCTATAGAGCTTTTCATGGGCTTCTTGGTAATTTTTTTTGGGGGTTTTATTGCGCAAAATAGGCATGGCATCAAGGGGTGGAATGACAAATCCCCCTATCAAAAAAACGCACAAAAAAATGATTTTTTTAAACATTTTAAAAATAATTAATCCTTTATTGAATAGAGCATTGTTTAACTTTTTGGTTTATCATTGTGTTAAAATAGTCGTTTTAACAAACAAAATTTTGTTAATAGATTTTACCTAATCTAAGAGAGAATGTATTTTAATGAAGACAGAGAAACAAAAATTTTTAGAGATGCGTAAAGATGGGGCTAACTCTGTGCTGATTTTAAGAGGGGATTGGGATTTTAGAACGAGCGTGTTTCGTTTAGATGAGTTGAAAAAAAATTTACTAGATCATCAAGGGTCTTTAAAAATGGATTTTTCAGGGTGTCAAAAAATAGATTTTGTTTTTGGCATGTTTTTATTTGATCTCATCAAGGAGCGTTCTTTAAACATTGAATTGTGTAATGTGAGTGAGAATAACGCTTGCGCTTTGAAAGTGGTTAAAGACTGGCTTGAAAAAGAAGACGATTTGGAATCTAAAAAAGCGGGCAAAAAATACGAACTCATGATCACTAAATTGGGTAAGAGTCTTGTAGAGACTTATAACACCTTTTTAAACGCATTCAATTTTTGCGGCATGATTTTATTTTACTTCATTAAAAGCGTTTTCAACCCCAAACGCTTTTGCATCACTCCTTTGCTCTATCATATTAATGAATCCGGGTTTAAGGTTTTGCCGGTGAGTATTTTAACGGTGTTTATCGTGGGGTTTGCCGTTGCTTTGCAAGGGGCTTTACAACTACAAGACTTGGGCGCGCCTTTGATGTCGGTGGAAATGACGGCCAAACTCGCTCTAAGAGAAATCGGCCCTTTCATTTTAACCCTTGTGGTGGCCGGGAGGAGCGCGAGCAGTTTTACCGCGCAAATTGGGGTGATGAAGATCACTGAAGAATTGGATGCGATGAAAACCATGGGCTTTAACCCTTTTGAATTTTTAGTGTTGCCTAGGGTGTTAGCCTTAGTGATTGTTTTGCCTTTATTGGTGTTTATCGCTGATGCGTTCGCCATTCTTGGGGGCATGTTTGCGATTAAATACCAATTGGATCTAGGCTTTCCAAGCTATATAGACAGACTGCATGACACAGTGGGTTGGAATCATTTTTTGGTAGGGATTGTCAAAGCCCCTTTTTGGGGGTTTGCGATTGCGATGGTGGGGTGCATGCGCGGTTTTGAAGTCAAGGGGGATACTGAGAGCATTGGGCGCTTGACCACCATTAGTGTCGTGAACGCGTTATTTTGGATCATTTTCTTAGACGCTATTTTTTCTATTATCTTTTCTAAGTTGAACATATAATGAACGCTACTAACAACCAAATCTTAATTGAAGTGAAGGATCTCCATAGCGCTTTTGGAAGCACCATTATCCATAGGGGCGTGAGTTTTAGCGTGCATAAGGGCGAAGTGATGGCGATTTTAGGGGGTTCAGGGAGCGGTAAAAGCACGCTTTTAAGGTGCATGATCTTGCTCAATCGCCCTACAAAGGGGGAAGTGTTGCTTTTTGGGGAAGATATATGGAAACTCAAAGAAGGAGAGCAGCAAAAGATTTTTAACCGTTGCGGCATTTGCTTCCAGTTTGGGGCACTCTATAGCTCTTTAACGGTTTTAGAAAATGTGGGCGTGATGCTAGAGCAATACGGCGCTTATTCTAAAAAAATTGTTGAAGAAATTTCTAAAATGTGGATTGAAAAAGTGGGTTTGCCCCCTAGGGCTTACCACCTTTACCCCTATGAATTGAGCGGGGGGATGAAAAAGCGCGTGGGTATAGCTAGGGCTATGGCGACTAATCCGGAGATCTTATTTTTAGATGAGCCAACAAGTGGGCTAGATCCTTATAGTGCGGGCAAATTTGACGAACTCATCATGACGCTCAAAGAGAGCTTACAGCTTACGGTGGTGATGATCACACATGATTTAGACTCCGTGCATGATTGCGTGGATCGATTTATCATGCTCAAAGACGGGCTATTAGAATTTAATGGGGATTTAAAAGATTTTATTAAAAAGGCTCAAACTCAAGGGCTAGATGAAGGCAATTTATTCAATTCAACACGAGGAGAGAAATTTTGGAAAGGCATGTGAATTACACTTTAATCGGCGGGCTCTTCTTTTTATGCTTAGTGTGCATGGTAGGCTTTATTTTATGGCTAGGCCATTTGGGATTAGATGACGGGAAGTATTATGAATATGTGGTCTATACGGACAAAGACTTGGGAGGCATTGCGACCAACTCGCCCATTAATTACAAAGGGATTCAAGTGGGTAATGTCATCAAAGTGGGTTTTGCAAAGGATAAAGTGGGGGTGGTCCGTTTGGATTTGATGATCAAATCCAGCGTTAAGATCCGTAAAGACTCTAAAGTAGCGGTTTCTTCTAGAGGGTTTATGGGGTTAAAATTTTTAGCCTTAGAGCAAAGCCACAATGAAGAATTTTATGGTAGTGGCGATAAGGGGGAGCGGATTTTAATCTTTAAAGAAGGGCTTATGGATCGCTTGAGCGGCGATGCTAATCAAGTGGTGCAAGAAGTGATGAAAGCGATTAGGAATGTGAATAGGATTTTAGACGATGAAAATGTGGAAAAATTCAAGCACATTCTCGCTTCAGTGGATGATCTCATCGCTAACTTGGATTCAAGAAAGACTCAATTTGATTCGCTAATCAGCAACGCTAACAACCTTGTTTCTAATGTCAATAATGTGGCTTTAGATGTGGATAAACGCCTAAAACAGGGGCAATACGACTTTAAAGCGATGTTTACTCCCTTAATCATGCAAGCACAGTTGAGCTTAAGAAACATTGATAATTTTGTGGAAAAAGGCTCTGCTTTGATAGATAAATTTGACGCTAACCCCTATAAAACGATTTTTGGAGAAAGGAAATAATCATGAGAGCTACGGCGATAAAAATCTTTTCACTCTCATCAGCATTAGCGTTGTTGCTTCAGGGTTGCTTGAGCATCAATTTAAAACAAATGCTGCCAGAAATCAGAACTTATGATTTGAATGCGAGTTCTTTTGAAATCACGCAATGCCCTAAACCTTTGACTGAAGTGAGACTCATTAGCATTTTGAGCGCGGATTTATTCAACACTAAAGAGATCGTGTTTAAAGCCCAAGATGGGCAGATCACGCATGGGAAGCACCAAAAATGGATAGACTTGCCTCGCAACATGTTAAAAACCATGTTCATGCAAGAAGCGCAAAAAGCATGCTTAGGCGTGGCTTTGCCCCCTTATGGCGCAGGTGCACCCACTTATGCGGTTCGTTTTACGATTTTATCGTTTTCTCTTTTAGAAAAAGAAAATTCTACCTATAGGGCGGAATTCGCGCTAGGCTATGATATTAGCGTGAAAGGCGATTCGCATTCTGGAGTGATCATTAAGCATGAAAATATTTCTAGCTTGGAAAATAAAACAACCAAAACGAGTAAAAATGGCAATCAAGATTTTCAAGAAAGCGCGATACAATCTCTCCAACATGTCAGCACGCAAGCGATGCAAGAAGCGATTTCTTTGATTAAAAAAGCCATTGAAGCGCAAAGCGTAAGCCCGTTAAAAAAATAAGGAGGAATTGTTTGAATTTACGATTGGCTGGAGCAAGCGTTTTAACGGCTTGTGTCTTTTCAGGGTGTTTTTTTTTAAAAATGTTTGATAAAAAACTTTCTAGTAACGATTGGCATATCCAAAAAGTAGAAATGAACCATCAAGTCTATGACATTGAAACCATGCTCGCTGATAGCGCTTTTAGAGAGCATGAAGAAGAGCAAGATTCCTCTCTAAATACCGCTTTGCCTGAAGATAAAACAGCGATTGAAGCCAAAGAGCAGGAGCAAAAAGAAAAAAGAAAACACTGGTATGAGCTTTTTAAAAAGAAACCAAAGCCCAAAAGTTCTATGGGAGAGTTTGTGTTTGATCAAAAAGAAAATCGTATTTATGGGAAAGGCTATTGCAACCGGTATTTTGCTAGCTATGTATGGCAAGGCGATAGGCACATTGGGATTGAAGATAGCGGGATTTCAAGAAAAGTGTGTAAAGATGAGCATTTAATGGCGTTTGAATTGGAATTTATGGAGAATTTTAAGGGTAATTTTACGGTAACTAAGGGTAAGGACACACTCATTTTAGACAACCAAAAAATGAAAATTTATTTGAAAACGCCTTGAGTGGGTTGTTGGTTTCAAAACAATCTAAAACCACTAAATTAGGGATTAAAAAGAAATTTTTAAGCGCCTTTTAAGAGATTACCGCTTGGCTTTTCGCAAGCTTTTTGATTATTGATCGCAAAAGATGCTGATGCTTTGAGCGTTTTTTAGATTTGGCGTCAAAGCCCCCTAAAAGGACTTTTTAAAATCAAAAAGAGGGTTTAGGGGTTTTGTCTGTCATTATGGGGAGTTCTGGGTAGAGTATTTTAGGTTTTTTACCCTTTAAGGCTTCAAAGAAAGTTTCAATTTTTTTCGCTTCTTCATCGCTGATTTCAATGCCTAACTGGATAGAGCCCATTTCTTTAATCGCATCTTTAACATCCCAGAATTGCCCGTTATGGAAATAGGGCATCGTTTCGGTGATATTCCTTAAAGTAGGCACTTTCACAAGCCCGTTTTTATCGCCTTTGAAATCGCCCACATTAGCGAATTTATAAGGTTTGACCACCCCAAAAGGCTGCATCGTCCCCCCAAGATTAATGCCATTATGGCAAGCCACACAGCCTTTAGAAATGAATAAATCCAGCCCTTCTTTTTCGGCTTTACTGAGCGCTTTAGGATTGCCTCTTAAAAAATCATCGTAACGGCTTGGGGTAATAAGCGTGGCTTCAAACATAGCGATACTATCAGCGATCAATTTAAAATCAATTTTGACTTTAGAGCCATAAGCTTTTCTAAAGAGCTTGACATAGCCTGGTATGGAATTGATTTTTTCTACCACGACTTTAGGATCAGCCCCCATTTCAAAAGAAGACTGGATTGGCCCTTGCGCTTGTTCGTTTAAATGCGTAACCCTACCATCCCAAAACTGCACATCGTTAAACACAGAGTTATACACTGTTGGGGAACTTAAAAGGTGGGGGTTTTTCTTCCATTGAGAGCCTATGGCGCTTGGGATTAGATCCACCCCACCTAATCCCAGATTATGGCATGTGTTGCAAGACACAAGATAGGAAGTGGAAATCCTAGGGTCAAAATAGAGCATTTTGCCCAATTCCACTTGAGCGGAGGTCATGATTTCGCTGTTTTTAGCGCCAATGCCCACATCTCTGGTTTTTTTGATCTGGTATTCTTTGAGCGCTTTGCCCATAGGCATGGGTTCTAATTGGCTTTCCTTCGCTTTTTTAATCAAATCCATATCGCTTAAAGCATAAACGCAAGAAAAAGCCAGGCAAACGCCCAATAAAATGGATTTTTTCATGATGAACTCCTAAAATAGTATTAAAAATAAGAAAAAACTTTCTTATTATAACCACCATTTTAAAATAATTCACCACTAAACGATCCGATAAAGAGTTTTTTAAAGAGCGATAGGTATAATGGCGTTAAATCCAAATAAGGGTTAGACAATGAAAGAGAATAAAGCTTTTACGCATTTGCACTTGCACACAGAATATTCGCTTTTAGACGGGGCGAACAAGATTAAAATCTTAGCCAAACGCGTTAAAGAATTGGGCATGAAAAGCGTGAGCGTAACCGACCATGGGAACATGTTTGGAGCGATTGATTTTTACACGAGCATGAAAAAAGAAGGCATCAAGCCTATCATCGGCATGGAAGCGTATATCCATAATGATGACAACCTCTCCAGCAAAGAAACTAAGCAGCGCTTCCATTTGTGCCTGTTCGCTAAAAACCAAGAGGGCTATGAAAACTTGATGTTTTTAAGCTCTATGGCGTATTTAGAAGGATTTTATTATTTCCCGCGCATCAATAAAAAGCTTCTAAGGGAGCATTCTAAGGGCATTATCGCTTCTAGCGCGTGCTTGCAAGGGGAAGTCAATTACCATTTGAATACTAACAATGAGAGAAACCGTAAGTATGGGGCTAAAGGCTATGATGAAGCCAAAAGAATCGCTTGCGAATACCAAGAGATTTTTGAAGACGATTTTTATTTAGAAATCATGCGTCATGGCATTTTAGATCAGCGATTCATTGATGAACAAGTCATTAAAATGTCTTTAGAAACAGGGTTAAAAATCATTGCCACCAACGACACCCACTACACCATGCCTAATGACGCTAAAGCTCAAGAAGTGGCGATGTGCGTAGCGATGGGTAAAACCCTAAACGATAAGGGGCGCTTGAAACACTCCGTGCATGAGTTTTACATTAAATCCCCTGAAGAAATGGCGAAGCTGTTTGCAGATATTCCAGAAGCGTTAGAAAACACCCAAGAAATCGCTGATAAATGCGTTTTAGAGATTGATTTAAAAGACGATAAAAAGAACCCCCCAACCCCCCCAAGCTTCAAATTCACTAAAGCTTACGCTCAAAATGAGGGGCTGGATTTTGAAGATGACGCTTCTTATTTTGCCCATAAGGCTAGAGAGGGCTTGAAAGAGCGCTTAATCTTAGTGCCAAAAGAAAAGCATGATCAATACCAAGAACGCTTAGAAAAAGAAATTGAAGTCATTACGAGCATGAAATTCCCAGGGTATATGCTGATTGTGTGGGATTTTATCCGTTACGCTAAAGAAATGGGTATTCCTGTAGGGCCTGGTAGGGGGAGTGCGGCTGGGAGTTTGGTGGCTTTTGCTTTAAAAATCACGGATATTGACCCTTTGAAATACGATTTGCTCTTTGAAAGGTTTTTAAACCCTGAAAGAGTCAGCATGCCTGATATTGATACGGATTTTTGCCAGCGCCGGCGTAAGGAAATCATAGAATACATGATTGAAAAATACGGCAAATACAATGTGGCTCAAGTCATCACCTTTAACAAGATGTTGGCTAAAGGCGTGATCAGAGATGTTGCAAGGGTTTTGGACATGCCTTATAAAGAAGCCGATGATTTTGCCAAGCTCATCCCTAACCGCTTAGGCATCACGCTTAAGGGCTATGAAAAAAATGGCGAGTTCATCGAGGGGGCGTGGGAATTAGAGCCTAAAATCAAGGAATTAGTAGAAAGCAATGAAGTAGCCAAACAAGTGTGGGAATATTCGCTCAATTTAGAGAACTTGAATCGCAACGCAGGCGTGCATGCCGCAGCCTTAGTGGTGGATAGCCAAAAAGAGTTGTGGCACAAAACCCCTTTGTTTGCCTCTGAAAAGACCGGCGGTATCGTTACGCAATATTCCATGAAATATTTAGAGCCGGTGGATTTGATCAAGTTTGACTTCTTGGGGCTTAAAACCTTGACCGTGATTGATGATGCGCTTAAAATCATTAAAACGCAACATAACATTGATGTGGATTTTTTATCGTTGGATATGGACGATCCAAAAGTGTATAAAACGATCCAAAGCGGGGATACGGTGGGGATCTTCCAGATTGAATCCGGGATGTTTCAAGGGCTTAACAAGCGCTTAAGGCCTTCAAGCTTTGAAGACATTATCGCCATTATCGCGCTAGGCAGACCAGGACCCATGGAATCAGGCATGGTAGATGATTTTGTGAATAGAAAGCATGGCGTTGAGCCTATCGCTTATGCGTTTAAAGAATTAGAGCCGATTTTAAAGCCCACTTACGGCACGATCGTCTATCAAGAGCAGGTGATGCAAATCGTGCAAACTATCGGCGGTTTTAGTTTGGGTGAAGCGGATCTCATCCGCCGCGCTATGGGGAAAAAAGACGCTCAAATCATGGCGGACAATAAGGCTAAGTTTGTAGAAGGCGCTAAAAATTTAGGGCATGATGGCCAAAAAGCGGCTAATTTGTGGGATTTGATCGTTAAATTTGCTGGTTATGGTTTCAACAAATCGCATTCAGCCGCTTATGCGATGATCACTTTCCAAACGGCGTATTTAAAGACTTATTACAAGCATGAGTTCATGGCAGCGATGCTCACTAGCGAATCCAATAAGATTGAATCCGTGGCGCGTTATATTGATGAGGTCAGGGCTTTAGAAATTGAAGTGATGCCCCCGCACATCAATTCTTCTATGCAAGATTTCAGCGTGGCGGAGTTTAAAAACCAAAAGGGCGAATTGGAAAAGAAAATCGTGTTTGGTTTGGGAGCGGTTAAAGGGGTTGGGGGTGAGCCGATTAAAAACATCATTGAAGAAAGGGCTAAAGGGGATTATAAGAGTTTAGAAGATTTTATTTCACGGGTGGATTTTTCTAAACTCACTAAAAAATCTTTAGAGCCATTAGTGAAATCAGGGAGCTTGGACAATTTAGGCTACACTAGAAAAACCATGCTCGCTAACTTGGATTTGATCTGTGATGCGGGGCGCGCTAAAGACAAGGCTAATGAAATGATGCAAGGAGGCAACTCCCTTTTTGGAGCCATGGAAGGTGGGACAAAAGAGCAGGTTGTTTTGGACATGACTGATTTGGGCGAGCATGACGCTAAAACGCTTTTAGAATGCGAATACGAGACTTTAGGCATCCATGTTTCAGGCAATCCTTTAGATGAGTTTAAAGAAGAAATTAAGGGCTTTAAAAATTTAGTCAAAAGCATTGATATTGAAGAATTAGAAATTGGCTCGCAGGCTTATTTGCTGGGAAAAATCATGGAAGTTAAAAAGAAAATTGGCAAACGAAGCGGTAAGCCTTATGGCACAGCGGACATTTTGGATCGATACGGCAAGTTTGAACTCATGCTGTTTGAAAAGCAATTGAGTGCTTTAGAAGAGTTGGATATTAATAAGCCTTTAGTGTTTAAATGCAAGATTGAAGAGCAAGAAGAAGTGGCGCGATTGAGGCTTTTTGAAATCTTGGATTTAGAGAGCGCTAGGGAGGTTAAAATCCCTAAAGCCCGCTATAAAGACCCTGACAAGCAAAAAGAAGACGTGCGTGAAATCCCCCCCATGGAAATACTCGCTTCTAGCTCTTGCTCTTTGGCGATCGTGTTAGAAAATGATGTGAAAAAAGAGTTTTTAAGACAAATCAAAGAGAGCGCTCTAAAACACCAGGGCAAACGCCCCTTATATTTGATCATCAAAGATAAGGATAAGCAATTCAAAATCCAAAGCGATCTAATGGTAAATGAAAAGATTAAGGATGATTTTAAAGAATTAGAGTGGAGGGATTTAGCTTGAGGATCAACCAATTTTTAGCCCATTACACCAAGCATTCCAGAAGAGAAGCTGAAAAATTGGTTTTAGAAGGGCGGGTGAAAATCAACCATGAGCATGCCAAACTCGCTAGCGTGGTTAAAGAAAACGACAGGGTGTTTTTAGACAAACGACTCATCAAACCTTTAAAAAACAAAAAATTCAGCGTGCTAATCTATCACAAGCCAAAGGGCGAACTAGTGAGTAAAGCCGATCCCTTAAAACGGCGCGTGATTTATGAAAGCTTGGAGAAAAAATACGCCCATTTCGCGCCGGTGGGGCGTTTGGATTTTGCGAGCGAGGGGGTGCTACTCTTAAGCGATAGTAAAGCGGTGGTGAGCGCTTTAATGCATGCGAATTTAGAAAAAGAGTATCTCATTAAAATTCAAGGCTTTGTTACAAGAGAGATGGAAAATGCGATGCAAGAGGGCTTGAAATTAGAAAACGCCACTAAGGGAGCGCACCAAAAAACCCCCATTAAAAGCATGGAATTTGCCCCCTTTATTGGTTATGAAATCATCAAAAACCATGCCAAATATTCTAAACTGAGAGTTATTATCAATGAGGGGAAAAACAGAGAACTAAGGCGTTTTTTTGCATTTTTTAACGCTGGAGTGTTGGATTTAAGGCGCGTTCGTTATGGTTTTGTGAATTTGAATGCCTTGCCGGTAGGGAAAATGCGTTTTTTAAACCGCCAAGAATACAACGAACTGCATGCGTTTATGGCTAATAGGGCTAATACTAAAGGGGATTAGCGCTTGAAATATGCTATACTTCGGCGGTTGGGGGAAATAAAAAATAAGGATTATCATGTTAGAAGTGATTAACGGGAAGAATTACGCAGAAAAAACCGCTCATCAAGCGGTAGTGGTTAATGTGGGGGCGAGCTGGTGCCCGGATTGCAGGAAGATTGAGCCGATCATGGAAAATTTAGCCAAAACTTACAAAGGCAAGGTGGAATTTTTTAAGGTTTCTTTTGATGAGAGCCAGGATCTCAAAGAGAGCTTAGGCATCCGCAAGATCCCTACTTTGATTTTTTACAAAAACGCCAAAGAAGTGGGTGAAAGGCTTGTAGAACCTAGCTCTCAAAAACCGATTGAAGACGCTCTAAAAGCGTTATTGTAAGGGGTATCATAAAGGGCGTTATTAAAGAGCCTTATTGTAAAAATAAGAGCTTAAAAATCTTTTAACTCTTTTTTTATTTAGTCTTTTTTTCTATAGTCCCTTTTTTTTAGCCCCCTTTTTGATAGGGGGCTAACTTCAAATAGCTTTTATGTTATTTCTTTATCTCAAAAAATCGTTTTTATCGTTTTTAAATCAGCATGCATGTTTGTTAAAAAAGTTTCTTTAATTAAGCTAAAAATGAGCGAATTTGTGGTATTAACGCTTGCAGTGTGAAATTTGTAGGGCTAAAACTTGTAAAATGTGAAAAAAAAGACGCATAATAAAATGCTAAAATCCGCAAAAACACTGTGTGTTTAGATTAGAAGTTTAGAATTAGGAACGGAAGTATCTGTTTTAAATTTTGAATAGGGAGTTTCTATCATTATGTTATTGAAAACAAAATTAAAAATTATAAGCTCGGTGATTTTGAGTGCTTTATTGTGGGTGGGTTGCTCAAGCGAAATGGCAACTTATCAAAATGTGAATGATGCCACTAAAAATACGACTGCAAGCATTAATAGCACGGATTTATTGCTAACCGCTAACGCGATGTTAGATTCCATGTTTAGCGACCCTAATTTTGAGCAACTCAAGGGCAAGCATTTGATTGAAGTTTCAGATGTGATTAACGACACCACGCAACCCAATTTGGACATGAATCTTCTCACGACTGAAATCGCGCGGCAGTTGCGGTTGCGATCTAACGGGAGGTTCAATATCACAAGGGCGAGCGGGGGAAGTGGCATTGCAGCGGATAGCAGAATGGTGAAACAGCGCGAAAAAGAACGAGAGAGCGAAGAGTATAATCAAGACACCACTGTAGAAAAAGGCACTTTAAAAGCCGCTGATTTATCTTTAAGTGGTAAAGTATCCAGTATCGCAGCCTCTATCAGTAGTTCTAGGCAGCGCTTGGACTATGACTTCACCCTAAGCCTTACCAACAGGAAAACGGGTGAAGAGGTATGGAGCGATGTTAAGCCTATTGTGAAAAATGCTAGCAATAAGCGTATGTTTTAAATTTATATTTGAAAGGATGAGCGATGAAAAATCAAGTTAAAAAAATTTTAGGGATGAGTGTGATAGCAGCGATGGTGATCGTAGGTTGCAGCCATGCCCCAAAATCAGGTATCAGTAAAAGCAATAAGGCTTACAAAGAAGCGACTAAAGGTGCTCCTGATTGGGTTGTAGGGGATTTGGAAAAAGTGGCGAAGTATGAAAAATATTCAGGGGTCTTTTTAGGAAGGGCTGAAGATTTGATCACTAATAATGATGTGGATTATTCTACGAATCAGGCTACAGCGAAAGCTAGGGCTAATTTAGCGGCGAATTTAAAATCCACTTTACAAAAAGATTTGGAAAATGAAAAAACTAGAACGGTAGACGCTTCTGGTAAAAGGTCTATAAGCGGCACTGATACTGAAAAAATTTCTCAATTAGTGGATAAAGAGTTGATCGCTTCTAAAATGCTTGCCCGCTATGTCGGTAAAGATAGGGTTTTTGTTTTAGTGGGCTTGGATAAGCAAATTGTGGATAAAGTGCGCGAAGAGTTAGGCATGGTTAAAAAGTAGGGTTTTAATGAAACGCCTTGCTATCGCGCTTGTTTTGGTGTTGGGGGTGGCGTGGGGGAAGTCCTTGCCTAAATGGGCAAAAGATTGCTCAAAAGAAGTGCAGGTTGAAAAGACCCAAACCAAAGACGAAAAAATTTTAGTGTGTGGGGTGAGCGATATATTGCTTTCAGATATGGATTATAGCTTGTCCTCAGCCAGACAAAACGCCTTAGAGAAAGTGATGGAAGCTTTCAAGGGGGATAAAATAGAGATTAAGGCTAGTGAGCTAAAGGCCACTTTTATTGATACGGATAAAGTTTATGTGCTTCTAAGAATCACTAAGAAGCATGTCGCTTTAATGAACGAGTAAGGATTAATAATGAAAAAGATTATTCTTGCATGCCTTATGGCTTTTGTGGGTGCCAATTTGAGCGCAGAGCCTAAGTGGTATAGCAAGGCCTATAACAAAACAAACACCCAAAAAGGCTATCTTTATGGGAGTGGTTCAGCCACTTCTAAAGAGGCTTCTAAACAAAAAGCGTTAGCGGATTTAGTGGCGTCTATTAGCGTGGTGGTTAATTCCCAAATCCATATCCAAAAAAGTCGTGTGGATAATAAGTTGAAATCCAGTGATTCGCAAACGATTAACTTAAAGACCGATGACTTGGAATTGAATAATGTAGAAATTGTCAATCAAGAAGCGCAAAAAGGGATCTACTACACCAGAGTAAGGATTAATCAAAACTTGTTTTTGCAGGGTTTAAGGGATAAGTATAACGCTCTTTATGGGCAGTTTTCCACCTTAATGCCTAAGGTTTGCAAAGGGGTTTTTTTACAGCAATCTAAAAGCATGGGGGATTTATTGGCTAAAGCGATGCCTATAGAAAGGATTTTAAAAGCGTATTCTGTCCCGGTGAGTTCGTTAGAAAATTATGAAAAAATCTATTATCAAAACGCTTTCAAACCTAAAGTGCAAATCACTTTTGATAACAACAGCGATACAGAGATTAAAAACGCTCTCATAAGCGCTTATGCCAGAGTGCTAACCCCTAGCGATGAAGAAAAACTCTATCAAATCAAAAATGAAGTTTTCACAGACAGCGCTAATGGCACCACACGTATTAGAGTGGTTGTTAGCGCGAGCGATTGTCAAGGCACGCCCGTATTGAATAGAAGCCTTGAAGTGGATGAAAAGAATAAGAATTTTGCTATCACGCGCTTGCAATCTTTGCTTTATAAAGAACTGAAAGATTATGCCAATAAAGAAGGGCAGGGCAATACGGGGTTATAAGCAGGATATCAATCTTGCTTGCACTTTTTTATTCATTCAGTTTTGTAAGCGTCATTATTTTGTTTGACGTGGCGTTTTACACCTATTAAAATAACCCTCTAAAAGTTTGTGGCTTTTGTTCTCGCCAAATAAACTAAAACATCATTCAACACTCTTTATCCCACAAGCTCATCTAAAACCACACCTGCTAAAAACTAAAATTAACAAAAACCAAAATCTTTTTAAAACCACCCAAGCAGAAATCCCAAACATCTTTGTAGTATAATACCCCCATACATTTGTATCTAGCGTAGGAAGTGCACAAAGTTACGCCTTTATAGATATGATGTGTGAGACCTGTAGGGAATGCGTTGGAGATCAAACTCTGTAAAATCCCTATGATTAGGGGCACAGAGTGAGAACCAAACTTTCCCCCAACATCAGCCTAGGAAGCCCAATCGCTTTAGCGTTTGGGTGCTTCACGAGTCTATACAAGCGAGATTGTTTGAAAAAACCAAATGACTTTGGGCTTTCAAATCCCCAAGCTAGGGTCTATCTTTTTGCCCCACAAACTAACAAACTTTTTTAAAAGCTAACGCAATTTTAAACCAAACAAACGCTTAAAAAGGGGCGTTTGAATGCGAAAGGAGAACAAAAACATGAGACAAACAATGAGACAGAAAAAAGCTTCAGTAAGCTTAAAGAAATCACGCAAGCGATGCGAGAACAAAAAGAGCGATCTATAACGCTAACGCCCACGCGCAAAACAGAACTAAAAACACCTACAAGAGAGCCTAAAAAGAGCGTTTTAGAGCCAATAGAGAGTTAAAGCCAATTTTTTAACCCCTAGAAAATCCACCCGTAATTGAAAAACACTTTAAAATGACTGCCCCCTTCATTAAGGGTGATAGAATTGGTATAAGCGCCATCGCTAGAAACGACCCTGGATTTTAACTGGACCAAAGGAACGCTAATGCCTACAGAATATTTAGAATGCTTGTAGCGGTAATTCAACCCACCGGTCACATTTAAATTACCGCTCCCTTTGTATTGGTTCAACAAATAATAGCTATTGTATAAGCCCCTTAAGCCCCCAAACACCCCAAGAGATGAAGTGAAAACTTTTTTAGTGAGGTTGTTTTTAGGGTTCTTTTCGTTGGTGTAATTGGTGATAAAATCAAACAACACATCCATTCCCACACCATAGCTTAATTGTTGGATTTTTTCGTTATTGGCTTGAGCGTAGTTGTATTTGATAATGCCATAAGAAGACAACCCTAAGTAATCATTAAAATATTTTTGATAGCCCATTTTAAGATTAACGCCTAATAGGGGGGCTCCAAAGGGCCGTGAGGTTTTTGAAGTGCGATAGGTAGTGGCGCTAGATTTAGTAGATGAAAGGCTTTGACTGATCGCACTAAGCATAGTGGTCGCAAAATCTTGCGTGTTCAAACTAGCGTTTAAATAGTTGGTTTGGCTGCTCAAATTAGTGTAATCCACCGGTAGGGCGTTTTGATCGATGAGTTGCTGCCAAACCGCGCTGGTAACGCCTATAAGCCCAGCGGGGACTTGAGAGCAATCAGTATAGATGGAATTGGGGTAACTGCTAGGGAAAGCGGGCTGACCTTGGCCGCCAAAACGAGAACACACATCATAGGTAGAGCCATCGGTGTCTCGCACTTCATGCCCGTTGTCAAACACTTGCACTTCTTGTCCATTCACTTGCTCTATCTTCCCGCCCTGACAGCGCTCTTCTGGCCCACTTCCTTCTTGACACATGCGCACTCTTTGATAAGTCATGTTCCCGTTATGCGTATAGCCTAAAGTATGCCCGTATTCATGGATAATGTCTCTTAATTGCATGATAGCGACTTTATTCAATTCTTTGCCAAAGAGTATTTCAGGATCTAAGAAAGGAGACAATATCCCTAAAGCGCCAAAATTGGTGCCATCATCGCCTGGGCCATTGGGGCCGCCATATTGAGACCCTAGCCCTAAATCCCCTCCTCTTGGGGGCAAGAGATTCACATAAAGATTATTCGTAACTCTATAGCTATAGATGACATCTTGCGGCGTTAATATCACTGAGCCTGTTTGCCCGTTTTCTATATTGTATTCATCTCCAGCATTTTTAGCGATCAATTTAGGATCAACAAGCCCGTTGTTGTAAGGATTCACGCATGTAGAATAATCAGAATAACATGGCTTTGACAGGTTGTTGTCGCTAAACTGAAAGGGAGCGTTTTTAACGGCATCTTCCCAAGATTTAGAATCAAACACCGCCATCATGTTCAGCATTAAATTGGTCAAATTTTTAGCGTCTTGAGAGGTGAAAGCCGGCACTTTAGCCGTACAATTTTCTTGATTTTCGTATGGAGGGCATGGGGGTTTAGAACCAGTGTCGTTACCGCTAGAAAATTGGTTGTAATTGATATAAGTCATTTGAAGATTGGTTGTAACCCTACTGAGCTTATCAAACAGATTCTGCGTGCTGGCATCAGAAAATTTTGTGGTGGCGGTTTGGAGTTGTTGGAAGTCATCAGCGTTAAGTTGCGGATCGTTAAACAAGCTTGCCGGCAGAATGATTTGAGATTGTTTAGGGATAGTCTCTATCACGCCCAAACTGACCACATTGCCTTGATTGTCTGTATAGCTCAGCTCAATATTGTTTAAATTATAAGGCAAGAAGTTTTGTATCATAATCAAGCTGCTATCACCATAGCCTGCTTCTTCAGCGCTTTCTTGGTTATAAGCGGTTACATACACAGGGGTTAAAGAATAAAAGGTCAAGTTGGTGATATTGTCCTCTGCAAACAACTCAGTCGCATTCTTTAAAACGGTGCTTTGGGAGATGTAGTATTTCCCATAGGTGCTTTGAGGGGTAATGGGTTTGGGTTTTGGCTTGGGTTTAGGTTTTTCTTGAGTGGTGGCTATGGTTTGTTCTTGGGTTTGTGTGCCTTGTAATAGCCCGGTTTCAAACCCAGCTTCTACAAAAAAGCCGTCTTTTTGGTGTTTTTGAAAGGCTTCTACAGCGGTGAATGATCCGATTAGGGACAAACAAATCGTTTGGCTAGCGAGTTTTAACATGAAATCTCCTTAATGGTCTTTTTTAACATTTTTACTCAAAAGTAGTTTATAGTATGTATATACTTTAAACTAGCTTATTTTACCCTTTTTTCTTTTTTTTTTTTAGAAAAATGGCAGTATTGTTTTTTGTAAAAATGGATATTAAACGGCGCTAATGGGTAAAAAAGTCTTAAAAAGCAGCGCTAAAAGGGGTTTTAACCCATTCTTTAAGCGGTTTCATTTGCCCAAGCAAAATTCGCTGAACATGCTATCAAGCATCTGGCTGGTTTCATAAGGGCGGGTGAGCAAGTTTAAGTTTTCTATCGCGCTTAAAATGTGATAAGAAAAAAGCTCTAAAGTTTCTAAATGGTTTTTAGCGTTTTGCAATTCAAAAATGGCGTTTTCTAGGGCGGTTTTTTGGGCTAGGGAAGTGAGCAAGAGCTTGTTTTGAGTGTCTAGTTTGGGGAAAAACTCACTGATTTTTTGGCTCAAATCTTTCAAACAAGCCTTGGAATTTAGGGTGTTGGTTTCTAGGATAGAATAAGGGATTTTAAGATAAGATTTTAAAACTTCAAGCTCCAGTTTGGGTGCTAAATCGTTTTTATTCAAAACAACAATGCAAGGCTTTTTAGCGCGATTAAGGGCATCAATGATAGTAAAATCTTCTTTTTCTAGGGGTTTAGAAAGATCAAACACGCCTAAAATAAGGTCGCAATTTTCTAAACTTTTAAGGCTTTTTTCAATCCCTAAGCGCTCTATTTTATCCGCACTCTCTCTAATGCCAGCCGTATCAATCAAGCGCACCTTATGCCCTTGTAGTTCAATGACTTCTTCTATGGTGTCTCTTGTTGTGCCTTTAATATCGCTCACTAAAGCCCTTTCTTCTAAAAGCATGGCGTTTAATAAAGAACTTTTGCCAGCATTGGGTTTGCCAACAATGCTTAAGGCATGCCCCTTATTCCTTTGTTTTTGCGTATTAGAAAAATCCAATAAGTCTTTAAAAGAGGCGATTTGTTTTTCTAAATTAAGAGACACTCCATCTAAAAAATCGCTAGGAATGTCTTCTTCGCTATAGTCAATCAAAACTTCTGAGCTCGCCAAAAGTTTTAAAAGATCGTTCCTGGCTTCTTCAATAAAAATTTTTAACTCGCCCTTAAGCTGCCTGGCTAGAGCGTTTAAAACGCTTTCATCTTCACAAAGGATGAGCTGAACGCTCGCTTCAATCTCGCTCAAATCCATTTTATGGTTTAAAAAGGCTTTTTTGCTAAATTCCCCCGCTTTAGCGAGCCTAGATCCTAAATTCAAGCAGGCTTGAAGGATATTTTGCGCTAAAAGGGGGTTTCCATGGCATTGGATTTCGCACACATCTTCACCGGTGAAACTATAGGGGGCTTTGAAATAAATGACTAACGCTTTGTCTAATAAAACACCATCAGAAAAAATATCGCGCACATAAGCGTATCTGGGGGTGAAATCTTGTTTTTGGGTGAGTTGTTTGAGGATGTTTAGAGCGTTATGGCCACTGATTTTAATAATGCTAATCGCTCCCTTGCCTAAAGGGGTAGCGATAGCGGCGATGGTGTCATTCATTGTTGAAGTCGTTGATGACGATGTATTTTTCATCGTTTAAGTTGGTTTTGATAGAAACATACTTATTAGGGAACGCTTTTCGTAATTTCTTTAAAGCGATATAGGTTAAAACGCCATCAGGGGCTTTCATCTGCCCCTTACCCACTTCATGCACGGTCATGATCACGCTTTGGAGTTGCGCTTCCATAACCTTTTCTTGGTTTTGTAAAAAAGTGGAAATTTCTAAGCGGATGCTATAGCCATAAGCAGGGTGGATCCAGTTAAAGAGCAAGTAAGAAAGGGCTTTGTAACGATAGCCTTTCTCGCCAATTAAAAGAGCAGAATCTTCGCCATCAATATCAATCAATAACACCCCCGGTTCATAAAGACTCACCTCCACTTTATTGATTTTATAGGGCAAATGGGAGAATAAGTCTTTCAATTCTTGCTTAATTTCATGGAGTTTGTCTCCATTATGAGATTCTTCTTTAAGGTTTTTTTTAGGGGGTTTAGGGGTGATTATTTCTTCTTGCGGTGTTTCTGTTTCTAATTTTTGTTTTTTTTCTTCTATATTGTTTTGATGGTTTTGATGATTTTCTTTCGTGTTGGTTTCTTTAACGCTCTCTTCTTTAACCTCTTTGACGCTTTCTTTAACGCTCGCTAAAATAATGGCTTCTTTTTTACCGATATTTAAAAAACCTTTAGAGGGCGTTTGAATGACTTCATATTGCAAATTAATAATGGGGCAATTCAAGGCGATAGAAGCTTGAATGAGAGCTTCTTCTAAGGTTTTGGCTTTGATTTCAATAAAATTTTGCATCAATTTTCCTTTTTATTTTGCGCATGCATGCGTTTTTTATTTTCTAAGACTTTATTGATGATGAGTTGTTGCAACACCGAAAGGATGTTGTTCGTGGTCCAATACAAGACTAACCCTGCAGGGAAAGTGATTAAAAAGATTGTGAATAATAGGGGTAGGAGTTTAAAAATCTTCGCTTGCATGGGATCGGTCATGGTGTTTGGCGTAACGCTTTGGTGCCAATACATAGACGCTCCCATAAGAAGCGGTAAAATAAAATACGGATCCATGATAGATAGATCATGAATCCATAAGATCCACTCTGAGCTTTTCAATTCCACAGCGTTATAGAGCACCCTATAAATCGCAAAAAACACTGGGATTTGTAAGATTAAGGGCAAACAACCCCCTAGCGGATTAGCCCCATGTTTTTTGTAAAGTTGCATCATGTGGGCTTGCAATTTTTGGGGTTCGCCCTTGTATTTTTCTTGGAGTTCTTTCATTTTAGGGGCTAATTCCTTGAGCTTTTGCATGCTCACCATGCCCTTATAGCTTAAGGGGTAAAGGATTAGGCGCACGATAATCGTTAAAAAAATGATAGCCCAACCCCAATTGCCCACGAATTGATACAAATAATCCAATAAAACAAACACGCCTTTTGCAAAAAATGTGATTAAGCCATACTCTATCACATCAGTGAGCATGGGTGAAATCGCTTTCAAAGAGCGGTAATCTTTAGGGCCAATATAGCCATGCAAATTCGCTTCATTTTTAAGGGAAATGAAGCCTAAGGGGTTTTTAGTGCCGATTTCTGAATCAATTAAGGCTTCAAAACCTTGAGAATCTTTAGTGAAAAGCAAGGTGGTGAAATACCTATCCACGCTGGATAAAAAGAGGGTGTTAGAAAAGCGTTTGATCTCTTTAGCGTCTTTATCTTCAATTTTTTCAATTTTTTTGTCGTTATTTTCTAAAAGCACGCCTGAAAAGGTGTAGCTGTCCAAATCAGCCACCGGCCTGTAACCATTGGTGATCACATAACTAGGGATAAGGTTATTGGGCGATTTGAAAGCGATTTTTAAATCATAATGCAAATCATCATAGAAAGTCAGGGTTTTAATGATACTAAGAGCGCCTAAATCTTGGGTTAAAACGAGCTGTTCGTTAGGCCCAAGGGTGGTTTTTGAAGCGCTATAAGGGGTGTTGAACGCTTTATTATTGAGCGTGGGGTCTAAAAAACGCACTTCTAAAGGCTTGAGTTTATCGGCCGCTAAAAGGGGGAGCTCTTTTAGGGGGGGTTGCGCGTTTTCTTTGGAGCTAAAAAGATGGTCCACATGCTCTAAAAAGCCCTTTTGTTTAGGGGTTAGATACTTTTTATCCTTGAGATAAACCTGTTTGATGCGCCCTAAAGAATCAATTTCAATCCTGGCATGCTCAAAAGAAATCGTGCTTAACAAACTCTCTTGTGGGGTTGTTTGAGTGGTGCCAAAATTTTGGGCGTTGGGCGCGTTAGGACTTGTTGCTGTGTGGTTGTTGGTTGTTTCTTGCTTTGTGGTTTGGGTTGTTGTTTTGTTTGGTTTTTGGAAAAAATAGCTGTAAATAGCGATAAACAAGAAAGACAGAGCGATCGCTAAAATCAAGCGGAGATTATTATTGTTGTTTTTATCCATTGTGATTAAACCTTAATGATGTAGTAAGTTGTGCGGCTTTTGGTGGGAACGAGCCAAAAAGTGATGGTTTTAAAATTGCGATTAGAATCTTTATGAGATTGGATCAGGCTTGGGCGTTTCAAGCGAGTAGTAGGGTAAGCAATGCCCCCAGAGCAAAAAGGGTTGCATGAGAGTATCCTTATAGCGATTTTACCCATAGCGCTCAAAGGGCTTTCAAAACAGAGCAACCACAGAGCGTAGTTGGAGCAAGTGGGGTAAAACCGACAGCTTGAAGGGGTGAAAGCCGAAAAAAAGCGTTGGTAACCCCTAATTGATGCCGTAAAAATCGCGCTCAAAAAAGGCGTTTTATTGTTTCGCATAGGTATGAGTCATTCCTTTTTTCAAGCCTTTCAAGGCTTTGTTCATATAGTTTTTAATGGAAGTTAGCGTTTCTAAAAAATGTTTTTCTAAAGCCCAAAAATCTAAATGGTAACAATCGCTTCTAGGCACAAACACCAAAGCAAGCCCTTGACAAAGCGCAGCATGCTTTAATGTAAGCGAACGCAAACGGCGTTTGATAAGGTTTCGTTTCACGGCGTTGCCGACTTTTTTGGACACGCTCAAGCCTAATAAATAAAGCGTTTTTTTGTCTTTAAGCCTACAAGAGAGCGGATCTTTAAAACCCTCTTTTCCTTTTGGCGACTCCTTTGACAAATCCAAAACAAAGAGCGAAAAAAAAGGGTTATGTTTTTTGAAACCCTTTTGATAAACCCTATCAAACTCACTCTTGTTTTTTAAAGAGTCATAGGGTTTAGACGGAAAGCTTTTTTCTGCCCTTAGCTCGTCTGGCATTAATCACCTTGCGCCCGTTTTTGGTTTTCATTCTCACAAGAAAGCCATGGGTTCGCTTTCTTGGTGTGTTGTGTGGCTGGTAAGTGCGTTTCATTTAAAACTCCCTTGATAAAAATTAAACATAAACACAGATTTTAGCTAAAGAATGCTAAAAATTGACTAAAACTAATTTTTTTGATTCTTTTTATCTTCAACAAGAATGTAAAGTTGCTTCAGATTGTTCGTTTGCAATAAATCCACGACTTTGATAAAGTTATCCAAATTGCTTTTCTTGTCGCCTTGCAAGACAATAGGGGTGTCTTTAGCTAAAGTGGAAACCTTGTGTTTTAAATTTTCAAAGCTGATTTCTTTATCGTCAAAATAGAAAGAGCCTTTATTAGAAATGGCGATCGTAACTTGTTTTTTGTCCAACACGTCTTTAGAATCAGTGCTGTCCTTATCCACTTGAGGAATGCTAATAGGGAGCTTTGAAGTTTGCACAAAAGACGCCGTTGTAAGCACGATCACTAACAACACAAGCATGATGTCAATGAAAGGCACCACATTCATGGATTCTACTTTTTTCACCGCTCAATCCTTAGGCTTTGTTATAAATCTCATGGGATTGCGTGTCAACCGGGTGGTGGAAAATATCCCATTTGGTAACCAAAATCTCGCTTTTTCTCACGAGCAAGTTATAAATCACAATCGCAGGGATCGCCACCAATAACCCCATGCCAGTCGCTTTTAAAGCAAGGGCTAAATTAGTCATGATCGCTTTAGTGTCAATGCCAGAAGCGGATCCTAAATCCATAAAAGTGAGCATGATCCCCATAACCGTTCCTAAAAGACCGATATAAGGAGCGTTTGAGCCAATCGTGGCCACTAAAGTCAGTCGTTTGTGTAGGGCTAGCTCTAATTTACGCCTGTCTGTGTAGTCATCTACACGAAGAGTGGCAAAAAACCACAACCTTTCTATTGCGATCGCTATAACGATGACTGATAAAAAGATCAAAAACCCTATAATCCCATAATCTACCATTTCTTTCATTATTATCCTTTAAAGTGGTGTTTTAAATCAGCAAGAATTTCTTTATTAAGCGCTTTTTCTTTGAGACTTTGTCTTTTGTCGTGCAATCTTTTTCCTTTCACTAAAGCAATTTGGATTTTAGCTCTATTTTTTTGGTTAAAATACAATTTCAATCCTACGATACTCAAGCGTTCTTTAGACGCTTCAATCTGCCATTTCAATAATTGCTTTTTGTGTAAAAGCAACTTACGCTCTCGCCTTTCATTGGGCTTGTAATACGCATGGATTGTATCTAAATAGGATATATGAACACCAAATAAAAAAGCTTCTCCTTTGATTATTTTAACAAAATTATCTTTTAAATTCACCCTAGTTTGCCTCAAAGCCTTCACTTCAGAGCCTAAAAGGGCTAATCCTGCTTCTAAAGTTTCCAAAATTTCATAGTCAAAATAGGCTTTTTTATTGCTGGCAATGAGTTTCATTCGCCCCCTTTTTGTGCACAGGCTTTAGCCTAAAGAACGCGCTCCCGCTCCCGCTAAAAAACCACTCTTTGCCTAATTCGCTTTCTATACCTCTTAAGGCTTGGTTAGTGAGTAAAGCCGGCTTTAAAAGATCGTTTAATCCGTTTCTATCATAAGTTTTTAGGCATTCTAAACTCGGTTTTTTAAGCCATTCTTTAGCTTGAGGAAAGCAAGTTTTGGGCTTATAAGCTTGATAAACGGCTTTGGTGCTGCAAAAAACATGATTTGGTGCATAGATTTCTAGGCGATTTTCTAAAGGCTCTTCTTCAAAATTTTCAATGACTTCGCCATAAGAAGTGGCGTTAGCGCTTTTGTATTGCGAGATGAAAAAATTGGTGTCTGCACCCACTAAAGATCCCATGCTATAAAGCTCTTTTAAACTCAAACGCCAGTCAAAAATCTGATTTAAATGATACAATAGCCCCCCAGCATCAGCGCTCCCACCGCCTAGTCCGGCTTGAGTGGGGATGTTTTTTTCCACTTCAATCGCTAGGGTATCTAGGGATTTGATGACAGAATGAGAGAAATTTTTTGATTTTAAAAAATTTTTTAAAACTTGGAGGGCTTTAAAGAGCGAGTTTTCTTCTAAAGGGCAGTCAAAATCCCCTTTTAATGAGAAAGATAAGGCGTTTTTAACGCTGATAATGTCTTTTAGCTTATTTTTGACTAAACACATGCGAGAAATAATCTTATGGTAAGCCCCTTCTTTGTGAAGGATTTTTAAAAAAACATTGACTTTAGGATAAACCTCAAAAACATGCGTCAAGGCTTAATGACCTTTTTGATGTTTTCTAACAAGCTTTCATCTACGCACACAGAAGCTTTTTGGTTTTCGCTCACAATGGCCTCTTTGAGTTCAGCGCGCAAAATAAGGGTGCTTTCAGGCGCTTCAAACCCTAAACGCACACTCCCTCTATCTATGGAAATGACTTTAATGTGGATGTTATCATCAATGACAATCCCTTCATTAACTTTGCGGCTGAGTATGAGCATGTCTAATCTCTTGTTCCTTATAGAGAAGGGCTAAACACAACGCTTTCTATAATATCGCCTTGTTTGATTTTATCCAAGACATTAAGACCTTCTGCACTAGTGATCTTGCCAAACACGGTGTGTTCGCCATCTAAATGGGGCAAATCCACAAAACACAAGAAAAATTGACTCCCCCCTGTGTCTCTCCCGGCATGCGCCATAGAGATAGAGCCTCTTTTGTGCTTGTTGGGGTTATGGGCCACTTCGCATTTAATGCGGTGTCCTGGCCCGCCTGTGCCTGTGCCATAAGGGCAGCCTCCTTGAGCCACAAAGCCGGCGATCACACGATGGAAGTTAAGCCCATTATAAAAACCCTCTTTAGCCAGAGCTACAAAGTTACTCACCGCTTGGGGCGCGTCTTTGTAAAAAAGCTCTAGAGCGATATGGCCTTTATTGGTTTTGATCGTGGCGTAAGCGGTTTTTGCAAGCTCTTCTTCTTTAATATCATAAGTTTTAATTGGATCCATCATAAACCTTTGCGATAAGCTTTTGTCATTCAAATGCTCTATTATAGCAATAAATTAAAACAATTGGTATTTTAGCCGATAGTGTTGTAGGATACTTTTGAAATTTAAGCGGTAAGTTGGATAATGGCGTTTTGGCATAAAAGATTGGCGGTTGGTTGTTGTATCGTTTTATTGTCATGCGTAATGAACGCTAATAACATTCAAATCGTTAGAGACGATCCGCCCCTTGATCCGACACTCCCTGCATGGGTTTATTCTGTTGCGTTATTGAAAGTGTATTTTAGCGATGGGACTTATAAAGAAGGCTATGCGACTTTGCTCAAAAACGGGCGTTATATCGCTTCTTCTGAAACGCTTTATTCTAACGGCTTATACCCTAAAACGATTTTAGCCAAAATGCAAGACAGCAGCACTAAAGAGCTGATTTGTATAGCCAGCTTGCGCCTTGAAGCGATGGATAGGAATCAAGGGCTTTCGCTTTTAAAAACCGCCGATTTTAGAGACGATTATTGCCATAAAAGAGAAGAGAGCTATTATCATGCAAGGATTTACACAAAATACGCTCAAACTTTTCATTCAAATCCTTATACCGATCAAAAAACACCCAATTCTGATCTCTACTACCCAGCGTTGAATGAGGGGAATTCTTTTTCTATACAGATAACGGATATTTCTGTGGCTGAACTTTTGAAATCTAAAAAGTTTCTTTCGCTTGATAGTTCTTTTAAAAAGGGGAGCGTGTTGTGGGGAGGGAGGCCCTATTTTAGCGAAGTGGGGGAGTTTATGGGAATGGCTAGCAGCACTTTAGAAAACCACGAAAGTTTAGTGATTATCCCTAAAGAAAAGATCGTGCAATTTTTAAACGCTCTAAAAAATCAAAACATTTTTCAAAACATTCCC
>NZ_CBPT010000007.1:0-69706 GCF_000476855.1 Helicobacter pylori SA221C
TCTCTTAATTCTTTTAACTTCTTTTTGTTAGGTTTGTAAGCCATTTTTTGCTCCTTTTAAAATTTAACTTTGGGTGTCTTGTAGAGCTTCTTGTTCGCTTTCTTCATCGCCTTGTTGCATTTTCTTAAACAAGGCTCTTTTTTCTTCTGTGTTCATTTCATTGAGTGGCTTTTTTAAAATCTCATCAGTCTCATCATTTTCTTGCTCCGTGTTTTCATTCTTGCTTTTTTCTTGTGAAGTAGTGGGGTTTTCATGGTCTTTCTCGCTTTCTATTGGGTTTGAATTTTCACTCTCTTTTTGTGGTGTAGTGGGATTATTCTCATTGTTACTTTCACTACTTTCATTTTCTGTATATTCCCCCTTATTACTTGGTTCTAAGTCAGCTTTGTTTTGATTAGGGGGCGTTGTAATTTCTGTAGTGGGTTGCGTAGGTTCTTCAACTCTTTTTCTTTCTACTTCTAAATCAATAGGCAAATTAGCTCTTTTTAAAAGCTCTTTATCTTTGAACCAATAATTAGCCTTAAGTTTTAAAGGGGTCGCTTTAGCCCCTGTAACAATTACAATAACTTCATCTGATTCTATATTCATAATGTCTTGGGCTGTGAGTAAGTTTCTACCCTCATGGCTATAAGAAGAACTACCTCCAAAAACTAATTGATTTTTTTCAGTAGAATAGTTTTTAGATTGTCTAGTAAATTCGCCCACTTCCTTAGAGACAATCTCAGCATCTTCAGCGCTATTCATCTTAAAGACAATGTTATAATGCACCACGCCTTTTAAGATTTTCAAATCATCATCGCTATAATATTTTCTAATCATCGCATAATCTTGTGTGATGAATAAGGGAACAACATTATAAGAACGACACAATGCTGGCATTTCTAATAAGAAAGGCAACTTACCAAATCTAACAAATTCATCTAAAATCATATAAATGCGTTCTTCTTTTTTAGAGCTTTCATTAGTTAATAAGTTTTTAGCAATGCTTTCTAAAATCACTCTAACTAAGGGAGCAAGCGTGTTAATATCTTTTTGAGCAATAACAATATAAAGACTAATATTGTCCGTTCTTAATTCTTCATAATCAAAGCTCATTTTAGAAGTAGCTACTCTTACTTGATTGCTCTTAAAAACAGACACAAAGCGATTAAAGGTAGAAATGATACTTGCAAATTCTTCTTCAGCACTATTAGCCCAAGCTCTTGCATCATTTCTTACAATTTCATCTAATGTCTCTTCACTTCTAGGAGTTGGTTCAGGTTCATTTGGGTCAAAATTTCTAGGGTCTTTGGGGTCGGCGTATTTTTGCTCTGAAACTTGCAAATACCACAATTTTCTCGCATTCACATTAGGGATTAAAATAGGCTCATTAGTTTGTGGGTCTAGGATAATTTCGCCTGTTTTTTTATCGTGTTGATAGAGTTGTTTGTAATAACGGCTTCTTTTGTCAATCAAATTAACATAATCTCTATTTGGACCCATAGCGACATCAAAAAAGTTTGTTTCATCTTTGGAACAAACATCATACAAGGCGTAAAAACTAAACAAATCTTTAGCTTTAGATACCCAATGGTCTTCGCCTTTTTCTTCGCTAATAAAGACATTATTAGCATTTTCTTGAACAAGCCTTAGGCGTTGGTCAAAGTTCATGGGTTTTACAATCCTTTTATCAAAAGGATTAAAATAGCAAGTGTTATCATCACCATAAGGATTAAAGATTAAAATCCTATTGTTTAAGAATTTTTGCCTATACCCTGCGGTCTTATCTCTTAATTCGCCTTTAATATCGGTGATAATACAGCTATTAGGCAAAGTCAATAGATTTGGTAAAGCCACGCATGCGGTTTTACCAGCTCCGGGTGGTGCAACAATCATTGCTCCTAAAGGCTTGTCATAACACACATCTCTAAGTTTTGGAAAACCAAATTTACCTAGAATAAAGCCATTATCAAATTGCACCCCTAATCTATGGACTACCTTACAAAAGCCCTCTTTACTAAAAATTTTAAAACATTCTATATCTTTGCTATTAGCCCATCTCGCATAGCCATGTGAAGTTTCTTTAGTCTTTGGAAAACTAATGTAAATTGTAGCCATTAAAGGCATTAAAGAAATAAGCATAGTGATATAGACTTCAAATTTTAAATCTAAGATACTCGCTCCCTTATAAAGCCCTACAAACACACTTTGAGAAAAGAAATAAGCCTGTCTCAACGACTTTAAGGCATCAAAAGTGTAATAATTTGCCAAGATAAAAAATAAGGGGATAAGTAAAATACTAAAAAGCACACAAAAGGCTTTCACAAATTGCATTTTCATGCGTTATCCTTTTTTGACTCAGTAATAGATTGTTTTTCATTAAGAGCATTAAGGACTTTTGAGATGGCGTTAAACTCTGTTTGGTTTTTTTGTTCTTTGTAAATTTGAAGTAATAATTCCAAAGAGATTTTTTTACACTCTTCTACATTTTTATTAAGTGTATCCATAACCTTAAAAATCTCTTCTAAGAATGCTAAATTCTGCAAATAAAAGGGTTTGTTATACTTAATGGCAATGTTAGTGTTTTTGGTTAATTGATTGAGATTATTACTATTAGCCATAAGTTCTCTATAGACATGCTGATTGATACTAATGACTTTAAACAAGCTTTCATAAAATTCTTTTGTTTTTAGCGTTTCTTTGCTAGGGTCTAATTCTAAAATAAGATTTTCTATACACTCTGTAATGTTTAGTTTTTGAGATTTTAAATAGCGCTCTAAAACTTCTTTAGCATTTTGAGAGATAAAGCAATTGATGTGTTTGCCTAGCTTGCGTTTGTTTTGATACTTTTTCATAGGCTACTTCTTAATTCTTTGGTGGGTAAGATTTCTTGAATGTATCTGGTGTTAGTGGCTTTATCAAGCACAATTTGAACGACTATATCCACACTACTTTCAAAGAATTTTCTAGCTACTTTTACATCTAAACCACTTTTATTCATCTGTAGATTTAAAGCAATCGCCTCTATGACCCCATGCACGCTATCTGCATGTAAAGTAGAAACCATGCCTTTATGCCCTGTATTGCCAAATCTTAAAAAAAGCATAGCATTTCGTGTGTCAATCTCACCTACCATAAGCCTATCAGGACTCATTCTCATTGCCATATTCAAGGCGTTTTCATAGGTAAATTTAGAGCTTTCGGTCTTATCTACTAACAAAGGATTTATGATTTTCAAACGCTCTTAAATCTAATTCTTCGCTATCTTCTACACTCACTATTCGTGTGTGTTTAGGGATAAATTCAATCAAAGCGTTTAAAAAGCTTGTTTTACCACTGCCTGTGCCTCCACTAATAAGCAAGTTCTTTCCCTCAATCATCAGCTTTTGTAAATACTCATAGTCGTATTGACACACACTAGAGAGCTTGAAAGCTTTTAAATCAAACTTTTTCTCACTTGGCACTCTAATATTCAAACTCAATTCATTATCCACACTAATAGCAAAGTGGTTCATGCTCACTCTGTATCTAGAAGTAGGAATGGAAGTATTAAGGGTGGGGTAATTAGCATTAAAAAACAAATCTCTAAAACTCGCTAATTGTTCCCCAAAACCAAGCAGAAAAGCTTTGTCTAAATTTTCATCAAAGACTTTTTCTCTAGTTCCATCAAGCTTATAGAGCCAAATTTCTTTTTCTTTATTCATAATCAGCTCTGTAATACCGCTATCTAAATAAGGCAAGAGCCTTAAAATAGCGTTTCTTAAAGCCCTATAATTTTTGAGTTTGTCTAAGTCCATAAAATTACTTTCTTTTTAACTCTTCAATCTTTTTACTAAGCGTTTCAATCTTGTTGTCCAAGTTCTTAATGCGTCTGTCAAACTCTCTTTGTAAGCTTTCACGCTTATTGATAGCCTTGTTTAATTCATCAGTGCGTCGAACAATTAAATTGGCGTTGTTTTTTAATTCCTTAGCTTTTTGAATATTACTCAATGGCATTTCTGCTTCCTTTAGTTTTTTGTTTTCATTATTTGAGATAGGTTCTAACCCATTTTCTTGTGTGATTTCATCTAACATTATTGGCTCCTTAAAAATTAAAATAAATAAGCGTAGTTGAACGCTATGTAGCTAGAATTAGTCGCTTTGGTAAGAAAATTAGAAAATAAAACTTCGCCTTTAAAATTCCCGTTTTGAGCGACAATCTTGCTAGGTGTTAGGGATTGATAATTGATTGCCCCTCCAAAGCGATAATTCACTTCAAATTGATGATGGTTTAAATAATAATGAAGTCCAATGGTAGGATAAAAACCATGATTAAAAATATCCTTAGGCTTATTAGTGATAAACGCACCAATCATAGTTTTTATGGGGTCTATTTTTGCAAAATAATATTGCATGTGCCAGCCAAAGCCTACGCTTAATCCTAGTGTGTGGCGGTTCTTTTTAATGACATTTAAAAAGTCAAACAAATACTTTATATCTAGTCCAAAGTTTAAGGGCGTGTAATTAGAACTAACCTTAGATTTGTAAATGTCTATATTTGTGGTTATAGAACTAGGTGTGCCTCCATACAAATGCATTGAAAATTTAATCCCATGTTT
This sequence comes from Helicobacter pylori SA221C, assembly GCF_000476855.1. GTDB lineage: Bacteria > Campylobacterota > Campylobacteria > Campylobacterales > Helicobacteraceae > Helicobacter > Helicobacter pylori_DK. The sequence goes on from NZ_CBPT010000007.1 coordinate 4,578, forward strand.
TTTTGTAGCTCCAAAGTAATGCTGGTAACCCATTAATCCGCCCATATTAAAATTAGCGTTACTAGAAGTGTGGCTATAAGTGATTAAATCATCTGTAGCATTAGAGATAAGGCTTAGACTTTGAGTTAATTTTGTTCCTGTAATAGCAATTTCTGAGCCCAAGAAAAAGCCGTTTTTGGTTTGCATAGCTTTGAAATGTTTTTGAGCTTTCTTTTTTTCTTTAAATTCTCTTTTAACTTGACTTTGTAACAACTCAGCGCTCTTTAAGGGAGTTACTTCTTGCTCTTTAAGGGTATTTTGTGGAGCAACTTTTTGTTCTAGCTTGTGTTCTAATTTAACTTGTGGAGTATTTTCTTCTTCTTTATCACTAGGCATAATGGCTAAAAAATCGCTATTATCCACAAAGCTTTCATTCGCATTCAAGCAACTAATACTAGCTAAAAACAAAGCTTTTTTTAAATGTAAATCCATTACTTTCCTTTCTTATTGGTTAGGGACAATCCAATTATTGTGTGAGGCACAAGAATAATTAGCATTAGGTGTTTGCGCCCATGAGCAATACTTGCCTTTATCGCTAGATTTCCAAGGACTACCAGAGCTAAAACTATAAGACATACACAAATTACCATTCCCATTAGGGCGGTAATAAGTGGCTTGCCAATTGGTAAAATCTTGCGTGTTAATAAGTTGCTTAACACCATTATTGAGATTAAGCTTTTGGCTTAAAGTGGTGAGTTCAAAATTTTTACGATATTCATCGCTCAAATTAAGACTATTAATATAGATAGTCAAAGGAATGCGTTGGAGCGTTTTTTGAGCTTGTGAGACATAATAGTATTTATAGGTATCATACACTGCATCACTATCGCCCTCATTTCTGGGGCGGATATATTCAATGGTTGTGCCTTGATTGATGGTTTTATATTGTGTAACCCATTTAGCTAGGGTTCTTAGATTGCCTTGAGAATAGCCTGTGTAACCATAGGTTTTAGTCCAAGAACCCCAGAAATCCTTACAATAAGAAGTGGCAGTCCATTGACTACTATTTAAAGACATTTCTTGAATTTCAAAGGTAGTGTATTGTGGCAAATTATCATTAGAACCATCTGTAGTGTCTAAATCGCCTACTTCTTTGCCTTTAACTGAACTTGCAACATTGATTTTGGTATAAGGTTGGACAATTTGAGGCACTTTACTCATATCAGAAGTGTAATCACAGCCTGTTACATTGTAGTATTGATTAGCTACCGTATCAAAGATACGAATTTGAGTGGGGCGATAAGCCTCTAATTTAGCATTATCAAACTGCCATTTACCACATGCATAAGTTTGATAACTAAATTTCAAAGGACTAACCACATTATGACTGATAAAAACCTTTTGTTTAGTGATAGGGTCAATATAGTATTGATTGACCACTCTTTGAACCGTTCTAGTGGCAGGGTCATTATCGTATTTAACTAATTGTTCTTGCACATTTGCAAAATCAGTGCAAGGTTTAGCTACATGGATTAAGTTATCAAGCCCACGAAATAAAATTTCTGTTTGAAAAAAACTCGCACTCCCACTTCCATAGCCTTTATTAGTGGTGGTATCTAGTTTGCATTTATTAGCGTCTTCATACATAGTAAATTCAAATTGTTTTCCATACAAATCCACACAACCGCCAATATTCACACTTTTATTTTCTCTGTTAATGAAATAAAACTGCGTTTGCTTAATGGCTTTCATGTTTTCAAAGTCATAGCTGTATTGACAGACATTGTCATTTCTAAAAGCTTGCATTTTAAAGCAAGAGCCATTTCTATCCACAATGTCTATATTCATCGTATTGCCATTTCTAATAGGAGCGGTGCAAAATTCATTGGTATAATGGCTATCTGCACTTGCAGCACCTCCATTGGCACTATTATTCCCATTAGCCCCACTTGTGCCATTAGCTCCATTAACTCCATTTGTGCCATCAATTCCATTAGCACCACTACCATTTTGAAGTCCGGGCGAATAAGGGAAAGGGATAAAGCCTCCTCCCATGCCCCCTATACCTCCGTCTCCACTCATAAAGGGGGTATAGCCACTATTAGAACTCCCACTAGAACCACTACCACTTCCAGCAATGGGTGGGAATGGGTTAGAACCTACACCCTGATAGCCACTTGTGCCATTAGCTCCATTTGCTCCACTACTTCCATTTTCCCCTTTAGCCCCATTATTACCAGAAGTGCCATTTACTCCATTTGCACTTGTGCCATTAGAGCCAGCGTTATTGCTTGTGTCTCCATAACCACTTGCATATCCCATGCCACTTGCCCCACTCCCACTAAAACCTTTGCCATTTTTACTAGATGTGTAGGTGCTTTTACTCACCCCTATGGCATTAGACATCTCGCTATCATTTTCACCGCCTAAGACAATCCTTGTGCCTTTTTTAAGCACTAACTTGCCTTTAATCTCTTTAATGGCGTTTGGGGGGCTTTGTAAGGTCTTATAATCATTGCCCTTTTTAATATGAGTTACACTAATAGAAAGATTAGCTCTATTCTTAGAGACCTTGTAATGACCCATGGCAAGTGTATTTTCTTGAACCTTATTACCCACAACCACAAAAGCTTTAAATTCGCTATTTTTTCTTAAATTCCAATCTTGCATGGTCTGTATCACAAGAGCATGGCTTATTGAAGTAACTAAACATAAACTCATCAAAATTTTAAAAACATTAGATTTCTTCTTCATTATTAACTTCCTCGTTTGATTTTTTGATTAGTGGTTTTTTCTCTTTAAAAAACTCCGCTAAAACCTCCCCATCTTTTGGTTTAGGGATAAAGATGTCTAAATTAGGGCTAATAAACACTCTGCTCCCCTCTCTAATGATGATAATGGGGTTTTGCGCTCCATATTGCCTTAGCATTTGATTGATAACTTGATTGATGCCCATGCCTGTATTTCTAGTGAGTTGCATAAGCAAGTAATCCCCAAAAAAAGGGTTGCCATCACCCTTTCTATTTTGCCTATTAGCTAAGGCTGAAGTAATTCCTATTAAAAGACCATTAGAGAGCGTGTTAGTGAGTAAGGGGATACCATAGCGTTGAAAGTTTCGGCTAATGTATTTGCCCACTAAGCCGTTATAGCCTTTCACATCAGCCCCCCTTGCATTAGTGAGCATGATATTTATGCCTTGAGGGGTGATAATTCTAGTCCAAGCAATGTTTAAGCGGTATTGCCCGATTTGATTATTGTTATTGTAATAGCCTATAACTTTAGAGCCTTTAGGAATTAGCACCGCTCTACCCATAGAAGCAAAAATATCGCTCTCTACTTGAGCGGTTACTTTTCCAGCGATTTGAGAACTAATAGGCGTGATTAAAAAGGCTGGTATCATTCTATCAGCGGTTATAGTTCTTAATAGCTTATGCTCATTAGTGCCGATGTCTTTATATCTTAAATTGCTAAAACTATCCACGCCATATTCCGTCTCAGGCTTAATGGCTTGTTTAGTTGGTTCTAAAGGTTTAAGGCGTGTGTTTAAAAACTCTAATTGCTCTTTAGTATGCTTTAATTTAGGTTTCATTTTAGGGTGGCTTTGTAAAACTTGTTGCAAATGCGTGATGGTGTCATTTTGTTTGTTGAGATTGCTGTTAAGATGACTATAATCTTTAATGTTAGGATTAGTTGAAACATTGGCAGTAGTTGGAGCTGTAGGTTGTGGCGTAGTTATTGTTTTGGGGTTTTCTTCTTTTTTTGGTTCTTCTTTGACTTCTTCAAAGAAATAATCGCTTAAGGGAAATTTACTTTCTTCTATGCTGTAAATTTCTTCTTTATTGTTATTGTTTGAACCTTTATTAGCAAGCAATCCTAATGCCATTAAAGCACCAAAGCCCCCTATAACTAAGCCGATTTTTTTAAGTAAGGATTGTTTCATCTTGCCCTCTTTGCTATCTTTTCTATACAAAGATAGGCTTTACCAAGCTTTAAATTCCATTGATTTGAGACATCTTCAGCGATTAGATAATCGCCTACTACTCTGCTATTAACAGGATTATCATAGCCATCTATAACTTTATAAACTACAGGGAATTTACTTCTAGCATTAGAGCGGTTAAATTTAAAATAGGTAAATTGCTCATCATTAAAGATTTGAGTGGGTAAATCATCTTTGTATTTGGATTTGACAACCTTTTTACACATCCATAAGCAATACCATTTGCGTTTTTTCTTGTCTATAATGACATAGCCATATTCCATTTTTTTCTTGTTGATATAGATGTGATTGACATTGTCCCCAATTTTAATGAACTTTCCATCATCTTTGATTTTGGCGGAGTAATCCACATATTTCATTTCATCTTGGCTGTGTCTATGCTCTTTGAAAGTTTTAGTTTGATTGCTAATCACTTTAAAATTTTCTGAAGCCTTTCTAGAATTAGCTAAAGCGTTACTAGGTGGATAGCTAGGGGATTTGAAACGATTTAAAGAAATGGGAGCATTTGCTAACGCTATTTTAGTGGTAGTAGGGTTTTTAGATTTTGTAAGTGGGTTTTGCTCTTTAATATTTGGTGATTTTTTAGTTATCTTTTTAGGGACATTATGGCTTGTTTTAATGTCTTTGTTTTGGGTGCTATGAGTGGGTTTATTTTCTTTGTTGATTTCTTTCTTAGTGGTAGTGAAATTTTTAAAATACTCTTTAGAAGAAATATACACCATTAAGGCTGGGTTTTTAGAGCTAGTATATGTGGTTGAAAACATATAAAAGCTATAGACCTTACCGCTTTTTCCAATGATAGTTAAATTGCTATCTACGCCAATTTGCAAGGGCTTAACGAGTAAGATATTAGAAATCAAATGCTCTTTATCTTCGCCTAGCATTTTAGTAGAAAAACCTATATCATCGCCTAAAACTACTTGAGCAATGGGTTCATCAAAAATAAAAGTGGTTGTCATAGCGTATCTTAGGCGAATATTAAAAGTATCGCCTATGGTGTAATGGATAAAATGAGCGTTATCTTTTATGGAGCGGTTTTTAGCAAAAAAATTGGCTTGGATGGCATTGAAGTTTGTCATAGGTTTTAAAGAATTATCTCCATCGCTATTATCATCGCTTAAAACTTCATCGCTCTTTTGAGTTTGTTTGGAGTTTTCTTTATTTGCATAAGGGCTATTAGCACTAAACGCACTAATAGGCACATCATTAGGTTTTGGGGTGAGTTTATTATTAACATAATTAGTGGCGTTAGTGATAGTTTGTTTGGTGTTATTAAGAGCGTTATTAGTGAATTGCTTGGCGTTATTTAGCATTGTTTGAGTTTGTGTGTTATTTGGTTGGTTATTTTGTATAGGTGTAGTGGGTTGTGAATAAGGGTTTTGATTTGGCATAGGTGTTTGCATAGAATTAGGCTGTGTGTTGTAGTTAGTGCTAGGTTGTGTTTCTTGTGGCTGGTTATAGTTATTTGTAGGTGCGTTATTAAAGGGTTGTATTGTAGGATTTTGTGAATAATCCATAGGCTCATTATAATTTTGAATGCTATTTTCTGCTAATAAGGGAGTTAAGAAAAATATAAACGCTCTAATCATTTTTGTCCCTTATTATTCATGCTATTTGGCATAGGGCTTTGCGTATTTTCTTTATTTTGATTGTTTTTGTATTCAATTTTAGAATGCGGTCTTTCTACTTTTTTATAAGTCTTATCTAGGGCTTTAATGCTTGCGATTTCACTTAATGAATACTTATCTACTATAAAGCCTGTAGGGTTTTTAGGCATAGAGCTATAATCAAATTGAATAAGGGGTTTGAAGTGATAGATTAAAGACACTCTGTAGCGTTTTTCAGAGATTAAATAGCCTTGATCAAAGACTTTAGCCACAATATCTGCTACAGCTATATTTTGCTGTTTGCCTTGCTTATAGATAGAAATATTGATGATTTTAATTTCTCTATCCATATCGGAATTAGAATAGATACTGCCCTTTCCTGATACTAATTGTTCTAAAGTTTTCCACACTTCATCAGAGCTTTGCTCTCTTATGGTTTCATTCAAGCGGATTTTGTCATCAATATGATTGATAGTTTCTCTACTCATAATATAAGAGCCGACTAGATTGCGTAAAAATGCCTCTCCATAATCTACTTTAGTGTCCGCCTTTTGCACCACTGCAAAATGTTTATCGCTATTAGCAAAATCTACAAAATAAGGTTCAATTTGTTTTAAAGGCATTAAAAAAGCTAGAGCCACGCTTAAAGAAATAACGCCTATTAAACCTCCTATGGCTAGTCTATACGCCATTTGAGTATTCTTTCTTTGTATTTCAAACACGCTAGATAAATCTAGTTCATCTTTTTTAAAACTCTCTAGCTGGGAGTTTAATTGTGGCATGACATTGTCTTTAAGCTTGTGTGTAACAATGCGTTCTAACTCAGGCAACACCCTTTCTTGAATTTTATTCGCCCATGTTTCAAAAGAGATTTTTTCTAGCTCTTGGTTTTTAGCAATGTTTGTTTGAATGCTTTTGATTAGCTCTTCTTTATATTCTTTGTCATCTTGATTTAAAAGCTGTTCTTTATGGCAATCTTTTTCTTTATTTTCTTTATCTTGCTCTTCTTTTTGTTGTTCTAAAAACATGCTTAAGCCCATAAAAAAGCATTTAGCGTATTCTTTAATATATTCTTTAGAAAAAGAGCCTATTTCAAAGGAATTTTCTAATTCTTTTAAATGCTCTCTAAGTTCTTGCAAATTAGACATGTGTCCCCCTTAAAAAAGAGTTGTTTAAGTCCTTTAACGCACAAGGGGATTTTTTCATTTCTATGAATTTCTCTGAGCATGCACATAGAAACATAGCCACTATCACAAAAACTAAACGCATGATGTTTTTCATTTAAGCACCTTTTCTAAGTGTTTTTTGTCATCAAAATTTTCGTGTTTGTTACTCACAAAGACTTCTCGCCAAGTTTTAGGGTAATGCTTAATGAGATTATCAATGTGTTCTACCATGCTAGAATTAGAGCTAAAGATTTGTAGGTAATTACCCAAAGAACTTAGGCTCACATCTATAATGTTAGATGAGCCATCATTCATGTTTTTGAGTAAGACTTTGTATTCATTAACGGCGGTGTTTTCTAAAAAATGTTTTTCTGTATCGCTTAGTCTAATGCCAAATTTATCGTTTAAATCTTTGGTATCAATATTTCTTTGGGGATACAAAATCAATTGCCCCATATTTTTTATAAAGCTTTGAGCGTTTCTCACTTCGCTTAGTTGGTTAATGTCTTGTAAGGCTAGAACAATCACCCCATTAGCCTTTCTAGCTTGAGTAATGATTTCATTGATTTTTTTATTCATCATTTCATTTTGAGCGTAAGACTTAAACTCATCAATAAAGCATAAAAACCCACGATTGATTTTTAAGGCTCTGTCAATCATCTTATGAAAGACATAGTAGGCTAAAAGCCCAGCGTCATCATCATTATGTAAAATGCTATCGGTATTTATGGTGCTAATACGAGTTTTAAAATCTAGACTATCCATTCGGCTAGAAAATAAGGAAGATTTTAAATAGTATTCAAAACTACTATCTAAAATGTCTGTATTGGTTTTAACAATGGCATTGACAAACTCTTTTAAATCAAAAGGAAGGGGTAATTCTTGGTTGCTAAATTTGGCTTGTTTGACTTCATCATTATAATTTCTATACATGGTATCAATAGCGTTTAAAAGGGCTGTTCTATCTTCTATCTTATCATTATGTTTGTCATAACTATCCACTTTTGCCATTTGGGCATAAAAATGCAATAAAAAGGCTCTGTTACTTGCGCTATCTTCTAATGAAAAAGGGTTAATATGAAAGTTTTCGCCTTGATTATAAATCCCATCAAAATACTTGGTAAAGGAATACAAACCATTTAGTCTATCAAGAGCTAAAATATCAATGTTAGAATATTTTAAGGCACTCATCATCAAATAGCTAATGAGTGTGGTTTTACCAGCACCTGTTGCTCCTATAATCATGGTATGTCCCACTACTCGTGCGACATTGTGGGCTAACACGCCCTTATGTTTGACTTCTTGATTATGAAAATTAAACAAATAAGGGCTATGGTCTAGGTTCTTAAACACAGATAAGGGCATATCCCCCCAAGAATTTGCTCTAAAACCTGTATTATTTTTCTCAAACAAAATCAAAGATGCTATGACTTGGGAAGTTTGATGTCTCATTCTAGGGTTGATATTGGCGTTATTTGGGAAGAATGAAAAATAAGAGGGTTTTAGCCCTATAGTTTCTGTAACACTGCCTAGTCCAGCATTATTAAGCAAGGATAAAATCTCTTTTAAAGACTTGTCTAATTTGGCTTTACTTTCAGCCCTTATAACTAAGTTTAAAGCACACTCTTGCATGCTCAAACGATTGGCTTGCACTAATTCTATATAATTATCAATATCAGCTTTTACTATTTTAGAAAGCGTGAGCTTTTTCTTAGTTTTTAAAAAATTCAGGCTTTCAAATTGCCCTAAAGAGCGGATATGAAAGATTAAATCTAGTTCAATTTGGGTGTGTAAAAGAGTAGATATAGGGAGCGAAGAAATTTCTTCGCTCTCATAAGCCTTAATCCCCACACACGCACAAAAAGTGCTTTGATTTTGAAATTCAATGATGAAATAATCTTTTTTAAAATGGATATTACTAGCGATATAGCTATCGCTTAATCGCTTTAATTTAGGATTAAAGGCGATGTATTTGCCATTGATGTATTCTGCGTAGAAATTTAATACTTCTTTAGAATTTAGTAAAGTGGGTTTAAATTCTTTAAGAGCGTTTTTTACTCTTTCTATGGTTTGAATGAGTAAGGCTCTTTTACTTGTGGCGCTAAAGGTTATCTTTTTTTTGAACTTGTTTTTCTTGTCTTTGTTAGAGCTTGTATTTGAACGGGTCTCATTGGAGCTATTTCCATTCTCTTGTTTATTCTCTTTAGAGCTTTCTTCTAATTCTTCATTGATTGAAGTAGTCATTTCTAATTTCTTTTTCTCAAAGAAAGATTTGACATTAGAAGTAATGCTCTCAAACACTAAAAAATACTCTGTTTTGTAGATTTCCTTGCTCTCAAATTGCGTGATAATAGCTTTTGCGTATGGGTTATCAATATTTGGGCTTTGGTTGATAAATTCCTTACGCCTTTTAGCCACAATTCTTAATTGAATGTCTTTACTAATGGTGTTGAGAACATTTTGTCTAGTATCAAAATAGCCCTCTAAGTCTTTTTGCATTAAATTAGAATAGCTTAGTCCTTGTAAGGATATAATGCCTACTAGATTTTCTTGTTTGGTAATAATGAAAGTATCATCATACAAACCTAAAATATTGCACTCCTGTGCCATAGAATAGGTTTTTGGCACAAACCCTGCTAAAAGGTCTATGGCTTTTTCCTTGCAATATTTAAGGGCGCTTTCTAACATTAAGAAGACTTTCTTTTTCTTTTAGGGGTGTTTTTATTGCTTTGATTAGCTAAAACAACTTCTTTATGCAACTCATCTACAATATTTCTAATATTAGTAACAAGAATATAGGCATCTAAATGAGCTTCTTTTTTCATTAACGCATTCACACTTGATTTTAAGCTAGAGATAGCTTGTTCTAAGTTGTAAGAAATGGTTAATGGATTAGGTTTTTCTACTAAGACTTCTTTTTGCATATTTTTTCCTTTTAAGCGTAAAATGAATTATCTTTGGTTTTAATTTTGGAATGAGCGATTAAAATGTCACTTATATCTTCATCAAAGAACTCCGCTATGCTAAAAATTAAGAGAAAGCACACATAAAGCACAAAAGAGTTCAATATATCTAGCCAAGGTATCATAATAAAAGGCACAAATCCTGAGAGTAAAAAACTCTTAGCATTGAGCCAAAGAAATTTTTCTTTGGAGCTGATTTCTTTGAGATTAGAAACTGAAATACCAACTAATTGCATGGGGACTTCTTTTAAAAAATACTCATAAACCAATTAGCTAAGGCTGGGGCTTTAAAAAAGATTGCAGCGCCTATGGCAATAGCAAGCACGGTCATTAAAATTTCTTTCCATCTATCTAAGTTTTTCCATATAAAAATAGCAAGTCCTAAAAAAATAACCATTAAAATGCCTTTAGCCGTAGGGCTAGTGAGCTGTTGTTCAATGGAATTAAAAAAGGTAGTCATATCCGCTTGTAATAAAAGAGGTGAAAAACCTAAAAAGGCGATAAGCTTTCTAAAATGCCTTAATTTTTTCATGCAATGTTCTTTTCTTTTTTAATCACGCAAAATTTCGCTAACACTTTGTAAGTATTTTGATTGAGCTTAAAATCTAAGTGATAAATAACAAGTTCTTCATCAAACTCTAAATTTTCTTCATTGACAACTTGCGTTAAATGAATGATTTGATTTTTTAAGGCTTGTGTCATTTCATAGGTAATAACCTTTAAAACACCGATTTGTTTGATTTGAGCTAAATTCAAAGGCTCTTTATCTTTTAGTAGGGCAAACTCGCTCTCAAAAGTAAAATGCCCTAAGCTATTTTCTAAATGCTTTTCTAGCAATGAAAAATCTTTATCCCATAAATAACTGCAAGTAAGCTCTGTTTGGCTCTCTAAGGTTTTTGCGATTGTCTCTTGTTCTTTGTTTGAATAAAACTTTTCTAAATGCTCTTTCACATTCAGCAATGTTTCATCAATTTGTATGGACTTCTTGTGTAAGATTAGTTCAATCATTGTTTTCCTTTTGTTTTGTGTTTTCATATCTATTTGCGAAAAGTCAATTTGCAAAGTGTCTTTCCAATAAAATAAAAATCTAAAATTTCATATGGCGTCATTCTTAAGCACTCTCTTGAAAGTAGTTTGAAGCTTTGGGTGAGTTGTTAATAGGTTCGCCTACACATTCTTTGTCTTTTAAAGCCTTTAAGAGATTTTTCTTCACAATGGCTGTTTGATAGAAACAAAGATTAGAAGGAATGTCTTTGTTTGTTAAATCCTTGTAGGATAAAGTGTAAGTGGTATTAGGATTAGAAATAGGCGTGAATTTTAAAACAACATTATTAACTCTTTGCATAAGCTCTTGGCTAGGAATATGCATAACACATTCTTTGTTGTTAATTTTTACTCTCTCAATTTCTTTGGCAAACTTTTCTAAGAAACGCATAATCTGTAAGAAAAAAGGCGATGGGATATTGTTCTTTTGATTAGCTCCTATGTAGTTATAGCCCTCTAATTCTCTGTAATCTTTAAGATACGCATACAAGTATCTTTGTTTTCCTTTAATGACTTCAATAAAACCTTGCTCTTCTAATATATTGACATTCTTTCTTAGAGTTCTTGCTACAACTTGCAAAAACATTTTGGCGTAATGTCTATCTAGGGCAATCTTATTAGACTTAGCATTAAATGCGAGCTTGTAGAGTATGTCTAATAATCTTTTAGCTCCTTGTCCGCCTACAAAGCTTATAGAACCTTGCTCATGCATAATGCTAGGATTAAAGAGTTTGTAGTCTAAATCTTTTTTAAATTTGAAATAATGCTCATGCGTGTTTTTAGCATAAGCAAGATTTGCCTTATAAAGTGTGTTTAACTCATCTTTATCTAAATTAGGTTTTAATGTCTTTGCCATAGTTTTCAAGTCCCTTTCTATGAGACTTAGAGAAAAAACTAACATTCTAGTAAGAATGCTTTTTAAGAGATTATCCGCTTGATTGAAATCAATCTCTTTTTAGATTGCAAAAATACTAAAGCATTTTTTATATTTTATAATAGTCAATTCCAAACGAGAACAGAGAGAAGAAATTCTAAATAATTTTTAATCACAGATTCCACACACGCTCTAAATAAAGCTCATTAAACAAAGCCCAAAAAAGGGGCTGATAATACCCCTTATGACAAAAAGGCTGTTTCTAAAGCACTAGATCAATAAAAAATAATCTCACTTCACCTTTTCAAGATACTCTTCTGTTTCCGTATTGACTTTAATCACTTCACCCTCTAAAACATGGAAAGGCACTTGCACGACCGCACCGGTTTCTAAAGTCGCTGGTTTTTTGCTCGCGCTTGAAGTATCGCCCTTAAAATTAGGGGCTGTTTCTACAATCTTTAAAGCCACAACTTGCGGCACATCCACTGAAATCGCCTTGTCATTATGCAATAAAACCTGCACTTGCATGCCGTCTAGCATCCATTTAGAAGCCTCACCCACTTGAGAGTCGTTCAAAGCGATTTGCTCATAGCTCTCTATGTCCATGAATTGGTATGTATCGCCATCGTGATAAAGGTATTGCATCGTTTTTTCAACCAAATTAGGCTCTTCGCACTTATCCCCCGCATGGAAAGTCTTCTCAATCACCTTGCCATCTAAAAACGATTTGATTTTCGCGCGCACAAAAGCCGCACCCTTGCCGGGCTTGACATGCTGGTATTCTACGATCCTATAAGGCACACCGCCCAATTCAATTTTCAAGCCCTTTTTGAGCTCGCTCATCCCAATTGCCATGTTACACTCTTTCCTTGTTGATTAAATTTTATTAGCGCTACCCAAAAGTTTCATGCGCTCTTTGACCACATTTTTAAGCGCTAATTGGGCCGGAGAAAAAAACTTCCTCAAATCAAATTGGCTCTTATCTTCATTAGCCACCTTGCGCACTTCTGCGATGAAAGCGATCCTTAAGTCCGTGTCGGTATTGACCTTATTGATCCCCCCTTTTACGGATTCTTGTAAAAATTCAAAAGGCACGCCCTTAGAGCCTTTCAAATCGCCTCCAGCGTCCAAATAAGATTTCCTCACATCATCTGGTATCGCGCTCGCTCCATGCAAAACTAAAGGGATATTAGTGAGCCTTTTGACTTCTTGCAAGCGTTCAAAATCCAATTTGGGCTCGCCCTTAAACTTAAACGCTCCATGGCTTGTTCCAATGGCTGGGGCCAAGTAATCCACTTGAGATTCTTTGACAAACTGCTCCGCTTCTTTAGGATTCACTAACACCGCATCTTTTTCATCCACTGAAATATTGTCTTCAATCCCCATCAAACGCCCCAACTCCGCTTCCACGCTCACTCCAGCGTTATGCGCCATTTTGACCACTTTAGAAGTCAATTCCAAATTTTCTTCAAAAGCATGATGAGACGCATCAATCATCACAGAAGTGAAACCCGCTTTCACGGCTTTTTCGCAGCTTTCAAAAGTCGTGCCATGATCTAGGTGTAAGGCTACAGGAATGTGCGGATAGCGTTCGCACATGGTTTTCACCATGCCCACCGCCATATCAATCCCCATGTATTTGATCGCTCCTTCACTCGCTTGAATGAAAAGCGGAGAATTTTCCTCATTTCCTGCTTCAAAAATAGCGTTTAGCATTTCAAAATTCACGAAATTAAACGCCCCCACCCCATAACCTTCTTTATGGGCTTTCAATAAGATTTCATTGCCTTTAACTAACATGATAACACCTCATCTACTTGTTGATAACAATTTTAGCGTGCTTTCTTAGTTCTTCAATCCGTTGATTCATGCGTTCTTGGAAAAGCTTTTCTTGTAACATCCCCTTAATGGTGGGTTTAGCTTGCTCATAAGTGTAAGTTACAGGGCTATCTTTAGAAATCAAATAGATAATATGATAACCAAACTCCGTTTTAACAGGGGTTTTAGTGTAATCCCCAGGAGTTAAAGCGAAAGCGGCTTTAGAAAAATCCGGAGCCATTTGGTTCTTTTGGAATTTCCCCAAATCACCGCCATTTTGCGCATTCTTACTATTAGGATCAATCGTATCCCGATTGGCTAACTCAATGAATTTGGCTTCTTTTTTAGCCTTTGGCTGTTTGTCAATCTCAGAAATAATCCGTTTAGCCTCATCTTCGGTTTTCACTAAAATATGCCTAGCATGGGCTTCTTGCTTGACAAAAAGCTGATCTTTGTTAGCGTTGTAAAAATCTTGCATTTCTTTTTCTGGGATTTGGATTTTTTTCACTTCTTCAGCCTGTTTTTTAGCCCAAAATTCCACTAAAGCCTGTTTTTTAACCGCTTCCATCATCGCTTTAAATTCTGGAGTGCTGTCCAATTTCTCGGTTTTAGCTTCATTTTCTACAAGCGCGGTGCGAATAGCTTGATCAATCAAGGCTTCTTTTTCTTTCTCTTTAAGCTTGTCAAAATCAAAATTAGGGTTGCGCTGTTTGATCATGTCAAAATCGCTTTTAGTGATAGGTCTGCCATCCACTGTCGCTAACACACCTGCTGAAGAATCAGTCGTTTTTTTCGTGTTATGCGTAGCGTTATTTGCGTTATGAGCCGGCTTAGCCATCAAAAACGACGCACTCAACGCGCCCACTAACGCTAAATTTAAGATATTTTTTTTCATTGTGTGTTCTCCACTCTAAACTAATTTTCATCATTAAATTTACATTATAGCAAATTTAAAACAAAATCAGCTATCATAATTATAGAAAACTCACATTGAGGGGTAAGAAATGCTTAAAGTTATTCATTCCATTCAAAGTGGGTAAAAATGTTCGCCTCAGATGTTGTAATAATATTGATTATCTTTTTTGGTGTTAGTTTTATTCTTTTTGGAAAGGAAAAGAAAGATAAAAAGGGTTCAAAAATCCTCGATGCAATGATGAATATTATATTCGTAATTATTGTTGTATGTATTTTCCTTCCTTGGTTACCAATGTTATTAATTGATATATTTGGTTTTTTAGCATTGCATGTTATTCCATCTTAAATAACTTCTGTATTCTTGTAGTCAATCTCATATTGATAAGCTTACTATGTAAGATTAAGGGACTTTGCGCTTAAATTACCCCAACAAAGTGAGTTAAGAAGGATTTCAGGTTATGGTTTTGTCTTTATCTATCCTTAAAAAAAGCTTTAATGATTTTTTAAGCGTTAGAATGCTTTTAATCAATCTTGGCCCTATTCTTTTGAGTTTGGCGTTTTTTGGAGCTGTTTTTTACTACAATGGCGGGAGTATTGTGGGTTATTGCCAAACTTTATTACCGCAATCTTTAAGCGATTACTCTCATTCTCAAGGCTTTTTTGCTGGTGTGTTTGTTTGGGTTTTTAAAGCGTTAGTGTATTTTCTTATTTTTTGGATTGCGATTCTTTTGAGTTTAGTCATCAATATTTTTGCGTCTATTTTTTACACCCCTTTAGTGGTCTCTTATTTGCACCAAAAATATTATCCCCATGTCGTTTTAGAAGAATTTGGCTCTATCTTTTTTTCTATTAAATATTTTTTAAAATCGCTCGCTTTTATGCTTTTATTCTTAGCGGTTTTAACGCCCTTTTATTTCATTCCCTTTATAGGGGTCTTTGGGGTCTTTTTTTCTATAATCGCGCATTTTCTTTTTTTCAAAAACACCATGAGTTGGGATATAGCCAGCATGATTTTTAATCATCAAAGCTATCAAAACCTACTCAAACAACACCGGTTAAAGCATTATCGTTTCTCGTTTTTTTGCTATCTTTTTTCCTTAATCCCTTTTTTTAATTTTTTTGCTACTTTATTACAAACCCTTATGCTAGCGCACTACTTTTTTATCCTTAAAGAAAAAGAATGCTAGATTTTCTCCAAGAGCTTAGCACCCCCCATGTTAGGGATTTTTTCTTGTTGTTTTTAAGGGTTAGCGGCGTGTTATCTTTTTTCCCTTTTTTTGAAAACCATTTAGTGCCATTATCGGTGCGTGGGGCTTTGAGCTTGTATGTGAGCGCGATTTTTTACCCCACTTTAGAGTTTTCAAATGTTGCTTACACGCCAGAGGGTTTTATCATCGCTTGTTTATGCGAGCTGTTTTTAGGGGTGTGCGCGTCTATTTTTTTACAAATCGTCTTTGCAAGCTTAGTGTTTGCAACCGATAGCATCAGCTTTTCTATGGGGCTTACGATGGCGAGCGCGTATGATCCCATTTCAGGATCGCAAAAACCCATTGTGGGGCAAGCCCTTTTATTGTTAGCGATTTTAATTTTATTGGATTTATCGTTCCACCATCAAATCATTTTGTTTGTGGATCACAGCTTAAGAGCCGTCCCTTTAGGGCAATTTGTCTTTGAGCCAGCGTTAGCTAAAAACATCGTTAAAGCCTTTTCGCACTTGTTTGTCATAGGGTTTTCTATGGCGTTCCCTATTTTATGCTTGGTGTTATTGAGCGATATTATTTTTGGCATGATCATGAAAACCCACCCTCAATTCAACCTGCTCGCTATCGGGTTTCCGGTTAAAATTGCGATCGGGTTTGTGGGCATTATTTTAATCGCTTCGGCTATCATGGGGCGTTTTAAAGAAGAAATCAGCCTGGCCTTTAGCGTTATTAGCAAAATCTTTTAAAGGATAAACATGATTAGTTTTAAAGAAGCTCTAAAAATCCATTCTAGCATTCCCCTAAAACCCTTAGAAATAGAGGTTATTTCTTTGTTTGAAAGCACAGGGCGCGTTTTGGCAGAAGATATTATTTGCATTCACGCTTTGCCTAAATTCAATCAAAGCGCAATGGATGGCTATGGGTTTAAAATGCAGGATTTAGGCAAAAAAACTCAAGTCATTCAGCGCATCTTTGCCGGAGATGATGTGAGCGCTTTAGAAGTTAAAGAAAATGAATGCGTTAAAATCATGACTGGAGCGATGGTGCCAAAGGGAATAGAAACGATTATCCCTATAGAATGCATGCTAGAAAGCCATGAAAATTTTGCCCTAGCTCCCAAAGATTTTAAAATAAACGCCAATATCCGTCAAAAGGGCGAAAACGCTTCTTTAAACAGCGTGTTAGTCCCTAAAAATACCCGTTTGAATTATGGGCATATCGCGCTCATTGCCTCTCAAGGGTTCAAAGAAATCAAAGCGTTTAGGAAATTAAAAATCGCTCTCTTTAGCAGCGGCGATGAATTAGTGCCTTTAGGGCAGAACGCCCTAGAATGCCAAGTTTATGATGTGAATTCAGTGGGTGTTTTTAACATGCTTAAAAACTACAACACGCATTTTCTAGGGGTTTTAAAAGACGATAAAAATTTACAGCTTAAAATACTTGAATTGCAAGACTATGATGTCATCCTTTCAAGCGCGGGGGTGAGCGTAGGGGATAAAGACTTTTTTAAAGACGCCTTGAAAGAAAAAAACGCCCTTTTTTATTATGAAAAAGTCAATCTCAAACCTGGAAAACCGGTAACTTTAGCTAAGCTCAATCAAAGTATCATTATAGGTTTGCCGGGTAATCCTTTAAGTTGCTTAGTCGTTTTACGGATTTTGATTCTACCCTTATTGGAGCGCTTATCCTTAAATAAAGATTTTAAATTAAAACCCTTTAAGGCTCAAATCAATGCCCCTTTAAAGCTTAAAGGCGAACGCGTGCATTTAATTTTAGGCAACTATTCAAACCACCAATTCATTCCTTACAACGACAACCGCTATGAATCAGGAGCGATTCAAGCCCTCGCGCAAGTGGATTCTATCGCTTTGATTGATGAAGGAGTGGGGTTGGTTCAGGGCGAAATTGAAATTTTAAGGTTTGAAAATTAAAATGGCTTTTAACAATGCTATAATGACAAGTTCAAAACCCCACTCATAAAGGTTCTGTTTGTGGATAACTACACCTATAGCGAATTGTTAAAAAGCTTGCAAAACAAATGCGATAATATCGCTTTAATCATCAAGCCTGAAAAGATCAAGCAAGAATTAGAACGCATTGAAAAAGAGCAAGAAGATCCTAATTTTTGGCAAGATGTCTTAAAGGCTAGAGACACCAATAAAGAAAAAGTGCGCCTGAACCGCTTGCTAGAAACCTATCAAAAAACGAAAAATTCTTTAGATGAAAGCGTGGAATTGTTTGAACTCGCTCAAAACGATAACGATGAGGTTACTTTATCCTTGCTCTATGAAGAGGCCCCTGTTTTAGAGCATAGTGTGCAAAAAGTAGAAATTGAAATCATGTTAAGCGGTGAAAACGACGCCTCAAACGCTATTATCACCATTCAGCCTGGAGCGGGGGGGACGGAAAGCCAAGATTGGGCGAGTATTTTGTATCGCATGTATTTGAGATGGGCGGAAAGAAGGGGCTTTAAAAGCGAGATTTTAGACTATCAAGATGGCGAAGAAACGGGCATTAAAGGGGTCGCCTTTATCATTAAGGGCGAAAACGCTTATGGCTATTTGAAAAATGAAAATGGGGTGCATAGGCTTGTAAGGATTTCGCCCTTTGATGCGAACGCCAAACGGCACACGAGTTTTGCGAGCGTGCAAATTAGCCCTGAATTAGACGATGATATTGATATAGAAATTGATGAAAAAGATGTCCGTTATGATTATTACAGAGCCAGTGGGGCAGGCGGTCAGCATGTCAATAAAACAGAAAGCGCGGTTAGAATCACGCATTTCCCTACCGGTATTGTGGTGCAATGCCAAAACGACAGGAGCCAGCATAAAAACAAAGCGAGTGCGTTAAAAATGCTTAAATCCAAGCTTTATGAATTGGAATTAGAAAAGCAACAAAGCAACACCAAAAATGAAGAAAAAAGCGAGATCGGTTGGGGGCATCAAATAAGAAGCTATGTCCTAGCCCCCTACCAGCAAGTCAAAGACGCGCGCTCCAATATTGCTTATAGCAATGTGGAAGCGATACTAGACGGCGATATTGATGCGATTTTAGAGGGCGTTTTGATTGCTAAAGCTTAAGTGCGCTAAAATGACAGCTAGGAATTATGGTTAAAAACGCTTTTTAAAACCAATTGGCAAGGAACAACAATGACACAAGAAGAATTAGACGCTTTGATGAATGGTGGCGATTTAGAAAATTTGGAAGCCTTAGAGGCTAAAGAAGAGACTAAAGAAGAGGCTAAAGAGGAAGCTAAAGAGAAAGAAGAGTTTAAAGAATCCAAAGAAAGCTCTAGCCAAAAAATGACCGTCAAAAAAGAAGACGCTGAAAAATACGGCAAGATTAGCCCTAATGAATGGCCTCCCCCTCCCCCCACTGAAGAGCATAAGGTCGTGCATCAATTAGACGATGTTACAAGAGATTCTGAAGTGAAAGCCACGCAAATTTTTGATCAATTGGATTTGATCGGGGCTAGCGCTGAAAAGATCGCTAAAATGGTTAAAAAAATCCAAGAACCTTTGCAAAAACACCAAGAAATTTTTGACAATTTGCATGTGCATTTCCCACATGTTGAATCTTTTAAAACCGCGCTCAATGAGCAACAAGAAATCCTAAACGCCCTTAAGAGCATTGAAGAAGAAGCCACCAATTGCTCTGATAGCTCCATGCAAGCGATGGATATTATGCAGTTTCAAGACATCCACCGCCAAAAAATTGAACGAGTGGTCAATGTCATGCGAGCGCTCAGCCAATACATGAATTCGCTTTTTGAAGGCAAAATTGATGATTCTAAGCGCGTGAGTTCAGCGACTTTTATCACCGGCGATGACGATAAAGATTTAGCCAGCGCGGACGATATTGAAGCCTTGATCGCTTCTTTTGGAGCCAAGTAGTTTTGAACCAAGTTGAATTACTCTCTCCAGCCGGTAATTTAAAAAAACTTAAAATCGCTCTCAACTATGGGGCTGATGCGGTTTATGGGGGGGTGAGCCATTTTTCTTTACGCAATCGCGCCAGTAAAGAATTCACTTTAGAAACCTTTAAAGAAGGGATTGACTACGCCCATGCCTTGAATAAAAAAGTCTATGCGACCATCAATGGTTTCCCTTTCAATTCACAGCTCAAACTTTTAGAAGAACATATTTATAAAATGGCAGAGCTAAAACCAGACGCTTTCATTATCGCTGCGCCTGGTGTGGTGAAACTCGCTTTAAAAATCGCCCCGCATATCCCTGTCCATTTATCCACGCAAGCGAATGTCTTAAATTTGTTAGATGCGCAAGTGTTTTATGATTTAGGAGTCAAACGCATTGTGTGCGCTAGGGAATTGAGCCTGAATGATGCGATTGAAATTAAAAAAGCCTTACCCGATTTGGAATTAGAAATCTTTGTGCATGGGAGCATGTGTTTTGCCTTCTCAGGGCGTTGCTTGATTTCGGCTTTACAAAAGGGACGCGTGCCTAATAGAGGGAGTTGCGCGAACGATTGCCGGTTTGATTATGAATATTACGTGAAAAACCCTGATAACGGCGTGATGATGAGGTTGGTTGAAGAAGAGGGCGTAGGCACGCATATTTTTAACGCTAAAGATTTGAACCTTTCTGGCCATATCGCTGAAATTTTAAGTTCAAACGCCATTAGCGCGCTTAAGATTGAAGGGCGCACCAAGTCCAGTTACTACGCCGCGCAAACCACGCGCATCTATCGTTTAGCGGTTGATGATTTTTACCATAACACCTTAAAGCCGAGTTTTTATGCTAGCGAATTGAACACGCTTAAAAACAGGGGTTTTACGGACGGCTATTTGATGCGAAGGCCTTTTGAAAGGCTAGACACTCAAAACCACCAAACAGCCATTAGCGAAGGGGATTTTCAAGTCAATGGCGAAATAACCGAAGACGGGCGTTTTTTTGCATGCAAATTCACCACCACCACTAACATAGCTTATGAAATCATCGCTCCCAAAAATGCGGCTATCACGCCCATAGTCAATGAAATTGGCAAGATTTATACCTTTGAAAAACGCTCTTATTTAGTGCTGTATAAAATCCTTTTAGAAAATAACACCGAGTTAGAAACTATCCATAGTGGGAATGTGAATTTAGTGCGACTGCCCGCACCCTTACCGGCTTTTAGTTTTTTGCGCACCCAAGTAGAGTCTAAAAATGGCGTTTAGAGATTAGGTATTACAAACGATTAAGAGAAACGCATGCCCTTAGAAACTATCACGCTCGCTCATATTTACGAAGAACAAGGGTTTTTTGAAGAAGCGTTGCAAATTTATACTAATATTTTAAACAAAACCCCTGACCATGCAGAGGCGTTAAAGCAAATGAAGCGTTTGGAAAAAATCCAAAAAAATCTCGCTCCTTTCAAAAACGATGCATTGTTAGAGCGGCACTATTTAAATTTTATCAAAGGGGATTTTTTGAGCGTTGAGAATTTAGAAAAATGGCTGGTAGAATGGAATTGAAAAACATTATTTCAGAAACCCTTAATGAAATTGAAAAAATGGCTCAAACCATTGATGATGGTTTTAATACGGCGCAAAGAACGCCCTCTTTTTTCAAAACACCCCCCTATTTGCAAAACACCCCAAACCCTAAAAATGCTAACACCCCTTTAGAGCCAAAAAACGCTGCTAAAATAGAAACGCAAGAAAAAATCGCAGAAGAAAAAGAAGAAGATGTGCCAGAAATCATTATAGAAGAAATCACGCAAGAAAACCCCACGCAAGCACCAATTTCAAACGAGCGGGTTTTTTTAAAAAATTTATTAGAGAGAACCTTAGTGTTGTTTCAAGGCATGCAAGCTTTAGAAGAAAAAGACGCCATGAAGCGTTTGGATTTAGTGGCGCGTTTCTTGCAATACCAATTGAGCGTGCTTGAAAAACGATTGGAATCTTTGGAGCGAGAAAACACAGAGTGAAAAACGATCAAAGGAATTTTTTAAAAACATTAAAAAATAAGGCTTTAATTTTTAATATTCCATGAAAACAAAGCCTTAAATTTCTATTAATAACTATGATAATGTTTTGAATTTTTATTTTTAAGACATCTTTAAGGTATCTTTAGTAATAAAATGCTAGAATTAGTCCCTTAAAACATTAACAAAGTTAATCGTTTTTAAAGTTGCAGAAATCATTGAAGGAGTTAATTGAAGTATGATAGAAGTTTTAATGATAGAAGATGATATAGAATTAGCCGAGTTTTTGAGCGAGTTTTTGCTCCAACATGGCATTCATGTAACCAATTACGATGAGCCCTATACCGGTCTTAGTGCGGCTAACACACAAAATTATGATTTGTTGTTGTTGGATTTAACTTTGCCTAATTTGGACGGGCTTGAAGTGTGTAGGCGCATCTCCAAACAAAAACATATCCCTATTATTATTTCTTCAGCAAGAAGCGATGTGGAAGACAAGATTAAAGCGCTAGATTATGGGGCTGATGATTACCTCCCTAAACCCTATGATCCTAAAGAATTATTAGCTCGCATCCAATCCTTACTTAGGCGTTCTCATAAAAAAGAAGAAGTGAGTGAGCCAGGCGATGCGAATATCTTTAGGGTAGATAAGGATAGCCGAGAAGTGTATATGCATGAAAAAAAGCTAGACTTAACTAGGGCTGAATATGAAATCCTTTCGCTTCTCATTAGCAAAAAAGGTTATGTGTTTAGCCGTGAAAGCATTGCAATTGAGAGCGAGAGCATCAACCCTGAAAGCTCTAATAAAAGCATTGATGTGATCATTGGCCGTTTGCGATCTAAGATTGAAAAAAATCCTAAACAACCGCAATACATCATCTCTGTTAGAGGGATTGGTTATAAATTAGAATACTGATATTCTAATAAGGAGTTAAGGGGTTTTGCGTTTCTCTATCTTTTTTAAAGTTGTCGCTTTGTTTATGATAACGCTCTTTAGTTTTGGAGCGTTCGCTTACTATTTCGTGTCTTCTCAAATCAGTCACGAAAACTATCAAAACGAAATGCGCCATTATCAGTTTGTTACCACTATCAATGAAATTTTAAACAACTACTCTGATTACAGGGCCATAGAAGATTACCTCTATAAAATTGGTTTTAGAGAAACCACAATAGAAAATTTAGAAAAGGTTTTAGCCAAAAGACGCCACCAGTTGCACCACAGAAATATTGGGTATGCTGAAGTGTTTAAATTCAGCGATATGGTTTTTATCCTTTTAAAAAAGGATGAGCATTTTGTGCTCTATAAAGATTTGCATTCGGTTTCTTATAGGAATTATTTCTTGGCTATTACGGTGGGTTTATTATTGATTTTATTCCTCTTTTTATTCGTTTTGCAGAGTTTATTGCCCTTAAGAGAGTTGAGATCTCAAGTGAAACGCTTCGCTCAAGGGGATAAAAGCGTGAGTTGTAAAAGCAAGCAAAAAGATGAAATAGGGGATTTGGCTAACGAATTTGACAATTGCGTCCAAAAAATCAATGCGATGAATGAATCTCGGATTTTGTTTTTGCGCTCTATCATGCATGAATTGCGCACCCCTATCACTAAGGGCAAAATACTAAGCTCTATGCTCAAAGAAGAGCTGTCTTACAAGCGCTTTACATCTATATTTGATCACTTGAACATGTTGATTGAGCAATTTGCCCGCATTGAGCAGCTCGCTTCCAAAAATTACGGGAGCAATAAAGAAAAATTTTTAATGAGCGATTTGATAGACAAGATTGAAAAAATGCTTTTAATTGATGAGGATAAAGAAAGCCCCATCCATGTGTCCTCTTCCAATTACATTATTGAAGCGGATTTTGAATTGTTTGCTATAGCGTTAAAAAACATGGTAGATAATGCGATCAAATACAGCGATGACAAACAGGTGTTTTTGGATTTCATAGGGAATAATTTAGTGGTGTCCAATAAAAGCAAACCTTTAAAAGAAGATTTTGAAAAGTATTTGCAACCCTACTTTAAATCTTCTAACCCCAGCCAAGCCCATGGTTTTGGGTTAGGCATGTATATCATTAAAAACGCTTTAGAGGCTATGGGATTGAATTTGAGCTATCATTATGGCAATGGAAGAATTTGTTTCACTATCCATGATTGCGTTTTTAATAGTTTTTACGATTTAGAAGAGGATAATGAAGAGCTACCCCCCCCCCCCCCGAAAATTTGAGAGAGGTGAGCGGAATGAAGGGGATAGAAAAAGCCAATTGTGGGGTTAAAGAAAAACAAAAAGAGAGAACATGTTCAAACGATTGAGAAGATTACGAAGTAGCGAAAACTTAAGGGCGATGTTAAGAGAAACGCGCCTAAATATTGATGATTTCATCGCTCCCTTATTTGTCATAGAAAGCGATAGTTATATTAAAAATGAAATCAGCTCCATGCCCGGCGTGTATCAAATGAGCATGGAGTCTCTTTTAAAAGAATGCGAAGAATTAGTGGATTTAGGCGTCAAAGCCGTTTTATTGTTTGGCATTCCTAAACATAAGGACGCTACAGGAAGCCATGCGTTAAATAAGGATCACATTGTCGCAAAAGCTACGAGAGAAATTAAAAAACGATTTAAGGATTTGATTGTTATAGCGGATTTGTGTTTTTGCGAATACACCGACCATGGGCATTGCGGGATTTTAGAAAACGATTCTGTGTCTAACGATAAAACGCTAGAGATTTTAAATCTTCAAGGGCTTATTTTGGCTGAAAGCGGTGTGGATATTCTAGCCCCAAGCAACATGATGGATGGGAATGTTTTAAGCTTGAGAAAAGTGCTCAATAACGCCGGCTATACCCACACGCCCATCATGAGCTATTCCACTAAATTTGCGAGCAGCTACTATGGGCCTTTTAGAGATGCGGCAAACTCTGCACCGAGTTTTGGCGATCGCAAAAGCTACCAAATGGATTACGCTAATCAAAAAGAAGCGCTTTTAGAAAGTTTAGAAGATGAAAAACAGGGCGCGGATATTTTAATGGTGAAACCGGCTTTGGCGTATTTGGATATTGTTAAAGAAATTAGAGATCACACTTTGCTCCCTTTAGCGCTCTATAACGTGAGTGGGGAATACGCCATGCTCAAACTCGCGCAACAACACAACCTCATCAACTATGAAAGCGTTTTATTAGAAACGATGACTTGTTTTAAAAGAGCGGGAGCGGATATGATTATCAGCTATCATGCTAAAGAAGTGGCTAACTTATTACAAAGGAATTGAATGGGACGAGCGTTTGAATACAGAAGAGCGGCTAAAGAAAAACGATGGGATAAGATGAGCAAGGTTTTCCCCAAGCTGGCTAAAGCGATCACTCTAGCGGCAAAAGATGGCGGGAGCGAGCCGGACACGAACGCCAAACTGCGAACAGCGATTTTAAACGCTAAAGCGCAAAACATGCCTAAAGACAATATTGATGCGGCGATTAAAAGAGCGAGCAGTAAAGAGGGGAATTTGAGCGAAATCACTTATGAGGGTAAGGCGAATTTTGGCGTGCTAATCATCATGGAATGCATGACTGATAACCCCACTAGAACGATCGCCAACCTTAAAAGCTACTTCAACAAAACGCAAGGAGCGAGCATCGTGCCTAATGGCTCTTTAGAGTTTATGTTTAATAGAAAAAGCGTGTTTGAATGCTTGAAAAATGAAGTGGAAAATTTAAAACTCAGCCTAGAAGATTTAGAATTCGCTCTCATTGATTATGGCTTGGAAGAATTAGAAGAAGTGGGAGACAAGATTATTATTAGAGGGGATTATAACAGTTTCAAGCTCTTAAATGAGGGGTTTGAAAGCTTGAAATTGCCTATTTTAAAAGCGGGTTTGCAACGCATCGCCACAACGCCCATTGAATTGAATGACGAACAAATGGAGCTTACCGAAAAGTTACTGGACAGGATTGAAGACGATGATGATGTGGTCGCGCTTTATACCAATATTGAGTGAAATGCAAAAAGACTCAAAGTATTTTTTAACAATGAAAACCAACAAAAAGTTTTGTTGTTATAAGCTTGTAAAATCCTATAAAGAGTTATAAAAACTCCGTTTTTATTGGATTTTAACCTTATTTTATTGAATAAAGGTTTTTGTTTTGTTCAAATATGAAAGCTTTATTCAATATTCTTTTTTAAAAAACTTGTTTTTAAGCTTTTTTTATAGTTAATTTTTATTTTGTGGTGAAGTTAGTTCTTAAAGCGGATAGGGGGATTTTGAAACAACACCCCCTTTTTTTAACCCCATTAAATCCCCTAAAGAAGCGCTTTAAAAAATTATCGCTTGTGTCTTGTGTGAGCTCTTTTATATTTATTTTAAAAGGCCTTTGAGTATTTTCATTATCAATATGAGAATAAATCCAAACCCTAAATTTGTAGATTTTTATTGCATTCTCAATTTTCATCAATAGAGAAGATTAATCCCTATTTGATAACAAGAGAATAGAAAGATTTCTATAAGATGAGTTTTAATGATTAGCCCTAAACTTTAGCTTATTGCGTATTATCTTGCGTGTCGTTTTGTGCGTCATCTTGCAAATCATCAGACTTCTTGCCAATCACTTCTTCTAACACTTTACAGCTACCACTAAAGCCTAGAGTGCAACCTTTCTTATAATATGAAATGGCTTTATCTAAATCCTTTGGAGTGCCCTTACCGGTGTAATACATCACCGCCACATTATGACAACCGCTCCCCTCTTTTAAAGAACAACCCTTTTTATAAAGATTCAAGGCTTGCTCTCCATTTTGTTTGACATCCATACCGACTTCATACATGTATCCCAAGCTCACGCAACTCGCTCCGTCTTTTAAATGGCACCCTCTTTTAAAATTCGTAAGGGCTTTTTTCAAATCCTTCTGTACGCCTTTGGCGTTCCTATACATATACCCTACAAAGTTACAACTAATGCCGTAATTCAAACTGCAAGCGTATTTAGAAAGAGAAAGGGCTTTGGCATAATTTTGCTTAACGCCCGTGCCATTAAAATACATAAAACCTAAACTCCCGCAGCTCACCCCACCCTTTAAGTGGCACCCTCTCCTGTAATAATAGATAGCCTTTGGAAGATTTTTTTGAACGCCATCACCATCTTCATACATAGAGCCTAGACTCGCGCAAGCGAGATGATCCCTTAAATTACACCCTCTTCTGTAATAAAAAACAGCTTTTGTGGTATTTTGATCCACGCCATCGCCATCTTCATACATAGAACCCAAGCTCGTGCAACTCACCCCCACTCTCAAGTTGCAGCTCCTCTTATAAAACGCCACCGCTTTATGGTAATTCCCTTTCTTAAGGGCTTGATTGGCCATCTTAAAATATTTCTCACCGGTTTGAGCCACCAAATGACTAAGACAGCCTGCCATTAAAAACAAAATAAAAAACCACTTTTTAGTCCAACTCTTTATCATCTCATTCCTTACAAAACTAAGCCAAAGCTCACACAAAGAAAAATCAGTAAAACCCCAATCTAATTGGTTATTAATTGGTTATTATAGTATAATATTGTCAAAAAATAAATTCAACTTTGGATTAAATTTAATTAAAAACCTATTTTAGGAAAACCACTTAAAATGAGTATTATTATTCCTATTGCCATCGCTTTTGACAATCATTATGCCATTCCGGCTGGCGTGAGCCTGTATTCCATGCTAGCTTGCGCTAAAACAGAACGCCATGATAAAAAACTTTTTTATAAAATCCACTGCCTGGTGGATAACTTAAGCCTTGAAAACCAGCGCAAACTCAAAGAGACTCTAGCCCCCTTTAGCGCTTTTATGAGCGTGGATTTTTTAGACATTTCAACCCCCAATCTTCACACCACTTCAATAGAACCCTCTGTAATTGATAAAATCCATGAAGCTTTTTTGCAACTCAATATTTACGCTAAGACTCGCTTTTCTAAAATGGTCATGTGCCGTTTGTTTTTGGCTTCTTTATTCTTGCAATACGACAAAATTATCATGTTTGATGCAGACACTTTGTTTTTAAACGATGTGAGCGGAAGTTTTTTTATCCCGCTAGATGGTTATTATTTTGGAGCGGCTAAAGATTTTGCTTCCGATAAAAGCCCTAAACATTTTCAAATAGCGCGAGAAAAAGACCCTCGTCAAGCCTTTTCCCTTTATGAGCATTACCTTAATGAAAGCGATATGCAAATCATCTATGAAAGCAATTATAACGCCGGGTTTTTAGTCGTGAATTTAAAGCTGTGGCGTGCTGATCATTTAGAAGAACGCTTACTCAATTTAGCCCATCAAAAAGGCCAGTGCGTGTTTTACCCTGAACAGGATCTTTTAACGCTCGCATGCTATCAAAAAGTTTTAATCTTGCCTTATATTTATAACACCCACCCTTTCATGGCCAATCAAAAACGCTTCATCCCTAACAAAAAAGAAATCGTCATGCTGCATTTTTATTTTGTAGGAAAACCTTGGGTTTTACCTACTTCTTTATATTCTAAAGAATGGCATGAGATTCTTTTAAAAACCCCTTTTTATGCTGAATATTCCGTGAAATTCCTCAAACAAATGACAGAATGTTTAAGCCTTAAAGACAAACAAAAAACCTTTGAATTTCTTGCCCCCTTACTCAACCCAAAAACCCTTTTAGAATATGTCTTTTTTAGATTGAATAGGATTTTCAAACGCTTAAAAGAAAAATTTTTTAACTCTTAGCGTTCTCGTTTGGGCAACACGCTATAGGCGAATTTAACATAAATCGCTAAACTGATCAAAAGCACCGCCACGCCAACAGCCAAATACACCGCATAAGTGATTTTATCCGGTTCGCTCACGCTGAATTTAAACACCAACATTAACGCTTCAATGGCTAATGCGATAATGATAGATCCTAAAAACCTGATCATCGTGCGGTGGATCGCATGGTGGTTGTCCCCGCTATTTTTACCCAACACTTCCTCTTCAAAAATCGCCTTGACCAGATCAAAGGTGGCTAAGGCTAGGGTTAAAAGCACAATGGGGTGGAACACTTCTTTAATGTCAAAGCTGCTAAAATTGACAATCGCTGTCCAAAAGCTAGAAATGCATTTCACAAATAAAAGCAACGACACTAAAGTGAGCATGATAGAAATCATAAAATACATGACCATGCTCCCTTCGCTAAAGGTCCTGAAATACTTTGAAGGCGAGCTGATTTCAATCGCCACCCTCAAAGGGATTTGCAAGCACACCACAAACGCCAAATCGTTATTTTGATCATACACCGGGTAAGACGCGCTCACTACTAAATGGTTTCCTTTTTTAGAAGGATAGGGGTCCGTTAAAATGCAACGCTTTTCACTCACGGCTTGATAAAAATAATACTTATCGCTAAAACTGGCATGCGATTCTAGTTCAATCCCTTCTGTTAAATCATGCTCTAATATCCCTTCCTTATGCCCTTCCTCTTTAAGTTGGCTTGGCTTAAGAATGAGCATGCCCTTAGCGTCTAACACAAAAAAACTTTTTGCCATTTTGATTTCAGCATGCATTTTTCTGATCTGTTTGTTTAAATAATCCAAAGTGATTTCAGGAAGGTGGTTGCGGATATTGTGCGAAAACAAATAGGTAAGATAAGCGTATAACTCAGTGCGGATCTTGGAATATTGGACAATGTCTCTACTTAACATCAAAAGGCCTTTAAAAAAAATTTATGCGATGAATTGTAGCACTTGTTTTAAAGAATTATTTAAACCACCCCTTGCATCAATGATGAAGGAGGCGTTTTTTTCATAGAGGGCTTGGCGTTTTTCAAAAAGCTCTTTGGCTTGAGTGAGATCATTCAAAAGGGGGCGTTTTTCCCTTTCTTTTTGATTCAAACGCTTAATCAAGGTCTCAAAATCCATTTTGAGATAAAAAGTTGTGCCTAAACCCTTAAGATTTTCATGCATCACAATGCCCCCACCGGTAGAAATAACATGGGGGGTTTTGAGCGTTTTTAATTCATCAATCAAATTTTTTTCAAACATCCTGAAATTGTCTTCGCCAAGCTCTTCAAAAATCTCCCTCACGCTCAAGCCCACCCTTTCGCTAATGATCATATCCGTATCCAGCACTTCTAATTTCAAAGCCAGCCCCAATTCTTGCGCTAGAGAGCTTTTACCGCTCCCCATAAAACCGATTAAGACTAAATGCTGCATGCTTTTATTTCAATTGTAATTCATACGCCCCGTTTTTTTCTTCCAAAAGATAGCGGTATTTCCCGTCTAAAATGAGCGTGATGCGGTAATAATCTTTGTGCGTGCCGACTTTAATGTGAGAAAAAAACTTCTGGTTTAAATCCATGTTTTGATAAATATCCAAAGGGCCTTTTTGCGTGTCTAACACGATTCTATAAGGATTGACTAGCACAAAAGAACGCAAAATTTTATAAGGGGAACGCAAAATCATCGTGTTGTTTGCCATTAAAAAATCAAAATCTTGGATCTGGTAGCGTTTTTCAAAGGGGGTTTGATTAAGGGTCTGTTGGGAAAGTTTTAAGGGGTAGTGCCAATCAATGCTTTTATCAATACCCACGACTTTAGAATGGATAGAGCCATCAATATCCTGGTAAGTGAGCGTGATTTTTTTTAAGATTCTAGCGCTCGTGGGCAAATCCACATGGATTTCTTTGAGGTAGTCATCATAGATCCCGCTAAAGCCCCCTTGCAAATTCTTGGAATTGATTTCAGGCTCAAAAGGGTTATCTCTGGCTAATAAGACGCTTAAAACCACCACCAAACCTATCATCTTTTTTAACACTACCATTTCCTTAAATCTAATCTCTAGGCCGTAATTCCCTCAATTCAAACAAACGCTTTTGCAAGCGCACATTCTTGCTTTGCAATTCGGTGATTTCTTGTTGCAATCGTTCATGCTTGTCTCTTAAATCCAAATAAACTTCTAAAGAAGAACCTCCAAAAAGCAACTTCCCTAAATAATACCCAAACCCAAGCAGTAAAAGGAAAAAGACAATAAGGGAGCTATGGCTATAGAAAAAATCTCGCACTTTGTTGTCTTTGATTTCATCGTTTTCAAAAAGGCCACTAGCCATGCTTAAACAACTCTTTGCCGATATAAATCCCCCCTTTTAATTCATGCTCAATTTCTAAAAGGCGGTTGTATTTGGCGATCCTTTCACTCCTTGCGGTGGATCCGGTTTTGATTTCTCCCGTATTCAATGCGACCGCAAAATCAGCGATAAAGCTGTCCTCACTCTCCCCGCTTCTATGGCTCATCACGCATTGATAGGCATGGTGTTTGGCTAATCTTATGGTCTCTAAAGTCTCACTAATGGTGCCGATTTGATTGGGTTTGATCAAAATGGCGTTCGCAATGTTTTTTTCAATGCCTTTTTGCAAGATGCTTGCGTTCGTTACAAACAAATCATCGCCCACTAATTGGATTTGACGCCCTAATTCCTTGCTCAAAAACGCCCAACCCTCCCAATCGTCTTCGCTCAAACCATCTTCAATGGACACGATCGGGTATTTTGCCACCAATTCTTTGTAATAAGCCACTAATTCATGCGAATCTAAAATCTTATTTTCACCCTTTAAATGGTAATTGAAATTTCCATCCACTAACTCACTGCTCGCCACATCTAAAGCGAGCGCTATTTCCTCGCCTAATTTATAGCCGGCTTTTTCAATGGCTTGAGAAATGACTTCAAGGGGTTCTACATTGTTGTTAAAATTAGGCGCAAAGCCCCCCTCATCGCCCACGCTTGTGAGCTGATTCTTTCCATCTAAAAGTTTTTTAAGCGTGTGATAGACTTCCGCACTCGCTCTTAAGGCTTCTTTAAAACTTTCAAACCCTAAAGGCATGATCATGTATTCTTGGAAGTCTATGGAATTATTCGCATGCGATCCGCCGTTGATGATATTGAGCATCGGCACAGGCAAAGTCAGAGCGTTAGCCCCCCCTAAATAGCGGTATAACGGCAGATTTAAAGCCTTCGCGCTAGCCCTTGCTAACGCCATAGAAACGCCCAAAACAGCGTTCGCCCCTAAATTAGCGTAATTAGGCGTGCCGTCTAAAGCCCTTAACCTCTCATCCACAAAGGCCTGATTGATCGCTTCAAGCCCTATTAAATGGTGTTTGATCACGCTATTGACATTTTCGCATGCCCTTAAGACCC
The DNA here is from genome assembly GCF_000476855.1 of Helicobacter pylori SA221C. Classification (GTDB taxonomy): domain Bacteria; phylum Campylobacterota; class Campylobacteria; order Campylobacterales; family Helicobacteraceae; genus Helicobacter; species Helicobacter pylori_DK. The sequence goes on from NZ_CBPT010000007.1 coordinate 36,232, forward strand.
CTTTACCCAAAAAACGGGTTTTGTCATTATCCCTTAACTCTAACGCTTCTCTTTTACCAGTGCTCGCCCCGCTAGGCACAATCGCACTCGCCTTAGTGTTATCGCTCAAAATCACGCTGGCTTGAATGGTAGGATTGCCCCTACTATCCATCACTTCTAAAGCATGAATATCTTTAATGGTTAGCATCAAAATCCTTTTTATTCCATTTCTTCTAAAGGCTCATCCGGTAAGGGCATGATCTCTTCATTAGAGCCAATGCTCTCTTTAATCTTAAGAGTGATTTCATCCGCTAGGGCTTTGTCTTCTTTCAGTAAGGCTTTAGCGTTTTCTCTGCCTTGCCCTAGCTTTTTATCCTGGTAGCTAAGCCATGCCCCGCTCTTATCCACAATGTCTAATTTCACGCCATAGTCAATGATTTCGCCCTCTTTAGAAATCCCTTCCCCAAACATGATGTCAAATTCCGCTTCTCTAAAAGGCGGAGCGACTTTATTTTTAACCACTTTGGCTTTAGCCCTGTTACCGATATGCTGTTCGTTTTGCTTGAGGGAAGCGATTCTTCTAATATCAATCCTAACGCTCGCATAGAATTTTAAAGCGTTACCTCCGGTTGTGGTCTCTGGACTCCCATAACCCATCATGCCAATCTTCATCCTGATTTGATTGATAAAGATTAAAGTAGTGTTCATCTTGTGCAAAACACCGGTGATTTTTCTTAGCGCATGGCTCATAAGCCTTGCTTGCAAGCCCACATGCTGATCGCCCATATCCCCATCAATCTCCGCTTTAGGCGTAAGAGCCGCCACCGAATCCACCACCACCAAATCAATCCCTCCGCTTCTGGTGATCGTTTCTAAAATCTCTAAAGCTTGCTCGCCTGTATCAGGTTGGGAAACGAGTAGATTTTCCGTATCCACGCCCAATCTCTTAGCGTAATGCACGTCTAAGGCATGTTCAGCGTCAATGAACGCGCACACGCCGCCATTTTTTTGGCATTCTGCAATAATGTGCAAGCTTAGAGTGGTCTTCCCGCTTGACTCTGGCCCATAAATTTCAATGATCCTACCTTTTGGAACGCCCCCAATCCCTAAAGCCAGATCCAACCCTAACGAGCCTGTAGAAATAGCGTCAATCTTTTCTACTTGCTTATCCCCAAGGCGCACCAACGCCCCCTTACCAAAAACCTTATCAATTTGTTTGATCGCTAAAGAAATCGCTTTTTGTTTGTCTTCATCTATTGCCATTAAATTACCTTATTGAATTTGATTTGTTTATTCTATCAAATCCTAGCCTAAAATCTATTATAATAAAAGGACTTACCTTATCACAAAAGGATTTTACTTTGATTAGTGTCGCTCATAGCCCTGATGCTGATGATATTTTCATGTATTATGCGATTAAGTTTGGTTGGATAGATTGCCCCATTAAAAACAAAACGTTCCACAACATTGCCCTTGATATTGAAACCCTAAACCAAGAAGCCCTAAAAAACACTTATGATGTGAGCGCAATCAGCTTTGGGCTATACCCTAAAATTGCGAACGATTACGCTTTGCTCCCCACAGCGACAAGCTTTGGGAATGGCTATGGGCCTAAATTAGTGAAAAAAAAGGGCGTGAAATTGAAAAAAGATTTTAGAGTCGCATTAAGTGGGGAGCACACCACCAACGCCCTCTTGTTTAAGATCTATTACAAACATGCGCGCATCGCTTACATGAATTTTTTAGACATTGAAAAAGCGGTTTTGGAAGAAAAAGTGCATGCGGGCGTGCTCATCCATGAAAATATCTTGGATTTTCATAATGAATTAGAAGTGGAAAAAGAATTGTGGGATGTTTGGAAAGAACTCATTGAAATGGATTTACCCCTGCCTTTAGGGGGCATGGCGATTAGGCGATCCATCCCTTTGTATCGCGCGATTTTGATTAAAAAGGCTTTGATTAAAGCGGTTGAAGCCGCTTTAAAACACCAAAATTTGCTCTCTGACATGCTGTTAGAACGCTCGCTCATTCGTGTCAATAAAGAGCGCTTACGAACTTATTTAAGCTTGTATGCGAACGAAACTTCAACGCGCTTAAGTGAGATTCAAATTCTCGCCATAGACAAGCTTTTTGAATTGGGCTATCAGCATGGGTTTTACGCTAACTTGTTAAAGACTAAAGATTGCTTGCTCACTGATGCATATTTAAAATACCGCTTTTCTTAATCCAATTCTAGTTTATGCATCAGCAAGTAACGGATCACCCCATACAATAAAAGGATTTTTAAAAAATCCACTCCCCATAAAAGATAGTATTTATTTTCTTGTAATTCTTGTTGTTGCAAGAAATAATAAAACCCCTCATTGATGCTTAAACTAGAGCTCATTAAGGGTAGTAGCGAATTAAACGCTAATTCCAAAACAACCCCCACCAAAATGAATAACAGCCCCCCTAGTAAAAAACGCGCCTTTTTGATCCTAGCAGCGTTTAAAACGCTCAAAACAAATAAAAATTTCATTAAAACAAGCCCTAAAAACAGTGCGATACCTAGGGTTTTAGTGGGTTTTAACACAAAGGTTTTTAAAGCGGTGTGCAAGATAAACAGCACGCTGGATTGCGCGTTAAAAAGAGAATAGCCCAAACGCACGCTCGCCACAAACCAGAACAAACTGAAAATAAAAAACACCATGGGGAGCAAGATTTTAGGGAGCAATAAAGACTCTAAACTAACGGGTAAAGAAAAGCTTAAAACCCCCCTTTTAGAAAAAAGCGCGTTGAGATTTTTGATCGCTCCCACACTGATTGCAATCAGTAAAAACGCCCCCAAGACAAAAAAGAGCGTGTAGCTTAGGGTGAGCATGGTCGTTTCTTCAGCGCTTTGAGAGGAAAAACAAACCGCTAAAACAGTGAGCGTGATTAAAAAATTCCCCACAACAACATTCCCTAATTGCCCCAAGGCATCATGCTTAAAAACTTTTAAAAAACCCATAGCCTTATTATACCCGTTTGGATAGAAAATTCAGGCTTTTTAATGATTGAGTGTCAATAAAAAACGCTAAAGGCATTTTTTAAACGCGCTACTTGAAAAAAGCCAGTTGCTCTAAAATCAATTCTTCTTGATTTTTAAAAACAAATTTAAAAAGGATCTTATAACGCCCTATTTTGTCGCTCTCTGACAAATCAAATTTTAAAGGTTCGCATGCGTTTCTACAATCAAGCGTTCCTAGCCATCTGGGCTGTGATTTGCTGGGATAAAACGCTAAATACACTTGAATATTTGGCAAATCTAAAGCGGGTTTGAGCGGTTGCAATTGCACATAAAGCGTGTTGGATTTTTCTAAAATCAAAGCGTTGTTTAAAAGATTTTCTTGGAGTTTTTTATCCCCATGCGTGCCTTTAGAAAAATAGGGCAAAATGGGGGTTTTAGGGCTTTTAGTAAGGGGTTTTAAACCCACTAAAAAACGATAATTGGATTTAAAGTTTTCATAAGTTTTAAACATAGCGTTAAAGTTTAAATCCACTTCGTTATGACCCTTAAAATACACTAAATCGTTTTTAGGCGAATTTTTTAGGGCAAACACCACCAAAAACACCACGATCCCAAGCCCAAGAATGAGTACGCTCATGATCCCTAAAGGCCAAAAATTTTTTTCTTTCATTGATTTTCTCTCTTAAGATTTTTTAAAAAAATAAAGCCCCAAAAACGCGCCCAAAAGCGTCAATAACAAAATATAAATGACCACCTTTACAAAAGTTACCCCCTTAGGAGCGTTAAAATTTTGCGTGATATTCACATGATATTTTTCCGCTAAAGCATCTACTGCGACCGAATAGCCATTAATGAGCATGGCTGAAATCCTTTGGGGCGTGTATTCTTTAGGGTTTGTAGGGAGTAAGGGAGCGATTTTTTCAAAAAAGATTTTATCAGTGTCTAACAAATCTTTAGGGTTAGCCACTAATTCTATTTTTTGAGCGTCATGGTAAAAAAAGAATACCACAAAAGGGGGTTTGAGCTGTTTTAAAAAGCCCTCTTGATACTTTTGGCGTTCCTTTTTGAGTGCCAAAGCGATAGGATTTTTTTCAAAATCCGTCATATCAATCGCAAAACGCACGCCTGTTTTAAGATAAAGCTCTTTAGAAACGCCCTCTACAAACGCAACGCTTTTTTCTACCAAACGCCCTTTAGAATTATTAAAAACATAATCATCAGCCCCCAAACAACAAACAAAGACTATTACAAGCCATAAGATCCTCATGTGCTAAACAAAAACAAGTTAGGCACAAAAGAAATAACAATCGTCATTAAAATGGTCGCTACTACCATTAAGGCTAAGATTTTTTCTAAAGTCGTGAATTTCATTTTTTACTCCCTTGATTGACTAATTCATAGTTAGCCCGGTTTTGGGTGTTTTTTGTCTCTAAAGCGTTAATATCCTTATAGCGGTAATAATTGGTGGCTTGCTCTTTTTGGATATGGATCGCTTTGAGCGTAAAAAAAACGGCCACACACAATAAAATAACCACAATCAGTAAATTCCCTGCTAATCCGTTTAAAAATTTCATCTCTTTTCCTTTAATCTTCTAAGGGTTTTAGCGATTGGATAAATTCGGCTAACGCTTTAACTTGCAAATCGCTAAAGTTTTTATACTTGAATGATGGCATATGCCCTATATTGCCCTTTTTGCCATGCGTTAAGATATTTCTCAAAAAATTCTCTGTGCCGTAAGCGGTCAAATCGGCCGCAAACACTTGATTTTCTTGCAAGCCCTTACCATCATTGCCATGACAGCCTGTGCAGCCCATGCTTTCAAACAGCTCCTTGCCCTTATCAATGAGTTGAGGGTTTTTCGTTTTTTTAACGCTAGAAATTTCTGCCATCACATAGCTCGCAATCGCTTTAGCGTCTTTTTCGTCCAATTCCATAGCGGGCATTTCCCCAGCGAGATAATCCATGCCTTTAGAGCCATGCTTAATGGTGTCCATAATGCCCTCTTCTTTACCCCAACGCACCAGATTTTGAGCGCTCCCATGCAAGCCCTCAGCGGTGATGCCATGGCATTGCGAACAATGGACTAAAAAGATGCCTTGACCCATATCCACCAATTCCTTTTGACCCAAATGCTTCCATTTGGCTTCAAATTTTTGGTTGTGCGCTTTAACCTCTTCGTTGTATTGCCCGATTTGAGAAAAGCTATTCAGCGGATACCCAAAGAAAAAATACCAAAAAGCCCACACAATCGTGCACATAAAGCTTGCGATCCAGCCTACTGGCACATTATTGGCAAACTCCCCTATCCCATCAATCAAATGCCCATTTTCTACAAGCTCACCTTGAGATTTGCTGTCGCGCATTTCTTTAATGAGCGAACTGGATTCATAGATGGTTAAAACTAAAATCACAAGCGCTGCAATCAAGCCAAAAACATTTATATGGTCGTTTAAAAAATCCATTTCAATTTTCCTTTATGCCCTTATCATGAACTTCTTTATGGCGTGGTTCAATCAACTCATCTTCTAAAGCATCATTTAACGCTAAATACCCGTATCGCTCATAATCCACGACACCCTTTTTTTGCTTTCTATACATGCTAAAAATATAAGCGTACAAAAAGAGCGTAAAAAGAATAGTGAAAAACGCATACGCAAAACCTCTCAAACTTTCTAAATCCATCATTCACCCCTTATTTAGCGTTTTGATTAGCGTTGATCCTGGAATTACCCAAGCTATTCAAATAAGCGATCAAAGCCACAATTTCTAACACTTCACCTCTTTGAATGGCGTCTAGCACCCTCTTGTCTTTCATATCAGCTGTGATTTTTTTAGCTTCTTCTAAATAGGCTTTTTTCGCTTCTTCTACGCTCCCTAATTTCACGCCGTTTTCTGTGTCATAAGGCACGCCAAAAACCTTTTTTTGCGTCAAAGCTTCTGCATAAGCGGTGTCAAAATCGCTCTTTTTTATGAATAAATGCTTATAGGCGGGCATGATGCTGTGCGGCACAACGCTTTTAGGATCAAACATGTGCTTTTCATGCCAATCGGTTGTGCGATAATCCCCCACCCTGTGCAAATCAGGACCAATCCTTTTAGATCCCCATAAAAATGGCCTGTCATACGCGTATTCCCCACTCAAACTATACGCGCCATATCGATCCACCTCAGCTTGGAAAGGGCGAATAAGCTGGGAATGGCAATGATAGCAACCTTCTTGGATATAAATTTGCCTCCCTGCTGTCTCTAAAACCGTATAAGGCCGTAAGCCTTCAATCGGGCGAGCGGATTTAAAAAAGTTGGGCAAAATCTCCACCAAGCCTGCGATCGCAAACACAAAAATAAACGCAAGAGTGAAAAAGAACGGATTCTTCTCTAAAAAACTAAACATTTCCAACCTCCCCTATCTAGACATAGGCGTGGCGTAATTGGGCTCACGCTCTAATTTTTTGCCTGCTGTGATGGTCATAAAAATATTGTAAGCAAAAATAATAAATCCAATAAAATACATAAGACCCCCAACGCCTCTAATATTGTAATAAGGGATTAGCACCTTAACCGTGTCAATGAACTGGTAAGTGAGATTCCCATACTGATCCACATCCCTCCACATCATCCCTTGCGTGATCCCTGCAATCCACATGGACGAAAAGTAAAGCACAATCCCTAAAGTCATGATCCAAAATTGGAAATCCACAAGCCTGCCTGAATAAATCTCTCTTTTGAAAAGCCTAGGGGTCATGTGATACATGCTCGCAATCAAAGTGAAGCCTACCCAACCAAGCACGCCGTCATGCACATGCCCTATAATCCAATCGGTGAAGTGTGCTAATGCGTTCACGCTCTTAATGGCTTGAATAGAGCCTTCTAAAGTGGAAAGCATGTAGAAAGTTGAAGCTAAAACTAAGAATTTAATCAAAGGGCTTTCTTTGAGCTGGTGCCATTGGCCCCTCATCGTTAAAAGCATGTTAATAGCTGTCCCCCACGAAGGCAAGATCAACACCACGGAAAACACGCTAGAAAGGGTTTGCACCCAATCAGGCACGGTGGAATAAATCAAGTGGTGTCCGCCCGCCCAAATATAAACAAACATCAAGCTCCAAAAAGAAAACAAAGTGAGTTTGTAAGAAAAAATAGGCTGGCCGCTCTCTTTAGGCAAGAAATAATAAATCGTGCCAATCACCCCACTCGTAAAGACAAAAGCGACCGCATTATGCCCCCACCACCATTGAATGAGCGCATCATTACTGCCTGAATACATAGAAATAGAATGCCAAACACTCCCCATATCAGCGACAAAATAGGTGGGGATAGAAAGGTTATTGAAGATATACATCACCGCTATACCCACATAAGTAGCGATGTAATACCATAAAGACACATAAATGGTATTTTCCCTCCTAACGCTCATGCTCCCAAACATATTAACCCCCCATAGCACCCATGCCACAACCACAATAATATCTAAAGGCCACATCAATTCAGCGTATTCTTTAGATTGAGTAAGACCAGCAAACAAGCTAATAACCCCTAGAATTAAAAGAATAATCCAGAGCCAAAAATGCAATAACCCTACAATTTTCAAAAAGGGGTGTTGGTAATAAGTGATTTTAAGCACCCTTTGACCGATATAATACCAACTCGCCCAAATCCCCCCAAGAGTGAAACCATAGATCACCGCATTCGTGTGTAAGGGGCGCAAGCGGCCAAAAATACCATACTCCCCTGCGATGTAATTCAAGTTAGGGAAAGACAATTCAAAGGCTAACACGATCCCTATCAACATGCCTATTATCCCAAAGCCAACCATCGCATAAAGAAACAATTTGCTAATAGAATAATCATAACTCAAAGGCACATTTTCTTGCATGCAATACTCCTATTTGTAGTAAATTCAACAAAGATAAACATAATTATAAAATTTTATCTTTTTCAAAAAGCTTAATTTTTAATCTTTTTCTGTAATATTGTAATAACTTAATCCCATTTGAATGGCATTTTTAAGCCAAATTGCTACTATCTTTGGCTAAAGGTTAAACATGACTAAACAAATCCTCACCATTCTTGCCCCTTTTTTTATCGCAACGCTATTGTATTTTTTAGGCGCACCGGATGGGTTAAGCCCTAACGCATGGCTTTATTTTTGTATTTTCATGGGCATGATTATAGGGCTAGTTTTAGAGCCGGTGCCATCAGGTTTGATAGCGCTGAGCGCGTTAGTGTTGTGCGTGGCGTTAAAAATTGGAGCGAGCGATGAAGTAGCGAGCGCTAATAAAGCTATTTCGTGGGGTTTGAGCGGGTATGCGAATAAAACGGTGTGGCTTGTGTTTGTCGCTTTTATTTTGGGTTTAGGGTATGAAAAAAGCTTGTTAGGGAAACGGATCGCTCTTTTATTGATTAGGTTTTTAGGGCAAACCCCTTTAGGTTTAGGCTATGCGATTGGTTTGAGCGAATTATGTCTAGCCCCCTTTATCCCTAGCAATTCCGCTAGAAGTGGGGGTATACTCTATCCCATCGTTTCTTCTATCCCGCCTTTAATGGGATCTACTCCCAATAATAACCCTGACAAAATCGGTGCGTATTTGATGTGGGTCGCTTTGGCTTCAACTTGCATCACTTCGTCCATGTTTTTAACCGCGCTCGCTCCTAACCCCCTAGCAATGGAGATCGCTACCAAAATGGGGGTGAATGAAATCTCATGGTTTTCGTGGTTTTTAGCGTTCTTGCCCTGTGGGGTGGTTTTGATCTTGCTTGCGCCTTTATTAGCGTATAAAACCTGCAAACCCACCTTAAAAGGCTCAAAGGAAGTGAGTTTGTGGGCCAAAAAGGAATTAGAGGGCATGGGGAGGTTTTCTTTAAAAGAAATTTTAATGCTCAGCCTCACTTTATTGGCTTTATTGGGTTGGATTTTTGGCAAACCTTTAGGCTTGCATGCGAGCGCGACGGCTTTGATTGTCATGGTTTTAATGGCTTTTTGCAAGATTGTAAGCTATGAAGACATCATTAAAAACAAGAGCGCGTTCAATATTTTTTTACTACTTGGATCGCTGCTCACGATGGCTGGCGGGCTTAAAAATGTAGGGTTTTTAAATTTTATAGGCAATGCGGCTAAAAATTTTTTAGAGCATGCTCACTTGGATCCGTTAATAGCGGTATTGTTTATTGTAGCCCTCTTTTATCTGTCGCATTATTTTTTTGCAAGCATCACCGCTCATGTGAGCGCGTTATTCGCGCTTTTTGTAGGGATTGGTTCGCACCTTCAAGGGGTCAATTTGCAAGAATTGAGCTTGTTTTTAATACTTTCTTTAGGGATTATGGGGATTTTAACGCCCTATGGCACAGGCCCATCCACCATTTATTACGGGAGCGGGTATATTCCAAGCAAGGATTTTTGGAAATGGGGGTTTATTTTTGGTATAGTGTATTTGATCGTGTTTTTAAGCGTGTGTGTGCCTTGGGTCAAATTCATCGCTTTTAGGTGGTTGTAGCTGGAAAATTTACACAACGCCCTTTTAAAATGGTATGAAGAATGTGGGCGAAAGGATTTACCTTTTAGGAATTTAAAGGGCATTAACGCTCCTTATGAAGTCTATATCAGCGAAGTGATGAGCCAACAAACCCAAATCAACACGGTGGTTGAGCGTTTTTATTCTCCCTTTTTAGAAGCTTTCCCCACTTTAAAAGACTTAGCGGACGCTCAATTAGAGGAGGTTTTATTGCTCTGGCGAGGGCTTGGCTATTATTCAAGGGCTAAAAATTTAAAAAAAAGCGCTGAAATTTGCGTGAAAGAACATAACTCACAGCTACCCAATGACTATCAAAGCCTATTGAAACTCCCTGGGATTGGTGCATACACGGCTAATGCGATTTTATGTTTTGGCTTTAGAGAAAAGAGCGCATGCGTGGATGCGAATATTAAACGAGTGCTTTTAAGGCTTTTTGGTTTGGATCCTAATATCACGGCTAAAGACTTACAAATTAAAGCGAATGGCTTTCTCAATCTTAATGAAAGCTTTAATCATAACCAAGCCCTAATTGATCTAGGGGCTTTAATCTGCTCCCCTAAACCCAAATGCGCGATTTGCCCTTTAAACCCTTATTGTTTAGGTAAAAATAACCCAGAAAAACACACGCTTAAGAAAAAACAAGAGATCATTCAAGAAGAGCGTTACTTGGGCGTTGTGATCCAAAATAACCAAATCGCTTTAGAAAAAATAGAGCAAAAACTCTATTTTGGGATGCACCATTTCCCTAGTCTCAAAGAAAATTTAGAATACAAGCTCCCTTTTTTAGGGGCGATCAAACACAGCCACACCAAATTCAAACTCAATTTAAACCTCTATTCAGCTGTAATAAAGGATCTAAAAAACCCTGTTCGTTTTTATAGCCTTAAAGACTTAGAAACCTTACCCATAAGCTCTATGACGCTTAAAATCTTGCATTTTTTAAAACAAAAAAATTTATTTGGGGGTTAAACCCTGCCAAATCTAAAATGGCCCTACTTTATCGCAGGCACCACTTCAGGGATCAAATACGCAATCGTGCTGATCACGACTCCCATGATCGCTACAAAAATAAGGGAGTATTTAACCGTGAATTTGAACAAATCGCTCTCTTTCCCGGCTAACCCCACCGCCGCGCAAGCGATAGCGATGCTTTGAGGGCTTATCATTTTGCCCAAAGTGCCACCCACGGTATTAGCCGTTAGGGTTAAAACCTCAGGGAGGTGCAATCGTTGGGCGGTGAGTTGCTGTAAAGAGCCAAATAAAAGATTGGAACTCGTATCGCTTCCGGTTAAAAACACGCCTACCCATCCGATCAAGGGCGAGAAAAAGGTGAAAGCCAGACCCGTATGGGTGAGCGCTAAGGCTAGAGTGGAAGAAATCCCGCTGTAATTAGACACATAGGCAAAGCTTAAGACTAAACCAATGGTGAGAATGGGGTAACGCATTTCTTTTAAAGTCTCGCCAAAAACGCTCACTGCATCGCTCACTCGCACCCTTAAAACGAGCATGCTAACAAGAGCGGCCAAAAAAATGGAAGTGCCAACCGTGTTGATTAAGAGAAATTTAAACACCACCGGAAAACTCACGCTTTGATTGGCTTCTACAAAAGGCGGGCTTTTAAAGATGTGGTTACTGATGTTATTGAATTCAAAATAAAAATTAGAAAAAGCTAACAAGCCGTCTTTTTCAAATAAAGCCTTAAAAAAAGGCTGTATCCATAGCACAATCACTAAAACCAAAATCACAAAAGGAGACCAAGCGACATAAATCTTACAGATATGATGGTTACTCTTAGTGAATGAAGCCGCTTTGCCGTCGCTTCTAAAAATGACTTTAGGCTGCCAAAATTTCAAAAAGAGCGCCGTTGCAACCAGTGAAACAAGGGCTGAAATAATACCCGGCAATTCTGGCCCCAAATAATTAGAGCTTAAAAATTGCGCGCCAGCGAAAGAAAAAGCCGCAATAAAAACGGCCGGAAAAGTTTCTTTAATCCCCTTAAAGCCATCCATTAAAAACACAATGAAAAACGGCACTAACAAGCTCACAAAAAAGAGGATTTTACCCGTCATGGCTGAAATTAGAATCGCTGGCACCCCTACTGCGCTCGCCATCGCGCTTATAGGGATACCCACCGCACCAAAAGCTACAGGAGCGGTGTTAGCGATTAGGCACAATCCGGCAGAATATAAAGGGCTTAACCCTAAGCCCACTAAAATCGCTGCTGTTATAGCAATAGGCCCTCCAAAGCCGATCGCTCCTTCTAAAAACGATCCAAAACAAAAGCCAATCAAAATCACTAAAATCCTGTGATCTAAAGTGATGGACTGGACGCTTTCTTTTAAAATTTCAAAATAGCCGGATTTAACGCTGAGTTTGTATAAAAAAATCGCCGCAATAATAATCCAAGCGATCGGCCATAAGCCATAGAGGAAGCCATAAAGAAAGCTTGAACCCACCATGCTAACAGACATTTTATACACTAAAACCGCAATAATGGCTGATAAGGCCACGCTCAAAAAGGCCGCTGCATAACCTTTGAGTTTAAAAACCATTAAGGATAAGAAAAATAACAAAATCGGCAATAAGGCTACAAGAGCGCTCAACCAAATATTACCCAAAGGGTCATAAACTTGATGAAATTCTGACACTAAAAATCCCTTTAAAAAATATTCTCTTACTCCCCTAAACCCCCTCCATTAAGTAGGAGTAATTGGAATAATAAAGGGGAAGACATAAGCAATAAGAGTGAAGACAATCCCCATAATGATCGCTAAAGCGATGGAGTATTTTACCGTAAATCTGAACAATTCGCTCTCTTTCCCCACTAACCCCACCGCTGCGCAAGCGATAGCGATACTTTGAGGGCTTATCATTTTACCCACAACACCCCCTGAAGTGTTTGCCGCTAAGAAAAGCACTTCAGGCAAGCCAAGCTGTGTAGCGATGAGCATTTGCAAAGAGCCAAATAAAAGATTAGAACTCGTATCGCTTCCGGTTAAAAACACCCCAAGCCAGCCTACAACAGGCGAAAAGAAAGTGAAAACATGCCCAGTATCCGCTAACGCTAAAGCGAGCGTGGCGCTCATGCCACTATAATTAGCCACATACGCAAACGCTAAAACCACGCCAATGGTTAAAATCGGTAAACGCATTTCTTTTAAAGTGGCCCCAAACACCCCTATCGCATCGCTGATTTTCACGCGCAACAAAAACACGCTTAAAAGAGCGGCTACAAAAATGGAAGTGCCTGTCGTTAAAATCAAAGGGAATTTGAACACGACAGGAAAATTGGTCGCTTCAGTAACAATGGGAACGGTTTTAAAAACCTTTTGACTGATAGAATCAAATTCAAACGCAAAGCTAGAAAACGCCAAAGCCCCGCCTTCTTTAAAGAGCGCTTTAAACCAGGGTTGCGTCCATATGATAATCGTAATAGTGAGCAATACAAAAGGCATCCACGCTACAATCACCTTACAAATATGGTGTTTTTCTGTGCTGATTGCGGGCTCTTTGCCATTGCTGGTAAAAATGCGCTTGGGCTGCCAGAATTTTAAAAACAAAGTGGTAGCGATCAATGACACCAAAGCTGAAATAATATCCGGGAGTTGCGGCCCTAGATAATTAGAGCTTAAAAATTGCGCGATAGCGAAACTAAACCCGGTAACAGCCACTGCAGGAAAAGTCTCTCTAATCCCTCTAAAACCATCCATTAAAAACACGATGAAAAAAGGAATACCAATGGAAAAAATGGGTAACACCCTGCCCACCATTTGAGAAATCTCTAATTCAGGGATACCCACCACGCTAGCCATTGCCGTAATAGGGATACCCACCGCGCCAAAAGCTACAGGAGCGGTGTTAGCGATCAGGCACAATCCAGCAGCGTATAAGGGGTTTAGCCCAAGGCCGACTAAAATCGCCGCTGTGATCGCTACCGGGCCTCCAAAGCCGATCGCTCCTTCTAAAAACGAGCCAAAACAAAAGCCAATCAAAATCACTAAAATGCGGTGATCCGGCGTTAGGGTTAAAATGCTTTCTTTTAAAATCTCAAAATACCCGGATTTCACTGAAAGGTTGTAAAGAAAAATCGCAGCGATCACAATCCAAGCGATTGGCCACAAGCCATAAAGAAAGCCATAGAAAAAACTCGCGCTCACCATTTGAGCAGGCATTTTATACACAAATAACGCAATAATGATTGAAAGCACTAAGCTTAAAAACCCAGCGCTATACCCTTTAAGTTTAAAGACAATAAGAGAAATAAAAAAGAGCGCAATAGGCGAAAGTGCGACTAAAGCGCTCAGCCAAATATGGCCTAATGGGTCATAGACTTGATAAAATTCCATAAATTTTCCTTGAATAATTAAAAGTATTTTTTTATCTTACTTAAAAGAAAAAACTAATTTTAAGTAGCATTTAATATTAAGTCAAATTTAATGGGTTTGTGGTTTATTTTAGTAACAATGTTTGAGCGAGTGGGTTTATCAACTTGTGGTTACAATCTTACCAATTTCTTACCAATTTTGAGTATTATATTGTGTTTGAAACTCTTAATTTGGAATTTAAGGAGCCTTCTTTGAAAGTCAATTTCTTTGCTACTTGTCTAGGAGCAGCCATATACAGCAACGCATCGCTTAACGCTATCAAATTACTCCGTAAGGAAAATTTGGAAGTGGTTTTTAAAAAAGACCAGACATGTTGCGGCCAGCCAAGCTACAACTCAGGGTATTATGAAGAAACAAAAAAAGTCGTTTTATACAATATCAAACTTTATTCCAATAACGACTACCCTATTATTTTGCCTAGCGGTTCATGCACAGGAATGATGCGGCATGATTATTTGGAATTGTTTGAAGGGCATGCGGAATTCAACATGGTTAAAGATTTTTGCTCTAGGGTGTATGAATTGAGCGAATTTTTGGATAAGAAATTGCAAGTCAAGTATGAAGATAAGGGCGAACCCCTTAAAATCACATGGCATTCTAATTGCCATGCCTTAAGGGTGGCTAAAGTGATTGACTCGGCGAAAAATCTCATCAGACAGCTTAAAAATGTGGAACTCATTGAATTGGAAAAAGAAGAAGAATGCTGCGGGTTTGGGGGGACTTTTTCGGTTAAAGAGCCTGAAATTTCAGCGGTTATGGTCAAAGAAAAGATTAAAGACATAGAGAGCCGTCATGTGGATGTGATTGTTTCAGCGGATGCGGGGTGTTTGATGAATATCAGCACCGCTATGCAAAAAATGGGCTCTTTGACAAAACCCATGCATTTTTATGACTTTTTAGCCTCAAGGCTTGGGCTTTAACATTAAAGAATTGTTTTAAGGAATGATCATGGAAAAATATCATAGCGACCAAGAATACGAAGAAATCATCACCGACCAATTAGGCGATATGCAATTAAGGGAAAATTTGCGTTCTGCAATGGATACCTTAAGGGCTAATCGTAAGAATCTGATTAAAAATCGTTACAGCGAATGGGAAAATTTAAGGGAATTAGGCAAAGAAGTCAAGCTTAAAATTCTATCCAGGCTTGATGAATATTTGGAATTGTTTGAAAAAAACGCCACTCAAAACGGCTTTAAAATCCATTACGCTAAAGACGGCGATGAAGCTAATGAAATCATTTACAACCTCACTAAAGAAAAGAATATCAAGCGCATTTTAAAGCAAAAATCCATGGCGAGCGAAGAAATTGGCTTGAACCATTACTTGAAAGAAAAGGGCATTCAAGCGCAAGAAACGGATTTGGGCGAATTGATTATCCAGCTCATTAATGAACACCCTGTGCATATTGTCGTGCCAGCCATCCATAAAAACCGCAAGCAAATCGGTAAGATTTTTGAAGAAAAACTCAACGCCGCTTATGAAGAAGAGCCTGAAAAGCTTAATGCGATCGCCAGAAAACACATGCGCAAAGAATTTGAAAGCTTTAAAATGGGGATTAGTGGGGTTAATTTTGCTATCGCTAACGAAGGAGCGATCTGGTTAGTGGAAAATGAGGGTAATGGGAGAATGAGCACCACCGCATGCGATGTGCATGTCGCAATTTGTGGGATTGAAAAATTAGTAGAAAGCTTTGATGATGCGGCGATTTTAAACAATTTGCTCGCCCCAAGTGCTGTGGGTGTGCCTATCACTTGCTATCAAAACATTATCACAGGCCCCAGAAAAGAGGGCGATTTAGACGGCCCTAAAGAAGCCCACATCATTTTATTAGACAACAACCGCTCTAATATTTTGGCTGATGAAAAGTATTACCGCGCTCTTTCATGCATCCGTTGCGGGACTTGTTTGAACCACTGCCCTGTGTATGATAAAATCGGTGGGCATGCTTATCTTTCCACTTATCCTGGCCCTATAGGCGTGGTGGTATCCCCCCAACTCTTTGGCTTGAATAATTACGGGCATATCCCTAATTTGTGCAGTCTTTGCGGGCGTTGCACTGAAGTTTGCCCCGTAGAAATCCCTTTAGCCGAACTCATTAGGGATTTACGATCAGATAAAGTGGGCGAGGGCAGAGGCGTGGTCAAGGGGGCTAAAAGCACCCAACACAGCGGGATGGAAAAATTCTCTATGAAAATGTTTGCCAAAATGGCAAGCGATGGGGCTAAGTGGCGTTTCCAATTGAAAATAGCTCAATTTTTCTCGCCTTTAGGCAAGCTTTTAGCCCCCATACTGCCTTTAGTCAAAGAGTGGGCGAGTGTTAGGACCTTACCCAATATGGACACGAGCTTGCATGCCAAAGTCCAACACTTAGAAGGGGTGATTTATGAGTAAAGAGCTTATTTTAAAGCGCATTAAAGAAGCCAGAGCCAAACACGCCATTCAGGGAGCAAACCCTGTTTATAGAAATATCATTAAAGTGGAGTTTGAAGACTTGGTGGAAGAATACAAGCATTTCCAGGTGTTGAATAAAGCTGAAGTCATTGAAAGTGCTAAAGAAAATTTAGAGCAAGCAATCTTAAAAGCTTTAGAAAATTTTCAAAGCAAAAAAGTCTTACACTCTACAGATTTAAATTTGAATTTTGAAGCGTTTAAGGATTTCACTTTACAGCCCTATGATAAAGAAATTGAAGCGATGCGTGAAGAGTTGTTTGAGATTGATACGGCTTTATTGCATGGGGTTTGTGGGATTTCAAGCTTGGGCATGATTGGGGCGGTTTCTTCGCATGCAAGCCCGCGATTGCTTTCACTCATCACCCTTAATTGCATCATCTTATTGAAAAAAGAATCCATTGTGCGCAATTTAAGCGAAGGCGTGCAAGCTTTAAAAAATCAAGGCCAAAACGGTGCATTACCCACGAACATGCTCCTTATTGGCGGGCCTAGCCGGACAGCCGACATTGAATTAAAAACCGTTTTTGGGGTGCATGGGCCTCAAAAAGTCGCTATCATTCTCTATTAAAGGACAAGAATGGAAAAATTAGAAGTAGGGCAATTAGCCCCTGATTTCAGGTTGAAAAACAGCGATGGCGTAGAGATTTCTTTAAAAGATTTGCTCCATAAAAAAGTGGTGCTGTATTTCTACCCTAAAGACAACACCCCCGGATGCACCTTAGAAGCCAAAGACTTTAGTGCTCTGTTTAGTGAATTTGAAAAGAAAAACGCTGTTGTCGTAGGCGTAAGCCCTGATAACGCGCAATCGCATCAAAAATTTATCAGCCAATGCTCTTTGAATGTGATTTTGCTCTGCGATGAAGATAAAAAAGCCGCCAATCTTTACAAAGCTTATGGCAAACGCATGCTTTATGGGAAAGAGCATTTGGGGATTATCCGCTCCACTTTCATTATCAACACGCAAGGCGTTTTAGAAAAATGCTTCTACAATGTCAAAGCGAAAGGCCATGCTCAAAAAGTTTTAGAGAGTTTGTAGTTTAACTTTCTAACTTTCGCCCGTTTTAATTTGAGATTTTTTAGCCATTCTCTCACTTTTAAAAACTTGTTGTTTTAAATTTTGTTTTAGTTTTATAATAAAACTCATAAGGGATAGGGGGTGTTTTGAAATCATTCCCCTACAACCCTAAGATCGCATCACAAGAAACCGCCACTCGTTAGCTTTTTGATTGTGTTTATTTTAAAAAATGCTTTTGAGTATTTTTACAATTTTTTATTTTTGTTCAGGTTGCCAAATGGTTTTTTCTGAAGGGGTGCTATCGGCTTCGTTTTGTAAGATTTGTTTTTTAGTTTCGTGGCAAGCCACAAACAATAACGCTAAAATTACAGCTAAAAGAGAAATTCTCATTTCAAGCTCCTTTGAATATTAAAATGCTAATGATAATTATAAAGTAAAAGAGTTAAAGATAGATTAATATTTGGCTCTGTTTTCATCAAATGTCGGCACTCAAAACCTTATTTAACCTTATTATCCTTTAATTTTTAAAACTTTATTTTACACAAAACTCATTCTCTTAAGGGGATAACTGGGGTATTTTGAAATAACTCCCCCCCCTACAACCCCCAACTAAATCCCCCTATAGAACGCATTACAAGAAACGATCGCTTGACTAAAGCCTCTTATTATCTTGATTTCAATCAAGATCGTTGTTTTTTGAGCATGTCAGCGATTAAGAAAGCGAGTTCTAGGGCTTGGGTGGCGTTTAGTCTTGGATCGCATTGCGTGTAGTAATGGCAGCTCAAACCCTCTTCGGTGATCGCTTGCGAGCCACCGATACATTCTGTAACATTCTCACCTGTCATTTCCAAATGAACCCCTGAAGCCAAACTCCCTTCAGCCCTATGGATTTCAAAAAAACTTTTCACTTCATCTAACACGCTATCAAAAGCCCTTGTTTTAACCCCCAAGCTGGTTTTAACCGTGTTGCCATGCATGGGATCAATGCTCCATAAAATGTGGCGTTTTTCTTCCAACACCCCTTGTAAAAGTTTAGGCAAACGCTCTTTAATCATCTTAGAACCCATGCGCACGATCAAATTCAAACGCCCCTTAATGTTGCGCGGGTTTAAAACATCGCACAATTCTAACACTTCGCTCACGCTCGCATTAGGCCCAATTTTCACGCCAATAGGGTTACAAACCCCCCTTAAAAACTCCACATGCGCGCCCTTAGGATCTCTTGTCCTTTCGCCAATCCACAACATGTGTGCGGAGCAATCATAAAACTGGTTAGTCAAACTATCCTTACGCACCAAAGGCTCTTCATAATGGAGCAGTAACGCTTCGTGGCTGGTGTAAAATTCCACTTCCCTAAGAATAGGCGTTTTTTCTATCTCCACCCCGCACGCTCGCATAAACCCTAAAGCTTGCGTGATCCGGTCAGCGATTTGCTGGTATTTTTGCCCAAAATCGTTGTTTTTGACAAAATCCAAATTGAAACGATGCACTTGTTCCAAATTGGCTAACCCGCCTTGGGCAAAAGCTCTGATAAGGTTTAAAGTCGCTACGCTTTGATGGTAGGCTTTAAGCATTCTTTCAGGCTTTGGCTCTCTTTCTTTTTTGGAAATCCCATTGATAATATCCCCCCTATAGCTTAGCACTTCTTCATCATCCAGTATTTCAGTCGCATTAGAGCGAGGCTTGGCAAATTGCCCGGCAATGCGCCCCACTTTCACGATCGGTATAGAGCCAGCAAAAGTTAAGACAATCGCCATTTGCATCACCACTTTAAACATGTCTCTAATCCGGTTAGCACTAAATTGAGAAAACGACTCTGCGCAATCGCCCCCTTGCAACAAAAACGCCTTATTGTCAATGACTTGGGCTAAACGCTCTTGCAAGTTCCTCGCTTCGCCAGCAAACACTAAAGGAGGGTAGGAGTGCAATTCTTTTTTGACCCTTTCTAATTCTTGCTTGTCTTTGTAAGTGGGGTGTTGCTCTATCTTAAAAGAATGCCATGAAGCGGGCGACCAAGTTGTGTTTGACATTTATACAATCCTTTATTAATCTTTTTTTAAGCGTTATTATAGCTTGTGCGGGTTAAATCGTGGATTTTAGAAAATAAATGCGCGCTAAAAACCACCCCTTAATCTCAAAAAACCCCAATCATAAAAAGCTTTATGCTACAATGAGAGCTCTTTAACACGATACAAGGGCGGTTTAATAGCATGGCACAAGAAAAAGCGGTTCTAAGAGATCCTAAAAAACTCAATTTGTTTGATTTGCGTTGGATGGTGTCCTTATTTGGCACGGCGGTGGGGGCTGGGATTTTATTTTTGCCTATTAGAGCCGGTGGGCATGGGGTATGGGCTATTGTGGTGATGAGCGCGATTATCTTCCCTTTAACTTATCTAGGGCATAGGGCTTTAGCTTATTTCATAGGATCTAAAGATCAAGAAGACATTACCATGGTCGTTCGCTCTCATTTTGGCACTCAATGGGGTTTTCTTATCACTTTGCTTTATTTCTTGGCGATTTATCCTATTTGTTTGGTTTATGGGGTGGGTATCACTAATGTGTTTGATCATTTTTTCACTAACCAGTTGCATTTAGTGCCTTTTCATCGGGGCTTACTGGCTGTGGTATTAGTCTCTTTAATGATGTTGGTGATGGTTTTTAACGCTACGATTGTTACGCGCATTTGTAACGCTTTAGTGTATCCTTTATGCTTGATTTTATTGCTTTTTTCTTTATATCTTATCCCTTATTGGCAAGGTGGTAATCTTTTTGTGGTGCCGAGTTTCAAAGAATTTGTGTTAGCGATTTGGCTAACCTTACCGGTGCTTGTGTTTTCATTCGACCATAGCCCCATTATTTCAACCTTCACTCAAAACGTGGGAAAAGAATACGGCGCTTTCAAAGAGTATAAACTCAATCAAATTGAATTAGGGACATCGCTGATGCTTTTAGGGTTTGTGATGTTTTTTGTGTTTTCGTGCGTCATGTGCTTGAATGCTGATGATTTTGTGAAAGCAAGGGAACAAAATATCCCCATTTTAAGCTATTTGGCTAACACTTTAAACAACCCTTTAATCAACTATGCGGGGCCTGTGGTGGCTTTTTTAGCAATTTTTTCATCTTTTTTTGGGCATTATTATGGGGCTAAGGAAGGTTTAGAAGGCATTATTATCCAAAGTTTAAAATTGGAAAAAGCTTCTAAAACCTTGAGTATTAGCGTAACGATTTTTTTATGGCTGACTATCACGCTGGTGGCTTATATTAACCCCAATATCTTGGATTTTATTGAAAATTTAGGCGGCCCCATTATCGCGCTCATTCTGTTTGTGATGCCCATGATAGCTTTTTATAGCGTTTCTAGTTTGAAGCGTTTTAGAAACTTCAAAGTGGATATTTTTGTGTTTGTCTTTGGGAGCTTGACGGCTTTGAGCGTGTTTTTAGGACTATTTTAATGGCTAGTTTTTCTATTTTATCCATTTTTAAAATCGGCGTGGGGCCTAGCTCTTCACACACTATAGGGCCTATGGAAGCGGGAGCGAGATTTTGCGGGTTGTTAAAAGGCATTTTAGAGCAGGTTGAACGCGTTCAAATCACCTTGCATGGCTCATTAGCCTTGACCGGTAAAGGGCATTTGAGCGATGAGGCGGTTTTAATTGGCTTGCATGGCATTTATGCTAACGAATTAGAGGTAACAACCAAAAAAGCCTTATTGCATGAGGTGTTTGAAAACAAAGTTTTAAAACTCGCTAACCAGCATTGCATTCCTTTTGATTATCCTAAAGATTTGATTTTTGACAACAAACCTTTAGCCAGACACCAAAACGCTCTCATTCTAAAAGCTTTTAACACTAAAAATGAGATTTTAAAGGAAGAGACTTACTATTCTGTCGGTGGAGGGTTTGTTTATACTGAAAAAGAATTAGACAACTTGTCTGAAGAGGGCGGGAATGAAAGCATTGCCTATGATTTTTCAAGTGCTAAAGAATTGCTAGAATTATGCCAAAAACACCAAAAAAGCATCGCTGAAATCGTGCGTTTGAGAGAAAATGCCCTGAAAAACTGCCCTGATGCAACGATGGCTAAAATTTATCGTGCGATGCTTGAGTGTTATCATAATGGGGCTAATTCTAAAGAAAGGTATCTGCCTGGTTCTTTGAAAGTAACACGATTAGCCCCAAGCATTAAAACGCGCTTAGAAAAACACCCCACAAGCGGGAAAGACCCCTTAGCGTTGATTGATTACATTTCGCTTTACGCTCGCGCCATTGCTGAAGAAAACGCTAGTGGAGGCAAGGTGGTAACCGCCCCAACTAATGGGGCGTGCGCGGTGGTGCCAAGCGTGCTTTTATACGCTAAAAACCATTTGTTTGAAAATTTATCGCAAAAGGCTATTAATGATTTTTTACTCACCAGCGCGGCGATTGGCTATCTTTACAAGAAAAACGCTTCCTTGAGCGGCGCAGAAGCGGGGTGTCAGGCTGAAATTGGCGTGGCAAGCTCTATGGCTGCGGGGGGGTTAGCCTATTTGTGCCAAGCGACCACGCAACAGGTTTTAATCGCTAGTGAAATCGCTATGGAACACCATTTAGGATTGACATGCGATCCGGTGGGGGGCTTGGTGCAAATCCCTTGCATTGAACGCAATGTTTTAGGAGCGATTAAAGCGATCAGCGCTTCTAAACTGGCTTTAGAAGATGAATACAAGCCTAAAGTGAGCCTAGATGAAGTGATCGCTACGATGTATGCGACCGGGAAAGACATGAATGAAAAATACAAAGAGACCTCGTTAGGGGGGTTAGCCAAAACCTTAAAATGCTAAGGGATAGCTCTCAACTTTTAGGGCTTTAAGTTCGTAAAAAAGGCTTTGTTTTTAACAAACACAAATAAGCCCTATCCAACTTTAATATTCTTCAAAAATTTTTAAGCATAGGGTTTTAAAATTTTGTTTCATCGTTTTTAAATTCCATTTAATAATAAAACTCATTAAGTTTATTTAAACTCATAAGAGAATAGGGCATTTTGAAATCATTCCCCTACAACCCCCTTTTTTAAAATCCCCTAAGAGCGCATCATGAAAAACGATCGCTTGCTTACACAAGATTTTTTATTTTGATTGTAAAAATACTCAAAGGTATTTTTTAAATTTGATTACTAATATTCCATTAAAATAAAATCAAAAATTTTTACACGCTTTCATAAAATGCGTTGGAATGTCTGAGGTTATGTTTAACTCTGTCAATCGCTATATTTCAAAGATTTTTGCGCAACAAAACCTTAAGCTAATCGTTACCAATCGTTACCACAAAAAAAGCCAAAAAGCTTAAAGTCTAAAGATTTTAAAAAAGCGGTGGTTTTTAAAAAGATAGCCTTAAACACTAGGATAGAGTGATAGGGAGCTAAAAGCCCAAATATAAAGCCTAAAAAGGAGTACTTAAGAGACTTATTAAAGCCCCCCTACTCAAAAAAGTAAGCTAGGGCTATTTTACTATTTTTCAGACTTACTAGAGTCGCTAATTTGTTTTTCAAACTCTTGTTGCAAGGCTTGTTGTTGCCTTTCTTTCTTTGAAAGGCGGCGTTTTTTCTTAGGTTTTTTCTCTTTTTTTGAAGAAACCTCTGGCTCTTTTGAAGCTGTTTCTTTGAGCGTGTTAGTATTGGTCGTAGAATCTAGATCCGAATTAGAAGCGTTCTGTGTCCTCTTAGAAGAGCTTATAAATTCAGGGCTATCGGTATGGCTTTCAAGCTCCCCACTGCTCCTCTTTTGAAACGCTGCCTTAGTGTCTTTCTCAGCTTGCTCTTCCATTTTTTTAAGAGTGATTGCATCCAGTTTTCTAGCCTTTTCTTTTTGGCTCACCCTAACCATGCTGATCAAATATTTGATATACCCATCATACATATCCCCAAACTGCTCATGCAAAGCCCCAAAATCCGAGCCTTTGTAAAGCCAGTTAAACAAAGGGAGTGAGAGCTCTGTCCCTAAATCTTTAAGCACATGCTTATAAAACTTTTCTCTGTCATTCACCACAAAAGAAACCTTACCATCTTTATGCTCATAATAACAGACCTTTTGCTCCACACAGCTTTCCAAACTCCCCTTAAAGAAAGCTCCAAAAGCGGATAAATCGCCCTTACTCATCTTGGTTTCAGAATACTGGTTAAAATTCTTCACGCGCTCTTTTTCCAAATTAACCATGCTCTTTAAAACCCTCTTGCGGTCTTTTTTCACATTCCCTGTGGAGCTTTCAGAAAACATAACATTGGGATCGACTGTAGTGTTAATAGTGGCAGAATCCGTTTCTGCTCTCAACAAAAAAGTCGTAGCCGCTAAAAAAAATAAAATCCGTTTCACACCAAACTCCTAATTAAATAATAACCGCAACAAAAATAGATACCGTTCTTCATAAAAGCTCTCTTTTGAAATCTTCTTCTATTGATAAAAAACCACCTAGAATTCAAGCTGTTTTAGTCGTCTTAAAATACAGACTTTCAAAGGGTCTTTACTATTGGGTATGATACTATAAATATCCAAAAAATACAAACACTCCAAAAACTTTAACCCTAAAAATTTGAGACGCTCTTTACAGCTAAGGATTTGAGAGCAACAAAGCCCACCCACCAAGCAAGTAGCCTCTATTTTAAGAGTCAATGCCCAAACCCTATGACAGAATTATAACACGAAAACGCCCTAATCCCCACAGCCAAAAGCTAGGGACTTACAGCGTGGTTTTACAAAAATCAAAAAAAGTTAGCACATCCTAAGCGCTAATGCTTATGATGGCTTGGTTTTTTCCCTTTTTTCCCTTTTTTCTCATGATCGTGAAAAGGGCCTTCGCATGCGCAATCATGCAAATCTAACCCTTCTTCACGATACTCTTTCATGGTCATTGTTTTCTTTTTGTTAGCAATCACTTCAAGGATTTCTTTTTTACGCTTGTTGCGATCTTCTTGGCTTAAAGAAGCTAAATTCTTATCCATCGCTTTCTTAAAATCCGCTTTATAACTTCTACGATCTTCTTCTTTCATCGCCGCTAATCGCTTATTGACTTCCGCACGAAACTCCGGGACTTCGCTAGGAGCAACTTTCCCTGCTTGCTCTAATAGTTGCTGATTATCCATGCTCTTAAAATCACTCGCATTCAAAAAAAGCCCCAAAAAAGTCCCTGTAAATAATAAAGAAACCGCTAATTTTTTCATCAAACGCTCCCAATTCAAAAATAAAATGAAATCACAAGGATTTTACCACCTACTCCATTAAAAATAACTTATATTCCTTATTCTCATCAAATATTGATAAACCTTATTTATTAATACTCTTTAATTTTTTTAAAAAATGGGATAAAAACTATCGCTTGATGATAATCAAACTCTTTTGTTATTTGATTTTAAAAATCTTTGCTATTTGTTGATCAGACAAGTCGCTTGCAACGACTGATACCATGCTTTTGCGGGTTTGTAATAACGCTGTGATAATGTTTTAAATAACGGCTTTGGCGTAAGAAAAGAAAATCATAAAAGGCCATAAAGAGCAAAAGCCCTTTTCTATACCCCCCCATAAATTAACCCTAAAACACCTTAAAAGCTTACAATGTAACGCCAATAAAAGGCATAGGGGCGGTGAAAGGTGAATTTATAAGTAACCCCTTCAGGAACATTATCCGCACTAGCGGTATAATAATTGTTGCGAATGGTTTGGATTTTCAAGCCAATTTCAAAACCTTGGTGTTTAGTGCCTAAGCGGATCCCGCCATTCACTAAGACCTGGAAATTTGAAGGGTGGAAACTCCCTCTATATTCTTCAGCTAAGTCCTTAAAATAATAGTTTGTTGGACCCCAAGAGGTGCCACCGATCGCAACACCCAAGAAAAACCCAAAATGCAAGTTCTCACGATTGAAAATAGCCGGGTTAAACAACACATCTGTGCCAGCCCCATAGCCAAACATGAAACTTTGAGAACCCTTGCGAGCGTCTCTCATGCCATAATCGTTATAAGTGTAATACTTATAATAAGAGCTTGCAAAATCAAAGAATCCGTAATAACGCATTCCAAATTGTGGGGCTTTCTTGAAAAAATGCTTATACCCTACAACAAACCCAAAACCATTGATAGCGTATTGTTGGTTGCTTAAGCCCTTATACCCACGAGTCCCTAGAGCACCATGGGTAAGCCCTCCTGTGGGGTTTGACGCTGTGGGCATGTTAGGCGTATTAGAGCCATAAGCCCCACTTTGATTACCATTACAATTCCCATGGGAACAATTTTGAGCGGTAGTGCTGAGCATACCCAACTGGTAATCAATCCCTATAAAAGCAGCATTTCTTTCACCTTTTTTGGTAGGGCTAGTCTTAATAGCTTTTTCTTGCTTAGGGGTCTCTGCTGACAACAAGCCTGTCATTGCTAGAGAGATAGCACCTACTATAACAGATTTCTTCATGTATTCCTTCCTTCTACATTTTCTCTACTTGAGTTCTAAATGCTACATTCTACTATAAAATTGCTTTCTTTTTGATTAAATATAGCGATTGAATGAGAATAAATTGAAACAAAAATCAATTTTAGGAACTTTTTAGTAAAAAGTCCTAAATCCTCTCACCTTTTTTAGACTAAAACTAAAACCTAACAGCCAATAGAGATCAAAGATGCTCTTTCACGCTCTCTAACACGCTCTTAAAAGCTTGCATGTCATTCATCGCCATGTCTGCTAAAACCTTGCGGTCTAATTCAATATTAGCCGCTTTTAAGGCATGCATGAAACGCGAATAACTTGTTTCGTGCATCCTGCAAGCCGCATTAATCCTTACCACCCACAAACTCCTGAACTCTCTTTTCTTTTGTTTGCGATCCCTAAAGGCGTAATACATGCTCCTTTCAAGCTGTTCTTTAGCCTTTCTAAAATGCTTTCTTCTGCCACTATAAAACCCTCTAGCGAGTTTTAAGACTTTTTTATGGCGTCTTCTGCGCACAACGCCTGTTTTAACTCTCATTTCTTTACCTTTCTTTTTAAAATATTTTTAGGTGCGTTTTTTCAAACGACTTTCCCTTAAATAAGGGGATTAACTCCACTTTCTAATGAGCATTCCTAAGCCCTGCAAAGCAACGACATGACAGAATGCGCGTTAGTGTGATGCACATGTTTTGGCGCGTTTAAATTGGCTTTACGCTTAGGGCTTTTTTTAGTCAAAATATGGCTTTTAAAAGCACTGCCACGCTTAATCAAGTTCTTTTTAACTTTAAAACGCTTAGACGCGCCGCGATTAGTCTTCATTTTTGGCATGATTTTCTCCTTTCATAAGGTTAATACGATTAAAAGGCGGGTTATTTTCTTTGGTTTTCTTTTCGTTTTTGGGGGTTTCTTTAGCCTTAGGCACAAACATCCATGAAACGAAACGCCCCTCGGTTTTTGGCTCTTTTTCAGGGTTGGCTAAATCTTCCATCATCGTTTGGACTCTAAAAAGCACATCAAGCCCGGCTTTTGAGTTTTGACTCTCCCTACCCTTTAAAACCACTTTGAATTTGACATGCTTATTGGATTCAATAAATTCTCTCGCATGCTTGACTTTGTAGTTAATATCGTTTTGTGCGATTTGAGTGGAAAGTTTGATCTCTTTGATTTCAATTTGCTTTTGCTTTTTTTTGGCTTCCTTGATTTTCTTTTCATTTTGGTAGCGGAATTTATTATAATCCATCACCTTACACACGGGAGGTTTCGCGCTCGCTGAAATCAAAACCAAATCCAAACCTAAATTTTGAGCGATATTGAACGCTTCTTTGGAAGAAATGATCCCATACACTTCGCCATTATCGCCCACGCAACGCACTTCTTTAAAATTAATATCTCCGTTTAACAACACTTCATTTCTACTCAAAAACTAACCTCTTGCATCTTAGATTCAACCATGTTTAAAAACTCCTTTAAGGGCATTTTATATTGAGCTTGTTTTTCTCTGTCTCTAATGGATAAAATTTCTGTTCCCACTTCTTCGTTCCCTAACACTAAAATCATAGGGATTTTTTGCTTTTCGGCTGAGCGCACCTTTTTATTCAAGCTGTCATTTTTATCCAACACTTCTACAAAAATATCGCGCTTTTTTAGTTCCTCTTTTAATTTCAAAGCAAAAACATGATGCTCTTCGTTAATGGGAATGAGAGCGATTTGAGTGGGCGCGACAAAGAAAGGGAAATTCCCCCCAAAATGTTCGCTCAAAATCGCAATAAACCTTTCAAACGAGCCTAAAATCGCTCTGTGGATCATCACCGGCTGTTCAGCGTGATTATGCTCATTAGTGAAAGCGAGCTTGAAGCGTTCAGGCAAATTCATATCCACTTGAATCGTGCCGCACTGCCATTTACGCCTTAAAGCGTCAGTGATTTTAATGTCAATCTTAGGCCCATAGAAAGCCCCTCCCCCTTCATCAATCTTATAATCAATGCGGTGCTCTTTTAGGGCTTCTTTTAAAGCGTTAGTGGCCTTTTCCCAAACTTTATCATCGCCTATGGATTTAGCCGGCCTTGTGGATAATTCCATTTCATAACTAAAATCAAACGCTTGCATGATCTTATGCGTAAAATCTAAAATCGCGCTCACTTCGCTTTGGATCTGTTCAAAAGAGCAAAAAATATGCGCATCATCTTGGGTAAATTCCCTAACCCTTAAAAGCCCATGCAACACGCCGCTTTTTTCGTGCCGATGCACCACGCCGTATTCATAAAACCTTAAGGGCAAATCTCTGTAGCTGTGCAAAGCGCTTTGATAGACTTTAATATGCCCCACGCAATTCATAGGCTTTATGCCGTATTCTTGCTCATCAATCGTGGTGAAATACATGTTTTCTTTATAGTTGTCATAATGCCCGCTGATTTTCCACACATCGCTCTTTAAAATCTCAGGGCCTTTAACCGGCTCATAGCCTCTTAAAAGTAACGCTTGACTCAATAAATCTTCAATGCGCTTCCTAAGCCTTGCCCCTTTAGGCAACCATAAGGGTAAGCCCGCCCCTATCTCATCATCAAAACTAAAAAGCCCTAGCTCCACGCCTAGCTTTCTGTGATCTCGTTTTTTCGCTTCTTCTATTTGGAAAAGATAGTCTTTTAATCCCTCTTTGGTGGCAAAAGCAATGCCATAGATTCTAATGAGCATTTCATTGTTTTCATCGCCACCCAAATAAGCCCCAGCCAGTTTAGTGAGCTTGAAATGGTTTAAAAAACGGGTGTTTGGGAGGTGCGGTCCCTTACACAAATCTTCAAACTCGCCTTGTTGGTACACACCAAACGCATCGCCACTGATTTTACTCATGACCGCATGCTTTAATTCATCACCCTTAAAACGCTCCAAGGCTTGCTCTCTGGTTAAAACCTCTTTAGTGATAGCGAGCTTCAACTTCACAAACTCTTTCATTTTCGCTTCAATTTTAGGCAAATCCTCTTCGCTGATTTTTGAAGCGGTTTTAAAATCGTAATAAAACCCCTCTTCTACCACAGGGCCTACAAAAAATTTCGTATCCGGATAAAGGGCTTTCAAGCTTTGTGCGAGCAAATGCGCGCATGAATGCCTGATCACTTCTAAAGCCAAAGGCGAATCATCAAAATATATCGGCTCTGTCCCTTTTAACGCTTTAATCCCATCGCTCAGCCCTAAGACTTTCGCGCTCTCTAAATCTATTATTTGCTCGTCTTTATAAACAGCAATCAGTTCCGCACTCATTCTTTAAAACTTATGTTTCCTTTCTTATAAACCTTAAAATTTAGCAATCTTTTGAGCCAAACCCGCATTGCACTTGCGAATCCACTTTTTCAGCTTTAGGGTCGCTCATAGGCTTTAAACACGCTTGTAAAAATACCATACAAAACAAATTCAACAATAACCGCCTATACAAAACCACCCTTTCTATTCAAAAATACCTAACTAACCGCCCATTATACAATAAAATCATAAACCAAAAAGAATACACCCCTTATTAGAAAGCTTAGAATACAAACTAGCTAAAACTAAAGCTCTATCATGCTATCATTATTATATTTTATGTTTTAAGAGACTTAATGATCATTTTAAGGGAGTTTTGTGCGATATATCAAGTTTTTCAAAGAGTTGAACAATAAGAATGTGAATCTGGTTGGGGGCAAGAACGCTAGCATTGGCGAGATGTTTCAAGAATTAGTGCCAATTGGTATTAAAGTGCCTGATGGCTTTGCGATCACCAGCGAAGCGTATTGGTATCTTTTAGAGCAAGGGGGGGCTAAACAAAAAATCATAGAGCTTTTAGAAAATGTTGATGCCACCGAAATTGATGTGTTAAAAATCCGCTCCAAACAAATCAGAGAGCTTATTTTTGGCACGCCTTTTCCTAGCGATTTAAGAGATGAGATTTTTCAAGCTTATGAGATTTTAAGCCAGCAATATAACATGAAAGAAGCCGATGTGGCTGTAAGGAGTTCCGCTACTGCAGAAGATTTGCCGGACGCTTCTTTTGCCGGGCAGCAAGACACTTATTTAAACATTAAGGGCAAAACAGAATTGATCCACTATATCAAATCCTGTTTAGCGTCGCTTTTTACCGATAGAGCGATTAGCTATAGAGCGAGTCGTGGGTTTGATCATTTAAAAGTCGCCTTGAGCGTGGGGGTGCAAAAAATGGTGCGAGCGGATAAAGGCAGTGCGGGCGTGATGTTTTCTATTGACACCGAAACCGGTTTTAAAGACGCGGTGTTTATCACTTCAGCGTGGGGGTTAGGCGAAAATGTGGTGGGCGGCACGATAAACCCCGATGAATTTTATGTGTTTAAGCCCACTTTAGAGCAAAACAAACGCCCCATTATCAAACGGCAGCTCGGCAATAAAACGCAAAAAATGGTCTATGCCCCAAGAGGTAGCGAACACCCCACCAGAAACATTAAAACCACCAAAAAAGAATGGCAATCCTTTTCATTGAGCGATGAAGACGTGTTGATTTTAGCCAAATACGCCATTGAAATTGAAAAACACTACTCTAAAGAAGCCAAACAATACCGCCCTATGGATATAGAATGGGCTAAAGATGGCGATAGCGGGGAAATCTTTATCGTTCAAGCGCGCCCAGAAACCGTTCAAAGCCAAAAAAGTAAAGAAGAAAGTCAAGTCTTTGAAAAATTCAAATTCAAAAACCCTAACGAAAAGAAAGAGATTATCTTACAAGGCAGAGCGATTGGGAGTAAAATCGGCTCAGGGAAAGTGCGTATCATCAATGATTTGGAGCATATGAATTCTTTTAAAGAGGGCGAAATTTTAGTTACCGATAACACCGACCCAGATTGGGAGCCTTGCATGAAAAAAGCGAGTGCGGTTATCACCAATCGTGGGGGGCGCACTTGCCATGCTGCTATTGTGGCTAGAGAAATTGGCGTGCCAGCCATTGTTGGGGTGAGCGGAGCGACTGATAGCCTTTATACCGGCATGGAAATCACGGTTTCTTGCGCTGAGGGCGAAGAGGGCTATGTGTATGCGGGCATTTATGAGCATGAAATTGAAAGGGTGGAGCTTTCTAACATGCAAGAAACTCAAACAAAAATTTACATTAACATTGGAAACCCTGAAAAAGCTTTCAGCTTTTCTCAGCTCCCTAATCACGGCGTAGGGCTAGCCAGAATGGAAATGATTATTTTAAATCAAATCAAAGCCCACCCCTTAGCATTAGTGGATTTGCACCACAAAAAAAGCGTGAAAGAAAAAAATGAAATTGAAAACCTCATGGCAGGCTATGCTAACCCTAAAGATTTTTTTGTGAAAAAAATCGCTGAAGGCATTGGCATGATCAGTGCGGCGTTTTACCCTAAACCTGTCATTGTAAGAACGAGCGATTTCAAATCCAATGAATACATGCGCATGCTTGGTGGCTCTAGCTATGAGCCTAATGAAGAAAACCCCATGCTTGGCTATAGGGGGGCTAGTCGGTATTATTCAGAGAGCTATAATGAAGCGTTTTCGTGGGAGTGTGAAGCCTTAGCGTTAGTGAGAGAAGAAATGGGATTAACCAACATGAAAGTGATGATCCCCTTTTTGCGAACCATTGAAGAGGGTAAAAAAGTCCTAGAAATCTTAAGAAAAAACAATCTAGAATCCGGTAAAAACGGGCTTGAAATTTATATCATGTGCGAATTACCGGTGAATGTCATTTTGGCTGATGATTTCTTAAGTTTGTTTGATGGCTTCTCTATTGGTTCTAATGATTTAACCCAGCTCACTTTAGGCGTGGATAGAGACAGCGAATTAGTCAGCCATGTCTTTGATGAAAGGAATGAAGCGATGCTAAAAATGTTTAAAAAAGCGATTGAAGCTTGTAAAAGGCACAACAAATATTGCGGGATTTGCGGGCAAGCCCCAAGCGATTACCCTGAAGTAACAGAATTTTTAGTCAAAGAGGGCATCACTTCCATTTCTTTAAACCCTGATAGCGTGATCCCCACCTGGAACGCTGTAGCCAAGTTAGAAAAAGAATTGAAAGACCATGCTTAACCGCGCCTTGATAATAAAGGGGTTGATCTAACTTGAGTGGATTTTTTCGTATTGGTTTCCATTGATATAGTTTTGATAGGTAAGATTGTTTTTAAAAAAAAAAAAGGTTGGTAATGGAATCAGTAAAAACAAGAAAAACAAATAAAGTTGGCAAAAACGCAGAGACAGCTAACACAAAGGCAAATAAAGAGACTCATTTTAAACAAGTGAGTGTCATTACAAATACGCTCCGATCAATTGGTGGGATTTTTACAAAAATTGTAAAGAAAGTCAGAGAGCTTTTCAAAAAACACCCCAAGAAAAGCAAGGTAGCGTTAGTAGTATTAACCCATGCTGCATGCAAGAAAGCGAAAGAATTAGACGATAAAGTCCAAGATAAATCCAAACAAGCTGAAAAAGAGAATCAAATCAATTGGTGGAAATATTCAGGATTAACCATAGCGACAAGTTTATTATTAGCCGCTTGTAATGCTGGTGATATTGATAAACAAATAGAGTTAGAACAAGAAAAAAAGGAAGTTGAAAACGCTAGGGATAGAGCAAACAAGAGTGGGATAGAGTTAGAACAGCAAAGACAGAAAACAGAACAAGAAAGACAAAAGACAAATAAGAGTGGGATAGAACTCGCTAACAGTCAAATAAAAGCAGAACAAGAAAGGCAAAAGACAAATAAGAGTGGGATAGAGTTAGAACAGCAAAGACAGAAAGCAGAACAAGAAAAACAAAAGACAATTAATACACAAAGAGATTTGATTAAAGAACAGAAAGATTTCATTAAAGAAACAGAACAAAATTGCCAAGAAAAACATGGCCAATTGTTTATTAAAAAAGCAAGAATTAAGACCGGTATTACTACTGGCATTGCTATAGAAATAGAAGCTGAATGCAAAACCCCTAAACCTGCAAAAACCAATCAAACCCCTACCCAGCCAAAACACCTTCCAAACTCCAAACAACCCCGCTCTCAAAGAGGATCAAAAGCGCAAGAGCTTATCGCTTATTTGCAAAAAGAGCTAGAATCTCTGCCCTATTCGCAAAAAGCTATCGCTAAACAAGTGAATTTTTACAGACCAAGTTCTATCGCTTATTTAGAATTAGACCCTAGAGATTTTAATGCTACAGAAGAATATAGATTTATGATTAAAACTAGATAGAATGCATTGTCTATCAATTATAAGATTTGATGATGAAGTAATAACAACTACCTCATTATCATTTTTATATTCAAAACTAAATAACCCATTATCAAACATTTTGTGCATCTCATAACTTAAAGCTATGCCATTATTCACGGCAAAAGATCCACCATCTCTATATGGGATAATATGTGCTGCTTCTAACAAACATCTACCATTAATAAATAATGATTTGCCGGTTATGGCACATTTATTATCATAAGCTCTTAAGACACTTTCTCTAAATAGTTGTTGCTTCCCTGCTGGTCTAAAACTATTTTTAGCAGGATAATAATATAAAATATTATTCATGCTAGCATTTAATATATCCACAAAATTGAAATCAACGATCACTTTATGATGACTATCTAGCACTAAAGCTGTTATAAGGAAATTATAGATATATGAAATGGGTTTATTTAATTCTTCTTGCGTTTCCAAATTAAGATCTCTAAAAGCATCTTGATTGTATCGCATAAGCAAAACATCT
>NZ_CBPT010000008.1:0-62330 GCF_000476855.1 Helicobacter pylori SA221C
AAGGCGTATTTTAAGACTGATTGAGAAACTGGAGCGCTATTTTAAAATGCGCTAACGCTTCTTTTTTGAGCGTGGGGTTTTTGAGCATGTTCTCTAAAGCATGGGTGCTTAAAAAATGTTTGGTTTTTAAAGACACGACGCGCCCAAAGGATTCTTCTTTAGAAAGGTTTAAAAGGCGTTTGGGCAAAATCTCGCCAAATACCACAATGACTTTTGAAGCGCTATTGTCTAATTGCCAGGTTAAATGAGATAGGCATGCGTTGATTTCTTCTTCTAAATTAAGGCTGTTAGAGTCGCATTTAAGGAGCGATAAAATACTACAATCTTTTAAGGGGTAGTTAAAAACCTTTTGGATAATGCTCTCTAACATGGCTGCTTTTAAATTGTTTAAAAAATTTAATTGGCTATCCAGCATGGGGGTTAGCGTGATAAAAGTGATCTTAGATTGAGCGTTAAAAAGCCCAACCACCGGTTTTGAATGTTGATGGCGTTTGCACAGGTTGCAATTTTCTATGCCCTCATGAACTTGTTTGTTAAGGGGCTTATTTTGGGGCTTGGCAAGGTTGGTATTGGTGTAAGTTTCGCCCAAAAGACGCTCCATATAAAGGGAGCGTAAAGTTTGAAGGCGTGAAAGTTGCAAAGCGTTTAATCTTTATGCTTTTTGAAAGCGTGAGGGCTTAGCATGTTTTCTGGCTTGAAAATATCGTCCAGTTGCTCTTTAGTTAGGATTTTCTTTTCTAAAGCGATGTCATAGATAGAGCGATCGCTTTTTAAGGCTTCTTTAGCGATCATAGCGGATTTTTCATAGCCGATATGAGGGTTTAGCGCGGTAACAATGCCAATGCTGTTAAAGACATAATCGTGGCAAATCTTTTCATTAGCCGTGATGCCTTCCACGCATTTAGTCGTTAAGGTTTCAATCGCGCGCCCTAAAATCACAAAGGAATGGAAAAGCTTGTAAGCGATAACCGGCTCAAACACATTGAGTTGCAATTGCCCTCCTTCTGCGGCTAACGCCACGCTCAAATCATTCCCAATCACCGCAAAGCACACTTGATTGACCACTTCAGGGATCACCGGATTGACTTTACCGGGCATAATAGAGCTGCCCGGCTGCATTTTAGGCAAATTGATTTCATTCAGCCCGGCTCTAGGGCCTGAACTAAGCAACCTGAGATCGTTACAAACTTTAGAAAGTTTGACCGCAATACGCTTTAACACCCCACTCACTTGCACATACGCTCCCGTGCTTTGAGTGGCTTCTATCAAGTTATTAGCCATGACAAAGGGTCGGCCCGTTACTTCTTGGATTTTCTTTTCAATCAAACTGCGATAATCCGGGTGCGAATTGATCCCTGTGCCAATAGCCGTGCCGCCTAAATTAAGCTCTCTTACCCAATTCCTAGCGTCTAAAACCTGCTCAATATCCCTATCAACCATCAAGGCATAAGTTTCAAACTCTTGCCCTAAAGTCATAGGCACAGCGTCTTGAAGCTGGGTGCGCCCCATTTTAATCACATGGGAAAATTCCTTAGCTTTTTGAGCGAAAGCGTCCCTTAAAGCCTTCATGGGAGCGACTAAATTGCTCAAGCGCTCATAAATAGCGATTTTTAAGGCGCTAGGATAGGCGTCATTGGTGGATTGAGAGCGGTTGACATGGTCGTTTGGGTGGCAAAATTGATACTCGCCCTTTTGATGCCCCATGTATTCTAAAGCCAAATTAGCAATCACTTCATTCATGTTCATGTTCGTGCTTGTGCCAGCCCCCCCCTGAATCATATCCACAATGAATTGATCATGGTATTTGCCATCAATGAGCAAATCGCACGCATGGCAAATCGCAATTTTAAGCTTTTCATCAATCAAGCCTAATTGCGCGTTCGCTAAAGCAGCCGCTTTTTTGACTTGAGCGAAAGATTTGATAAAAACAGGATAACTGCAAAGCTTGTCGTTGGTGATGAAAAAATTTTCACTCGCTCTTAAAGTTTGGATCCCGTAATAAACTTCATCGCTAATTTCCATTTGCCCAATGAAATCATGCTCAATACGCATAAAAGCTCCTTATGTAATAATTGAAAAATATTCTAGCTATTGTAACCAAATCTTGGATTATTTTTCTTTTAAGCGCAATACTTTTGCCCCTAAGGCGTTGATTTTATCCTCTAATCTCTCATAACCCCTATCCAAGTGGTAAATCCTATGCACCCTACTCACACCCTTAGCCACTAAAGCGGCTAAAATGAGAGCCGAAGAAGCCCTTAAATCCGTCGCCATCACATCGCTTCCGGTAAGCTCTGTGGATCCGCTAATGGTAGCCACATTCGTTTTTAGGCTAATACTAGCCCCCAAGCGTTGCAATTCGCTTGCATGCATGAAGCGGTTTTCAAAAAGCGTTTCTTCAATCACGCTCGTCCCCAAACACTGCGTGGCTAGTGCCATGAATTGCGCTTGCATGTCTGTGGGAAAGCCTGGGTATTCTTTCGTGGTGATTTCAAAGGCTTGTCGTTTTTTGGCCGGATAAATTTCTATAGAATTTTCTTGAATGTCTAGCGAAAAACCAATTTCTATGAGCTTGTCAGTGATCGCTTGAAGATGGTTAGGGATGATACGATTGATTTTAAGCTGGCTGTTAGTGATAGCCCCCACGCATAAATAAGTGCCTGCTTCAATCCTATCGGGTATGATTTGAATGTCTTTTAAATTTAAAGCGTCATTTTCTACCCCCCTAATCTTTAACTCGCTGCTGCCAACGCCCTCAATTTCTACGCCCCCACTCTGTAAAAACGCGCACAATTGAGCGATTTCTGGCTCTTTAGCAGCGTTAATGATGCGCGTGATCCCTTTGGCAAGACTGGCTGCCATGAGGGCGTTTTCTGTGCCTGTAACGCTGATTTTATCAAATAAAATATCATTCCCTTTCAAGCCTTTAGGGGCTTTTGCGTGGATATAGCCTTGCTCAATTTTGATTTCAGCCCCTAATTGTTGCATCGCTTTTAAGTGCAAATCCACAGGCCTGGCTCCTATAGCGCACCCACCGGGCAAACTCACCAAGCATTCTTTAAAACGCGCCAATAGTGGGCCTAAAACCAAAATGGAAGCGCGCATTTTACGCACTAAATCGTAAGTGGCTTCGGTGTGGTGCAGGGATTTGGCGCTGAGTTGGAGCGTGTGGGGGTTAAGCCATTCTAATTCTGCACCTAAATTTTGCAACAATAACGCCATCGCTTTTATATCCACCACTTGGGGCAAAGATTTGATTTTGATTTCCTGTTGGCTTAAAAGCGTGGCGGCTAAAATGGGGAGCGCGGAGTTTTTCGCCCCTGAAATTTCTACCCCCCCTTTTAAAGGGACTTGTCCTACAATCTCTAAAAAATCCAATTCTATCCTTTTTCTTTTTTATTCTTAAGGGCTAAGCCGGTAGCGTTAGCGATTTTTTGTGCATGACTAGGGTTAGCGTTTTCTAATTCTTGCCCAAAATTAATAGCGTCTTCTAATTCAAAAAATTCTGAAGCGACTAAATTTTGGATCGTTTCTAGCCACAGAGTTTCTTTATCTTTAGGGCAAATTTTAAAACGCTCATTAAAGCTGTTTTTAAGTTTTTCTAAAGCTGGTGCGCTTTTAAGGTTTTTGATTTGTTCGCTCAAATTTTCTAAAGAGAGGCTTTTATTAGGAATATCTTGCTTTAAGGGGGGGCGAGTAAGCCTCCAAGCAAGCCCCACCAATAACACAGGCAGCAAGCATACAAAGAGGATCAAATACATGTAAGCGTAATAAGTCAAATTGCCCATGTTGATAAGATTTATAAGCGTTTTTTATAATAAGCGTTACTCGCTTCAATATAGCCTTCCACGCTCCCGCAATCGTATCGTTTGCCTTTGAATTGGTAAGCGATGATCCGCTTTCTTTTGGCTTGAGTGCGTAAGGCGTCTGTGATTTGGATTTCATTGTTTTTACCCGGTTTAGTCTCACGCAAAATATCAAAAATATCCGGAGTCAAAATGTAGCGCCCTATCACGGCTAGGTTGCTTGGGGCGTCTTCTTGGCTTGGTTTTTCCACCATGTCTTTAATCTCATACACCCCCTCTTCTAACCATTCGCCCTTAATCACGCCGTATTTTGAAACTTCTTCTAACGCCACTTCTTCAATGGCTACAATGGAGCATTGGTATTTTTGATACAATGAAATCATTTGCTTTAACACGCTTGGATGATCATGGCTTATGCATAAATCATCGGCTAAAATCACCGCAAAAGGCTCATTGCCTATGAGAGCCTCTCCGGTTAAAATCGCATGCCCTAAGCCTTTCATTTGCTTTTGGCGCACATAGGAAAAACAGCATTTCTCTATAATGTTACGAATGCTTTTTAGGGCGTTTTCTTTGTTAGTGCCTTGGATTTGATGCTCTATTTCATAGCTCGTGTCAAAATAATCTTCTAAGCTTCTTTTATTTCTTCCTGTAACGATCGCCATCACTTCACAGCCTGCTTCCATCGCTTCTTCCACAGCGTATTGGATTAAAGGCTTATCCACAATGGGCAGCATTTCTTTAGGAATGGTTTTAGTGATCGGCAAAAAGCGCGTGCCATAGCCAGCGGCAGGAAAAAGGCATTTTTTAATCATGGTTTGTCCTTTGAGTTAAGAGTTTGTTCTAAAAATCCATCAATAGGGATGAAATTCCCAAAAATTTCTTGATAAATCAAGTAATTGAGCATGACCCTAAAGCCATACATGCGAGTCTCGCTATAAGGCATAAGCTCCATGCTAAGCCATGGCTCAAAATGATTTTTTTCTTTAAATCGTTTGGAGCTTTCTAGCCATCTCCTTAAAAACCCAGGCCCAGCGTTATAAGCGTAGGCGACAAAAAGGGGGTGGTTGAATTCTTTTTTCAAATGGTTCAAGTAATAATTGCCAAGTTTGAGGGCGATATTGGGGTTAAACATGTCGTTTAGATCAATGTTATCCATGCCAAGGCGTTTAGCGAAAGGCCCTACATTAAAGGGCATGATTTGCATAAGCCCCAAAGCGAACGAGCGCGAAATGACTGCCGGAAGCAAAAAGCTTTCTTGCCTAGCGATCGCATACACCATAGCCTTTTCATCAGTATTTTGCCATTCAATAATGCCTTCATAAGGGGATAAATAATAATAAATCTTGTCTTTATTGCGTTGGCTTAAAAGATAGGTCAATTCAGGGGTGCTTTTTTCATAATACAAGCTTTTTAGCATCGCATTAAACGCGCCCTTATCTTTCAAACTCAAGGTTTTTTCCTTAAAAATTTGCCACGAAAAAGGGTCATAAGTGTTAAAAGGAGGGTCTTCTTGACTTAAATTTTGGATGTGAGAAATGATGCGATAACTGGGCGTGGTTTGGAGCTTGCGGCTCGCATAAAGACTATAGAGATTTAGGGCAGGGCTTTGTGAAAGGCGTTCCAAAGTTTTTTTCTTTTTAGAGACTAAATACTGCCAAAAGATCGCTCTGTCTTTTGAAAAATCATCGTCTTTAACCACCGCTTCAGAGCGTTCAAAATACTTGAGCGCTTTAGAGGGTTTTTTGCGTAAGATTTCGTTAATCCCTAGGATAAAAAAGGTTTGCGCGTTGCTGTGGGTAGCGTTACTTTTAGCCAGAGCGTCTTTAAAATGATCCAATTTGGGATCTAAAATAACCTGATAAATCAAGCGGTTAAACGCCGGGTAATCTTCATCTAAAAGGCGGTTTAACTCTTTAATGGGGATATGCTCTTCAAAAATTTGGAGCTTTTTTTCATAACTCAAATGATTGAAAAGCGCGCTAAACACTTGCGCGTTAGCCTTAAACAAAGAAGCGCTCACATGCTTGCTTTGCAAGATTTCTAATTCTTCATAAAGAACGGGGTAAGCCTCTTTGATTTTTTCTTGTAAGGGCTTGATGGTTTGAAGGGGGATCTTATCAAAATCTCTGATTTTTGATTTTAAAGCGATAGCGATACAGCTATTTTGGAAAGTGTCTGTTGTTTCCAACATGCTTTCTAGAGTAATTTGTTTGCAATAAATATCTTCAGGCAATTTAACATCAGGGTTTTTTTCTGAATTGTCTGAGCCTTTTTCTTGCATGGCCTTTTGTAGGGCGTTGTTTTTATTTTGAGTCAATTCATAGGCTTTTTTAGCGTTTTCTAAACTGGTTTTTTTATCGCTAATATAACGCCACAAATAATAATCCCTAACGATCCCAGCGGGCTTTTTTTCTAAATCTTTTAAATTGAACTCGGTTTGAGAAAAACCAACGCCAAGCATACCGATAAAAAATAAAATAAAAAAACGCATGCGGTTATTTTCTTTAAAGGTTTTTAGCAAGCATGAAAAGCCACTGAATGAGCGTGAGATCCAAGAATTTCAAAACAATGACCACCACTAAAGGAGAGAAATCCAACCCGTTAAACACCAGCTTGAATCTAGAGCGTAAAAAACAAAACACCGGCTCACACAAGCGAGCGAGGATTTGCATGATGGGGTTATTGGGGTTAGGCTGCACGAAGCCTATAAGCGAATAAATGATCACCACCCACATATAAATCGTAATGAGCGAGCTTAAAATCACCGCTATCGCATTGATAAGGGTAGAAAAGATCATGCTTTGAGCCTTAAAACTTCTTGATGATGGCTTTGGATATAGGGGAAAATCAAAGGCAATTCAACGCCATGCGAGTTCCCGGTTAAAAGGATGCGCAAAGGTTTGAAAAAATCCTTACCCTTAAGCTGGCTTAATCGCATGGCTTCCTTTTTAAAACTTTCAAAATCCTTATAGACTTGAAAATCCATGCTTTTTAGGGCGTTAAAAAGCGCTAAACAACGCTCTTTAAAATCTTCATTTTCATAAGTTTTAACAATATCCTTTGGCTCTAAAAACAACGAAATTTTTTCTTTCAATTCTGAAAGCGTGCCGCATTCTTCTATAAACAATCTCAAAAGCCCTAAGAGGTTTTTATCTTTTATTGAAGTGAGTTCTAATAACTTTTCATCGTCTAAAAGCTTTAAATGCTCGTGGTTTAAGTGTTTTAAATATTTTAAATTAAAATGAGCTGGGGAACTGGAAAGATTTTCTAAATCAAACCATTCTATCGCTTCATCAAGGCTAAAAACTTCCTTAGGCACTTTATTACCGATAGTGATGAGGTAATTCACAATCGCAACCGGTAAAAACCCTTGATTCAAAAGCCATTTCACGCTGGACGCTTCATCTCTTTTGCTCATCTTTTTACCGCTTACTTCATCTAAAATAATGGGCAAATGCGCATAAACAATCGGATCGTTTGAGCCTAAAGCTTGCTGGATTAAAATTTGTTTAGGGGTGTTACTCACATGATCTTCGCCTCTAATGATCAGACTGATTTCATAAAGCAAATCATCGCATGCGCAAGCGAAATTATAAGTAGGGCTTTTATCCTGTCTCAAAAGCACAAAAGAATCCAATTCACCAAGTTCAAATTTCACTTCTTTTTTAATCGTATCATTGAAAGACACCGCATGATTTGGGGCTTTTAAACGCACCACAGGGGCATGGTTTTTGTCTTTTTCTAAAGTGGCCCACTCGTCTAAATACCTGAAAGGGCGTTTCTCGTTTTTGGCTTTTTCTTTTTCTCTTTCTAAAAACTCCGCGCTCGCATAACAATAAAACGCTTTATTTTCTTTCAGTAATTTTTCTGCCATTTCTCTGTGGTAATCTATGTTATGGCTTTGATACACGAGCTTGTCCCAGCTTATCCCCATAAGCTTTAAAATCTCTAAAATTTCCTGGTCTTTGCCTTCAATGTTACGCTCTTTGTCCGTGTCTTCAATGCGAATGAGAAAGGGTTTATGTTGCTGTTTGGCCACAATGTAGTTAAAAATGGCTGCCCTTAAATTCCCTATGTGCATATCCCCTGTAGGCGAAGGCGCAAAACGAAGCATAAAAAACCCTTTATTTAAAAATAGTTTTTGATTATACCTAAAGAATACTTAATTGTGTTGTGGTAGTTCTGTTTTATCAAACATGAATAGGCATTATTCAAGAGATTAGCGCTTGGCTAACGCCAAGCTCTTTATGGTTGGTTATCAAAAAGCTAAAAGCGTTTTTTATTCAATCACTTCATAAATAACTTCTGTCTTCCAGCGGATTTTAGGGGTGATTTCTTGGTTGCGATAACCAAAACTAGCCATTACCGACACGCCAAATTCCGCCGTGTTCAGATAGCCTTTTTCCTCTAAATAAGCCTCCACTTTTTCTTGATCATACCCTTCAATCGGGCAAGAATCAATCCCTAACATGGCCGCTGCCATCATCATGTTCGCCATTTGGATATAAGTCTGCTTGCTAGCCCAATCAAACAAAGATCGTTCGCTATTGAGTTTCATATCGTTCTCTTGGAAATTTTTGATGATTTGAGCGAACCTGGAATTAGTGTCATAATCCCTTTTTTTAACCTCATGCATCACTTTTTTAACGTAATCGCTGTCATAAGTAACGCCTTTTCGCGCAAGATAAATGACAAAATGGCTCGCTCCCTCTAAACCAAAAAGCACCCCCCAGGCCATCGGTTTTAAATCTTCTTTCATGCGTTCATTTTTCAATAAAAGCATTTTCCATGGTTCAAGCCCGATTGAAGAAGGGGCTAATCTCCCCACTTCAACCAAAGCTTCCCAATCCTTTTGGGAAATACGACGATTAGGATCGTATTTTTTTGCAGCAAATCGTTGGTGCTGTAAAGCAACCACTTGTTCTCTGTCCATTTTAATGTTCTCCTTTTTCTAAATAATGATAAACGGCTGCCATATCCATTTCGCCTAAACCGGATTTTTCCGCTTGAGAATAAAGCTCTTGCGCTTTAGATAAGAATGGCAATTGAATCGCCTCTCCTGCTTCATTGTTAGCTAAACGAATGTCTTTGAGCATGAGTTTCAAACTGAAAGCGGCCGGATAGCTATCTTGTAGCCACATGCCTTTTTTAGCTTGAAAGAGAGGCGAATTCATGCCAGATTGGCCAATAATTTGTAAAAACAACTCTGCATCAACTCCTAAATGTTTGGCTAACAGCAAAGCTTCTGAATAAGCGACCCCCATTTGAGCCAAAAGGCTATTAATGGATAATTTAGCCCCTGTCCCTTGACCAATCTTACCCAAATAAAAGGTTTGACTCCCCAAATGCACCAAAACAGGTTTGAGTTGAGCAACCACTTCTTTTTCACCTGCCGCTAAAATCAATAAAGCCCCAGCTTTGGCCGCGCCAACCGATCCTGAAACGGGTGCTTCAAGGTAAGTTACTTGATGCTTTTGAGCGGTTTTTTCTAAAGATAAGCTTTCCAAAGGGGCGATAGTGCTCATATTCACCACGATTTTTTTAGACATCTGTTCCCAAAATTCTGGCACTAAAACAGCATCAATCACCGTTTTATCCGAAAGCATAATAAAAACCAGATCAACTTTAGCGGCCAAATCTATAGGGTTAGTATAAACCGCTACGCCTTTTTCTTTTAAAGAGGCTGCTTTGCTCTCTGTTCGGTTATAAACCGACACTTTTAAATTTGCATCGTGCAAGCGAGTCGCCATAGGAGTTCCCATAGCCCCTAGTCCAATCCATCCGATTTTCATTCAATCCTCACTTATTGGCGTGAATACGCCACTAAACCATCTAACCAAGCTTGATGGCCATTTAGCATCGCATTAGGCACAGATTTCGCTAAAGCTTTAGCAGGGGCTCCCGATTGGCTTTCTTGGGTTAGAATACGCACACGATCATGATCCAGTTTTTCAACTAGCCATGCATGATAGACTTCAAGATACTCATCGCCTTTAGCTTCATTCCAACCTCTCCAAGCCAAACGCAGTATGGTGTCTTTCAATTCAAACTCTTCCACCTGTGCCTCCACTAAAAAGCCAAAAGTTTCAAAACGGAAACGAGTCTTGTCTTTAAGAATGGTATTGTCTTGATTATGCATGTGGACATTCCCTGAATTTTTGTAATACTTTTCCCAACAAGACGCGTCTCTTAAATGCTGCACCACTTTATTAAAATCCAAACCTTTGACAATGACTTCATTGGATACGAAATTATCGGTCTCTCCTGGAATCCATTTCTTAGGCCATTGAATCGCATTCATCGTTATCATGTTTTCTCTGTTTTTAATTTTTTCTGCCTATTGGCGAAAGATTTATAGCATCATTAGGTAAATAATGATCTTTAACCCATTTTATCAGCCACTCTAAAGCGTTATTTTTAGGATTTTCAATGACTAAATTTAAGCATGCGTTTAAAATTTCGCCGATTTTTTGGTGTTGGTAGCCCAAGCTTTGGAGCGTGCTGCCCTTAAGGGCTAGGTGTTCTTTTTTAAAAGGCTCGTTAGAATCAAAGATTTCTTTTAACAAGCCTTTAATTTTTAAAGCGTGTTTGGGGT
Source organism: Helicobacter pylori SA221C (assembly GCF_000476855.1). Classification (GTDB taxonomy): domain Bacteria; phylum Campylobacterota; class Campylobacteria; order Campylobacterales; family Helicobacteraceae; genus Helicobacter; species Helicobacter pylori_DK. The sequence goes on from NZ_CBPT010000008.1 coordinate 10,405, forward strand.
TTTTGAGTGCATAAAAATCTAAAGCCAAATTAAAAGGCTCTAAATCATAGTTTTTCAATAAAAATTTTAATTCTGTTTTGTTATGAATATTTAAAAAAGCTTTATGGCATTCTTTAGCTTTTAAAAATAAAACACAAGTTTTTTTAGGGTATCGTAGATTTTCTAAACTTTTTTGATGTTTAAAAAACCCTAACAATCTTAATTCCAGATTGAAAGGTGCGTTTTTTAAAAACCCTAAATTTTCTATTTTTTCTTGAATAACCAACTCCAAAATTTCTTGATATTCTTTGGCCACTTCATAGGCGTTTTTCCCCATAAGAAGCTTATTCAATTCGCTTTGTAAGCGCTCTTTGGAGAGGTGTTTTAACAAATCCTTACATGCAAAAACCGCTTCTTTAGTGCTTGGCGCTATCTTAAAGCCTAAAGTCGTGCTAAATCGCAGCGCTCTTAAAATCCTTAAAGCGTCTTCAAAAAACCTCAATCGCGCTTCCCCCACGCATTCAATTATTTGATTTTCAATCGCATTCTGCCCTTTAAAAGGATCAATAATCCCTTTTGTAGGGCTATAAGCGATCGCATTCATGCTAAAATCGCGCCGCTTTAAATCGTCTGTCAAATGAGCGCTAAAAACCAATTCTTTAGGCTTTCGGTGTTTGATATGCCCTTTTTCAATTCTAAAAGTTGTGATTTCATAGCTCTGATGGTTTTTAAGAGCCGTGATCGTGCCATGTTTGATACCGGTTTCTAGAACCCTAAAATCGTGCTTTAAAAGAAGCTCTTTGCTTTCATTGACTAAAGCGTTTGAGGTCAAGTCATAATCTTTAGGGGTAATGCCCATCAAACAATCGCGCACGCACCCCCCTACCAAGTAAAGCTCATAAGGGGATTTTTCATAAATGTCAAACAATTCTTTCAATCCTTCTTCTAACTCAAACACGCTTTTTACTCTTAAAATTTCTTTGTGTTATTATATCTTTTTAGAATTTTTAAGGAATTTTGATGGAACAAGAAATTTGCGTGATCGGTTTTAGCGGCGGGCAAGACAGCACCACTTTAGCCGTGTGGGCGAAAAAGCGTTTTAAAAAAATCTGTTTAGTGGGGTTTGATTACGCGCAAAAACACTCTGTGGAATTAGAATGCGCTCAAAAAATCGCTTCTCTTTTACAACTCCCTTATGAAATCATCCCATTAGATTTTTTAGAAAATATCACTCGCTCCGCGCTTTTTAAAAACTCTAACGATTTAATGGGGCATTCACATGCACAAAATAAAGATTTACCCAACTCTTTTGTGCCTAATCGTAACGCTATTTTTATCACCCTTTTGCATTCTTACGCGCAAAAACTAGGGGCTAGTAACATCGCTTTAGGGGTTTCGCAAGCGGATTTTAGCGGCTATCCGGATTGTAAAGAAGATTTTATTAAAAGCATCGAGCATGCCCTAAATTTAGGCTCAAACACGGCAATTAAAATTGTAACGCCTCTAATGTTTTTAAGTAAAGCGCAAGAATTTCAAATGGCTAAAGATTTAGGCGTCTTGGATTTAGTCATCAAAGAAACGCACACTTGCTATCAAGGAGAGCGAAAGATTTTGCACGCTTATGGTTATGGCTGCGATGAATGCCCGGCATGCCAATTGAGAAAAAAAGGCTATGAAGAATTTCAAACTAATAAAAAATAAGGTTTTTTAAAAAACCAACTAAAGAGCGGTAAAAAACATGTTTTAATGTTTGTTTTTAAAGTTATATGTATAGTTAAGATAAACGCTCACCACTCTTTTATAATCCAATTTATCCCCATAATTATCGCTATAGTAATTGACTTTAAAAGCTGGCACTTTAACCCCTAATTCCACACTAGAACCTCCAAGATAGATTTCATCGCCATAGCGATCAATATCGTATTCATCACTACTCCAACGAACGCCAAATTTCCCTTGTAACTGAAAAATCGTGCGGCTCTTGACTTGATTGAAAGGGGTGAGATTGTTACTTGCAAACCAAGTGCTAGCCCCTAGTTCCATGCCAATCACAAGCCCTGAAGATTTTCTGATTATGTGCCTTGACGCTCTTTTTAATGTATCAGCGTCTAGCGTTCTGCCGGTCATATCTTTGTAAAATATAGAGAGCCCTTTTACCCTTCGTTCAACGTATTCTTGGGACGCTCGCTTATCGTTGGTCCAATTAATGAGCAAATCCGTATTGAAACCATAGGGTAAAAAAGCTATTAAACCGCTGCCAGGAACAGAACCAACGCCACCAAGTTGGTAACCGAAAAAAAGAGAGTGCCTAAACCCTATAATCCTTTTTTTGCCCAAAAAATATTTATACCCCAAGCTGAGTTCATTGAAAATACCGCCAGACCCACCATTTCCTGCGAATCGGTTAGCGATTTTGTTTGAATCTTTCACTGCATTTAAGGCGTTTTGCGCATCTCTTATGGCTTTTGTGTTTTGTGTTGTAGGGAATAATGAATTTTTTGCGTTATTGATCGCTTGATTTAAGGCGTTTTCTGCTGAAGCTTTTTCGCCGATGCTACCTTGTCCTTGAATATAGCTTCCTTCTGCAAAATTCAAACCTAAATAAAATCCGTTCCTTTCAGCGTGGAGCCAAAACGAGAGAGAGAGAGAGAGAGAGTTAGTAAGAGGACTTTTTTCATGGTTTTTCTTTATTTTTCTTTGGTTTAAGATTTGATGTTATGACTAGGTATTTTATCATAAAAATAAGATTTTAGTGATTGGGTTTTAATGAAAAACACAATTAAAATGAAATAACCACAAAAGCTTAATGAATATTAAATTAAAAACATGTTAATCTTTAGTTAATTTTAAAATTTAGGAAATCCCATGCATCAAAACAATAAAACTTTTTTACCCCACCAATCCGCTCATCTCTCTAAAATCATTCTTTTTTTAAACGCTGGCTTTTTAGCCTATCTGTTAAGCGCTTGTGGGGCGAATGTGCCTATAGAAGAAGTGCTAGTTAAAGATCCCAAAGAGACTAAAGCCCAAGAAGTCGCCAGAGAAGAAAAGGCGATCCAGCAAGAAAACGCCACTATTGATGCGCGCACCACGCCTTTAATCAATCGTTTCACTAATTATAACGCTTATGGCTCTTTAAACGGCTTTTACAATTCAGTGGATAACCTCAATTCGCCCATGCAAAACGGGATGTATGGAGGCTATTACATGCCTTATTATTACATGCCCTATGGTTTCATGCCTTATGGGTCAGGTCTTATGCCTTATGGGCCTTATGGGTATGGAGCGCCGGGATACTTCCCTTACGCTTTCTATTGATTGGCTCGCTTAAAGCTTTTTAACAGAAAGCAAGCGCGGTTGTGGTGGTGTTTTCACTCAAATGCACTTATGTTTTCTAATGGTTATTTCTAACATGCTATGGTGGTGTGATAGAAAAAGACTATATTAAGAGGAGATATTCTTATGCGTATAGTTAGAAATTTATTTTTTGTATCGCTTATGGCTTATAGTAGCGTATTCGCAGCGGATTTAGAAACTGAGACTAAAAGCGAAAAAAAAAGCAGTAAAAAATTTTACAAACTCCATAAAAACCATGGGTTAGAAACCGAGGCTAAAAACGACAAAAAGCTTTATGATTTCACTAAAAATAGTGCTTTAGAAGGCATAGATTTAGAAAAAAGCCCTAGCCTTAAAAGCCATAAAAAAAGCGATAAAAAACTTTACAAACAACTCCCCAAAAATCGCATTTCAGAAGGCATGAGCATGCCAATCGTTGACTTCAATAAGACCTTGTCTTTTGGGCCTTATTTTGAAAGGACTAAAAGCAAAAAAACCCAATACATGGACGGCGGGTTGATGATGCACATCCGTTTTTAAGCCCTTATTCATAATCCAAAAACTCATGCGTTTTAAGGGCTAGAGTTTTAGGGAAATACCGCACAAACAAATCCAAAAACACTTTTTCGCCAAAGAAATCCCCAACGATCGTTACTTCTTGGACGCTAAAATTCTGCGCGTTATCCCAAATAAAATTCCCTAAAAACTCCGCTAAAGAATCCAAAATCCCCAAACTCAAAATTTCATTTTCCACGCCTGCGAGCCTGAAACTCATCGCGCTGTGCATGATCTTTGAAAAGTTTAAAGCCATTTTGAAAGAATCGTCTTTAAGGATTTTATAATCAATCCTAGGGCCTTTAGGGCGTAAGCATTCTTTAGCCAAAGGAATAACGCTCTGCGCGCAAAAATCCTCGCTATAACCCAAAACAAACCCTAAAATGCAAAAAAAATCCAATAAATTCGCACCCCCTAGCTGGTATTTAGAAAGCTCTACAATGCGCGCGTAAAAATCAGGGAATTTAGTAGCGTAGTTTTGTAGCATTCTGGAGGCTTTTTCATCTTGTTTGAGGAGGTTAAATATTTGATTGAAATCAAAACTAACGCTTAAAAGCGTTTTTAAAGAACCATTAGCATGTAACAATAACCTTGTAGGGCGCTTGAAACTAAAATACAAAACGATAGAATTGGGGGTTGCGCTTAAAAACTCTAATTCATCTTTAAAAGCAATGGCAGAAAGATTGTTTTCTAACACGAATTTTTTGGTGGGTGTGATCAGGCGCTTAGGGGTTTTAAAAAGCGTTTCATAATGCAAAAGCGCTTCTTGTGGGTTATTCGCATGGATAAAAACAAATTCTATACCCTCATCTTGTAAAATACGGCACAATAAATTCAATATGGGGTCAAAGGGTAGTTGGGCTATGATTTCATCGCTTTTAAAAGTGTCCTTAAACACGCTTTTTAAAGAGGCTTTGATGCATGGTTTTTCCAAACTGGCCAAATATTTAGCGTCTTCTAAAGGCAATTTAGTGCAAGTTAAAACGCCAGAAAGATCGCTAAAAATAACGCTTATAGAGGGATTTTTTAAAGAAAGGGATAATGCCCCCCTAGAAGTGTGAATAGGGATAAAATCTTGTGTTTTAAGCGCCTCTTTTAATTGAATTAAGCAATCTATAAGCTCTTTAGGGTTATGGATTATAGCCCCCTTAAAAGCGGTGTTTTTGATAAAACCCAACGCATTGGCATACAAAGATGAATCTTTGTCTAAAAAATCTTGATGCTCTTTAGCGTTCATAAAAAGGGGCTTTGAAAGGCTTGTTGTCTGGAAAAGATTTTCATCTAAAGGCTCTGTGATTTCCTTTAAAGACAAAAAGCTAAAATCTAAAGAAAAGGGCAAGATCTCGCTTAATTTTTGCGCGAACTCTAAAGTAATTTCAGCGCTCGCTTGGAGGTAGAAAGAAGTCGTATTATCCTTATAAACGCTATAAAAACGCGCTTGCAAATTGAACGCCATTCGCTCTAAAAGGGGCGTAAAATTCAGGCTTGTTTCTTCATTAACGCATTTAAAAAGAAAGACAAACGCCAATTCAAAAACCCTTATAAGAAAGTTCAGCGATACAATCTAAAGCGATATGATCGGTGCGTTGCATTTTAACCCCCCATGCGTTGAGTTGGGTTTCTATGGCTTTTAAGGCTGTTTCTAAAGCGTTTAACATTTCGCTTGAAAGCTTGAAAGTGGTCTCATTCCCTATCACAAAAGGCACAAGCCCCACGATAAAAGTTTTAGGCAAATCCCCTAAAAACTCCGTGAGCCTTAAAGTGTGCAGCATTTCCACTTCATGCGCACTCCCAGCCCATGTGATTTCTTTAGGAGCGTCCTTAAAATCAAAAGCATAAACCGATCCAATTTCAACGCCTTTAGCGCTCACGCAATCCAAAATCAAAACCTTTTCATACGAAGTGATCAAAGGAATGAGTTGCTGGGCCATTGTCCCCCCATCTATAATATCCACGCTAGGGAAAAAAGAAAAATTCTTTTTAAGGTAGTGGGCTAGATGCACCCCAATCCCTTCATCGCCAAAAAGGATATTGCCAATGCCTAAAATCAGGATTTTTTGACTCATTCTTTGGTATAACCATAGCCATTAATCATAGAATCCGCCCCCGAACTATCATACCGGATAGAATGGAAAAACACCATATAAACATGCACAGGGACAAACAAAATAAACCCCCAAGTCGCTAAGTGGTGGATAAAACGCACATTCGCTAACCCCCCACAAAGCGCTTCAAACCACTTAAAAGCACTTGCTAAAAACGCCCCAAGCCCCGCATGATAGACATTATAATACAGCACTATCCCGCTCAAACTCATCAATACAATTAAAACAACCAAAGTGAAATAAGCCACGAGTTGGATAGGGTTATACGATCCTTTAGTGTGGGGTTTGCCGCTGATAAGAAAATACGCTTTCATCTGATCGATCCAGGCTTTTGGGCTTAAAAGTTGGCCAAAACTCCTGCGTTCCATCAAGCTTTCTTTAGTGAAAAAAAGATAGGTCCTAAAGATTAATGCGCTAATGAGCAAAAATCCAAACATGACATGAAAAGAGCGCACATAAGCTTGTAAAAGATACACCCCTTTATAAAAGCTGGAATTAGGCTGCAAAAAAGGGTAAGCGATGTAAAACCCTGTAGCGATCAGAATGAAAATACTCAAAGCCCTAACCCAATGGAAAAAGCGCACAAAACCCGAATATTCTTTGTGTAAAACGACCTTATTCATTTTATCCATGCGTAACCCTTTTTAGAATTTAGCGAAATTAGGCTCTACTTTAAACTCGTTTAAAGACTGCCCTTTAAAATCCATCACATGCACTGAGCATGCGATGCATGGGTCAAAAGAATGGATGGTCCTAATAATTTCTAAAGGTTGGGTTAAATCAGCGATTTTAGTGCCAATCAAGCTCATTTCATAAGCCCCCCTTTGATTTTTAGAATCTCTAGGCCCCGCATTCCAAGTAGAAGGCACCACCGCTTGATAATTTTCCACCACGCCGTTTTTAATACGCACCCAATGGCTTAGCATGCCCCTTGGCACTTGACCAATGTAGCGCCCTTTATATTCTTGATTTTTATCAATGTGATAAGGAGCGCAAGTGCTTTGATCGCTCTTTAGATTTTCCACTAACGCATCAAACGCCAAAAGGCCATTATCAGCGATAGTCTTAGCTTCAATACACCTTGCAGCAGTGCGCCCAAGCGTTGAAAACAACGCCTCTAAAGGCAGTTTCGTGTCTTTTAAAAACTTCGTAGCCACTTCAGTAACATAAGGGTTTTTCGCCGCTAAACCTACCACTACGGAACTTAAAGGGCCTACTTCCATGGGCTTACTATCGTATCTGGGCGATTTGATCCAAGAATATTTATTTTTAGTGTCAAGCACTTTAGCAGAGATTATTTTATTTTCAATCCCCACGCTCTCGCCGTCTTTTAAACCGGTATAATGCGGATTAGTTTGCCCGTCATAAGGGTGGAGTTGCACTTCTTTAGTGTCTTCGTATTGATACCAAGAATGCGTAACCTCTTCTTTAATCAAACTCTCATCAATGGGGTGTAATTTAGAAATATCCCCATCAAGCACCACCCCACTACTCAAAAGGTATTTATCCCTCCCAAGCAACACTTCTTCATAAGCGATAAAATTCCTTAAGCCACAGCCTTTAATAACGGATGGTTCGTTAGCGAACATTTCGCCTGCCATCACCAAATCAGGGTAGTAGGCATGGTTGATGAAATTGGCCACCACTTCAAACTTGCTCTTCCATTCAGCCAATCTCGTCGGATCCAATATATCCATAACACTCGTAACACCCCCCACCGTTAGGCTTTGCGGGTGAGGCTGTTTGGCCCCAAAAATAGCGGTCATCTTCGCCGCTTCCCTTTGGATTTCTAAAAGCTTGAGATAGTGGCTTAAGACGATTAAATTTTGCTCCGGGCTTAAACGATAGGTTTTATGCCCGTAATAGCCGTTATTAAAAGGCCCCAAAGATCCACCTTTAGCAAAATCGCTCAAGCGTTTTTGAACCGCTTTTAATTCACCGGCACCGGTATTAATGGGATAAGGGCTGTATTTGAAAGAAAGTTTTGCCGCTTGAATGGGATCGGCTTTTAAAGCGCTCATAATATCGCACCAATCAAGCCCATGTAAAGTATAGAAATGCACCACATGGTCATGAAAAAGCAACGCCATGTTCATCAAAGATCGCACCAATTGTGCATTCAATGGGGGAGTGATGCCTAGAGCGTTTTCTACCGCCGTGATACCGGCCTTATAATGCGAATAAGTGCATACCCCGCAAATCCTTTGAGCGATAAAGCCTGCATCTCGTGGATCTCTGCCTTTAATAATGGTTTCTAGCCCCCTAAAAAGCGTAGAAGAAGAAAACGCATCAGTGATCACATTATCATCATCTACGATCACTTCAATCCTTAAATGCCCCTCAATCCTAGTGATAGGATCGACTACGATTTTTTTTGACATGTTAATCCTTACCCTTTGTTTTTGATCGCTTTAGAAAGGAGCGCATGCGCGACAATGCCAATAGCGGTTGCGCTCAGCAAAGTCGTGCCTACTTTATCCGCTACTTTATCAGCCCCTAATCCGTCAAAGGCGGTTTTAATGGAGCGATTCGCCAAAGGCTCTTCAAAAGGACTCATCGTATCCCAAAAATTAGGTTCAGAACACCCTATGCACCCATGCCCTGCACCTATGGGCCAAGAGGTGTGTGAATTGAAGCGGAGTTTGGAGCAATTGTTGAAAGTGTAAGGCCCTTTACAGCCCATTTTATACAAACAAAAGCCCCTTTTAGCGTTTTCATCGCCAAAATGTTCCACAAATTCGCCTGCATCAAAATGCCCTCTCCTTTCGCACAAATCATGGATCCTGTTCCCATAAGCCCAAGAGGGGCGGTTATACGCATCCAATTTAGGGAGAGCCCCAAACATCAAGTAATAAAGCACATTGCCCACGATATTTTTTTCACTAGGCGGGCAACCGGGAACATTGATCACGGGTTTATCAATGATTTTGTGTAAGGGTTGCGCGTTAGAGGGGTTAGGGTAAGCCGCTTGCACGCCCCCAAAACTTGAGCATGTGCCTATGGCAAAAATAGCCGCTGCGTATTTGGCGGCTTTTCTGCACTCTTCAGCCCCTGTTTCAGCGTTTGGGCCTTGAGTGAGGAAGTATTCTGTGCCTTGGGGGATACCGCCTTCTACCATTAAAATATAATTATTTTTATGCTTTTCTATGGCGTCATGCAAGCTTTTTTCAGCCTGAAAACCGCTCGCTACCATGATGGTCTCATGGTATTCTAGGTTGATGTAATCAAAGATAATGCTATCAATGGTGGGGTCTGCGCTCCTTAACAAACTTTCGCTGCAACCGGTGCATTCTGCCATGTGCAACCAAATCACAGGCAACCTGTTAGCCACTTCCACCGCCTTCAAAGTCAAGGGAGCAAAACTAGCCGGCAAGGCTAACGCTGCGCTCATCATGCCCGCCCACTTCAATAAATCGCGCCTGGAAATGCCCGCCCCATTAAACTCCTCTTGCAAGTTTTTATGCTCGTTGTGAGCGTTAAACGAACTGACTATATCAAGGCGTTCTTCAATCTTTTGATAGGTCTTTTTTTCATCATAGAACATGACCACTCCTTCACTAGAAATTTTCATTATCTTAACATAATAAAAATAATGTAGTGGCAATTGATTGTTTTTTAGTTTTTATTTAGATTGAGGGAATTTCTTTAATATTAAGTTTCATTTGGATAGAATTTCCAACTATTTTATTAAAAAAGGAACAAAATGAAAAAAGTACTCATCATTAATGGGGTCAAAGCGTTCGGAAGCTCTGGGGGGAAACTCAATGAAACCTTGACCGATCATGCAAAAAAGACTCTAGAATCTTTAGGGCTAGAAGTGGATACAACAATCGTGGATAAGGGCTATAATCATAGCCAAGAGGTGGAAAAGATCGTTAGCGCTGATGCGACGATTTGGCAAATGCCTGGCTGGTGGATGGGAGAGCCTTGGATTGTGAAAAAATACATTGATGAAGTCTTTAGTGCAGGGTATGGGAAGCTTTATGCTAGCGATGGCAGGAGTTCGCAAAACCCCACTAAAAACTACGGGAAAGGAGGCTTGATGCAAGGCAAAAAATACATGTTGAGCTTGACTTGGAACGCTCCCATTGAAGCCTTTAATGATCCTAGTGAATTTTTTGAAGGGGTGGGTGTGGATGTGGTGTATTTGCATTTGCATAAAGCGTTCCAATTTTTAGGGCTTTCAGCGTTGCCCACTTTTATTTGCAACGATGTGGTGAAAAACCCCCAAGTAGAGCAGTATCTTAACTCCCTCACCACGCATTTGCACCAGGCTTTTGGCAAGTGATTTTAAAATTTTTTTAACCCCCCCATTTCTTTGGGGGGCTTGTTTATTCCACAATAAAATCTCTAGGATTGAGATCGCAGCCTAAGATAAGATCCATAAGATTACTGCCCACCGTTTGGTAACTCGCATTGCTCACAAAGTAGAATCCGTATTTTTCAAAAGGCACAACCAAAGTGCCATCTCTATCCCTTAATTGCGCTTTTGCTTTATCCCAACAAATGTATCTTGGCTCTTCATCTATGTAGCTTTCAAAGGCTTCTCTGGCGTTTTCTAGCAAGTAGTCTATGACAGCGCTAGCTAATTCCTTAGCGTTTCTTGCCATGCGTCTTTGGCCATTGGGGAGTCTGACGCTTTGAAGCTTATAGCAAGTTAAGTCATCATCAAGGGTTTTACTAATCTCTCTTGCGCGGTATTCTTTAGGCAAATCTTTAAACAACCCCACTTGACAAAATTGATCCGCTAAATATTCGCTCCTAGCCTTCACTTCCTCTATCCCCCAAGAATGGGTGTTGTTGATGAAGTAGTCGTTTAAATGCAAGGAGCTGTATTCTTCCATAAGCACAATTTTTGCCTCGTAAGGTTTGTTGCCAAGCCTTTGATTTTGCCCTGATAAGGTCAGATTCCCAAAATTATTGAGGCAGTCTTGCTCAAAAGTGAAATAGTCCCCTACCATGTCGCGCCATTCTTGGGTGGGGGTTTTGGGGTAGAAATGCTCCACCTCTAAATCCTCTTCTTTGGGCGGTTCGGCGTTGCTTAACTTTTCAATCTCAAGCAGGATGAATTTGCACACTTGATTCGCTGCATAAGCGTTACGCACAGCAAACGCCGCTTTAAGGCGATCGTCATTAGGGAAAATGTATTGACCAACGCTCTTGCCCAGATACCGCTTCAATGCATCGGCTGAAACATTTTCCCCTAGCTGTCTGTATAAAGAATAAAGAACTCTGGTAAGCGTAGGGGTAGAATCCCCGCACACGCTTCGGCGCACGAAGTAGCTGATAAGGATTTGCAAAATTTCATGGAAGTTTTCATAATCCAATTTGCCTTCTTCAAAGTCTCTGGCGCAACGCAAAATAAAGGGCTTTGCCACGCCAAATTTGACTTTCACAAGATCTTTAATGCGCAAGCGTAAATTCGCTAACTGCTGCGGGTCTCCACGATGTAAAAAATAATGATCTCTGTCTAAAAAGATTTGATAGATTCTGCCATATTCACGCATATCGCTCATAAGACCTTGTATATCGTTAGGGAAATTTTCTCTGTGGTGGGCTTTTAGCGCGTCATACACTTCGCGCTCTCTCTCTTTAAGTCTATCCTCAAAATAGATTCTCAAATAGGTTTTGATGAAATCATTCAAATCCCTTTCGCCAAGCCAATCTTCTAAAGGAACCCAATAAGTATCATAGAGATGTTTCTGTCGGTCAGAATTTTCCCCCATCATCAGATAGTTGCGGATGAGATCCAGCCCTTTTAATTGCACGCCGGTAGCGTTAATGCTTTCAAACACCACTTGCGGATCGTCTTCGCCCAACTCTAAGCCTACGGCTACGATTTTGAGCCGCAAAAACGCGCCATAAATCTCTTCAATGCGAACCCCTTTGCTGATATAATTGTCAAGCTCTTTGGTGAAAAATTTATAATTATTCCTAACATGTGATACGCCTTGTATTTCATGCGATCGATTTTGCATGACCAGATCAAAGGCTTCTTTGTCGCTTTTAATGGGTTTTAAGCGCAGCTTTTGTCCCAAAAGATTGAGCAGATTGTCAATCTCTTTTTTTACCTCTTCATTTGGTATCTTGGTCTCTATGGCTTTAAGCAAAAGCATGAGAGTGGTAATCCTTTGCTGCCCATCAATGATGACAAATTCTTGCAGTTGTCTTAAGCTCTTTTCATCATCAATCCAATGCAAAATATAAGTGATAGAACCCATGAAATGCGTTTTCTTGTTTTGAGAAATACCGACAATATCTTGCAGTAATTTTTCACAATTTTCTTCTTCCCAAGTGTAGTTCCTCTGGTATACAGGGATAGAAAATATCGTGCCTGTTAAGGCAAAAAAGTCGTTAACGGTGCTTTGTGTCGCTTTCATCGCTTTTCCTTTTTGAGTCAAATTATCATTGCACCAAGTATTAAATCAAAAAAAAAAAGATAGCTTAAATTTTTGAAAAAACCGCAATTTGCGGCTGAATTTATTCAAAAAAGATGAAAAAGCTTGCACAAAGCAAGTGGTAATCTCTTAAAAACGCAGTCTTTAGGAGGGTTAAGTTAATGGGAGCGAGAATGATTTCAAAATACCCCCCTATCCCCTTAAAAAATTGCTATTACTAGGGTATCTCATAAGAATTGTATGGCATGAACAAGCGCCCGTAATTAGGATTCACGCGCAATAAATGCTCTTTGAAATTCCCGTAATTACGGCAGCTTGACTCAAAACCATTATCGCACGCATACGAGAATAAATCCAAAGCCCTTTGATCATCTTGAGGCACGCCTAATCCCTTTTGATACAGCACGCCTAAATTGTTACAGCTCCCCAAAATCCCCCCATCGCATGCCATTTGAAAATACTTCGCCGCATAGTGGTTATTTAACGGAGCCCCTAAATCCCCATTCGCATAAATCCAGCCTAAATTCGCGCACCCCATCATATCCCCAGCGTTACAAGCCAAATAATTCAAATCCACTTGACTGAGCTGCGCCTTATCAATGCCATAAATATTATTCACGTTAGACATCAAACCCAAATTGTAGCACCCCATATCATTCCCGTTTTCGCATGAAAATTTATAATAACCCATCGCTTTGTAATAATCTTTTGGGACCCCACTCCCATTAGCAAACATCCACCCTAAATTATTGCATGCGAGCATGTCCCCCCCTTGACAAGCCACCGCATACAATTGCAAAGCGTTTTCTTTATCGTTTGAATCAGCGTTTTTTTTGTTTTCATACATTTGAGCCAGATTCGCGCAAGCGGTCGCATCGCCCCCACTGCAACCCATTTCATAATAGCGAGCGGCTTTTAATCTGTTGGTTTGGATTCCTACCCCATTAGCATACATCGCCCCTACCGCAAAACACCCGGCCGCATTGCCGTTATCGCACGATTGGGAAAAAAGCTTAAAAGCCCCTTGATAATCGCCCTTTTTAGCCAAATCAATACCGGCAGAAAGCTCGGTTTGAGCGTTTTCAGGCGATCCTAATTTGTCTAACAGATTAGAGTTATCGTTTTTAGGGGTGATCTGGGTGTTAGGGTTTGGCGCGCCCTTTGCGTTAGCGGGGTTTAATTCGGAGGGCGTGTTTTTTGGGGCTTGATTGTTTTCTTCAGCGCCGCTAAGCTGTAAGACTAAAAAAACAAGCAATAACAAACTTTTTTTGAGCATTCTTTTAATCCTTAATGCAGGTTTTGATTCAACTCAATTTTTTTCACGCTCCTAAAAGCGATCAGCTTGCCATTTTGGCTATTGGAACGAAAATGCACGCCATTTTTTCCGGAAAGCTCTTTGCCTTTGTAAAGATTATTGGCATGTTTTTCTAAAGCGCTATTCACTTCTAAAAGTTTTTTAAACTCATTTTCTTCAATTTCTATCACGCTCCCGGCTAGTATCGCAACGCCCGCATCCACAATACAGCCATCACCTAGACTAATACCGGTAACGCTATTAGCCCCTAGCAAACAATTTTTCCCGATGCTAATAGGGTTGTTATTCCCTCCGCTTAAAACGCCTAAAACGCTCGCTCCCCCACCAATATCAGTGCCTTCTCCAACCACCACTGACGAAGAAATACGCCCCTCATTCATGCACACTCCCATAGCCCCTGCGTTAAAATTCACATAACTCGCCCCAGGCATTTGGGTATAACCTCCGGTCCCTAAATACGCCCCAAAGCGCGTTTTTGAGCTATCCAGTAAGCGGATATTATCAAATTCAGGGATTAATTGCATCAAATAGCGCGGGAATTTATCTATAAAATCAATGCTAGGGAAATGGCCTCGCATTTTTAAAGCCACTTCATTCATTCTAAGCCATTCTAATTCATAAGGCTTGTTGCCGCTCCAGGCCGCATTAGAAAGCTGGTTAAAAATACCCTCTAAATTCAAACTCCTCAAAGGGGCTTTCCCTAAAGAAAGCGCTAAAAGTTTCATATACGCGCTCTCCACGCTCTCGCAAGGCTTATCTTCAAACAAGATCACCAAGCGATAAAGAGACTCCCCATCGCTATTTTTCAAACGATTTTCTTCTAAAGCCTTTAAAAGCTCTAAAACCACTTGAATGTTTTTATGAGCCATTTTATTAGAATAGGCTTCATTCAAAAAGGGCGTGTAAAAATCTAGCGCTTTTAACACAAAACTTTCATCAATCTCAACGACGCGCTCGCTCGCACTCTCTTTTAGGATTTTGTCTTTAGAAAGCGAATTACAAAACACCGCATAAGAGCCTAGATTTTCCTCTTTCCAATTTAAAACGGGGTAAGTGGCGCATAAAATCTTTTTGGAAATAGGGGCAATATCCACCCTAGCAATGCCAAAACCTAAAGGCTCTTTATAGCTATTAGATTGCTGGTAGTTGCTCACAAAATTTTTAAACTTATTGATCATGCCTAATCCTTTAAACTTTTTTCTCTTTCTTTAGCTAAATTTTCCACTTCTATCACAAAAGTTTCAAACAAATCCTTTTCAGCCAATTTGTGAATGACCTTACCCTCTTTAATGATCAAACCGCTGCGATTCCCAAAAGCGATCGCCATGTCTGCATGCTTGGCTTCACCTAAAGCGTTCACCACGCAACCCATCACGCTAATGTCTAAAGGGGTTTTAATGTGGCTTAGACGTTTTTCTACCTTGCTCGCCATATCCACTAAATTGGCTTCAATGCGCCCGCAAGTGGGGCAAGAAATCCAATTAATCCCCTCTTTCAAACGCCCACTATGGCGTAAAATCGCTCGAGCCACTTTGATTTCATTTTCTAATTCCCCTGTAATGGATACGCGCATCGTATCCCCAATGCCTTCCATTAAAAGCCCCCCTAAAGCCATGGCGGATTTGATACTAGAACTGAAAAGATTACCCGCTTCAGTAACCCCCAAATGGAAAGGATAGATCACAAGAGGGCGTAGCATCCTGTAAGCTTCTATGGTGCGAATCACATCGCTCGCTTTTAAAGAAATCTTAAAATTGGTAAAATCCAAATCTTCTAAAAGTTTGGCGTTATACAAAGCGCTTTCTACCATGCCTTTTGGGGTGGGTCCGTATTTTTGATCAAACTGCTTTTCTAAACTCCCGGCATTCACGCCAATTCTTATAGGAATGTTGTTTTCTTTACAAGCATCAACCACCGCTTTGATCTTGTCTTTAGAGCCGATGTTTCCGGGGTTAATCCTGATCGCATCCACGCTTTGAGCGGCAATGAGAGCGAATTTATAATGGAAATGAATATCAGCGATTAAAGGCAAAGAAGACACTTTTTTCAATTCTTTTAAGGCTAGGGCGTCCTTTTCATTACTCACCGCCACCCTCACTAAATCGGCCCCGGCGAGTTTGAGTCTGTCAATTTGATTTTTAGTGCTTTCAATATCAGCGGTTTTGCTAAAGGTCATGCTTTGCGTGCTTATGGGAGCATCACCCCCTATAGCGACGCCACCGATAAAAATTTGCTTGGTCTTAACTCTATTTTCTAGCATCAAACCTCTTCATCAGTTAAATTCCTATGCACTATTATACTCTTTTATGCCCTTTCTTTTATGCTCTCTTTCGCTCTTTTTTAGCGCTTTCAATGATAAACGCTCAAATTTTAGGTAAGATTAACCATTCCATTTTAAATTAAAGTAGCCCTATGACCTTTGAGCCTTATCCTTTTGAACGATTAAGAGCCTTGTTTAAAGAGATCACCCCTAAAAAAAAGGGGTTAGATTTAGGCATCGGCGAGCCGCGATTTGAAACGCCTAAATTCATTCAAGACGCTCTCAAACAGCACACCCATTCGCTCAATATCTACCCTAAAAGTGCGTTTGAAGAGAGTTTGAGGGCGGCTCAAAGGGGTTTTTTTAAACGCCGTTTCAAGATAGAATTGAAAGAAAACGAATTAGTTTCCACGCTAGGATCTAGGGAAGTGTTATTCAATTTCCCTAGTTTTGTTTTATTTGATTATCAAAACCCCACTATCGCCTACCCTAACCCCTTTTATCAAATCTATGAAGGATCAGCCCAATTCGCTAGGGCTAAAAGCCTTTTAATGCCCTTAACTAAAGAAAATGATTTCACGCCAAGCTTGAATGAAAAAGAGTTGCAAGAAGTGGATTTAGTGATCTTAAATTCCCCTAACAACCCCACCGGAAGAACCCTTTCTTTAGAAGAGCTGATTAGTTGGGTCAAACTCGCTTTAAAACATGATTTTATTTTAATTAATGATGAATGCTATAGTGAAATTTATGAAAATACGCCTCCCCCTTCGCTTTTAGAAGCTTGCATGCTGGCTGGTAATGGAGCGTTTAAAAATGTTTTGGTTATCCATTCGCTCTCCAAACGATCTAGTGCTCCAGGGCTAAGGAGTGGTTTTATCGCTGGGGATAGCAGCCTTTTAGAAAAATACAAAGCGTTTCGCACCTATTTAGGCTATACGAGCGCTAATGCGATCCAAAAGGCTAGTGAAATCGCTTGGCTAGATGATGAGCATGCAGAATTTTTCCGCAATATTTATGCGAATAATTTGAAACTGGTGCGAAAAATCTTTAAAGACACGCTCATTTATCCTTATAGTTTTTATGTGTATCTGCCCGTTCAAAACGGCGAAAATTTTGCCAAAACGCTTTATCAAAACGAAGGCATTACCACCTTACCGGCCTTGTATTTAGGGCGTAATCGTATCGGCGCTGACTATGTGCGTTTAGCCCTTGTCTATGACACTCCCCTTTTAGAAAAGCCTTTAGAAATCATAGAAACTTATCGAGAAAATCATGCTTGAAACCCCAAAAGTTTTACTCAAAAACTTACAAGATTGCAAGATCCATTTCATTGGTATAGGAGGGATTGGCATTTCAGGCTTAGCCAAATACCTTAAAGCGCAAGGGGCTAAGATCAGTGGCTCTGATATTGCCATAAGCCCTAGCGTTAAGTATTTGAAAGCTTTAGGCGTAGAAATTAATATCCCACATGATCCAAAAGCGATCAATAATCAAGATGTTATTATCCATTCAGCCATTATCAAAGAAGACAATACCGAAATACAAAGGGCTAAGGAATTAGAAATCCCTATTTTGTCTCGTAAAGACGCTTTGTATTCTATCCTTAAAGACAAGCGCGTTTTTAGCGTGTGTGGGGCTCATGGAAAGAGCAGTATCACGGCCATGTTGAGCGCGATTTGCCCCTTTTTTGGAGCGATTATTGGGGCGCATTCTAAAGAGTTTGATTCCAATGTGCGAGAGAGCGCGAATGCTAGCTTGGTTTTTGAAGCCGATGAGAGCGATTCAAGTTTTTTATTTTCCAACCCTTTTTGCGCGATTGTGCCTAACACCGAGCCAGAACATTTGGAGCATTATGGCCACGACTTGGAGCGCTTTTTCTTCGCTTATGAATATTTTTTAGACCATGCTCAAAAAAGAGTGATTTATAAAGAAGATCCTTTTTTGAAAAACTATTCTAAAGACGCCATTGTTTTAGAAAAAAAAGACATTCGCAACATTCAATACATTTTAAAAGACGGCGAGCCTTACACTTCATTTGAATTGAAAGATTTGGGGGCTTTTTTGGTGTGGGGGTTAGGCGAACATAACGCTACGAATGCGAGTTTGGCGATTTTAAGCACTTTAGATGAATTAAGTTTAGAAGAAATTAGAAATAATTTATTGAATTTTAAAGGCATTAAAAAACGCTTTGATATTTTGCAAAAAAACGCGCTCATCCTCATTGATGATTACGCCCACCACCCTACTGAAATCAGCGCCACTTTAAAAAGCGCTAGGATTTATGCTAACTTATTGGACACGCAAGAAAAAATTATAGTGATCTGGCAAGCGCACAAATATTCCCGCTTAATGGATAATTTAGAAGAGTTTAAAAAATGTTTTTCAGAGCATTGCGACAGATTGATCATTTTGCCTGTTTATAGCGCGAGTGAAGTCAAAAGAGACATTGATTTGAAAGTCCATTTTAAGCATTATAACCCCACCTTTATAGACAGAGTGCGTAAAAAAGGGGATTTTTTAGAGCTGTTAGTCAATGATGATGTGGTAGAAACGATTGAAAAAGGCTTTGTGATAGGCTTTGGAGCGGGGGATATTACCTATCAATTGAGAGGCGAAATGTAATGGGTGCAGCGGTTGTTTTATTTTTAACGCTGATTTTATTGTTTTTAGTTTTAAGGGATTTTGGTTTAGTTAGCCCCAAACAAAAGATTTTAGCTTTTTTAATCGTAGGGATTATAGGGGCAAGCATCAGCGTTTATACTTACAAACAAAACCAACAAAACCAACAAGAAATCGCTTTGCAAAGAGCGTTTTTAAGGGGGGAAACTTTGTTGTGTAAAGGCATTAAAGTCAATAACCAAACCTTTAATTTAGTGAGCGGGACTTTGAGCTTTTTAGGCAAAAAACAAACCCCTATGAAAGATGTTCTTGTGGATTTGGATTCTTGTCAGACGCTCCAAAAAGATCCCTTAATCCAACCCCAATGAATAATGAATAATAATAATACCCTACCCAAACCCTTAGAAGAAAGTCTGGATTTAAAAGAGTTTATCGCTCTTTTTAAAACCTTTTTTGCCAAAGAAAGAGATTCTATTGCTTTAGAAAACGATCTCAAGCAAGCTTTCACTTATTTAACTGAAGTGGATTCGATCGGTTTGCCTACCCCTAAAAGCGTGAAAGAAAGCGATCTTATTGTCATCAAACTCACCAAATTAGGGACGCTCCATTTAGATGAAATTTTTGAGATTGTCAAACGATTGCGCTACATTGTCGTTTTACAAAACGCTTTTAAACCTTTCACGCATTTAAAATTTCATGAACGCCTTAACGCCATTATTTTACCCCCTTTTTTTAACGACCTGATCGCTTTATTGGATGATGAAGGCAAAATCAAACAAGGGGCGAACGCTACCCTAGACGCTTTGAATGAAAGTTTGAACCGCCTTAAAAAAGAGAGCGCAAAAATCATTCACCATTACGCCCACTCTAAAGAGCTTGCCCCTTATTTAGTGGATACGCAAAGCCACCTTAAGCATGGTTATGAATGCCTTTTATTGAAAAGCGGGTTTTCTAGCGCGATTAAAGGCGTTGTGCTAGAAAGGAGCGCTAATGGCTATTTCTACCTCTTGCCTGAAAGCACACAAAAAATCGCCCAAAAAATCGCGCAAATTAATAATGAAATAGATTGCTGTATTGTTGAAATGTGTCAAACTCTAAGCCGTAGCTTGCAAAAACACCTTTTATTTTTAAAATTCCTTTTCAAAGAATTTGATTTTTTAGACAGCTTGCAAGCCAGACTCAATTTCGCTAAAGCCTACAATTTAGAATTCGTCATGCCAAGCTTTACGCAAAAAAAAATGATTTTAGAAAACTTTTCACACCCCATTTTAAAAGAACCAAAGCCCTTAAATTTGAAATTTGAAAAATCCATGCTCGCTGTTACCGGCGTGAATGCGGGCGGGAAAACCATGCTCTTAAAATCGCTTTTAAGCGCGGCGTTTTTGAGTAAGAATCTTATTCCCATGAAAATCAACGCTCATCATTCTACTATCCCCTATTTTAAAGAAATCCACGCCATTATTAATGACCCTCAAAACAGCGCGAACAATATCTCTACTTTTGCAGGCAGAATGAAGCAATTTAGCGCTCTTTTATCCAAAGAAAACATGCTTTTAGGCGTTGATGAAATTGAGCTAGGGACTGACGCTGATGAAGCGAGCAGTTTGTATAAAACCCTGTTAGAAAAATTGCTCAAACAAAACAACCAAATCGTTATCACCACGCACCACAAACGCCTGAGCGTGTTAATGGCAGAAAACCAAGAAGTGGAATTACTGGCCGCTCTTTATGACGAAGAAAAAGAACGGCCCACTTACACTTTTTTAAAGGGGGTTATTGGCAAAAGCTATGCGTTTGAAACCGCTTTGCGCTATGGCGTGCCGCATTTTTTGATTGAAAAAGCGAAAGCCTTTTATGGCGAAGATAAGGAAAAATTGAATGTTTTGATTGAAAATTCCAGCGCGTTAGAAAGGGAATTGAAACAAAAAAATGAAAGCTTAGAGAACGCTTTAAAAGAGCAAGAAGATTTAAAAAACGCATGGCTTTTAGAAACACAAAAACAAAAAGAAATCCTTCACAATAAAAAATTGGAATTGGAAAAATCCTACCAACAAGCCCTAAATATCTTAAAAAGCGAAGTCGCTTCAAAAGATACCAGCTCCATGCATAAAGAAATCCATAAAGCGAGCGAGATTTTAAACAAGCATAAAACAGACCAAGAGATCCCACAAATCATAACAAGCTTTCAAATTAACGAAAAAGCGCGCTATAAAAATGAAAGCGTGCTGATTGTGCAAATTTTAGACAAGGGCTATTATTGGATAGAAACCGAGCTTGGCATGCGTTTGAAAGCGCATGGGAGTTGGTTGAAAAAAATCCAAAAACCCTCTAAAAACAAATTCAAACCCCCTAAAACCATCATTCCTAAACCTAAAGAAGCGAGCTTGCGCCTTGATTTAAGGGGGCAACGCAGCGAAGAAGCCCTGGATTTACTAGACGCTTTTTTAAACAATGCGCTTTTAGGGGGCTTTGAAGAAGTGCTTATTTGCCATGGCAAGGGGAGCGGGATTTTAGAAAAGTTTGTGAAAGAATTTTTAAAAAACCACCCTAAAGTGGTAAGCTTTAGCGACGCTCCCATTAATTTAGGCGGCAGTGGGGTTAAAATCGTTAAATTGTAGTTTTTGGCGCTTTTTTATGGGGAATTAATATAAAAATCCGCTTTAAACTATAAAGCCATTTCACACCAACACCCAATAAGAACAAAGCCTTTTTAAAAGAGCGTTAAAAGGGGGTTTAAGCTTAATTGAGCCAAAACCCTTAAATCTTTAGCCTTGATAGGCTTTTATGGCTTTCTCTAAAACCTTAATCGCGCTCTCTTTGTTTTCAAACCCCTTGACTTTCACCCATTTATTAGGCTCTAAATCCTTGTAAGTTTCAAAAAAATGCTTGATTTTATCCAAAGTGTGTTTGGATAAATCATTAATATCTTTGACATAGGAATGCGTGGGATCGATCTTATCTATGGGTAGAGCGAGTAATTTTTCATCCATTCCGCTTTCATCTTCCATGTTCAAAACCCCAACCAAGCGCGCTTTCACCACGCTCCCGGCTTGAAAAGCCACATCGCTTAAAACCAGCGCATCTACAGGATCGCCATCAGATCCTAAAGTGTTAGGCACAAAGCCGTAATTCGCAGGGTAATTTTGCGCCCCATAAAGCACCCTATCCACCATTAAAGCCCCGCTTTCTTTATCCAATTCATACTTGATGTTAGAATGCTTGGATATTTCAATCACCACGCACAAAGAATCAGCGTCATGACTCACTTCTAATTGGTCTAAATTCATTGCAATCTCCTTTGAATAAAAAGACTTATTCTAACATAAAGCCCGCTCTTTTTAAACCTCTTTAGGGGTTTTTAAAGGAGCGTATTGTTTGCTGTATTTGTGAAAGGCTTTTAAGCACTTTTGAGCGTTGAATTTATGATAAAAAAGATTATCAAAATAGGATTTTCTAGGGGGTTTTAATGAAATGTCAGGCTTTTTTGCATTTTGAATGGTGCTATTGAAAGCATGTTTGTTTAAAGAAATAGGGCAAGGCAAATAAGTTAGATTAGCCACATCATGGTAAGTAGGGTTGTTCATAAACATATCTACCGGCTCTATGATTTTAAAACGCTCCGTGGCTTCTATAAAGGTTTTAGCGCCCTTAGGGGTTAAGTAGTAGCCTGCCGTAGTGGCCACATACACGCTGGTGAGGTAAAAATGCTCTAAAAATAGCGCTTCTTTTTCACTATCAGCACGCCTTTCCCAAAAAGTCTCTTTGATGTTTACCTCTTTTGCCAATAAGAATTCGTATTTTCCCATGAGTTCGTCGTATTTTTCCGCAATATTCTTATTGAGATCATCGTATTTTTTGGTGAGATCATCGTATTTTGCCACGACATTATTATACACTTCTGTCCGAGCTAAAACACTTCCAATGAAGCGGTTGAGTTTTCTTTTAATTTTTTTAAAAACCACTGGATTAAAAGAGGTTTTTTGGGGTGCTATTTTGCAAGGCTCAGATAGTCCTTTAGGGTCTTGTTGCGTTTCAATAATAGAGTCTTGTTGCGCATCTTGTGTGGGATTGGGGGGGGGGGGGGTAACGTTCATGGTTTTCAATAGGCGCTTCAGCCTCTTCAGTCTCTGTATAGATAGGGAGAGTGCACAAATTGGTTTTATGGCCTCCCCAATAATGCCCATAGAGTCTCACAAAATCAAAAGGGCTTTTCAAGCAATCTTCTAGGGCTTGCATGAAGTTAGACTCTAGCGCTGTATCATCTTCCAAAATGACGACCGGTTGGTTTAATTTGACGCATTCTTTCCACAAAAGATAATGGCTTAAATAGCACCCAAATTCTTGGGGCAATAATTCTTGATAACAATAATCAGAATGGAACCAATCGGATTTTAACAAACTTTGTGCATCATAAAGCTCTTGAACGAATTTTTCAAAATCTTCGTGTTTAGGGCTAATAGCGTCAAAGATTTGGAAAACACAACGACCTTTAAATTTTTCATTGGATTCTAAAACGAGTTTTTCAGTATCCAAACGCCTTTGACTTTCTTTTAAAGAAATGATATAAACTTGTGTCAAATGAATTCCTAAATATGTCATTCCATGAATTATTCTACCATAAAGTTTTTTCATTCTTTTTAAATCTCTTTAGGGGTTTTTAAAGGAGCGTATTGTTTGCTGTATTTGTGAAAGGCTTTTAAGCACTTTCTAGTGTTTAATTGATCATAAAGAAGATTATCCAAGTAAGACTTTTTAGGGCCGCTCAATGAAATGTCGGATTTTTTTAGATTTTGGATGGTGCTGATTTTGCAATGCTTGTTCAAAGAAACAGGCAAAGGCAAATAAGTAAGAGTAGCGACATCATGGTAGGTGGGGTTGTTTATGAACATATCCACCGGCTCTATGATTTTAAAACGCTCCGTGGCTTCTATAAAAGTTTTAGCGCCCTTAGGCGTGATATAGTATCCTGCCGTAGAAGCCACATACACGCTGGTGAGGTAAAAATGCTCTAAAAAAAAGGCTTCTTCTTCGCTATCAGCACGCCTTTCCCAAAAGGTCTCTTTGATGTTTGTTTCTTTTGCCAATAAGGATTCGTATTTTCCTGTGAGTTCATCGTATTTTCCTGTGAGTTCATCGTATTTTCCTGTGAGTTCATCGTATTTTCCTGTGAGTTCATCGTATTTTCCTGTGAGTTCATCGTATTTTCCTGTGAGTTTCTTATACACTTCTGTCCGAGCTAAAATATTTCCAATGAAGTGGTTGAGCTTTCTTTTAATTTTTTTAAAAACCACTTGGTTAAAAGAGATTTTTTGGGGCGCTATTTTGCAAGGCTCAGATAGTTCTTCTTGTTGCGTTTCAATAATAAAATCTTGTTGCGCATCTCGTGCGGGATTGGGGGGGGGGGGGGTAACTTCATGGTTTTCAATAGGCGTTTCAGGTGCTTCAGTCTTTACATGATCTTCAATAGGTGTCTCTCCCACAGATTCTACAGCATCTCTCTCTAAGGGGAGCGTGCGCAAATTGGTTTTATGAAAATTCCAATACCACCCAAAAAGCTTGACAAAATCAAAAGGGCTTTTCAAGCAATCTTCTAAGGCTTGCATGAAATTAGACTCTAACGCTACATCGTCTTCTAAAATAACGACCGGTTGGTTTAATTTAACGCATTCTTTCCACAAAAGATAATGGCTTAAATAGCACCCAAATTCTTGGGGCAATAATTCTCCACGACACCAATCAGAATGGAACCAATCGGATTTTAACATACTTTGTGCATCATAAAGCTCTTGAACGAATTTTTCAAAATCTTCGTGTTTAGGGCTAATAGCGTCAAAGATTTGGAAAACACAACGGCCTTTAAATTTTTCATTGGATTCTAAAACGAGTTTTTCAGTATCCAAACGCCTTTGACTTTCTTTTAAAGAAATGATATAGACAGAAATCACAGCTCATTCTCCTTAAGAGCGCATTTTAATTCCCAAAAGACAAAATATATTTTTGCATTTCATTCACGATTTCTTCAATACTTCTTTCGCCATTGATGATTTTATGCAAATGCTTAGCCTTGTAGAAATTTTGGATTTCAGCTAAGGGATCCAAAAACACCCGCATGCGGTTATGAAACACCCTTTCATTATCATCAGCCCCCCTAGAGCGCCCTAAAACCCTTTCTTTAGCGGTGTTTTCACTCACTTTTACTTCAATCACGCTTTTCAAAACCACTTCGTTTTGAGCGTTCAATTCCTTATCCAAAGCCTGCATTTGTTCCACGCTCCTAGGATAGCCATCAATTAAAATGATCCCTTTACTAGAGCTTTTAATCGCTGAAAGGATCGTTTCTACCACAATTTCTAAAGGCACTAATTCGCCTTGAGAAGTGAATTTCTCAATCAATAAGCCTCGCTCGGTCTTTTTAGCGCTCTCAGCCCTTAGTAAATCCCCGGTAGAAAAATGAGCGATTGTTTCGCTGTTATTCTTAGCGATAAGCTCTGCATCAGTGGTTTTACCACTCCCTGGGGCTCCAATAATCAAAAATAGTTGTTTCATATCATATCCTTTTAAATTATTTTCTTAAGCGAATGTGTAACTCTCTTAGTTGCTCTTCATTAATGGGGCTAGGAGCGTCAGTCAATAAACATGAAGCTTTTTGCGTTTTAGGGAAAGCGATCACATCTCTAATGCTATTGGATTTGGTCATTAGCATGATCAAGCGATCAAAGCCTATCGCAAAGCCCCCATGAGGAGGAGCGCCAAATTTTAGCGCTTCTAGTAAAAAGCCAAATTTTTTTTGCGCTTCCTCTTCGTTGATATTGATTTTTTCAAAGACTTTTTTTTGCATTTCTTCTTTATGAATCCTAATGCTCCCCCCACCAAGCTCCACGCCATTAAGCACCACATCATACGCATGCGCTTCAACCTCTTCTATATCTTCGCATTCTATATTTTTAGGCATCGTAAAGGGGTGGTGTGCGGCGTGATAGCCGTTTTCGGTTTTTTCAAACATGGGGAAATTGACTACCCATAAGAAATTCAAAGCGTCTTTATCAATCAGATCAAGCGTTTCAGCCACCTTCAAGCGCAAACGCCCCATGTAATCTAACACGATTTTTTTATCCCCAGCCCCAAAAAAGACAATATCCCCAGTTTTTGCACCAGTTTTTTCTAAAATATTCTTAAGCCCCTTTTCGCTTAAAAATTTAACTAAAGGCCCTTTAATCCCATCTTCTTTAATTTGCAAATACGCCAAGCCTTGAGCCCCAAATTGGCGCACAAATTCTTCTAATTCTTTTAAAACGCTGCGGCTAAAAAGTGCATCAGCCCCCTTAACGTTCAAAGCTTTAATGCGTTGGTTTTTAGGATCTTTTGCGATATTAGAAAAAATAGCGTTTGAGCTGTCCCTAAAACAATCCCCCACTTCTATTAAAGGCAATTCAAAGCGTAAATCCGGCTTATCGCTCCCGTAATTTTCCATCGCTTCCTTATAAGGCATGCGTTTAAAAGGTGTAGAAATAGTATGCCTAATCGCTTTAAAAATCTCTTGCAACAAATCTTCCACCACGCCCATCACATCATTTTCACTACAAAAACTCATTTCCGCATCAATTTGCGTGAATTCTGGCTGCCTGTCCGCTCTCAAATCTTCATCTCTAAAGCAACGAGCGATTTGAAAATACCTATCCATTCCCCCCACCATTAAAAGCTGTTTGAACAATTGCGGGCTTTGAGGAAGCGCGAAAAATTCGCCCTCATGCACCCTGCTTGGCACTAAATAATCCCTAGCCCCCTCAGGCGTGGTTTTAGACAAAATGGGGGTTTCAATCTCTAAAAAACCCTTTTGGGCTAAAGCGTTACGAGTAATTAAAGCCACTTCGCTGCGCAATTTAAAGATTTCATAAGCGTTCAAAGAGCGTAAATCCAAATAGCGGTATTTCAAGCGCAAATCTTCATTCACGCTTTTATTGCCAATTTCAATCGGTGGGGTAGCGCTTTTATTTTCAATGACTAGCTCTTCTAAAACGATTTCAATTTTACCCGTTTTTAGTTTAGGGTTTTCTAACCCAGCGCCTCTCAAACGCACTTTTCCTTTAGCCACTAGCACAAATTCACTCCTGACTTCCAAAGCCTTTTCATAAGCCTTAGAGCTAGGATCACAGACTAGCTGCACTAAACCGCTCTTATCCCTTAAATCAATAAAAACCACGCCTCCATGGTCTCTATAAGTGTTACACCACCCGGCCACTTTGACTATTTTACCCACATCTTTTTCACTAATTTCTGTGCAAAAATGACTTCGCATGTTTTATCCCTTTAAATTAAAACAAAAATTAAATTTATGAAAGCGTTTTTTTAAGCATTTCATGGATTTCAAGAATGTTAGATTTTACCACAAAACCATCCGCTTCTAAAGATTGGGCTAACTGGCGGTTAGAATCGCTGCTCATGGACGAATTGATAATCACAGGAAGATGCTCAGTTCTATGATCAGCTTTAATGGTTTTTAGCACTTCAAACCCTGAAATGTTAGGCATTTCTAAATCCGTAATGACCACGCCAACTTGTTGGTAATGTTCTTTTTCATACAAATAATCCAACAATTCCCTCCCGTTTGGAAAGGCTAAATAACGCAATTCTAAAGTTTGAACGATCTTTTCTAGGGTTTTAAGAGCGCTCAAGGAATCTTCAGCGATTAAAATGAGTTTTTGGCTTTGAATGGCTTCTATGCAACGCAAAGTCAAATCGTCTAAATCTTTCAAGCTAGGGAAAACATCGCTAACCATCTTTTCCACGTCTAAGATCTGCACCACTCGTTCTTCATCAAAACGAGTGATAGCGCTAAGCTTACCCTCTTCATTAATGCCTTGTTTGTCCCCGGCGCTAATCTCAGTCCAATTTTTATGAATGATCCTTTCAATTTTTAAAACTTTTAGAGCGATGGAATGGTTAGAAAAATGGCACACGATCACCAAATTATGGTCATCTTTAACGCTGCATTCTTTTAGATCACGGCTCGGATCATTAGCGTTATAATGCAACCACCTTTTCACATCCACCAAAGGAATGGATTCGCCCCTAACGCTAAGAAACCCAAGCATCACGCCATCGCTCCCCCCAAGAATCTCTGTAACCTCCCCGTCATAATGGATAATTTCTCGGATCTTAAAAATATTCATGCCATAAAGTTGGGCGTCTTTTTCTGCATCTAATCTAAAGCATAGAAATTGCACTTCGTTGTTTAAGTGCAACGAAGTCGTTTTGTCAATATCTCTTACCACCTATTTTCCCCTAAAGCCCTATCAAAGATTAAATGCTATAATACTACCCTAATTTAGTTTAAAAGGTTTTTACAAACTATGATAAAAAGCCAAAAAGAGTATTTAGAAAGAATTGCATATTTAAACACCCTATCGCACCATTATTACAATCTTGATGATCCCATCGTAAGCGATGCCGTCTATGATGAACTTTACCAAGAATTAAAAGCTTATGAAGAAAAAAACCCTAATAGCATTCAGGCTAACTCCCCTACCCAAAAAGTGGGGGCTACTACCACCAATTCGTTCAATAAAAACCCCCATTTAATGCGGATGTGGAGCTTAGATGATGTGTTTAATCAAAGCGAATTGCAAGCGTGGTTGCAACGCATTTTAAAAGCCTATCCTAGCGCTTCGTTCGTGTGTTCGCCCAAACTTGATGGGGTTTCGCTCAATCTTTTGTATCAACATGGCAAGCTAGTGAGCGCGACCACTAGAGGTAACGGCTTAGAAGGAGAGCTTGTTACTAACAACGCTAAACACATCGCTAATATCCCCCATTTTATCGCTTATAATGAAGAAATAGAAATCAGGGGCGAAGTGATCATTTCTAAAGAGGATTTTGACGCTTTAAATAAAGAACGCCTAGACGCTAATGAACCCCTATTCGCTAACCCCAGAAACGCCGCATCAGGGAGTTTGAGGCAGCTTGATAGTGAAATCACTAAAAAGCGTAAATTGCAATTCATTCCTTGGGGCGTGGGCAAGCATTCTTTAAATTTTTTAAGCTTTAAGGAGTGTTTGGATTTTATTGTCTCGTTAGGTTTTAGCACCATTCAATATTTAAGCCTAAACAAAAACCACCAAGAAATAGAAGACAATTACCACACCCTGATTAGAGAAAGGGAGGGCTTTTTTGCCCTTTTAGACGGCATGGTGATCGTTGTGAATGAATTGGATATTCAAAAGGAGCTAGGCTACACGCAAAAATCCCCTAAATTCGCTTGCGCTTATAAATTCCCGGCTCTAGAAAAACACACCAAAATCATAGGAGTCATTAACCAAGTGGGGCGCAGCGGGGCGATCACACCGGTCGCTCTTTTAGAGCCTGTAGAAATCGCTGGAGCTATGATTACGAAAGCAACCCTGCACAATTATTCTGAAATTGAAAAAAAGAATATCATGCTCAATGATAGGGTTGTTGTCATTAGAAGTGGCGATGTGATCCCTAAAATCATCAAACCTTTAGAAACTTACAGAGACGGCTCGCAACAAAAAATCATGCGCCCCAAAGTTTGCCCTATATGCTCGCATGAGCTTTTATGCGAAGAGATTTTTACTTATTGTCAAAACCTTAATTGCCCGGCAAGATTGAAAGAAAGCTTGATTCATTTCGCTTCTAAGGACGCTTTAAACATTCAAGGCTTGGGCGATAAAGTCATAGAGCAACTTTTTGAAGAAAAACTCATTGTTAACGCTCTGGATTTGTATGCTTTAAAATTAGAAGATTTAATGCGGCTAGACAAATTCAAAATCAAAAAAGCTCAAAATCTGTTAGACGCTATTCAAAAGAGCAAAAACCCTCCCTTATGGCGTTTGATCAACGCTTTAGGGATTGAGCATATTGGTAAGGGAGCGAGTAAAACGCTAGCTAAATACGGCTTAAATGTGTTAGAAAAAAGCGAAGCCGAGTTTTTAGAAATGGAAGGCTTTGGGGTGGAAATGGTGCGCTCTTTAGTCAATTTTTATGCGAGCAATCAGGAATTTATCCGATCGTTATTTGATTTGTTAAACCCTAAAAGTAGCGATATGGCTGAAGAAAAGCAAAAAAGCTCTTCTGTTTTCAATAATAAAACGATTGTTTTAACCGGCACGCTTTCTAAACCACGGCAAGAATACGCTCAAATGTTAGAAAATTTAGGGGCAAAAATTGCTTCAAGCGTGAGCACTAAAACCGATTTTTTAATCGCTGGAGAAAACCCCGGCTCAAAACTCACTCTAGCAAAAAAACATGGCGTGAGCGTTTTGAATGAAGAAGAATTGTTAAAGCGCCTTAAAGAATTGGATTGAAATTAAACTCTTTTATAGTTTGTTTTAAAATTTGATGTTTAACACTCGGTTAAATTCTAAAGAAAAATTCCAATTTTCATTCTTAATGAATTTACTCACAAAATCCTATTTTATAGTAGAATGCGAAAAATAAAGATATTTTAAGGAGCAATGATGGAACACCATAAAGCGCACACGACCGTTCAGGCTTTACAAGCCAAACGCAAAAGGTTGCTAACCGAATTAGCCGAATTAGAAGCAGAAATAAAAGTGAGCAGCGAACGAAGGAGCAGTTTTAACATTTCGCTTTCGCCGAGTTTGTTAGCTGAAATAGAAGAGATAGAATACGAAGAAAAAACAAGCAAAGAGCGAAGAATCAATCACAGCGTTTTACTTTCGCCCAGTTTTATGGCTAAAGTGGATGAATACATGAAAGAGAAAGGTTTTCCTAATCGCTCGCTTCTCTTTGAAAAAGCGTTGGAATTTTATATGTTAAAACACCCATAAACTAATAACGGACAAAAAACGAAAGGGTATTTAGGGTTTTGAGAATGGAAAATCAAAAGCTCCGTTTCTTTAGCTTTTTAGGGTCTTTCTTATTTAAAGCCTTGACTTTGTCCGTTGTTTTATTTAGCTTTTAGTTAAAAAGTCGTTTCACTCGCTTAAATCGTGTCTGTCAGTAACGCTTTTGGCTCGTTTTAACAAAAATCGGTTAATTTTTTTAGTAATACTGCACTAAATAAAACCATCATTTGAATATAATAACCCTAAATAGGATTTTAACTCATTTCTATATAAGGGGATTTTATGATTTCTAACATCAGCATACACCCAAAAACCATGTTTAAAAACGCTTTAAATATACAAGATTTTTCATTTAAAAGTCATACTAGTACAGCCATTATTGGCACAAATGGTGCTGGAAAATCAACGCTTATCAACACTATTCTAGGCATTAGATCAGACTATAATTTTAAAGCACAAAACAATAATATTCCATACCACGACAATGTTATACCACAACGCAAACAATTGGGAGTTGTCTCTAACCTATTCAACTACCCACCTGGATTAAACGCAAACGACCTTTTTAAATTCTATCAATTTTTTCACAAAAACTGCACTCCAAATCTATTTGAAAAAAATCTTTTGAATAAAACCTACGAACACTTAAGCGATGGACAAAAACAGCGCTTAAAGATTGACTTAGCTCTTAGCCACCACCCCCAATTAATTATTATGGATGAACCAGAAACCAGTTTAGAACAAAACGCTCTTATAAGACTATCAAATCTCATAAGCTTGCGCAACACCCAACAACTTACAAGTATCATCGCCACTCATGATCCTATTGTCTTAGATAGTTGCGAATGGGTATTGTTCCTTAAGAATGGCAACATTGCTCAATACAAACCTTTAAATTCCATATTAAAATCTGTAGCTAAAACTTTTAACTTTAAAGAAAAACCAACTACAAAAGACTTATTAGCATTACTAAAGGATATTTAATGGGAGCAATTCTATCTATCCTAAAACTTGAAATCAAATCTTATCTCACCAATACAAGTGCGCTATTTTGGACTTTTATTTATCCTATTTTAATGCTCCTATTACTAATTTTTGTTTTTTCAAAAAATACCACTGAAATTTTTTACTTTAATAACATTATAGGTCTAATGGGACTCCTTATTATTTCTAGCGCGATCTTTGGTCTCACACAAGCTATAACAAGCTCTAGATCGCATAATATATTCTTGTTCTACATGCTATCACCAGCAACTTTCAAACAAATAACTCTAGCATTAATCGCTTCAAGACTAATCGTTGTAATCCTATATGCTTTTATCTTTATTGTTCTCTCTTTTTATGCGCTCAATATCATCACTATTCTTAATTTTCAAGTGCTTATTTTGGGGTTTATTAGTGTTTTTTCAAGCGCATTGTTTTGTTTTTGCTTGGCAATTTTTGTAGCCAGAATCTTTCAAAACGAACAAAGCATCTTAGGATTTTGTAATATCATCAATCTCTATGCACTAATGTCTTGTAATGTTTTTGTTCCTTTAGAATACCTACCTAATATTGGTCAATTATTTATCAAAACATCTATTTTTTACTACCTTAATCAACTTCTAATCAAAGCTTTTCAAGGGATTGATACTATACTGGTTTTAGCAACTTCAACATTTTTCATTATTGGTGGCATTATTTTATTTTTACTAAGCGCTAATCGCATGTTACTAACACCAAAAGAACGCATGCGTTAAATCCTTAATCCCACCATTGATTCATTTAATGGCTCAAAAAGGGGTAAGCCCCTTACTTTTAAAACGCTAAACGCATTCCAATATTCCCGGTAATGTTGATCATTTTGTAATCCAATCCAAACCTAGCCCCCACCCCAGCATTCGCATAAAAGTTTTTAAACAACCTCACTTCCCCACCTGTAGTGATGCTCGCAAAAGTGTTGTAAAGCTCACCTTTTCTGTAACTCAAAGTGTTGTTGCCAATGAAACGCACCAATTTATCTCCCATAGACCTCACAAGCAAATCCCTACCAACGCCGCCAATCGCATAAAAATAAGAGTTTGTGTTGAAATAATGGCGGTTCTCCAAAGCAAGATCAATCGTTAAAACGGATTTTTTAGACGGATCGGCGTTCGCTTTAAACTGGTTATAAAGCGCGTTATCCATCACTCCATCTAAACCGGTCATGCCAATATAGTAATACCTTAAACCAATTTGAGGTTTTAAAATGATGCTTTTGTTTTTAAACATGAAATCATACCCGTAATTGACTTTTGCGTTCGTCGTCCATGTGCTGTATTTATAAGACTGATTGATCATAGAAAGCAGAGTGTCGTTGGAGCTGATTTGGGTTTTATTAGCCCCCCAAGTTTCATTGACGCTAAAAGTCAGCTCGCTCTTTTTAATGAAAGCCCTCGCATACAAGCCCACATCCACATTATCGGATTTAGAATTAGTGATGCGTTCATAAAACCCGCTATACCCATAAGCCGCATACCCTCCAACAATCACCCCCTTAATGAATCTGTCATAGCCCACATTAACACCATAGAGCGTTCCTATGCCATTTTCCACAAAGCTCACGCCCCCAACGCCGGTCGCCCAAAGGTTGTTTTTTAATTTATCCCTTTGAGAGTATTTTAAAATCACATCCATCGCATTAGGGATCGCATCAGCAAATCTTTGGTTTTTAAGGCTGCTCAAGCGTTCGCTAAAATCCGTTGAATCAAAGGAAGCGAAATTAGAAAGCTTGGCTAAACGGCTCATTTGTTGCGTGTAAGTGTTGAGCTGTAAAGCATCGGTGGAATTGTTTTTAAGATTGGGTTTAGAAAGCATGCCTAAAGCGCTGGTAATATCTTTCATTAAAGTAACAATGTGTTCAGTGGGATTGTCTTGCAAATAATAAGGAGCGAACAAGGGATTACCCCCCTTAGCCACAAAAAGCTCATTCAACCACAGAATGGAATTATTGCCCGCAGATTTGATCGCATTCAAACCTCCGCTACCTTGAATACGCTGGATATAGTATTCCAAACTAGGGGCATGAACATCCATGGGCTTATCAGAGACGCTAACTTGAACCTTATCATAAAGGATAGATGAATACACCATTTGCCCTTGATTGTCTTTAAAGCTCACCACAAGACCCCCATCTTTGATATTGACCGGTTGGTTGTCATAGCTTAGTGAATCGCCATTCAATTGCATGCGTTTGCCGTTAAAATCAATGAGAGTGTAAAGTTTGAGGTAATCGCTCAAGCTCCCCCCAAGAATCGTTTGATTATCATAGCCATAAACCATGCGATTAGCGTTAATAAGCGTATAAGCGCCTTGCTTGAGTTGGGTGTTAAAGTTGATTAAGGCTTGATTGTTATAAGACATGATCGTGGAAGTGCCAGTTACATTGATAATCGTTTGATGGGTTTTATTGTCAAGATTAAAGATTAATGGCCCTTCACTATTAAAATTCCCCCCCACATTCAAACCATTTTCATTCGTGCTAAAAGTTGCACCCTTGGCCACATTGAAATTACCGCTGATATTAGCCCTGTAATTAGAGTTATTATTAAAAGCGTTATTCACGATCAAATTATTCGCTTTAAAAGTAGCGTTTGACCCCAAATCCAAAGTCCCGATCGTGGTATTTTGCAAAACTTGTGAAAAATCCACTAATCCATTAGCCTTAATGGTTCCTAAGAAAGCGAAATTATTCGCATTCACTTCTAGCGTTTCATCGGTTGGGGTTGTCGCGCTTGAAGAATGAGCTTTTTTCTCGCCCATGCAATCTAAAACATTCACGCAAATTTGACCTTTTTGAACGCTAATATCGTTTCGTGGCGCGTTAAGAATTAAACCATTGGTAGCGTTTAAGGTATCTAATGAAATGTTAGAAAAATCTTGAGAAATAAATGAAAGCCTGCCCTGATATTGCGTGAAATTAATCGTATTTTTCCCATTAAAAATAATGGACTTGCCCGCCACAAAATTCAATTCTCCCCCTGTGGCGTTACTAAACGAGCTGTTATTAGTAAATAAATAATCTTTAGCCACGAAATTAAAATTCCCTTTTTGCCAGAGATTGTGTAATCCTCTAGAGCCTAGTAAAGATCCCAAGCCAAATTGTTCCAATTCTTTTTGTAAAGATTGAGGCAGTATGGATCCCAAACCTTGATGATAAACGCCTCCTAATCCCTTATCAGCGACGATTTTATTGATCATTTGCCCTAAGACTTGATTGCTCATGATTTTATTCACTACGCCTTCGCCTAATAAGTCATTTAACGCTTTTTCACCTATGCTAGAAATAGTGTTAGTTAGCTCTTCGCTGGGGTTAGTGATGCTATTTAAAGCGATATTGACTAACACGCTCAAATCTTGTGGGCCGAGCCAAGAAATGAGCTTATTGATTAGGGGGGCTTGATTAATCATTTGATTGAGAATATCCCCAAAAGTCGTTTTGTCCAAGAAACTCTGTAAGTCTTTGGCATCAGAGCTAGAGCCTATTTTATCCAGGGCTTGATTTAAGCCTCCAGGCACAAAATTATTGGCAAAAGAACTCAAGCTTTGCTTGCCATACCAGTTATTGATGAAATTCTCTACATTTTCAATCCCTAAAGTTTTAACGATGAATTTTTCAAACCCTGAAGAATGGGCTTGGATTTGCTCTAAAAGCATTTGATCAATTTCTTTTCTTTTAACCGGATCAAGCGCGTTTAAAAGCCCGTTTTCACCAAAAACATCGCCCACCGTTTTAGAATTTAAAATTTCCATGATCGCGTTTTTAAAAGCGCTCACGCCTAAAAGGCTGCTCACCTCATCAGGGCCAAGCAAGGAGTTTAAAGTCTTAGATCCAAAATCTTTAGGGATCATGTTGGCTAAATCTTTGGGGATAGCGTTATCATTCAAGCTCTCTTCATAAACAATATTAGAAAGCGCATTCGCTAAGCCTTTTTCTCCAAAAAGCTTTTCAATGCCACCTTGCCCTAGATAAGAAAAGATTTTATCAGTCCCTTGAGCGTCAATATTGGCTTGATTAAGCACCAAATTAGTGCCGCTTTCAAAAGACACATTCGCGCTCCCTCCGCTCCCCCAAGCGTTCCCGCTGCCGATGGTTCCGGTAATGTAGATGTTTTTAGCCCTAAAATTAGCGTTAATGTAGCCTAAATAAGGCGCGCTAGAATGGAGCAATTGCCCTAAATTAGTCTGCCTAAACATCTGGCAAGTGTTATCCCCAACCGTACATGGCTCTTTATAGCCTTCGCCTCCAAACCACACCACGCTATTCGTGTTCGTTTGCCCTTCTTTGATCGCCCCTACAACGAGATTGCCTTGAGAGAAATCATAATTAGCCGTATTGGAAAAATTATTGATAATACCCAATAAGCTCTTCCAATTTGCTTGGTTTAAAGCAATACCATATTTCTTTAAAATATCAAAAAGAGTTTCAAAACCATTCGGGCTATTGAGATTGAGATTGTCTAAAGCCCCTGAAGATAAAAGATTGGCTATTTTAGGCAAAAACTCCTTACCCAAACTAGCGATCACGCTTAAATCCTGCTTAGTGATAGCCTGATTGTAAATGTGTAAGGCTTGTAAGGGTTGGTTTTGCGCGTTATAAGTCCCAGGTGTTTTATTGTTTTGATTAAAGCCTTTGATATTGCTTGTCAAATAATAAGTGCCGGCTTTATCGCTTGTGTGATTATAGGAATTAGAGCTTTCATCATAAGGGTTTTTTTGGTAAAAATACAAGCTAGGAGCGAGATTAAACATTTCATTATTAGAAGCACCGTTTTGAGAGATCTGTACTTTCAAGCGGTTGTTATGCAAGGTTTCTGTAATCGTTTCAGTTGTGTTGAGCGGGTTAGTGAATCTCCACGAATGAACGCCGTTATTAAATGAGTAATCAGCCTTGTCAATCTGTATGCCATAAAAACGGATCTTCTCATAGCCGTTATTCCCCATCAAACCCTGAATGTTTTGAGCTTGTAAAATATTATAAACTAAGGGCTTGTTTTTTGCATCAAACAAATTCACATTAGACAGATTCAAAACGCCTTGAGATCCAAAGCTGAAATTCCCGCTTGCATTAATAGCTAGAGCGTTAGCGCCATTGCCTAAAAGGTTTAGAGCGCCATTTAAAAGAACGCTTTGAAAATTCAGGGTGCTGTTGTTGCTTAAATCAAATGAAGCGTCTGCATTAAAGGTCGCTAATTTAGTGAAAGAAATTTGAGAATTATTAGCGTAAAAATTCACAGGAGCGTTAAAAACGCTATCACCATTGAAATTCAACAAGCTTGAGTTATTGAGGTTGAAATTCGTTTCCCCTTCCACTTTGAGAGCGTTAAAGCTCGCTTGGGAACTTTCAGCTAGATTCATCGTAGAGTTATTTTCAAAAGTGGAAGCGCCTTGGAAATTGATATGGATATTTTTAGCCCTTAAATTGAGCGT
The DNA here is from genome assembly GCF_000476855.1 of Helicobacter pylori SA221C. Lineage (GTDB taxonomy): Bacteria > Campylobacterota > Campylobacteria > Campylobacterales > Helicobacteraceae > Helicobacter > Helicobacter pylori_DK. The sequence continues at coordinate 47,244 of NZ_CBPT010000008.1, forward strand.
GGCTTGATTGAAATTCGTATTCCCTTTGAAATTAATCAGGCGTGCAGAGTTGCCAAAATCAGGCGTTTTACCAAATAGCGGGATGCCATAAAAGGTTACATTAGCGTTATTGAAATTCGCTTGATTGAAGCTTAATTGAGCGTTAGGGTTCAAGTTCAAATAAGACACCCCATTAAAAGCGGTTGTGCCGTTAAAATTCGCCACGCTATTATTATAAAAAGAAAGGCTTGAAGCGTTTTCTAAAGTCGTTTGAGTTTGGCTATCCCCAATATTAATAGCAGCGTTGGGTTTGACTGAAAGCCTGGAATGATTGAAAGTAACATCCCCATTCAATGAAGACTGATTCACATTTTTAGACACATCAATGACGATTTGAGAGTTATTGAAAATAATGTTATTAGCTTTCAAATCATAGCGAATGCCTCCCCCTAAAATGGAATCAGTGAAAATCAAATCCGTATTTGCAACCATATTCACATACGATGAGCCGCTCTCAGTCGCTCCGTTAATATTAGTCCAGCCGCTAAAAGTGGTGTTTTCAAAAGCGATACGCCCTGAGTTAAAATTAAAGCCTCCCCATGTGAAATCCCTAAAGTTAGAGTTTTTAATCTCCATAGAAAGCCTGGAATTAAAATTCGCCCAAGAATGCTGGCTCGCGCTGGTTTGTAAGCCCATAGCCACGGTTTGGAAATTCGTGTAATCCAACCCGTCAGCACTCAAGGTTTCATCAGCGTTAAAACTAATCGTCGCCCCACCGCCAGCGTTAGGGTTGCCGACATTAAAGTTATTCGTTAAAAAGATATTAGTCGCGTTGAAATTGCCATGCAAATACAGCAAATTATTCTTACCAAACCAGATAGATCCGCCATTGTTATTGGCCTTTTCTTGAGCGCTCCCTAAAAGCAAAGTCCCTACCACCGTAGCCCCAAAGTTCAGCGACCACGCAAAAGCGCTAGAGCCAATAAGGTCTTGATTTTTATAAGGCGCGATATAGCACACGCCAACGCACACCGGGGTTTTTCCTGGAATGAAATCAAACTGCTTCCTCACTTGATTCCAAATATCCTTAGAATCAGCTTCTGTGTGGAAAGACGAAGAGTTGAGCGTAAGGTATCTATAAGTGATAGAGCCCAGATTAAAAGTCTCTTCAAAGACAAATTTTTGGCCGTTGCTTTGGGTGAATTGCACAAAAAAAGTGTTGTTATCCGCTCTTAATAGAGTCCCTTGTTCGCCACCATAATGGATTAAATTCCATAAATTTTTTGAAAAAGCATTGTCCGCTAAAATTTCATTATTATATTTAATATTATTCCCACTTAAAAGCGTGTAGGTGGTGTTGTCAGTCAAATCCCTTTCAATATTAAAAATACTATTATTGTCAATAGCGATTGAGCCTTGAAGACGGCTGAAAGGATCGCTGTTAATGAGCGTGTTTGTGCCTTTAAAAGTGGTGTTTTTAGTGTCATTAAACGAATAGCTCCCGCCATTAAACGAGTTGTTGTTAAAAATTAGATTTTGTGCTTTGGCGTTGATATTGTAGGAATTGAAAGTGTTGTTTTCTAGGGTTAGGGAATTTCCAGCGCTGTTTTCACCCCCCTTATAAATCAAGGTGCCGTTATTATTGAAAGTTACTCCGCTAATGGTGGTTGTGCCACTGCTATTGGCGTTATCCACGCCAAAATTCCCCCCTCCACTCACAGAGCCTTTATCCCAAGTGATATTATTGGCCTTAAGGTTAAAGCCTCCATGCGGAGTTTGGTTGCTAAAATTGGCGTTTGTTGCATTCAAGTTGCCATTATCCACAATGAAATTCATCCATGAATTTTGCAAACCGGCTTTATCGCTATTCAAATGAGCGTTAGCGATATTCAAACGCTTTTCAGCGTTAAACACTAAAGTCGCGCCCCCACCGGTTTTAGCGCCATTACCGGAGCGAATCGTGCCGGTAATATCAATTTGATTGGCTTTAAAAACGCCATGAATATAGCCCACTAGCCCCCATTCAGCCCCTGAAGTTTTTCCAAAACTCACCACGCTATTAGAAGCGGGATTCGCCCCATCAAGAAAGGGGGTGGTTTGGTTGAACACTAAAACGCTGTTAGCGCCGCTGTAATCTTGCGTGAAAACACCTGTGCCAGCGATCTTCCAAGTCGTCATGCCATTGAGATAGAACACGGTATCGCTCGCGCTATTATTGACATTTTTAAGATAAAACGCATTATCATGGATATTCACACAATGCGTGTAACCTAGAGTGCATAAACGAGTGAGCATGATCCCATTATTAAAATTTTCTTTAATGTAGTAAGTCAAGCCGTTATCGGTGAAATGGACATTGTAGATTTTAGTGTTGTTTGGTGCGGATTTATCCTCATCAACTAGCGTGCCGCTAGGATTTTCTCCGCTAGTCCAACGCAACATTTGATATAAAGCGTTATTATCCTTATAATCCACGCTTTTAGCGTTGAGTAATTGATAAGTCGTGCCCACGCTTAGGCTACTCAAAAGCCCTTGCATGTTGAAAACAACGCCCTTATTGAAACTAAAAGTTGTTTGAGGGCCATTCAATTTGAATTGGTTATTCACATTAAAAATGTCGTTATTAAAATTGGCTTTAGGGGTATTGTTGAAATCAAACACGCCCCCATTAAACGAGTTCCCACTAAAATCCACTTGTTTGGCGTTAAAACTAAACAATCCGCCATTAAACGAGTTGTTATTAAAAGCGTCTGTCTGCTCTGCATGGCTAAAATGAAACGAGCCATGGTTAAATTTACTGGAATTAAACGCATTATTCACACCTTCAAAAGAATAAGTGCCATTGTCTAAAACAGAATTATTTTCAATGGTGGTCTTGCCTTGGAATTTAAAATTCCCGGCTATAAAATTCGTGTTTTTAAAAGTGTAAGTATTATCAGCCCCTTGAAATTTATAATAAGCCTTATTGAAATTCACGCTATCAAAAACGCCATTACCGGTAAAATCATACCCCCCATTCGTCCAGTCGTAAAAATCAGATTGAAAAACATTAATTTTACCGCTCCCAGAGCTATCCCCTAACGCCATAAAAGTCATGTAAGAGTTTTGTGAAGTTGTTTTTAGGTTTTTAAAATCAGCCCCAGAAATATTAATTTCAGTCGCGCCCACAAAATTTAAAGTCGCCCCCCCACCGGTTTGAGCGCCATTCCCAGACATCATGTTACCGGTGATATAAACCCTATCGGCTGTGAAAGTGCCGGTGATATAACCCGTTTTCCCCCAATTAATTCCCTCATACCCCCCAAAACGCACCGTGCTACTGGATTTAGGGTTTGTGCCATTAGCCCAAGGGGTCGTAGCGTTAAAGACTAGAGCGCTGTTTTTCCCGCCATAGGTTTGCGCAAATCTCGCATTAGTGTAATTCCAAGTGTTCAAGCCGTTAAGATAGAAAATCGTATCAGCCCTATCATCATTAATATTTTTTAAATTAAAGACATTATCATGGATATTCACGCTATTGGTGTAATAAATATTGTTCGCACCATAATAAATGGATTGTAAAACAATAGAATTAGGGCTAAAAATTTGTCTGAAATGATAGAGCGTGCCGCCTAAATTGTAGGTTACATGGTAAGTGTGGGTGTCGTTATTGGAAGTGGCGTTTTTGCTATTGTCCTTTGTGGCTTGTGTGTTTTTAAGCCTGATAATATTCCACAAATCACTCACACCATTATAAGTGATATTGCCATTTTTCATGCTAAAAAGCGTGTAAGCACTCCCTATCGTGGGCGTGTAATTTTGAATGTTAAAAATCGCATTAGGGTTAATGGTAACTTTACCGGTCATATTGACAAAGGGTGAAGTAGGGTTATTGATCGTGGTTGTGCCTTGAAAATTAACATGAGCATCAGGCCTATTAAAAACAAACCAACCCCCATTAAAAGTCAAATTATTGAAAGTGATATTGCTTGCATTAAGAATATAAGCTTCCCCTACGGTGTTAGCGTTGCCATTAGGCATGCTCCCTAAAGCGCTGTTATTAAAGGTAATACTATTGGCGTTAAGATTGAGTTTATAATGGTTGATATTAGAATTAGTGAAAGTGATGCTCCCCCCAATGCTATTACCCCCCTTATAAGTGAGCGCGCCATTATCATTAAAAGTTACTCCGCTAATAGTGGTTGTGCCATGACTATCCACATTATCAAAGCCAAAATTCCCACCATTAATAATCCCGCTGTTATAAGTGATCTTTCGCCCCATAACATTAAAGCCCCCATGCGGGGTTTGGTTGCTAAAATTCGTGTTTGTCAAATGCACGCTATGATTGGAAATCAAATTGATCCACGAATTTTGCGTCCCGGCTCTATTATTTTGAAAATAAGCCCCATTAGTGCTTAATTCGTTTGAGCTTTCAAAAACAAGTATTGCACCTCCACCGGTTTTCCATTCATTGCCTGATCCAACATTGCCTGTAATAAAAATATCTTTAGCCTTAAAAACCCCTGTAATAAAACCGATATAGCCCTTTTCCCCAAACCATATAGAATTATTATTGGGCGTTGCAGAAGCGTTTTTTGTCCCTATATATAACTTACTATTGTTATAATTTTGCGTGAAATTCCTACTCCCCCCAGCCCAAGTGCGTAAAGGACTGATATAGTAAGATTTGTTGCTATGATTTTCATTCACGCTGTTTAGCCAATACACCGAACTATTATAATCTTCACTTTGAGCGCTCAAAGCTGAGACAAACCCTAGCCCTAAAAAGATTTTTTTATTGAGAGAAAAGCTTGAATGCGTTTTGAATGCATGAGAAATTAAAGGCGAGTTTTTGATTTTGTATTTTTTAGCGATTTTCTTTTTAATGCCCTTAAAAGAGCGGTTTTTACTAAAGCGTTCATTCTTTAAATCTATTTTGCTGCTTCTATAAGTCATATTTTGAACCCTTTCATGTTACATCATTACATTTCTTAATACTATCCACAAAAAAGATCATTGTATTAATTAAAAGAAAACGACGCAACCCTTTTTATGTATTTAGTAACCAATCTCATTTACAACAACCATTAATTAGTTACTTTTTGCAACATATTCCCCTTAGAATGCATAACTATAACTCGCATGGATAAAAACGCTCTCTAAAAAATAAGAATTTTTAAAAGAATTTCTGGTTTTTGAAAAAGGGATTTTAGCCCCAAGCTCTATGCGGTGGTGTTTGTCAATCGTGCTGCCAAGCCCCACATTAAATAGCCCGTTATACCCCATAAACGAACTATTTTTCATGCCTAAATGGTTGTTTTGATAAAAATACCCTATCCCAAGCCCCCCATACACCCCAAAGCTGTATTTTTTATAAGTGTAAAAATCGCTCAATGCATCAATGTTTAAACTCAATAAAGAAGTGTTAATCGTATGAAACGCTGTGGGCTTAATGGCCATGAGGTAGGAAAATTCACCCCTTAGCGCTAAAGCTTTTAAAAAAGCGAATTGATACCCCCCTTTGGCCCCCCATAAAAAAGCGGTATAAGAAGAATCGCTAGCCGGTTTTGGGGTTATTTTAATAGGGGCTAAACCCACCATAGCCCCAAAATAAATACGGCTTTTTTTAGGCTCAAACGCCCCTAACAAACCCACTTTTAAAGCCAAAATTAAAACAATCTTTTTCATTCTAAAGCTTTTTGGTTTTGATAAAGTCGTTTGAGTTTGTCATCTATGGGAGCGAGCAAACGATAAAACACCGGCACAATGAGTAAGCTTAACACCATAGAAATCATCAAGCCCCCACTCATCGCAATCCCTATAGGGGATTTCATCGCTGATCCATCCCCACTCGCTAACGCTAAAGGCAGCATGCCGCAAACCATCGCAATAGTGGTCATTAAAATCGGCCTTAGACGGGTTTTGCCGGCAAATAAAATGGCTTCTTGAATGTTCAAGCCTTTTTTACGCTCTTCATTAGCGACATCAATTAAAAGCGTAGCGTTTTTACCCACCATACCAATGAGCAAGATCAAGCCTATCATAGAAAACATGCTCAAAGGCTGGTGCGCTAAGCCTAAGGCAAAAAACGCCCCTGAAAAGCTTAAAGGCATGGTAACCATGATGATAAAAGGCTCTAAAATGGATTCATACAACGCCGCTAAAATCATATAAATCAACACAAACGCTGTCGCTAAAGCGATCAAAAACTCCCCATTGCTTTCTTTAGCGTTATCCGCTTCACCGGTGAATCTGTAATTCGCTCCTTCAACCAACCATTCTTTAGTATTTTTGCTCACTTGCGTTAAAATTTCGCCCAAAGAAACGCCCGCGCTCCTGTTAGGCTCAGCTAGCACCGTAACGCTACGCTGGCGGTTATAACGAGAAATGCTAGATGGGCTTTGGGTTTCTGTGATTTCCACTAAAGCGTCTAAAAACATCAATTTATCGTATTTGTTACGCACTTGCAAGCGTTTAATATCCTCCACAGAAACGCGCTTATCATCAGGCACTCTAATGATCATGTCGTATTCTTTACCATCTTCTTTGAAAACGCTCGCTTGAGAAGTCCCAGAGAAAGCAGAGCTTACCACTGAACCTATGGTTTGAGCGCTCACGCCGTATTTGTTGGCGTTTTGCCTTAAGATTTTTAATTGCAATTGCGGTTGCGATTCGCTCGTGCTTGTGTGATAGCTCTCAATCTTGCCTTTTAATTCAGGGCTTTCCAGTAAGAATTTCTTCAAATTCGCCACGCTTTTATCCACCGCTTCTTGAGAATGGGAGAACACATAGGTTTGAAAGGGCGAACTATCCCCACCACCGCCTATAAGAGCAACTTCAGAAAGGTTGATGCTTTCTAAATCTTTAGCTTCCGGCAAGCTTCTTAATTCTTTTTTTAAAGCCCTCATCAACTCAAATTGCCCCAATTGGTGTTCTTTTTTGCGCTCTTCTAAAGGCTTGAGTTGCACAAAAATCTTCGCTTTAAAAGGGTTTTGTGTCGTGCCATAACCCACTTGTAAGGTGGTAAATTCCACTTCATCGTATTTTTCAATCGCTTTTTGAAAGATCTTGCTCTTTTGCGTCATGTAATCTATACTCACGCCCGGTTTAGCCTTAAGCCAGACTTGAAACCTCCCCCTATCTTCTTTAAGCATGAAATCCATGCCGAGTTTAGAAGCCACAAAAAGCGAACCCACAAACACCAAAACCACCGCTATAAATATAATAAGCTTGTGGTTTAAAACCCATTGAAGTAATTTAGTGTAATAAGACTCCAAAGCCTTAAAAAAAGGCTCACTCCACACATAGAAACGAGAATGCCTAGGATTAACCACCACTGAGCTTACCATGGGGATAATCGTAACGACCACCACATACGACAAAGCGATCGCTAAAGCCACCGTGATCCCAAAGCTTTGAAAAAAGCGCCCGATAATGCCTTTCATGTTCCCTATAGGCACAAAAACTGAAAGCAACATCGCTGAAATCGCCACTAACGCAAAGCCAATTTCCCTCACCCCCTCATAGCTTGCTTTGCGTTTGTTCATGCCCATTTCTAGCTTTTTATGGATATTCTCAATCACCACGATCGCATCATCAATAATGATCCCTATAGACAGAGTTAAGGCGACCATGGTGAGCATGTTGAGCGAAAAGCCCATCCATTGGATAAGTGCAAAAGTCCCCATGATAGAAATAGGGATAGAAATCGCTGAAACTAAAGTGATCGTCCCGCTACGCAAGAATACAAACACCACCAAAACCGCTAAAATCGCCCCTAAGACTAGGTCAAATTTCACATCTTCAATAGAAGTGCGAATGAAAGTTGTCGTATCCATAAAAGGCTTGATTTCGTAGTTAGGGCTTATGGCTTGAATGTGTTTTAAGGCTTCATACACCCTATCCACGATTTCAATTTCATTCGCTCCTGCAATCTTTTGGATTTCTAAAATCACCCCAGGCTTGTCTTTAAAGCTCGCAAAAGTGTTGTCCTCCTCTAACCCAATTTCAATTTTTGCAATATCGCCAAGGCGCACATGATTACCCACTTGGATTTTTTCTACATCCGCAACGCTATAACTATTCGCATTGATTAAAATTGACAATTCTCTTTGGCTATTGACAATGCGCCCCCCATCAATTTCCACATTCTCCGCTTTAAGCGTGCTGAAAAGATCCGCATAAGTGAGATTGTATTTATTCATCAAAGTAGGATCGGCATAGATCCTGATTTGGCGCTCCCTAAAGCCATTGAGTTGCACGCCCCCTACCCCATTGATTTTTTGGAGCATGGGTTTAATGGTGTTTTTAGCGTAATCGTTCAAAGTCGTAGCCGGCACGCTTGAACTGCTCACAAACAATGAAATAATGGCTTGGCTGTCGGTATCAAATTTATTCACGGAGGGTTTTTTAATATTGGAGTCATCAAAACGCACCGAAGAAATTTTATTGACCACATCGTTTAGGGCTTCTTCATTAGGCTTTTCTAATTCAAATTCAATGACCACGATACTCACATTTTTAGAGCTTGTGGAAGTAACCTTTTTGATCCCATCAATCCCCATCACCGCTTCTTCAATCTTATCGGTTACCTTACTTTCTATGATTTCAGCGCTAGCCCCAGGATAAGTCGTAGTAACCACCACCGTAGGCATATCAATTTTAGGGAAAAGCGCCACGCTCAATTTTTTAAAGCCCATAGTCCCAAAAAAGACAATCGCCAAAGCAAACATTAAGGTCGTAATAGGACGATTTATCGCTGTTTTATACATGCAAATACCCTATTATTTCGTTTGGATAAACCCATCGCCAAAAAGCCCCACTGCCATGTTATTAGGCAAAAGGGCTTCAGCGCTCACTTTTCGTGTGTTTTCATCAACGGTGGGATAAATCTTAGTGATTTTAATTTCATGTTTATTGGAATCCCCGTCTATAGAATAAGTGTAAGTATCCCCCACTTTGACCGCATTAATGTATTTGGAATCAAATTCAATGACTAATTTTCTAGCATGACTGACTAATCTCAGTAACACCGTGCTGTTAGCGCTCACTCCTTCGCCCACTTGAATGTTTTTGCTCGCTATCACGCCATCAAAAGGGGCTCTTAAAATGGTTTTATTCAACACCGCAATAGAATAAGCGTAATCAGACTCCAAGCGTTTATAAGCAAATTCATAACTCTCTAGAGTGTTTTTATCCACCGCACCCCCAATTTTGCTGTATCGTTGGTATTGTTTTTTAGCAAAAATGAGTTGTTGCTCGGTAGAATCGCTTTGGGCTTGCTTGTCTTGGTTATACAAAAGCAACAAGACATCGCCCTTTTTGACCACACTCCCCTCAGTAACCTTAATGCTATCCACAATCCCTGTGCTATCTAAGGTGAGCTTAGAATCTTGCATCGCTTTCACATTGAAAATTGCATACACTTTTTCGCCAGCTTCCAAACTCAAAAGACTTAAAAAAAACCCTATTAAAATTCTTCGTATCATTTCATTCCCTTAATGCACATAATCTTGTATTCTGTGTCCGCTATTGAAAATGTAATTGGCTTTTTGCACTTCGTAATTATTGAGCGCTAAATTGTAAGCCACTTCTGCATCAAAGCGCGTGGTTAAACCCCTTAAATAGGTCGTAAAATCCACTAAATTAGCGTCGTATTTCCTTTTAATGTTGGCAAAAGAAAGGTTAGCCGCATCCAAACTAGCCTTGGAGGATTCAATCTTAGCTCTAGCAATATCAAGCGACTTTCTGTAAAGTTGTTCGTCTTTTTCTTGCTCTAGTTTTTTATAGGCTAAATTCTTTTCATTCGCTAATTGGCCTAACATGATGGATTGCTTTTGCAAACTCAAGCCTATATCATCAAAAATATTCAAAGTCGCAGTAAGCCCAGCGGTGTTTTGTTGACCCGGATAGAAATTCCCAAAACGCCCTGTGGCATAAGCGGGTTTTTGGATCCAAAAAAGCCATGAGTCAAACACATCTATTTTGGGGTAATAATTGAGTTGCTTGTTTTGGTATCTGAGTGCAGAAATCTGCTCCCTCAAAGAAACCAAATCCTGCCTTTCTCTTAGTTGCAAATTAGGCACATCAATCGTGGTCTTTTTCAAATTTTTCACATTAAGATTAGTGAGATACTCTAAGGTCAAGCGGTTTTGCTCCAAAGCAAATTGCATATCCAAAATATCATATTCGCTCAAATTCCCTTGCGCTTTCAAGCTTTGCAAATCATCAATCGTCGTTAGCCCTTTGTCATAGAGCTTAGTAACCCTTTTAATGTCCGTTTTGATTTGCTCTAATTTCTTTTGCAAAGCGATCATGCGAGCGAGGTTGTTAAAATACTCATAGTATTGTTGCACCACTTGCAAAAATATGCTTTGGCGGTTATATTCTAAAGTGGCTACATTGGAGCGGTAAGTCGCAGACTTTTCTTTGACATTATTCACATCGCTAAAGCCATTAAACACATTCAATGTAACTTGAGCTTGGAGTTGTTGGGTGTTATAATGCTTATATTCTGGAGTATCCCTAGCTTCATTTTTAAAATTATAACTCGCATTCAAAGTGGGCAAAAACATCGCTTTGGCGATGGTGTGGTTTTTCATCGCTTGCTTAACATTGAGTTCTTGAGCTTGCAAACTGAGGTTTGAAGTAGCCCCTTTAAGCAATTCATAAAGCCCCAAAGCAATCTTATCGCTTTTTTCATGGTATTTGGCAATCTCTTGATTGATCGTGGTCGCTGTTTCTTTAGGCGAGGGCAAAAAACTCGGTGTCGCTTCTAAAGAACTTGTCGGTGGATCAATGAGCCTTAAATTCTTATGGCTATAATTGTTAAGAATTTGCTTGATTTCATCTGGGGTTTTAGAAGGACTTTGGGCCAAAGCTAAAGCAGTGCATAAACCTAATAAACTAATGCATCTTATCAAAGTATTCATCAATCCCCCCTAGCGCTTGGTTTTATTATGCACTAATTGCACTAAATATTTCGCATTTTCTCTAGGCAGATCCGGCAGCATCCCATGCCCTAAATTAAAAATATGCCCCTGATTGCCCATGACTTTTAGAATCTTTTCAACCCCTTCTTCTAAAGCGTTTTTATTATAAAGGCGCGTGGGTTCTAAATTCCCTTGCAAAACATATTTATCGCCCAAAATCTTTTTTGCCACCTCTAAAGGCGTGCCCCAATCCACGCCAAACACATCAAATTCCCCATCTATGCTATCCAAATAAGCGCCAATCCCTTTAGGGAAAAGGATAACTGGGATATGCGCATAGCGTTTTTTAAGCTCTTTAGAGATTTTTTTCAAATAATCCCAACTGAATTTCAAATACGCTTCTTTTTCTAAAGCGCTAGCCCATGAGTCAAAGATCATCACCGCATTGACCCCTGCTTGGATTTGAAGGCTCAAATACTCTATCAATTCAAGGCTTAATTTTTCTAAAAGCGCTTTTAAAACTTCAGGCTCGCTATAAAGCATTTTCTTGCTTTTAGCATACGATTTACTCCCTTCGCCCTCTATCATGTAAGTCGCTAAAGTCCAAGGCGATCCGCAAAAACCGATTAACGCTTTCTCTTTAGAAAGTTTTTGGCGTGTTTGAGAAATCGTATCATAGACATAATTCAGTTGTTTATAAGCCCCTACTTTTAGGCTTTCCACGCTTTTTAAATCCGTAATCGTCTCTAAAAAATGCGGCCCCTTTTTGGGGATAAATTCCAAATTCAAGCCCATTTCCAAAGGCACTACTAAAATATCGCTAAACAAAATAGCCGCATCCACGCCTAAAATCTCTACCGGCTGTAGGGTAACTTCTGTGGCTAAATCGCTATTTTTACACAATTCCAAGAAGCTCCCCGCTTTTTTACGGCTCTCTTGGTATTCGCTAAGGTAACGCCCCGCTTGCCTCATCATCCAAATGGGCGTATAAGGCGTTTCCTTTCTAAAACATGCATCAATGAAAATCATCATAAATCCTTAAAGGTTTGTCTAATTATGGTTTTTATACTCTATAGTTATTTTTTAAAATGAATATTTTACCCTAAAAATCTCGTAAAGTCATAAAAAGTGAATGTGATGCCAACAGAATAGATATTCAATCGTGGCGTGCCAAAGGCTTTAGAAAATTTGCTTTGGATAAAATAAAAAGGGATACCACCCCTTGCTTCTATGCTCAAGCCAAAATTTTTAGCCGCATTGAAAAACAAGCCCACACTCCCCACCGCTGATTGGATATTGAATTGATACTTATCAATCTTAGCCCCTAAAATTTGAAGCTGATAGCCTAAGGCGATTTTAGGGATAACCCACCCCTTAAAAAGCCTCACCCCAGCCATAAACCCAGCGCTCATGAAATACGAATCGCCCATTCCTGCATCCAAATACCCCCCTAATAAAGCGTTCTTTTTTAAAACGAACCCTGCCTGAAAGCCTAAAGAAGCGTCATGGTAAATTTTATCCATTAAAATAGGTGGGCGGTTTTTAGGGCGGATGGGGGATCTTTTAATGGTATGTGCATGCTGATAAAGATAGCCGATTTTAAAAGAGCCAAAATATTTTTTAGTAGGCTCTAAAGGTTTGAAAAAATTCCCATCCTTTTTGGCCAGTAAAACGCCTTTTAAAAGGCTTAAAATTAAAAAAAATCTAAAAATCAAAGTTTTAATTCCCATTTTTGTTTGGAAAATTCCACAATCTTTCCATGGAATCTCGCATAAAGTTGCGCTAAAGGAATGGTGTTTTCATAAAGCGCTAAGGCGGCATTTAAATTCTCTTGAACGCCTTTTTCAAAAAAATGTTGCAATTCGTCATAATCTTCTATCTCTATGCCTAATTTTTTTAAAAAAAGATAGCTGTATTTATCCACCACCATCACTTCTTTAGCGCACGCATAGCATAAAATCGCATCCGCGCTTTCTTTGCCAATGCCCTTTTGGTCTAAAAGCCACTCCCTAGTCACTTCTTGTTTAAAATTTTCAAAACTTTGAAAGTCTTTTAAAATATTCTTGCTCAAATCAATCAGTCGTTTGGCTTTTTGGTTATAAAACCCACTAGGGCGGACACACTCTGCAAGCTTTGAAAACTCTATATAAGCGATTTTTTTAAGATTAATCTCATCATCATTTTCTAAAATGAAAGCGTTTTTTAGATTTTCTAAAGATTTCAAAACGGCTTCAAATTTAGTGTTTTGCGTTAAAACCACCCCTAATAGAGCTTCAAATTTCAAAGCGTTAGGCCACCACCAAGTAGGGGCGTTTTTCAATAAATCCAAGCTCTTTAAAGCCTTTAAAATCTCAAAACTATCCAACACAATAACCGCCTGTAATAATAAAGAGAAATAAAAAAGGGTATTTTATTGAAAAAGAAGCAAAAATGAAAGCGAAAAGCCAACGCTTAAAGCGTTAGCCCCATACAAACACCTTTCTTAAAACTAAGTTAAAAGCCTTAAGATATTTTGTTGAACGGTATTGGCTTGACTCATCGCATAGCTGCCTGATTGCGCCAAAATGTTGTTTTTGTTGAAATTCGCGCTCTCTTCAGCAAAATCCACATCCCTGATTTGAGATTCAGCCGCTTTAACATTCACTTGAGTGATGCTGATGTTATTCACGGTGCTAATCATTTGATTTTGCACAGAACCTAAATCAGAGCGGACTTTATCCAACATTTTCATCGCCGATTCCGCAATATCAATCACCACCATCGCACCTCTTAAGGTTGTAACCCCAGATCCCAAGCTTTGATTACCGCTAGCGATGACAGCGTTATAGTTCGCACCACTCGCTGATTTGACATTAGCGTTAAAATTCCCAGTAACATCGCGCAAATTCACCGTGGTTTCTGCCACTTGAGATTCCCCAAAACCAATCGCTGTGAAGCCTAAATGTTGCGAGTCAGAAGCCGAAACGACATTGATGCTCTTAGCGTCTAATCGTGTGAGAGAAAGCCTCCCATAGTTAGTAGAGCCTTTTGTTAAATCCTGACCGCCATTAACCATCGTTAAAGCACTAGGCCCGTTACTGACGCTATCGGTTTTAATTTCAATCCCACGACCATCTATACTGCGCAAATTCAAGCGCCCTTTTTGATCGGTATAAGCTTCCACACCGGTTTCTGAAGTAACCGCATTGATCGCTGCAACCAATCGTCCGTCTGAGTCATTTTTCTTAATATCTGCGATATTACCCAAATGAATCCCGTTTAAGGTTAAATTACTCAAACTTCCTGACTGGACCGCCACATCGCTTGTGGTGATAACGCTCGCATAAGCTTTAACCCCTGTTCGGTTAGAGTTTTTGTTGATCACTTCTGCTAACACACCGATCCCTGTGCCTGCTGAACTAGAGACTTTCACGCTCTCTAAAGTCACATCATTCACGCCATCCACTTGTTTGAAAGTCAAGCTAATATCCCCAGAAGCCGTGATTAACGCGCCTGTAGCGATACGAACCTGACCAATTTTATCAGAAGTGGTAGAGCCGATAGAAGCCTTAATGCTTTGGTTAGAATAAGCCCCTACTTGGAATTCTTTGTTAGTGAATTGACCAGACAATAACGCTTGCCCATTATAAGTAGTCGTGTTACCGATATTATCTAAACCTTGAATCAAACGAACGATGTCAGATTGAATCGCTTTACGAGATTCCGTAGTTTGTCCGTCTTGAGCCGCTTGAGTCGCTTTAACCTTAACGGTGTCTAAGATTTTTAACTGCTCATCCATAGCCTTATCCGCAACCTGGATAATCCCCATGCCGTCATTTGTGTTGGCAATCGCTTGACCCAAACTGCTCGCTTGTGAACGCAAAGAATCCGCCACCGTCATGCCTGATGCGTCATCAGCCGCTTTATTAATCCTTAAACCTGAACTCAATCGCTCCAATGAAGTTTTAAGCGCATTTTGAGTGAGTGCGGATTGCACATGCGCATTCATCGCATTGATATTTGTATTGACCTGAAAAGCCATTGTTGTAACTCCTTGTTATAAAAAACCCAAAGGCATCCTTGCTTTTGGTTGGAACTATTATCGGTTAAAGTTTGAAATTTTAAAGGGCTTTATTTTAAAAGCAAAATTTAAAGGAGCATGAAAATGGGCTATAATAAAGAAAATTTATACCAAATCTTATTGCATGCAAACACC
>NZ_CBPT010000009.1:0-60073 GCF_000476855.1 Helicobacter pylori SA221C
TAGGGAAATAAACACCCCTTAAATGTTATCGCAACCTTTGAATTTCAAAAACTCTTTAGTTTTTTTGCCTCAAATGATGGACGCTCTCGCCCCCAAGACCATAATTATTAGAATCGACCTCATCTATAATGACCACAATAGAAGCCTTATTTTTGTTTAACACCTTAACCATCAAATCTGAAACCCCTTCAATCAATTGCTGTTTTTGCTCGTTTGTTGGCCCTCCATTTTCTGGCACAAGTTTGATATTGATAAACGGCATGTTATTCCTTAAAATTGAGATAACGCATGATAGCGTTTTTATTTAAACGCTTGATTAGCGCCTTTCATATTCAACCCTCTTTTAAAAAACAATAAAAGCCCTTTTAGTGGCTTTCAAGTCAAGTTAAGTTTGATATACTAACAAAATGAATACTTATAAAAACAGCTTGAATCACTTTTTAAATTTAGTGGATTGTTTAGAAAAGATCCCCAATGTGGGTAAAAAGTCCGCCTTTAAAATGGCGTATCATTTGGGTTTGGAAAACCCCTATCTGGCGCTCAAAATCACGCACGCTTTAGAAAACGCCCTAGAAAACCTTAAAATGTGTGCATCTTGTAACGCGATCAGCGAGAGCGAGGTTTGTGAGATTTGCTCTGATGAGAGTAGGCAAAATTCTCAGCTTTGCATGGTTTTACACCCAAGAGATGTGTTTATTTTAGAAGATTTAAAGGATTTTTTAGGGCGCTATTATGTGTTAAATTCTATAGAAGAAGTGGATTTTAACGCTCTAGAAAAACGCCTGATTGAAGAAAACATTAAAGAAATCATTTTTGCTTTCCCTCCCACTTTGGCTAATGATTCTTTAATGCTTTATATTGAAGATAAATTACAGCATTTCCAGCTCACTTTCACTAAAATCGCTCAAGGCGTGCCTACTGGAGTGAATTTTGAAAACATTGACTCCGTTTCGCTCTCAAGGGCGTTCAATTCAAGGATCAAAGCATGAATTTAAACTTTATGCCCCTATTGCATGCTTATAACCATGCGAGCATTGATTTTCATTTCAATTCTAGCGCTAGGGATTTTTGCGTGCATGAAGTGCCTTTGTATGAATTTAGTAACACGGGCGAACATGCCGTTATTCAAGTGAGAAAAAGCGGTTTAAGCACTTTAGAAATGCTTCAAATTTTTTCTCAAATTTTAGGGGTAAAAATCGCTGAATTGGGTTATGCGGGCTTGAAAGATAAAAACGCGCTGACGACTCAATTCATCTCACTCCCTAAAAAATACACCCCTTTATTAGAAAAAAATACGAGTAACTTTCAAGAAAGAAACCTTAAAATCCTGTCTTTGAATTACCATCATAATAAAATCAAATTAGGGCATTTAAAGGGGAATCGCTTTTTTATGCGCTTTAAAAAAATGACCCCCCTAAACGCTCAAAAAACAAAGCAGGTTTTAGAACAAATCACGCAATTTGGCATGCCTAATTATTTTGGCTCACAACGCTTTGGGAAGTTCAATGACAACCATAAAGAAGGGTTAAAAATCTTACAAAATAAAACGAAATTCGCCCATCAAAAATTAAACGCTTTTTTAATTTCAAGCTATCAAAGTTATTTGTTTAATTCGCTTTTAAGCAAACGATTAGAAATCAGCAAAATCATTAGCGCTTTTAGCCTAAAAGAAAATTTAGAATTTTTTAAACAAAAAAATTTAAGCGTCAATTCAAGCACCCTAAAAGCCCTTAAAAACCAAGCCCACCCCTTTAAAATCTTAGAAGGCGATGTGATGTGCCATTACCCTTATGGGAAGTTTTTTGATGCTTTAGAATTAGAAAAAGAGGGCGAAAGGTTTTTGAAAAAAGAAGCTGTGCCTACGGGGTTACTAGATGGCAAAAAAGCTCTTTATGCAAAAAATTTGAGTTTAGAAATTGAAAAAAAATTCCAGCATAACCTTTTAAATAGCCATGCTAAAACGCTAGGATCCAGGCGGTTTTTTTGGGTGTTTGTGGAAAATGTAACTTCTCAATATATCAAAGAAAAAGCGCAATTTGAATTGGGATTTTACTTGCCTAAAGGGAGTTATGCGAGCACGTTGCTCAAAGAAATCAAGCATGAGAAAGGAGAAAATAATGACGAATTTTGAAAAGATTATCGCGCAAAACAGGCTCAAAACGAATGCGGTTTTAGCCACTTATTGCGTGATTTTTGCTTTTATCGGGTTGTTGGTGGATGTTATTAGAATCAACGCTAATGATTTAGGCACAGCCCTTTTTAAACTCATGACTTTTCAAATTTTTCCTGCAATCACCATGATTATGTTTTTAGCGGCTTTTGTTATTATTGTTATTTGTATCCAAAATTTTAGCTCTATCATGTTAAGCGGTGATGAATACAAGCTTATTGACACAAGCAAGGTTTTAAGCTCTAAAGAAAATCAAATCCATCGCCTTTTGTTAGAGCTTTTAGAAGAGGCTAAGCTTCATTTTGAGCCTAAGCTTTATATCATTAACGCTCCTTACATGAACGCTTTTGCGAGCGGGTGGAATGAATCCAATTCTCTTATCGCTCTTACAAGCGCTTTAATAGAAAGGTTGGATAAAGATGAATTAAAAGCCGTGATCGCTCATGAGCTCAGCCACATACGGCACAACGACATCCGCTTGACCATGTGCGTGGGGATTTTAAGCAATATCATGCTGTTAGTGGCTAATTTTAGCGTGTATTTTTTCATGGGGAATCGCAAGAATAGTGGGGCGAATTTAGCCCGAATGATTTTATGGGCCTTACAGATCATTTTGCCTTTTTTAACGCTTATTTTACAAATGTATTTGAGCCGCACACGAGAATACATGGCCGATAGCGGGGCGGCGTTTTTAATGCATGACAATAAGCCCATGATTAGGGCTTTGCAAAAGATTTCTAACGATTACACCAACAACGATTATAAAGAAATAGATAAAAATAGCACCCGATCAGCGGCTTATCTTTTTAACGCTGAAATGTTTAGCACCCACCCTAGTATTAAAAATCGTATCCAATCCTTAAGAAAGCGTGTGATTTAAATGGAAAATTTTTTCAACCAGTTTTTTGAAAATATCGGCGAAGACAAGAATCGAGAAGGTTTGAAAGAGACGCCTAAAAGGGTTCAAGAATTATGGAAATTCTTGTATAAAGGCTATAAAGAAGACCCTAGAGTGGCTTTAAAAAGCGCGTATTTTCAAGGCGTTTGCGATGAAATGATAGTGGCTCAAAACATTGAATTTTACTCCACTTGCGAGCACCATTTGCTCCCTTTTTTTGGGAATATTAGCGTGGGATATATCCCTAAGGAAAAGATTGTAGGCATTAGCGCGATCGCTAAACTCATTGAAATTTATAGCAAACGCTTGCAAATCCAAGAAAGGCTGACCACTCAAATTGCAGAAACTTTTGATGAAATCATAGAGCCAAGGGGCGTGATTGTGGTTTGTAAAGCCAAACATTTGTGCATGAGCATGCAAGGGGTGCAAAAGCAAAATGCGATCATTAAAACAAGTGTGTTAAGAGGCCTCTTTAAAAAAGACCCTAAAACCAGAGCTGAATTTATGCAACTCTTAAAATCTTAGGTTATAATTCTATGCATGAGTAACCCTAATTTATCCTTTTACTATAATGAGTGCGAGCGTTTTGAAAGCTTTTTAAAAAACCATCATTTACACCTTGAAAGCTTCCACCCTTATTTGGAAAAAGCCTTTTTTGAAATGGTGCTTAATGGAGGTAAAAGGTTCCGCCCTAAGCTTTTTTTAGCCGTGCTTTGCTCTTTAGTGGGTCAAAAAGATTATTCTAACCAACAAACAGAATATTTTAAAATCGCTTTAAGCATTGAATGCTTGCACACTTATTCGCTCATCCATGACGATTTGCCATGCATGGATAACGCCGCTTTAAGGAGAAACCATCCCACTTTACACGCTAAATACGATGAAACCACAGCCGTTTTAATCGGCGATGCGCTCAACACTTATTCTTTTGAATTGCTTTCAAACGCTTTACTAGAAAGCCACATCATTGTGGAATTAATCAAAATCTTAAGCGCTAATGGGGGGATCAAAGGCATGGTTTTAGGGCAGGCTTTGGATTGCTATTTTGAGAACACGCCCTTAAATTTAGAACAACTCACTTTCTTACACGAGCATAAAACCGCTAAATTGATTAGCGCGAGCTTGATGATGGGGCTTGTTGCGAGCGGTATTAAAGATGAAGAGCTTTTTAAATGGCTTCAGGCTTTTGGGTTAAAAACGGGTCTTTGTTTTCAAGTGTTAGATGATATTATAGATGTTACACAAGATGAAGAAGAAAGCGGTAAAACCACTCATTTAGACAGCGCTAAAAACAGCTTTGTGAATTTATTGGGGCTAGAGAAGGCGAATGATTACGCTCAAACTTTAAAAACAGAGGTTTTAAACGATTTAAACCTACTAAAACCCGCTTATCCTTTATTGCAAGAAAATTTAAACGCATTATTGAACACTCTATTTAAAGGCAAAACATGAAAAAAATTCTACTCACCAACGATGATGGCTACCATGCAAAAGGCATTAAAGCTTTAGAACAAGCTTTAGAAGGAATGGCAGAAATTTATGTGGTCGCCCCCAAGCATGAAAAAAGCGCATGCTCGCAATGCATCACGATCACTGCGCCTTTAAGAGCGGAGAAAATTAAGGGCAAAGAAGGCCGGCATTACAGGATTGATGATGGCACGCCAAGCGATTGCGTGTATCTGGCAATCAATGAGCTTTTTAAACATGTTTGTTTTGATTTAGTGATTTCAGGGATCAATCTTGGCTCCAACATGGGCGAAGACACGATTTATTCGGGAACGGTGGCCGGAGCGATTGAAGGCACGATCCAGGGCGTGCCTTCCATTGCGATTTCTCAAATCCTTTCTAACAAAAACAAAAACACTCCCTTAAGTTTTGATCTAGCTCAAAAGATCATCCAGGATTTAGTCCAAAACGTTTTCACCAAAGGCTACCCTTTAAAGGGGCGCAAACTCCTGAATGTGAATGTCCCTAATTGCTCCTTACAAGAATATAAGGGCGAACGCATCACCCCTAAGGGCTATCGGTTGTATAAAAAAGAAGTGCATAAACGCACAGACCCCAAGAATGAAAGCTATTTTTGGCTAGGGCTGCACCCTTTAGAATGGCAAAAGCGCGAAAATGAAGACAGACTCTCTGATTTTGACGCTATTGCTTCAAACCATGTTTCTATCACGCCTTTAAATTTAGACTTAACCAGTTATGATGATTTGAAAAGCTTGGAATCTTGGCATGAGGGAATGTTAAAGTGAGTAAAAATCACCGCTTGGCTTTTTTAGGGCTAATTGTTGGGGTTCTATTCTTCTTTAGCGCATGCCAACACCGCTTGCACATGGGGTATTATTCAGAAGTTACGGGGGATTATTTGTTCAACTATAATTCCACTATCGTGGTGGCTTATGACAGAAGCGATGCGATGACTTCTTATTATATCAACGTGATTGTTTATGAATTGCAAAAATTAGGCTTTTACAATGTCTTCACGCAAGCGGAATTCCCACTAGATAAAGCCAAAAATGTGATCTATGTGCGCATTGTCCGTAACATCTCAGCTGTGCCGTTCTACCAATACAATTACCAACTGATCGATCAAGTCAATAAACCTTGTTATTTTCTTGGGGGGCAGTTTTATTGCTCTCAAACCCCTACCGATTACTACGCTATCAATGGCTTTAGCGAGCAAATTTTAATGAGCGCTAATTCGCATTTTATTTTGGATTGGTATGATGTGGTGCTGCAAAAACGGGTTTTATATGTGGATGGGAGCGTGAGCGGGAGGACTTGCGGCTATCAAATGCTCTATAGGGATTTGATTAAAAGCACGATCAAGCGCATTGACTTTAACCGCCCTGAACGCTACTACTACAATTTAAGACTGCCCCTTTATCAGCCATGTTATAGGCAATGAGTGATGGTTATCAGGCGATTGTATCAATTTTGTGCTAGCCATGTGGTGCGCAATTGCTCTTCTTTAAAATGCGCTCAAAATATCCATGGGCATAATTATGAAGTGGAGGTTTTTATTGAAACCAACCGCTTAGACAGCGCAAACATGGCGTTAGATTTTGGACTGATGCAACAAGAGATGCAAGTTTTCATTGAGTCGTTTGATCATGCCCATCATTTTTGGGACAAAGAAAGCCTTGAGTTCCAGCGTTTTATAGAAACCAACTGCGTTCGTTACGTGAAATGCTCGTTTAATTTGAGTGCGGAGAGTTACGCCCTCATGTTTTTATACTACCTTTCAAGGATTTTACAAAAAAGCGTTTTTTCTAATAATGAAGGGGAGTTAAAGGTTTCTAGCGTGCGCGTGCATGAGACTAAAAACGGCTACGCTGAAAGCTTTTTAAAAGATTTAGAAAACCCTCATTTTAAATCTTTAGTGCATCCAAATTGCGTCTCTTTCTCGCAAGGCATTCAAAATTTGTGGCATGATAAGGATTTTTTCAATAAAATCATCAGCGATGAAAAACAATGCTTTTTCCACGCTAAACCCTTACACCAGATCCCTTAAAAATGAAACTCCCGGTCGTTGAGAGTTTTTTTTCCTTACAAGGTGAAGGAAAAAACATAGGCAAACCCAGTCTTTTTTTACGCTTAGGAGGGTGTAACCTTTCATGCAAGGGCTTTAATTGTAAAACCATATTGCATGATGAAATCCTAACAGGTTGCGATAGTTTGTATGCGGTGCATCCCAAATTCAAAACATCTTGGGATTATTATAATGAGCCTAAGCCCTTGATTGAGCGCTTAGTTAATTTAGCCCCTAGTTATAAGGATTTTGATTTCATTCTCACAGGCGGGGAGCCAAGTTTGTATTTCAATAACCCTATTTTATTGAGCGTTTTAGAGCATTTTTACCGCAAAAAAATCCCTTTATGTGTAGAGAGCAATGGCTCTATTTTTTTTGAATTTAGCCCTATTTTAAAAGAATTGCATTTCACCCTAAGCGTCAAACTCTCTTTTTCTTTGGAGGAAGAAGGCAAGCGGATCAACCTCAAAGCCTTACAAAATATCTTAAATAACGCTAAAAGCGCGCATTTTAAATTCGTATTAGATAGCCAAAACGCCGCTCAATCTATTGTAGAAATTCAAAGCCTTTTGAAACAACTCTCCTTAAAAAATAATGAAATCTTTTTAATGCCCTTAGGCACAAATAACAACGAGCTAGACAAAAACCTAAAAACCCTAGCCCCCCTAGCCATAAAGCATGGTTTCAGGCTGAGCGATAGGCTTCATATCCGCTTGTGGGATAATCAAAAAGGGTTTTAAATCCATCATATCATACAAAGCGTTATTATTTTAAGCTAAAAATTGTTATCATTACGCTCATTAAGGGATCATTTTATCTTTGGAAGTTAGGAAATCATGATCATCAAAGTTTTTTCGCCCAAATACCCCACTGAATTAGAAGAATTTTATGCCAAGCGCATCGCTGACAACCCTTTAGGGTTTGTCCAACGCTTGGATCTTTTGCCCAGTATTAGCGGGTTCGTTCAAAAATTGCGCGAGCATGGCGGGGAATTTTTTGAAATGAGAGAGGATAAAAAGCTCATTGGGATTTGTGGGCTTAATCCTATCAATCAAACAGAAGCAGAGCTGTGTAAATTCCACATAAATACCGCTTATCAATCCCAAGGGTTGGGCCAAAAACTCTATGAGAGCGTGGAGCAATACGCTTTTATTAAAGGCTATACTAAAATCTCTCTGCATGTGAGCAAGAGTCAAATCAAGGCATGCAACCTCTATCAAAAGCTTGGTTTTGTGTGCATCAAAGAAGAGGATTGCGTGGTGGAGTTGGGCGAAGAGACTTTGATTTTCCCTACTCTTTTTATGGAAAAGATTTTGTCTTGATTGGCGCATCCATTTGACACACGCCTTCTAACCATCAAACTTTTATTAACATAGCCTAATTAATGATAAATAAACCCTAAAACAAACGCTTGTTTTTAAAATTTTGTTTTTCAAGCGCATCGCAAAGTTTTAGAATCCCTATTTTAGGGGTTAACGCTAAAATAGGCTATCAAAACTACTTTAATGATTTCATAGGATTAGCTTATTATGGCATCATCAAATACAACTACGCTAAAGCGAGCAGTGAGAAAGTCCAGCAATTGAGCTATGGCGGTGGGATAGATTTGTTATTGGATTTCATCACCACTTACTCCAATAAAAATAGGGGTTAGGGGATTTTAATGAGATTGCAGAGAGGAATATAATATCCCCCCACCCCCTTAAGAGTTTTACAACAAAATGAGATCCAAAACGAAAAAATTTTATCATCACCAAAACCCACCAACGCTATCGGCTAAGTTTTGATTGAATCACTCAAAGGTTTGTGCTTCTTTCATGCTGTGGGCGATTCGTGTTGGGTATTAGATTTGTTGTAAATTGGCGCCATTAAAAGCGATACGATAAAAGCGATTAAAGCAACCACAAAAATATAAAAGCTTAAACCATAACTTTGCAAGCTTTCAGGCGCTGCTATAGCTTTTGCGTTTAACCAGCTTGAAAGTTGAGGGGTAAAGCCAGCGGTTATAGCATAGGCTATGTTATAAGCAAAGGAAATCCCGCTAAAACGGATTTTGGCGCTAAACACATCGCTCATAAAAATGGGGCAAAAATTCATAATACCCGCGCAAAAGCACGCTAAAAAGTATAAAACTATGGTATTGACCAAACTTGGCGCGTTAGAATAAAATTCTTTAAAGAATAAAAAGCCAAAAAAGGCAAAGGCCACACTAAAAGCCATACAAACTTTGTGTGGTTTGATTTTATCGGCCAAAAACCCGGTTAAAATAATAGAACTTACAATGCCAACAAGCCCTAAAATTTGAAAATAGGTTTTTTCAAACGGAGTGAAATTAAAATTAGGATGCGTAAGGGTAAAATTGGGAACAAAAAGGATAAAAATCAAAATACAAGCGGTTAAAACCCAAGTGATAAGCATGGAGATTGATATACCAAAGAGAGAGTTTTTAAACACCTCTTTAAGCGGGAATTTGACTAAGGCATCGTCTTGCTTCATTTGCTGAAAAACAGGAGTTTCTTCTAAAAAGCGCCTCAAATACACAGAAATGATACCAAAAATCCCTCCAAGCCCAAAAGCAACCCTCCAAGCCCAATCTTCAACAACAGGCTTGTCAAAAACCATATAAATCCCTATATAAACCAAACTCCCAAGCAAAATCCCAGAAACTACAGAAGCGGTTAAAAAACCGATATAAGTGTTTTTTTGGCCTTGCGGGGCATGTTCATGGACAAAAACCCAAGCGCCAGGCAATTCACCACCCACAGCAACGCCTTGACAGATCCTAACAAACACCAAAAAAACAGGCGCTATGTAACCAAGATAATGAGCGTTTTTTAGGCTAAGCCCCATGTTATCAACGCCAAAACCCACAAAATGATTAAAAGTTGGCATCAAAGCGAGCGCAAAGGTTGGGATCACCATCAATAAAATAGAGAGCATGAACATGTTTTTACGACCGAATCTATCCCCAAAATGAGCCATCACTATGCCGCCAAGCGGGCGCGCCAGATAACCTGCAGCAAAGATACCATAAGTGTTGATTTCAGACCAAATAGGGCTGAGCGTGCTTGGGAAAAAGTGTTTGGCAATGATGCTCGTAAAAAATACAAAGATGATAAAATCGTAAAATTCTAAAGTCCCCCCAAGCGAAGATAACCCTAAGGTTCTTACCTCTTTTTTGCCTAAATGTTTTATTGACTATCCTTTCACTAAGGCTATCGCCCTGTTTTAAATTTGTCATTTTGAAACTAAGATTGATAAAATTGATTTTATATAACTACCTCACACCTTAACGGCATTTCTAGATAACAAGCAGTAAATGAAATTGATTAGCACTCAAAGTGAGTCATTTTATCTTTTTTATCATTAAGCATGACTTAAACGAGTCTAAATTTTGTTTTACCCGTTTTGTCAAAACGCCTACTTAATTATATCAGCCACGAAAACACTCCTATGAAGACTTAGGCAATAACACTTCTTTTAATTTTTTAATGATGGCTTTTTCTCTTTTTTCACGAAATTCCTTTATATTTTCCCATTCTAATTTTAGGGTAGGGTCAATATAATTTCTTTTTTTATACTCTTCTATGGCTTGCTCATTTTTATATTCTTCTTTGAGCCACACTTCAGGGTCTTTATCCTTTTTGGTGCTGTTTTCTGCACCTTCTAAAAGCTGGAGATTGAATAAATAATCCTTCCACTTATAGAAATCTTTATTTAATTTTTTATTCTTCTCATTAAACTTGGACTTTGGATAAATATGGTCTATCTATATGAAAAGTGGTGGCTTTATAATTCAGATTTGGGTATAAGAGGTATAAGATTTGTAAAACAGGAAAGACTCTAGCATCGCTACTAGAATATATCATGTCTTCTATAGCATCGTTAGTGATTTTTAAAGGCCATGCTTGGTGTTTGGCTAAATTGTGGTTGAATGCTTCAAAGGTTTTCACATCCTTCATGCTATTGGCTATGTTGTTTAATTTTGTATCCGTTGAAGGAGTAAAATAACTCGTGATTTGAGCGTTACGGACAAATTTTAGGGCTTGTTCTTTATCGTTCTCATTCATTTTTGAATTTAAAAAATAAAAATAAGCTAAACTGGATAAAATATAAGCTGAACCTAAATAGCCCACATAACCAAAAGTTTCTAATAGTTTTGCAGCATTATAAATGCTATCTGTGATTTTTTCCCAATTTTCTTCAATCTCTTTGATATTCTTTTTATTAAAATTTTTTAATTCAAAAGTAGTGTCTTTACCAATGAGAAGCAAGCAGGTTTTTAGCACCTGGTCTTGCCCCACATTTGGAAAACCTTTATCTTTTAAAGCATCTACTAGCTCATTCATTTTTTCTCTAATATCGCTTGAAAAGCTTGCTGTCAAAATAGACATCAATAAATCAGAATAGCTTAACTTGACCCCGCCGCTATTGACACGGATAAAGATATTTAAAACTTTATTAAGATTTTTTTCTGTTTCTTCAAAAAATGAAATGAGCTGTTTGTTGTGAAAAGCGTCTTTTAGTTTTTCTAGTAAGTCCAATTCGTTCTTTTCTAATCTATGTTCGTTCACATAATTCAAAACACCACTTTCCAACTCTAAAATATCCCCCACCTTAAACCAAAAATGCTCTTTATCGTTTTCAGGCGTTTTTGCATGAAATTCAAACTGGTAATTGTCTTCTGGGTTGTCCATGTTTGGCTGGTGCTTCAAGTTCAAATACAAACGCTTCTCTTCATAAGCGTTAGGGTTGTTGATTTTAGCGTTCTTTTTCTTAAGCGTTCTAGTGCCTTTAAGCCCGATATAAAGCGAGGTTAAACGCTGTTGGCCATCTAGGACGATATACAAATCATCACGCCTAATTTGTTCAACATGGATTTTTTCATTGTGGGGCTTTCGCTCATCGTAATTTGTGATGAATTGATAAAGTTGGAAATTGAGTTTATCGCTATCTTGTTCATCGCTCTTGGCTATATCCTCCTTTTGTAATTTCCAAAATAAAAAAGAGCCGATAGGATAACCCCTAAGAATGGAGTCAAAAAGTTGCTCTATCTTTTTTTCATCGGCTTTTTTGAGCCACACATACTCGCGCTGAATGTCAGGCAAAAAATAACGAGCATTCAATTCATCTACCACATCTTTAATGCTCTTATCTAAAAACACACCCATGAGAATCTCCTTATTTTGTATTATTTAGGCTGTATTATAATCAAATATTAAAGAGATTAGAGAGCCAACTTTAATTTAAGATTTTTTCCACGCGCTTTTGGATCACTTCTAAAACCAAGCAAAAAAGCCAGTAAATCAAAGCGGCTTCCAAATAAATAGGGAGAAAGTCATAGCTAGCGTTCGCTTTTTGCTGCGCGATTCTAAAAACCTCTGCGATAGTTACCACAGAAGCTAAAGAAGTTTCTTTAAAAAGGCTGATGAAGGTGTTACTCAAGCTTGGCGTGGCGACTTTGAGCGCTTGAAAAAAGATGACATGCCAAAAGGTTTGCAAGTAATTCAAGCCCAAACTCAAGCTTGAATCCCATTGATCTTTAGGGACAGAAAGAAAGCTCGCCCTCAAAGTCTCTGAAGCGTATGCCCCCACATTAAAAGAAAACGCAATAATGCCTGCTGGGATTGGATCCATATAAACCCCAAGGGCGGGCAAACCATAAAACACCACCACAATTTGGACCAATAAAGGCGTGCCTCTAATGAGCGAGACATAAAAATTCACGCCCACTAATAAAGCCTTATGAATGAAATGTTTAGGGGGCGCGATTTTAATGAGGGCCACCATAACCGCAATGAATAAGCCCAAAATAAAAGAGGTAACCGCTAAAGGCAAAGAAATAGAAAAAGCGGCTTTTAACATGGGGTAGAAAGCCTCTAACAATAATTCCAAACGCTCCTTGCTTAAATCTAAAGATTCAAAAAACAAAGACAGATTAGGGCTGGCTGACATCTTTTCCAAAAAATTGTTCGCCTAAGCGTTTTAAAACCCCTTTATTGATCAATCTTTGCATCGCCTGGTTGATAAGCTCTAAAGCTTTTTCTTGGTGCTTGTTAATAACAAAGGAAGCGCCCCCGTCTTTTTCTTGGGACTCCCATGCGATTTTAAAGGGGTTATCTTTGTGGGTGTTTAGGTAGTTTAAGATCGCTAAAGAACTATTTAAGGTCAAATCGGCTCGTTTTTGCGCCACTAACAACAAGGCTTGCGCCATAGAATCCACCGAAACGATTTGAGCGTCGTATTTAAAAGCGATTTCCCCATAAGTGGAGCTTAAAGTGTTAGCCGCCTTTAAGCCCTTAATGTCTTTAATATCTTTAATGCGGTTTTCATCTTTTCTAACTAACATGATCGTGCCTGAATAGCTATAAGGCAAGCTTTTATCAAAAGCCGCTTGGCGTTTTTTAGTCGTCAAACTCACCTGGTTAGCGACCATATCAAAACGCCCCGATTTCAGGCCTGTAAGCATAATATCCCATGAAGTTTCGTGGAATTTGATTTTCACGCCAAGCTCTTTGGCCAACTCCCTAGCCACCTCCACATCATAGCCGGTGAGCTTGCCCTCTTTATCATGGTAAGTGAAAGGGGGATAAATGCCTTCTGTGCCAACGCTGATCGTTTCTTTATTAATCAGTTTTTCATACAGGCTAGAAGCGTTCAAAAAACCCCCAAAAAAGCTTATTACCAATAAAAATAAAACTTTTTTCATTTTTTAGTCAATCCTGATTTTTATTTTTCGCGCATTCTAGCGCAAAATAAAAATTTTGCATGGTTTGATTTTAAATATAGACGCGCTCCAAGCGTTTGGACAAAGTGCTGATGGTTTCATAAGGAATGGTGTTTAAAAGCACAGCGATCTCGCTTGCGTCATTAGCCTTGGTGCTTTTATCCCCAAATAAGATGACCTCATCGCCCTCTTTGGCTTCAATATTATTGAGTTTGACAAAGCACTGATCCAT
This sequence comes from Helicobacter pylori SA221C, assembly GCF_000476855.1. Lineage (GTDB taxonomy): Bacteria > Campylobacterota > Campylobacteria > Campylobacterales > Helicobacteraceae > Helicobacter > Helicobacter pylori_DK. The sequence goes on from NZ_CBPT010000009.1 coordinate 13,560, forward strand.
GCACACCTTGCCAATCAGGGGGGCTAATTGGTTATTGATCGCTACTTGAATGCGATTGCCTAAAGTGCGCGCTAACCCGTCCGCATACCCTAGAGCTAAAACACCCACTAAAGTCTCTTCATTGGTATAAAAATGCTCGCCATAGCCAATAAATTCGCCTTTTTTAACGCTTCTGATTTGAACGATTTGGGCTTTTAAACTGATAACATTTTTTAAGATGGTTGGGCATGATTCTTTCATTTCATTAGAGGGGTAAAAACCATAGAGCATGATGCCTGGGCGATAGAGGTTTAACAAACGATTTTCATTCCCGTTACACAAAGAAAGGATGCCGGCAGAATTGTAGGCATGGCGGTATTGGAACTCTATTTTTTGATCCAAAAGCTGCTCTAAAAAAGCGTTAAAGGCTTTCATCTGGTTTTTAGCATGGGTTTTAATCTTAGCATCAGCGTTGCTTAAATGCGTGAATATCCCCTCTATTTCCAAGCCTTTTAAAGCGCGGATTTTTTTAATGATTTCTATGCTTTTAAAATTAGGCTCTAAACCCAAGCGGTGCATGCCGGTATCAATTTTGAGATGCACTTTTAAGCGTTTTTGAGATTTTAAAGCCATTTGAGAAAAAACCTCCGCTTGTTCAAGGCTAAAAATCATAGCGCTCAAATCGTTATCAATCAGCATGGGAGCGTTAGAATTAGGGCTATAACCTAAAATCAAAATGGGGGTTTTAGAAAAATGAGAGCGCAACTCTAAAGCTTCATCTAAGGCCGCTACCCCTAAATAATTAGCCCCTTCTTGTAAGAAAATTTCGCTCGCTTTAATCGCTCCTGCCCCATAAGCGTTCGCCTTGACAACCGCCATGACACAAGCGTCTTTAGGGACAATGCTTTTGACTGCATGAAAATTATGCCTTAAAGAAGAAGTATTCACTTCTACAAAACTCGCCCTTTTTAACATGCCATCTTACTTGTTAGAATGTTTGCTAAAATACCAACGAGTTTCAGAATACACCACTTTATGCAATAAAATCAAAGCGATTAAATTAGGGATAGCCATAAGCCCGTTAGAAAGATCCGCTAAATTCCACACAAAATCAATTTTAGCCATAGCCCCCACCATCACGCTCGCTAAAAAGATCAAGCGGTAATATTTCACTTTTTTTTCACCAAAGGCGTATTCAGTGCATTTTTCCCCATAATAAGCCCAACCAATAATCGTAGAGTAGGCAAAAAAGATCATGGTCAAAAAAATCACCACCGTCCCTAATGAGCCTAGAAAATACTCCGTGCTTTTTAAAGTGAGCAAATTAGCGCTTAATTTTTCCCCATTAGGGAGCAAGGTGTTGTATTCTGGCGCCATTAAAATCACGCTCGCTGTTGCCGAACACACTATTAAGGTTACAATAAAAGTTTGGAGCATGGACACTAAGGCTTGACGCACCGGGTGGCGCGTTTGAGCGCTTGCGGCAATAATGGCTGAGCTCCCTAACCCCGCTTCATTAGAATACAACCCCCTAGCCACGCCCGTTTTTATCATCGTCGCTACCAACGCACCGCTCGCTCCGCCTACAACGGGTTTGGGGTTAAAGGCTTCTTCAAAAATGAGTTTGATCGCTTGAATGGCTAAATCAAAATGGCTAACAATAATATAAATAATAGCGATCAAATATAAAAGCACCATCACTGGAGCTAAATAAGAAGTGAATTTACCAATGGATTTAATCCCCCCAATGACAATGAAAGCGGTTAAAATCGTGAGCAATAAGCCTGAAACCCAATTAGGCAAGTTCGCTTGTTCGCTTAAAATGGAAGAAACCGCGTTAGATTGCGTCATGTTACCGGTGCCAATGCTTGCAATAATCGTAAAAATCGCAAACGCCATGGCGAGTTTGGGCATGTTAAGGCCGTTTTTGATGTAATACATGGGCCCTCCGTTGTATCCAAACGCCCCTTTTTCCCGGTATTTCACCGCTAAAATCCCCTCAGAATACTTAGTCGCCATGCCAACAAGCCCAGTAACCCACATCCAAAACACCGCTCCTGACCCTGCGATGCTGATAGCGGTTGCTACGCCTACGATACTCCCAATGCCTACAGTCGCCCCCAAAGAAAGCATGAGAGCGGAAAATTGCGAAATGTCGCCCTTAGATTGGGACTCTTTGTCAAAAAGGATTTTGATCGCATAAAAGATCTTACTGAATTGCAAACCCCTAAGATAAAAGGTTAAAAACAAGCCGGTGCCTACTAATAAAATTTGCATGGGAATCCCCCACACAAAATTAGATAATAAACGCACCACCGAATCAATCGTTTCCATAAAAGCTCCTTAACAAACTAGGGTTTAAAAAAGAAATTCCTTAATCCCTAAAAAATGCAGAAAAAAGCATAATATCGGCATTTTTTTCATTCGCTCCGTCTTGGCTTAAATTGGCGATGATTTTACCAATGGCCGGGCCAAAAGTGATACCAAGCCACCCAAGCCCTGTCGCATGGATTAAGTTTTTATAGCGTTTGTCAAATCCTAAATAAGGAATATCATTAGGGGTTAAGGGTCTGAAACCGCACCACTCTATGGCGTCTTTCATTTCAAAAGGTTGCGTGAAAGCGGCTAAATTCTTTTTCATGTTAGCGATTTGCTCTTTATCAATGAGAGCGTTGTTGGTGTTTAATTCTAGTTTAGAAGTGATTCTAACGGTGTCTCTTCGTGGGGTCATTGCCATGAAAATATCCGCAAATAAAGAAGAGGTCTTGGGTTTTAATTCTTCAGGCATTTTAAAGGTGATGCTATAACCTTTAGCCCCCATCATTAAAAAATCGTTTTTAGTTTTTTTAATGAGAGTGGGGTTAGCCCCAGTGGCTAGAATGATTGTTTCTGCTTGGATTTTTTCCTTATGCGTGATAACGCCATCAATAAGGTTGTTTTTAAACTCAAAATCAATCACTTCTTCATTATAAAGAAACTCCACGCCAACATTTTGCAAATATTCTTGCAAAGAGCGCATCACTTCGCCCGGATCCACATGCGCGTTTTCGGTTAAAAGCACGCTCCCGCAGATATTGTCATTAACAATAGGCATGTATTCTTTGGTTTCTTTCACACTCAAAATCTTATAAGCGCCGCTGTTATCGCAAGTTTTAAGCTTTTTTTCAAAATTTTCTTTTAAGGTGTAGATCATTAAAAGCCCGTCTTCTTTATACCAAAAGTCCATGCCGTCTTTTAGCATTTGATGATACATATCAATACTCAGCCACCCGTAGCGTTCAAACAACGCCATGGTGCGGTGCGTGGATTTGGCGTTCGCGCTTTTCATAAACTTTAAAATCCATTGATAGAGCTTTAAATTAAGCCCAAAATGGAATTTTAAAGGGGCTTGGTTTTTGAGCATGAGTTTTAGGGTGTCTAACACCACACCAGGGCATGAGAGCGGGGCTTTTTTAAACGCAGAAATGAGCCCGGCATTCCCAAAAGAAGTGCCGTTTGTGCCATCGCTTTTTTCAATCACGCAAACCTTATGCCCTAATTTATGCATAGAATACGCACAAGAAAGCCCTACAATCCCACCGCCTATTACCACGACTTCTTTTTTCATGCTGATAGTCCCTTTAATAGATTACTTAATGGCTATCGCTTCAATTTCTACTAAAGCGTCTTTAGGTAGTTTAGCCACTTGAAAGGTTGCTCTAGCCGGATAAGGCTCTTTAAAATAACTCCCATAGATTTCATTCACCACCGAAAAATCGTCTAAACTTTTCAATAAAATAGTCGTTTTAACCACGCTATCCATCCCTAACCCTGCTTCTTTTAGAATCGCTTTGATATTTTCCATGGATTGCGTGGTTTGAGAATGAATGTCCGCACCTTTAAATTCGCCGGTGCTCGCATCAATGCCTAATTGCCCAGAGACAAAAACAAGATCGTTAGTAGCGATAGCTTGAGAGTAAGGGCCTATCGCTTTTGGGGCTAGCGTTGAATGAATGACTTCTTTCATGATTGGAACTCCTATGATGATGTGTTATGTCAGCTATTATTATGCAATCAAATTAAAAAGAAATAAAAAACGAGCACAAAACGCCATGAATTTTCATCTTATTATTAAGGTATTGTATATTTTTTACCCACATTTAGAAATTCTTAAACGGGTTTTGTTTGAATTTTAGGCTTTGTTATCATCAATTTTAAAAGCTACCACTCGCTTGCAAGCCCTTTTATTATGGCTTATTAAAAAATGCCTTTGAGCATTTTTACAGACACTCATTGCCACTAAAAGAGGGCAAAGCCACAATCTGTTTTTAAAAGAGAATTGGAAATTTGAACAAAACCTTGACTTTTATTATTGAGTTTAGATACAATAACAATCGTCTTTTTGAATAAAGAGCGCGGGAATAGCTCAGTGGTAGAGCACGACCTTGCCAAGGTCGGGGCCGCGGGTTCGATCCCCGTTTCCCGCTCCATATTTTGATTTAACTTCTAGAGCATGGTTTCTATTTAGTTTGCCCAGGTGGTGGAATTGGTAGACACAAGGGACTTAAAATCCCTCGGTAGCAATACCGTGCCGGTTCAAGTCCGGCTTTGGGCACCATCGTTGCAAATTAAACCGAATTAAATTAAACATGGTTTAATTTTGTTATCTTAATGGACGCATTATTGTTAAATTTAAGGCGACATAGCCAAGTGGTAAGGCATGGGTCTGCAAAACCTTGATCCCCCGGTTCGAATCCGGGTGTCGCCTCCATTTATTGTAGTCATTTAGGGACTTTTGTGAGGGACTTTTATGAAAATAGCGGGAGATGGCTGAGTGGTTGAAAGCGGCGGTCTTGAAAACCGTTGAGGGTCATACCTCCGGGGGTTCGAATCCCTCTCTCCCGGCCACTTGATTAAAATCTTTTAAGCGATTTGTTTTGGCAAATTCATGTCTTCTTTTAACAAAGAATTTTGTGAATATTGATTGTCTCTTTTAATTGAAATTTAAAGATTAGTTTAAAGGATTTTATTCGGTGGGATTGTCAGCGTTAAGCCTTATTGTTCCTCTTAGCGTTATTTTAATGGTGTTTTTCACTAAAAGAGTCGCGCTCTCGTTGTTTGTAGGCATTTTAGTGAGCGCTGTTTTAATGCATTCGTTACACCTTTCTCAACTTGTAGAATATATTTATCATAAAATCACTTCCGTTTTTTACACTTACGAGCCAGAAAAAGGGCTTCATTTCAATCTTTCCAACCTTTATGTTTTTGGGTTTTTAATCTTTTTAGGCGTCTTAAGCCAGGTGATTTTAAAATCCGGTAGCGTGCAGAACTTTGTCAAAAAAGCTAAAAAATACTCTAAAAACGCCAAAACCCCCGAATTTATCGCTTTTTTTTCAGGCATTATTATTTTTGTAGATGATTATTTTAACGCTCTGACCGTGGGGCAAATCTCAAAATCTTTAAACGACGCTCATAACTCCACACGAGAACGCCTAGCTTATATTATAGACTCCACTTCAGCGCCGGTGTGTTTGTTAGTCCCTATTTCTAGCTGGGGGGCTTATATTATGGGGATCATGAATAACGATAACTCGCCTTTATTGAAAGATAGTTTTTCGGTGCTTGTGCAAAGTTTAAGCAGTAATTATTATGCGATTTTTGCGCTCATTGCGGTGTTTCTCACTATTTTGTGGCAAATCAACCTCCCTAGCATGAAAAAGTATCAAAACATAGGCGTGAAAGATTTTTATAGCGAGCAAGAAGAGGATCTTTCAAAACTAGCCCCCTTAAGCTTGTTACCTCTTTCTATTTTTTTGTTGATTGTGTCCATTTCCTCGTTGATTTTTTATACAGGAGTGATTTTAAAAAACACCGATGCGAGCTTTTCGCTCTTTTATGGGGGGCTGTTTTCACTCATTATCACCTATCTTTTAGCCTATAAGTTTTTAGAAAAAGGGGGTTTTTTAAAACTCATGTTGGATGGCTTTAAGAGTGTGGGGCCAGCGATACTAGTCTTAACGCTCGCTTGGGCTATTGGGCCTGTGATTAGAGATGACGCTCAAACGGGGCTTTACTTGGCTCAAGTAAGCAAGGAATTTTTAAATAGTGGAGGGGGGGTGTATATGCCCTTAATCTTTTTTTTAATCTCTGGTTTTATCGCTTTTTCTACCGGCACAAGCTGGGGAGCGTTTGCAATCATGCTGCCCATTGGAGCGGGCATGGCTAATGGAAGCGATATTATTTTAATCGTTTCAGCCATTCTTTCTGGGGCGGTTTATGGGGATCACACAAGCCCCATTTCTGATACGACTATACTATCGGCTACTGGGGCGGGGTGTTCGGTGCAAAGCCATTTTATCACACAACTCCCTTATGCGACTATTGCGATGCTTTGCAGCGCGGTGAGTTTGGGGGTTGCAAGCTTTATGCATTCTCGCTTGCTCGCGCTTTTAATTGGTATCATTTTGCTTGTAGGGGTATTTTATCTTTTAAAAAGGTTGTATGGTGAAAACTAAAAACTTGAATTGGGCATTGACCTAAAAATTTAAAAATCCCATTTTTTAAAATTAAAATAAGGTTTTAACGATCCCTATTGGATTAAAAAAGAGTCTTATCTCATTATCAATCAATTTAAAAAAATTATTCAAAAATAACCATCAATTATAAAAATCTTCACAAACCTCTAAATCGTAACGCTTTTTTAAAAAATACATTTTTTTAATTTTTTAATCAACCATTAAGGTGTTTTAAGTTAAATTTCCTTATCTGTTAAACATGCGGATAATGTTATATCTTAAGGAAAGAAAATGGGGTTAGGACACTAATAAGTTTAGGGATTTTGTTAAGCGTTTTGAATGGCGATGATCTGAGATTGTATTCAAAACCTTTAGTCTATTCGGCTGGAAGTGGGATTATTGGGGTTGATATTGACAAACGGACATTTTATAAACGAGCGTTCGCTTTCACGATGAAATCGTTGTTCGGTGAAAACTTGCTTTTGTTTGTCAAATTAAAGCATTCTGCGTTGACGAGCAAACACATGAAAGGGCCTTTGGAAAACCGCCATCACCATTCTTTCACTAAAAATTATGAAAAAGCGGTTAATGGTTGTCAAAAGTATTTCCATATCAAATTGCCTGAAGGCGCTCCTAGCAACTTCAAATCAGGTTCATACATGGCCACTATGGTGGTGCGTTTTTAAAGCGTTATTTGGGGTATTCTTTTAATACCCTTATCATCTTTTAAAATATCATCTTTTAAAAGCACAAATTTATTTTTAGCCCTTTTTTAATATTCTTAAAACTCTTTTGTTGTAGTAATGAATGAAGTATTTTTAAAATACGGATAAAATTCATAAAAAATTTAAAAAATAAAAAAGCTTTGTTTTCATCAAATACGGGTTACTAAAACTTTTTATGGTGGGTTAGCATATTTTTGGCTTTGGTTGTTTCTTTTAGGATCAGTTCCATCAAGGTTTAAAGCATTAGCGTCTTTTCTCTTATCATTTGGCGTTAAAAGCGATCCAATTAGCCCATTTCTTGAATTTTTTGTAAAACAAGCCCCCTACAAAAACGCTTCTAACTTATAGGCTTTTTTATGCTCTTGTTTCAAATCCATGTAAGCGTTTAAAAGCATGTATTCTTCAAAAGATAAAACCGCTAGATGCTCCTTAGCGAGATCGTTCATTTCTAATTCTAACAACACGAATAAAAAGGCTTTTTGCGCCTTATCGTCTTCTTGGCTTAAAATCTCAAAAAACTGGAACCATTGATCGGGGACAAGAAATTTTTGTGCTTTTTGCGCGAGCTTTAAGTAATCATTCTTGTCATAACCCACCCTTTTGCAAAGCTCTGAAATTTTTAAAGTGTCTGTGTTTAAAGATTTTTCAAAAAAGGCTTTTAAAAAAGACTTCACGCACTCTTTATCCAAGTTATCTTGCATCGCGTTCAAAGCCTTTAAAACCTCTTTTTTGTTGCCTTTTTGGGCGATTTCTATAAAAGCGTAGCGGCGTAATTCCAAAGGGATTTGCGCGTTTGTTAGAACTTCAAAGGCGTTTTTCAAATCGTTATGAATGAAAGCTTTCAAGCGTTTAGAAAAATAAGCATGATCATAAGCCAGAGAGTGCTTAGCGTGATCTTTAGGCTCAAGGGTGTTATTTTCTATATTGTGGTAATGCTTAAAAAGGTTATCCACTTTTTCGCACCCGCTACTTGGCGTGTTTAAATCAGCCTTTAAATCATAGCGGGCTAAGATTTGAGAGAGGTTTTTAGCGAGATCGCTTTTAAATTTCGTTTTTAAAAAAGTCTTTTGGGTGTCTTGGGACAGGATTTGTTTGAGCAATTTGTCAAAATCCCTTTTTTCATGGTATAAGCGGATTTTATGGCTGAGATTGTGCTTGAATAAAAAAACCCATGAAAAAAAAGCGAACATGCCTAAAACGCCCATAAGCCATACGGCAATGGGAAAATTAAAGCTGTAGCTCCCTAAATTGAAGGCATACGCTTGCGGATCGATACTATAAACAAACACGCCAAAACCCACAATGAACAAAAATGTAAAGATAATGTAAAAACGCATGCGCACCTCCTATTTATGGTATGGATGCTTAAAAATAATGCTTAAAGCCCTATAGATTTGCTCGCACAAGACAATTTTAGCCACTTCATGGCTAAAAGTCATCTCGCTCAAACTCCAAACTTGACAATCCTTTAAAAAATTTTCTTCAAACCCATACGCTCCAGCGATAAAAAAATTAATATTAAGATGATTTTCTAACATTTTACTAAACGCAAAGCTATCGCCCCTTTGAGCTTTAGGGTGTAAGGCAATATTTTTTGCCTTAGGGTTGAAATACGGCTCAAAGGCTAGAGAGTAGCTTTTTTGAGCGAATTCTTTAGAAACTTTTTGAGCGTTGGCGGTATTTTTAGGGAATAAATCCACTAATTCCAGCTCGCAATCAAATTGCCTGCATTGCTTTTGATAGATTTTCACTAACTCTAAAGGCGAGCTTTTAGCGATAGAATACACCACGCAACGCATCAATGTTAAAACTTTAAAAAATCTTTGAAGTCTTATGCATCATCATAGCGATCAAATCGCTCAAAGTTTTTTTCAAATCCTTCCTGTGCACAATCATATCAATCAAGCCATGCTCTAATAAAAATTCCGCTGTTTGGAAGCCCTCAGGCAAATCCGCCCCTATAGTTTGCTTGATCACCCTAGGCCCTGCAAAACCTATCATCGCCCCAGGCTCTGCGATAATGAGATCCCCTAAAAAAGCAAAAGACGCGCTAACGCCCCCATAAGTGGGATCGCTTAAGAGCGAAATGAAAGGGAGTTTAGCCTCACTCAATCGGTTCAAAGCCGCGCTCGTTTTAGCCATTTGCATGAGCGAATAAGTGGATTCTTGCATCCTAGCCCCCCCACTCGCTGAAACAATCAATAACGCTTCTCTTTTAGCGACCGCACGATTGATCGCTCTTACAATCTTTTCCCCCTCCACAGAGCCTAAACTCCCCCCCATAAAGCTAAAATCAAACACCACGATCTGCAAAGGCATGCGGTTGATTTTGGCCTCACCGCTGATCACGGAGCTTGGGCGGTTAGTCCTTTTTTCGTATTTTTTAATGCGTTGTTTATAGCTCTCTTTATCCACGAAATTTAAAGGATCATTAGGCCGTAAATGCTTGTCAAACTCTTCAAAACTCCCCACATCGCATAAAAATTCAATCCTTTCAGTTGCGTTCATGCGGAAATGGTAATGGCATTTCAAACACACGCTGTATTTACTAAACACTTCTTTATGATACATTAACGCATAACATTTAGGGCATTTCACCCAATGGCTTGGCTGTTCTTCCTTACTTGGTGCTGTCCGCAATTTATTGATCTTAAAATTTTTAAAGAAATCTGCAAATCCCATGTTTTTCCTTAATTTTGCAGTTTTGTTAGGATTGTATCCAAGTTTTGCTTATAATAAACAAAATCAGCTTAAGAGTAGTGATGCAAGGGTTTCTTTTACAAACACAAAGCATAAGAGATGAAGATTTGATCGTGCGCGTTTTAACCAAAAACCAACTCAAAACCCTCTATCGTTTCTATGGCAAACGCCACAGCGTGCTGAATGTGGGGCGTAAAATTGATTTTGAAGAAGAAAACGATGATAAATTTTTACCCAAGTTAAGGAATATTTTGCATTTAGGCTATATTTGGGAAAGAGAAGTGGAGCGCTTGTTTTTTTGGCAACGCTTTTGCGCTCTTTTGTTCAAACATTTAGAAGGCGTGCATTCTTTGGATAGCATCTATTTTGACACTTTAGATGATGGGGCTAGCAAACTCTCCAAACAGCACCCCTTAAGAGTGATTTTAGAAATGTATGCAGTCCTTTTGAATTTTGAAGGGCGCTTGCAAAGTTACAATTCTTGTTTTTTATGCGATGCAAAATTAGAGCGTTCTGTCGCTTTGGCGCAAGGGTTTATTTTAGCGCACCCCTCTTGTTTGAAAACTAAAAGCCTGGATTTAGAAAAAATCCAAGCTTTTTTTCGCACTCAAAGCACGATTGATTTAGAATTAGAAGAAGTGGAAGAATTATGGCGCACGCTGAATTTAGGGTTTTGAAAGGTTAAAAATGAAATTTAAATTTTTGAATATGGATAATGAGAGCGGTTTTATTTTGATTGAAAAGGAATTGGAACGATTGAAAATCACCGCTCAAGTCAAAGAAGATGGCATTGAATTAAAAGGCGAGAATGTAGAACAAGCGAGAATTTATCTTCAAACGCTTTTTAACTCTAATATCGTGGAATTAGACGATAATCAAAAAAGCGCAAACGCTGTAATAGAGCGCTTGAAATCTTTAGGTTTAAAAATGGCGGTGGCTGAAAGCTGCTCTGGGGGGTTGTTATCGCATGCATTCACTTCCATTAGCGGGGCTTCAGCGGTTTTTATGGGGGGTGTTGTGTGTTATAGTGAAGAGGTTAAGCGCGAATTATTGAAAGTCAATGCCACGACTTTAAAAGTCTTTGGGGTTTATAGCGAAGAATGCGTAAAAGAAATGCTATCAGGCGTGTTTTTAAATTTTAAAGCGGATTTAGCGCTAGCGATTAGCGGGGTGGCTGGCCCTAATGGGGGGAGTAAGGCTAATCCTGTAGGCACGATTTATATTGGTGTGCAAAGATTAGGATCTCAAGCTTTCATTGATCGTTGTTTTTTTAAAGGGGACAGAGAAAGCATTCAAAGTAAAAGCGTAGAGCATGCCCTAAACATGCTCGCTAGAATGCTATAAAACTACCTTAACGCGCAAACGCTACCAAATTCTTTTTGAGCGACCTTAGCGATGTAGGCGATTTCGTTATCGTTAAGGTTTTCAACGCTCGCTTTTAAATACCTTTTGATTTGCTCAATCTGGCAACCCACTAGCTTGATTTTCACCACAGCCACCTCCGATTTTAAATTCGTGTAAGTGTAGGCTACTTGGATCTTAGTCGCTAGGTAATTATAGATAGCGTAGCTGATATTCGTAGCCGTTTGCTCAGACTCATGGAATTGCTCCATGAAGCGTTTTTTATACTTCAACATGATTTCATGAAAAACCACGATCAGGCTCAATTTAGCGTTTAAAGTCGCTTGCTCAATCCCTAAATATTTGTTATTAACAGGGATATACGCCACGCCCATTTCTTCGTAGGGGACTTTAGGGTCTTCAAAAACCCAAGCAGGAGCATCAGACAATTCTGATTTCATGCCCTTTAAATCAGAGACTAAAATCCCATCATCTCTTAAAAGACTCTTAGCGCTTAATGAAACGCTTGAAAACACCCCTAAAAGAGCGATTAAAACCATTCTTTTAAACAAAATACCACTCCTTAAACCTAATTTAGGTTTGATTATAGTTAAAAAGTTTTTGATTTCGTTTAATCACAACCAAGTAATCGTATCAACTTTTGATTTTCTTGATTTTTGGCTCGCTTCTGCCACCCTCTTACCCAATGCGATCAAACATGCGATTTTAGGCTTATTGATACGCTCTTCTAAAACTTCGCCCACTTTTAAAGGATCAAAGCCTCCAATAATGCAACTATCCAATCCCATTAAGCTCACGCCCATGCAAATTTGCCCCACAGCGATATAGCATTGCTCTAAAATATAGCTTTCTAATTTTTGCATGCTGTGGTTGAATCGCACGCCAAGCATTTGAGTAAAAGAGGGAATCACTCTAACCTTATAAGACTCCGGATAGAGATTTTGCATGTAATGGCCGTGTGTAACAACTCGCTAGGTCTTAAAGAGCATACCACCATTAACGCTGAAGCGCTTTTAATCATCTCTTCATTAAAATAGCTGTGTGCTGCAATTTGTTTTTTTACATCCTTATTAGTAACCATCACAAAATGCCATGGCTGCGTGTTGTAAGAGCTTGGCGATAGTCTGGCGATTTCAGCGATTTCTTCTAATTCTGTGCTAGAAAACTCATAATGGCTATCAAACATCTTGCAAGAATGGCGTTCGTTCAGTAATTGTCTTCTTTTTTCGTGATCCAAAAATTTCATTGATTTTCCTTTATTTTTTTAGAATTTTTCGTAGCATACAATAAAATCCCTAACGAAACAATTACCATAAATAAGCTTAAAATCTGCCCCATGCTCAAATTTAAAAAATAAACCCCCATTTGGCTATCCGGCTCTCTGTAAAATTCCGCAATAAAGCGCATCAAGGAATACCCCAAGCCATAAACCACAATCAGCAACCCATGCGTTTTGGTGTGTTTTTTAGCCCACATTACCATTAAAAACACGATAACCCCCTCTAAAAACGCTTCAATCAATTGGCTGGGATAACGCAATTGATTATCCACCATAATGCCTATGATTTGCCCTAAATGGCTGTCTTTGGGGACAACCCTCCCCACAAGCTCCTGGTTTAAAAAATTCCCAATCCTCCCAAAAACATACCCTAAAGGCAGGCTGATCGCAATCAAATCCAAATAAATCAAAAGCTTTTTCAAATCCTTACGGCTATAAAGATACGAAGCGATCAAAAACCCCACCAACCCCCCATGATAGCTCATCCCACGAATGCCTATAAAATTCCCATGGCTATCAAAAGGGTTAAAGATTTGCCAAAAATGCGTCAAATAATAGCTGGAATTAGGCTCATAAATAAGAATGTATCCTATCCTTGCCCCTAGCACAATGCCAAGCTCCGCCCATAGAAAATAACTCTCAAATTCCTTCCTTTCAATGGGGAATCGCTTGGGGTCTTTTTGGATCATTCTTAACGCCATATAAAAAGCGGTAACAATCGCGCACGCATACGCCAAACCATACCAATGCACTTCAATACTGCCAAGGCTAAAAGCGATAGGGTTAAATTGATCATAAATCGTATTCCAAGCGTTCATGCTCAATCCTTAAATTTCAAATTCTTTAGGGGGGATCGCTTCAAATTCATACCCTAGTAGCGCGATTTTATGTGCATGGAGCATCAAGCGTTTGGCTGAACCTGGCTCGTTATTATAAAGCGTATCGCCTATAATGGGGTGGTTGATATGCTTTAAATGGACTCTGATTTGGTGGGTTCTTCCGGTTTTGATCCCCACTTTTAAAAGGGTTTTTTTGTTGATAATTTTTAAGGGCGTGATGATCGTAACCGCTTCTTGCCCTTTTTTAGAGATCTTGCTGAAAGCTTTAGTGGTTTTAATCGTAAGAATGGGAGCGTTAATTTCTCGCTCTTCTTCTATAATGCCTTGAGCGAGTGCTAAATACTCCTTTTTAACCGCCCTGTCTTTAAAAGCCTTTTTAGCTTTTAAGTGGAATTCTGAATTTTCTTTCACCAATAAAACCACCCCGCTTGTTTCTTTATCCAAGCGGTGCAACAGCGCCCAACCTTTGAAAAAAGAGGCTAAATCATAGCTCTCTATAAAGGGGGGTTTAAAAAGGGCTAGAATGTTTTCATCTTCAAAAATCACGCTGGGTTTTTCAACCTTTTGGACGCTAAAGCGCGTATTTTTGGGCAATTCCTTTCTGGCAACCATCAATTTCTTCCCCCCTACACTCACTAACCCCAAATCAATCAAAGCCTTAGCTTTTTTATGCGAAATGTTTTCTTGAACGCTCAATATTTTATAAGCTTTTTCCATCTTTATCCTTTATCCTTTTTAATGTTTAATGAAAGCGAGCAATTCGTTTAAATCATGCCCATTTTCTAAAAAACGCACCACGCCTAAATTTTTGTAATCTAAAAGAGCGTCTAACAGATCCTCTTTTTGAACGATTTTATAAGGCTTGACTAATTCAAACAACGCTACTTGGTTGAAAATATACTCCCCTGTGATTAGGCGCGTATTAAAAAACGCCGGCTCTAAAGGGTTATGCCCCCCCATTTTGACAAACGAACCCCCCAAAATGACAATATCTGCGATTTTGTAGAAATTATTCAATTCCCCCAAGCTATCCACTAACAAAATATCGCATTCCACAAAACCTTTTGAAGAAAAACACTCTAAACTAAAACGAGTCGTTTTTAAAGCGTCTTGCAATAAATTCTGCACGCTTTTAAAACGCTCAGGGTGGCGCGGCACAACAATCAGTCTTGCGTTTTTATGCGTCTTTTTGAACTCCAAAAACGCTTTTAACCCTAATTCCTCTTCGCCCTCATGCGTGCTGGCTAAAACAATGTTTAAAGCGCTTGGGTTTTTAGGGTAAAACGAAGCGATCACAGGCTTTGAAAAACGCTTGATATTCAAAAAATCCACCACTTTTTTAGCCCCTAGATTCAACAAGCGCTTTTTATCGGCTTTGCTTTGCGCTAAAATCAAATCAATGCGTTTGAATAAAAGCGCATAAAAAAAAGAAAAACGCTGGTACTTGGGGTAAGAACGAACGCTGATTCTAGCGTTAATGAGCATGGTTTTTGCCCCTAATTTTTGAGCCGTATCAAACACATTAAACCACAATTCCGCTTCTGTAACCACCAAAGTTTTTAAGCGTTTTAAGTTTTTTTCCCATGCAAATAATAGGGTTTCAAAAGGCAGGTAACGCACTTCTATACGCTCCAAATGCTGATAAGTTTGAGCGGCTAATTCAAAGCCGGTATTAGTGGTAACGCTGATTAAAACCGGCTCTTTTAAAGCTTGAATGATTGGCTCTAAGGATTTGACCTCCCCATAAGAGCATGCATGGAACCAAAAAATCGGCTCGCTTTTTAAAAGATTGTCTTTGAGAAAAAAACGAGCCTTTAAAGAATGGCGGTATTTTTCCTTAAAACTCAAAAGCAAGATGAAAGGCACACCAAAAAGATGCCCCAAAGTTAACAATAAAAGGTAGAAAAACTTAAACAATCAAACTAATTCTTGGCTTTCTTCTTGACTTTCTTTTGAAGGTTGAGCGTTACTTTCATACGCGCCCTCAGCGTATAAAATACGCCCGCAATACGGGCAAGTGATCATATCCCCACTCGTTAGCACTTCGGTATAAATCTTATCGTTTAGTCTAATAAAACAACCCCCACAAGCCTGTTTTTTGATCGTTACAATACTCGTGTTTTTCGCCCATCTCCTGATCCTTTCATAAAAACTATAGATTTTAGGCTCGGTTTTTTCCACGAGTTCTTCTTTCTTTTTAAAGATGATCTGTTGGGTTTCTTTGATGTTTTTGACTTCGTTTTCCACTAAGTTTTCCAATTCCAACGCTAATTTTTCAAGCTCTAGCATTTCTTTTTTCAAATTCTCTTGTTTTTCGCTTTTGTGCTTGATTTCATTTTGCAAGTTTTCAATTTCTCTGTTGGCTTGGTTGGATCGCTCTTTAGCAATATCTTCTTCAATGTTTAAAGAGCGCAATTCCCTTTCGGATTTGATCTCGCTCATTTTCTTTTGGATGCTGGCGATTTTAGCGTTCGTGTCTTGTAAGGTTTGCTCGTTTTTAGAAACCTGTAATTTTAGGGCTAATTTTTCCTCTTCTAAATTCAAAATCGCTTTATTTTTAGCTTCTTTATCATTCAAGGCTTTATCCAAGTCTTTCCGTTTTTCTCTGATCAGTGGCTCTAGGGAGTCAATTTCTTTATCCAAATGCGAAATTTCAATCAATTGTTTGAGGTGGGTGTTCATCGCTTTCCTTTAAATGATTTGCAAGGGGTTTTTAAAATTCTCTATTGTAACCAAATAATTGAAAGAATGCAAAATTTCAGCCACAATCAGCGCAAAACCCCTTTCGCTATAATAATGCGTGGCGTCAATCAAGCTGATATTTAAAGATTGAGCGATCATAGCGTCATGGTATTTCACATCGCCTGTAATTAAACAGCTTTGCGCTTTTAAAGAAGAGAACATGGACGCACCCGATCCGCACACAAACGCTAAATCTTTAATGATTGGAGAACTTTTGACACACGCCACTGATCCCACCCCTAAAGAAGATTTAATCCTTTCTACAAGCGCATCAAATTCTATATTAGCGTTTTCTTTCACTAACATAAGGCCTTTTTCTATCAAGCCATCAAACCCTAAAAGTGCACTAGCAAAATGCTTGTTTAAATGCGTTTTGTCAAAATTCGTGTGCATGCTGATGACTGAAATGTTTTTTTGGATTAAGATTTTTAAAATATTCCCCGGATAAGCCTCATAGCTAAGCGTTTTTAAGGGCTTGAAAATTAAAGGGTGGTGCGTGATGATTAGGGCGTTTTGTGGGGCGTTTAGAGCGATTTGAAGCGTGATTTCTAAGCATGCGATAATCTGGCTAAACTCATGGTTTTCACTCCCCACATTCAACCCGCTATTATCCCACAATTCTTGGAGTTCAAAAGGCGAAAGGCGATTCAAAACTCCCAACACTTCCTTAACTAACGCCATTTTAAGCCTTTGTTAAAGTGTTTTTTAAGCGCTCTTCTCTTTCTTCTTCTTGCTCTTTGTAAAGAAGCGCGCACCCTTTGGCTAAATCCCTGATTTGTAAAATATAATTTTGCCTTTCAGCCACCGAAATCGCCTTTCTAGCGTCTAAAATATTGAAAAAATGCGAGCATAGCATCACGAAATCATAAGCCGGCAGCGGGAGCTTGTTTTCCAAACAATGCAAGGCTTCGGCTTGAGCGTTTTTAAACATTTCTAATAGCCTTTCCACGCTCGCTATTTCAAAATGATATTTGCTAAATTCGTATTCGCTTTCTAAATGCACTTGTGCGTAACGCACGCTGTCATGATTGTTTTTAGCCCATTCAATCTCTAGGATATTTTCCACTTTTTGGACATACATCGCCAATCTTTCCAAGCCGTAAGTGATCTCCACCGGGATAGGGCTACAAGCAATGCCCCCCACTTGCTGGAAATAAGTGAATTGCGTAACCTCCATGCCATCAAGCCACACTTCCCAGCCAAGCCCCCATGCCCCTAAAGTCGGACTCTCCCAATTGTCTTCTACAAATCGTATATCATGCTCATTAAGGTTTATCCCTAACACTTCTAAGCTTTTTAAATAGAGTTCTTGGATATTAGAAGGGCTTGGCTTGATGACTACTTGGAATTGGTAATAACTCCCCAAGCGGTTAGGGTTTTCCCCATAGCGCCCATCAGTAGGCCTTCTAGAGGGCGCGACATACGCCACATTCCACGGCTTTTTATCCAAACTCCTTAAAAGCGTGGCCGGATGGAATGTCCCCGCTCCTGCAGGAATATCATAAGGCTGGATCACCAAACAGCCTTGATTCTTCCAATACTCTTGTAATTTTAATAATAAACTTGAAAAATCTTGCATGCTCTCTTTCCTTTTAAGCGCGTCTGATCAAATCGTTCATGCTCTCTAGCACACTCTTACCCTTTAAAAGCAAGGCTAATTCGCTCGCAATGGGCGTATAAATGCCGTATTTTCTAGCGATTTCCACAATGGCGTTGGTCGTTTTCACCCCTTCAGCCACTTCGCCCAATTCTTCTAAAACCACCTCTAAAGGCTTGTTTTGGGCTAGCCCCAAACCCACACGATAATTCCTAGATAAAATAGAATTAGCGGTTAAAAACAAATCCCCAGCCCCAGAAAGCCCTAAAAAAGTCTCTGTCTTGCCCCCAAAGAACGCCCCAAAGCGTTGCATTTCCACTAAACCACGAGATAACAAACTCGCTTTAGCGCTATTGCCTAATTTCAAGCCATCACAAACCCCCCCAGCAATAGCTATCACATTTTTATACGCGCCAGCGATTTCACCCCCTATGATGTCTTGTTGGGCGTAGGCTCTGATAAAAGAGGGGGTTTTATTGGCAAATTCTAGTGCTAAAGCCTGATTATTGGAATGAATGACTAGAGCGCAAGGCAGGCCTTGAATGATTTCAGCCGCAAAACTCGGGCCGGCTAAAAAACACAAAGAATTAGGATCGATAAAATCCTTTGCGATCTCGCTCACAAACGCCCTGTTTAAAACCTCTATCCCTTTAGAAGCGATTAAAACCTTAGCGTTTTTGGGTAAAGAAGCGTTTTGAAACCATTCCCTTAGATGCTGCACGCTAATAGCGATGACATAAAGCGTTGCTTTTAAGCCTCTTTGTAAATCCACTTGCTCTATGGGGGCAGAACCTTTAGAAATCAAGGCGTCATTGAGCTTTTTTAACGGCTCGTTTAAATCGCGCCTTGAAATGATTTTGACTTCATTCTTTTCTCCAAAAGCAAAGGCTAAAGCCCTCCCCCACGCCCCGCCACCAAATACTGCAATTTCCATTAAATTCCTAATCTCATTGATTGTAAAACTCACCATTTTACAATAATAAGTTTAAAATAGCCCTTACAATCAAAACGCTGTCTTTGATTAAAAAGAGAGTAGTAAAAATCAGAAATCTCTTTCACGCTCTGATCTAAATCACCGCCGTTTTGATCGCCTCCACTCCCGCAAATCGTTTTGAAGCTCCTCGTCGTTTAAGTGGTCTTGATAATTTTTTTCTCCTCTTTCTTTAAATCTTTTAAGTATTGACAAATTTCTTAAAGAATAGTCTAATTGGAGCAGTCTATTATCATTATCCATCCAATCTCTATGTTTTTGGATGTCTTCTTGCCTCATTTTATACCAATCTAAACGAAAGGAGCAGTCTATTATCATTATCCATCCAATCTCTATGTTTTTGGATGTCTTCTTGCCTCATTTTATACCAATCTAAACGAAACATGCACCAATCCCTAAAATACAGCACCATCTCTTTGATTTCTTCGAACTCCCGGCGGTTTTCTTCATCGTCCTCTTAATCGTCGTTTTTTTCTTTGTATTTTTCCCAAGTAAAAGCGCTCGTGCGATCAAAAACCTTATCAATGCTTTCTTTAAACAAGCCAATCACTTGGTTGAGTTGCACTAAATTCTCTCTTTTGGATTCTTCTTTCTCAGAAAATTCTTTTTTGAGCGATTCGATTTTATTAAAGCTGGCATCGCTAAAATCATCAAAGCCTTTTTGCAATAAATCCAATCTGATAGAATGCAAAGCCTTTTGGTAGCGTTTGAATTGGTTAGCGTCTTGCTCAATAGCCTTTTCATACGCCAAATGCACCTCGTATAAAACGCTTAAAATTTCGTTTTGTTTCTCGCTCCTTTTATTTAACTTTTTTAAAAATTCCTCAAGCGAGTCAAAAACTTTGCTTTTTTCGCTGAACTCTTTAATTTCTTGATACCTTGTAGCGCTGTAAGCGCCAATCCCTAAAAACTCAATGCCATTATCTTCTAAAGTCTCTTTAATTTTGATAGCGACTTCTTCTAATTGTCTTTTTGTGCGCCTATCAGCCCTACTCACTACGATAAAAACCTGCTTGCCTTCTTCGTATAATTCTTGCAAATACTCTAAATCATCGCTTTCAATACCCCCACGCTCGCAACTAATGAGCCATAAAATGTGTTTAGCGTGCTTTAGGGATTCTTTAGAGGCTTCTTTGTCCTCACCCGTATAGCCTTGATTAGAAGGGTTATAGCCAGGCGTGTCTATGAAGCACAAGTGTTCAAAAGGCACGCTAGGAGTGCTTAAAAGCATCAAAGGCATGATCTCTTTAAGGTTGAAGCCAAGGGATTTTAAAAACTGATGATCAAAAGCGAGATTAGGTAATTCCACCATGCCCCCATTTTGAGAAAACCCCATTAAAACTTCTTTTTTACCCTTTAAGCAATAAGTAGGGATAGCTGTAGTGGGAAGCGTGTCTTCAGGGAGTTTTAATTTCAAGCCCAACAAGTTGTTTAAAAAGGTGGATTTGCCCGCACTAAACCCTCCCCCCACCGCAACGATGGTTTTTTGGAACAAACTAGGGTAGCCCGCTACTAATTGCAATTCTTTTTGGATTTCTTGGAGCGTCAGTAACGCTATTTCCTTTTCTTTGAGCGAATCCACGCCGCTAGCGAACTCTAAAAACTCGTTGTCTAAAATCTGCTGGTATTCTTCTAGCCCTTCATTGTTTGTTTTAGCGTTTAAAATACGAGCGATTAGATCGTAGCGTTCTTTTAAACCCTCTGTATTGTGGTGGTTTTCAGCCCTGCTATTGTCATTAAAAATACCCTTAAAAAAATTAATACTCATTGAATCCCCATTAAAGCCTTGATTTGAGCGTCTAATTGAGCGATGGATTGTTCTTTGTTTTGGACTTGATTGTGCAAATTTTGCATGTCTTTTTGGAGTTTTTGAAGCGTGTCGCTGGCGAAATTTTGCTTTTCTAAATTCTCTCTTAAACCTCCGATGTAGCCTTTCACATCTTGTTTAGCCTCAGCTTCAAAATCCCTCACATAATTCCCCACGCTTTGTATAAAAGCATCGGCTTCATCGCCTTTTAAAAAGCCCGTCTTTGCTCCTATCTCGCTAGGAAGAGTGTAATGAAACTCTTCAAATTTGATTCCATCCGTAACGGCATGCACGCTTTTTTTGAAAGCTACCTCATCAATCAAACTATCATCATTGATGATCTGACGCAAGACAGGAAAGACTTTAGCGTAGAGTTCTTTTTTGAAAACGACTTTAAAAGAATCAGCGCTGTCATTCAAAGCTTTTTCGCAGATTTCATGCATCTCTGTTAAATAATCAAGCACCGCTCCGGCTTTAATGGTTGCTCTTGTGCGTTCTACTTTCTCATAGCCCGCATCATCATCAAAGAACCGCAAAAAATTCCTTTTAAAGCTTCCTCCCAAACCGCCTTGCTTCACTCTTTCAATATAATGCTCTTCTTCCTCTTCTTCTCTAGAGCGCGTTTTAGCCGTTTGGATAGCTTTCTTCAATGTTTCTTCCAAGCCAACTCTGATATTGTTGATGAAATGCAAGATAAATTCTTCATACGCTTCCCTAAACCCTATTTCAATGTTACCAGAGAGCTTTTCATAAACCTCTATTTGCTTAACAATAGCGCCCATATCAGCGTTTTTAATCCTCTTTTTTTCTTCTTCCAAATCTTGCAATAACTGCGTGATCAAATTTTGGAGGTTGTTCGCTTGGCTCTGTGCATAATCTTGCAATTTTTGAGACATGATTTTTTCTTTCTCTTTTGCGGCTTTTTCTAAACGCTCTTTAATCGCGCCCATATTGCTTAAGAGCAATAAGCTTTCCTTAGACTTATCATCGCTACTAAAAGCGTCAGGGTAAGCGTCTTTTAAATTCCGTAATGCATTGTGATACTCTTCTGTTTTTTGGTTTCTTTCCCAAGAAGCTTGGTTGTTGAAATCTTTATACATGCTAAAGCAAACCCCTGAAGCCAAAATGACGCCATTTTTGATCGCTTTTTCAAAAATCTCTCGTTGGTTAGGGTATTTTTGAATCAACGCTTCCATGGCTTTATCTAAAGAAGATGAAAGGGATTTTTGCGCGTTTTCTAAGGCTGTGGGGAGGTGTTGACCAGATTTTTCCACTTCACTCATAGAAAGAACGGCGCTATCGGCTTGGCTTGCCACAAAATAAATTTCTTGAAGGCCTTCTTTATTAGAAACCCTATCAAACAAACTCGTATCGCTATCTGTTAAAAACTGATTAGAAGGGCTTACAATAAACACCACATCGCAATCTTTCAATAAGGCTTTGGTGCGCTCTTCCCTGGAAGCGATGGGATCATTCACGCCTGGGGTGTCAATCACTTCCAAATCTTTAAGATTGGGGTTATTCAAAGAAATTTGCACCGCTTTAGTGCATGGCATATACTTCCCGTCCGCGCCCACGAATTGGAGCAATTTTTGATTCAGATCTTCTAAGCTGTTGGCTTGAATGCGCGGATCCAAGTTTTCCGTGTTGAGCAATCCGCTTTTTTTCATTTTTTCGTATTGATCGTATGATGAAACGAGCTTTGTATCCTTTTCTAACTCGCTTTTAGCGATCCTTTCAGCCTTTTTTACTATTTCTTCATCGCTTAAAACCCTCTCTTTGGGTGCTTCTTTATCGCTTTTGTTTCTGCTAAAAAAATTCTTTACTCCCTCTTTAGCCTTATTTGACAAACTCTGTTTTTCTTTTTGTTCTTTGACTTTTTCCTCAACGATTCTTTGAAATTCCCTTTCATACCTTGCATGTTCGTTTTTAAGCTCTGCAATATCCTTTGGGCTGTAAAACTCCACTTGAGCGCTCAAGGTTTTGGCGTATTTTAAAATGGTAAGGCTAGCGGTCATGGGCGTTGCCGCTTTAGGCAAAACCTCTACACCCTCAAAAATCAAAGCGTTTAAGAGCGAGCTTTTACCCGCTTTCACGCGCCCGATGATACCGACTTTAAGATTCCTATCAGTATCTTGCATCTCTTTTAGCGTTTTCTCTAACTCTTCGGTTGTAATCACAGCGTTATCGCTCATAAAAGGCCTCGCTCTTTCTTGCAAGCCTTGTTCTTTTAGCGTTTTTTCAATTAAAGCACTTTTTTGAATGAGTTCTTGAGCGTTCATTTTAATCCTTCAAATATTGTTGTTCTAAATTGCTTAAAGCGTTGATCTTATTTTCTAAGATTTGTTTTTGTGCTTCTAGATCATTTAGGTGTTTTTCTTTTTCTGTTTGAGCGAGCGCGATTTCTTGTTTCTTGTGCGTGATGTCCAATTCGCACCGATCTTTTAGAGATTTTAGGGAATTTTGCAAAGCCTCATTAAACAATCCCGGTAAAACTTTTTTAAGCTTGTGTTGAATCTCTGGTATCACTTTGACTTCAATCAGATTTTCTAATTTCGCCCGCTCTTTTTCTTCATTCCTAAAAAATGCAGCGATGAGATTAGGCAACAATGTCAGTAAATCTTTTAAAAGAGGTTTTAACCCTTGTAAAATCAGCGCGAACGGCCTTGTAACCGGGTTTTTGGATAGAAACAAGCTTAAAGCGTTGATCCCTAATTCAAGGCCATGCTCTAAATTCACAGACAAATCGCTAGAAAGCTTGTTCAAGTTTTCAAATTCCGCATGGAAATCTTTTGAAAAAGAAAGGTTGATCTTTTCAATCTCTAATTTAGCGTTTTTGATCAGGCTTTGTTGCATGACGCTTTCTATTTCGCTGTTAAGCTCGTTAGGCTTGTTGATTAAAGCGGCTAAATAAGGCTTTTGATCCCTCACATCTTCTAGCACTTTTTTAACCACCGATCCCACAGCCACGCTAGAATATTTCTCTTCTAAATTAGCCCTTAATTTTTCATAGGTTTTTTCAATGTCTTTAACGCCCAAATCCAAAGCTTTGATCTCTTCTAAAGCCTTTTCTTTGGAGTAATTAAAGCTTTCAATCACGCTTTTTAGGCTGTTTTGTAACCGGGAGTTCAAAAACTTCAATCGTTCCAAATACAAAGCGCTAAAAAGCTTTTCAGCGTCTATTTTATCCGCTACCTCTAAAAGAGCGTTATTGTCT
The DNA here is from genome assembly GCF_000476855.1 of Helicobacter pylori SA221C. Taxonomy (GTDB): domain Bacteria; phylum Campylobacterota; class Campylobacteria; order Campylobacterales; family Helicobacteraceae; genus Helicobacter; species Helicobacter pylori_DK. Next base: position 37,292 of record NZ_CBPT010000009.1, read on the forward strand.
TTATTAGAATGAATGAGATGCGTTGTCAAATCAAGGTGATCTTGGATTTGCTCTTGAATGTAGCGAGAGATTTCTCCCACTTGCGAAGGCGTTCTTAAATTCGTTTTACTCAAAATAAAGCTAAGGCCTTTGTCAAACTCTAAAAGGTTTTTCAATTCCCTAACCATGCGTTTAGTGAGATTGCCCTCTTCTACGCTTGCAAGAATGACAAAATGCACGCCCCTTTCCAAATATTCCAAAATGGCATGGGTGTGGCTTGAAACAGGGCTATCAAAGCCTGGCATATCCACAAACACTAAAGGCGCACTGTTTTTCAAAGCTTCATTATTCAAATAAACCTTAAGGTAGGAATACTCCGCCGCATTCTCTTTAATTACTTCAAAACTTTGCTCATTCAGTTCAAAACTCTCTGTTTTTTCATCATTGTTTGAAAAAGCTTCTATGCGTTCATTAGCGCTATAGTGCAACTCAGTGGCTAAAGAAGTCTCTGGCGTGATACCGGTAGGTAAAACGCTACTGCCTAAAAAGCGGTTCAATAGCGTGCTTTTGCCTGCGCTAAAATTCCCCACAACGGGTATCACAAGCTGTTGTTTTTGAACGCTTGCTAAAAGCGTATAATATTCTGTTTTATCAATCTCTACTTCTTTTAAAACTTCTAAAACCTGTTCTAAAAACTCCATAAAATTTGTCTGTGCGCGTAAAATCATTACCAATCCTTTAAAATTAAAAATTAAAATCTAAACAAGACGCAAAAATCCCTAAAAATCCCTAAAATATAGATAGGGTTTATATGGGTATGGGTTTATATGGGGGTGAAAAGATAAAACGGCTGACTAGAGAGAGAGCGGATTTTTAAGAATAATCATCATTACAAACTCCTAGCACCATTTAATGGCTCTCATTATACTCAATTTCATAAAACAATCTTGATAGCCGGCATTAAATCGTTGTTTTCTTCTATTTTTAACATCCTCACATCTTTAACACAAACCGCAAAACTTGGTATTTGCTTGGCTAAAATTTGCACCGTAGCGACGCAAGTAACAGCGTTGATGGTCTCATCGCCAAAATACACGCTACCTTGTTGCCATTTAAAGCCATGTTGTTCCATGAATTTACGAATATCCAAATAAACTTTTGAGAGATTCATTGCGTTTTCATTCAAGCAATTAGTGTCAAGGTCAAAGGTTACAGCATACATCTTAATTCCTTTATTGGTTTGTGTTATAGCGTATTTTACTGAGAATTCCGCTTGATTGGTGCATGCGTTTTACAACCCATGCGTTTGAGAATAAAACAATTTCATTTCTTTAGAAGCGAAGTGATCTTTGAGCGCTTTGGCTAGAGATAAAGCGATCTCATCGCTTAAAAAAAGCTTGAATTTAGCGTAATCTTTGCGCCCGCTCACCTGCTCTTTTTGGCTTAAAAGCAGCGAAGAAGCGGCGTATTTATAGCATTCCACATAAAAAAAATCATCAAAGCCTTTTTCAAATAAATAATCTATTAAAGCGTCTTTCAAACAAATATCAATATAAATTTCTAAAGCGAGCATGTGAAATCCCTTAATTGATTTTAATCTTTTTAGCGATGAGCATGAACATGGGCGGTAGTAAGAGTAAGGTTAGAGCGCTTGAGGTAACCAAGCCTCCAAGCACCACGATCGCTAAAGGTTTTTGGACTTCTGATCCCACGCTATGAGAAAATAATAAAGGTATCAAACCCAAACCGGCAATGCAAGCGGTCATTAAAACCGGCCTCAAACGCCTTTTAGCGCCCAATAAAACGCATTCTTCTACGCTTTTTCCTTGCAATAAAAGCTCTTTAAAATAACCTATCATCACCACGCCGTTTAAAACCGCAATCCCAAAAAGAGCGATAAAGCCCACGCTCGCTGGCACTGAAATATACTCCCCTACCGCAAACAACGCAATAAGGCCTCCGGTAACCGCAAAAGGGATATTCAAAAGAATGAGCAAGGCTAAAGGAATGCTTTTAAAAGTGAAAAAAAGAATGAAAAAAATCGCTAAGATGCTTAAAGGGATAACGGTAGAAAGCCTTTTATTGGCCCGTTGCTGGTTTTCAAACTGCCCCCCATAAGTGATATAGTAGCTAGAAGGGAGTTTGATGTTTTGAGCGATCACTTTTTTAGCCTCTTCTACAAAAGAGTTCAAATCGCGCCCCACCACATTGCTGCGAACCACGCTCATGCGCATTGAATTTTCACGCACAATAGAAACAGGGCCATCCACTTCTTCAATTTTAGCGATAGAAGTGATAGGCACTAAAACGCCATATTTTGAAGTCAGGGCTAAACTTTTGATTTTAGTGATAGAGCTTGCAAAATCGCTCTCTTGGCGGATTATCACCGGCGTGCGTGAAATCCCTGTAGGGATCACATCCACAACCAAGCCCTCTAAAGCGGATTTTAAAAACTTGGAAAATTCATCGCTAGTGATCCCCACATCCGCCATCGCTTCTTTATTAGGGGTTACATACAAATAATTCACGCCCTCATTAAGCGTGGTTAAAACTTCACTAGAGCCTTTAATCCCTTTTAAAACTTGCGCGATTTGAAAACTCAACTCGTTTAAGGCGCTAATATCATCTCCAAAAATCTTAACCGCTAAATCCCCCCTAACCCCTGTAAGCATTTCAGAAATCCTCATTTCAATGGGTTGGGTGAAAGAAAAGTTAATCCCCTTAAAGTCTTTTAAAGAATCTGTGATTTTTTCTAATAATTCATCTTTGGTTTTTACGCTCCATTCTTTTTTAGGGATGAAAGAAATAAAAGTATCGGTTTGATTCAAGCCCCCTAAATCCAGCCCCAATTCATCGCTCCCTGTGCGCGCGACAATGCTTTTAACTTCCTTAACATGCTTTTTAATCGCGCTCTCAATGTTTAGCATGAGATCCCTAGATTGATCTAAAGAAATAGAAGGGGTGGTTTCCACACTCAAAACCACATCGCCCTCATCTAAAGCGGGCATGAAATTCTTCCCCACAAAAGGGAATAAAGAAAGGCTTGCGATTAAAAAAACAAACGCTCCTAAAATCACTTTTTTAGGGTTATGCACAAAAAATTCCAATAAAGGAGCATAGATTCTGTTTAAAAACCTCGTTAAAAAGGTTTCGCTATGGGGTGTGGCTTTTAAGACAAGAGAGCTCACTACAGGAATGATAGTGATGGATAGAACTAAAGTGCCTAAAAGCGCATACACAATGCTTTGCGCTAAAGGCCTAAACATCTTACCCTCTAACCCCTGTAAGGTTAGAATCGGCACAAAAAACACAATAATGATCACCACCCCGCTCACCACTGAAACAGCGATTTCTTTGCATGAACGATAGATCGCATGGAGTTTAGTGGTCTTGGTGTTAGCGCTCAATTTTTCAAAAGCGTTTTCCACCACCACCACGGCTGAGTCAATGAGCATGCCTATAGCGATAACCAACCCCCCTAAACTCATCAAATTTAAAGTCAGATCGCTAAACTTGATAAAAATAAACGCCACGGACAAGCTTAAGGGTAAAATCACCCCCACAGCCACGCTCGCCCTCAAATTCCCTAAAAATAAAAAGAGCGTGATGATGATTAAAACAACGGCTTCAATGAGCGTTTTAGAAACGGTGGCAATGGCTTTTTGCGTGAATTCTGATCGATCATAAAAAACATTAATGGACACGCCATTCGGTAAAAAGGGTTTTAATTCTTCTAGTTTTTGATACACTTGAGTGATGATTTCTTTGGTGTTAGCGTCTTTTAAAGAAAGCACCAAGCCCTCTGTGGTCTCGCCCACGCCATCTTTAGTGACAAACCCTAAGCGGGTGCGAGACTGGCTGATGACTTTCGCAAAATCCTTAATGTGCAAATGCCCTAAATTCGTGGAAACGGTGATTTTGCCAATGTCTTCTAAACTCAAAGAAGCGGTTTGGATTTTGACTAAAAAGGTTTCGCCATCTCTATCCACGCGCCCCGCTCCGCTGTTTCTTAAATTCACTCTTACAGCCTCTTCTAAATCAGAAATACTCACCCCAAGCCTTGCCATGTCGTTAAAATCCGGCACAATCACAAACGCTCTGCTAAAGCCTCCAATGGAATTGACATCCGCCACGCCGCTAATCATTCTTAATTGCGGGCGGATCACAAAATCTAAAAGCTGTCGTTTTTCTATTTCGGTGATATTGCCATCAATGGTGAACATAAAGATATCTGATAGCGGCGTAACAATGGGCGCCATGCCTCCTTCAACCCCCACGGGTAAATCTTTCATCACGCTGCTCAAGCGCTCATTGACAATATTCCTCGCTAAATAAATATCCACGCTGTCATCAAAATCTATCGTGATGTCTGAAATAGAATATTTTGAAATACTTCTTAAAGATTTTTGCCCCTTTAAGCCTAAAAGCTCCAATTCTAAAGGGCGCACGATGTTGTTTTCCATTTCTTCAGGGCTAGAGCCGGGGAGTTTTAAAATGATTTTGACTTGAGTGGGCGAAATATCTGGGAAAGCGTCCACTGGAGTGTGGATAAAACTATAAGTCCCAAAAAATAAAATAAGAATCGCGCCAACAATCACAATCACTCTTTGGCGTAAGGAAAATTCAATAATGGAAGCGAGCATCATTCTTCCCCTAAATTGTTGATCATGCCTTTTAACCCTATCAATGACCCCACTGCCACGCTGTCATTAGGGTGTAAATTTTGAGCGCTCACGATAAAAATCTTGCTGCGTTCTTCTAAAACTTGAACCACCACAGGCCTAAAACCTTTAGGCGTTCTCACAAACACCAGGTAATCTTTCCCGTTTCTGATTAAAGCGTTTGAAGGGATTAAAACCGAGTCTTTAGGCTGTGAGCCTTGAATATACATTTCTACCATTTCCCCCACATGGTAATTGCCCTCATCTAATAAAGCGGTGGCTAAAATCGTGTTAGAGCCTTTGTCTAACACCACCGAAACGCTTTGAATCTTCCCGATTTTTTCCCCCTCTTCATTATAGACCGGCGAATCTCTTCTAATGGATTTAGAAACGCCTACAGGCAATTTGATTTGAGCGATCAGATCATCGCTTTTTGAAATACGCACATAACTAGTGAAAGCCAAAATCTTCTCGCCCACATTTTTAGGCGCTAACGCTAAAAGACCGCTATCTCTAGCCACAATCCTAAAACCATAATGCCCTTTAGGGTTTTTGGGATCCACGCCAAAGCTTTTAAACGCGCTCTCTAATTGTTCCACCTTTAAGCCCATTTCTTCACTGGTTAGAAAGCTCGTTTGATACTCCCTTTTAGGGATCACCCCAGCCCTATAAAGCTCTAAATCTTTTTTAGTAATATCTTTAGCGATTTTTAATTTATTTTGGTTGTTTTGCAATTCAAAATACAAATTGCTCAAATCAATAGAGCTCACTTCACAGATCGCATCTCCAGCTTTCACCTGCTCGCCCTCTCTTTTATAAACAGCGACCACAGACGCATCAAAGCTCAAGCTCTGCACCACAGAGCTTTTACTATCAAAATCAATATAAGCGTTAAAAGGAAGCCCTTTACTAAAAATTTCTTTATCTAAACTGATAACCTTTAACCCCATGGGTTGCAAGTTTTTTTCTTCCAAAACAATTTCTGGATACTCTTTGGCTTTTAAAGAAACACCCATCGAAAAAACGCCCATTAACATCAGCCACCATAACGCCCGCTTCAACGCAATTCTCCTAATCTGGTCAAGCTCTCCCCTAAAGTCTCTTCTAAAAGCGCGCTAATATCAATGTATTCAATCTTAGCTTCCGTTAGAGTGATGAGAGCGTCCATGTAAGAATTTTGATAAATCAAGTATTCAAAAAGCCCGATTTTTTGGGCTTCATAAGCGAGGCGCCCCATTTCCATCAAACGCTTCTTATTGGCAATGGCTTCTTTTTGGGTTTCAATGTATGCTTCTTTGGTTTTGAGCTGGTTTAAATAGGAGTTGGCGTTGATTCTAATGTTTCGTTTCATCACTTCATTTTGCGCGAGCGTCCCGCTTTGCAAATCCAAGAATTTACGCTTTTGATAGATATTTTTAGGCGTGACCGGTAAAGGGATACGCACTTCTACAGAAAGATTAGTTGAAGAGTTATAGCTTTCAGAGCCAATCCCGAATTCAAACGCATTAAACACATCTCTATTAGCCAATTTCGCATTCACCTGATAATCTTTAGCCGTCAAATCCAAAATATCCACATACAACGAGCGATCCAATTTAAACTTTAAAGCTTCAGGTTCTAATCGCACGTATTCAAAATCCAAACCGATCACCTTGACATCATGCAAATGGTTTAAATAAGTGTCAAAATGCGCCCCCTCTTTGACCGGCTCCACAATCGCTAGCATCGTGTCTAGCATTTTTTCTAAATCTATGAGTTTGGTTTCCACATTGGTTTTAGCGAGTTTGGATTCCAAATAAGAATTATTGAAGTTGATATAGTCCTTTTCGCTCATGCTGCCGGCTTTGACTTTTTCTTTAGCGATTTTGAGCTGCGAATAAAAGTTCGCTTCTCGTTGCACATACACCTGATACTTTTCCTTAGTCATCACATAAGTCAAATAAAGGCGTTTAGCGCCAATAAAAGCGAGATTTTTATTTAATTGATAGCTTTTATCGTATTGAATGGTTTTAATAGAAAGGCTTTTGGATAAAAGCGAACTCACCCACGGGAGCTTGGGTCTTACTATTAAAAGGGTTCTGGGTTGCGCTTCTATAATGCCTTGGAAGTTTTTCACCATAGAAGTTTCATTATCAATATAGGGAAAATCCCATGCATTGATTGAACGCTGTTCGTTCAGACGGCTTTTAAAATCGGCTTTTTTGCCGATCAGTTCCATAGAGTTGGTTTCTACTTCTTTAAAAAACTCTTGTAGGGTAAAGGTTTTCGCATCAAGCACGCCCATACCGCTTATTAAAAAAGCTACCCCCAAACAAAAACGCTGGACTTTGCGTTTGAAAGAACTAAATCGCAATTTCTTTAATATCCCCAATTTCTAAGAAACTTTGATACACGCCCCACAAGAAATTTTTACGATTTTTTTGGATTTCTATATCTTTATCCATGACCAGCACGCTTTTAAAATATTCTTCTAAAGGCGCATGCAAACCAAAATAAGCCTCTATTTTGCTATCCAAACTCTCAAAAGTGCTTGTTTTGATCGCATTGAACGCTTCAAAAAGGGCATGCTCTTGCGATTCTTTAAAAAGATTCGTAGAAAACCCGCTTGATTCGTCAGGGTTTCTGTCTTTATTGATATTGGCTAGGCGTTTGAAAGCGCTAAAAAGCAGCTCTTTTTTTTGAGCGTTTTTGGGATCGTCTAAAAAGCGTTTTAAGGTTTTGACTTTTTGAATGATTTTAACAATGTCTCGCTCGTTGGTGTTTAACACGCTCCTTATAATAGAGGGGTTACAATCTATTAAATTATGAAAGCGCTCCAGTAAAAACTTTTCTAAAACCTCTAAATCAAAGCTTTGATAAACGCCCACTTTTTCAAAGAGGTTTTTCAAATCCGCTTTCAGATCAAATTCTAACCCATAATGCGCGATGATTTTCAATAATCCAAAACTCAAGCGCCTTAAAGCAAAAGGATCTTTAGATCCGCTAGGGATTTTACCCGCGCTAAAAAGAGAAAACAGGCTGTCTAATTTCAAGCTCAAAGCCACGATCGCGCTAAAAACACTAGAGGGCAAGGGAGCGTTTTCGCTTGCGGGCAAATACTGCTCTTTCAAACTCAAAGCGACTAACTCGTTTTCGTTTTGTTTCAAAGCGTAGTAATAGCCCATGATCCCTTGAAGCTCGCTAAATTCATACACCACTTCACTGAGTAAATCCGCCTTAGCGATTTTAACGGCTCGGCCAATCAATTCAAGGGCTTTTTCTAAAGGCATGTTTAAAGATGGAGCGTATTTTTGCGTCAAGTATTGAGCGATGATTGCTTCTCGCTCCATTTTATCCTTTAAAGTCCCTAAACCTTGCACAAAAACCACGCTCTCTAAAGGGGCGTTATCTAAAGGCTTTTTGAGATCGTTTTCATAAAAGAAAACCGCATCGCTCAAGCGGGCTTTTAAAACCTTTTGATTGCCTGCAATGATTTTTTGCTTGTCTTTATTGATAGCGTTACTCACCACAACAAAGCCGTTGTGTAATGTTGGGCTTTCTTCTTGGCTTTTTTGACAAAAGGTTGCAAAATAGCGCTGGTTTTCTTTCATGGAAGTGGTGATGATTTCACTGGGTAATTTTAAAAACGCCTTGTCAAACTCCCCTAAAAGCGCACTGGGGTATTCCGTGATCGCTACCACCTCATCTAATAAATCCTTATCTATTTCTACGATGATTTCATGCTTTGTTTCTAGCTCTTTAATTTCTTGTAAGATTTTAGCTTCGCGCTTTTTAGGGTCTAAAATGACATGGTTTTTTTCTAAAACTTCAAAATACGCTTTAGGGCTATCCACCTGGATAAAATCAAAACTCTCTTGTCGGTGCGCTTTCGTGGTTTGTTTGGTTTTAAAGCCATACTCTTTGACTTCAATACCGTTAAAATTTTCCCCATTAAACAACACGCAAATATTATGAATGGGTCTGATAAAGCTTTTTTCCACATTGCCCCAACGCATAGACTTACCGAAATTCAAACCCTCTAAAAACTCTAACACAATGGGCATGATTAAGTCTTTTGTAGGCTGTTTGGCGTGGATTTTAGCGTGATAAAGCACTTCTTTATTGTTTTTAAACGCTGTTTGGAAATGCTTGGGATCCTTTAGTCCTAATTTTTGATAAAACCCTAAACCTAGAGCGTTCAACCCTTGCGTTTTATCTTCATTGTTGCATGCGATTTTAACCGGAGGCCCAAAAAATTCCTCTTTAGTTTCTTGCGTTAAAAGAGGAAAGTCTTTGATAAACAAACACAAGCGCCTAGGGGTGTAAAAAACCTCTATAGTTCCCACTTCTAAAGCACGTTTTTGAAAAAGAGCGTGGAGTTTTTTAGGCATTTCTTTATATTCATTCAATAACGCTTGTGCGGGCAATTCTTCAACTAAAATCTCTACTAACAATTCATCTGAATGCAAAATCTCAATTCTCCCTAAAAAACAAAATCACTTTTAAGACTAAATCATGTTAGAATTATACTTGAATTTATTTTTAGTTTAGTTTATTTTTTAAATACAAAAGGTAGGCGTTTTGAAACATTTAACCCCACTCACTCACACCCTTTTTAAAGCCTTATGGCTAGGTGCAGCCTTAAGTGCATCTTTAAGCTTAGTTGCAGCAGAAAGCCCCACTAAAACAGAGCCTAAGCCCGCTAAGGGGGTTAAAAACAAACCCAAATCGCCCGTTACTAAAGTCATGATGACCAATTGCGACAACCTTAAAGATTTTAACGCTAAGCAAAAAGAAGTTTTAAAAGCCGCCTATCAATTCGGCTCTAAAGAAAATTTAGGCTATGAAATGGCAGGCATTGCATGGAAAGAGTCATGCGCAGGGGTTTATAAAATCAATTTTTCAGATCCGAGCGCGGGCGTGTATCATTCTTATATCCCAAGCGTTCTAAAAAGCTATGGGCATAATGATAGCCCTTTTTTGCGTAATGTGATGGGGGAATTGCTCATCAAAGACGATGCGTTTGCTTCTGAAGTGGCTTTAAAAGAGTTGCTCTATTGGAAAACACGCTACCATGACAATCTAAAAGACATGATCAAATCTTACAACAAGGGCAGTCGTTGGGAAAAAAACGAGAAGTCTAACGCTGATGCTGAAAAATATTACGAAGAGATACAAGACAAGATCAGGCGTTTGAAAGAATCTAAAATCTTTGATTCGCAGTCTAGTAATGACCAAGAATTGCAAAAAAGCGCTAATAGTAACCTAGATTTAGACCCTATCGGCAACGCCATGCCCCAAACTTTAGCCGCCCAAAAATCTCAAATAGAAAAATCTCAAACAGAGGAAACCCAAGCAGAAAAACCCCGAGAAATGAAAGAGACAACTAGCGAGCAAACAACTAGTAAGCCAGAAAAAGCAAAAGATAAACCCATGTATTTGGCTCAAATCAATAGCGCTGATTTCACACCCGCTAAAAAAAGCCCAAAAAAACCGGCTAAAGCGAGTCCAAAACGCTCCTCTAAAAATAACATTAAAAATAATGTAAAAAACAACACCAAAACCGCTTCCAAAAGTAAAGAAGTGTGCAAAAATTGCTCTCCAGGGCAAAGGAATGCGATTTTAGCCAACCACATCACTCTCATGCAAGAGCTTTAAAAAGTCCTAAAAATGGCGCAAAAAACTCTTTTGATTATCACTGATGGCATTGGGTATCGTAAAGATAGCGATCATAACGCTTTCTTCCATGCCAAAAAACCCACTTATGACTTGATGTTTAAAACTTTGCCTTATAGCCTGATTGATACGCATGGCTTGAGCGTGGGTTTACCTAAGGGGCAAATGGGGAATTCTGAAGTGGGGCATATGTGTATTGGGGCTGGTAGGGTGCTCTATCAGGATTTAGTCAAAATTTCTTTAAGCCTTCAAAACGATGGGTTAAAAAACAACCCCGCTTTTTTAAACACGATCCAAAAAAGCCCTGTGGTGCATCTTATGGGTTTGATGAGCGATGGGGGCGTGCATTCACACATTGAGCATTTTATCGCTCTGGCTTTAGAGTGTGAAAAATCCCATAAAAAAGTCTTTCTGCATTTAATCACCGATGGGCGCGATGTCGCTCCTAAAAGCGCTTTAACTTATTTAAAACAAATGCAAAATATCTGCAATGAAAACATTCAAATCGCTACCATAGGTGGCCGTTTTTATGCGATGGATAGGGATAATCGCTTTGAAAGGATTGAACTTGCATATCATAGCTTAATGGGGCTTAATCACACGCCTTTAAGCCCTAGCGAATATATCCAAAGCCAATACGATAAAAATATCACTGATGAATTTATCATGCCCGCTTGTTTTAAAGATTATTGCGGCATGCAAGATGATGAAAGCTTTATTTTTATCAATTTCAGGAACGATAGGGCTAGAGAAATCGTGAGCACTTTAGGCCAAAAGGAATTTAGCGGCTTTAAGCGCCAAGCTTTTAAAAAACTCCATATCGCTACCATGACGCCTTATGATAACACTTTCCCCTACCCTGTTTTATTCCCTAAAGAAAGCGTTCAAAACACGCTCGCTGAAGTGGTCTCTCAACACAACCTGACCCAAAGCCATATCGCTGAGACTGAAAAATACGCGCATGTAACCTTTTTCATCAATGGCGGAGTGGAGACGCCTTTTAAGAATGAAAACCGAGTGCTTATCCAAAGCCCAAAAGTTACCACTTATGACTTAAAGCCTGAAATGAGTGCTAAAGAAGTAACCCTTGCGGTGTTAGAGCAAATGAAACTAGGCACGGATTTGATCATTGTGAATTTTGCTAATGGCGACATGGTGGGGCATACGGGGAATTTTGAAGCGAGCATCAAAGCAGTAGAAGCAGTGGATGCATGTTTAGGGGAAATCCTTTCACTGGCTAAAGAATTGGATTACGCCATGCTTTTAACAAGCGATCATGGGAATTGCGAACGCATGAAAGATGAAAACCAAAACCCCTTAACCAACCACACCGCCGGGAGCGTGTATTGCTTTGTTTTGGGGGATGGAGTCAAATCCATAAAAAACGGAGCGTTGAACAATATCGCTAGCAGCGTGTTAAAGCTCATGGGCATCAAAGCCCCAGCAACGATGGACGAACCCCTATTTTAAACTAAAGGAAAAGAATGCAAATTGATGACGCATTATTGCAACGCTTGGAAAAATTGAGCATGTTAGAGATTAAAGATGAGCATAAAGAGAGCGTTAAAGGCCATTTAGCGGAGGTTTTAGGCTTTGTAGAAAACATCTTCGCTTTAGAAACTCATGATTTAAAAGCAGATACAGAACTATGCACCCCTTTAAGAGAAGACGAACCCAAAAACCAACCCCATATCGCCAAAGAGATTTTAAGCCACAACAAACACAGCCAAGATCATTATTTCGTTGTGCCTAAAATCATTGAATAGGTTTGATTGAATAGGCTTAATATCAAGTGAAAAGCTTGATTTTTAAAATCAAAGAGAAAAAGAGGCTATCGCTTGACTGAAATTCAAGCTCTTTACTATTTGTTTTCAGCCTTTTTTTAACTCATCAAGAATTTCCACTAACCCCGCAACCGCCTTTTTGATTTCTTCATGCGTGATAATATAAGGAGGCATGAGGTAAATGGTGTTGTTTAAAGGGCGTAATAACAAACCTTTTTTTAGAGCTTTTTTAAAAACCGCCAAACTCAAACGCTCTTTGGTTTGAATAAAGACTTCAAAGGCAAAGACCATGCCCAAATGCCTTAAGTTAGACACCACTTGTTGCTCTATCAAGGGTTTTAACGCGTTTTGGAGCACGCTAAAAATAAACCCGCTTAAAGCCTTGTTCTTTTCAATAACATTTTCTTTTTCAAAAATATCCAGCGTGGCGTTCGCGCATGCGCATGCTAGGGCGTTTCCTGTGTAGCTGTGCGAATGCAAAAACGCTTTATTTTCTTCATAGGGGGCGTAAAATTGGTTATAGATTTCATTATGGGTTAATAGCGCGCTTAAAGGCAAATACCCCCCGCTAATCCCTTTAGACAAGCATAAAAAATCAGGCTCGATCCCGCATTGTTCATAAGCAAACATGCTCCCTGTGCGCCCAAACCCGGTAGCGATTTCATCAAAAATAATGTGGATGTCTTTTTGCTTGCACAATAAAACGGCTTGTTTTAAATACTTCGCGCTATAAATATGCATATTCCCTGCGCATTGCAAAAGAGGCTCTGCAATGAAGGCGCAAATTTCTTCACCATGTTTATCTAACAAACGCTTTAAAGCGTTCAAACTATTTTCTATTTCATTATCGTTTTTAGGCACGGGTGTAGTGAGATTTTTGAGTAATAGTGGGGTGTAAGTATCTTTATAAAGTTTCACATCGCCCACGCTTAACGCTCCCAAAGTCTCGCCATGATAGGAATTAGAGAGCGATAAAAAAAGCTTTTTGTGGCGCGTTTGATTCGTTAAAAAATGGGCGTGGTAGCTCATTTTCAAAGCGATTTCAATACAAGATGAGCCGTTATCCGCATAAAAGCATTTGTCCATATGGGTGAGCTGGCAAAGCCTTTGAGAAAGTGTGATGATGGGCTTATGGCTGAAAGAAGCCAAAAGGACATGTTCCAAACTATCAATTTGATTTTTGAGCTGCTGGCTGATGTAGGCGTTATTATGCCCAAAAAGATTCACCCACCATGAGCTGATTAAATCCATGTAAGCGTTATCATTAAAATCATAGAGGTAAATCCCTTGAGCCTTTTTAATGGGGATAATGGGGAAATTTTGATGCTCTTGCATTTGCGAGCAAGGGTGCCAAAGATATTCCAAATCCAAAGCGGCTAAATTTTCTTGAAAATTCATGTTAAAAACTCTCTATAATAAGGATAATTTTAATAATCTTTGGTTAAAATAAGGTTATTTGATTTTACTATAAGGTTGTTTAAACCTGAATTTCACATTTTTGATTTTTTAAAAGGGATTAGAGTTCTTATGATTGAATGGATGCAAAATCATAGAAAGTATTTAGTGGTTACAATATGGATAAGCACGATCGCTTTTATTGCTGCCGGAATGATAGGTTGGGGGCAATACAGCTTTTCTTTAGATAGCGATAGCGCTGCCAAAGTGGGACAGATTAAGATTTCTCAAGAAGAATTAGCCCAAGAATACCGCCGCCTTAAAGACGCCTATGCTGAGTCTATCCCTGATTTTAAAGAACTCACTGAAGATCAAATCAAAGCCATGCATTTAGAAAAAAGCGCTTTAGATTCGCTCATCAATCAAGCCTTATTGAGGAATCTCGCTTTAGATTTAGGGCTTGGCGCTACAAAGCAAGAAGTGGCCAAAGAGATCAGAAAAACGAGCGTTTTCCAAAAAGATGGCGTTTTTGATGAAGAATTGTATAAAAATATCTTAAAGCAAAGCCATTACCGCCCCAAGCATTTTGAAGAAAGCGTTGAAAGGCTTTTAATCCTTCAAAAAATCAGCGCTCTATTCCCCAAAACCACTACCCCTTTGGAGCAATCCAGCCTATCGCTTTGGGCAAAATTGCAAGACAAATTAGACATTCTTATCCTAAACCCTAATGATGTTAAAATCTCTCTTAATGAAGAAGAGATGAAAAAATATTACGAGTCCCATAAAAAGGATTTTAAAAAGCCCACAAGCTTTAAAACACGCTCTTTATATTTTGACGCTAGTTTAGAAAAAACTGATTTGAAAGAGTTGGAGGAATACTACCATAAAAACAAGGTGTCTTATTTGGACAAAGAGGGGAAATTACAGGATTTTAAAAGCGTTCAAGAGCAAGTCAAGCATGATTTAAGCATGCAAAAAGCGAATGAAAAAGCCTTAAGGAGTTATGTCGCTCTAAAAAAAGCGAACGCGCAAAACTACACCACGCAAGATTTTGAAGAAAACAACTCCCCCTATACTGCTGAAATCACGCAAAAACTCACCGCTCTCAAGCCCCTTGAAATCCTAAAACCAGAGCCTTTTAAAGATGGTTTTATTGTGGTGCAGCTCATCTCTCAAACCAAAGACGAATTGCAAAATTTTGATGAAGCTAAAAGCGCTCTTAAAACCCGCCTAACTCAAGAAAAAACCCTTATGGCGTTGCAAGCTTTAGCTAAAGAAAAGCTTAAGGATTTTAAAGGCAAAAGCGTGGGCTATGTAAGCCCTAATTTTGGAGGCACTATTAGCGAACTTAACCAAGAAGAAAGCGCTAAGTTTATCAACACCCTTTTTAACCGCCAAGAAAAAAAAGGGTTTATTACTATTGGTAATAAAGTGGTGCTTTATCAAATCACAGAACAAAATTTCAACCACTCATTTAGCGCAGAAGAAAGCCAGTATATGCAGCGTTTAGTCAATAACACTAAAACGGATTTTTTTGATAAAGCGTTGATAGAAGAATTGAAAAAACGCTATAAGATAGTCAAATACATCCAATAAATGCAAGGGGAAATCATGGAACATAAAGAAATCGTTATAGGGGTTGATATAGGCTCTAGAAAGATTTGCGCGATAGTGGCTGAATTTAAAGAAGGGATTTTGCGCATCATTGGCACAGCCCATCAAGACTCTAAAGAAATCAATTCAAAAGCCATTAAAAGAGGGCGTATCAATAGCCTTGCTCACGCTTCTAACGCTATTAAAGAAGTGATTAATAGCGCTAAAAAAATGGCAGGTTTGAACGCTGATGAAGACAGGAATAACCCCATTTCATCCTTTAGGGAATCGTATTACCCTAAAACTAAAGCGATTGTTTCTTTTTCTGGGGCTTATACTGAAAGCACTAGAGATGTTACCGGTGTAGCGAGCACTAAAGACAATGTGGTAACCATTGATGAAATCAATCGCGCTATCAATAACGCATGCGCTAAAGCAGGCTTAGATAATGATAAACATATTTTGCATGCCCTCCCTTATCGCTTCACTTTAGACAAACAAGAAGTGAACGACCCCTTAGGGATGAGCGGGACTCGCTTAGAAGTCTTTATCCACATTGTCTATACAGAAAAAAACAACATTGAAAATTTAGAAAAAATCATGATCCAATCTGGGGTAGAGATTGAAAACATCGTGATCAATTCTTATGCAGCCTCGATTGCTACCTTGTCTAATGATGAAAGGGAATTGGGCGTGGCTTGCGTGGATATGGGCGGAGAGACATGCAACCTTACGATTTATAGCGGCAATTCCATACGCTATAACAAATACTTACCCGTAGGCTCTCACCATTTGACCACGGATTTATCGCACATGCTCAATACCCCATTCCCTTACGCTGAAGAAGTTAAGATCAAATATGGGGATCTTTCTTTTGAAAGCGGTGCAGAAACGCCCTCTCAAAGTGTTCAAATCCCTACCACCGGCTCTGATGGCAATGAAAGCCATATTGTGCCGCTTAGTGAAATCCAAACTATCATGAGGGAAAGGGCTTTAGAAACCTTTAAAATCATCCACAGGAGCATTCAAGATAGCGGTTTAGAAGAGCATTTGGGTGGGGGCGTTGTGTTAACCGGTGGGATGGCTTTAATGAAAGGGATCAAGGAATTAGCCAGGACCCATTTCACTAATTACCCTGTTCGTTTGGCAACCCCTGTGGAAAAATACAATATCATGGGCATGTTTGAAGATTTGAAAGATCCTCGCTTTTCAGTCGTGGTCGGCTTGATTTTATACAAAGCAGGGGGGCATACCAATTATGAAAGGGATTCTAAAGGGATTATCCGCTATCATGAAAGCGATGATTACACAAGAACAGCCCATCAATCAAGCTCTACCCACCATATCCATTCATCGCCAACAGAAAGGAATTTGAGCGATTTAAAAGCCCCTAGCACTCCTTTAAACACCGCTAAAAACGATGATTTCTTGCCTATAAAACCCACCGAACAAAAAGGTTTTTTTAAAAGTTTCCTTGATAAGATTTCCAAACTCTTTTAAGATACAGCCATTTCTTTATGCGATAAAAACGCCTTGATAGTTATCAAAAGCCAGAAAACATGGTATAATCCTTTAGCTATTTATCAAAGTTTAAGATTTGCAAAAATCGTATCTCAAGGGGAATGTGGCTATGGTTCATCAATCAGAGATGGAAAATTATAATATTGGTCAAGCGAGCATTGAAGAAGTAAGCGATCCAGCTTATAAAGGGGCTAAGATTGTCGTCATCGGTGTTGGAGGTGGGGGGTCTAACATGATCAAACACTTGGTTGAATACGGCGTGCATCAAGATGTTACCCCCATTGCAACGAACACTGATGGCCAACACCTCAAAAACAATCCCGCTCCGGTTAAAATCCTTTTAGGCAAAGAGTCTACTGGAGGTTTAGGCGCTGGGGGGGTTCCTGATATTGGTAGGAAAGCCGCTGAAGAAAGCGCTAATGAAATTAGAGAAGCGATTAAAGACGCCAAATTAGTCATTGTCTCTACAGGGCTTGGAGGAGGGACTGGGACTGGAGCCACCCCTACTATCGTTAAAATCGCAAAAGAAGTGGGAGCGCTCACGATTGCTATCGTTACCAAGCCTTTCAAATACGAAGGATCTCAAAAAAGCAAGAAAGCCGAAGAGGGGTTAAAGGAGTTGGAGCAATCTAGCGATTCTATTTTGGTTATCCCTAATGATAAAATTCTTTTGACCATGAAAAAAAATGCCAGCACCAAAGAATGCTATAAAGAAGTTGATGATGTCTTGGTTAGGGCTGTGAGTGGCATTTCTACGATCATCACTAAACCCGGTGATATTAATGTTGATTTTTCTGATTTAAAAAGCGCTCTTGGTTTTAAAGGCTTTGCATTAATGGGTATTGGTGAGGCCACTGGCGAAGAATCCGCTAAATTAGCAGTGGAAAATGCGATCCAATCGCCTCTTCTTGATGACGCTTCTATTGATGGGGCTAAGAGCATTATTGTCTTTTTTGAGCACCACCCTGATTATCCTATGTATGCTTATTCTCAAGCTTGCATATCTATTCAAGAACGAGCCAATCAAGATGTTGATGTTAAGTTTGGCCAACACACGAGCGAGAGTATCCCCATTGATCATGTGCGCGTTACTATCATTGCAACCGGTGCTGAAAGAAATAGCGGTGGAGCGGGTTTGGAATCTATCGCTACGCCCTCTCAGCCTGTGGTGAAACAAACAAGAAAAGTGGGTAATAGCGATTTTTTAAGAATCCCTACTGAAGAAGAACTATCCACACCCACAGCCATAAGGATCCAGCAAGATTAATTGCAGATCTCGCTTTCCCCCCTATTTTTATAGGGTCATAATAAAGCGGTTTGTTGGGTTCGCTCTCATTCTTTTTTAGAATAAAATTAAAAAGCTTTGATTTTAAAGCTTTGATTTAATGGGTGTGTTAGTTTTTGCGTTTAGGGGATTTTAAAGCGCTTTAAAGGGGAATATCCCAAAGCACCTCCTAGTTAATGAAACGCTAGAAACTCATTTGGCAAAAACCAAGGGCTTTATTTTTCACACTCACCACCCCTAAAACTATACGCCCCATTATGAATTTGTGAGGTCAATGCATTTTTAATTTGATTGAGTTCTGCATTCTTAAGGGCTGATTGAGAAACTTCAATGACTAGATGATTGAACGCTTCACCGCTTTATCAATCTCAAAGATAAAATCATATAAGTGGTGTCTTTAATCAAAGCATAAACTAGGTCTATGTTTTCTGTTTGTCTTATCGCTAATAAGGTGTCGTGGGATAGTTTAGCACTCACATTGATGAACTGATTAAGTAGGTCTTGTTCGTTAATGAAACAATATCCAGCGTTAGTATCAAATTGATTAGCTTTAAGGGGTTTGGGTTTGTATGTGTTATCTAGAACGCTATCCATAGTAAAGGAAGCGTTCAAGTCGTAGGAGTATCCAGGAACCCACTTGCTCCAATTTTCCCAACCACCCCTAGTTCCTCTTATTTTTCTCTGCCCGTTCTCTATCAAATTGGCTTTTAATTTAGCAAGAACACTGTTAGGGTAATGTCTTTTTGTTCGGTTGCCTTATAAGTTCTTGCTATACTTTCATAGGTATAGAACCCAAACCTAGCGGATTTAGATTTATCATCTCTTTTGATTTTATCTTTTTTAGTTTCGCTGTAGCTGTGTTTAGCAACGCTACGCATAAACTCCGTGAAAGCAATCAAAAAATCAGGGTTTGACTGACCATTAGGTAAGGCTTCATCAGCGATAGAGTTCCTAAATTTAGGGTCTTTTAATTCAGCAAAGGGTTCTCTAAGTTTTGTTTTTTCCCCATCAAGCATCAAGTAGGGGTAAGGGGTAGTGCATATTAAAGTGAATACAGCCCCACGCTTATCTTTAGGGTTGTTGATAATAATGCTGTCTTAGTTGAACTCCCTACCCAAATTCACTATGATGTCTTTGAACTGATTTTTATTATGGAATGGTTTGAGTTCAAAACAAATGAAGCTAGTTTCTATGTTAGCTTGTGGCATACCTGCTTCTCTGTAATAACCTTTAACAATTTTGTATCCTATGTAGCCCTTGTATAGGTCTAACTTTTTTCTCAACCACTTGGTTCTTTTTTCGTTATCAGTGTTAGTGAGCATAAAGGGTTTTAAAAGGGCTTCAACTTCCTCTTTTTTCTCGCCCTCTGTTGTCGCATTCAGTTCTAAAATCTTGGTGGCTTCTTTTAATCCATAATCCGCAATAATGGCTTTATCGTTATAAGTCCTATAACCAGAGATAACTGCTACTGGGCAGTTTAGCATCCGATCGCATAATCGGCTCATAGATAAAGCGGTGGTATTCATTTTTTGAGCCATAGTCAAATCATCATAATGCACTAAGTTATTGTCTCTTTTTGACCTTGTGTTTAAAACGGCTCTTAACGCTGACTTTTTCTTATCATACTCGTTTAATTGAGCGGATAGGGGTTGGTTAGAATTGACAGAGATTTTAAAGAGAGGTAGTTGGCTTTTAGCTTCCTTGTATTCCTTAAAGGCGGGCATCAATGAGAGATGATAACGAGTTAGAATGGATAGGGTTTTTTTCGCTATTAAGTTAGCTTGGTGCGTTTAGAATTATTAGCACCGATGAAAAGGTTTTTAAAATCGCTTGACATAGAGTCTCCTTAAAATTCAAGTATCACCACAATCAATGCATCTCACACCAATCACTTAGAAGAGTCTTGATTTTTAATAGCAATATCTAGCTTGTTGAAAGGGATTTCAATGTGGTTAGCGTCTAGGGCGTTTTTGATGCGTTCAATGAGTTCGCTGCGCACATTAAAGATCCCGTCTTCAATCTTTGCCCAAACTCTAATGGTGAAATTCAATGAGCTGGATCCAAAATCCGTGATCCCAATAAAAGTGGGCATGTTTTTATCAATTTTTTCCATTGAGTCAATAACATCTTTTATCGTCTTATGCACCAGTTCAATATCACTCCCATACCCTACCCCACAAACCCATTCAATGCGCCGGCATGCCGTGTTATTGCTATTGATAATATTAGAATTAGCGACACTTCTATTGGGTAAAACCGCCAAGCGTCCGTCATGCAAGCGTAAAGAAGTGTTAAAAAAATTAAGCGCTTCTACTTTGCCCTCTAGGCCAGAAATTTCAATGATGTCTCCTTTTTTGAAAGGGTGTAAAATAATAAGGATTATCCCTCCAGCAATGCTTGAAAGATAATCTTTTAAAGCCAACGCCACAGCAATCCCCACCGTTCCTAAAACAGTGATAATAGAGGTGGTTTGCACGCCTAGCGTGCTGAGTGCAATGATTGTGGTGATGATAAGGATTAAGATAAAAGTCACTTGCGCGACAAAATTCGCTAAAATCTCATCCTTTTTGGATAAAAGTTTCATGGTTTTGTTCCGTAAGAAAAACGAAAAATAAAAACCTATACAAAAGACAATGACAGCCTTGATCAAGATTATCCCAAAATGCTTTGCCTGCGGGAAAAAATCCACTAACAGCGTTTTAATTTCATCCATAAATCTTTCCTTGCAAATCACAAAATCGCTAACAGAGACAAGATAACTTATCCTTATGTAGCTAATTTTGACATGTTAGCATGTTTAGGACTAACCTTATTACCACAACTCAAACGCTCAATCCAATGCCAGTGTCAAAGGGATTGGCTTTTAGCGTGCTGTCTAATAAAAAAGGGTTTTTTAGTGTTGAACCTAGAGATTACTTCACGCACACCCCCTACTTGGTAGCTACCGCTCACTATATGGCAATGGTTTTTCCCTAGCTTGGCTTTAATGGATTTTATCGTTACGCTATCAACAGATACCGCTCTATAAGATTTTCGCATAAAAGCTATAATGTGTTTAAAAGTCTCTGAGTAATTCTTTAAGAATTTAGGGGAGTTGGGGCTTTCTCAATTTTGGTCAATATTGATGTGGTTAGCAATCTTAATTTTTTGACCCCTTTTATAAGGCTTATAACCTTCACCCTTCCTTTTTCTCAAAGAATGCGGATTTTAAAGGGTAGTGAAATACAACCACGCTTCAGAGCTGTTGCTAGTAGAATACACCACGCTATCTTGTTCGTATTGGTATCCAAGCTCTCTAATGGTTGTCAATAAATCCACACCTAATGCGTAGATAAGAAAGCTAGGTTCTTTACTGCCTTGATAAACGCCATTGACTTTAATATAACCGATTTTTGGGTATAGCTTTTTAATATCCGCTTCTCATTCCTTGTTTCTTTGGACATTCTCTGCATCGCTCATTAGGTATTTAGAAAGGATAGTACCAACAGACCCACTTATAATAATCCACAATCATATCAGCGGCGGTATCAAACCCTTCATCTTGCCATAAGCTCAACTTAAACTCTCTGTTAGCTGAAAGACACAAGCACTCATCGTTATATAGATGTTTATACAATCTAGAAAGGAGCGGTTATGCTGTATTTTTCTTTTTTAGTCAGCTCATCAAACGCCTTTAAGTTAGGGTTATTCATAGCTTCACTTAAAGTCGTTTTTAAAGTCGGTTTGATTTTGTAAGTTTTCATAGCATTGATGAGACTTTGACTGACTTTATCGCTTGTAATGTTGAAATTTTTCATGGGTTAGTTCCTAGAACGCTATCCAACCTGAACGCCTTTTTCATATCCACATAACCGGAAAGTGCCTATTACCCCACCCGTTGTGCTAGTTTTCATTCTATTAGCGTCAAGTTTGGCTTTTAAACTCTGTAAGGTGTTTTCGGCTATTTATGTGGGTTTATGGAAAAAGAACTTTTTTCCGTGTATTTTTGAATAAGCACTTTGGAATGATTTAGCACTAGGGTTTATATCTTTACCAAAACTGACAAGCTCTGATTTTCCTATTAACTGACCGAATTTACATTTCCTGTGTATTTTGCCAGAGAAGTCATAAGCCTCAACCCCATTAGGGTTTAGTGTGGTGCAAATGAGACTAAATCTAGCATAAACCTTACCGCTTTCTTCTGTTATCTTAGGACACCACGCAATGCTGTCTTACTCGAATTTGTTTCCTAATTTGATGAGTTCTGCTCTTAAATCAAAGCGATGGTCTTTGAGCGTATAGACAAAAAAGAAACTTCATTACTAGGAATATCGCTAGCTTTTTCTTGGCAAGAACCTTGAATAGTAATAAATCCCACTTCAGGGTATAAGGCTCTTAAGAGAGACTTGAGGTGTTTAGTCCGCTTCATATTGGTTTCTCTAGTATAACTTCCCCTGAATGCTGAAATAGTTCCGCATTGACCCTCCGTCATATGCTCATACAACCTAGATAGACCCGCAGCACTCAAGTCAGCTCTTTCTGCTTCTGTGAAAGCT
The DNA here is from genome assembly GCF_000476855.1 of Helicobacter pylori SA221C. GTDB lineage: Bacteria > Campylobacterota > Campylobacteria > Campylobacterales > Helicobacteraceae > Helicobacter > Helicobacter pylori_DK. The sequence continues at coordinate 59,700 of NZ_CBPT010000009.1, forward strand.
ATTGTTCTTTTTAAGTTAGGGTTACTCGCTCTCAATTTAGCGAATTTTTCAGCCGTCCCATAATGATTAATTCAGGTTCAGTGCCATTCTTTAACTCTGACTTTTTAACATTTTAAAACCACTAGACATTGACTACCCTTTCAAATTTATTTATTATAGTTGTTATCTTACACTAATTATATAGGGATAAAAATCCAAGAAACTAAAAAATAGCGATACTATATAAAAACAAGCTTCTTAAACAAAGTAAAACATACCAATGCGTGTTATCAAATCATTAAAAACAATAAAAAAACTTAAACAAAATAAGCAAACCAAAACAACTAAAAATAAAAGAAATAAAAAAGCAACAGAAAAATAAAGCACTAAAATAT
>NZ_CBPT010000010.1:0-59747 GCF_000476855.1 Helicobacter pylori SA221C
CTTTAGAGATAATGACTTTAAATACCAATACCAAACCGCACCTGAATTGTTGGATATGTTTGAATGAGAAAGTTACTTATAACGCTAATGTTATTTTATTGAATACCGACAATTAAAGCCTTAATGTTTTAAAAAGTAGTGTTTTAGTTGCTTCATTTTTAATAAAACTCATTAAGGGGATAAGGGTGTTTTTACAGCAATCCCCTCTAACCCTCTAATAACGCTTTTTAAAGAATTATCTCTTGACTAAAACTAAGCGTTCTTAATGTAATACATGGCGATTTTGAGCGCGTTGGTGGCTGCCCCCACTCTTAATTGATCCGCCACGCAAAAGCCATGCAAAGTTTTCTTATCAAACAAATCCTTCCTCAAGCGCCCTATAAAGGTGGTATCCGTGTGGCTCGCTTTTAAGGGCGTGGGGTAGAGATTATGGCTAGGATCATCGCAAACAACCACGCTAGGGGCGTTTTTTAAAACTTCATAGACTTCTTTGAGATCGAATTCTTTTTCAAAAGCGATACTCAAACTCTCGCTATGGCTCCTCAATACCGGCACACGCACGCAAGTCGCGCTGATAGGGAAATCCACGCCCATGATCTTATGGGTTTCATGCACCATTTTTAGCTCTTCTTTCGTGTAGCCATTCTCCTTAAAAACATCAATATGAGCGATCGCATTGAAAGCGATCGGATAAGCGAAAGCCCCAGCTCGCAAAACCTGGTTTAGATCGGTATTAGGGTCTTTTTCCAAACATTCTAAAGCGGTTTTTAGCTCATTTTTTAAACTTTCTATGCCCTTATTCCCTGCCCCACTCACGGCTTGATAGGTGCTAACAATCACGCTTTTTATCTTAAAATGAAGGTGTAGGGGGTTTAAGATTTGCGTCATTTGAATGGTAGAGCAATTAGGGTTAGCGATGATATTCAAGGGAGCGTTAAAAATTTCTTTAGCGTTGATTTCAGGCACGACTAAAGGCACATCTTTATGCAATCTAAAAAAGCTCGTGTTATCAATCACTAAGGCCGTTTTTGCAGCGCTTGTGGCAAATTCTTCGCTCACGCTCCCCCCAGCGCTAAAAAAGGCGATGTCTATTTTTTCTCTTTCAAAAACTTCATGCGTGGTTTCTAAAATTTCATAGTCTTTATTGAAAGCTTTGATCTTTTTACCAGCGCTCCTAGCGCTAGCGAGCGGGACAAATTTTTTAATCGGGAAAAAAGAATTTTCTAAACCTTTAATCAGCTCTTGGCCTACTGCCCCACTAGCCCCAACAATAGCGACATTATAAGTCTTCATCGTTTTCTCCAATGATTTCAAGGGCTTTTAAAAAACTCAAGCAATTCAACTGCATGCCTGAATGCATGTTTTTCAAGCTTAAGGTTTCGCTTTTAAATTCTTCTTCGCCAATAATAACCACAAACTCATGCCCCTTATGGTTGGCATAAGAAAAGGGTTTTTTGATTTTTTGAGCCTCTGGATAGACTTCGCTAAAAATACCGCTTTGCCTTAAAGACTCCGCTAAGCGGTTTGCATAAGAAAAATACTCTTCATGCATGCAAGCGATTAAGACTTTAGCTTGAGTAGAGCGTTCGTCTAATAATTGCATTTCACTCAAAGCCACAATCAATCGATCAATCCCAATAGAAGCCCCCACCCCTTGCAAATTTTCTTTAGAAAAATTTTTAGTCAAATGATCGTAACGGCCCCCTGAACACACGCTCCCTAAAGACTTCATTTCATTAAGCGTGGTTTCATACACAATCCCCGTATAATACCCTAACCCCCTAGCGATAGAAAAATCAATTTTATACAGGTTTTGAGAAATTTGCAAATCCCCCAGCAGCTGGTATAGCCTTTCTAAATCCTGTATGCCCTTTTTTAGATTCTCATTATAGTCTTTCAAATAAGCAATTTTTTCAAAAAATTCCGCATGGCTTAAATCGTTTTGTTTGATTTGAATCATTTCTAAAAGCTCTTTAATGGTGTTTGAATTCAAATCGCACTCTTTTTTTAATTCTTCTTCAACCCCATTTAGGCCAATCTTTTCCAATTTATCCACAATGCGCAACGCTTCATTCACTTGAGAGATCCCAAAATATTCGCATATCCCATTCAAAATTTTTCTGTGGTTGATAGAGATGCAAAAATCTTCTAAATCCAAGGCTTTTAAAGAAGCGATAATCACTTGAATGATCTCAGCATCGCACACCAAGCTCTCGCTCCCTATAAAATCAAAATCGCATTGCGTAAATTCCCTATAACGCCCTTTTTGCGCCCTTTCACCCCTAAAGACATTGCCTATAGCGTAGCGTTTAAAGGGCATGCCTAATATTTGGTGGTGCAAAGAAACAAAACGGGCTAATGGCACGGTCAAATCAAACCTTAAAGCCACATCCCTATCCCCATGGTCTTTAAAACGATAAATTTCTTTTTGAATATCACTGCTCGCATCAGGTAGTAGCGCTTCAGCGTATTCCAAATGAGGGGTTTCAATCGGCACAAAACCAAAACTTTGAAACACGACTGAAACTTTCGCAAGCAACTGGGCTTTTTGTATCGCATCTTTAGGCAAGCGGTCTTTAAACCCGCTCAACACTTTAGGGGTAATCATTCCATTTCCTTGTATTTGTATGCTAAAATTTTAGCTTAAAATCTTTAAAAAAGGGCTATTGATGAGCGTAAATGCGCCCAAACGCATGCGTATTTTATTGCGTTTGCCTAATTGGTTAGGCGATGGGGTGATGGCAAGCTCGCTTTTTTACACCCTTAAACACCACTACCCTAACGCGCATTTTATCTTGGTGGGCCCACAAATCACTTGCGAACTTTTCAAAAAAGATGAAAAAATAGAAGCCGTTTTTATAGACGACACCAAAAAATCCTTTTTCAGGCTGCTAGCCACTCACAAACTCGCTCAAAAAATAGGGCGTTGCGATATAGCGATCGCCTTAAACAACCATTTTTATTCCGCTTTTTTGCTCTATGCGACAAAAACGCCCGTTCGCATCGGTTTTGCTCAATTTTTTCGTTCTTTGTTTCTCAGTCATGCGATCGCTCCTGCCCCTAAAGAGTATCACCAAGTGGAAAAGTATTGCTTTTTGTTTTCGCAATTTTTAAAAAAAGAATTGGATAAAAAAAGCGTTTTACCCTTAAAACTGGCCTTTAACCTCCCCACTCACACCCCAAACACCCCTAAAAAAATCGGCTTTAACCCTAGTGCAAGCTATGGGAGCGCTAAAAGATGGCCAGCTTCTTATTACGCTGAAGTTTCTGCTGTTTTGTTAGAAGAAGGGCATGAAATTTATTTTTTTGGGGCTAAAGAAGACGCTATCGTTTCTGAAGAAATTTTAAAACTCATCAAAGGCTCATTAAAAAACCCCTTATTATCCCGTAACGCTTACAATCTGTGCGGGAAAACAAGCATTGAAGAATTAATAGAGCGCATCGCTGTTTTAGATTTATTCATCACTAACGATAGCGGCCCTATGCATGTGGCTGCTAGTGCACAAACCCCCTTAATCGCTCTTTTTGGCCCCACTGATGAAAAAGAGACTCGCCCCTATAAAGCTCAAAAAGCGATCATATTAAACCACCATTTAAGCTGTGCGCCTTGCAAGAAACGAGTTTGCCCTTTAAAGAATGAAAAAAACCACTTGTGCATGCGATCTATCACGCCCCTTGAAGTCCTAGAAGCCGCTCGCACTCTTTTAGAAGAGCCTTAAACGCCCTTCATGGGCTTTTTTTAAAAACGCAACCATATTGATAAAACTCTGTGTATACAAAAGATTTAAACTTTATTTTTAAAGGCGTGAGAAGAGCGATAAATCCCATCAAAGGTTTTAAAAATGGTAGGAAATTATAGGATAATATCCAAAAAAGCGTTTTTAAAAACGCTTTTTTGAGTCAAAGCCATTAGGCCACTGAGTTTTAGGTTTTTTAGCGTCTTTTTTATCTTTGTGAGCCACTAATTGAGAGCTTAACTCAGGTTTTTTAGCGTCTTTTTTATCTTTGTGAGCCACTAATTGAGAGCTTAACTCAGGTTTTTTAGCGTCTTTTTTATCTTTGTGAGCGTATGCAGAACTCACTGCCAAAACTGATAACAAAACACCTGTCAAGATTTGCTTTTTCATACGAAAACTCCTTGTGATGATCTTAAAAGCGAGAGAATTATATTTCTCAAAAGTAAACAAATAGAAACCAATCAAATTTTTGATTGGTTTGGTGGTTTTGCTACCTTAAAAAAACTACAATACAAAAAACTTGATAAATTATACTTTGGTTCTAGAAAGTTTGACAAAAATTAAGATTGCGGTTATATTAAAAAAACAATATGAAATCAAGGAGTTTGTATGCAATGGCGTCATTTAGGCCCTTTAAAAGTGGGCACGTTAGCTCTAGGGTGCATGGGCATGACTTATGGGTATGGGGAAGTCCATGATAAAAAGCAGATGGTTAAACTTATCCATAAGGCTTTGGAATTGGGTATTAACTTTTTTGACACTGCAGAGGCTTATGGGGAAGATAATGAAAAGCTTTTAGGCGAAGCGATCAAGCCTTTTAAAGACAAGGTTGTGGTAGCGAGCAAGTTTGGGATTTACTACGCAGATCCTAATGACAAATACGCAACCATGTTTTTAGACTCCAGTCCTAACCGCATTAAGAGCGCCATTGAAGGGAGTTTGAAACGCTTAAAAGTAGAATGCATTGATTTATACTACCAACACCGCATGGATACTAACACGCCCATAGAAGAAGTGGCAGAAGTTATGCAAGCTCTTATTAAAGAAGGAAAAATTAAAGCTTGGGGGATGAGTGAGGCAGGGTTATCTAGCATCCAAAAAGCCCATCAAATTTGCCCTTTAAGCGCGTTGCAGAGCGAATATTCCTTGTGGTGGCACGAACCTGAAAAAGAGATTTTAGGTTTTTTAGAAAAAGAAAAAATTGGCTTTGTCGCTTTTTCGCCTTTGGGTAAGGGGTTTTTAGGTGCGAAACTTGAAAAAAATGTCACCTTCGCTAGTGAGGATTTTAGAAGCGTTTCTCCTAGGTTTAATCAAGAAAATCTAGCCAAAAATTATGTCTTGGTGGAATTAATCCAAGATCATGCACACGCTAAAGGCGTTACACCAGCTCAACTGGCTCTCTCATGGATTTTGCACACGCAAAAAATCATTGTCCCTCTCTTTGGCACCACCAAAGAATCCAGGCTCATAGAAAATATAGGGGCTTTGCAGGTTTCTTGGAGTCAAAAAGAATTGGAGATTTTCCAAAAAGAATTGACTGCAATCAAAATAGAAGGGGCCCGCTACCCTGAAAGAATCAATGAAATGGTGAATCAATAAAAGTATTGGGTCTTTATAATTGCATTGGCTCTTTTAAAAGAGGTCAGTGTGTTTTTATCCCCCTAACAAACTTTTTAAGGCGTTTTAACAAGGCTTTGTTTTAATAAAAAATTGATTATAAAAATTTGAAAAATACCAAAAAGCGTTTTTTAAGATTGAATACAAAAGAGCTTGTTATTAGTCAAGCGGAATTCCCTATAATGCGATCTTGTGGGTGTTAAGAGAAAAAGTTATTTCAAAATGCCCACTATCCCCTTGAGAAAATAAGTCTTAAATAAAGAAAATGAACTTTACCATAAAACAAAGCAACCAAAACCCCATTTTTAAAAAATTAAAAAGTTTTAATTACTCCTATTTGACAAGAATAGAGTCAAAAAATAATTTTATAGCAAACTAAAAAAGGTCATTAAAAGAGATTAAAAAGGGATAAAAACCCTCAAAAAGTCTTTTTAATCCAAAAGAGAAAAAGTTTAAATAGTGCCTACAACACCCTCTCACAAGAGAGCGTTATAATCAAATCAGCCCTTACGCTTTTCTACAATTTCCTTAGCGATATTGCTAGGCACTTCGCCATAATGATCAAACTCCATGGAGTAAGTCCCACGCCCTTGAGTGGCTGATCGTAAATCCGTAGAATAACCAAACATTTCCACCAACGGCACAAAAGCATTCACGATTTTCAAGCCTAATCTATCGTCCATAGAATTGATTTGCCCTCTTCTTCTATTCAAATCGCCAATCACATCGCCCATGTATTCTTCAGGGACTTCCACTTCCACTTTCATCATAGGCTCTAGTAAAACCGGGTTAGCCGCGCGACTCGCTTCTTTAAACGCCATAGAGCCAGCGATTTTAAACGCCATTTCTGAAGAATCCACATCATGGTAGCTCCCATCATAAAGGGTAACTTTAAAATCCACCACCGGATAGCCTGCCAAAACGCCATTTTGCATCGCTTCTTGGATACCCTTATCCACCGCAGGGATATATTCTTTAGGGATCACGCCCCCAGAAATTTCATTCACAAATTCATACCCACTGCCAGGCTCTTTAGGCTCAAGCTTGATAAACACATGCCCGTATTGCCCACGACCACCGCTTTGCTTAGCGTATTTATGCTCTTTACTCACGCTTGAGCGGATAGTCTCTCTAAAGGCGACTTGCGGCTGACCGATTTCAGCTTCCACCTTAAATTCTCTCTTCAATCTATCCACGATGATTTCTAGGTGCAATTCGCCCATGCCACCGATAAGGGTTTGCCCGGTTTCTTCTTGAGTCATCACCCTAAAGCTTGGATCTTCTTCAGCGAGCTTGCCTAACGCCACGCCCATTTTTTCTTGGTCTGCTTTCGTTTTAGGCTCTACAGCGATGTGAATGACCGGCTCAGGAAATTCCATTCTCTCTAAAACCACCGCATTTTTTTCATCGCAAAGCGTATCCCCAGTCAGCGTGTCTTTTAAGCCCACAAACGCACAAATCTCACCCGCATAAACTTCTTTAATGTCTTCCCTCTTATTGGAGTGCATTTTAAGGAGTCTTCCCACGCGTTCTTTTTTGTCTTTGGTGGAGTTATACACATAGCTACCGGACTCTAGCTTGCCGCGATACACGCGCACAAAAGTGAGTTGGCCCACAAAAGGATCCGTCATGATTTTAAACGCCAAACCGGCAAACTCGCCATCATCGCTAGATTTCACAAAAACTTCTTCTTCGGTTTTTGGATCAATCCCCTTAATATCCACAACCTCTGTGGGTGCTGGCAAGTAATCAATGACCGCATCCAACAAAGTCTGCACGCCTTTATTTTTAAAAGAAGAACCACAAAGCATGGGGACAAGGCTCATGTTCAAACAACCTATTTTAATGCCTTTTTTGATTTCTTCAACACTCAATTCTTCACCGCCTAAATACTTTTCCATTAAGGCTTCATCTTGCTCAGCTACGGCTTCTACAAGCTTTTCTCGGTATTGTTTAGCCTTTTCTAACAAATCGCTAGGGATTTCTTCCACATCGTATTTGGCTCCCATGGTTTCATTATTCCAAACGATCGCTTTCATTTGGACTAAATCAATCACGCCAATGAAAGTGTCTTCAGCCCCAATAGGGATATTAATAGGCACAGGATTGGCTTTCAAGCGAAGCTTAATCTGGTTTTCCACATTATAGAAATTCGCCCCAATCCTATCCATTTTATTGACAAAAACAATCCTAGGCACGCCGTATTTATTCGCTTGACGCCACACGGTCTCGCTTTGAGGCTGCACGCCCCCAACCGAGCAAAACACCGAAACCGCACCATCTAGCACGCGCATGGATCGTTCCACTTCAATAGTGAAATCCACATGCCCTGGGGTGTCAATCAAATTGATTTGGTGATCCTTCCAAAAACAAGTCGTTGCCGCAGAAGTGATAGTGATCCCTCTTTCTTTTTCTTGCTCCATCCAATCCATTGTTGCCGCGCCGTCATGCACTTCGCCAATCTTATGGCTCACGCCTGTATAGAATAAAATCCTTTCGGAAGTGGTGGTTTTCCCAGCATCAATGTGAGCGGCGATACCGATATTCCTGATCCTATTTAATGGGGTTTTTCTAGCCATTCTAACTCCAATTACCAGCGGTAGTGTGCGAACGCTTTATTCGCTTCTGCCATTTTATGCACATCTTCTTTTTTCTTAAAAGCCGCACCCTTATCGCTAGCCGCATCCATAAGTTCGTTAGCCAATCTATCCACCATCATTCTTTCATTGCGTTTTCTGGTCGCTTCTAAAATCCAACGAATAGATAGCGACTGCTGGCGGCTCGCTCTCACTTCTACCGGCACTTGGTAGGTAGCCCCACCCACTCTTCTGCTGCGCACTTCCACTAAAGGACGCACTCTTTCTAGGGCTTTTTCAAACACTTCAATCCCTTTTTCACCGCTTTTTTCTTCAATCTTATTAAAAGCTTTGTAGATGATTTTTTCCGCCACGCTTTTCTTGCCATCGAACATCATCTTGTTGATAAACTTCGTTACCACTTTGTTCCCATAAACAGGATCGCCCAAAACCTCCCTAACGGGTGCTTTTCTTCTTCTCATGCTTTTGTTTTCCTCTTATTTTTTCTTGTTGTCTGTTGCTTTCTTGTCGGTTGCTTTAGCTTTTTTAGTCCCGTATTTAGAGCGTGAAACCGTTCTTTTATTGACCCCTGCAGTGTCTAAAGCGCCACGAACAATGTGGTATTTCACACCGGGTAAATCCTTAACCCTACCCCCACGCACTAACACAATGGAGTGTTCTTGCAAGTTATGCCCTTCACCAGGGATGTAACTGATCACTTCAAATTTACTAGTCAAACGGACCTTAGCGACCTTTCTTAAAGCCGAGTTAGGCTTTTTAGGGGTAGTCGTATAAACCCTAGTACAAACCCCTCTTCTTTGAGGGCATTCCACTAATGCAGGTGATTTCGTTTTTTTAACCACCTTTTTCCTTTCTTTTCTAATCAACTGATTGATAGTAGGCACTATTTTTCCTTATTCTAAAAATTTAAAACTAAAAGTTCCCCCATTTTACCCTAATTTTTCTTTTAAAAATCTTAACCGATTTTTATATCAAAATTTAGGGCCATCTTCAAGCGCTCTCAGCACGATTTTTTTATTCTTATACATGCCCGTTCCCACAGGGATCATCCTCCCCAACACCACATTTTCTTTCAAGTCTTCTAAAAAGTCTTTTTTCATAGCGATACTGGCTTCCGTTAAAACTTTAGTCGTTTCTTGGAAAGAGGCCGCTGAAATGATGCTATCGCTCCCAATAGCCGCTCTAGTGATCCCTAAAAGCACCGGTTCAGCAATCGCTGGCTCGCCTTTTAAAGCGATCACACGAGCGTTTTCTTCTTTGAAGAGTTTTTTACTGACTAAATCCCCTTCAATAAACTTGCTATCCCCGCTGTCTAAAATACGCACTTGCCTTAACATTTGAGAGACAATGATTTCAATGTGCTTGTCGGCAATGCTCACCCCCTGCCTGCGATACACTTGCTGGACTTCGCTCACAATGTATTTATAAAGCTCTTTTTCGCCACTAATCCTTAAAATATCATGGCTTGAGATTACTCCATCTGTCATCGCCTCTCCTGCATGCACAAATTCATCAGCATGCACTAAAATTTGCTTGCCTTTATCCACAAAATAATCCATAGAACGGCCATCTTTAGAAGTTACGATGATGTGTTCTTTATTGCGAATAGGTTTGCCAAAACTCACAATCCCATCCACTTCAGAAAGGATCGCCACATCTTTAGGCTTGGGTTTTCTCGCTTCAAACAATTCCGAAACCCTTGGGAGACCCCCGGTAATGTCTCTGGATTTAACGGTCGCTTTAGGGATCTTGGCTAACACTTCAGCCTGCTCCACGCTAGAGCCATCGCTAACAGCGATAGAAGTTTTTGGCTCTAGGAAATAACGCACCACTTCGCCATTAACCCCCTCTAAAAACAAGCTTGGTTTGTATCCGCTTGGAATGTAATCATTCACCACTAAGCTTGTGATACCCGTATTTTCGTCTTCTTTTTCAGCGACCGTAACCCCTGCGATAATATCCATAAAACTCACCCTGCCTTTAAAGTCCGCAATGATAGGGGTGTTGTAAGGATCCCATGTGGCAATCGTTTTGAAAGTGTTAGTCGTGGGTTTAGAGATCACGCTATTAGCACCCACTTCACTATCATCATCAATCAAAATCTCAGAACCCCTAGCAATATAATGGCGAGCGGCTTCCCTACCATTATCGTCAGCTATCACCGCAAACAAGCCTTTTTCGCTCACAATATCGCCCTTTTTGATCCCATGGGTGCGCTCTAAATGATTGGCCTCTAAAACATAGTATTTGATTGCGCCTTTTTCTTTGGCATACACATCTTGCGCGATAGGGTCATTATCCTTGACTAGCAATTCGCTCGCATAAGGGATGCGATTAGGCACATTCCAGCCCTCTTGGATAATATCAGCGATACTTCCTCCCTTATGCACTTTATGCCCGCTAGCATAAGGCAAATACACTTTCCCCTCAATCTTACCGCCAACGCCGGCTAATTCGCTCGGCTTGACAATATCGCTTCTTCTTAAAACGAATTTAGCTTCTTGATCGCCATTTTTCACGCTCACAACGACTTCTTCATAGACCGTTTCAATGCGTAATTCCCCATCAAAAGGCGCTTTAATCTTAGGCTCTACCACTAAAATAGAAGCGTTACGGCGGTTAGCGATAATGTTTTTACCCTCTTTATTCGTGTAAGTCCTAAGGTTGTAAAAACGCACAAAACCTTCTTTGCTCGCCACGATTTCATGCTCATCCTGGCTCCTGCTCGCTGTCCCGCCCACATGGAAAGTCCTCAAAGTGAGCTGCGTTCCAGGCTCCCCGATAGATTGCGCGGCTACCACGCCCACCGCTTCACCCGGATAGCTCATCTTGCCTTCGCCCAAATTCAAGCCATAACATTTCGCGCACACGCCCTTTGGCACTTTACAAGTTACTGGGGTGCGGATCGTAATGGATTTAATCCCGGCTTCAACCACCTTTTTAGTGCCCTCTTCATCAATCAAAGTGTCCGCATAAAGCAAGATTTCATTCGTAATGGGATCGATCACATCTTCTAATAAAACGCGCCCAAAAATACGCTCTTCTAAAGGTTCAATCAATTCACTCCCCACCGCAATATCCGTGATTTCAATCCCTTCATGCGTGCCGCAATCATCAGACACCACCTTGACATTTTGCGAAACATCAATGAGCTTTCTTGTCAAATACCCCGCATTGGCGGTTTTTAGCGCTGTATCTGCTAAGCCCTTTCTAGCACCATGCGTGGAGTTAAAGTATTCTAAGACATTCAACCCCTCTTTAAAGTTAGAAATAATGGGCGTTTCAATGATACTGCCATCCGGCTTTGTCATAAGGCCCCTCATCGCTGAAAGCTGACGGATTTGCGCCGCGCTCCCCCTTGCACCGCTATCAGCCATCATATAAATAGAGTTAAAGCCCTCTTTATCTTTTGCGATAGCAGTCATCATTTCTTTACTCATTCTGTCATTGACTTCAGTCCAAGTGTCAATGATTTTATTGTAACGCTCTTGGTCAGTGAGCAACCCTTGATCGTATTGTTGCTGGATTTTTTTAACCTCTACTTTGGCTTTTTCCATCATTTTTTGCTTGTCTTTTGGCGTGATAATATCTTCCATAGAGATAGAAATACCAGCCTTAGTCGCATACCTAAAGCCAAGCATTTTCAAATGATCCAAAAAGGTTGCAGTAATACCGATACCACCGACTTTATGCACATAATCCACAAGCACGCCAATATCTTTTTTCTTCATGGGTCTGTTCCACAAATCCGTAGGGATAAAATCAGGCAAAATAGACTTAATGATCATGCGCCCCGCGCTCGTAGCGATAATATTCCCTTGATCTAAAACCCTAATCTTTGCGTGGATATCTAATTCTTTCGTGTCAATAGCGGTGATGATTTCATTCACGCTAGAAAAAAGCTTATGTTCGCCCTTGACCCCGCTCTTTTCTAAAGAAAGATAATAAAGCCCTAAAACCATATCCTGGCTAGGAATGGCTACGGCTTTACCGCTAGCGGGTAAAAGGATATTCATAGAGCTTAACATGAGCACCTTGCATTCAGCGATCGCTTCCTGGCTTAAAGGCACATGCACCGCCATTTGATCCCCGTCAAAATCGGCGTTGAACGCTGAACACACTAACGGATGCAATTGGATCGCTTTACCATCAATCAGCTTTGGATGGAACGCTTGAATGGATTGCTTGTGCAAGGTAGGAGCGCGGTTGAGTAGCACCGGATACCCCTCTGTGATTTCTTGCAAGCACTCCCACACTTCATTGCTTTTTTGCTCAATCATGCGTTTAGCTTGTTTGAGCGTGGTGGCATAACCTCTCTCTTCAAGCTTGGATAACAAATGCGGTTTGAAGAGTTCTAACGCCATGTTTTTAGGCAATCCGCACTCGTCCATTTTAAGATTAGGCCCAACCACAATCACGCTTCTGCCTGAAAAATCCACGCGCTTACCTAAAAGGTTTTGCCTGAAACGCCCTTGCTTGCCTTTAATGATTTCACTGAGCGATTTTAAAGGGCGTTTGTTAGCCCCTTTAACCGCATTGGTGCTGCGGCCGTTATCAAAAAGCACATCCACGGCTTCTTGCAACATCCTTTTTTCGTTGCGCACAATGATTTCTGGCGCTCCAAGCTCCATTAGGCGTTTCAAACGTTGGTTACGATTGATGACACGACGATACAATTCATTCACATCGCTGACCGCAAATTTCCCGCCATCTAGCGCGACTAAAGGCCTTAAATCCGGTGGCAATACCGGTAAAACCGTGAGCATCATCCACTCAGGCCTGTTACCAGAATTTAAAAAGCTTTCTACCACTTTCAAACGCTTAATGAGTTTTTTCTTTTTCGCATCGGAATTGGTGTCTTTCACTTCTTCTTTCAAACTCTGCAATAAGGTGATCAAATCAATTTCTTCTAACAAATCCTTGATCGCTTCGCCGCCCATTTGCGCTACAAATCCCCTGTCTTCGTATCTTCGTGAGATATTTTGATACTGCTCTTCATTCAAAATATCGTATTTCATCACAAGCTTAGTGCCTTCATTGTCATAAGCGGCTTCGCCTGGATCTTTAACGATATAAGCTTCATAATACAACACGCGCTCCAAGTCTTTCATCTTAACGCCCAAAAGCGTGCCGATACGGCTAGGCAAGGAATTAACATACCAGATATGCGCTACAGGAGTGGCCAATTCAATATGCCCCATTCTAAAACGCCTGACTTTGGAATGCGTGATCGCCACGCCGCATTTTTCGCATGTGCCAATGTCTTTGAAGCGAGGCTTTTTGTATTTACCGCACAAGCATTCATAATCTTTAGTGGGGCCAAAGATTTTCATGCAAAACAAGCCGTCTCGTTCAGGTTTTAGGGTGCGATAATTGATCGTTTCTGGCTTTTTAACTTCCCCATAACTCCAAGAATGGATTTTTTCAGGGCTGGCTAGAGTGAGCTGGAAAGAGCTAAAATCTTTAGGTCTGTCATCTTCTTTAATGACAATGGGTTTAGGCGCTCCGTCTTCATCCACATCGTCCCCAAAAATATTGATATCCAAAGCGAGCGATTGCAATTCTTTAGTCAAGACATAGAAAGTCTCAGGGATTTCACTCTCGCCAACTTGCTCACCTTTAGCGATAGCCCTATAAGCGTTCTCTCTGCCTCTAATATCATCGGATTTAATGGTGAGCATTTCTTTGAGAGTGTGCGCTGCACCATAAGCTTCTAACGCCCACACTTCCATTTCCCCAAACCTTTGACCCCCAAAGAGCGCTTTACCCCCAACAGGCTGGTGCGTTACTAAGCTATAAGGGCCTGTGCTTCTGGCATGGACTTTTTCATCCACTAAGTGGTGGAGTTTGATCATATACATGTAGCCCACATTCACGCGTTCCCTCATCTTCTCGCCTGTGCGCCCGTCATACAGATCCATTTTGCCATCCATAGCGATCTTGGCTAATTCAAACAGCTTGTAAAATTTTTCTTGCGAGATGCCTTCAAACACAGGGATAGCCATCTTAACGCCCTTGCTCCAATCTTTTGCGTATTCCAAAAGCTCTTCATCAGAGCAATTCTCAAGAACATGGATTGTCAAGGGGTCTTTTTCATTAATGGCGTTAGCGATTTCTAGCATTTTAGCGCGCAATTCTTTGGCAAAATCTCTGGTTTTATCCTCTAGCATGCTAGCGATTTGTTTCCCAAACTCTTTCCCCACTAAGCCTAAATGCATTTCTAAAATCTGCCCGATGTTCATGCGGCTTGGCACGCCTAAAGGGTTTAAGACAATATCTACAGGCTCGCCATCAGCGGTATAAGGCATATCCGCAACCGGCACGATATTAGACACAATCCCTTTATTCCCATGCCTTCCTGCCATTTTATCGCCCACTTTAAGCTTCCGTTTTGTAGCGATATAGAGCTTGACTTTTTTGATCACGCCATTAGGCAAAATATCATCTTTTTCTAAAATAGAAAGCTTTTCTTCATGCTCTTCACCCAAAACTTTCTTTTGCTCTAAGAAATTATTTTTAGTGATTTCATAGTGGTTTTGCACTTCTTTAGAATACTTTTTGACTAAACTAGCCAAAGTGAAGCGGTTGATGGAAGCGATTTCTTCTTTAGGGATTTGATCGCCTTCTTTATAATCCTTGCCGTTATGGCTGAAAGGCTCTTCTAAAATCGCTTGAGAAAGGAGCGAACTAACGCGCAACAATTCTTCTCTATTGAGCATGGTCAAGCGATCAAAATGCTCCATATCAAGCTTGGCTTTTTCTTCTTCATACGCGCTCAAAACCCGCGCATCCTTCTCATAGCCTTTTTTAGTGAAGACTTTCACGTCAATCACCGTGCCTTCCAAACTAGGGGGGCAATACAAACTCTTATTGACCACATGCCCGGCTTTATCCCCAAAAATAGCCCTTAAAAGCCGCTCTTCAGGCGTGCTTTTAATCTCGCCTTTAGGAGAAGTCTTGCCCACTAAAATCATGCCAGCGCTCACATAAGTGCCCACTTTAACGATCCCGCTTTCATCAAGATGAGCGAGCGCTTCTTCTTTCACATCAGGAATATCAGCGGTAAATTCTTCCACGCCATGCTTAAGCTCCCTAGCGTCCACTTCTTTTTCATAAATGTGGGTGGAAGTGAAAATATCATCTTTAGTGATGCGCTCACTCACCACGATCGCATCTTCAAAGTTATAGCCATTCCAAGGCATGAACGCCACGCGCACATTTTTCCCTAACGCTAACTCGCCTCTGTCCATGCTAGGGCCATCAGCGATGATTTGCCCAGCTTCCACTTTATCGCCCACCTTAACGATAGGGACTTGATTGAAACTGGTGTTTTGGTTGGTGCGTAAGTTTTTTTGCAAAGAATACGCATCAATATAGGCCTCTTCTTTGCTTTCGCCTAAAATGTAAATGTTTTTAGAATCAATTTTTTCTACAACGCCTGCGCGATTAGCCTTGATCGCTCCCCAAGAATCCCTAGCGATAATTTTTTCAATCCCTGTGCCTACAATGGGGGCATCGCTTCTTAACAAAGGCACGGCTTGGCGCTGCATGTTAGTCCCCATTAAAGCGCGGTTGGCGTCATCATGCTCTAAGAAAGGAATGAGCGATGCGGCGACCCCTACTAGCATGCTAGAGCTTAAATCCATTAAGGTTACTTTACTCTTTTCGTTTAAAACGATCTCGCCTTCCACGCGTGTTTCAATCAAATCGCCCAAAATATTACCCTCTTCATCAATGGGGGTGCTTGCGGGAGCGATGATGTGGCTGTCTTCTTGAATAGCGGTCAAATAAATCGTCTCACCCACTACCTTGCCATCCACAACCTTTTTATAAGGGGCTTCAATAAAGCCTAAATCATTCACCCTCGTGAAAGTGGAAAGGGTGTTGATCAAACCGATATTTTGACCTTCTGGGGTCTCAATGGGACAAATTCGGCCATAATGCGTGGGGTGCACATCCCTGGCTTCAAACCCTACCCTGTCTTTCACCAATCCCCCTTCACCGAGCGCTGAAAGGCGTCGTTTGTGCGTAACCTCACTCAAAGGGTTCGTTTGATCCATAAATTGCGAGAGCTGACCGCCCATGAAAAATTCCATGATGGTGCTGGTGATCATTTTAGAATTGACCAAGTCATGGGGCATAAGCGAATCAAAAGCCCCGCTCATGGTAGTGAGCTTGTCTTTAATGGTCTTTTGCATTTTCACTAAGCCTGAATGCAATTCATTGGCTAGTAATTCCCCTACCGCCCTAATCCTACGATTTCCCAAATGGTCTCTGTCATCAATCTTGCCTTGATTGTTTTTGATTTTCATGAGGTATTTAACGGTGGTGATAATATCTTCATGCGTTAAAGTCGTGATGTAATCAGGCACATGCAAGCCTAACTTGTGATTCATTTTCATGCGCCCCACCATGGTCAAATCATAGCGTTCTGGATCAAAGAAAAGTTTTTTGACAAATTGCTTAGCCACTTCAGTCGTAACAGGATCGCCTGGTTTCATAACCTTATGGATACGAATCGCCGCTAGAGCGTTTTCATCATCAATTTTTTCGGTTTGCTTGAGCAATTTCAAAGACTCATAATCAGCCAAAAAAGAATGGATAATGGAAGCGTCATGCCCTAAAGCTAGATCGTTGATGATCACAAATTCTTGCACGCCTAAATCGTGGATTTTTTCTAATTTGTTTTTATCTAGCTGAGTGAGCATGTCCAATAAGACTTCTTTCCCCACCATAACAGGCTCAGCTAAATGACGATTGAGTAAAATATCCATAGGGTATTCCACCCATTCTAAATGGTTTTCTTTAAGCTCTTTAATCTTTCTTGAAGTGAGCTTTTTTCCTGCTAAAAGAATGATCTTGCCTTGAGGATCTTTCAAGTCAAATTCCATTCTTTGATTGGCGTCTAATGAGACAAACGGGATCAAATATTTATCGTTTTCATAACGCACTTTAACAAGCGGGTAGAACATTTTAATGATGTCTTGTTTTTGATAATCCATCGCCCTGAATAAAATAGTAACAGGCACTTTACGGCGTTTATTGATACGAGCGTATAAAACATCTTTAGAATCGTATTCAAAATACAGCCACGAACCCCTATCAGGGATGATTTGCCCTGTGTAAATGAGCTTGTTTAAAGAAGTGCTGGACTCTTCTTCTTTGAAAATCACACCGGGGCTTCTGTGGAGTTGATTGACCACCACGCGCTCCACCCCATTGATAATGAATGAAGTGCGTTCTGTCATCAAAGGGATCTCACGAATGAAAATGCTTTGTTCTTTAATGTCCTTGATGCCGTTCTTTTCGCCACTCTTGGTGTCTTTTTCCCACAAGATCAAGTGCACTTTAATTTTGAGGGGGATAGAGTAGGTAATGCCCCTCTCCATCGCTTCTCTAACGGTGTATTTAGACTTGCCAAATTCGCAACCCGCGTATTCTAAAGTGATGCGGTTATGTTCATCTTGGATAGGGAAAATGGATTTAAAAACCTTTTCAATCCCGCTCTCTTTGCCATCTTTGGAATACAAGAAAGAATCATAGCTGTCTCGTTGTAATAATAATAAATTAGGAACTTCTAAATCTGTCGGGGTTTTTGTAAAATCAGCTCTCAAGCGGTTTTTTAGGGGAATTTTTTTTGACATATTTCAAGCCTTTGATCAAAAATTTTGAGTTATTTAATGCATTAATTCAAGTAAGCATTGCAAAAGGATCTTTAAACTTTAGAACCATCCATGATAAAAATACCAAACCCACCTGCAATACTAACCACTTTAGGCCACACGCTCACAAACAAAATCATGGAGCAAAATCATCTGCCACGCTAGAGCAGAGAAAGGTGCAAAGGCCTTTCTGTTTTTAAGTCTTACTTGACTTCAACCTTAGCGCCTACTTCTTCAAGTTTCTTCTTGATGGTTTCAGCTTCTTCTTTATTCACGCCCTCTTTAAGCACATGAGGGGTTTTTTCGGTAGCGTCTTTAGCTTCTTTCAGGCCAAGTCCAGTGATTTCACGAACCACTTTAATCACCTTAATTTTTTCAGCACCGCTATCGGCCAAAATCACATTAAATTCGGTTTTTTCTTCACTCTCAGCCGCTGCACCGCCAGCTACAGCCGCACCCGCTACGACCGTTGGAGTCGCGCTCACGCCAAATTTTTCCTCAAACATTTTAACCAATTCAGCAAGCTCTAAAACGCTCAATGAACCAATATACTCTAACACTTCTTCTTTTGAAATTGCCATAATCCAATCCTTCAAATTTTTTTAAATTAAAGCCATCACAGGCTCTTAGTTTTCTTCTTTCGCTTTACGCAAATTGTCTAAACCCGTAACAAAATAACGCGCCGGAGCCGTCCAAACAGAAAGCAACATTCCCATAAGCTCTTCTTTGCTTGGGAGTTTTGAAACCGCTTCCACATGAGCTACGCTAACGCTTTCTTTATCAAACAAGCCCGCTTTCAACACAAAGTGATCTTTATGCTCTTTTTGGAAATCAAACACGAGCTTAGAGAGAGCGATTTGATCACCGCCCCACAAAAACACATTGGTTTCTTTCAAATCCAAATCAGAATAGCCGGCCTCTTTCATGGCAATATGAGCGAGAGTGTTCTTAATCACTTGCACTTTAATGCCTTGATTGCGAGCCTTATTCCTTAAAGCTTCCAACTTTTTCACGCTAAGACCCTTATAATCGCAAATTAAAAGGGCTTTGGCATCTACAAATTGCGATTTTAAGTTAGCGACTAGCTCTACTTTATGCTGCCTTTGATGTTGTTTTTGCATCTTTTCCTCCTTTCTAGACTAGACCTCTGCAAGATTATCTTTTTAAAAAAGAATTTTTAAGCTTTTTAGCTCTTGCGATCTTCAGCCTAAGATTAAAAACTCCTAACGCTATTTAATATCCATCAATTCCTGTGCGTCCAAACTCACTGAAGGCGACATGGTAAGCGAAAGAGCGGCGTTTCTAATATACTTGCCTTTTGCGCTACTGGGTTTTAGGCGGTTGATCGTTTTAACCAACTCAAGCATGTTTTCTTTGATTTTTTCCTCAGGAAAACTCGCCTTACCAATAGGGGCATGAACATTGCCCTTTTTATCCACCCTGAAATTCACTTGACCGCTTTTAGCGTTACTAACCGCTTTAGCAATATCCATCGTAACGGTCCCGGTTTTAGGGTTTGGCATCAAACCTTTAGGGCCTAAAATCCTACCCACTTTACCGACAACCGCCATCATATCAGGCGTTGCGATCACCATGTCAAAATCAATACGACCATTTTTGATTTCTTCAGCCAAATCGTCTCCGCCAACGACATCAGCCCCAGCGTTTTTGGCTTCATCTTGCTTAATATCTTTTGCAAAAACGGCCACTCTTACTTTTTTCCCTGTTCCATGAGGAAGCACCACCGCACCGCGCACCATTTGATCCGCATGCCTTGGATCAACCCCTAGCCTTAACGCTACTTCCACGGTTTCATCAAATTTGGCTGAAGCGAGGGATTTAACCACCTCTACGCCTTGCTCTACGCCATACGCTTTATCGTTTTGAATTTTAGAAAAAAGTTTTTCCAATCTTTTAAATACTTTTTTTGCCACGATTCTAATCCTTAAAAATTTCTTTCAATTCCAACAAAACCCAATCAATCCACAACTTCTACGCCCATGCTCCTAGCACTACCCATAACGATTTTTTTGGCCGCTTCCATGGTGCTTGTGTTTAAATCTTCCATTTTCAATTGCGCAATCTCTTCCACTTGCTTGTGGGTGAGCTTTGCGATCTTATTTTTGAGTGGGTTGTCAGAACCTTTTTCAACCCCAGAAGCTTTTTTGATCAAATCGGTTACCGGAGGCTTTTTAGTGATAAAGGTAAAACTCTTATCTTGATAAACCGTGATAATGACCGGGATATTAAAACTCCCCATGTCTTTAGTTCTCTCATTAAAAGCCTTACAAAATTCCATGATATTAACCCCTCTTTGACCCAACGCTGGCCCTACGGGAGGTGAAGGGTTTGCCTTACCGGCAGGGATTTGAAGTTTGATTTCTCCGACTACTTTTTTAGCCATGTTTTCTCCTTAAAGTTATATAATTTTTTCCACTTGCGAATGCAAAATCTCTATTGGAGTGTTCCTACCAAAAATAGAAACATTGAGCTTGAGCTTGCGGTGTTCCACATCATACTCTTCCACCGTAGCGGTAAAGTTCGCAAAAGGACCTTCCACCACGCGCACCACTTCGCCTTGCTCAAAAAAGATTTTTGGCTTGGGGGCTGCTCGGTTATTCATTTTTTCTAAAATATGCCCAATATCCGCTTCACTCAATGGGGTTGGCTTTTTATTTTCTCCAATAAAACGGCTCACTCTTGGCAAAGATTGTATCTTATGCCACAAAACCGTATCCAAATCCACCTTAATAAAAACATACCCAGGATAAAGGCTTCGTTCCGTTACTTTCGTCTTGCTTTTTTTAGAAACCTCTATAATATCTTCAGTAGGCACAATGATCTCTTGTATCCTATCTCTTATATTATGATCGTTCGCTAGATTCTCAATCGCTTTCTTAACGGACTGCTCGCTCCCTGAATAAGTTTGTATAGCATACCAATCCATCATTATTCTCCTTATTTAAAGCCACCAACCTATAGAACACTAGAGATAAAAGCCCCCAGAGAAAAATCCAACAAAGCTAAAAACAACGTGATAGCACTCACCACCACCAAAACAGAAACAAGCGCGTTGCGTATCTGCTCCTTAATAGGAAATATCACTTTAGAAAGCTCTTCTCTAGCTAATTTATATTGCATGAGCCATTTATCCATAGTTTCTTTTCGCCCTCACCTAAACTTAATACATTTATACATTAAAAGAATTTTCAATTTTATCCAAAATAGCTTAAACTAAAATTAAAAAATTCAAAAACAATCCAATTGAAACAAAAATTTGATAGAATAAATTAGTAGATGGCAGGCCAGGAGGGACTCGAACCCCCAACAACCGGTTTTGGAGACCGACGCTCTACCATTGGAGCTACTGACCTAACCTCCCCTCCTTTTAAATCACAACACAAAAGAAAGAACTAGCTCTTCAATTTGATTTCTTTATGAAGAGTGTGTTTGTTTTCCCTTGGGCAGAACTTCTTAAGCTCCAGTTTTTCAGTGTTAGTTTTAGCGTTCTTGGTTGTGCTGTAATTGATGTCTTCACAATCAGAACACTTCAACCCTATTTTAACTTTCATAATGACCCTTTATGGTAACTCTTTTTGCTAATATTATTCAATAATATTGCTCACAACACCAGCACCAACGGTCCTACCGCCTTCACGAATCGCAAATTTAGTTCCTAACTCTAACGCAACAGGGCTAATCAACTCTACAGTGATTTTAACATTATCGCCAGGCATAACCATTTCTACGCCTTCAGGAAGGGTGATAGAGCCAGTCACATCAGTCGTGCGCACATAGAATTGCGGGCGGTAATTGGTGAAGAATGGAGTGTGTCTCCCGCCTTCTTCTTTAGAAAGGACATAAATTTCTCCCTCAAATTTCTTGTGCGGAGTGATAGAACCTGGTTTGCATAGAACCATACCGCGTTCTACTTCTTCTTTTTTAGTTCCTCTTAAAAGCACGCCCACATTATCGCCGGCTTCACCTTTTTCCAACTCTTTCCTAAACATTTCTACACCGGTTACAGTCGTTTTTTGTGTAGCTCTGATACCAACGATTTCCACTTCATCGCCTACTTTCACCACACCTCTTTCAATCCTACCTGTAACCACAGTTCCTCTACCCGCAATAGAGAACACATCTTCAACCGGCATCAAGAAAGTTTTCTCAGTGTCTCTTTCTGGAGTAGGGATATAGGCATCCACTTCAGCCATGAGCTTAAGCACTTTTTCACCCCATTCACCCACATTACCAGCCTTTGCTTCTTCTAAAGCTCTTAAAGCTGAACCCGCTATGATAGGAGTGTCATCGCCAGGGAATTCATACGCGCTCAACAATTCGCGCACTTCCATTTCCACAAGTTCCAACAATTCTTGGTCATCTACCATGTCTTGTTTGTTTAAGAAAACAACGATGTGAGGCACGCCTACTTGACGAGACAACAAGATATGCTCCCTGGTTTGAGGCATAGGACCATCAGCTGCAGAAACAACCAAAATCGCTCCGTCCATTTGTGCCGCACCGGTGATCATGTTTTTTACATAGTCAGCGTGTCCTGGGCAATCCACATGCGCATAGTGTCTGTTTTCAGTCTCATATTCAATGTGAGAAGTAGCGATAGTGATCCCTCTTTCTTTTTCTTCAGGGGCGTTATCAATATTATCATAGTCTTTCATTTCTGCAAGACCTTTCAAAGAAAGCACCGCTGAAATCGCTGCACTCAAAGTCGTTTTACCATGGTCTACATGCCCAATGGTTCCAATATTAACATGCGGCTTAGTTCTGTTAAACTTTTCTTTTGCCATTTGTATTTCTCCTTAATTTTTTGAAATGGATTTTAGAATTATACTAAACAAAATCCTAAGTATTCCTAAATGCTACCACAAAATTTAAGACATTTTTGTCTTATCGCCATTCAAGAGATTATAAACTGGAGCCTATAAGCGGAATTGAACCGCCGACCTCTTCCTTACCAAGGAAGTGCTCTGCCTCTGAGCTATATAGGCGTCTCAAAAACTAAAATGTTATCCTAAAAATGGAGCGGGAAACGGGACTCGAACCCGCGACCCTCAGCTTGGAAGGCTGATGCTCTAGCCAACTGAGCTATTCCCGCATCTATAAAACAAAATGGTGGTGAGACGTGGATTCGAACCACGGAAGACATAGTCAGCAGATTTACAGTCTGCCCTCGTTGGCCACTTGAGTATCTCACCAAAAACTTTGCACAATAACATTTCAACTGGAGCTGGCTAAGGGACTTGAACCCCCGACCTGCTGCTTACAAGGCAGCTGCTCTACCAACTGAGCTAAGCCAGCAACTAAAATAATCAAAGACTTGGGATTATAGCAGTTTTATACTTGACTTGTCAAGAAATGATGACAGAAAGCTAAATTATTCGTATGCACAGAGCATGGTTAAAATTTAGCTATAATCTAGCTCAATTTGGCTTAATACAGCTCAAGCTTATTACATATAAAAGAATTTATGGACACTTAAATTATGGCGAAAAAAAAACATAAAATTTCTACTTTAAAATACTTTTTGCGTTCTTTAAAGCAAATCTACATGCTCATCACTTTCAAGGAAAAAATGGTTTTTTTCCTGCTTGTGCTGATGGCTGTTTTTTCTTCTTTTGTGGAAGTGATGTCTCTAACTCTCTTAATGCCTTTTATCACTCTCGCTTCCGATCCTAGTAGGGCTTTAGACGATAAAGACTGGAAAATGGTCTATGATTTTTTCCATTTTTCATCTCCCGTTCGCCTTATGTATTTCTTTAGTTTTTGCTTGGTGGGGATTTATTTGTTCAGGATGTTTTATGGGGTGTCCTTCGCTTATTTGAAAGGGCGTTTTTCCAATAAAAAAGCCTATCAAATCAAGCAACAACTTTTTTTACAGCACATTAAAAGCAACTACCTCTCCCACCTTAACCACAACTTGGATTCTTTAAGAGACATTATCAATAATAAAGCGGATGGCATGTTTATGAGCTTTAACGCTTTTTTGAATCTACTCACCGAATTAACCGTGATCGTTTTTTTCTATTCCACGCTATTAATCACTAACTGGAAGTTAACGCTTGTATTCACTCTAATCATCTCTATACAAATTTTTATCATCACTAAAAAAATCACCATTCTTATTCAAAAAAAGGGCGAGATAGCGGCAAAATCTAGGGCGCAAACGCTTAAAGTTTTTTCCAAATTTTTCAGCAATTTCAAAATCACTAAACTCAAAGACAACCACGAAGAAGCCCACAAGCTTTTTGGAGAAAATAGCCGTAAAGCCCATGACACTGAGATCATTTACGCCACTTTACAAGTGGTCCCCAGGTATTCATTAGAAACGGTGGGTTTTAGTTTGTTGATTTTAGCGGTCGCTTACATTTTATTCAAATACGGCGAAGCTAAAATGGTGCTTCCTACCATTTCTATGTATGCTTTAGCGCTTTATCGCACGCTCCCTTCTGTTACTGGCGTTTTGAATCAATACAATGAAATCGCTTACAACCAGCTTGCGACTAACATTGTTTTTAAAAGCCTTACTAAAACCATCGTTGAAGAGGATTTAGTCCCTTTAGACTTTAATAAAAAAATCACTCTTCAAAACATCTCATTCGCTTATAAGTCAAAACACCCGGTTTTAAAAAATTTCAACCTCACCATTCAAAAAGGTCAAAAAGTCGCTCTCATAGGCCATAGCGGGTGCGGAAAATCCACGCTGGCGGATATTATTATGGGGCTTACCTACCCTAAAAGTGGGGAAATTTTTATTGATAACACCCTTTTAACCAACGAAAACAGGCGCTCATGGCGTAAAAAAATAGGCTATATCCCCCAAAATATTTACCTTTTTGATGGCACTGTGGGGGATAATATCGCTTTTGGGAGCGCTATAGATGAAAAACGCTTGATTAAGGTGTGCAAAATGGCTCATATTTATGATTTTTTATGCGAGCATGAGGGCCTTAAAACCCAAGTGGGCGAAGGGGGCGCTAAGCTTAGCGGCGGTCAAAAACAGCGCATAGGCATTGCAAGAGCCTTATACGATAACCCTGAAATTTTGGTTTTAGATGAAGCCACTTCAGCCCTAGACAATGAAACCGAGAGTAAAATCATGGATGAAATCTATCAAATCGCCAAAGATAAAACCCTAATCGTTATCGCCCACCGCTTAAGCACGATTGAACGCTGTGAAGTCATCATTGACATGAGCCAGCACAAAGACAAGCTTGGCTAATCAAGCAGCTTCACTCTTTCATGAAATTTTGCAAATCAAACCCTTTAAAGCTCTCTAAATACTTCCCTTGATAGCCATCTTGCCCCACTAAATTTTTCAAAACCTTGCTGTTGTAACCCAAAAACGCCACTTCATTAGCTTTAGCGCTTTCATAGTCATTGACGCTATCGCCTATCATTAGCATGCGGCTTGGGTTGTAGGCGTATTTTTGAATGATATTAGCGATGATTTTAGGTTTATTAGGCGGACTCCCTTCAACGCTCTTAAAATACTTAACGATCCCTAAAAACTCGCACAACACTTGCAATTCGCTATGCAAGGCCGCTGAAGCGATATGGAAAATATAATTTTTATAATGCTTATCAATAAACGCCATCACTTCGCTATTCAAATGCCCCCTATCAAAAAGCTTTTGTTCTATAATAACGCCAAACTCTAGGGCTAACGCATCCACTTCTTCTTGAGCGATAGGGGTTTTTAAAATCTCGTTATAAAAATATTGGATTTTTTCATTCCTTGAAATCCCCCCACTTTGATAATGATAAACTTCAAATTGCTTCAAACTCTCTTGATTCTTGTTGCCATGCTTTTGAAACAACGCCTTAAACCCTTCACTTTTTAAATGCATGCTGTCAAAAATCACGCCATCAAAATCCCATAAAACCACTTCAAGCGCCATGATTTCCCCTTTTTTATAGGCTTATTTTGGATTCATTTTACCTTATTCAAGCGGTATTTAAGCGATTATTTTTGCCCTTTAAAGGTTGGGCTATCTTGACTCTTATTTGATAAGAATATGCAAACACTCTTTGGTGTGCACGGCTTTATGGGCGTGTTTGTTATCCGCTTTAAAACGCATGTAGGTTTTGGTCATTAAGGAGTAAGTGCCGTATTTTTTTAAAATATTTTTAATCTCTGTCTCACTCATAAGCCCTTCATTGTTATAGCTTAAAAAGATGTATTTGAATCGCGCTGTTTTGATTAAATTTTCAAAAGCGTTTAAGATTTGAGAACGAGAGCAAAAAGAGGATTTCTGATAACTGGGCAATCCGGTTTTGCCTTTTGGAGTAAAGGGCGTATAAGCAGCTATCGTGTTTAATAAATGGTAATTCGCCCCGTATTGCCTCGCATTGTAAGGGGGATCTAAATACAAAATATCCCCTGAAATCTTTCCGATCAACTCGCTAGCGTCTTGCTGATACACTTCGTTAGCGTTTAAACTCAAATCAAAATGAGCGCCTTTTAAGATGAGTTCTTTTTGAGCGCTTTTTTTAAGGCGTTTTAAAAAAGCCCCATAAACTGAAGCGGTGTTAGCCACCTTGTCCGCACTTTCTAATAACGATGCGAGCAAAAAATAATACGCGCAATTATCAATGTTTTGAGAAAGCTTAAGCTCTTCAATTTTTAAACGCATCGCATCAATTTTTTGAGCGTTTGTTTCGCTAAAATACTGCCTTGAACCCCCCCCTAAAGAATAATGCGAATAAATAAAGCCTTTTTTTAAAGCAACGCTATTAATTTCATCAATAAGCTCTTCTTTATTAGGGATTTCTTGAATGTTGCCGATATAATTTTGATTCAAAACAAAGCTATAATATTCCAAATCATTAGCGATGATTTTATGGACAGCCTTTTTAAACGCGCGCCCCACAATGCCCGTCCCAGCGAATAGATCACAAAAAATCGCACCAGAAAGGTTGTCCCCTACAACCGCATGGATATTTTCTTTAATAAAGGGAATGAGCTTGTATTTAGAGCCGATGTAGTTCATTGATCTGTGTTTGTATGCTTCTTTAAAATAAGTATGGCTATTATTAAAATTAAATTTTATGTATTGTAACATAACTTGATTATGAATAAGTCCTAACCCCCACGATTAAAATAATCTTAAAACCAACTAATCAATCCTATGTGAAACAATGATCGTTTTTTTAATACCGCACGCTCTACCAATCGCTTCATTAAAACAACGAGACAACCCCCTATTATAAACAAAGACTTTTTCTATCGCAACTGCTCATTAAAACACCGCTAGAAAAACAGCGACACCCCCACTAGCTGAATGCATCAAAGCTTTTGCCGCTATTACCCTATTTTCTAGTAGGTTCTTTTATAACTACCATTCTTATATTCTTCCACTTTACCCTTTGATGTGGTTACAGCCACTACACCACCTGAAACTTGCACATTAATAGCGTTACTACCATAAGTTCCCTTATGGATACCATTCTCAAATTCTTCTACCTTACCCTTTGCAGTAACAGCAGCAACAATATGCCCATCAGTATCTGCAGCTACAATATTACTACCATAAGTTCTCTTATGGATACCATTCTCAAATTCCTGTATTTTGCCATTAACGACTTTAACTACAATCGCCATTATAAACCTCCTAAAATATAAATTGTGATATACCCAACATCAAACTACCAGTCTAGTCTATAGCCTAACTAACAGATAAACCTTATTTGAGTATTTGAGTATTTGAGTATTTGAGTATTTGAGTATTTGAGTATTTTATCACAAAATCCCTAAAAAATAGCTTAATAACAAACCCGCTTAACTCTCATAAAATCAGTCTCATTGATCAATTTACCTCAAAATAACCCACATCGCGCAAATTAGCTCAACCGCTTATCTAAAATCAACAATCC
Organism: Helicobacter pylori SA221C; assembly: GCF_000476855.1. GTDB lineage: Bacteria > Campylobacterota > Campylobacteria > Campylobacterales > Helicobacteraceae > Helicobacter > Helicobacter pylori_DK. The sequence continues at coordinate 27,505 of NZ_CBPT010000010.1, forward strand.
TTTGTGATGGTTTTAGCTTTAGCACCCACAGCCGTAGAACCTGTGGGTAAATCTGAAAGCACTACCGCATTAGCCCCAATCTTCACATCATCGCCCACGCAAATCGCGCCCAAGACCTTAGCCCCTGCCCCCACTACCACTCGGTTGCCTAAAGTAGGGTGGCGCTTGCCCTTGAACTTGCCCGTTCCCCCTAGAGTTACGCCATGATAAATGGTAACATCATCTCCAATCTCTGTGGTCTCACCAATCACCACACCCATGCCATGATCAATAAAAAGCCCTCTCCCAATCTTAGCGCCCGGGTGGATTTCTATCCCAGTGATAAAACGCGCTAACTGAGAAAGCGCGCGCGCAATGAAGTAAAACCTCCGCTTGTGCAACGCATGCGCTAGGCGGTAACAAAGCAGTGCATGAATGCCCGGATAAAGCAAGAGCACCTCCCACTTATTCCTAGCTGCCGGGTCTTCTTGCAAGACACGCTCCAGGCTATAAGACAGATCTAGCATGACAGAGTCTCCGGTTGGAATATATTTGAATCAACATGACTTAAGCAGATTTTTCTCATCCATTCCAATAAAACTTGATAAATTTTTCTTGCCATTATACACAAACTCACACTCCTTTTAATGGAGTAAAATTAATAGAGTAAAACGCTCTCTTTTTTAATTTTTTCAAATTCTCTTAACAACCCTTTAAAAAAGGCTTAAAAAACCCACTAATCCATCATTCATTTGGCATTTATTTGGGATAAAACTATTTTAAACGAAAAAAATAAAAAGCAGATTGAAAAAAATTACTAGTAGTGGTGCCGAAGGTCGGACTCGAACCGACACGGGATTGCTCCCACCAGATTTTGAGTCTAGCGTGTCTACCAATTCCACCACTTCGGCGTATATAGAGCAAAGTGTGAGATTATACCCACTTATTCCTTAAAGAAACTTAATGGTGCACTGGGCGAGAATCGAACTCGCACGAGATTGCTCCCACCACCCCCTCAAGATGGCGTGTCTACCAATTCCACCACCAGTGCTAAAAATTTAAAACAGATATTATAGCTAAATCATGCTTTTTAAGCAATAATTTAGCCCAACAAAAAACCCTTAACTTAAGAATGGGTTACTATAAATAGCGATAATAGCAAACACTAGAGTATAAATCACTTGCGCTTCAATCATCGCCATGGCCACGAACATGGTTGTGAGCAATTTACCGCCCACTCCTGGGTTTCTCGCTGTGCCTGTAATGGTCGCTGCGGCCGCATTCCCCATGCCGATCGCCCCACCAAAAGCGGCAATCCCTAAACCGATCATTGCCCCTAAGATAGAATAAGATTTAATCATATCCATCCCACCCATTCCACCATCATGAGCGAAAGCAACGCCCGCTAAAGCCAGAAAAAATAACGCTAAAAATTTCATTTTCGCACTCCGTTTCAAAAATTAGGCTTGATTTTCATTTCGAATCGTTCCTCTACTTTCAAAAATACAAGCAAGAATTTATTTTACTACAAACTAGCTTAAAAACGCTTTTAAAAAACGCTTTTTAAAATTTTAAGCCAAATCTAAAGCGATTTTACCCTTATTGAAACTAATCACCCTACATTTGATACTATCGCCTTCTTTTAAAACCACTTGACACCTGTCCATGTTTTGCTTTCTTAACAAGCCTTCACCCCCCTTAGGCAAGCTTAAAAACGCCCCAAAATCCACGATTCTCTTCACTTGAGCTTCTAACACCTCATCAATAGCGTATTGCTCTAATTCTTGATCTAAAGAATGCAAATAATTTAAAATAAATTCTTTAGTTTTTAAAACACGCTCTTTATTCCCCATGATTTTCACTTCACCACTCGGTTTATTCAAATCAATTTTAACTTCAAACTTTTCTACTATTTCTTTAATCACACGCCCCCCTTGACCGATAATTTCTATAATTTTATCCGGCGCGACATTAAAAATTTCAGTCATGGGCAAATGCGAAAAATTGATCACAATCTTTTCTTTCGCTTCATGCATGATTTTTAAAATATGTTCTCGCGCCCTTTTGGCTTGGAGTAAGGCCTGGTATAAGATTTCCAATTGGATACCGCTCATTTTGGTATCCATTTGCATGGCCGTAATGCCTTCTAAATTCCCGGCAATCTTAAAGTCCATATCGCCTTCTGCATCTTCTAAGCCGCTAATATCGCTTAAAATGGCGTGATCTTGCCCTTCACTCACCATGCCCATAGCCACCCCAGCGACTAAATCATAGATCTCCACACCGCTTGCATAAAGGGCTAAAGAACCTGCGCACACGCTCGCCATTGAGCTTGAACCATTGCTTTCTAAAATCTCAGAAACCAATCGTATCACCTGCTCTTTATTTTTAATGCTCGTTTCTAAGGCTCTTTTGGCTAAATTCCCATGCCCTAATTCGCGCCTTGAAGTCGCGCCAATAGAGCTCGCTTCGCCCACGCAAAAAGGAGGGAAATTGTAATGGAACATGAATCGTTCTTTTATAGGGGTTTTATGCTCCAAACTCTCATGGGTTTGAGCGTCATTATCCGTGCCTAAAACCCCCACGACCAGGCTTTGAGTCTGCCCCCTAGTGAATAAAATAGAGCTATGCGCCATAGGGAGCAAACCGCTCTCTATAGAAATGGGCCGCACTTCTTCTAACGCGCGCTTGTCCGGGCGGATTTTATCCTTAATGATCATGCGCCTGATCTCGGTTTTTTTCACTTTTTCTAAAGACCATTCAATTTCTTCTAAACCAAATTCTGAGTGGGCTTCACTGATTTTTCTGGCAATTTCATTGAAAACATTTTCTCGCTCGCTCAAAGCAGAGCTTTCAATGCCTTTGATGATTTCATTAAAATACTGATTTTTTAATAAATCTAACAGCCTTTCATTAAAAATTATTCCTTGGCTTTCTTTAAAAAGCAGCTCGTTTTGGTGAGGCGTGAAAACCTCTTCATAAAGCGTGCAAGTTTCTTTTAAACTTTTTTGAGCCAATTCTAAAGCTTTTAGCATTAAAGGCTCTTCTAAAGCGTTTAATTTTTGCCCCAAAGAGCGCATTTCTATCATGTTCAAACTCTCTTTTGTGCCGGACACGAACAAATCCAAACTGGATTGATTCAAAAGGCTTGTGTTAGGGTTAATGATAAATTCGTTATCCACCCTAGCAATCCTGCAAGCACTCACGCTTTTAATAGGAGCGATATGGGCTAAAAAGAGAGCGGCTGAAGCGGCGTTTAAAGCAGAGACTTGCAAGTCATTTTCAATATCATGGCTTAAAACCATTAAAGTGATTTGGGTAGGGTAGCGGTAATCTTTAGGGAATAAAGGGCGTAAAGTCCTATCTATGAGCCTAGAGGTTAAGATTTCAAAATCTTGTGCCCTACCTTCTCTTTTAACAAAACCGCCCGGGATTTTACCGGCTGCATAAGATTTTTCTAAAAACTGCACCACTAAAGGCAGAAAATCTTCACTCACAGGCTCTCTTTCTGTGCACACGCTCGCTAAAATGATGGTTTTTCCTAAGCGATATAAAAGAGAGCTGGTGGCTTGTTTGGCCACTTGTTTGAGAGCGAATTCTTCGGTTTTGTTGCTAGAATTGATGGTGATAAAATCCATATTTAATGTTCCTTTTTTAAATTAGGCGCGTTGTTAGCGCCCAAGTATTTTTCAATTTCTTCATTGCTTAATCGCTTGAGTTCTTTATAATGATGCTCCACAGAGACAAAACATTCAGGGCGGTACACGCTAATCACCCCATCGCACAAACTTTCTAAGCCTTGAGCGACATTTTGCGCGAGAATGGGGGTTAAAATATAAATGTCTTGGCATTCTTTTTTCAAGCAAGTTTGCACGCCTAACCCTGCTCTAAACCCGGTTTCAATCCCCCTATCTACGATAAAAATATTTTTATCTTTCAAGCTTTTGATCGCATTGCCTTTGCGATACTGATAGATGTGAGACAAAATGTCTTCTTCATAAGCCCGCTTGGCTTCCCCATAAACATAATCTAAAGTGATGTCAAAAGAATTGATCAAACTTTCATTCATCACTATATCCATGCTCTCACTCACTAAAGCGATCTCGCATTTTGAGTTTAAAGGGGCTAGGATAGGTTCTAAAAAAAGTATATCATAAGTCGCTCCAAATTTTTGCGCTAAAGCGTGAGCTAAATACAGAGCGTTAAAACTCAAAGCGAGCATGATGGAATCTTTTAAATCAATGTGGCGCGTGTGGATTTCATTAATCAATTTGTTTAAAGCGTCTTCTTCATTAATAAAACGCATGCTCTCTATATCGGTGATATGGCTAAAGTCCGTATTCAAATCTATTCCTTTTTTACTTACGCTGTAAAGAGCGGTAAGTTACATTGGTTTTAGTGATCGGTGAAAAGTCTAATTCTAACTTAACATAGTTATTTTCAAACACTCTTATAGGTTGGTTGGGATCGCCGGTGAGAATAGGGCGTCGTTGGTTGACGAATTGAAAGCCAATCCCAAAACAACGGATTTTTTTATAAATCCCCACATTCCAACTTAGAACCACATTGTTTCTAATGTCATAACCCACATCCGCGCTCATGGAAAAATAGCCAAAGTCGTTGCTAAAACCCGCCTTTAAATAATCCGCAGGATTTTCTACAATGCTATTAATCCCACTGCTAAAATTGTTTCTTAAAAAATAAGAGAGGTTAAAGCTTAAAAACTTGCGTTGGTAATTGGCGTTCACAGAAATTTCTTCTAAGCGGTTTTGATAAAACGAATAAAAGACATTCCCAAAGATATTCAATCCCGTTAAGGGCGAAAACCCGATCTTGCTCTCTAATGGCATTCTAAAGGGCGAAACTTTATCGTCAAGATTGATGAGTTGCGATATTTTAAAATACAATAACTCTTGCCCCCCTAAGCCATAAAGGTATTGCGTTAGGGTTAAATCCACCGTCTTATTGCTCGCATTGATAGGTAAAATACTGCTAGGATTCCACACCGAGTCATACAAACGCCCTTGATAATCATAATCTCTCAATAAAGGCGAAGTGTAGCTGTTTAAAGCTTGCGCGCTTAAAGCATACATGTTTTGAGAAAATAAGCCGTTTTTAAAGGTGTAATAAGGGATGTTGAAAATCGCTTCCAATTGGATCGTGTGGAAAAGTTTGTTGTATTCTCTGGCTAAATCCGTATTGACATACATGGAAAAATTTGAAGACACAAAGTTCCCAAATTCCCTTGATTCATTAGGGATCGTAGGCACGAAGGAATTTTTAGATTGCATTAAAGCCACATTAGATAGTTGGAGATCGTTCCAAAGCCCTAAAGATAAATACTTTTTAAACAAAGAAAATTGCAAGCCCACCGGCACATTCAAAGCGTTTTGCACATAGCCATAGCCGATCTCTCTTGCGGTGTTTCTAAACTGATAATCCACCGAATACAATAAATTCCTAAAATACAAAGAATTTAAATATTTATGGTATTGCAAATTAGGGACAGATTGGAAAGTGCGGTTATTGTTGATTTTATTCAGGTTTAAAAAATACTTGATATTCAAGCCGTAATAATTGTTTTCTGTTTGCAAATAATAATTCGCCCTAGACATGTGCGTGGCGTCTGTGATACGCTTATTAACCTTTTCAAAACGCACATAGTCCAAATCATTCATGTATAAAAAGTCAATGTAATGCCCGTTGTCAATATTAGACTTAAGATGAAAGTATTTTTGTAAAGTGTCCCTGCTGGAGCTTAAAAATTCAAAACCATAGATATTTTGATTCCTCAAATCATAGCGTTTGACGTATTGGGTGTAATTCCTAAAATAGCGCGCGTTGAATAAAAACCTGTCGTCTTTAGAGTTAATGTAGCGCGCTTCAAAGTTCAAGCCAAAACCCCTTTTATAGCGGATTTGTGGGGTAAAGGTCATATCCCATGAGTTTTTGGGGGCTAAATAAAAGGGTTGCAAATAAATAAAGCCGTCTAAGTTGGAAGTGCCAAACTCAGGGTATAAAAACCCAGTAGTTCTTTTATTGCTCGTGGACATGAAAATATAGGGCAAATACAATACAGGAATATCACCGACATAGATCTTAGGATTCCACATAGACAAATGCGATTTTTGCATGTTGAATGAGCCTGAAGTCGCATTGACATGCCAAATGGGGTTATCAATGCTGCACCCTGAAGCGCTCATGTTTTTAACCTTATATTTTTGATCCTTCCCGCTAGCAATATCCGCACTCACCCAAATTCCGCTCACGCTGTCTTGGACATAAAAGGGGAAAATGATTTCATATTTTTCATTCAAACTCAATTTCACATAATCGGTTTTAACGAGCAAACCCTCGCCCCTATAAACCTTGATATTCCCCTCTAATAACGCTTCTTTGGTTTTAGTGTCATAACGCACCTTGTCCGCTAGAATATACACATCATAATTCAATAAGATCGCATTCCCTGATGCGGTTATCACATTGTCTTTAGCGCTCACTTTATCCGCAAGGATTTCAAAAATCTTATGGTTTTGTTTGTCAAATCGTTGCATAGCGATTTCTTTAGCCTCTAATGCGCTCAACAAAAAAAAGACCGCCAAATACAACCAATAAATCATGATTAAAACAACACCAAAAGACTTTTGCTTTTTTCTTCATGCCATGCCCTATGATAGGGATTTTTAAACACCCCAAACCATAAAAAGGGGCATAGAAAAACCACGATCTTTAACCCTAAACGCTTCAATAAAATAGCCCTACTGGGGCAATCTGCCAAATAAATATCAATAATCTTAATCCTAAAAACCAATTTAGCCAAACTCATCTTGCACAAACACACAAAAAAGATTTCATAAACGCCATACAAGATGATAAAACTCACTATGACAAACGCGCTGTGATAAATGGGGTTAGTCAGCCAGTATAAAGAATGCAAAAAATCGCACGCCCCTAAAAGATCGCTCAATAAAAACACCACTAACAAACCATCGGTTAAAAACGCTAAGATGCGCCAATACAAGGGGCATAAACGCATTTTTTCACGCATAAGGAGTGTTTCTATGATTTCAGTTTCTTCTTTTTCTAAATTTGGAGAGCGCATTTAAAAACAAACAAGACAAACTCTTTGGTTTGTCTTAAACTTCAAGAATATTCTTTCAAATCTAACACCTTAAAACCAATATCCTTGCGATAAAACATGCCTTCAAAATGCACCTTTTGAGCGATTTCATAAGCATGGTTTCTGGCTTCTAATAAGGATTTTCCCCTACCAATGGCAAAGATCACCCTCCCCCCACTGCTTTCAAACACGCCATTATCCTGCTCCACCTCCCCTAAAATCAAATGACCCTTTTTTTCATCAACCGGATCAATATAAAGGGTTTGCTTGGGCGAAGAGCTAGTGGGGTAATTCCTAGAAACAAGCGCCACACTCATCACAAATTCTTTAGAAAACACCAATTCAAGAGAATGTAATTCCCCTTTGGCTGTAGCCAAACACAAATCTAAAAGCGAGCTTTCTAAAAGGGGTAAAATCGTCTGGCATTCAATGTCTTTAAAACGCACGCTAAAATCCAATAAATACGGCTCTAAAATACCCTTTTCTTCTATGATTACAATTTCAGCGAGTAAAACCCCTTTAAAAGGCGTGTTGTCAGCCTGAAGTTTCTCTAAAGTGGGTTTAAAAATATGATTTTTTATTTTCTCTTCTAATTCATTAGAGAAAAAGTTTGCAGGAGCGATGGCCCCCATACCTCCTGTATTGACCCCGTTATCCCCCTCTAATAAGCGTTTGTAGTTTTGGCAAAAGGGCAACAAGATAAAATCATCATTGGCTATGAGTGCTGTAACTGAAAGCTCAAACCCCTCTAAAAAAGGCTCTATGATCACAGGCTCATTGCTTTGTTTGAAAGCGTCTTCAAGGATTTTTATCGCTTCTTCTTCTTGATGGACAATGCTTGTGTTTTTATTCAACGCTTTAATCACTAAGGGGAAAGAAGCGTTTTGAATGTAACTCAAAGCTTCTTTTAAGTCGTTTGTTTCAAAATAAGACGCACTTTTGATACCGCATTCTTTAACAAAAGCTTTCATATAGCTTTTAGAAGCTTCTAACTTAGCCGCTTCTTTAGAAGCCCCAAACACTAAAATACCCGCTTTTTCTAGCATCTCTGTAAGCCCTAAAACCAAAAGCTCTTCTTCTGAAATGATGGCTAAATGGATCTGTTTTTTCAGGGCTAATTCCACGATATGCTCGTAATGTTCGCATTCCAGATTTTCGCCTAAATCTTGAGTGCCACCATTACCCAAACAAAAATACAAAGCATTCACTCGCTCATCTTGCTGAAGCCTTTGAGCCAAAGCATACTCTCGCCCCTTATTCCCCACAATTAAAACATTATAGTTATTGTTATCTTTCATGTCTTTCCTGCAATGTGGTTGTTTTTAAGCCCAGATGACCGCTACTTTTACATGCGCATAAGTTCAACAAACCTACACTAATAAGGCTAGGAGGATTTTCTTAGGGGCAGATTTAAAAAATGCCATCACACAAAAACCACTACCTTAGCCTAACTTATTTTTTCAACGAACTTGCCATCAATAAGAAACACGAATCATCTAGGCGATGCTTACAATTATACTTAAATTTTAAAGAAATTCCATGTAAAACTATACAGCATAGAAAACACAATCAAGAGATAGACGACGAAAGGAGTTATAGTCGTGGGTATGGGCATTAAGGTTTCAATTGCGTTCAAACTTCTAATTTTTTGCTCTTAATCTTTTAGAAAAAATTCAAATTCTAAGGATCTATCTTTTCGTTAGGATTATTGGAGCGATTGGTTTTATCGCATTTAAATGAAAAATTTTTGCCGTCAAACGCTCTAAGGACAAGACCTGATTGTTTGCACAATTCCAATGCTTTATTAAGCTTTTGATTTCTTATCTCTTCCGATTGTTTAATATTCGTATCAAGATAGGCTTCATAGGTTTCTTCTGTCATTATAATTACTCCAAATGTTAAAATACTATAGCCTTTATTTTGATAATAGGTTTTAAGTGCAACAAAGATCACTAAAGCATAAACACCTAAAAGCACCAATAACCAAAGAGTTATTTTGCTTGTTATGTATAATGCTTTTTTCACTTCAATACCTAAACATAGGATTATCAAAATAATCAAACATTTTAGTATTGTTTTGTGGCTGTGTATTTTGATGATTGGAGTTAAGAATGTTGTTTGTAGGGTTTTCTAAGGGCTTTTTTGTAGCCGGCTCATCGCATTCAAACGAAAAATTGGTGTTATCAAATTTTTTAAGAACACGATTTTGTTGTTTGCAAAATTCTAAAAACTTTTGAAAATTCTCTTGAGATTTTTTTTCTTGCTCTTCTTTTTGCCTACGCTCTTCTTTAAGATTTTTTTCTCTTAAAATTTCAGTATCTCTTTTAACTTCTGCTTCCTTTAATCCAATATTGCTAAGTTTTTTAAACTTAATACAATTTTCAAGAGATTTGAATAAAGAAAGACATAAAGAATCTTCAATTTCTAATTCATCTAGTTGCTTGCCAATTTTATACTGAAACCAAATATTATTCATGCGTAATTCCTTGTAAAAAGTTATATTCTACCAAAATAGAATAAGACAAAAATTCTAACCATCTCTAATTTTAATACCCCATTAAACTTAATGAAACCTAAACTCAACGAAACCTAAACTCAACATAAGTATTACTAAAAAGATTTTTTCTAAAGATCTCACCACCAACAAAGCGATAACTCGCAATTCAATCTTAGGCTTCATCTGCAACAATACAATCTTTAGCAATCAAGCCATCTGTTATGATTAGACATGACTTTAGATTTTATTTTTAATAGTAAAACTCATTCCACCTACAACCCCAAACTAAACCCCCCTAACCCTAAAGAGCGCTTTTTTAAGAAGTTATCATTTAACTAGCGTCAAAATCTTTTATATTATTATAAAAAACGCTTTTAGTATTTCTTAAAATATTATCACTCAATAGGAAATCCTTTACTGATTTATTTCAACCTTTCTTTATACGCCGCTTCCAAACTGCTATACCCTTTTTTCAATTCTCCCACACCCCCAAAAGCCACCACTTTGGCTTCTTTTAAAAAAATCGCGCTGTCTAAATACTTTTCCACATCCACCACCAAATGCGTAGAGACTAACAAGCTTGCGTTTTGGCTAAATTCCTTAGCGATGAGTTCAAAAATCTCTTCTCTAGCGATAGGATCAATCCCAGCCACCGGCTCATCAAAAAGATACAAAGAAGCGTTTCTCGATAGAGTTAAAATCAGCTGCAATTTTTCCCTCATGCCTTTTGAAAGGGCTTTGAACTCTCTTTTTAAAGGCACGCTGAAGCGTTTTAGTAAATTTAGGGCTTTTGATTCATCAAAATCGCTAAAAAAATCCCTGTAAAAAGCGATCGCTTTTAAAGGCGTTAATTTAGGATCTAAAAAATCGCCATCGCTCAAAAATGCCACACTTTTTTTAGTCTCTATGCCGATCTTTTGATCTAAAATTTTCACTTCCCCTTGATAGTTCAAATTCAATCCGGCTAAAATTTTTAACAGAGTGGTTTTACCCGCCCCATTAGGGCCTAAAAGCCCTATAAATTGCTGTTTGGGTAGTTTTAAATTGATATTGTCTAACGCTTTTAAACTCCCATAAGTTTTAGTCAAATTCTCTATTTCTACTAGCATTTTAATTCCCCGAATTTGCGCACTCTTTTGTAAAAATCGCTAATGATGTTTTCTAAATCTTTAGGGGTGAAATCAGGCCATAAAATCGGCGTGAAAAACAATTCCGCATAGCTGGACTGCCACAATAAAAAATTAGACAAGCGCATTTCCCCCCCTGTTCGTAACAATAAATCCACTTCCGGCAAATCGCGCGTGTCTAAACGATTAGAAATTTCATTTTCTAAGCTTTCTAAAAGGCTTATATGGCTAGGCGGGTTTTCTAGCAAGCTTTTAAACGCCCTTGAAAGCTCGTTTTTAGATCCGTAATTAAGGGCTAAAACTTGCGTAAAATCCTTAAAATGCCTGGTATCGTTTTCAAGCTGCAAGATCGTGTCTCTCAATTCTTTAGAAAAGCCCTCTAAATCCCCTATCGCTCTGAAGCGTATGTTGTTATCCAAGTAAGTGGATCGCTCATCTTTAAGGTATTTTTTAAGCATTTTCATCAAAAAATCCACTTCACTTTTAGGGCGTTTCCAATTTTCTGTAGAAAAAGCGTATAAAGTCAAGCATTCTAGCTTATGGTTAGCGCACCAGATCGTGATGTCTTTAAGGGTTTTTACGCCTTTTTTATGCCCATAAGCCCTAGCTTTATTCTTTAATTTAGCCCACCTGCCATTACCATCCATAATAATGGCAAGGTGTTTGAGAGTGTTATCCAATGCCTTTACCCTTTAAAGAAATTCTTTAATTATACACCATTTAAAGCGTGCAAGCATCCACTAAATAAGCGATATGCTGCCAAGCAAATTGGGTTTTTTCACTCAAACCAATTTCGCAAGTGCTAGAAGTGGAAAAGCCCCTTTTAAGATCATAGGATTGATAAAATTCTTGAAAGCCGTTTAAAGCACTCTCGTTGAGTTCAGGGGTGAAAAAGCCCTTATTCCCCGCAAAGCCGCAACAACCCGTCTCTTTATGGATAACAATCTCGCCCAAAGTGCATTTTTTAGCCAAATTGAATAACAACTCTTCTTTATTTTCTAATTTTAAAGCGCACATCGTGTATAGCCCTATGTCTTCGTTAATGGGGTTGAATTTTAATTTAGGGCTTAGAACTTCTTCAATATAGACGCTCAAATCATAGACTTTCAAATCCTTATAAGCTTTCATTTGCTTGAAAAAATGCGTCGAACATGCACTATGGTCTAAAACAATGGGGATTTTTCCCTCATCGCTTAATTGTAAAAAAATCGCATGGTTTTTTTCATTGTTTTGCTTGGTTAAGTCGGTGTAATTGATAAAGGCTTTCCCACAACAAAGTGCATCCAATCCATTAGGATACACCACAGAAACTTTGGCTTTTTGGCATAAAGATTCAAACACTTCTTGAATGCATCTTTGATCCGCCATTTTGTTTGATGGAGCGAACGAGCGGTTGATGCAAGTGCTGAAATAAATGACTTTTTCTTCGCTCTTAAGCGTTTTATTTTCTAAAGGATAGGCGTTGTTTTTGGGCATGTAATGAAAGGCTTTAGGGAAGGGCTTGATGAACTTTTTAATCCCTTTAGTCAGGCTCACTAAGTTGTGAGGGCCTATGAGATTTTGAACTAAGCGAGCGCTTTTTAAAGAAAAACGAGCCATGCTTGTGGTTGTTTGCATGTGATTAAGGATCTTTGAAGCGATCTTCTCGCCTTTAGGGTTTTTTTGATAATAATTTAAAGCGATCTTTCCGGTATCAATTTCTAAAGGGCATAGCATAGAGCACATATGGCACACCGCGCAAGTGGCATGCGCTAAATATTCAGACTCTTTTAAAAGCTCATCTAATAAAACTTGATCTTCATTATGACCATGACTTACCCTTTCTTTTAAGCGCTCTACCTCTCTATGGATAACGATTCGTTGTCGTGGCGTCAAAGATAAATCTTTGCTGGGGCAAATCCTTTCACAAAACCCGCATTCCATGCACATGTCCAAATGCTCTTCAATAGGGTAAATGCTCTTTAAATTTTTAGTGTGGATTTCTTTATCGTTTGTGATGATCACATCAGGGTTTAAAAGGCCATTAGGATCAAACAATTCTTTGATTTGTTTGTGGATCTTATAGGCTTTTTCTCCCCACTCCATTTCCACAAAAGGGGCTACCATTCTGCCTGTGCCATGCTCGGCTTTAATAGAGCCAGAGCTTTTGCTCACCATTAAAAACATCTCAGAAACTAAATTTTCAAACGCTTTTCTTTCAGCTTCATTTTCTAAAATCGGCGTAACGACAAAATGCAAATTCCCGCTTAACGCATGCCCAAAAATAATGCCATTATCCTTAAAGCCATGTTTTTTTAAAAGCCCTTCAATCGCTTTTGCCCCCTCTACAAAATCCTCTTGACTGAAGCACACGTCTTCAATGATCACAGAGCTTTGGCTTTTTCTTTTTGACGCTGCGATAGGGAAAATGCCTTTTCTGATCTTCCACCACGATTGATAAATGTTAGGATCACTGCTGATTTGAGAATCTAAAACGACTGGTATCGCGCTCAAGGCGTTTAAAATCGCTTGCATGTTGTTTTCTAAAATTAAAGGATCATCGCTTTCGCTTTGAATGAGTAAGCATGCGTTAGGCTCTTTGATTTCTAAAATCACGCTAGGCATGCCCTCCAAACCTTTCACGCTTTTTAAGCACGCATAATCCATAAGCTCTGCTGAAGAAATCATTTCAGGTTGTTTGGCTTTTAAAGCGGCTAAAATTTGAGCGGCTTTGGCGCATTGCTCTAAATTTTCATAAAACAATAACGCGCAAGTTTTATAAGCGCAGTCTTTCACGCATTCTAATCCCACGCTTGAAATAAAGCCTAAAGTCCCCTCGGAGCCTATGAACAAGTGGCTGATGATTTCAATCGGATCTTCAAAATCAATGAGAGCGTTTAAGCTGTAGCCGGTGGTGTTTTTGATCTCGTATTTTTTCTTGATTAGAGCATGCAATTCTTTATCTTCTAATATTTCTTTTCTTAAGTTTAAAACCCCTTCAATCAAATCTTTGCACGCGTTTTTGAAATTCTCAACGCTCTCTTGATTGGCCGTGTCTAAAAGAGTGCCATCAGCTAAAATCACTCTTAAGGATTTTAGGGTTTTGTAGCTGTTTTGCTCCACCCCGCAACACATCCCGCTAGCGTTATTAGCGACAATCCCCCCTATCATAGCGGTGTTTATCGTAGCAGGATCCGGGCCTATTTTTTTATGGTAAGGTTTTAATAGAGCGTTCGCATGGCTTCCTATGACTCCGCATGAGAGCTGAATGCTTTGAGCGTTATTTAAAATTTGAGCGTCTTTGAAAAAATGCGCCACCACCACTAGCACCCCATCACAGCTCGCTTGCCCTGATAAAGAACTCCCAGCCGCTCTAAAAGTCAATGTAACGCCATGCTTTTTGGCTAAAACACAAAGCTTTTGGACTTCTTCTTCATTCTTCACCCAAGCGACTATTTTAGGGATATAACGATAACATGACGCGTCAATGCCATAAGCCAAACGGCGTAAATAATCCTTAAAGATCCGCTCGTTTAAAAACCCGCTCGCTTCGGTAAAAAAAGCATGATAATTTTCTTCCACACGCACTCCTTAAACATTCCTATTTATCAAATCATTGTAACATAACCTTACTTTAAAAATTAAGGATAAACATGCTTGAAGATTATGCGATCAGTTTAGAAGAAGTCAATTTCAATGATTTTATTGTCGTGGATGTACGCGAGTTGGACGAATATGAAGAATTGCATTTGCCTAACGCTACGCTCATCAGCGTCAATGACCAAGAAAAGCTCGCTGATTTTTTATCTCAGCACAAAGATCAAAAAGTGTTGCTCCATTGCAGGGCTGGTCGCAGGGCTTTAGATGCGGCTAAAAGCATGCACGAACTAGGCTATACGCCCTATTATTTAGAGGGCAATGTCTATGATTTTGAAAAATACGGCTTTAGAATGGTCTATGATGATACCTCTTTGAGCGATAAAAAAAACTAGGCATGAGGGAGATTGTATGGGTGCATTCTCAAAGAATCGCCCCCTATAAAACTCTCATTTTAAATGAATTGCGCTACTATCCTTTAGAATTGGATTTAACCCCTTTTAACGCCTTGATTTTCACTTCTAAAAATGCGGTGTTTTCCTTGCTAGAAACCCTAAACAACAGCCCCAAACTCAAAATTTTACAAAACATTCCTGCTTACGCTTTGAGCGAACCCACCGCAAAAACTCTACAAGATCACCATTTTAAAATTGCCTTTATAGGGGAAAAAGCCCATGGCAAAGAGTTCGCCAAAGAAATCCTTCCTTTATTGGAAAAAAAAAGCGTTTTGTATCTCAGGGCAAAAGAGATTGCCTCTCCTTTAGACACTATTCTTTTAGAGCATGGCATTAATCTTCAACAAGCCGTTGTTTATGAAAACAAGCTCAAACATTTGACTTTAAGCGAACAAAACGCCCTGAAACCCCAAGAAAAGAGCGTTCTTATTTTCACCGCCATAAGCCATGTAAAAGCCTTTTTACACTATTTTGAATTTTTAAAAAGTTACACCGCCATAAGCATTGGCAACACGACCGCTCATTATTTACAAGAACAAGGCATTCAAAGCTATATAGCTCAAAAGCCCTCCTTAGAAGCGTGTTTAGAACTGGCTTTAAATTTGAAAAGTTAAGGAATGTTAAAAATATCTTAATTATAATGCTCTCAATGGTTTTTCTAAAGGATGATGCATGAATCTTGTCTTTTTATGGGCCGCTTTAGGGGGGGCTATAGGGAGTTCGTTGAGGTATTTTGTGGGCAAAATAATGCCCAGTAAATTTTTAACGTTTGAAAGTTTCCCTTTAGGGACTTTTAGCGTGAATCTCATAGGGTGTTTTGTCATCGGCTTTATGGGGCATTTGGCTGCCAAAAAAGTTTTTGGCGATGATTTTGGGATTTTCTTTGTTACCGGGGTTTTAGGGGGTTTTACGACCTTTTCTTCTTATGGGCTAGACACTTTAAAACTCTTGCAAAAATCCCAATACCTTGAAGCCATTTCTTATGTCTTAGGCACTAACATTTTAGGGCTTATTGGGGTAGCTATCGGTTGGTTTTTAGCTAAAAATTTTATAGGCATTCATTAAAAAACGCTTTTTAGCGTTTTCATTAACGCTTGATTAAAGCAAAGCCCACAATCATAACAGCCACAAAGCCATTTCATCGGCCATGAAAAAATCGCTCGCTACCAATCGGTTATTTTTAATGAAAGCCTTATTTTCTTCAATCAAAAACTTTACTTTATTTTCGTCTAAGAAACTAAGCTCAACCCCTAGCACGCACCTCAAGCCTAAAAACAGCTTTTCTAAGCGCTTGTCTTGTTTATTAAGCGTCTCAACTTGGCGTTTTAGGGGGTCTTTAATGTAGTTTTCTATGAGTTTTTTCGCATAAAAGCGCTCATTCGCCACGCAGCCTACAGCCCCAGCCCCACACCCTAAATAATCTTTAGCCCCCCAGTAAGCTAAATTATGCTTGACTTGATAATTTCTAGCGTAATTAGACACTTCGTATTGCTTGAAAGAAAAGCCCTCTAAAGCCTCTTTTACCACATTGTCAAAATCCACGCTTGAGGGTTTTTTGGCGTTTTTTTCTAAATTCGTGTTTTTTTCAACGCTCAAAGCGTAAGCGCTCAAGTGGTTGATAGGGAGTTCTTTAGCGAGTTTTAGTTCTTCTTTTAAAGAGTTTTCATTATCTAATGGGGTGTTATAAATCAAATCAATGCTGACATTTTCAATCCCGCTTTTTAAAATAGTTTCTATCACGGGGGCGATATTTTTAGAATGTTGGCGCTCTAAAAACAACAATTTATCCTCCCTAAAACTTTGCACCCCTAAACTCAAGCGGTTGATCCCTAAATCTTTTAAGCCTTGACACCAAGCTTTAGTAATCAATTCGGGGTTAGCTTCAGTGGTGATCTCACAATCCAAGCTCAAGCGCGCATTGCGGTAAATGCTTTCAAAAATCCTTTCAAAAGACTCCACGCTTAAAGTGTTAGGCGTGCCGCCGCCAATAAAAATACTTTCAATTGGTTCATCAGTTTGACTTAAGGCATGCTTTAAATCCAGGCACAACGCTTGAGTGTATTCTTCTTTTAGCCCATGCTTATTTTCATAGGAATTGAAAGCGCAATAACCGCATTTATTTTCACAAAAGGGGATATGAATGTATAAAATCATATTTATTTCTCTCATTTTCACTTCATCTTTAAGCAAAACTTAAACTTGTAATTGTATCATTTTAAGATCATTTTGATAAGTAGAGGAGACAAACGATGAAAAAGGTTATTATGGCTTTAGGCGTTTTGGCGTTCGCAAACGCTTTAATGGCAACCGATGTTAAAGCCCTTGCAAAAAGTTGTGCCGCTTGCCATGGGGTTAAGTTTGAAAAGAAAGCTTTAGGCAAAAGCAAAATCGTCAACATGATGACTGAAGCGGAAATTGAAAAAGATCTTATGGATTTTAAAAGCGGTGTCAACAAGAATCCTGTCATGACCGCACAAGCTAAAAAATTAAGCGATGAAGACATCAAAGCTTTAGCCAAATACATCCCCACTCTCAAATAAACTCTCTCAGTTTTAATAGCGTTATTTGGGCGCTATTAAAATGAGTTTCAAGCCCTTTTTTCTTAATTTTGATTTTAATGGCATTCTTAACCCTACTTAAAGCCAGCATACACTATAATACCATCTTAATCAAACAAGAAAGAGCTAAAATAAAGACCTATGCTACATAAAAAATATCGTCCTAACGTTGCGGCCATTATCATGTCGCCAGACTACCCTAATACATGCGAAATTTTTATCGCTGAGCGCATAGATATTGAAGGGGCGTGGCAATTCCCCCAAGGGGGCATTGATGAGGGCGAAACCCCTTTAGAAGCGCTTTATAGAGAATTGTTAGAAGAAATTGGCACGAATGAAATAGAGATTTTGGCGCAATACCCCAGATGGATCGCCTATGATTTCCCAAGCAATATGGAGCATAAATTCTATGCGTTTGACGGGCAAAAACAACGCTATTTTTTAGTGCGCCTAAAGCATGCTAACAACATTGATTTGAACAATCACACGCCAGAATTTAGGGCTTATCAATTCATCCATCTTAAGGATTTGCTTAAAAAAATCGTTCCTTTCAAACGCCAAGTGTACCGCCAAGTCATCGCTTATTTCAAAAGAGAGGGGTATTTATAGGGTGTTAATCGTTCAAAAATACGGCGGCACGAGCATGGGCAGCATAGAAAGGATCCACAATGTCGCTCAAAGGGTTTTAGAAAGCGTTAAATTAGGGCATCAGGTGGTGGTGGTGGTTTCAGCGATGAGTGGCGAAACCGATAGGCTTTTAGAGTTTGGCAAGAATTTTAGCCACAACCCTAACAAGCGAGAAATGGATAGGATTGTCAGCACGGGGGAATGGATTTCAAGCGCGGCTTTGAGCATGGCGTTAGAGAGGTATGGGCATAGAGCCATTTCCTTGAGCGGGAAAGAAGCGGGCATTTTAACCAGTTCGCATTTTCAAAACGCTGTGATCCAATCCATTGACACCAAACGCATCACAGAGCTTTTAGAAAAAAACTACATTGTGGTGATCGCTGGGTTTCAAGGCGCTGATATTCAAGGCGAAACAACGACTTTAGGGCGTGGGGGGAGCGATTTGAGCGCGGTCGCTTTGGCCGGGGCTTTAAAAGCGCATTTGTGCGAAATCTATACGGATGTGGATGGCGTTTATACCACTGATCCACGCATTGAAGAAAAGGCTCAAAAAATCGCGCAAATCAGCTATGATGAAATGCTTGAACTGGCTTCTATGGGGGCTAAAGTTTTATTGAACCGCTCGGTAGAATTAGCCAAAAAACTCAGCGTGAAATTAGTGACTCGCAATTCGTTTAACCATAGCGAAGGCACGCTCATTGTCGCTGAAAAAGACTTTAAAGGAGAACGCATGGAAACCCCTATAGTGAGTGGGATCGCATTGGATAAGAATCAGGCTCGTGTGAGCATGGAGGGCGTGGAAGATCGGCCTGGCATTGCCGCTGAAATCTTTGGTGCTTTAGCGGAATATCGCATTAATGTGGATATGATAGTCCAAACGATCGGCAGAGACGGCAAAACCGATTTGGATTTTACGATCGTTAAAACCCAAATAGAAGAAACCAAGCAAGCCTTAAAGCCCTTTTTAGCGCAAATGGATTCCATTGATTATGATGAAAATATCGCTAAAGTTTCCATAGTGGGCGTGGGCATGAAGTCGCATTCTGGGGTGGCGAGCGTCGCTTTTAAAGCCCTAGCCAAAGACAATATCAATATCATGATGATTTCCACAAGCGAGATTAAAATTTCGGTTTTGATTGATATTAAATACGCTGAATTAGCGGTTAGAACCTTGCATGCGGTGTATCAATTAGATCAATGAAAAATTTCTACGACTGGATCAAGGAATTTGCGCGCGATCAAGGGGAGTTTATCGCCCAACAAAGCGGATGGTTGGAATTAGAGCGATCAAGCTACGCCAAACTCATCGCGCAAACCATCTCGCATGTGCTTAATGGCGGATCGCTGTTGGTGAGCGCGGATTCTTCTAGGCATTGGTTTTTAAACTACATTCTTTCTAATCTCAACCCCAAAGACTTAAAAGAGCGCCCCTTATTGTCCGTCATTGATTTTAACGCTTCTTCTTTCTACCCCAAAAACGATGCGAATCTCTCTCTGGCCACCATAGAGATGACTTATCAAAACCCCATGTTTTGGCATGTTGGGAAAATTGAAAATGAAGGCTTGAAAACCTTACTACTGAGTAAAATCCCTAGTTTTTTATGGCTTTTTGAAGAGCTTAAAGAAGATTGCTTGCTTTTAAAAGAGCATGATAGCTTGCTAGATTATAAATTATTGCAACTCTTCAAACTCTTTGAAAACGCGCTTTTTAGCGCGCTATACAATAAGGTTACTCTGTGAAAAACTCCAACCGCCTTATTTATACGGACAATCTTGAAGAGAGCCTAGAAGAGGCCGCAAGCCTTTTTAAAAATCATATTAAATTCTACACGGAGATTATTGAAAAAGACAAAAAGGTGATCAAAACTTTTAACAAGGATTTTAAAATAGAGCATGCCAAAGAAGTGATTTCAAAGGCTCACCTAAAACACAGCGAACTGAACGCTTTTTTAATCGCCGCTCCTAGTTATGGCGTAGAAGCCCAAAACGCGCTTTTAAAAATCTTAGAAGAACCCCCGAATAACGTTTGTTTTATCATGTTCGCTAAAAGCCCAAACCATGTGTTAGCCACCATTAAATCCCGCCTAATCAAAGAAGACAAGCGCCAAAAAATCCCCCTAAAACCTTTAGATTTGGATTTATCCAAGCTAGATCTGAAAGACATTTATGCGTTTTTAAAAAATTTAGACAAAGAAAATTTTGATTCCAGAGAAAATCAGAGAGAAAGGATTGAAAGCTTGTTAGAGAGCGTTAACAGGCATAAGATCCCCTTAAACGAGCAAGAATTGCAAGCCTTTGATTTGGCGATCAAGGCTAACAGCTCTTATTACAAGCTCAGCTACAATCTTTTACCCCTGCTTTTAAGCCTTTTATCTAAAAAGAAAACGCCATGATTGTAAAACGCCTTAACCCTGATGCGCTCAAAAACGCTCTGCAAAAAATAGGACCAGAAAAGATCGCGCAAGATCGCATGCACCAAAAAGGCGTTAGCTTTGTTTTTGAAATCCAACGCCTGCCCTTAAGCGCTACATTGATTTTAAAGCAAGAGGCCATAAGCGTTGGGGGCGATTTTGCCACGCCAAGAGATTGCATTTTAGCTAAAGAGCCTTTTTATGATGGGGTTCTGATTGTGAGCGCTAAGCAATTAGAACGCCTTATTGTTAAGTGCCATTCCCAACCCTTTGGGCTTAAACATTTAGCGCAAGAATTAAAAAGCCACCTCAAAGCCTCTAAGCCTAACGCCCCACAGATCATGGCAATCTTGAATCTCACGCCGGATAGTTTCTATGAAAAGAGCCGTTTTAGTAGCAAAAAAGCGCTTGAAGAAATCTATCAATGGCTAGAAAAGGGTATCACGCTCATTGATATAGGCGCGGCCAGTTCAAGGCCAGAGAGTGAAATCATTGATCCAAGAATAGAGCAAGATCGCTTAAAAGAAATTTTATTAGAAATCAAATCCCAAAAACTCTACCAATGCGCTCAATTCAGCATAGACACCTACCATGCCACAACTGCGCAAATGGCTTTAGAGCATTATTTTTCCATCCTTAATGATGTGAGCGGTTTTAATAGCGCTGAAATGCTAGAAGTCGCCAAAGATTACAAGCCCACTTGCGTTTTAATGCATACTCAAAAAACCCCCAAAGACATGCAAGAAAATGTTTTTTACCACAATTTATTTGATGAAATGGATCGTTTTTTTAAAGAAAAACTAGAGGTTTTAGAAAAATACGCGCTTCAAGATATTATTTTAGATATTGGGTTTGGATTCGCTAAATTAAAAGAGCATAATTTGGCCTTAATCAAGCATTTAAGCCACTTTCTCAAATTCAAAAAACCCTTATTGGTGGGAGCGAGTCGTAAAAACACGATCGGTCTTATCACCGGGCGTGAAGTTCAAAACCGGCTCGCTGGCACTTTGAGTTTGCATTTAATGGCGCTGCAAAATGGAGCGAGCATTTTAAGAGTGCATGACATTGATGAACATATAGATTTAATCAAAGTGTTTAAGAGTTTGGAAGAAACGGATTAAACCGAAATTTTTAGCTTTGATCCCATTGGGCGTTGGTTATCATCAAAACGCTAAAAAGCGTTTTTGATGATCAATCCTTGATTAACCCTAATCTTTAAAGGATCACATCCATGGTTGAAGGGTTGTTGTAAGCGTTTTGATAGCGTTGCAAAAAATCGTTGTGGTTGGTGGCGTTAAAGGTTTGAAAGGCTTTTTTGTGTAAGCCATTCACCGGTTGTTTGGGGGCGTTTTCCACTTCTTTAGAGAATTTCCCGTTATAAAAATCCGTCAAACTATAGAGCGACTGAGCGGCCAAGCGTTTCTGGCTCTCATCCATTCCGGCCGTGGCCCTTAAAAAAGCCTCATACTCTCTATCGCTCATCAATTCTAAAACCAAAAAGCCGTAAGTCTCTCGCTTGTCAGGGTCAAAGGGGAGGTTTTCTGTTGGAGCGTCCTTTTTTTCTCGCTCTACTTTTTCTACGCTTTCAATAGGAGCTAGGTCTTCTTTAGGAGCGCTTTTAGCGTTTAAAAGCCCATAGAGGTTAGAATCAAACTGATTGATAGAAGAAACAGCCATGCGAATTTCCTGAAATTGAATTTTACGCTAATATTAAGCAAAATCCATTCCCTAATAAGATTGAACCTCATAGCATGGGTTTTTAACAAAACAAGAGACTTGAAAAGCTTAAAAGAGTTTTCTTAGTGGCGTTCAAACCCTTTAAAAGGGTCTAGGAGTTTATTTTCAAAAAGGATTCGTGTTTTTATGTTTTCATATTTCTATAAGGAGTTTGAAATGCTGAAGCTTCTAGAATGATTCTAGACAAAACAAAAGGTAAAACTCCTAGAACATTGTTATAACATGATTTTACCAATCAATGCAACTTTTATGCTTTTAGAGCTTAAAAACTTTAAGTCTTAATTAGAGATTTTAGGTTAAACTACCCTAAAAATCTTTATGGGTAAAAGGCATGCGTAATACCATTTTGTTTGGCGTTTCAATGATACTCTTGGCGAATTTATGCTTTGGGATCATGAGCGCGTTTGTTAAAATCACAGCGGATTATTTTTCCCCTATGGAAAACGTGTTTTACCGCTCCATTACCATGACGCTCTTACTCTTATTTATTTATCCTTTCAAACCCTACCGCTTAAAAAGCTACAAACAAGGCGGTTTTAGAAAGCTCGCTTTTAGGGTCGTTGTGGGGGGTTTAGCCATGCTAGCGTTTTTTTATAATATTGAAAAAATTTCGCTCGCTACAGCGACGGCTTTCTCGCAATGCGCGCCTATTTATACGGTGCTTCTTTCCCCTTTGCTTTTGAAAGAAAAGCTCAAAAGAAGTGCGTTAATTTCTGCATGCATCGGGCTAGTGGGGGTGGTGCTGATCTCCGATCCTAGCGTGGAAAATGTGGGGCCGGTTGAAATTCTTATGGGAATATTGAGCGGGATCTTTGTGTCTTTGGCGTATATCACTTTAAGGGATTTGAGGGAATATTATGACAAGCAAGCCGTGATTTTAGCGTTCGCCTTTGGCATGAGCCTTCTTGGATTAATAGGCATGTTCATTGATATTCCTTTTTTATCCACAGGCATTCATATTCCTAGAAAAGAAGACATTTTATGGATTTCTTTAATAGGGATTAGCGGGACTTTAGGGCAGTATTTCTTAACTTATGCTTACATGAACGCGCCCGCTGGGATCATTGCCCCCATTGAATACACCCGCATTGTTTGGGGGCTGTTGTTTGGGCTGTATTTGGGCGATAAATTTTTGGATCTTAAAAGCTCTTTAGGGGTGGTTTTGATTTTATGTTCAGGTTTACTCATTGCTTTACCCGCTCTTTTAAAAGAATTAAAAAAAATTTAAGTCATGCAACTAAGCCCCTTACAAAGCGCTCTGTTATATTTCCGCTATTTTATTTATCCAGAGAAAAAAACAAGAAGCTTTGATTTAAGCGATTTAGTCTTTATTATCATGGTTTTTTTAGTCCTGGCTTTGGGGCTGTTGATGAGTGGAGAAATTTCTATCAGCTACAATGAAGCGAAGGATTTTTTTTATAGCAATGCATGGTTTGTTCAAATCGCTCAAAAAAGCGCCGCCATTTTAGGCCAAAACGATTTGGCTTTAAGATTGCCTTTTTTGATCGCTCATCTCATTAACATGTTTTTATTTTATTTGATAGGGCGAAAGATCTTAAAAAAGCCTAAAGACGCCCTTTATGTGGTATTGACTTACGCTTTGTTGCCTGGAGTGAATCTCTTTGCGATTTTACTGGCTAAAAGCGTGCTGGTGTTAAGCCTTGGGCTTTTGGTTAGCTATTTGTATATCAAAACCCAAAAAATCCCTTATTTAACCCTCAGCGCTTGCGCGTTTTTAGACGGCGCGTTTATCCCGCTTTTACTAGGGGTTTTTACCTACGCTTTGAGAAGACGCTATTTTAAGAGCACGATTTTTGCTTTGGTGGGTTTAGGCGTGAATACCGCTCTTTTTAGCGGGAGTTTCAATAAGGGCTTGCCTAGCGGGTATTTTATAGACACATGCTTAGAACTCATGCTTTTATATTCGCCCTTATTGTTCCTCTACTACCCTTATACGCTCTATAAAGCCCTTTTGGATAAAAAGCCATCGTTACTAGCCTTTATAAGCGCGAGCGGTTGGCTTTTCCCGTTGCTTTTGAGCATGCGTCAAGAGATAGATTTAAGAACTTTCGCCCCCTTAGCGTTAATCGGTTTGCCCCTATTCATTAAAAGCGTTTTAAATAGCCTTAGGGTGCGTTTGAAGGAATTTAGGGGGCAATATTATTTGCGCGTTTTTAGTTTGTATCTTTTAATGCTCACTGAAACGCTTTTTTTATGGGGGAGTAAAATTTCTGGCGCTAATGAAAAATTATTAAACCGGCATTTCTTAGCCAAAGAAGTCGCTATAGCCTTGCAATTAAGGGGCATCCATCAAATCCGCACTAACGATAAGCAACTCGCTTTAAGGCTCCAATTCTATGGCATTAAAGAAGGGGGGAGGTTAAGGCTCATTAACACTAAGATTTCTAAAAAACGCCCTGATATTACAATCATCTACGCTGATAAAATTCTACAATCCTATAGTTTGGTGCGCCATTAAATTAATTCTTTAAAAAGCGTTTTATCTAAAAAACGATAAAATACACTCTAAAAATAAATAAAATACGCGAGAAAAATCATGAGACTCAAACTAACCCATATAAACCATATAAGCCATAAGATTGCCAACGACTTTATCCATTCAAAATTATTAGAATTAAAAGCCCCTAGAGAATTATTGTGTGAATTGATAGAAGGGATTTTGGAAAAAAGCGTTAAAAAAGAAAACGCCATAGATGAGCAAGCCAGAGAGCTTTTAGAAGAAAACACCGATGAGATAGAATTCATGCGGATGGATGAAAGGCAGCTTTTTTGGATGATTAAAAGACAGATCGCTCAAAAAGAGGGCTTCCATTTGTTTTGGGAAGAAAGGTGCAACGATTTGTCGCACCAGATTTTGAATAAAATCTTAGATGAAGATTTGATCATGTTTAGCGTGTCAGAAAATTTGATAAGGAATTTGATTTACAAATCCATTGACACCTATTCTAAAGCGTATGAAAGCATTGAAAATGAAGTGCATGAAAAAATCAAGCATTACAAACGCAAACTGCCCGTAGGGAGCGATGAATACGAGTTGGTGTTTGAAAGGCTCTATGAAGAAGAATTAAGGCGCAAGGGCTTTTTATAATGGTCTCTCTCTATTTAGAAAACGGGCTTTTTTTGCAAGCGCAAAGTTTTGGGGCTAGCGGCACGCAAGCGGGCGAGCTTGTTTTTAACACTTCTATGAGCGGCTATCAAGAAGTCATTAGCGACCCTAGCTATAAGGGGCAATTCGTGGTTTTTAGCATGCCTGAAATTGGGGTTGTGGGCGCTAATTCTAAAGATGATGAATCCTTTTTTTCATGCGCAGGGGTTTTAGCGCGCCATTACAACGAATTTTTTTCTAATTCAAGGGCGGATTTTAGCTTGAGCGCTTATTTGAAAGAGCGTGGCGTTTTAGGGATTTGTGGCGTTGATACCAGGAGCTTGATTAAAACCTTACGCCATCATGGGTGCTTGATGATGGTCGCTTCCACGATAGAGCATGACAAAAACAAGCTTGAAGAAATTTTAAAAAACGCCCCTAAAATTTCTCACTCCCCCTTAGTGTCTAGCGTTTCCACGCCAAAAATCATCACACACCAGCGCACTACTTTTGATTTCAAAACCCTAGATTACAAGCCTTTTGATGAAAAAACCTCTCATAAAATTATCGCGGTGTTGGACTTTGGGGCTAAGGGCAATATCTTAAACGAGCTTCAAAATGTGGGGTTAAAAGCCCTTATTTACCCGCACCACACTAAAGCTAACGAGCTGATTAAGGCCTATGAAAAAAAAGAAATTAGCGGGATTTTCCTCTCTAACGGGCCGGGCGATCCTTTGAGTTTGCAGCAAGAAATTGGAGAAATCAAACAACTCATTGACGCTAAAATCCCCATGTTTGGCATTTGCTTAGGGCATCAATTGCTCTCTATCGCGCAAGGCTACCCTACTTACAAGCTCAAATTTGGCCATCATGGGAGCAACCACCCCGTTAAAAACCTAGAAACAAACGCCGTGGAAATCACCGCGCAAAACCACAACTATTGCGTCCCTGAAGACATTGAAGAAATCGCTGTTATCACGCACCGCAATCTTTTTGACAACACCATTGAGGGCGTGCGTTATAAAAACGCTCCCATTATCTCTGTCCAGCACCACCCAGAAAGCAGCCCCGGCCCCAAAGAGAGCCACTATATTTTTAAGGAATTTGTGGAATTGTTAAAGGGCTTTTAGGGGTTTTTAAAACAACACCCATAAAGGTTGAAAAGCGCTTTAAAAATAGATTTAAATCTTTTTATCAAAAAATCTCGCATTTACTCTAAATTAGTTCTCTTGCAATAGCATTCTCTCGCAATAATTGTTATTGTTATTGCGACAAAACTTTTAGAAGGAGTTATTATGGGAAGTATCGGTAGTATGGGCAAACCTATTGAAGGGTTTTTAGTGGCAGCCATTCAGTTTCCTGTGCCAATTGTCAATAGCCGTAAGGATATTGATCACAATATTGAAAGCATTATTAGAACCTTGCATGCGACTAAAGCGGGGTATCCGGGAGTGGAGCTTATCATTTTCCCTGAGTATAGCACGCAAGGTTTGAATACCGCTAAGTGGCTCAGTGAAGAGTTTTTGTTAGATGTCCCGGGTAAAGAGACAGAGCTATACGCTCAAGCGTGTAAAGAGGCGAAGGTTTATGGTGTTTTTTCAATCATGGAACGCAATCCTGATTCTAACAAAAACCCCTACAACACCGCCATCATCATTGATCCGCAAGGTGAAATCATTTTAAAATACCGCAAGCTATTCCCATGGAATCCTATTGAGCCATGGTATCCTGGGGATTTAGGAATGCCTGTGTGCGAGGGTCCGGGCGGATCAAAATTAGCCGTGTGCATTTGCCATGACGGCATGATTCCAGAGCTCGCTAGAGAAGCGGCCTATAAAGGGTGCAATGTGTATATCCGCATTTCAGGCTATAGCACTCAAGTCAATGATCAGTGGATTTTGACCAACCGCTCCAACGCATGGCACAATTTGATGTATACCGTGAGCGTGAATTTAGCCGGCTATGATAATGTCTTTTACTACTTTGGCGAGGGGCAAATCTGTAACTTTGATGGCACGACTCTTGTTCAAGGGCACCGCAACCCTTGGGAGATTGTAACCGGTGAAATCTATCCTAAAATGGCAGACAACGCCCGCTTAAGCTGGGGCTTAGAAAACAACATTTACAACCTAGGCCATAGAGGGTATGTGGCTAAACCGGGCGGAGAACATGACGCAGGCTTAACCTACATCAAAGACTTAGCCTCTGGTAAATACAAATTGCCTTGGGAAGATCACATGAAAATCAAAGATGGCTCTATTTATGGCTACCCTACCACCGGTGGGCGTTTTGGGAAATAATCCCTAACCTTGTATTTTTGCTAGAACCTGTTTTTAAAGGTTCTAGCGTCCCCCCTATTTTAATTTTTTCAATCAATTTTTACGAATAATCTTCTATTGTAGAGCATGTAAAAAACCCATAATAAGCGTAAGCCCCCATAAAGCGATATAGCCCACACAAAACCATGTTATTTTTGATAAAGACCACCACCACATTGTAGATGATAAAGCGCTAAAATCCATAATAATGCCATAGCCACAACAGATCATTCCCACTAAACATGCCAATTTATGAGCATGGTAGTAAGCACTAATCCCAAAACCACCACCAAGATTGATAAAAGAATACGAGACCAAGACCCCATGACAACTCCTTAAACATCAAATGCTAGAGTATATCGTTTTTTTTGTTTGTCAAGGGGGTTTATCAGTCAGTGGATAGTGTTTTTAATGTTTATCTTTTAGGGATAAGCCTTAAAACATTGCTTTTTATCATGAGCCAATTATCGGTCATCCAATATACCTTTAATAGGTATACTTGGAAATGTTGAAGCGGAGCAAACAATCACATAAATAAGAAAATAACCCGTTACTTTCCAAAAAGACCACCCATTGAAACTCCAAATGAGACACACGCCTATCATGGCTGCAACAACGATGCAAAATAACGACAAGAATCTTAAGCTAGAGATTAAAATTTTTTGCCTCTCTGTGAGCTTGTCTTTTCTAAATGCCTCTTGCAAACCTTTCTCAGCCAACGGCTTGACGCCATCAACGATTGGTTTGGTATCTGGGAAAAAAATACTGATAGCCGCTCCTCCAATACCCATAGCAGCAGTAATGAAAGGATTGTTTTGATTGGGATCAGAATTTTCTATCTCTTCCATCTCTCTTTTTAAGTCCTTCCCAAACACGAGATATATGCCCCACGCAACCAACCATAAAAGCACCACAACAACAGAAAAAATAAAATGCGCCATGCGAGAAACCCTTTAAACATCAAATGCTAGAGTGTATCGTTTTTTTTGTTTGTCAAGGGGGGTTGGCTAGAAAATAGTATTGTTGAGTGTTTTAAAATAAAATAACAGCGTTTATAACGATGCAATTTTAGCCACCAATTTTAGCGCCCCTAACAAGCCTTCCACATTCAGCCCCAACCCCACGCTTAAATTCTCGCTTGAGTTTTTAATATAGGGCTTATGAAAGTCTTCTAACCGCACGCAGCCCGCGCTTTCTTGCCACAATCCGCTCTCTAAATATTTTTCTATCTCACTAGGATCAAACGCCTTTAAACGCGCTCTAAAAACCGATAAATCCAGCCATTCTAGTTCGGGAGAAATCAATGCAGAGCAGGTTAAAACCTCTATTTCATTGCCATTTTGGCGTTTTAAAAATTCAAGGGCTTCTTGCTTGTTTTTAGCTTTTCGTTGCATGCGATTACCCACGCTCACCACGCTATCAGCCACCACAATAACGCAATTATTCGCAAGTAATTCTTTAGCTTTTTCTAATTTCCCCTTGCACGCCAAATAAACAAACTCCCTAGGGTCTGTGGTTTTTAGGTTTTCTTCATCAAAATAGAGCGCTTTTTGTTCAAACTCAATCCCATGCTCTTTTAAAAGATTCGCTCTAGCGCTGGATTGAGAGCCTAAAATAAGCTCCATGCTATCCCTCTAAAGCTTTAAGAGCGGTATTTTTCGCTAAATTGAGCGCGGCTTGCAAATTTTCAATATCCTTACCCCCAGCGCTCGCAAAATCACCTCTACCGCCCCCTTTGCCTCCTAAAATTTGCGCCACTTCATTAGCCCATGCGTTCGCTTTTATGGGCGCGTTTTTCACCCCACATGCGAGAGTTATGCGCTCATTTTCTTTTTTAAACACCATAGCGAGCAATCTTTCATGCTTACTTTTCAATCGGTCAATCATTTCTTTAATGTCGCCTTGTTCCACGACGCCCACCACCAAACTCACGCCATGGATTTTTTCAATCGGTAAATCCATAGAAACGGGGGCTTTTTGGCTGTTTTTCACGCTCTCTTTAAGCTTGTTGATGCCGGCGATCACATCGTTATTCTTTAATGCAATCTTAGCGTTTTTAAGCTCTTTATTCTCTTCTTTAGCCAGTTGGTAAAAGGCTTTCCCGCACACCGCTTCAATGCGTCTGACCCCACTACTCACCCCGCTTTCTTTTACAATCCTAAACCCCCCAATAAGCCCGGTATTTTCCACATGAATGCCCCCACACAATTCAATGGACGCTTCTTTAAAGCTCACCACCCGCACATTTTCAGCGTATTTTTCACTAAATAACGCTAACGCTCCCTTATCTTTAGCTTGGTTTAAAGGCATATGCTCCACCTGGCTATTTAGGTGCTTGAAAATTTGAGCATTAACCAAATCTTCTACTTTTTCTAACTCTTCATCATTGAGCGCTTTAGGGTGCGAGAAATCAAAGCGCAATCGTTTGGATTCCACTAAACTCCCCGCTTGACTCACATGCGAGCCTAAAACTTCTCTTAAAGCGCTCTGCAATAAATGCGTCGCACTATGGTGTTTGGCGATTTCTAAGCGCTCATCGCTCACTTGCGCGATCACTTGATCGCCTTTTTTTAGCGCTTTTTTGATTTCAAGAAGCGAAAAATTAAGCCCAAAAAAGTTTTTTGTATCTAACACGATAGCCGCTTCTTCATTATCTTTTAAAAGCACGCCCCTATCACCTATAGCCCCCCCACCTTCTGCGTAAAAAGGGGTTTTTTCTAATAAGACCCAGACTTCTTGGTTAGGATTTGCTTCTGTTATTTCTTTAAAGTCGCTATCAAAAAACCCCAAGGCTTTAGTAGGACATTCTGTCGTTTCATACCCCACAAAAACATTGGGCACATAAGCGTTTAAAATAGCGCTAAAATCGGCGTTATTTTGTTTGCCTTTCCATGAGGCTTTAGAGCGTTTCACTTGCTCTTGCATGCACAATTCAAAGCCTTGCATATCCACGCACGCTCCATGACTTCTTAGCATGTCGTTCGTTAAATCCAAAGGAAAACCAAAAGTGTCATAAAGCTTGAAAGCGATCTTGCCATCAAAAATCTTATTTTCATTCAAATGCTTTAAAGACAAATTAAACAATTCCATGCCCGATTCCAAAGTCTCTAAAAAGCGCTCTTCTTCTTCAAAGCATTCTTTCATCACCATTTCTTTAGACTCTTTCAAATACGCATGCGTGTTAGAAAATTGCTCGCACACCACGCCCACGACTTTGTATAAAAACGCTTCTTTCAAGCCCATTAAATACCCATGCCTTAAGGCCCGCCTTAAAATGCGCCTTAAAACATAGCCACGGCCTTCTTTATTGAAATGCACCCCTTGAGCGAGCAAAAACGCCACCGCTCTTGCGTGATCGGCCACTACCCTAAAGCTTGGCTGGAACTCGCTCGCATAATCCAGGCTTGTAAGCTCGCTGATTTCTTCCATTAAGGGTGCAAATAATGAAGAATCAAAATTATTGAGCTTATGTTCTAATAGTGCTTGCACCCTTTCTAATCCCATGCCCGTATCAATGCTAGGCTTTGGCAAGGGGGATAAAACGCCATCATTAGAGCGTTCGTATTGCATGAACACCAGATTCCAAATTTCTAAAAACCTATCGCCCTCGCCCCCAAAATAATCCTCGCTCCCCTTAAAGTGTTTTTCGCCTTGATCAATGTAGATTTCACTGCAAGGCCCGCAAGGCCCGCTATCGCCCATTTGCCAGAAATTATCTTTATCGCCCATTTTTTTAATTCTGCCAGAAGGCACAAACTTTTCCCATAATTTAACGGCTTCATCGTCTTTTTCATGCACGCTGATGTATAAATCTTTAGGCTTAAACCCTAAATTTTTGGTTACAAATTCCCACGCAAACAAAATCGCTTCTTCTTTAAAATAATCCCCAAAAGAGAAATTCCCTAACATTTCAAAAAGCGTGTGGTGTCTTGCGGTATAACCGACATTTTCCAAATCGTTATGCTTGCCACCCGCTCGCATGCACAATTGCGAACTTGTCGCTCTGGGAATGCTAGGGCGCGGCACAATCCCAGTAAAAATGTCTTTAAATTGCACCATGCCGGCATTGGTAAAAAGCAAGGTGGCGTCATTAGGCACTAAAGGCATGCTGGGATAAACGGCATGCCCCTTATTTTGAAAAAATTGTAAAAATTCGTTGCGAATATCCATAGGTATTCCTTTTTGTTGTTTTATCGCGCGTTTTAAGGCTATTTTATAGCTCTTTTAAGTTGTTTTTTTAAAAAGATAGTTTATTATACTTTAAACATCCAAAATTAAAGGAGAAAACCATGTTCCATGAATTTAGAGACGAAATCAGCGTGTTAAAAGCGAATAACCCGCATTTTGATAAGATTTTTGAGAAACACAACCAGCTTGATGACGACATCAAAACCGCTGAGCAACAAAACGCTAGCGACGCTGAAATCAGCCACATGAAAAAACAAAAATTAAAATTAAAAGATGAAATCCACAGCATGATCATAGAGTATAGAGAAAAACAAAAATCTGAACGCGCTTAAGTCATCTTGGTGAAAACACGCTAAAACGCTTTTTAAAAGGGTGTTTTGGCTTTATTGCTTGGTTGGATTTAACGCTTTGATTTGGATTAAAGCGTTAGGTTTTTTTTAACTTTATTTCCACCATAAGCTTTATTAATTTTTAATATTCTTTACATCATTTTAAAAATGGAGTTTTGAAACTTTGTTTTATCATTTTAACTCCCATTTTATTG
>NZ_CBPT010000011.1:0-52519 GCF_000476855.1 Helicobacter pylori SA221C
TCAATCATTCAATCAAGCAATCATTCAACCAAGCAACCAAGCAACCAAGCAATCATCCAACCAAGCAACGCTATCATGTTTTTATAACTATTTTTATCACTTTTACAAAAGATCGCTTAAAAATCCCTTACTTTTTATTATTCTCTCTATTATTCCCCCTTTCATTAACCCTTGCATTAACCCTTTTATTCCCTCTCTCATTAATCCGTGCCACAACATTTTTAAACCATTTGATTCCATAAGCCCCATTTTTAAACCAGTGGGGCTTACAGAGTTAAATTCAAAGGAGAAATGATGGCAAAAGTAGAAGTAGAGTTAAAAAAACTCTATCAAATTTTAGTGGATGCTGAATATTTTTATCAAGTTCCCGATTACCAACGCCCTTATGTGTGGGATAAAGATCATTTAGGGGCTTTGATTGATGATTTAGTGGGCAGCTATACCAACAACAGAGAAGACGAATATTTTTGCGGCTCTATTGTGATTGCTGAAAATCCAAAAGATAAAAGATGGGATGTTGTGGATGGCCAACAGAGGCTAACAAGTTTTATTATCTTGGCTTGCACGATTTTAAGGCTTTATAAACACAGGTTAGGGCAAAAATCTAAAGATTTTATTGAAGGGAGTATTTATGATAAATACGATAAAGAAAAAGAGCGTCTGAAGTTCTTAACCGCTCAAAATTACAATAGTATTTTTGAAAACACGGTGTTAAACAATTTAGAGTTTGAAGACAATATTAAAAAGAGCGAATTGAATAAGAAATTTGAAGAAAACACTTATTTGCGTAACGCTTATTATTTTAGAGAGCTATTGAATGAAAGCATGGAAAATGGTTCAATAATCGGTATTGATGATTTTGTCAAGTGGTTTTATGAACACATTGTTTTGACTAGGATCATTTGTTTTGAACAAGACAGCGCGATGCAAATCTTTCAAGTGTTAAACGACAGAGGCCAACCCTTAAGCCCTATTGATATTTTAAAATCCAGTTTGATGCAAGAAATCAAACAAGATAGTGAAAAACGTAAGGATTTTATAACCACTTGGGACAAATTGGTTGAAGCTTGCAAGAGCGTTGAGGGCGTGGATATTGATTTGGAAGACTTTTTTAACATGTATTTGGAATACGCTGATCCTAGCGTTTCTAAAAAGAGAGCCGATAAGGGATTAAAAAAGGTGTTCAAAGACAGCAAAAAAGACGCTTGCGGGTTCATCTATGAGGTCAGCGAGTTCATGAAGGCCTATACCGCATTGCTAAAAAAATAAGACCAACACATCTACTTATTAAGATACCTTCCCTCTAGGTATTGGGCCAGCATTCTAACGACCGCCCTTCATGTCAAATACCCTGATTTTGACGCTTTGAAAAAGCTTTTGGTGTCTTATTATTACCAAAATTGGATTGCAGGAGGCACGATCACGCGCATCAAGCCAACGAGTATCAACATTATCAAAAATGTTAAAAGCAATAAGAGCGTTGAAACCATCAAAGAGCTTGTATTGAATAACATCGACTCTTATAACACCTTTAACCAATACCACTATAACTTATGGGATAGCTCTTCGGTTTATCCTAGCAAATGGTTACGCCCTGTCTTAGCCCTAGCTAATTATTTTATGACAGATGAAGAGAAGCCCCATTTTATCGCTATGGATGCCGAAACCCAAGTGGAGCATATTTTGCCCCAAATGCCCAAAAGAGGCAGTCAATGGAACGCGGATTTTAACAAAGAAAAAAGAGAAGAATGGGTGAATAGGATCGCGAATTTAACCCTTTTAAAGCGTAAAAAGAACGCGAAAGCCTTAAATGGGGATTTTGATGAAAAAAGAAAAATTTATGGCGGCAAAGACCCAAGCAAAGTGATTAGCTGTTATGACATCACTAAAGAATTGTATAGCAATTATAGAAAGTGGAATGAGAAGTCCCTCCAAGAGCGACACGACTTTTTGTATGAAATTATCACGCCCATTTTACACATAGAAGGGCAAAAAGAAGAATTTGAAGAGGAAATTGAAGAAGAAATTGATCTAGAATGATTAAAGATTGCTAAGCATCAAAACAACAAAGGAGTGATCAATGCCTAAAAAAGAGCTATTAAAGATGTCAAAGAAAAGGATTTTTAAAGACTTCTTAAAAGAAGCCAAACAACACCGCCCCATTGTTTTCTATACAGATAATGATTGTGATGGCATGTTGGCTGGCAGCGTTTTAATGTCTATGTGTTACAGATTGGGTATTAAGGATTTCTTTTTCTTTAGCCCCTTAAGGAATGCGCATGGCTATGGTTTCACTGATTTAGCCATAAATGATTTATTGTCTAAACCTTGCATCTTTAACCCTAAAACCAACCAATTAGTCCGCCTAGATCACATTAAAAACCAATTTCAAAAAGACCCCTTATTGTTTAGTGCTGATTTGGGGGCGGATTTGGCCGCTAATACCGAATTGCAAGAAATCTTATTAGAGCGTTTTGAACAATGCATCATCACAGACCACCATAAGAGTTTTGAAGTTGATTGGATTGATGGAAATAAAATCGCCTACATTAACCTGAATGATGAAAAAGACGCTAACTATTATAGCGGGGCTTTCACAAGCGCTTTAGTGTTTAGTCAAATCTTTCAAATACAAACCACTCCTTTAGAAGAAGAATTGATCGCTATCACGCTTTTAAACGATCGCATTGATTTGGATCATGGGGATAATTTGGATATGGTTTTGAATTTAGCGTCAGTTAAACATGAGCGCATTCAATGCTTTTTCAAAGATAAAGATCTTTCTTTAGCCCAAGACGATTTGGATGGAATTTCTAAATTATACGGCTTTAATTGCATCAATTATATCAACGCTTTAAGCCGTTTGAGTGGGGCTAGAGAGTTTAAGGGTTGTTATGATAGCTATTTGCATTATCTGGTTTTAAAGCATTTCAATCCCCTAAACGATCCATGCTTAAGCGCCTTTAATGTTAAGGAATTCAAAAGATACAACGACATTAAAAAGAAAATGGTGAAAGAAAGCGAAGAAAACGCTCAAATTTTTTCTTGTAACAAAATATTAGTGGCTCTTTTAGATGAAAGCTGTTCTATTAAAGTAGGTGTTAGCGGTTTAGTGGCTAATAACTTTTTAAAAAAATACCCTTCCAATCGCTCCCTTTGTATCTATAGAGACAATAAAGACGGGTATAGCGGTAGCGCTAGAGGTGGTGGGAATTTTTTAAGCCAGATTAAAACCATTCCTTTAATACAAGCTGGCGGGCATGAGGAAGCTTTTGGGTTGAGCTTTGAAAAAGAGGATTTTAAAAAAGTGATCAAAAGCTTACAAGCCTTATAAAGTCAAATAACGCTAAGGATGAATTTTAAAAAAAGGACTTGACATGTTATTGGACTATGATTTTTTATTGTTATTGAATGATGAGAGCGGGAATCCAACCAGATACTACTATTTGTTACAAGATTTTGAAAAGGATTTTGTGGCTAGTAAAGTGGCTCAAAATGGAGCGAAGCGATTCGTTAAGGAGATCATTGGGAGAGAGAAAGCCTCTAAAACTAAAAACAGTGCCATTGAAGTTTCTAGCACGAAAGCTTCTGCTATTAAGAACGAAACGATTGGAAGCAGCGATCTTAAAAAGACGTGTGAGAAAATCAAAAGCGGGCTACCCTTTGGGATCATCTCAGCCTTTAAACCCTTTAAAGACGCTTTTTACAGAGATTTCAATCATAATGAGCAAAAATTACTGATAGGGGCGGCTAAAAGCGGCTGCATTCAATCTAGCGCTGACAAACTGGCTCAGTTAAAAACGCGCTTAATCTACTGGCAGGACAAATCTGTTAAAGTGGATTGGGATAAACCCATTTTAATCAAGGACTTCTTTAAAGGCAATAATTACCTTTATAGGAGGTTGTGTTTTTTATTGGGGAAGCATTTTATGGACAGATTTTTAAAGAATAACGCTAAGGCGAGCGTGAAAGACTTTATGTCTAGTAAGGAGTTTGTCGCTAAATACCGATACACCCCCAAGCAAAATACAGAAAGAGCGAAAAAGCTGCAATCGTATTTAGAGAATAAGCGCGATTTTATAGGGTTTGTTCAAGCGCTTAACTCTTTAAAAGACAACCCGCAAGATCCTTTTTTACCCAATGAAGAAATAAGCTTTTTGGTGTTCGCAAATGAGCCTACTATCGTATTTAATTTAAGGGACTATTTATTGGTGTTAGCGCAAATCTTTAACCAACAAGCGATCTGTTATTGTGAAAGCAAATGCCCTATAGAATTGATCAACGCTTCACCGGGTAAGGACTTTAACAAGACACAAGATAGCTTTTCAGACATCAAATTCTCAACGCCCAATCAATTAGAACAATCCCTCAACACTCTTAAAAACAAGCTGAGCGCATTCTTTTCAAAACACCCTGATAAACATAACGGCATGGAGTTTAATGAAATAGCTAAAACTCAAATAGAAGCGCTTTATATGCCGCAATCTAGCGATGGTTTTGATGATTTTCGCAAGCATCTTGAAGAGAGTATTAAAAGTTTTATCAGAGCGAAAAAAAATCGTTATGGTTTTCCTAAAATTTTTGATATTGCAGACATAGAACAAGAAGAGAGGGAAGTCATTGAATGGCGAGAAAAAAATAGAGCATCAAAACAAAGCTATAAACAAAACCTTCAAACCAACAAAATCGCTAACGATTTAAAGCATGATAAGATAGTGGATAAAAGAACGATTTTAAGCGTGATAGACGCTGATATAGAGCGTGGTTCTATCCCGCCTAAAGATTTGTTAAAGCAATTAGAAAAAATCAGCACTTCTCTTTCTAAAGACATCGTAATAGCGATAAAGCAAGTAGAAAAATTAGAGCTTAACTACGCGTTAATAGACAATATCCAACACAACACGCTTGATGACACGCTTAATTTTACCTTTATTATTGGGGATTCTTTGAGCGTTCAGTCGCTTTATGTTACCTTTAATCTTGTGATTGACATGGATAGGCCTATGAGCGAGCAGTTCCTCAACCATATTGGGAAATTGGGGAGTTTTGAATCTAGAGAGCGAGCGTTAGAGTGGGTGCGATTATCGCAAACTAAACTAATCATTGAAACGCCTAGAGAAGCGCTAAAAAATGCGGAATTATCGCAAATTGAAGAAATATTGACTGGCTGTATTTTTAATGGTGCTTACCGCCTTCAAAACGATCTTAAGGGCAATAGACATGGAAATTTTAAATAAAATTCAAACCCCAACAAGGAGGAACAAGCCATGCTGAAAAGATAAAAACATTAAAAAACATTGAACGACCGATTATAGCGGATTTTAAAACAAATTTTATCAAGGAGTATTTTATGGGTTTTCAAAATGAAAATAAATTAAAAGTAGGGGCGTCAGTCAAAGCCACAATCAATAACAAAGTGGTGGAGGCTAAAGTCATTAGTATTGGGTTTAATCGTGTAACCTTAAGGAGCCAAAAAGGCAACGAAGCCGCATACGCTTTCAATAGCGAAAAATTCTTAAAATGGTTTAAGGAAGTGCCTTTGAATGAAGTTTCTCATAATCACGCTGAAAAAAGCGGAGATGATTTGTTAAAAGGCGTTAAAATCGTTACGAGCGGACCGAGTGTCAAGGAAAGGACTTCAACTCCTAAAGAGAAAGAAAGTCGTTTCAAATTGGACTTTGATTTTGCTGATGAAAATGAGGGAACTTTTCTTTTAATGGCGGAGCTATATTCTAATGAAAAAAGGAATAAAAGACTTGGATTGTTGTTTTCACCTATGAGTTATGAGGGGCGAGGGTTTCAATTTAGTTTAATCGTTATTCACGCCCTTTCTTTTATGGCGGATTTAAAACACCATAGCGATGCGGAGTGGAATGCTATGATTGAAAACAGAAATACTGACGAGTGTTTCTTTGATACTTTTGATGATATGCTCATGGGTGATGTTACTCTATTCTGTAAAGTGATAGAAACTTACGCTAAAAACTTAAAAAGACCCGATGGTAAGAGCTATGGTGTTACTTTGGAAGAGTGGGCGAAATTCTTACCTAGAAATAAAGAAGAGGCAAAATTTGTGGCGCAACTCTTATGCGATGGTGGTATCAATAAATACGATTTAACATGCGCAGGCTTAACTCCTGGAGTTTTAGCTGATAATCTTTGGTCTTATGGTTTTAGAGATGAGGATTATGATGAGGAGGGGAATGTGATTAGGGAGAGGGACATTATCACTGGCGAGGAGTTAAATAATGCGGAGGGTAATGTAGAATAAAACCCCCCTTGTGGGGTCTCTTTTTTTAATCTCTCTTTTTTTCTTGTATCTTTATTTTTCAATTTGCTTGCTTATTTTAGTTTTAACGCTCTTTTATTGATTAGTCAATGTTTTTTGATTAAAGTTAAAAAAGCGTTTAAATCCATTTATAAGCATTCTCTTAAGAAATCGTACGCAGATACCCGTTTTCGCTCAGCATGACATACAAGCGCCCCATGATTTCTTTCTTTTCTTCCATGTCCAGTTGGTTGTTGTCTTCAATTTTTTGTTTTAAAAGGCGCTCGATCTCTTTAGTGTCATAGTCCAAATCGTCTAGCACATCTAAAATCGTTTGGGCTTCACAAATATCTTCCACTTCATAATCGCCTTTTTCATCAAAAACCACGCTAAATTCCGTAGGGTGCGTGAATAAATTGTGTTTCATGCCTAAAACTTCTTGATACGCTCCCACTAAAAAGAACGCTAAAAAGTATTCTTCTTCATCTATATCTATATCATGCAAAAACAAGGGCTTCGTGGAATCAAAAGCGATTTCCCCATCGCTATCGCAAGTAATATCCCACAAACTCGCGCTCCTGGTGGGCTTTTCGTCTAATTTATTCAAAGGCATGACCGGGAAATTCTGTCTCAAGCCCCAATAATCCGGCAAGCTTTGGAAAAACGAGCAATTCAACAAATAGCGCTCTTGGACCTGCTCTTGAATGCGTAAAATATCGTTATGATCCTTAACATAAAGCAATTGCACCGCTTTTTTGACGATCAAATGGGCTAAAACTTCAGTGTTGCTCCTGTCAATCAAATCAATATAGCCCAGATCAAAAAGCGTGAATAACGACTCGGTGTGATCAAAACTATCATGCAAGTATTCAATGGCGTTTTTTTCATTGATATTAGCGAGCAAGTCTAGCATTTCATCAATCAAGGGGGGGTTATTATTTTCTTTAATTTTTAGGGATTTTTCATTGTATTCATGCGAAAACAATTCTAACACCGGGGCCACTAAAACGGCATGGTTAGCGGAAATATAACGGCCTGATTCAATGAAAATGTCCGGCTCTATTTCCTGCTTGTTTTTCACAATTTCCCTCAATAAAAACACCACATCAGCGCTGAATTCCTCTAAAGTGTAGTTTTTATCTTGGTGGTGCTTGTGTTGGGTGTATTCTACGGCTAACCCCCCTCCAATATTCACGCTATTGAGATTTTTAGCGCCCATTTTACGCAATTCTGCATACAAGTTGCCCGCTTCTCTTAAAGCCTTTTTTAAGGGCGAAATATCGCTGATTTGAGAGCCTATGTGGAAATGTATCATGTGGAAATGCTCTAGTAAGTCGTTTTCTTCTAAAAGGCGCATCGCTTCTAAAACTTCAGTGCTGCTAAGACCAAATTTAGAATTGATCCCCCCACTCTTTGCCCAAACGCCAGTGCCAGTGCTGTGCAAACGGATACGAATGCCAATTTTAGGGCATGCTACAAAATCGTTTTGTTTAGCCACAGCGATAATGGTTTTTAATTCATTCAAACCCTCAATCGTTAAAGTGATCTCATGCTGCATGCTTTTAGCGATAAAGCCAAGCTCAATCATTTCTTTGTCTTTAAAGCCATTCACGGTGATAGGGGCT
Source organism: Helicobacter pylori SA221C (assembly GCF_000476855.1). Taxonomy (GTDB): domain Bacteria; phylum Campylobacterota; class Campylobacteria; order Campylobacterales; family Helicobacteraceae; genus Helicobacter; species Helicobacter pylori_DK. The sequence goes on from NZ_CBPT010000011.1 coordinate 7,894, forward strand.
TTAGGGTTAGTGTAACTCATTGCGATGATGAGCTCAGACTTGCTCCCGGCTTCTAAACCATAATCCAAGCCCTTAGCCCCCTGAACTAAAGGGAAAACAAACGAGGGCATTTGATTGACCTTTAAAGGAAAAACCGCCTTAAAAGCCCCGCTGTATTGATACTCTTTAATCGCTGAAGAAAACGCATCAAACAGGCTTTTGATTTGTTTTTGCACCAAATGGGGGAATCGCACCAGCAAAGGCCCTCTATAGCCCTTATCGCGCACGCTTTGAACGATTTCTAAAAGCGAGGGGTTTTTACCATGACAGACTTTAACCAAGCCTTTTTCTATCTTAAATTCGTTATTGCTCCAAAAATTAATCCCATAATCATGGACTTCTTGCATTTTTTATCCTTTTGTTACGATAAGGTTTTAAAGAGATGGGGGTTATTTTTAAAATCTCTGATCGCTTCTTCATAAACTTTTTCAATTTGAATGACTGAATTTTCTAAAGTGTAATTTAAAGCGCTTTTAGCGTATTTATTTTGCATCCTTTCTCTTTCAAGCTTGTTTTCTAACCACCAATCTATTTTAGCGCTCAAATCTTTAGCGTTATTGGGCTCAAATAGCGATCGTTCATCTAGCGCAAATTGCCTGGTCGCGCTTAATGGGCTATTAGCGATAACAGGCACAATCCCCACGCTAATAGCCTCTAAACACGCAATCGCTTCGCTCTCCACATTGGCCGTGTGCGCATAAAGGGTGCAGGTTTTTAAAATCTCTAACAATTCATTAGAATTGACAAACCCAAACTCCGTTTTTACGCCTAGTTTTTGGGCTAGAAGTTTGATTTTTTTCTCATCAGGCCCTTTGCCTTTGAGTAATAATACAATGTCTTGTTTGTATCGGCTTAAAGCAATCGCCTTAATGAGAACGCTTTGATTTTTTTCATTAGAATAGCGCCCTACCATAGCGATTTTAAAGGGTGTGGTGTCAAAAAGGCTTTTTTGCGGGTGTTCAAATTTAAACATGGGATCAAAGCCGTTAGAAATAGCGTATTTTTTCCCTCCATAGTTGTATTTTTCTAATTCTTCTACAATGAATTTTGACGGGCAATGGATATGGTGGATATAGCGGTAATGCGAAGATTTAAACCACGAAAAAAGCATCATGTTGAACCAAGAAAATTGCCCCAATTTCATGTTATAAGAAATATGCTCTGGCTGTAAATGGAAAGAGCCAATGTAAGGCACTCGCATTTCTCGCGCGATTTTTACGGCTGTTTTTTCTAGCAAAAAAGGCAAATAAGTATGGATCATATCCGCTCCCTTAAAAGCCTTCCTTAAGATTTTTTCATCGGGTTTAGCAAAAAGGATGTGTTGTTTGTGTGAGATTTCTGTAACTAGGGGGATATAGCGCTCTTTAAGGTTGTAATACCCCTCTTCTTCACTCCCTAAATTATCCACATAAGGGGCAACCACCCTCATCACATGCCCTCTTTTTTTCAGCGCTTCAAAGAAACGAAACGCTGTCATAGAAGTGCCATTACTGGTGTCTTTAAAGCTATCCACGACTAAAACAATAACCATTTAACTACTCTTCTTTAAAATTGAATTTAAAAGGCTTTTTATCAAACACCACGATTTCTATCATTCCCTCTAAAACCTGAATGTCTAACACAAACGCCTCTATTTTGATTTCAGCTTTTTTCACGCCATCTTGAACCACTTGCGCTTTAATGAGCGCTTCTTGATTCAATTCTAGGGGGGCATAAAAATTGATGTTATTAGAAACCACCACGCTGTGTCTTTTATTCAGTGCGCACAAGGCCGCATAATTGCATGCAATAAGCACAAACCCGGCATGCACAAAATTTTCTTCATACACCATGCTTTCATTGCCCTTGAAACGCGCATGGGCTATATCTTTTTCTAAAACGACCAGTTCAGTGCCAACGCTTGGTTTGAAATTCTTACAAGTCTCTAAAGAGTCATAATCCACACGAACGACTGATTCTTGCACTATTTAATCCTTTATTGAAAGCTTGCTTGGTTTAAGCATCTTAAAATACCCCCTTAAAGGAGCGTCATACCCCTCTAAAGTTTTAGAGGGATCCGTTTTATCCAAAAAATCTTCCAAACTCTGCCCCAAAATAAAATCCGTTTTACGCTGTTCTTTAAGCGTGGTCTTTAAAATGCTAAGAATCTCAAAATTTTCAAACCCTACCCTTTCGCACCACCCTTTTAAAGCGCTAACACTGGGGATAAAATAAACATTTTTCATTTTAGCGTAAGTTTTTTTAGGGCAAAGGGCGATGTCTAAGGGCGAATCAATGATTAAAGTGTCTAGCACCAACTCCCCTTTTATCTTTAAAGCATGATACAAGGCTTTTAAAGCCTCTAGCGGGCTTTTTCTGTGGTATAGCACCCCTAAGCAAAAAATGACATCAAAAGCGTTAGGGTATTTTTCATGCAAATCCTCTACCCCTAAAGACTCATAAATGATTTTTTTTTCTTTATCAAAAAAGGGGGCTAAAAATTCAAATTGTTTTTTGACTAAAACGCCCGGATCAAACCCTACCAAACTTTTAGGTCCATGTTCTAGCATTTTAAACAAGTAATAGCCGTTATTGCAACCCACATCAGCCACAACCTTATCTTTTAAAGGAGTGGCGTTTTTGACTAGATCCCATTTAATAGAGCTATCCCATTCGCTATCAATCTTAATTTGAGAAATTTCAAAAGGGCCTTTACGCCATGGCCTTAACGCCATGATTTCTTCTAAAAGGGTTTTTGGATTAATTTTATCGTTACAAGTGAGCATGACTTACCATAGCGTGGGGGTTTTTTTAAAAAGAGGGGGGTTTAAAAGGGATTCTAAATGATGGGAGCTAATCCCATAAATAAAAGCGAAATTAAACGCTAAATTTTTTAATTGCTCTTTTAAGTTGTTTTGGGTGGTGTAACAATAAGGGTTATTTTTTTCAAAGAAAGCCGCGCTGTTTTTACGACAAAACACGACAATTTTCCCCCACGATAAAGTCTCAAGGGCTTTTTGAAGCAACATTTCAAACAATTCTTTTGAAGCCTCAGCGACAACCACCCTCGCCGTTGCGCCATAAGGGGCTATTTCTAGATTCTTATTCACAAAAAAGGGTTTGCAATGATCTAAAGGGTATTCTTTTTTGCCCAAAAGATTCAAATCAAACTCAATTTGTAATTTCTCGCACAATTGAATGACCCTTTTTAAAGGCTCTAAAAAGATGCATGGCATTTTTAACTCATACTCTTGTTTTTCATAGACTAAAGTGCTGCAAAAAAACGATTGGTTGAGAATCATTAAACGGCTTTCTTTTAAATCTTCTTTCAAGCGCTCTTGCTTATAAAACAAATGGAGCCACTCCAATTTATCAAAAAAGGCTATTTTACACCCCTCTATAATGAACAAATCTTCAAGACTCTCTTTCAAGCACCACACAAATTCGCTCACCATGATTTTAGAAGCGATCTCTAATTCTATGGGGCTTAATAACACCCCGACCACGCGCTCATTCAACAAGCAAAATTTAAACAAATGATTCAAAGAATGCTCTATATCTTTAAGCTTGATCCATGCCACATCCTTATCGCTTAAAGGATATTCTCCTGTGTATAAAATCCCATAAGCCCCTAACTCTAAAGCTTTAGGAATGAGCGTGTGATCCTTAGCGACAAATAAAGAGCCTTTTTGGACTTTGTTTAAAGACAAGACAATGGAATTGAAATAGCTGATTGAGGGCGTGTTTTGCAATTCGCCCAAACTCAATTCTACGGCTTCATTCACCCCTAATCGCATTTAGCTGATCAAACTTCCTGCAATTTTTTCTTTGGTAGGGCTAATTAAAGCCAAATTATCGCTATCTTGCACCGTTAAAATCATGCCCTCACTCATTTCACCCATAAGCTTTGCGGGTTTTAAATTAGCCACCACGCACACCATTTGACCCACCAAGCTTTCAGGCTCATAATCCAAAGCGATCCCTGAAATAATCTGCCTCAAACGACCTTCGCCTAAATCCACTTTCAAGCGCAGTAATTTATTGGATTTTTCAATCCTTTGAGCTTCTTTGATAAGCCCCACTTTAATTTCTACTTTCTTAAAATCTTCAATGCTGATATAGTTTTCTTGTTTTGGTGGGGCTTTTTCTTTTCTATCTTTTTTTTCTTTTTCTTGATTTTCTTTTAGTAGGGCTTCTCCCCCTTTTTCAGCCTTTTCAATTTTCTCCATTTTGGAAAATAAAGGCTCGGTGTCTTGTAAAATCATATCTTGTAATTTTTTAGCCTTAAAAAAGCGTTCGTAATTATTGGGCGTGATTTCTGCATGAAAAGTGCTCGCTAATTTCATAGCGCTCTTTGGCATGAACGCATAGAGCAAAAAGCTTGATTGTAACAGCGCGTTTGCGATCAAACTCAACAAGGCTTCTAGTTTTTCTGATTCGTTGTTTTTGTGCAAAACCCACGGCTCTTCTTTAGCGATGAGTTTGTTTAAAAAATCATAAACGTTAAACAATTCCTCTAAAGCTTTATGCAATTGCATTTTAGGCACAAAAGAATTAGCGTTATCTAAAATTTGATGCACTTTTTCTAGCTCTTTAGGATAATAAGCGGTGATTTTGGCGCTTTTTAGAGAATAATTGAAATATTTTTTAGCCATGCCTAGCAAGCGGTTCAGCAAATTCCCCAAATCGTTATTCAAATTCGCGTTGATCCTTTCTATTAACGCTTTTTTAGAAAAATCCCCATCTTGCCCAAAAGGCACCTCACGCAATAAAAAATAGCGTAATTCTTCAATCCCATACTCCATAGCGATTTTTTGAGCGTCTAAAACATTACCCAAGCTCTTACTCATTTTCACGCCCTCTATCGTCCACCACCCATGCACGCAAAGCTGTTTGAATAAGGGCAAATTCAAACTCATCAAAAAAGCCGGCCAATAAATGGCATGGAAGCGCAAAATATCCTTACCCACAATATGCCTAGCGCATTCAAAATGCACCATTTTATTGTCTAAATCATTCAAATACCCTAACGCGCTCGCATAATTCAATAAAGCGTCCAACCAAACATACACCACATGTTTAGGATCGTTCATTTTTTTAGGCAAAGGAATGCCCCATTCAAAGCTCGTGCGCGTGATAGACAGATCCAATAAACCCTGCTCAATAAAAGAAGTTACTTCATTTTTACGATAAATAGGCAAAATCGCTTCAGGGTTTTTGGCGTAAAACTCCAATAAAGGCTTTTCATACGCGCTCAATTTGAAAAAATAACTCTCTTCTTCTAAAAGCGTGGTCTCCCTCAAGCAATCAGGGCATAGGACTTTATCGTTCGTGTTGTCCGTTTTAGAAATCGCGCAATAACTCTCACAGCTCACGCAATAATATCCGCTATAAGCGCCTTTATAAATATCCCCTTTTTCAAACATGATTTCAAAGGCGTTTTGCACGCATTTTTGATGCTCGCTGTCTGTGGTGCGGATAAAACTATCATAATCTAAATTGAAAAAATCCCACTGGTCTTTAAAAATCGCGCTAATGCTATCGGCGTAAGCTTTAGGGCTTTGATTTCTCAATCTCGCGCTTTGTTCGATCTTTTGCCCATGCTCATCGGTGCCGGTTAAAAAAAAGACTTCTTCGCCTTGAAGCGTGTAATACTTCTTTAAAGTGTCCGCAATCAAAGTCGTATAAGCATGGCCAATATGAGGGATGTCATTCACATAATAAATGGGGGTTGTGATCAGTGATTTTTGCATCTTTATAATCGTGTTACCTTAAATTTGTTTAAATCTCTTAATTTTAACATGCTTTTAAAAATTTAGAGAATAGAGGTTGAATTTATGCTTATTTGTGGGGTGTTTTTAGCTTAAAATTCATTATAATTAACGCTCAAAAAATTGAAAAAGAGTTCAAGGAATAGACAGATGATTTCAAAATTTTTGCTCAAAAGCATGTTCAAGCAGTGGAAAAACGGCGATTATCAGGTCGTTTTTTGGGATAATAGCGTTTATAGGAATGGCGAACATTCGCCTAAATTCACCCTTAAAATCCATCGCCCCCTAAAATTTAGCGATATTAAAAAAGACATGTCTTTGACGATCGCTGAGGCTTATATGGACGGCGTGATTGATATTGAAGGCTCTATGGATGAGGTGATGCACTCTTTATATTTGCAAACCAATTATGAGCATTTGCACAAACATGATAACGCTAAAGCTATCCAAAAGCCCATCAAAGAAAGCTCCAACATTTCTAAACATTACGATTTAGGGAATGACTTTTATTCTATCTGGCTGGATGAAACCTTAAGCTATTCATGCGCGTATTTCAAAAAAGACGATGACACCCTCCATGCCGCCCAACTCCAAAAATTAGATCACACTTTAAAAAAACTCCACCTAAAGCCTGGCGAAAAACTGCTGGATATAGGCTGTGGTTGGGGCTATCTCTCTGTAAAAGCTGCGCAAGAATACGGAGCGGAAGTGATGGGGATCACCATTTCTAGCGAGCAATATAAACAGGCTAACAAACGAGTCCAAGAGCTAGGGTTAGAGGATAAAGTAACGATCAAATTATTGAATTACCAGGATTTAGATGGGCGCTTATACCGCTTTGATAAGGTGGTGAGCGTGGGCATGTTTGAGCATGTGGGTAAGGATAATTTGCCCTTTTATTTCAAAAAAGTTAAAGAAGTGTTAAAGAGAGGCGGGATGTTTTTGCTCCACTCCATTTTATGCTGTTTTGAAGGCAAGACTAACGCATGGGTGGATAAATACATTTTTCCAGGCGGCTACTTGCCCTCTTTAAGAGAAGTGATGAGCGTGATGAGCGAATGCGACTTCCACTTGCTCATGGCTGAAAGCTTACGCATCCATTACGCTAAGACTTTAGACATTTGGCGAGACAACTTCAACCACAACCTAGATCAAGTGAAAAGACTCGGCTATGACGAACGCTTTATCCGCATGTGGGATCTGTATTTAAGGACTTGCGCGTCCGCCTTTAGGGTGGGGAGCGCGGATTTATTCCAATTGCTTTTAACCAACAGCGTGGATAACACTTTCCCCTTAACCAAAGAATACATCTACCAATAATTTCAGATTTTAGCCCCTTCTTTCAGGCTAACTTCTGGCAAGCTCTCCACATACAAACTCTGTGATGGGAAAGCAAAACTCAAATGGTGCTTTTCCACAATCCCCATGATTTTTAGCATCACGTCTTCTTTGACTTCTAGCCACTCTTCCCAAACCACTGTTTTAGAAAAGCAATACACTAAAATATTAATAGAGCTGTCTGCAAACTGATCTAAAAAGACAAACAAATTGTTTTTATACCCTAAAAAATCATCAATAGAAACAATATCTTTTTTAAACATGTAGCGGTAATCGCTCGCATTTTGCAAAGCGCTATCGGCTCCATTAGCGATTTTAGGGTGGTTTTCTAACATTTCTTTAATGTCTTTCACGCAAAGCTGTAAAGCGCTTTGACTGGAGCTATAAGTTAAGCCTATTTCCATTTTAATACGCCTTCCCACTTTACGACGGCTCCAATTCCTGATGGGTTTTCCGGCTAATTCTGAATTAGGCACGGACAAAAGAGCGTTGTCAAAGGCTCTGATCGTGGTGCGCCTTAACCCCATTTCCACCACCGTGCCCTCCACTTCACCGCACACGATCCAATCCCCTTGAGAAAACGAATTGTCTAACAATAAAATGACCGAAGCAAAAAAATTCGCCAACACATCTTTAACCGCCAAAGCCACCGCTAACCCCCCAATCCCTAAAGAAGCGATGATGGCTGAAACATTAAACCCTAGTTGTTTCAAAACCCCTAAAAGTGCGACAATGAAGATCAAAAAATACACGACTTTTAAAATCAAGTTGATCACTTCTTTTCTAAAATTGTGCGTGCTTTTGGTAGCCATATTCGTAACTAACGCTTCCCCATAGCCTTTAAAAAGCGCTATCACTAACCATGCTAAAAGCATGATATACACCGCACCCACCCACATAGAAACTTTAGGAGGCGATGCGTTAGGGTAGTAGAAAATATCTAAAGCCACATCGCAACTAAATAGGGCTAAAAAGACAGAAACCGGCGAAACAATGCTGCTTTGCACATTGACATGCATTTTTTTATTGCGCTGCATGATTTCAAAAATACGATCTAACAATAAGGCTAAAAGCCAAGTGATCAACTTCCTTAAACCCAGCAATAAGGCTAAAATCGTCAAAGCCAGCACGATTTTACTCACTTGCAAGCTATGGGTTGTGAAAGGCAAAACCTTGCTGATTTTGTTTAACACAAAATCCATATTCACTTCCATGATCAAGTTTTTAGGAAGCACTTCTTTAGGGTGGTTTTTAATGTAACGCAAGACTTCAGTGTAAGTGTTCAAACGCAATTCATAATCGCTAAACATCTGCTCTAATTCATGCATTTTGACATTGTCTAAATTTTTAGGGAAAGTGTAGAGTTTGAATTGCCCTAAACGCAAAAGGAAAGCATCGCTGATGCTTTCTACATCTTTTTGTTCGCTAAAAATATCAATACTGCTCCTGATTTTATCTATAAAACGATACAAAATTTCATCTATCAACAAAATATCTAAAGACAATCTATCTTTCATGAAAGTGTAGAAATTATCGCCCTTAATGCTTCTAGACAAACGCTTTTTGATTTTCTCTTGCTCTTTTAAATTTTGATTGATATCAATCCCGATCTTATCCCTTTCATTCAACACTTTAGAAGTCAAACTTTTAATCAAATCATTCTTTTGGGTGTTATACAGAGAGACTTCAGCGCTTCTTTCAGGGTTTTTTTTGTAAGTTTCAATGACTTGATTGAGCTGGTTGATTTGATTGAAAATCAAAAACAAATCCACCGCATCTGTTTCATGCTCTTCAACCGCTCTCAAAGGATTTAAAAAGAGCGATAATACCAATACCCACCACAATAATAAACGCATGCAAAACCCCACTCAAACAAGATAAAATCTTTCTCATAATTTCTAGCGATTATACCAAAAATTAGAAACGCTTCGCCCCATAAAGTTACCCATGCAATTTGAAAACGCTTTTTATTTATCCCTAAAAAGCGGGCTTTAGCTCAATTGTGAGCCTCTTTTCAGATCGCTATATTGCTTGATGCGATGCTTTGAGTATTTTTACATTTTACAATTAAAACAAAGCCTTAATTTCTAACAAATCTTGCTTTATTTGATATTTTTATAGTAGGATTTCGCACAGGCCGTAGTCAAAAAGCTTTCCCTGTTCGGTGCGATAAAGTCACGGATAATGTGCATGTCTTTTATTCTTACATGTTTCACTTTTTAGGTTTTTATAACCGCTTTTATTGAATTTTTTCATGTAAGATTTGTGTTTTAAGAGATTTCCAACCCTACCACTTGTAATTAGGCTATTTTGATGATCAATCTTTAGAAGAAAGAACCATAAAAATGTAGTATCCTATGCCTACTAGAAAAACAAGAATTAAGAAAATGAGTAATCCCCACTCTAAAGAATCCATAACTCCTCTTTAAAGAATGTCAAAAGTGGTGCGCTTGGCAGGACTCGAACCTGCGACCTACGGCTTAGAAGGCTGTTGCTCTATCCAGCTGAGCTACAAGCGCATGATACTTGGCGTTAGGTGGTGCGCCCGAAGGGAGTCGAACCCCTAACCCCCAGATCCGAAGTCTGGTGCTCTATCCAATTGAGCTACGAACGCTTACAATTCAAATAAAGGAATGACTAACATAAAAACTTGGTAAAACGCTTATTTAATGAGATGGGGTGGAAGATGGGAATCGAACCCACGACCCTCAGGACCACAATCTGATGCTCTAACCGACTGAGCTACTCCCACCATTCAATGAAAGGAAGCGACATTCTACCAAAGAATTTTAAACAGAACAATAAATTATGCAAAAAGTGGTCGGGGCGAAAGGATTCGAACCTTCGACCCCTTGGTCCCAAACCAAGTGCGCTAACCAGACTGCGCTACGCCCCGAAATTTTCACATGAAGCGTTATTATAGCTGAATTTTCTAATTTTTGAGCGTAACTTTTCAAAAATACCGCTAAAAATCAAAATTGACGCTCAAAAAATACCCTAATCCAACTCCCTCACTTTTAAAAAGCTATTTTTTTAAAAAACAGCTCTAAAGGATTTTTAAGCTTTTCGTTTCTTAAAAACTACTTTCGTTTTTTCATTTCACTAGAAACTTTTTCATAATGTTCCATGTGTTTTTTGCTTAACTCTTTGGTAATATGCACCATCACTTTGTGATAGGCTTGATTCATGATTTTTCTAATGGCTCGATCATGGTCGGTTTCCTTAATCCTATGCACAAAAGTTTTGGGGACAAAACCTCCAGAATTGGTGCGCCGCAATTCCACTCTTTCAATCACAGCCTTAATCTTTGAAACATCAATACCAAAACTATGGATAATATCTTCACTTTTTGGCTCAACAAAATTCAAGTTCAAATACCCTGAAGACATGTCTATCACTCTTTCTTCGCTAAGTGCATCGCTCTCTTCTACAATATCTTCTAAGATAGCCACATCCCCATCCATGCGTAAAACGAGCAACGCTTTTTCTTTGATGTCTTGAGGGATTTCACTAACGTCTTTAAATTGCGAAACGCTATAGCCTTTTCTCTCTAAAAAACTACTCAACTGGAGAAACAAAGATTTCTCAAACTCTTTTTGATAATTTTCAGGGATAACTTTATTAGCCTCTATCTTAGGATCGATTAAGACAACTAAATGGCCGTTTTTAGGCTCTTGCTTGCCTTTAATAGGATAGTGGAAATGCAAATCCACGGACTCGCCCATATTATTGTGCTGCTGCTTTGCAGGCATTCCATCAGCTAGAGCCGTATAAAACGCCCCACTCGCTAATAACGATCCTAAAACGATTGCTAAACTACCTTTTTTCATTAAATTCCTTTCTTTCTTTTTCTTTAAAATCAATTCCTAATCTTACCCAAAAAATCCCACTTTTAGCGCTATTTTTAAGATAATCATTCCCATTCAATCGTTCCTGGTGGTTTAGAGGTAATATCATACACCACCCTATTGATACCGCTCACTTCATTAGTGATACGATTAGAAACCTTTTCTAAAAAAGAATGCTCTAAAAATGAAAAGCTCGCCGTCATGCCATCGCTCGCGTTTACCGCTCTCAAACAAATAGCGTTTTCATAAGTGCGGTTATCCCCCATCACCCCCACAGAATTGACATTCAACAGCACGCAAAAAGCTTGCCAAACCTTGTCATACAAATGGGCTTTTTTAAGCTCCTCTATAAAAATAAAATCCGCTTCTTGCAAGCGTTTGATCTTACTCTCACTGATTTCGCCTAAAATCCTTACAGCAAGCCCAGGCCCTGGAAAAGGGTGGCGCATTAAAAAATCCTGGCTAACGCCCAATTCTTTACCCAATAAGCGCACCTCATCTTTAAACAATTCCCTTAAAGGCTCTATGAGTTTAAAATCCATCCATTCAGGCAGTCCGCCCACATTATGGTGGGTTTTGATCACTTTTGAAGGCCCTTTAACGCTCACAGATTCAATCACATCAGGGTATAAAGTGCCTTGGGCTAAAAACTCAATTTTGCCTTTTAAATGGTGCTTCTTGGCTTCTTTTTCAAACACTTCAATAAAGGTTTCGCCGATGATTTTTCGCTTCAATTCAGGCTCACTCACGCCCTTTAATTTAGACAAAAAGATTTCTTTAGCGTCTATCGTGTTTAAAGGGATTTGCAAGTCTTTAAACATCGCTTGCACCCTTTCTTTTTCATTTTTACGCAACAAGCCATGATCCACAAAAACAGCGATCAAATTATCCTTAATGGCTCTGTATAATAGCGTAGCGACAACCGTAGAATCCACGCCCCCACTCACCGCACACAAAACCTTAGCGTTAGCAATTTTTTCTTTCAATCGCGTTATTTCTCTTTGAGCGAAATGCTGCATCCCCCAAGTTTTTTCACAGCCACAAACCAAAAGGGCAAAATTTTCTAAAATCTTACCCCCCTCTTCGCTTTGAATGACTTCTGGGTGGAATTGCAAGCCAAAAATCTTGCCGTTTTCAATCGCGCAATAGGGGGAATTAGGGCTTTTTGCAAGGGTAGTGAAGCCTTTAGGCAATTCTATGACTTTATCCATATGGCTCATCCACACAAGGCTTTTGGTTTTTACGCCTTCAAAAATCACAGAATTTTGAGCGATTTCTAAAACAGCCTTACCAAATTCTTGCTCATTCGCACCAACCACCACGCCCCCAAAAAAATCCACCAAATACTGCATGCCGTAGCAAATCCCTAAAATCGGCACATTCAAATCAAAGATTTTCCCGTTAGGCTTGTAAGCGTCTTTAGCGTACACGCTCGCTGGCCCCCCACTCAAAATCAAACCTTTAGGGGCTTTTTTTTGAATGTTTTCTATGCTTTCAAAAAAAGGGACTATTTCTGCATAAATCCCACTCTCCCTCAATCTTCTAGCAATCAGCTGTGTGTATTGGCTCCCAAAATCTAATACTAAAATCATCGCTCATTCTTTATTTTTGTTTTTTTGTTTGTGTTTTATCATACTGGCTCTTATAATCCACTCTGTGGCTCTCAGCTAACTCAGGAGCTTTTTGCACAAACCAGCGTTCTAATTTTTCTAGTTCGTATCTGTAATTCCCACCTTTTGAGCAATATTGAGAATCAATCAGCGAAAACGCATAGAGCGTCTTACTTTCTTTAGATTGGAATAAAAATTCCTTATGGAATAGCGCTTTTTTAGGCATGCCGCTCATCAGAGATTCAGGCAATAAAAAAGCGTCAAAATCACAAAGCACTTTTTTACTCAACTTGTTGCTTTTGGTGAAAACAAAAACGATCTCTTTTCTCATGTCTTGTTTAAAAGCTAATGAAAGCACATTCAAAAAGGGCAGAGCTAAACTTTTATCCACCCTAACTTTAAAAGCTTTAAAATCCCCTAATAAGACCCCCATAGACAAAACCAACCCCACGCAACATTTCAAACTCGTTTGAAAAACGCTCATCTTTTATAATCCTTGACTTATCATCGGTTGCATAACTACAGGCTGCATGACGCAAAGTATTATAATATAAAAATTGAGAATTACGCTTTAGCTTGGCTAGCGCTCAAGTCTTTAGTTATTAAGTCTTTATTGGGTAAAAACACTCTCATGCTAGTATTTTCACTCCTTTTAAGCCCCAATGATGCTTGGTGTTGAAATAGAATGATAGGGCTTGACTAATTCATACCTTCTAAGTCTTCTGATATTGACTAAAGCGGTATTGGCTGAAATGGCTTGTGTCATGCTGCTTGTGGGGCGTAAAGAAGTGAGCGTATTCACACTCCCTCCATTGCATCGTGGGTTTCTAACCCTCGCATCTTCTGGGTCATACCACGCCCCTTTTTGGATACTCAAAACCCCTTGACGGATATTCTTAGTTACAAACGCCCCTGCTAACAACCTCCCCCTAGCGTTAAACACTTCCACGATTTCACCATGCCTAATGCCTAATTTATTAGCATCTAGTTCGTTGATCATTACAGGCTCTCTGCCTTGAATTTTATACACATTCCTAACCCAAGTGTTATCAAGCTGTGAATTGACACGGTATTTGGGGTGCGGAGAGATTAAATGGAACGGATAAGTCTCAGCCATTTTAGAGCCTAGCCACTCAGCTGGCTCAAACCAAGTGGGATGCCCTTTAAAATCAGCCAGTTTAAGATCCGCGCATTTTTGAGAAAAAATTTGAATTTTCCCACTCTCTGTATCCAGCTTATTGTTAATAGGATCTTGCCTGAATTTCGCATGACGCACAAACTTTCTCGCATTTTCAGGGATTTCAAACTCCACAAAGCCATCCCTCCAAAATTGATCAAACGATTTCAAGGTAGGGCCATCGCTTTTTTCATAAAGGCCCTTAATCCATTCCATGTAACTCTTAGATTCAGTGAATTTCTGCTCTGTTTCATTGCCCCCAATGCGTAAAGCAAGCTGTCTGAAAATCTCATAATCGTCTTTAGATTCATAAACAGGCTCTACCACCTTACGCATGGCATAAACCACATTCTTAGAATAACTCCCTCCAAAAGTAATATCATCTCTTTCCATAGTGCTAGTGGAAGCAAAGACAATATCAGCGAATTTCGCCGTAGGCGTCCACCAAGGCTCATGCACGATCACGCAATCTAAGGTCCTTAAAGCGCGAATCAGTTCGTTTGTATCAGCTTCATGCCCCAACAAATCCGTCCCGCAATTGTAGATCATTTTGATTTTAGGCAATTTGAGTTTTTTACCCATAAAATCAATTTCTTTATCCGGATTCAAAATCGCTTCAGAAATTCTAGATGCTGGAATAACGCTTTTTACAGAATTATGCCCTTGTGGAATCATAGGAACAATTCTTGCCCCTGAGCTTGCTTGAGCGTTCCCTCCATAATGCATAGAAAAGCCAAAGCCCCCACCCGATAAGCCCACTTGACCAATCATGCTGGCTAAAACAATTAACGCCCAATCCGGTTGCTCGCCATGCTGAGCTCTTTGCATGGCCCAATTGCCCGCTAAAAAAGTGCGCTTAGAGACAAATAAATCCGCTAATTCTTTGATTTTTTCTGCACTCACTCCAGTGATTTGAGACGCCCATTCTAAAGTCTTAGGTGCATTATCGCTCTCTCCTAGCAAATAGGGTAAAAATTTATCAAAACCATCAGTGTATTTAGCGATAAACGCTTTATCGTATTGATTGCTTGTATAAAGATAATGCATCATGCCTAGCATTAACGCTACATCAGTGTTAGGGCGAATGGGTATCCATTCAGCATTAAAGGCTTGAGCGGTTTCGGTATAAATGGGATCAATACTAATGAATTTAATACCAGCTCTTTTATACTTAGGGTAGTAGCTGTCATTGACATGGTTTGGCACAAAATAATCAATGCGGTTGCACTTGAGTAAATCCGCCCCCCACATGACATACACCTTACAATTTTTAATCATCTCTTCATGCGTGGTTTGTTGCGAATAAACTTCCATATCCCCTACAATCATAGGGTTTATTCTTGCAGCCGCGCCATTACTATATTCCCCATCAGTGCCAATAGCCCCCCCTAAAGTCGTATTAAAAAAACGCCATGCTAAATGATGGCAACGATGCAAGCTGCCCGCATGCCCCCAACCACCATAACTGGCATTATAAATGTTTTCTTTAGGGATTTCTTTAAGCTTTTTAGCCGCTAAATCCAACGCTACATCCCAACTCACGCGCACAAACTCTTCTCTCCCGCGCAATTCTTTGTGGTTTTTTTTGTTTTCTAAAAAGCTCTTACGCACGCAAGGATACTTCACCCTACTATCTGAATACACCCTATCTGCCATCGCTTTTAACATCATAGTAGGGTTATAATCGCTCTTTTGAGAGACAATATCTTTAATCACTCCATTTTGAACCTTTGCGATAAAGGGGCCAAAATGCGTTGCATGCGGAATGGATTCTACTTTTTCAAAAACACCAACAGCTTTCAAAACATTAGCGCTAGCGAGCGCGATTGGGATTTTTGTTAGGATACTTCTGCGTGAAATGGACATGGTTCTCCTTCAAGCTTGCATTCTGTTAAAACACCCCAAATTCTAACATGTATTCACATAAAATTACCGCTAATAAGCTCTCATCATGGGCATTAATTTGAAACTACTTTTTATTCACGCTGCTCATGTCAGCGACTTTCCCCCACATCAAGCGGTATTTCCTCTTCATGAATTCAATTTCTTCTCTGGCTTGATTGAGTTCATCGCGTAAAAGATCAATGGTTTTTTTATCTTCTTCATAGACTTCTTGCATAGAAATTAAAGCGTCTTTTAAAAACATGTTTTCATTTTTAAAGGCTGAAATCGTTTCATCTTTAGCGCTAATGACTTTATCATGCAAATTTAAAATCGTGTTAATGGTCTTTTCCACAAACACAGGCTCTAAGGAACACCCGTTCATATCCATAGAAATCAAATTGTTTTCTACCTTTTTGATTAGAGCGTTTGTCCCGCTGCTCGCATCAATTAAAAGCTTGTTGTGGCTTATTTTGCTTTTAATTTTACCGATATTGACTAATTCCAAGATCCTTTCTTTAGGAAGCCCTGAAAGGCGGCTAAATTCTTCTAATTCAAGCCATGCTAAAGCGCTCAAATCTTCTAAAACCACCGGCTCTTTAGACTCTTGTTCTTTATCCTCTACCTCTTGTTCATTTTGTTGTACCGCTTGCGCTTTGTTCAAATCTAAAATATCCAAATTTTTCCTTAAAAATAGTTTTAGCTTAACGCAATTTTTTAACCGCTTTTTTCAAGCTGTCTAGCAAATAATCAATATCGTTTATGGAATGCGTGAAGTGTAAGCTCACCCTAAGCCATCCGGGTTTAGCGTTAAAATCGCTTGACTTTTGAGCGTTAAGATTCAACAAATCATGCCCATAAGGCCCTGCGCAAGAGCAACCTGCCCGGGTCTCAATAGCATGTTCATAGCTTAAAACCCTCGCTAAATCATAGGGCGAAATCCCCCCAATATTAAAAGCCACTACCCCCACACGACTCGCTGTTAAATTCCCATAAATATTAATAGCGGGCAAGTCTTTTAAGCCATGCATGAGCACTCTTAAAAGGTTGTTTTCTTTCTTGTGGATAAAATCCAAACCGCATTCATCTCTCAATTGATACGCTAAAGCACTCCTGTAAAATTGCAACAATCCTGGCGTGCCAAACTCTTCCCTCAAAGGCAATTCATCAATAAATTCATGCCGTGTGCGATTAGCGTATTTAATCACGCCCCCTGCACTAAAACTCGGGGCGATTTGCGTGTCAATCAAATCTTTAGAAATGCCTAAAAGACCGCACCCTCCAATACCCCCTAAAAGCTTATGAGGCGCATAAAAACCGGTTTGGTATTCGCAATCTTTAGGGTTAGCATGCGCGCTAAAATTCGCTAAATCCAAAGCTAAAGTAGCCTGATATTTCTTACACAATAATGAAACCTCTTTTAAAGGCGTAAGCAGTCCTGTTACATTAGAAGCCGCGCTCATAGAAACCAGGCTGTTAGGGGATTTTTTTAAAGTTTGCTCTAAAATTTCTAAATCCAATAAACCATGTTCATTCAAAGGGATACGCACCACTTCACACAAGCCTTCACGCCAGCTGATTTCATTAGAATGATGCTCATAAGGCCCTACAATCACACGCTTTAAAGCCATATCTTTCAAATACGGCTCTAAATTTTTCTTCGTTTTTGAAGGGATGCACACCCCTAAAATTTCTTGAAATTTCTTAATCGCTGAACTCGCTCCATACCCTGCGCTCAAGACGCAATGATTATCGCTCAAATTTAAAGAACGCTTCAACTTTTCTTGGCACTCTTTTAAAAGCATGCCCATTAAAATCGCATGTTTAGAAGCGATGGAATGAGCGTTCGCATAATAAGGCAGTAAGGATTTCACGCGCTTTTCCACTAAAGCGCTCGCTAAACCTGAAGCCCCCCAGTCAAAATAAGACACCCCTTTTTTTAAAATAATACTGGATTTAACCTGCTCTAAAGGACTCTCATTAGGATTGAGTAAGGGAGCAAAACTCCTATTTAAAAACGCTTGCACAAAATACCACCAACGCTTTTAATGTTTATCCCCACTCAAAATATGAAAATGCAAATGCATCACCTCTTGCCCGGCGTTTTTACCCACATTGGTTAAAAGCTTGTAACCCTTTTCTTTGATGCCTAATTTTTCCACCACTTCAAAAATAAAACTTGTCATTTGAGCCATAAGCTCTGGGGTGATGCCATTAAAATCCTGAATGCTTTGTTTGGGGATCACTAATGCATGCACTTTAGCTTTAGGGTTAATGTCATAAAAGGATAAAAAACGCTCGTTTTCTAAAATCTTAGAACAAGGGATTTCGCCTTGGATTATTTTTTCAAACACATTCATGCTTTTTTGCTCCCTTTTAAGGTTTTTCTTTTATTAAAGTTGTATTATAGCTTTTTAAAAATAAAATATAAGGATCGTTATTGCACACCTTAATAGAGCGATTAGAAAAGGTTACTAATAGCAAAGAGTTAGAAGAAGCGCGCTTGAATGCTTTGGGTAAAAAGGGGGTTTTTGCGGATAAATTCAACCAGCTCAAACATCTGAACGGCGAAGAAAAAAACGCCTTTGCTAAAGAAATCCACCATTATAAACAAGCGTTTGAAAAGGCCTTTGAATGGAAAAAAAAGGCGATTTTGGAGCTTGAATTAGAAGAACGCTTGAAAAAAGAAAAAATTGATGTGAGCTTGTTTAACGCTATCAAAACAAGCTCTTCTCACCCTTTGAATTATACTAAAAATAAAATCATTGAATTTTTTACCCCATTAGGATACAAGCTTGAAATCGGCTCTTTAGTGGAAGATGATTTCCACAATTTCAGCGCTTTAAACTTGCCCCCTTACCATCCTGCAAGAGACATGCAAGACACTTTTTATTTTAAAGATCACAAGCTTTTAAGGACCCACACTTCGCCCGTTCAAATCCACACCATGCAAGAACAAACCCCACCCATTAAGATGATTTGTTTAGGCGAAACCTTTAGGCGCGATTATGACTTGACCCACACGCCCATGTTCCACCAAATTGAAGGGCTTGTCGTGGATCAAAAAGGGAATATCCGTTTCACGCACTTAAAGGGCGTGATCGAAGACTTTTTGCATTATTTCTTTGGTGGCGTGAAATTAAGGTGGCGCTCTAGCTTTTTCCCTTTCACAGAGCCAAGCGCTGAAGTGGATATTAGTTGCGTGTTTTGCAAGCAAGAAGGCTGTAGGGTTTGCTCGCACACAGGCTGGCTAGAAGTGTTGGGTTGCGGCATGGTCAATAATGCGGTGTTTGAAGCCATAGGGTATGAGAATGTGAGCGGATTTGCTTTTGGCATGGGGATTGAAAGATTAGCCATGCTGACTTGCCAGATCAATGATTTGCGCAGTTTTTTTGAAACTGATTTGAGGGTGTTGGAGAGCTTTTAATGAAACTGAGTGTCAATGATTTGAGCGTTTTTGTAGATGCACCTAAAGATATAGCCAAACTCTGTGAGGATTTGAGCCGCTTAGGCTTAGAAGTGGAAAGCTGTATCCCTTGTATCGCTCCTAAAAATGTGGTTGTGGGTAAGGTTTTAGAAAAAGCCCCCCATAAAAACGCTGAAAAACTCAGCGTGTGTCAAGTGGATGTGGGTAAAGAAGTGTTACAAATCGTGTGTGGGGCTAAAAATGTCGCGCCAAACCAATTCGTGCCAGTCGCTCTCAAAGGAGCGATCATAGGCTCAACCACCATCGCTAAAACGGAGCTTAGGGGGGTTGAAAGCTGTGGCATGATTTGCTCTAGCATTGAATTAGGCTTCCCTAAAATCAATGATGGCATCTTGGAATTAGATGAGAGCGTTGGGGAGTTGGTTTTGGGGAAAGAATTAAACGAATACGCCCCCTTCAACACGCATGTTTTAGAAATTTCATTGACTCCCAATCGTGGGGATTGCTTGAGCGTTTTAGGCGTTGCTAGAGAGATTAGTGCCTTTTATCACACGCCCCTAAAGCCCATTAAGGCTTTAAATTTTACGCCAAAAAGCGATTTGATCACGCTTAGTGCGGACAAAAATATTGAATCGCATCTGGCTTATTATTTGGTTTGCAACCATTCTTTAAAAACCCCTTTAAATATCAAACTTTCGCTCGCTCATAATAATGCCTTAAGCGAGAACGATCTAAACAATTTCATAGAATTTAGTGCGCATTTTAGTGGGGTAATAATGAACGCTTATAGCCTGAACGCGACCCCTATTGATTTGAGCGTGAAAAACGATGAGAACAACCTTGAAAGCGTTTATATTAACCATCAAAAACGCTCCACTATCGCTATAAAGCATCAAGATCAAAAAAATTTGAGTGGGCATTTGCTTTTAGAAGCGAGCTATATTAATCCTGTAAGCCTGTCTTTAAAATTACACGCCCTAAAAGACAAAACGCTTCAAAAAGACAATGCCCTTGTTTATAGAAGCGCTAGGGGGAGCAACCCTAATTTATCAGACGGCTTGAATTTTTTAAGCGCTCATTTGAAAGCCACGATTTTAGAAAGCAAACAAACTGAGCATTCTTTAAAAGATCGCACCCTTACATTCCAGCTTGAAGACATTACTGAAATTTTGGGGCTTGCTGTAGAGAAAGAAAAAATTCAAAGCATTTTAAAAAATTTAGGCTTTAAAGTTAGCGTAAAAGATCCAAATTCAAAACCCCAAATTTTAGAGGTTATTGCACCAAATTTCAGGCATGACATTAAAACGATCCAAGATATTGCTGAAGAAATTTTGCGCTTTGTAGGGATTGATCATTTGATTTCAAAACCCCTTGATAGCGTCAGTAACAAAAAATCAAACCCCCATTACGACACGCACCGCTTTTTTGAAAACCTTAAACACAAGGCTCTCGCTTGCGGTTTTAAAGAAGTCATTCATTATGTGTTTTATTCTAAAGAAAAACAGCAAAAACTAGGCTTTGAAGTTTTAGAAGATCCCCTAGAATTGCAAAACCCTATCACAACGGAGTTAAACACCCTAAGAACGAGTCTTGTTTGTGGACTTTTAGACGCCAGCTTAAGGAATAAAAATTTAGGGTTTAAAAGCATCGCCCTTTATGAAAAAGGGAGCGTGTATAACGCTAAAAGAGAAGAGATCCAAAAACTAGGCTTTTTAGCGAGCGGCTTACAAAAAAAAGAAAGCTACCCTGACGCTAAAGGCAAGGCGTGGGATTTTTACTCTTTCGCTGAATGCGTTTCAAAAGTTATAGGGGATTTCAGCTTGGAAAAGCTAACCACTCAGATCCCTATTAACCACCCCTACCAGAGCGCTAAAATCATTCAAAACAATGAAATCATAGGCGTAATCGCTAAAATCCACCCCAAAGTGATCCAGGAATTAGATTTGTTTGAAAGCTATTACGCTGAGATAGACGCTTCTAAACTCAAACGCCCTACCATGCTGTTAAAACCCTTTAGCATTTACCCTAGCAGTGTGAGGGATTTGACTCTCATCATTGATGAAAATACCGCTTTTAGCAAGATTAAAAAAGCTCTAAAAGACGCTCAAATCCCTAATTTAAGCGAGATTCTACCCCTTGATATTTTTAAAGAAAGTCATAATTCCATAGCCTTAAGCGTGCGTTGCGTGATCCATTCTTTAGAAAAAACCCTGAATGATGAAGAGGTCAATTCAGCCGTGCAAAAAGCGCTTGAAATTTTAGAAAAAGAATTTAACGCCCGCCTTAAGGGATAATATAAAGGATAATTGTGATAGAGCTTGACATTAACGCTAGCGATAAATCGCTCTCACACAGAGCCGTTATTTTTAGCTTGCTCGCTCAAAAGCCTTGTTTCGTGCGGAATCTTTTAATGGGAGAAGATTGTTTAAGCTCTTTAGAAATCGCTCAAAATTTAGGGGCTAAAGTGGAAAATACCGCAAAAAATTCTTTTAAAATCACGCCCCCAACGGCTATAAAAGAGCCTAACAAGATTTTAAATTGCAACAATTCTGGCACTAGCATGCGTTTATACAGCGGGCTTTTAAGCGCTCAAAAAGGGCTTTTTGTTTTAAGCGGGGACAATTCCTTAAACGCACGCCCCATGAAAAGAATCATTGAGCCTTTGAAAGCTTTTGGGGCAAGGATTTTAGGGAGAGA
The DNA here is from genome assembly GCF_000476855.1 of Helicobacter pylori SA221C. Lineage (GTDB taxonomy): Bacteria > Campylobacterota > Campylobacteria > Campylobacterales > Helicobacteraceae > Helicobacter > Helicobacter pylori_DK. Next base: position 29,661 of record NZ_CBPT010000011.1, read on the forward strand.
GGATAACCATTTCGCCCCCTTAGTGATTGTAGGGAGTCCTTTAAAAGCTTGTAATTATGAAAGCCCTATCGCTTCAGCTCAAGTCAAAAGCGCTTTTATTTTAAGCGCCTTACAAGCTCAAGGCATAAGCGTTTATAAAGAAAGCGAGCTTAGCCGTAACCACACAGAAATCATGCTTAAAAGTTTGGGAGCTAACATTCACAATCAAGACGGCGTTTTAAAAATTTCACCCCTAGAAAAACCCCTAGAAGCTTTTGATTTTACGATAGCTAATGATCCGTCTAGCGCGTTTTTTTTCGCCCTCGCTTGTGCGATTACGCCAAAAAGCCGCCTTCTTTTAAAAAATGTCTTGCTCAACCCCACTCGCATAGAAGCTTTTGAAGTATTGAAAAAAATGGGCGCTTCCATAGAGTATGCGATTCAATCCAAAGATTTAGAAATCATTGGCGATATTTATATAGAGCATGCCCCTTTAAAAGCGATCGCTATTAATCAAAATATCGCCAGTCTTATTGATGAAATCCCTGCTTTAAGTATCGCTATGCTTTTTGCAAAAGGCAAAAGCATGGTCAAAAACGCTAAAGATTTACGAGCTAAAGAAAGCGATAGGATTAAAGCGGTTATTTCTAATTTCAAAGCTTTAGGGATTGAGTGCGAAGAGTTTGAAGATGGGTTTTACATAGAGGGATTAGAAGATATAAGCCCATTAAAACAGCACCTTTCTCAAAAAAAACCCCCCCTTATCCAAAGCTTCAATGATCACAGGATTGCGATGAGTTTTGCTGTTTTAACTTTAGCGTTGCCTTTAGAAATTGATAATTTAGAATGCGCAAACATTTCTTTCCCACAATTCAAACGCTTACTCAATCAATTCAAAAAAGGGAGTCTTAATGGAAATTAAAATGGCTAAAGACTATGGTTTTTGTTTTGGCGTCAAAAGAGCGATACAAATCGCTGAAAAAAATCAAAACAGCTTGATTTTTGGCTCGCTCATTCATAACGCTAAAGAAATCAATCGTTTGGAAAAAAACTTCAATGTGAAAATTGAAGAAGACCCTAAAAAAATCCCTAAAAATAAGAGCGTGATCATAAGAACCCATGGCATTCCTAAGCAGGATTTAGAATACTTGAAAAATAAGGGGGTCAAAATCACTGATGCGACTTGCCCGTATGTGATCAAACCTCAGCAAATTGTGGAATCCATGAGCAAAGAAGGGTATCAAATCGTACTTTTTGGGGATATTAACCACCCTGAAGTCAAGGGCGTGATAAGCTATGCCACTAACCAAGCTCTAGTCGTCAATTCTTTAGAAGAATTGCAAGAAAAAAAGCTCCAACGAAAAGTGGCTTTAGTTTCTCAAACCACCAAACAAACCCCAAAACTCTTGCAAATCGCTTCTTATTTAGTAGAAAGATGCACTGAAGTGCGTATTTTTAACACGATTTGTAACGCTACTTCCTACAACCAAAAAGCCGCTTTGGATTTGAGTAAGGAAGTGGATATTATGATAGTCGTGGGCGGTAAAACTTCTTCAAACACCAAACAGCTTTTAAGCATCGCCAAACAGCATTGTGAGGACAGCTACTTGGTAGAAGATGAAAACGAATTAGAGTTAGCGTGGTTTAAGGATAAGAAATTGTGTGGGATTACCGCTGGGGCTTCCACGCCGGATTGGATTATAGAAAATGTCAAGCAAAAAATCAGCACGATTTAACACATTTTGAAAATTTTCTTTAAAAAAACCGCTAATTGTTAGTTTTTAAACGATTTTGTAAGCCAAAAAAGGATACAATGCCCCTAAGGATTTTATATTTATTTTATAGTAAGGCAGTCAATGAGCAAGATAGCAGATGATCAGAACTTTAATGACGAGGAGGAAAACTTCGCAAAACTCTTTAAAAAAGAATTAGAAAAAGAAGAAACCCTAGAAAAAGGCACTATTAAAGAAGGGCTAATCGTTTCCATCAATGAGAATGATGGTTATGCCATGGTGAGCGTGGGCGGTAAGACAGAAGGCCGTTTGGCTTTGAGCGAGATCACCGATGAAAAGGGGCAGTTGCTGTATCAAAAAAATGACCCCATTGTCGTGCATGTGTCCGAAAAGGGTGAACACCCTAGCGTTTCCTACAAAAAGGCCATTTCCCAACAAAAGATTCAGGCTAAAATTGAAGAATTAGGCGAAAACTATGAAAACGCCATTATTGAAGGCAAGATTGTAGGCAAGAATAAAGGGGGCTATATCGTGGAGTCTCAAGGCGTGGAGTATTTCCTCTCCCGCTCGCACTCTTCTTTAAAGAATGACGCAAACCATATCGGCAAACGCATTAAAGCATGCATCATTCGTGTGGATAAGGAAAACCATTCTATCAATATTTCTCGCAAACGATTCTTTGAAGTCAATGACAAACGACAGCTTGAGGTTTCTAAAGAATTGTTAGAAGCCACAGAGCCGGTGTTAGGGGTTGTGCGCCAGATCACCCCTTTTGGTGTTTTTGTAGAAGCTAAAGGGATTGAGGGCTTGGTTCATTATTCTGAAATCAGCCATAAAGGGCCAGTAAACCCTGAGAAATACTACAAAGAGGGCGATGAAGTCTATGTCAAAGCTATCGCTTATGATGCAGAAAAAAGACGCCTTTCACTCTCCATAAAAGCGACTATAGAAGACCCATGGGAAGAGATCCAAGACAAGCTAAAACCCGGATACGCCATTAAGGTGGTGGTGAGCAATATTGAACATTACGGGGTGTTTGTGGATATTGGTAATGATATTGAAGGCTTTTTGCATGTTTCTGAAATCTCTTGGGATAAAAATGTCAGCCACCCTAGCCATTACTTGAGCGTGGGGCAAGAGATTGATGTGAAGATCATTGACATTGATCCTAAAAACCGCCGCTTAAGGGTTTCTTTAAAGCAACTCACTAACAGGCCTTTTGATGTTTTTGAATCCAAACACCAAGTGGGGGATATTGTAGAGGGCAAAGTGGCGACTTTAACGGATTTTGGGGCGTTTTTGAATCTGGGTGGGGTGGATGGTTTGCTCCACAATCACGATGCTTTTTGGGATAAAGATAAAAAATGCAAAGACCACTATAAAATTGGTGATGTGATCAAAGTGAAAATCCTTAAAATCAACAAAAAAGATAAAAAGATTTCTTTGAGCGCGAAGCACTTGGTTACTTCCCCTACAGAAGAATTCGCTCAAAAGCATAAAACAGATAGCGTGATTCAAGGCAAAGTGGTGAGCATTAAGGATTTTGGCGTTTTCATTAATGCTGATGGCATTGATGTGCTGATCAAAAATGAAGATTTGAACCCCTTGAAAAAAGATGAAATCAAAATAGGCCAAGAAATCACATGCGTGGTTGTTGCGATTGAAAAATCTAACAACAAGGTACGCGCTTCTGTGCATAGGTTAGAGCGCAAAAAAGAAAAAGAAGAATTGCAAGCTTTTAACACGAGCGATGATAAAATGACTTTAGGGGATATTCTTAAAGAAAAACTCTAAAGAGTGATTTTAAAAGCATGAGAATGGCATGAGATTTAAGGGTGTTGTTGCTTTTATTTCCCTAGCTGTCGCTCTTGGCGTTTTAGCCTATTTGTTTTTAAGCGTTAAAAAAGAAACGCTCGCTACTTCTCATGCGATCTCTCAAACACATGCGATCTCTCAAACACATGCGATCTCTCAAACCAATGAAGGCCTCTCTCAAACAGATGCAAAAAGCCATGAAATCAACCTAGAAGAAAGCCCCAATAATCCTAATACCCCTAACGATGAAAAAGCCTCCCATAACGAAGAAAATCGCAATAACGCCCTTTCTCAAAACCTTGATGTGCAAGAATCTATCAATTACCCTGTTATAGAGCATCATTTTGAAATCCCTTTTGAAGAAAAAAAAAGGGAATATTCAAAGCTTATCATCAAGGATTTAAAGGACTATCAATGGTGGTGCTTAAAAGAAATCCTTAAAAAAGAACAAATTGATTACGCTTACGATAGCACCAAAAACCAACCTAATCTCATCATCTATTTAGATAAAAACAAAAAAGAACGCTTTTTAGCTGATTTAGACTATTATAAAATACGCTATCATGCTGTTTTTTAAATTCAAAGGATAAAAATGTATCAAGTAGCCATTTGCGACCCCATCCATGCTAAAGGCATTCAAATTTTAGAAGCCCAAAAAGACATTGTCTTGCATGATTATTCCAAATGCCCCAAAAATGAGCTTTTAGGAAAACTCACCTCCATGGATGCGCTCATCACGCGCAGCATGACCCCTATCACTAGCGATTTTTTAAAGCCCTTAACCCACTTAAAATCCATTGTGAGAGCGGGCGTGGGAGTGGATAATATTGATTTAGAAAGCTGCTCTCAAAAAGGGATTGTAGTGATGAATATCCCTACCGCTAACACGATTGCCGCTGTGGAATTAACCATGGCGCATTTGATCAATGCGGTGCGCTCATTCCCTTGCGCGAACGATCAAATCAAACACCAAAGGTTATGGAAAAGAGAAGATTGGTATGGCACGGAATTGAAAAATAAAAAGCTGGGCATCATTGGTTTTGGGAATATTGGCTCTAGGGTGGGCATTAGAGCAAAAGCTTTTGAAATGGAAGTTCTAGCCTATGATCCTTATATCCCTTCTTCAAAAGCCACTGATTTAGGGGTCATTTATACGAAAAATTTTGAAGACATTTTGCAATGCGATGTGATCACTATCCACACCCCCAAAAATAAAGAAACCATTAACATGATAGGCGCTAAAGAGATTGAGCGCATGAAAAAAGGGGTTATTTTGATCAATTGCGCTAGGGGTGGGCTTTATAATGAAGACGCTCTTTATGAAGCTTTAGAAACCAAAAAAGTGCGTTGGCTTGGCATTGATGTCTTTTCTAAAGAGCCTGGCATTCACAACAAGCTTTTAGACTTGCCCAATGTTTATGCGACACCCCATATTGGCGCGAACACTTTAGAATCCCAAGAAGAAATTTCCAAACAAGCCGCTCAAGGGGTTATGGAATCTTTAAGAGGTTCAAGCCACCCGCATGCTCTAAATTTACCCATGCAAGCTTTTGATGCAAGCGTTAAAGCCTACTTGAATTTAGCGCAAAAACTGGGTTATTTTTCCAGTCAAATCCATAAGGGCGTGTGCCAAAAAATTGAACTCAGTCTTTGTGGGGAGATCAACCAATTCAAAGACGCCCTTGTCGCTTTTACACTAGTAGGGGTGTTAAAACCCGTTGTAGGGGATAAAATCAATTACATTAACGCCCCTTTTGTGGCCAAAGAAAGAGGCATTGAGATTAAAGTTAGCCTTAAAGAAAGTGCTTCGCCCTATAAAAACATGCTCTCTTTAACTCTCAATGCGGCTAATGGTGCAATCAGCGTGAGCGGCACGGTGTTTGAAGAAGATATTTTAAAACTCACTGAGATTGATGGGTTTCATATTGATATAGAGCCAAAAGGTAAAATGCTTTTATTTAGGAATACGGATATTCCAGGCGTTATTGGGAGTGTGGGGAATGCGTTCGCTAGGCATGGCATTAATATCGCTGATTTTCGTTTGGGGCGCAACACGCAAAAAGAAGCCCTAGCACTCATTATTGTAGATGAAGAAGTTTCTTTGGAAGTTTTAGAAGAGCTTAAAAACATTCCTGCATGCTTAAGCGTTCATTATGTGGTTATTTAAGGTAGTTGGATGCGAGATTTTTTAAAGCTTTTAAAAAAGCATAATGAATTAGAAGTCATTGACACCCCCCTTGAAGTGGATTTAGAAATCGCTCATCTAGCGTATGTAGAAGCGAAAAAACCTGATGGAGGCAAAGCCCTTTTATTCACGCAACCCATAAGAAAAGAGCATGACCGAATCAAAACCTTTGGCATGCCGGTTTTAATGAACGCTTTTGGTTCTTTCAAACGCTTAGATCTTTTATTAAAAACCCCTATAGAGGATTTACAACAACGCATGCAAGCGTTCTTGCACTTTAGTGCTCCTAAAAATTTCACTGAGGGTTTGAAAGTCTTAAAAGATTTATGGGATTTAAGACACATTTTCCCTAAAAAAGCCACTCGCCCTAAAGATCTCATCATCAAGCAAGATAAAGAAGTCAATTTGTGGGATCTACCCGTTTTAAAAACTTGGGAAAAAGATGGCGGGGCTTTCATCACTATGGGGCAAGTCTATACCCAAAGCCTGGATCATAAAAAAAAGAATTTAGGCATGTACCGCTTGCAAGTTTATGATAAAAACCATTTAGGCTTGCACTGGCAAATCCATAAAGACTCCCAGCTCTTTTTCCACGAATACGCTAAGGCTAAAGTCAAAATGCCTGTTAGCATCGCTATTGGTGGGGATTTGCTCTACACATGGTGCGCGACAGCCCCCTTACCTTATGGGATTTATGAGCTCATGCTCTATGGGTTTATGAGAGGAAAAAAAGCGCGCGTGATGCCATGCTTGAGCAATCCTTTGAGCGTGCCAAGCGATTGCGATATTGTGATAGAAGGGTTTGTGGATTGCGAGAAATTAGAGCTTGAAGGGCCTTTTGGGGATCACACTGGCTATTACACCCCCATTGAGCCTTACCCTGTTTTAGAAGTCAAAACCATTAGCTATAAAAAAGATTCCATTTACTTAGCCACTGTGGTGGGTAAACCCCCTTTAGAAGACAAATACATGGGGTATTTGACTGAACGCTTGTTCTTGCCCTTGCTCCAAATGAACGCTCCCAATCTCATAGATTATTACATGCCAGAAAATGGGGTGTTTCATAATTTGATTTTAGCCAAAATACACACGCGCTATAACGCTCATGCCAAGCAAGTCATGCATGCTTTTTGGGGTGTGGGGCAGATGAGTTTTGTCAAACATGCGATTTTTGTCAATGAAGACGCTCCTAATCTAAGGGACACCAACGCTATCATTGAGTATATACTGGAAAATTTTTCTAAAGAAAACGCGCTCATCTCTCAAGGCATATGCGACGCCTTAGATCATGCAAGCCCTGAATACGCTATGGGAGGGAAACTCGGTATTGATGCGACCTCTAAAAGCAATACCCCCTACCCCACGCTTTTAAACGATAACGCCCTACTAGCGCTTTTACAAGATAAAATGCCAAATATCGTTCTTTTGAAGCAATACTACCCGCACACCCGTAACCCCATTTGCGTCATTAGCGTGGAAAAGAAAGACAAAAGCGTCATTGAATTGGCTAAAAACTTGCTCGGTTTTGAAGAGCATTTACGTATTGTCATCTTTGTAGAGCATATCAGCAACGATTTAAACAACCCTTACATGCTGTTATGGCGCATCGTTAATAATATTGACGCCAGGCGTGATATCCTCACCTCTAAACATTGTTTTTTTATAGACGCTACCAATAAGGGCATTATGGATAAACATTTTAGAGAATGGCCCACCGAAACCAATTGCTCCATGGAAGTTATAGAAAATTTGAAAAAGAAAGGGCTTTTAAAAGATTTTGAAACTTTAAATCAAAAATTCCACCTCACGCATTCTTTCAGCACGCACAAAGAAGATCTATAAAGAATAGCCATAAAGAAGGATTATGTTAGATTACCGCCAAAAAATTGATACCCTCATCACCAAAATAGAAAAGGCTCGCACCGCCTATTCAAGGCATCATATTGTCAAAATCGTGGCTGTTTCAAAAAACGCTTCCCCAGAAGCTATCCAACATTACTACAACTGCTCTCAAAGGGCTTTTGGAGAAAATAAAGTTCAAGATTTAAAAACTAAAATGCATTCTTTAGAGCATTTGCCCCTTGAATGGCACATGATAGGCTCTTTACAAGAAAATAAAATCAATGCGCTTTTGAGTTTAAAACCCGCCCTTTTGCATTCTTTAGACTCCTTAAAACTCGCTTTGAAAATAGAAAAGCGTTGCGAAATATTGGGCGTCAATTTAAACGCTCTTTTACAGGTTAATAGCGCGTATGAGGAAAGTAAAAGCGGGGTGGTGCCTGAAGAAACGCTAGAAATTTATTCTCAAATCAGTGAAACTTGCAAGCGCCTCAAGCTTAAGGGGCTGATGTGTATAGGGGCGCACACCGATGATGAAACAAAAATTGAAAAATCCTTTATCACCACCAAAAAGCTTTTTGACCAAATAAAAAATGCGAGCGTTCTTTCAATGGGCATGAGTTGTGATTTTGAATTAGCGATTGCTTGCGGGGCGAATCTTTTAAGGATTGGCTCTTTTTTGTTCAAAGAGTAAGATGCTAGAAACTTATGCGCTTAAAAATGGGGCTGTTTTTATCTCTGATGCGCATTTTTTGCCCAAAAACCCTCATTTAATCCATACGCTTCAAGAACTTTTAAGCGCCAAACCCCCACAAGTCTTTTTCATGGGCGATATTTTCCATGCGCTTGTGGGCTATTTGCCCCTAGATAAAGAGCAGCAAAAAATCATTGATCTAATCCATGCGTTAAGCGAAATTTCACAAGTCTTTTATTTTGAAGGCAATCATGATTTTTCCATGCGTTTTGTATTCAATTTTAAAGTGGTGGTTTTTGAGCGCCAAAACCAGCCCGTATTATTCCAATATGATAACAAACGCCTTTTACTAGCTCATGGGGATTTATTCATTACTAAAGCGTATGAATTTTACATCACGCAGCTCACTTCCACTTGGGCTAGATTTTTTTTAACTTTTTTAAATTTATTAAGTTTTAAAACCTTATACCCTCTTTTTAAAAAACTCATTTATCAAAAACCCGTCCGCCTTTGGGAATTAGAGCCAAAAGAATTGCAATCTTTTATTGAAAAGCGCCTAAAAGCCTATCAAAACTACATTAAAGATCTTAACATTGGTAGGATTGATGGCATTATAGAGGGGCATTTTCATCTCAAAAGCGGTGCAAAAATCCCCTTGAATGCGCCTATTTATTGCCCACTGCCCTCCTTTTATTACGAACAAAGCCTTTTTAAGGTATCATCAAGTATTTTAGAACCATCTCAAAATAAGGACGCCTAAATCATGGCAGAAAAAACAGCTAACGATTTAAAACTAAGTGAGATAGAACTCGTGGATTTTCGTATTTATGGCATGCAAGAGGGCGTCCCTTATGAGGGGATTTATGGCATCAATGTGGCTAAAGTTCAAGAAATCATCCCCATGCCCACCCTTTTTGAATACCCCACGAATTTGGATTACATTATTGGCGTGTTTGATTTGCGCTCCATAATCATTCCGCTTATAGACTTGGCTAAATGGATAGGGATTGTCCCGGATAAAAGCAAGGAAAACGAAAAAATCGTCATTATCACTGAATTTAACAATGTTAAAATGGGCTTTTTAGTCCATTCCGCTAGGCGTATCAGGCGCATTAGCTGGAAAGATGTGGAGCCTGCATCCTTTAGCGCATCTAATAGCATCAATAAAGAAAATATCACCGGCACGACCCGCATTGAAAACGACAAAACCCTACTCATTTTGGATTTAGAAAGCATTTTAGACGATTTAAAACTTAATGAAGACGCTAAAAGCGCTAAAGATACCCCTAAAGAGCGTTTTGAAGGCGAAGTGTTGTTTTTAGACGATAGCAGAACGGCGAGAAAAACCTTAAAAAACCATTTGAGTAAATTGGGTTTTAGCATCACGGAAGCTGTGGATGGGGAAGACGGGCTGAACAAATTAGAAATGTTATTCAAAAAATATGGGGACGATTTGAGAAAGCATTTGAAATTCATTATTTCAGATGTTGAAATGCCTAAAATGGATGGCTATCATTTCTTATTCAAGCTCCAAAAAGACCCCAGGTTTGCTTATATTCCTGTGATTTTTAATTCTTCTATTTGCGATAATTATAGTGCTGAAAGGGCTAAAGAAATGGGGGCTGTGGCGTATTTAGTCAAGTTTGACGCAGAAAAATTCACCGAAGAAATTTCTAAGATTTTAGACAAGAATGCGTAATTCTTTTTATAAAATTGTAAAATACTCTTATCTCAAACGCTAAAAAGGGGTTTTAAAATGGATGATTTGCAAGAAATAATGGAAGACTTCTTGATTGAAGCCTTTGAAATGAACGAGCAGTTGGATCAGGATTTAGTGGAATTGGAGCATAACCCTGAGGATTTGGACTTGCTCAATCGCATTTTTAGAGTCGCTCACACCATTAAAGGCTCTAGCTCGTTTTTGAATCTTAATATCCTCACGCACCTCACGCACAACATGGAAGATGTCTTGAATCGTGCCAGAAAGGGCGAAATCAAAATCACGCCTGATATTATGGATGTCGTGTTGCGTTCCATTGATTTGATGAAAACCTTACTCGTAACGATTAGAGATACCGGCTCTGATACCAATAACGGCAAGGAAAACGAGATTGAAGAAGCGGTCAAACAGCTTCAAGCCATTACGAGTCAAAATTTAGAGGGCGCTAAAGAAACTTCAGGGATTAAAGAAACCCAAAAAGAAAAAGCGAAAGAAGAAATTAAAGAAAAAGCGAAAGAAGAAATTAAAGCAAATAAAACCCCTACTGCAGAAAACCCCGCAAGCGATAACCCGCTAGCCGATGAGCCGGATTTGGATTACGCTAACATGAGCACTGAAGAAGTGGAAGCAGAGATTGAACGGCTATTGAACAAACGCCAAGAAGCCGATAAAGAACGAAGAGCTCAAAAAAAGCAGGAATCCAAACCCAAACAAGAAGTTGCCCCAACAAAAGAACCCCCCAAAACAGAAACCCCCAAAGCCCCTAAAACCGAAACTAAAGCTAAGGCTAAAGCCGATACTGAAGAAAATAAAGCCCCCTCTATTGGCGTGGAGCAAACCGTTAGGGTGGATGTGCGCCGCTTGGATCACTTGATGAATTTAATCGGTGAGCTTGTGTTGGGAAAAAATCGCTTGATCAGGATTTATAGCGATGTGGAAGAACGCTATGATGGGGAAAAGTTTTTAGAGGAATTAAATCAGGTGGTTTCTTCTATTTCAGCGGTAACGACAGACTTGCAACTTGCGGTGATGAAAACCCGGATGCAACCAGTGGGCAAAGTGTTCAATAAATTCCCTCGCATGGTAAGGGATTTGAGTCGGGAATTAGGCAAGAGCATTGAATTGATCATTGAGGGCGAAGAAACCGAATTAGACAAATCCATTGTAGAAGAGATTGGCGATCCGCTCATTCACATTATCCGCAACTCATGCGATCATGGGATTGAGCCTTTAGAAGAAAGGAGAAGGCTTAACAAGCCTGAAACCGGTAAAGTACAATTGAGCGCGTATAATGAGGGTAACCACATTGTGATTAAAATCTCTGATGATGGCAAAGGGTTAGACCCTGTGATGCTTAAAGAAAAAGCGATTGAAAAAGGGGTGATTAGCGAAAGAGACGCTGAAGGCATGAGCGATAGGGAAGCGTTTAACCTCATTTTCAAGCCAGGCTTTTCTACTGCAAAAGTCGTTTCCAATGTTTCAGGCAGGGGTGTTGGCATGGATGTGGTGAAAACCAATATTGAAAAGCTCAATGGGATCATTGAAATTGATTCAGAAGTGGGGGTAGGCACGACTCAAAAGCTTAAAATCCCTCTCACTTTGGCTATCATTCAAGCTTTACTCGTGGGCGTTCAAGAAGAATACTACGCTATCCCGCTTTCTTCAGTTTTAGAAACCGTGCGCATCAGCCAAGATGAAATCTACACCGTTGATGGCAAGAGCGTGTTGCGCTTGAGAGATGAGGTGCTTTCTTTGGTGCGCCTTTCTGATATTTTTAAAGTGGATGCTATTTTGGAATCCAACTCAGATGTGTATGTGGTCATCATTGGCTTAGCTGATCAAAAAATTGGCGTGATCGTGGATTATTTGATCGGTCAAGAAGAAGTGGTCATTAAATCTTTAGGTTACTACCTTAAAAACACTAGAGGCATTGCTGGCGCTACGGTGAGAGGCGATGGGAAAATCACTCTCATTGTAGATGTGGGAGCGATGATGGATATGGCAAAAAGCATCAAAGTCAATATCACTACCTTGATGAATGAATCCGAAAACACCAAGAGCAAAAATTCTCCTAGCGATTATATTGTCTTAGCGATTGATGACAGCAGCACGGACAGAGCGATTATCCGCAAATGTTTAAAACCATTAGGCATCACGCTTTTAGAGGCCACTAATGGGTTGGAGGGCTTAGAAATGCTTAAAAATGGCGATAAAATCCCAGACGCTATTTTAGTGGATATTGAAATGCCTAAAATGGATGGCTACACTTTCGCTTCTGAGGTGCGTAAATACAATAAATTCAAAAACCTGCCTTTGATCGCAGTAACCAGTCGGGTAACTAAAACCGATAGGATGCGTGGCGTTGAATCCGGCATGACTGAATACATCACCAAACCTTATAGCGGCGAGTATTTAACTACCGTGGTGAAGCGCAGTATTAAATTAGAAGGAGGCGAATCGTGAGCAACCAATTAAAAGATTTATTTGAAAGACAAAAAGAAGCTAATGCAGGTTCCAAACAAGAAGACAATGAAGAAATTTTGCAATTCATCGGCTTTATTATTGGCGATGAAGAATACGCCATTCCTATTTTGAATATTTTAGAAATCGTCAAACCCATTGGTTACACGCGAGTCCCTGAAACCCCAAACTATGTGCTTGGCGTGTTCAATTTAAGGGGTAATGTCTTTCCGTTGATTAGCTTGCGTTTAAAGTTTGGCTTGAAAGCTGAAAAGCAAAACAAAGACACTCGTTATTTGGTGGTGCGACATAACGATCAGATCGCTGGGTTTTTCATAGATCGCTTAACCGAAGCCATTCGCATCAAGCAAACGGATATTGATCCGGTGCCAGAAACTTTGAGCGATAACAATAATTTAACTTATGGCATTGGGAAACAAAACGACAGACTCGTAACCATTTTAAGAGTGGAAGAAATCTTAAAAAAAGACTTCTAAAAACCTTTTCTATCAAACCCTTATGGGTTTTGTGAAAGATTTATTCCATTAAAAGCTTGATTAAAATCAAGCGGTAATGTTTGATTGGAAACAGAGTCTTTTTTAATCTTTTCTCTTAAAAACAGCGTGAAACTTTTTTAAACGGATTAAAAAGAACTTCTTATTTTTTAGTCTTTGTTGCCAACACTTTTTAACAAGTGAGACTTTTGCATCGAGACTTGCTAGATTGTAGCCCCCTCCTTTTAAGGATTTCCTATTTCAACACTTTTAAAAGCGCTTCATAATTAGGCTCTTCTAAAATGTTTTGAACGATTTCTTTATAGATAACCACTCCCTTATCATCAAGAACAAACACCGATCGAGCGAGTAAGCCTTGAAAAGAGCCTTTGCCCAACAGCACGCCGTAATTTTCCCCAAAAGCCTTATACCTAAAATCGCTTAAGATTCTTAGGTCCTTAATGCCTTCAGCGCCGCAAATTTGCCCTTGAGAAAAAGGTAAGTCCATAGAAATAACGCTAAAACTCACAGAAGGCAGTTTACCGGCTTGCTCATTGAAGTGTTTGGCTTGGAGCAAACAAACCGATCCGGTTAAACTAGGAAGCGCGCTAACGACTTGAAAACGCACGCCTGACTTCAATAAACTGACTTCTTGCAAATCGCCATTCACCAATTTCACATCAGGAGCTTTATCGCCCACTTTTAAGGTTTTCCCTTCTAATTGGTATGTTTCTTCTTTAAAAGTAACTTTTTGCATTGTTAAATCCTTTCTAATTGAATTGCTATATTGCGTTAGAATAGTAGCCCATTAAGATTAACTTTTAACAAATTTAAAAAGAATTTGTTTAAAAAGTCGTTTTCATTTTAAAAAACCCCTTAAAATCTACAAAATTTGCATAACGATTTAATTTTTAAGAAAAGATTTACCAAAAAGTATTAAAAAATGATTACAATACGGCTATCTGATCACAAGGAGAAAACATGTTTACATTACGAGAGTTGCCTTTTGCTAAAGACAGCATGGGAGATTTTTTAAGCCCTGTAGCGTTTGATTTCCACCATGGAAAACACCATCAAGCTTATGTGAATAATTTGAACAATCTCATCAAAGGCACGGAGTTTGAGAAAAGTTCTTTGTTTGCTATTTTGACAAAATCTAGCGGAGGCGTGTTTAATAACGCCGCTCAAATTTACAACCACGATTTTTATTGGGATTGCCTAAGCCCCAAAGCGACTGCCCTAAGCGATGAGTTAAAAGGGGCTTTAGAAAAAGATTTCGGCTCATTGGAAAAATTTAAAGAAGACTTCATTAAGAGTGCGACCACTTTGTTTGGCTCTGGTTGGAATTGGGCAGCGTATAATTTAGACACTCAAAAAATTGAAATCATTCAAACGAGCAACGCTCAAACCCCAGTTACGGATAAAAAAGTGCCGCTTTTAGTGGTGGATGTGTGGGAGCATGCTTATTACATTGACCATAAAAACGCGCGCCCTGTGTATTTGGAAAAATTCTATGGGCATATCAATTGGCATTTTGTTTCTCAATGCTATGAATGGGCGAAAAAAGAAGGCTTAGGATCAGTGGATTACTACATCAATGAGTTGGTGCATAAAAAAGCTTAAGCGTTACGGCTATTGTGGTTTAAAGGTTTTTAAACCACGCTTCTTTTTTGAATGAAAGACACTCTGTTTAGTCAATCCCTAAACAAACGCTTTTGTTTTGATGAGAAAGTTGCCCATGTTTTTGATGACATGCTGGAGCGCTCCATCCCTTATTACCATGAAATGTTGGATTTGGGAGCGTATTTTATCGCTCAAAATTTAAAAGAAAATATCTATCCTAAGTCCTTGCCTAAGCCCTTGATTTATGATTTAGGCTGTTCTACCGGGAACTTTTTTATCGCACTTAACCGGCAAATCCAACAAGATATTGAGCTTGTAGGGATTGACAATTCCATGCCCATGCTCAAAAAAGCGCAAGAAAAATTAAAAGATTTTAACAATGTCCGTTTTGAATGCATGGATTTTTTAGAGATTGAGTTTAAAGAAGCGAGCGCGTTTTCATTGCTTTTTGTGTTGCAATTTGTCCGCCCCATGCAAAGAGAGGTGTTGCTTAAAAAGATTTATAACAGCCTTGCGTTGAATGGGGTTTTATTGGTGGGCGAAAAGACCATGAGCGAGGATCGGATATTAGACAAGCAAATGATAGAGCTATACTACCTTTATAAACAAAATCAAGGCTACAGCCACAATGAAATCGCTTTCAAAAGGGAAGCGTTAGAAAATGTGCTTGTGCCTTATAGTTTAAAAGAAAATATCGCGCTTTTAGAAAGTGTGGGGTTTAAGCATGTGGAAGCGGTGTTTAAATGGGTGAATTTCACGCTGTTAGCCGCCAGAAAAACTTAAGTTTTTTAAAATAATATATAAACCTTAAGTTTTTTAAAGAATATAGAAAACTTAAGCTTTTAAAAAATATCTATAGGGTCCATGTTCACGCTGCAAGGGATACTAGGGGCGGTTTTTAAAAACGCATGCACGCTTTTGATTAGGCTTAAAGGGTTTTTGGAACGCAACAAAATCAGGTAGCGGTAAGAAGAGGCGATTTTTTCAATGGGGGCTTTGAAATTAGAGAGCGTTACGCCCTTTTCTAAACACAAAGAAAGGGTTTGGGAGGCTTTTAGGCTCAATTGTTGGGCTTTTTCTTCGTTTTTATGCTTAAACTCCAACAAACACAGCCTTGAAAAAGGCGGGTAGAGTTCGCACCTTTCTTGCAATTCGTATTGTAAAAAATCTTCATAATCTTCTAAAAAATTTTCTAATAGATCGGTTTCGGTGCTTTGAATGAACACTTGGCCAGAAATTTGCCTAGCGCTCCTCCCAGCGATTTGATAAAGCAACGACACGCCCTCTTCTAAAGCCCTGTAACTATTAGATTTAATGATATTGTCTATGCCTAAAACAACCGCCAAACTCACTTTAGCGTAATCATGCCCTTTGCTTATCATTTGAGTGCCAATTAGGATATTCGTTTTTTGAGCGTTGAAATCGTTTAAAATATTGTGGAGTTTTTTTGGCGTGCTGGTGTGATCTTTATCTAAAATCGCTATTTTAGCGCCTTTCAAAAGGCCTTCCAACTCGTTCAACACTTGCATGGTGCCTATCCTTTTACCCACTAAAACTTCGCTTTGACACGCGTTGCAAATTTTAGGGATAGGGCTTGAAAAATGGCAATAATGGCACATGAGTTTGTTGGTCTTTAAATGCAAACTCATATTCACGCTGCAAAAAGGGCATTGAACGCTTTTGTAGCAATTTTGGCACAGCAAAGTTTTGAAATTAGCCCTTGTAGGCACAAAAATAATGGCTTGCTCGTTTTTGTCTATCACTTGTTGCAGCGCTTCTAGGAGTTTGGGCGTGATAAAACGCTCCGTTTTTTCAAAAATAATGTTTTTTTGCGTAGGGGTGTAGCGCCCCTTTAAGCGCACTAAAGCCTTATCTTTAAAGCGTTTGTAACTATTCAAACTTGGCGTAGCAGAGCCTAAGATCACTTGAATAGGGAATTTATGGGATAAATACAAGCATAAATCCCTAGCGTTATACATAGGGCTTTGATGGGATTTATAAGAAAAATCATGCTCTTCATCTACAATGATCAAACCCAACTCCTTAAGGGGTAAAAACAACGCGCTTCGTGTGCCTACCACTAATTTGATTTCTTGCGAATAAAGCTTTTCTAAAAATTGCTTTTTTTGATTTTGAGAGAGTTTGCTATGCCACAAGCCTAAATTTTCTTTAAAGACCCTTTTAAGGCGTTGTTGCATTTGAGGGGTGAGGGCGATTTCTGGCACTAACAATAAAGCGCTTTTTTTTTGCTCTAATATTTGAGCGATTGCATGCATATAAATCTCGGTTTTCCCGCTACCCGTATCGCCAAAGAGCAAGCTTGCTGGATGTTTTTGCAATTCTTCTAAAGCGTTGGTTTGCGTTTGGCTCAACGCATTAAGAGTAGGCTCAATTTTTTCTAACCCCACTAAATCGCATTCTTTAAAAGGGGCAAAAAGGCTTAAGACTGAAGAAAGATTGGCCGAGTAATATTGAGCTATAAATAGAGCGAGTTCTATTTGAAAGGGGAGTAAAAAATAAGGGGTTTTTTCTGATTCTAGGCATTCAAAAGAGGGTTTTGAAACTTCTTCAAGAACGACGCCCAAAAGCGTTTTATTCCTTAAAGGGATATTGACTAACGCCCCTTTAAGGTGTTGCTCTTTAGAAAAGTAAGTTAAAGGGGGGGTTTTATTTTTTAAAGGAGCGATTAAGTGATAGAACATGATGAGATTTTTTCTAAAAGCTTTTTGAGTTCATTATGCAAATACTCGTTCTGGCAACTTTCATGCAAATAGTCCTTTAAAAGCTCTAAAGCGTTTAATTCTTGGTTATGGAAACGCTCCTTTAGGGTGCGTTTCATCTCATCGCTAAAGGTGTTATTGAGAGAGATTTTATAGCGTTTGCCTAAATAAGTGATTTCTAAGCTATCGTTTTCTAAAGACATGTTTTTAATGGTTTATGACAATAAATCAGAGATTTTGTCATAAAGACCTTGAATACCCTTATCTTTAGCGCTCAATTCATCGTATAAAATAGCGATTTGAATGTCTTTTTCTTCATTTTGCGCATTCAGGGTGGTGTTTGCTTGGCGTAAAGCGTTCAACTCTTCTTCTTGTTTTTGGATTTTTTCAATCAATTCATCAATTTTAGTGCCCAATTGGTTTAACAAACTTAAAGATTGCATAGTAAGCCTTTCATGGTTTTTAAAAGTTATTATATCAAAGCTATTAAATTATCGCAAAATACCCCTATCCCCTTAAGGTAATGGCTTTTACTATAAAATAAAGTAACTAAAACCCCATGTTTTAAACCATTCTTATGGCGGTATTTGGTATTTTTGATTACCATAAAGCAACAAGACAGAAAGCTTGACATGGGAGTGGTAAATGCAAAAAAGTATATTAAAAATGACTCTGTTGTTGGTTTTCCTCTTTTTAAGAAACGCTGTTGGTTTAGAGGATAAAAAAGCCGATCCTAAAAGCGTTCAAAATACGCCCAAAAATTTACCCCCTATCCAATTAAGGCTCAATCAAGTCCATGAAGAACTTATAGAAATGTTAGAAAATATGGGGAAAGGCACGCAGTATGAGTTCCCTAAAATCAAAGAAATCCTAGAGCAAAGCGAAGAAGAATGGCTCAAAGTCGCCCATGAAGAATGCGTGGCGTTGGTTATGCTAATAAGCCCCAAAGCTTCTATTGAAAATAGCCCGATTTATAGGAATTGCTATGAAGCTTATGTGAAACAAAGAATCCATGATTTATATGATTTTTATATAGAGGGCAAAAAGGTGAAAAGAAAAATCAAAAAAGCCCATAAGCAAGAGGTTGCCACTAAGCAATCCCAACCTTTAACAAAAGAGCCATCTAAAAATGAAAATAAAAAAAGCTTAGTAAAACCCAGCTTAAAAGATGCGAGTATCCCTAAAGGGTATTATTTGCAAATTGGGGCTTTTTTGAACGCGCCCAGTAAGGATTTTTTGCAAACGCTCAAAACTTTCCCCTACCAAATAAAGAAAAAAGACTCCCTCACGCATTATTTGATTGGCCCTTATAAAACGAAAGAAGAGGCTCTAAAACAGCTTGAAAATGCAACTAAAAGCTTTAAAAATAAGCCTGTGTTGGTGGAAAAGTAATTTTTACTTAGTTTGATTGGATCTTATAAAGCCACCCAGCTATTAGAGCAACAAACAAACTCGCGCCCAAAAACGCATAGCTTATCATTTTATAAAGGGGGATAAAATTTTTTTGAATTTCTTCTTCTGCGATAATGATTTTAGAAACCCCTAAGCGGTTAGTTGGGGCGCTGTCTGTGAGGTAAAAGCCCTGTTTTTTAAGCGCAAAATAAGGGGTTTTAATTAAGGCGTCATTTTTAAAAGAGGCCACAAACGCCCCGATATTAGAAAACTTGACTTTGTTGTCTTCATCTAATAAGACAAAGGGGGTGTTTTTGAATCGTTCTTCTAAGATTTTTAAAGGCTCTAAAGAAGAGGCATTATTTAATTCTAAAAGGCTTTTAGCGATCGCATCAGCGGTGTATTGCATGCGTATTTGGGTGTTTTCTAAGAGGTTATTTTTCGCATAAAAGAAAAATAACGCTAACAAAACCCCCACTAAAAGCAAGGTAGAAAGGGTATAAACGATTAAAAAACGCTTTTTAAAAGAATAGGGCATGACGGACCTTTTTATTGATAGCGGGTTGGATAACACGGCTTTTTTATGATTGGATTAAAAACGCTCAAAAACAGCCTCTTTTTTCTACCATATTTATTTAATTTTATGGTAAATTTTTGAAAAATTGTTATAATTCCTACACTTTTATTGGTAAATTTAATGGAGAAAGGAGTTTGGAATATGCTTGACATATGGATAGATATGATAATTTGTATTTTTTATTTGCTCTTTTTTACGACTCCTTACATTGTAGGCGATATTTTGCAATTGAAATTTATCCGCCAAAAGCTCTGCGAGAAGCCCGTTTTACTCCCACAAAAGGATTATGAAGAAGCGGGAAATTATGCCATTAGGAAAATGCAATTATCCATTATTTCTCAAATTTTAGACGGGATCATCTTTGCTGGTTGGGTCTTTTTTGGTTTGACGCATTTAGAAGATCTCACGCATTATTTAAACCTTCCTGAAACGCTAGGCTACTTGGTGTTTGCCTTGTTGTTTTTAGCGATTCAAAGCGTTTTATCCTTACCCATTAGCTACTACACCACCATGCATTTGGATAAGGAGTTTGGCTTTTCTAAGGTGAGCTTGTCGTTGTTTTTTAAGGATTTTTTCAAAGGGTTATCGCTCACTTTAAGCGTGGGGTTGTTGTTGATTTACACTCTTATTATGATCATTGAACATGTGGAACATTGGGAGATTAGCTCGTTTTTTGTCGTGTTTGTTTTTATGATCTTGGCTAATCTTTTTTACCCTAAAATCGCTCAGCTTTTCAACCAATTCACCCCCTTGAACAATAGGGATTTGGAGAGTCAAATTGAGGGCATGATGGATAAGGTGGGTTTTAAATCTGAAGGCATTTTTGTGATGGACGCTAGCAAGAGGGATGGGCGTTTGAACGCGTATTTTGGAGGCTTGGGCAAAAACAAGCGGGTGGTGTTGTTTGACACTTTGATCTCTAAAGTTGGGACAGAAGGGCTTTTAGCCATTTTAGGGCATGAATTAGGGCATTTTAAAAATAAGGATTTGTTGAAAAGTTTAGGGATTATGGGAGGCTTGCTCGCTCTTGTTTTTGCTTTGATCGCTCATTTGCCACCGATCGTTTTTGAAGGCTTTAATGTCTCGCAAACGCCAGCGAGTTTGATTGCGATTTTACTCTTGTTTTTGCCGGTGTTTTCTTTTTACGCTATGCCTTTGATCGGGTTTTTTAGCCGAAAGAACGAATACAATGCGGACAAGTTTGGGGCGAGTTTAAGCTCTAAAGAGGTTTTAGCCAAAGCGTTAGTGTCTATTGTGAGTGAAAATAAAGCGTTCCCTTATTCGCACCCTTTTTATGTTTTCTTGCATTTCACGCACCCGCCCCTATTAGAGCGCTTGAAAGCTTTAGATTATGAAATTGAATGACCCTTTCACAAGCCCTAAACAAAGCCAAAAAAGAATTATCGCAAAAAGGTTTTAGGGGGGGCTTAGAGTCTGAAATTTTATTAGGCTTTGTCTTGCAAAAAGAAAGGGTTTTTTTGCACACGCATGCTTATTTAGAGTTAAACCACGAAGAAGAGGCACGTTTTTTTGAATTGATAGAAAAACGCTTGAATGACTGCCCCATAGAGTATTTATTAGAAAGCTGTGATTTTTACGGACGCTCTTTTTTCGTGAATGAGCATGTTTTAATCCCA
Organism: Helicobacter pylori SA221C; assembly: GCF_000476855.1. Taxonomy (GTDB): domain Bacteria; phylum Campylobacterota; class Campylobacteria; order Campylobacterales; family Helicobacteraceae; genus Helicobacter; species Helicobacter pylori_DK. Next base: position 50,529 of record NZ_CBPT010000011.1, read on the forward strand.
CGGCCTGAAACCGAGATTTTGGTCCAAAAAGCCCTTGATATTATTTCTCAATACCATTTAAAAGAAATAGGCGAAATCGGCATAGGGAGCGGATGCGTGTCCATTAGTTTGGCTTTAGAAAACCCTAATCTCTCTATTTATGCGAGCGATATTTCACCCAAAGCTTTAGAAGTGGCGTTAAAAAACATTGAACGCTTTAATTTAAAAGAGCGTGTTTTTTTAAAACAAACGCGTCTTTGGGATCATATGCCAACGATAGAAATGCTTGTCTCTAACCCGCCCTATATCGCTAGAGGTTATCCTTTGGAAAAATCCGTCCTCAAAGAACCGCACGAAGCCCTTTTTGGGGGGGTTAAAGGCGATGAAATCTTAAAAGAAATCATTTTTTTAGCCGCTGGATTAAAAATCCCTTTTTTGGTTTGCGAAATGGGGTATGACCAGTTAAAAAGTTTGAAAGAATGCTTGGAATTTTGCGGTTATGATGCAGAGTTTTACAAGGATTTGAGCGGCTTTGATAGAGGGTTTGTGGGCGTTTTAAAAAGTTTTTTAAAATAAGGTTAAAACTTAATTACCCTTTTAGTGTTACAATAAAAACACTTAAAACAATAAAGGATGTCGCCCATGTATGTTGAAAAAATTCTCCAATCTTTACAGAAAAAATACCCTTATCAAAAAGAGTTCCATCAAGCTGTCTATGAGGCTATCACTTCTTTAAAACCCCTTTTAGACAGCGATAAAAGCTATGAAAAGCATGCGATTTTAGAGCGTTTGATTGAGCCTGAAAGGGAGATTTTTTTTAGGGTGTGTTGGCTAGATGATAACCATCAAATCCAAGTCAATCGGGGGTGTAGGGTTGAATTCAATTCGGCTATTGGTCCTTATAAGGGGGGCTTGAGATTCCACCCTAGCGTGAATGAAAGCGTGATCAAGTTTTTAGGCTTTGAGCAAGTGTTGAAAAATTCGCTCACCACTTTGGCTATGGGGGGCGCTAAGGGGGGGAGCGATTTTGACCCTAAAGGGAAGAGCGAGCATGAGATCATGCGTTTTTGCCAGGCGTTCATGAATGAATTATACCGCCATATTGGAGCCACAACTGATGTGCCAGCTGGGGATATTGGAGTGGGCGAAAGAGAGATTGGCTATCTGTTTGGGCAATACAAAAAATTAGTCAATCGTTTTGAGGGCGTATTGACCGGTAAAGGACTCACTTATGGGGGGAGCTTGTGCAGAAAAGAAGCTACCGGCTATGGGTGCGTGTATTTTGCTGAAGAAATGTTGCAAGAAAGGAACAGCTCTTTAGAGGGTAAGGTTTGTAGCGTTTCTGGGAGCGGGAATGTCGCTATTTATACCATTGAAAAATTGCTTCAAATAGGAGCCAAACCGGTAACGGCGAGCGATTCTAATGGCATGATTTATGATAAAGACGGCATTGATTTAGAGCTTTTAAAAGAAATTAAAGAAGCGCGTCGTGGGAGGATCAAAGAATACGCTTTAGAAAAAAAGAGTGCGAAATACACCCCAACAGAAAATTACCCCAAAGGAGGGAATGCCATATGGCATGTGCCTTGTTTTGCGGCTTTTCCTAGTGCGACTGAGAATGAATTGAGCGTTTTAGACGCTAAAACCCTCCTTTCTAACGGGTGCAAATGCGTGGCTGAAGGGGCGAACATGCCCTCAAGCAATGAAGCGGTTGAATTGTTTTTGCAGGCTAAGATTTCTTATGGTATAGGCAAGGCGGCTAATGCTGGGGGGGTGAGCGTGAGCGGCTTGGAAATGGCGCAAAATGCGAGCATGCACCCTTGGGGTTTTGAAGTGGTGGATGCGAAATTACACCATATTATGAAAGAGATTTATAAGAATGTTTCTCAAACCGCTAAAGAGTTTAAAGACCCTACTAATTTTGTTTTAGGGGCTAATATCGCTGGTTTTAGAAAAGTGGCGTCTGCGATGATAGCGCAAGGGGTTTGATTTACCCCCAATTTTACAAACCC
>NZ_CBPT010000012.1:0-47381 GCF_000476855.1 Helicobacter pylori SA221C
TAAAAATTTTTGACAGAGTAAGTTAAAATTTTAAAACGATTGGGTTTTGAGAAATCTAAATACCGCCAAAAACACGCACGCATTCCCCATGAAACCACTATTATAAGCGCTAATTTATCTCTGTTTTCAAAAATCACTCCATAATAGAGAGCAAAAAATGAAATCATGGATTAGAAAAATCCGCTTAAGCTAACCCTTTTAAATTGGGTGCTTTTTTGTCCCCTTGGTGGGGGGATCGTGTTAGTTCTTCTTAAAGAGTTGGTCTTTAAATGGGTTGTTAAAAAGCTCGTTGGGGGAAAAGTTCTTTTTCTTGGGGGTGTACTGATTTTTTGGCAAGTTATCTACAATGTCAGCGACACTGCGTTCTCTCACATTGCAAGACTTCTTCAAGTCTGAAGGGACAGAATTGAGGCTTTCTTGAATGTTGGCGATAAAGACTTCAAAGCCTTTCTCCCAAGCGGCTTCTAACACAGGCACAAAATCGGTATCCCTGCTGAACAGCAAAATACACCCTCCTTGTTTGGTGCAATACAGCTTGGTAATATCGTGCGCCAACAGCGCATCAACTTGTTTTTGACGCAACTTTAAGTAAGGTATGAAAATCTTGGCTTCTAGACCATTACAGACTTCTTTGTCTTCGAACTTATATACGAATTTGAACTTTACCCGCCCGACTCGTAATTTCACTTGATTTTGTTGGGCGATCGCATGGTTGAAAGATTGGATAATCCCTGATTTATTCACTTTTTCCTCATATTCTTTAAAATTATTCTTTTTATACTCCTCAAGTTCTTCTTTTTTATTGCTCTTGATTCTAGGTTCAACTTCTGTGAAAGGCTCAAATACATAAAAATAGATCCGCTTCAATTCCTCTTCAGGCTCCAAAAACGAACGGATTAGTGCTAAGAGTTGATCGGGATTGTTGAAACTAAAATTAGGCTCTTTTAAACGCTCATCCGTTTCTTGGATTGCTTTCAAATCGGCGAGAAGATTTTCCCAATCCACAAAAATCGTGGTTTCAGTTTTTTCCATGCTTTCTCCCAAAATATGAATTTTGCCATAAGGGTTGAGTATAGCATGGGGATTTAAACATGCCTTGTTTTTTAAAATAAAATAAAGGTTCTGTTCTCATCAAACAGACACCAAAAGCCTTAATTAATTTCTTTCATTTTTTAAAAACTTTATAGTAAAACTTTCTTGAGAATATGAGGGGATATTTCGCGCTTTAATGTTCTTTCAAACCCTTTAAATCCCCCTTAACCTGATCGATTTTTCAAGGAATTATCGTTCAACTTGCGTCAAGCTTTTTGTATTTTGATGGTAAAAAACGCTTTTTAACCTTTTTTAAAATTTGACAACCAACGCCCCATTAAAAAACAGAGCCAAAAATTCAGTTTAACAAACAGCAAGCTAGAAAAGAAGCGATTAAAGCTTTGCCTTGAAAAAAACGAACACCAACGCTAAAAAGAGTTTAGAGTTTTAAAAAAGTTGGTGGTAAAACTAAAAAGGGATTAAAAAACTCTTTTTCAAGCCAATCCAATCCATTGAAAAAGTCTTACCCTATTTTTAAAAAAAGCGGTTAGAAAACGGATTTCAACCCCTAAAGAGTGTTTTACCCATCGGCATTGATTGAAGCATGATTGATAAAAAGCCTTAAAGTTAATGGCGGACTTCTTTAATCCTTGCTGCCTTACCTCTTCTATCGCGCAAATAGTAGAGCTTCGCGCGACGCACCCTACCCACACGCAACACCTCAACGCTCGCCAAACTTTCGCTATAGAAAGGGAAAATTTTCTCCACGCCGATATTGTTAGCCCCTATTTTACGCACGCAAAAAGTCTTATCCACGCCGTTGCCTCTAATCGCAATGCACACGCCTTCAAAATACTGAGTTCGTGTTTTTTCACCTTCTTTAATGGTGATACCAAGCTTCAAAGTATCGCCGGCTTTAAATGTTGGCATGGTCTTGTCTTTTAATTGAGTGTCTTCAAACTGCTGAATGTAGCGGTTTTTCATGTGTTTTCCTTAATGTCAATTTCATGATTTGTGCTGTTTGAATAAATCAAGGCGGTAAAATTTTGTCCTTAATTTTGACAAATCAAGTTTTAGTTGCTTGATTTTAGCATGATTTCCTTTAGAATATTCTAAAGGTGCAGGGATTTTATTGATTTCTTTGGATTTAAAAACAGCGTTAGCGAAATTAGGGGCTTCCAAATAATGGTTTTCAAAGCTCTCATTTTCTAAAGATTGAGCGTTACCCAAAACCCCTTGAATGTGGCGAGCGATACTATCTATCAAGCACAACGCTCCAAGCTCGCCCCCTGTTAAAATAAAATCGCCTATACAAAAAACCTCATCAGCGTCAAGTTCAATAGAGCGTTCATCAAAGCCCTCATAACGCCCGCACACCAAAACGACATGCTTTTTTTGAGCCAAACGCATCGCGTCTATTTGCTTAAAAGGCTTGCCCACTGCACTTAAAAAAATCGTGTGTTTAGGGTTTTTAACAGAATGGAGCGCGTTTTCTATCATCTCAGGGTTTAAAATCTGCCCTGCACCCCCACCAATGAGCGTGTGATCCGCTTTTTGATATTTATTAGCGCTAAAATCTCTAAGGTTTAACACTTCCAATTCAAAAAGATTTTTTTCTAACGCTCTTTTTAAAATAGAATCTTCAAAATAAGGCCATACAAGTTGCGGAAAAAGGGTTAAAACGCTAAATTTCACTCAACTATTCTCTAAAAGCGTTTTAGCGTTATGGGTGGTTATTTTTTTGTCTTGCAAAAGGATTTCTTGGATATAAAAATCCCTATAAGGGATTAAAAAAATCTTAGCCAAACCTTTTTCAACCAAACTTCTCGTGGTTTCAACTAGAAAATAATCTATTTGAGAAATCCTTTGGATTTCTATGACTTTTCCTAGAATCTCGTTTTCTTCCACCACGCTAAGCCCTACTAAATCGCAATAAAAAAACTCGCCCTCTTTTAAAACACAGAGTTTTTTACTCTCTGCTTCGCTCATAAAAAGCCCTAAATTAGTCAGCTCTTTAGCCTTTTCAGGCGTTTGGATCGTTTCTAAAAACAACAGGTTTTTAGCATGTTCATAAGAATGGATTGTATATTCTTTAAAAGAAGAAGCAAAAGAGAAAGCATTCAAGGGAGCAACGCCCACCTTAACGCCTTTTTTTAAGCACTCCGGAAAATCGCTCTCTAAATGAAGCTTCAACCCCCCATTAAGCCCCACGCTTTTACCAATTCTGCCCACTAAAAGCATAGAAACCATTCAAGGCGTTTGATCGCCTAAAACATGGGGATTTTGATCGCTATTTTTACTGGCAAAAACAACGATTTTATAAGAAAACCCGTCTTTGGCTTTCACACCAGAAACAAACGCCTTAATCGCGCTCACCATTTTGCCCTCTTTACCGATCACATGCCCCATGTCTGATGGGTGGGTATAAATAGTGATTTGTTTGACTTTATCTTCTAAAAGCGTGTGCTCCACGCTCAAAGCTTGCGGAAAAGAAACAACCTTTTTTAAATATTTTTCTAAAAAAGTTGCCACGCAATACGAATAGTCCTTACACTCAGCTTGAGAAAAAGGCGTGTTCAAAGGATCTAATTCGCACATTTAGCCTCACAAAACCTTAGGCTTTTTGAGAAAGTTTTTCCACTCTCTCGCTCATTTTAGCCCCCACGCCTTTCCAATAATTCAAGCGTTCCTTATCAATCTTAATATCTTTAGGCTCGCTCAAAGGGTTGTAATACCCAATGGATTCAATCCAACCTCCATCCCTTCTTTTCCTAGAATCGGTTACCACCACTCTATAAAAAGGCTTTTTCTTTCTCCCAATGCGAGTGAGTCTAATGACTGTCATTACAAAAATCTCCTAAAATATTCGTATTAAATTTGGGATTATACAACAAAAGCGCCTAAAACATGCTTAAAAGTTAGCGCATTTTAGGGGGCATTTGATTTTTAGCCTGACTCATGAGATTCATCAAATCGCTAATACCCTTTTTATTGGTTAAGCGTTTCGCCATTTTGCTCGCTTGATCAAAGCGTTTGATGATGCGATTGATTTCAGACACTTCTAAGCCGCTCCCTAAAGCGATCCTTTTTCTTCGGCTGCCGTTTAAAATCTCGGGGTTTTCTTGCTCTTTTTTAGTCATGGAATTGACCATAGCCTTGATTTTTTTCACTTCTAAAGAGCTTTCTAAATCCGTGTCTTTTAGCGCGTTTGCCATATTCCCTAAACCTGGAATCATAGAGATCAGAGAACTCATAGAGCCTAATTTTTTCACTTTTTCAATCTGGTTTAAAAAATCGTTGAAAGTGAATTGCCCTTTTTTGAGTTTTTTGCTCAAATCTTTGGCTTCATTAGGGTTTAAAACGCTAGCGGTTTTTTCAGCGAGCGAGATAATATCTCCAGCCCCCATCAAACGCCCCACAATCCTTTCAGGCACAAACACGTCTAAATCAGGGATTTTTTCTCCGCTCCCAATAAAACGCAAAGGTAAGCCTAATTGGTAAGTGATGCCTAAGGCGATACCCCCTTTAGAATCGCTGTCAAATTTGCTTAACACCACCCCGCTCACGCCTATTTCTTCATTAAAGGTGTTCGCGCTTTTGACCCCATCTTGCCCGCTCAAGGCGTCTGCGACATACAGCACTTCATGGGGGTTTAAGACTTCTTTAACTTCTTTTAGTTCTTGCATAAGCTCTTTATCAATGGCTAAACGCCCCGCGCTATCCACGAGCAAGACATCAAATTGCGCTTCTTTAGCCCGTTTTAAAGCGTTGCTAGCGATTTCTTTCACGCTTTTATTTTCTTCATAAAAAACTTCCACGCCCACCTGTTCGCCCAAAACCTTTAATTGCTCCACTGCCGCTAGGCGTTGCAAATCGCATGCGCATAAAAGCACTTTTTTATTTTTGGTTTTTAAATAATGAGCGAGTTTGGCGGTCGTGGTTGTCTTACCGCTCCCTTGCAAACCGGCCATTAAAACCACGGTGGGGGGCGTTTGAGCAAAAGTGAAACCACTGCTCCCTTTAGCGCTTAAAATTTCTAACAAACTCTTTTCTAAAGCGTCTAAAAATTGCTGCTTACCGATGCCGCTAAGTTTAGTCTGGCTTTCCACTTTTTTGAGCAATTCTCTAGCCACTTTATGATGCACATCGTTTTTTAAGAGCGTTTTTTTCAATTCATCTAACGCCCGATCTAACGCTTTTTCATCATCTTGAAAGCGGATTTTATTGAGCGCGTTTTTAAACCCATCGCTTAACGCTTGAAACATTTTCTATCCTTTTATTATGGTTGTTCTAACAAGTCCAATTCTTGCTTAATCTTACCCTCTTTTTCTAAAAGCGTTTTTAAACTCTCTTTGGCTTTTTCTAGCACGCTTTTAGGCGCGTTTTTGACAAAATTTTCATTGTGCAAATTGAGTTTTAGTTTTTCTTTTTCCAGTTTTTCCAACTGCTTTTTTAAACGCGCAACAAGCGGGCTTAAATCAAGGTTTTCTAAATTCGCATGAGTTTGGCAAAATTCCCCCACATCGCTCACGCTTTTTAAAGGCTTATAAGTTATCACGCTGACCTTTTCCAACCTCGCTAATTTTTGGGCGTAAGTTTGCAAACGCTCTGTGTTTTCTATTTTTTCCCTTAATCCCACGCTCGCTTCTTTTAAAACAATCGGTGGGGTTTCTAGCATGATTTTTAAACGCCTTAAAGACACGATGCAATCTTTGATCACTTCAAATTCATGCTCTAATGGCTCATCTTGTGCCAAATCTTTAGGGTAAGGCATGACCATGATAGAATGAGTGTTTTCTAGTTGAGTGTTACTGAGCTTGTGGTATAAAGACTCGCTGATAAAGGGCATGAAAGGGTGCAAGAGTTTTAAAGCTTCTTTTAACACGCTCCCTAATTCATCTATCGCTTCATTTTCCACTTTAGAAAATTCAATGAACCAATCGCAAAATTTCCCCCACAAAAAGCGGTATAACAAAGTCGTGGCGTCATTAAAACGATAATTATCCAAAGCGTTACGAATCTCTTTAGTAACAAGATTCAAGCGCGATTTCGCATAACGCCCCAAAGGCGTTTGGTATTCGTTCAAATATTCTCTGTCTTTGAAAGCTTCTTGTTTGAGTTTCAAATAACTCACCGCATTGAAAATCTTGTTGGCAAAATTCTTGCTATTTTCTAAATGCGTAGTAGAAAGCTTGATGTCCCTGCCCGTAGCGCACAAATTGGCTAAAGTGAAACGCAGGCTATCCGCACCGTATTTTTCTATCATCTCTAAAGGATCGATCACATTGCCTTTAGACTTGCTCATTTTTTCACCCTTTTCATCCCTAACCAAGGCGTGCAGATAAATATCTTTAAAGGGCAATTCGCCTAAAAGCGATTCGCTGCAAAAGAGCATTCTGGCCACCCAAAAAAAGAGGATGTCAAACCCGGTAATGAGCGTGGTGTTAGGGTAGAAATCTTTCAAATCGCTTTCATTAAACAAACCGCTTTTTTCTTGCCCCCACCCCAAAGTAGAGAACGCCCATAGCCCTGAACTAAACCATGTGTCTAGCACATCTTTATCCTGCTCTAGTTTTTCGCTCTTACAAGTAGGGCAATTTAAAGGGGTATCAAGGCTTACGAACTGGTGGTTATTCTCGCAAGTAAACACCGGTATTTGATGCCCCCAAAACAATTGCCTGCTGATACACCAAGGGCGTAATTCCCTCATCCAAGCGTTATAATTATTGATCCAATTAGAAGGGTAGAATCGCGCCAAACCTTGTTGGATTTTTTCAATAGAACTTTGAGCGATTTCAGGCTTGACAAACCATTGCTTAGACACATAAGGCTCTACCACATTATGACAACGATAGCAATGCCCCACTTGATGCGTGTGTTCTTCTATTTTTTCCAATAGGGCGTTTTCTTTTAATCTTTCTACGACCTTATCTCTAGCTTCTAATCGTTCTAAATTTTCAAACTCCCCGCAATGCGCGTTTAAAATCCCTTTTTCATCAAAGATTTTAATCGTTTCTAAATGGTGGCGTTTGCCCACTTCATAATCGTTAAAATCATGCCCAGGGGTAACCTTCACACACCCTGTGCCAAACTCCATTTCCACATGTGCATCAGCGATAATAGGGATTGTGCGATTGATTAAAGGCAAGATCGCTTGTTGCCCCACTAAATGCCTGTATCTTTCATCGTTAGGATTGACCATAAGCGCGCTATCGCCAAACAAAGTTTCAGGGCGTGTGGTGGCCACCACTAAATAATCTTTTTGATTTTCTAAATAATATCTAATATAATACAACGCCCCCTTACGCTCTTCATACTCCACTTCAATATCGCTTAACGCCCCATCTTTAGTGCACCAATTCACCATGTAATTATCTTGAACGATGAGACCTTTTTCATACCATTTCAAAAACGCTAATTTAACCGCTCTTTGCAAGCCCTTATCCATCGTGAAACGAGTCCTAGAAAAGGCCGCGCTCACGCCTAAACGCTTCATTTGCTCTAAAATCGCTCCCCCACTCTTTTCTTTCCACTCCCACACTTTTTGAATAAACTCTTCACGCCCTAAATCTTCTTTTTTAATCCCTTGACTTAAAAGCTGCTTTTCCACAACATTTTGCGTCGCAATGCCGGCGTGATCGAGCCCTGGCTGATACAAAGTCTTATACCCATCCATGCGTTTGTAACGCGCTAAAATATCTTGCAAGCTTAAAGTTAAAGCATGCCCTATGTGTAAGATACCGGTCACATTAGGAGGGGGCATCATCAAGCAAAATCGCTTGTTTTTTTCTTGGATTTTTTCATTGCCATCAATTTCAAAATACCCCCTATGAGAGCAAATTTCATAAATCTTTTTTTCTATTTCTTTTGGCTGGTAGGTGGTGGGTTCTTGTTTCATTATTGTTATTATCCTAAAATAGAGCGTTCTTTCAAAAATGGTTGGTTTTTGGAACGCCTTTTGCTTTTACGCTTTTAATTGTTGCGTATTTTTTTAAAATTATACAACAAAGCATTTAAATTAAAAAGGATAGTCCAGTGAATTACTTTTTAAAAGCCCCTATTTTAGGATTTGAGCATATCAATGAAGTGCGTTTGGAAAAAATTGATTCCTTATTCAGCCGATTGGTTAGTCAAACGAACTCGCCCATGGCGTTGGATATGGTCTTAGTGAATCCTTATTGTTTGAGGGAATACAGCTTTGTGATACCCAAATACATAGAATTACTGCTAGAATTAGATTCTCATTCCAAAGTGGAGGTGTATTGCGTGGTCGTGTTGCAAAAAAATTTAGAAGATTCTATGGTTAATTTCTTAGCCCCCTTAGTGTTTAATTCCAAAAATGGCTTTGGTGCTCAAGTCGCGCTTTCTATGATGGATTATCCGGATTTTGGCTTTAGAGATCCTTTAAAAAGCTTTGTGGTTAAAGAAAGAGAACGAGCTTAAGGGTTTTTAGCATGAAATTCGCTCTTACAGGGGGAGGCACAGGGGGGCATCTCTCTATCGCTAAAGCCTTAGCCATAGAATTAGAAAAGCAAGGCATAGAGACCATTTATCTAGGCTCAACCTATGGGCAAGATAAAGAATGGTTTGAAAATAGCCCCCTGTTTAGCGAACGCTATTTTTTTAACACGCAAGGCGTGGTCAATAAAAGCTTTTTTAAAAAAATAGGCTCTTTATTCTTGCAAGCTAAAGCCGCTTTTAAGGCTAAAGAAATTTTAAAAAAACACCAGATCACGCACACCATTAGCGTGGGAGGGTTTAGTGCAGGGCCGGCGAGTTTTGCAAGCTTGCTTGATCACATACCCCTTTATATCCATGAGCAAAATGCGATTAAAGGCTCTCTTAACCGCTACCTTTCCCCTAAAGCTAAGGCGGTGTTTTCAAGCTACGCTTTTAAAGATAAGGGAAATCATGTTTTAACCTCCTATCCCGTGCAAAACGCTTTTTTTGATCACGCTAGGACTCGCACGGAAATCAAGAATATTTTATTTTTAGGCGGTTCGCAAGGGGCAAAAGCGATCAACGAATTTGCCCTATTAAACGCTCCCAAACTCACCAAACAAGGGATTAAAATCACGCACATTTGCGGCCCCAATTCTTATGAACAAGTGCGTTTTTTTTACCAGGAATTAGGGCTATTGGACAAGATAGAATTGTTCGCTTTCCACAACAATATCATAGAAGTCATGCATAGGGCGGATTTGTGCGTGAGCCGAGCGGGTGCTAGCAGCGTGTGGGAATTGTGCGCCAATGGCTTACCCACGATTTTTATCCCCTACCCTTTTGCGAGCAATAACCACCAGTATTACAATGTCTTAGAATTTGAAAAAGAAAACTTGTGCTATGTCGTGCCTCAAAATGAATTATTGCCTAAAAAACTCTTTGAAGTCATTAGAAAGCTCAACCAAAAAGACGATCAAGGCAATAAAAATCTCACCACTATCAGCACTAAATTGCAACAAAAAATCGCTAAAGACGGCGCAAAAACCATTATTGAAAGGATCTTAAGCGCTTAAAATAGCCCATTTTAATCAACAATTAAGCGACTAACCATTAAACTTAAGCGATAAATAAGATAAAATTTAGGATAGCTCAAATCTTTTAAAAAGAAAAGGATAACCCCTTGCAAAACTTTGTTTTTAATAAAAAATGGCTTATCTATTCTAGCCTACTCCCCTTATTTTTTCTTAATCCCTTAGCGGCAGAAGATGATGGGTTTTTTATGGGGGTGAGTTATCAAACTTCTCTAGCCGTTCAAAGGGTGGATAACTCAGGGCTTAACGCCAGTCAAGACGCATCCACCTACATCCGCCAAAACGCTATCGCTCTAGAATCTGCGGCAGTGCCTTTAGCCTATTATTTAGAAGCGATGGGCCAACAAACCAGAGTTTTAATGCAAATGCTCTGCCCTGATCCTTCTAAAAGATGTTTGCTCTATGCGGGGGGCTATCAACAAAACGCCCAAAATGGCGATACAGGCAACAACCCCCCAAGAGGCAATGTCAATGCCACCTTTGATATGCAATCTTTAGTCAATAATCTAAACAAGCTCACCCAACTCATCGGCGAGACTTTAATCCGTAACCCTGAAAATCTTTCTAACGCCAAAGTCTTTAATGTCAAATTTGGCAATCAAAGCACTGTTATTGCTTTGCCTGAGGGTCTAGCCAATACCATGGACGCTTTAAACAATGATATTACCAACGCTTTAACCACGCTCTGGTATAACCAAACCTTAACGAATAAATCTTTTAATAGCGGTAATTCCGTGAATTTTAGCCCTGAAGTCTTGCAACACCTTTTACAAGACGGCTTAGCCACAGCAAGCAACAATCAAACCATTTGCAGCACTCAAAACCAATGCACCGCCACTAACGAAGCTAAATCTATCGCTCAAAACGCCCAAAACATCTTCCAGGCTTTAATGCAAGCAGGGATTTTAGGGGGCTTAGCCAATGAAAAGCAATTTGGCTTCACTTATAATAAAGCCCCTAATGGCAGCGATTCCCAACAAGGCTACCAAAGCTTTAGCGGCCCGGGTTATTACACTAAAAATGGCACTAACACCACACAAGCGCCCTTAAAAGCATTACCCGCTGGAGCGACAATTGGATCAGGCAATGGCCAATACACCTACCACCCTAGCTCTGCAGTCTATTATTTAGCGGATAGCATCATCGCTAATGGCATCACCGCTTCTATGATTTTTTCAGGCATGCAAAATTTCGCCAATAAAGCCGCTAAACTGACAGGCACTTCAAGCTATAGCCAGATGCAAGATGCGATCAACTATGGGGAAAGCTTGCTTAGTAACACCGTAGCGTATGGGGATTTTATCACCAATTGGGTCGCTCCCTATTTGGATTTAAATAACAAAGGTTTGAATTTCTTGCCTAATTATGGGGGGCAATTGAATGGCGCTAATAGTCAAACCCCACAAAACAATTTAACCCCACAACAAGCCCAACAAGAACAAAAAGTGATCATAAACCAACTGGAGCAAGCCACAAACGCCCCAACCACCGCACAAATTGACAAGATCTTAGCTAACCCCTATTCCCCCACGGCAAAAACCTTAATGGCTTATGGGCTTTATCGCTCTAAAGAGGTGATTGGTGGGGTAATTGATGAAATGCAAACTAAAGTGAATCAAGTCTATCAAATGGGCTTTGCTAGGAATTTTTTGGAGCATAACTCCAATTCTAATAACATGAACGGCTTTGGCGTGAAAATGGGCTATAAGCAATTCTTTGGCAAAAAGCGCATGTTTGGGCTTAGGTATTATGGCTTTTATGATTTTGGTTACGCTCAATTTGGATCCGGTTCTCCTGCAGTGAAAGCCACGCTCTCTAGCTATGGAGCAGGCACAGACTTTCTCTATAATGTTTTTACCCGAAAAAGAGGGACTGAAGCGATAGATATCGGTTTTTTTGCCGGTATCCAACTGGCAGGGCAAACCTGGAAAACGAATTTTTTAGATCAAGTGGATGGCAACCATCTTAAACCTAAGGACACTTCTTTCCAACTCCTTTTTGATCTAGGCATAAGGACTAATTTTTCCAAAATCGCCAAGCAAAGAAGGTCTCGTTTTTCTCAAGGGGTGGAATTTGGCCTTAAAATACCGGTGCTTTATCACACCTATTACCAATCAGAAGGCGTTACAGCGAAGTATAGAAGAGCCTTTAGTTTTTATGTGGGCTACAACATAGGCTTTTGATTAAACAAAATAAGGGAAAAATATGATAAAAAAAGCTAGAAAATTCATACCATTCTTTTTAATTGGCTCTCTCTTAGCTGAAGACAATGGCTGGTATATGTCTGTAGGCTATCAAATCGGCGGCACGCAACAATTTATCAATAACAAACAACTTTTAGAAAATCAAAATATCATCAACAGCGTAACCCAAAGCGCGATTAACATTGCAGGGCCTACTACCGGCCTTATCACTTTAAGCTCTCAAGGCGTCATTGACGCTTTAGGCTATGGCGTGAGTAACACCGTGGGCAACCAATTAGAGGGCATTTCTAATATCCTAAATCAAATTGGCAAAAGAAAAGACTTTTATTCTAGCCGTCAAATCTCTAGCATTTCCCAGCAAATCATAGGGTTTAAAGGAAGCTCTGATCCCTTAAAAGCCCACTCTTCACAGATCACAGCCAAACTCCTTTCCAACACCCAGAGCGCGTTTGATGAAGGCATCGCGCTAAGCACTAGCATCATTAGCTCTATCAACAGCCTTAATCCTAGCAACAACGCCAAAGAAGTCAAAGCCCAGCTCCAAAGCACCGCGCAATCCATGGCAGAATTGTTGCAACAAATTGAACACAGCATCACTAAAACCACTAGCACCACTTACGCGCAATCCTTACTCTCCAATCTGACCGATGCGGTGAATGCCTCTAGCGATAACACCACTTATGTGAGCGCTCTTGTTAACGCTTTAAACACTTTAGGGGTGGGGGTTTTCCCCACCACAACCTCAACGCATGTGGTGTTAAACCCACCGGGACAAGTCGTATTTTATCCAGCTAATTCCCTTTTAGGCTCCACTTCTTCAAACAGCAACAACCAACAACAATACAACAACACCCTTTTAATGAACACCTTACAAGGGGAATTAAGCGCTAATAATCAAAATAACCCCAATGGTTGCACCAATCAAATCCAGTGTTTGGAGCAATTCATCCAAAATTTAGCCCCTTTAGCCGCAGCCCCCACTTCAAACAACCAAGCCAACCAGCAAGTCCAAGCCATCGCTCAAAAGCTTCAAAGCGTCGCTATCAACACTTTAGACAACAATGCGATCAACAACACCACCTATAATTTAAACAACTTGCACAACGCTTTGAATTTCCAAGCCTATCAAAGCACGATAGAACAATACAATAACGCTTTAAAACAAATTTCTTGGATCAGTTTTACTGAGCCTAAAAACTTGCTCAAAAACACTTCCAATAACTACCAAATCGGCACGGTTACCAACGCTCAAGGGCAAAATATCAGCGCCTATGATTGCGCAAGCGCTACCGGAAGCCTTTCTAACGATGCTTCTAGCGGGATTTCATGCTCAGCGACAAGCTCCACAAGTTCCACAAATGGCTCTACAAACAGCTTTGACAATTCTTTAGTCGCTACCTCCAAAGTCCAAACCATAGGAGGCAAAGAGCAGATCGGCGTGAATTCTTTCAACTTGGTTTCTCAAGTGTGGAGCGTTTATAACTCTTTAAAAACTTCAGAAGAAAATTTGCAAAAAAACGCCAATATTTTATGCACTAATGGATCGCCATCCGGGACAAGCTCATGCAATACCAGCTCTTCAGGGGGTTTGAGTATCAGCGGGAACGCCCAATTGCAAAACATTTTAAGCTCTACTAATGGGACTAGCACTACCGCTCAAGCTAAAAGCAACGCTTCCAAACTGAAAGCGATGGTGGTGGTGAACAATGAAGAAGAAGCTAAAACGGCCAATTTAGCTCAAAATAGTGGGCCAACCACACAATCTCCTAACAGCACGGTGATGGGAGCTTTAAACACCGTGTTGCAAAATGTCAATAATTTCCAGCAAAGCATTCAAAGCGCTTTTCAAAACCAAGAAAGTAATATCCAAGCTTGGGCGAACGCGCTTTATAACACTAGTAACCCTAATGGGAGTCAATCGCAAAATTTAACTACTAGCAATAACCAAGATTTACACATCCAATTGAGAGCGAATTTCTACCAGCTCATCAATACGATTAACCAGCAAGTGCCTACAGACATGAGCGCTTTAATTAATCAAAGCCAACAAACCCAGCAAACAAGCGGAGCAACAAACAATAATCCATGTGCGAGCGGAACGAATGAGAGTAATAGCAACTGGTGTTATCAGCAATGGTCCGATTCTAAGGCTTATTACAGCGGGTTGCAAAGCGCTTTAGGGTATCAAACACAAGCGACAACTCAAAGCGGGAACAATGGTGGGAAGAGCATCACCTACAATGTCCAACAAATCACGCTCACTAGTAATGGTTTGCTCAATCAAATTATCACAAATCTTAAGGGCGTTAATGGGGGCAGTAATTGGGGAAGCAGTGGGAATGGGACTAGTCAAATCAACACAGCCTACCAAATGCTCACAGACGCCAGCGATGGGAAATTAGGGACTTATGCTAATAATGCCTATCAAACATGCAATAGCGGGAGCAATAAAACAAATTGTTATGAACCCAACAAACAACAAAACGCCACCACCGCAACCACTAATGAAACCAACTTGCAAAAAGTCTATAATGACGCCCAAAAAATAGCCAACATTATCGCCAGCTCTGGGAATAATAAAGGCGTTGAAAACGGCTTAAAACAATTCTTTGAAGCCTTAAAAAATAATAGTAGCAGTCTCAGTAGTTTGTGTAATGGTAGTAGTGGTAGTAGTGGTGCTGCTTGCTCTGGTGGGCTTATCAACCTTTTAGGGGCAATCCCCACGAATGGGGTGAGCGATACGAACAATTTAATTAATTTACTCACCGAATTCATTAAAACCGCCGGGTTTATCCAAAATAATAATAATAGCAGTAATGCTAGTCTTACAAGCGCTTTTCAAGCCATTACGAGCGCTATTTCTCAAGGGTTTCAAGCCTTGCAAAACGACATTAGCCCTAACGCGATTTTGACCTTGCTCCAAGAAATCACTTCTAACACCACCACCATTCAGTCATTCTCGCAAACCTTACGGCAGCTTTTAGGGGATAAAACCTTCTTCATGGTGCAACAAAAACTCATTGATGCGATGATTAACGCCAGAAATCAGGTTCAAAACGCGCAAAATCAAGCCAATAACTACGGCTCTCAACCCGTTTTAAGCCAGTATGCGGCCGCTAAAAGCACCCAACACGGCATGAGCAATGGCTTAGGGGTTGGCATAGGCTATAAATATTTCTTTGGTAAAGCGAGAAAATTAGGCCTTAGGCATTATTTTTTCTTTGATTACGGCTTTAGTGAAATAGGCGTAGCCAATCAAAGCGTGAAAGCGAATATCTTTGCTTATGGGGTAGGCACGGATTTTTTATGGAACTTGTTCAGGAGGACTTACAACACTAAAGCGTTGAATTTTGGGCTATTTGCTGGGGTCCAATTAGGCGGTGCGACTTGGCTTAGCTCTTTAAGGCAACAAATCATTGACAATTGGGGGAACGCCAATGACATCCATTCAACGAATTTTCAAGTGGCGCTGAATTTTGGGGTGCGCACCAACTTTGCGGAGTTTAAACGTTTTGCTGAGAAATTCCACAATCAAGGGGTCATCAGCCAAAAGAGCGTGGAATTTGGGATCAAAGTGCCTCTCATCAATCAAGCGTATTTGAGTAGCGCCGGGGCTGATGTGAGCTATAGGAGGCTTTATACTTTCTATATCAATTACATCATGGGGTTTTAAAAAAGGGCGCGTCATGGAAATCTTACAATTCATCGGCTATGGGAATATGGCTCAAGCGATTTTAGAAGGCTCTCATGAAATTTTATCCAAGCGTTTTATTTTGGAGATCACCGGAAGAAACCCTGAAAAAATCGCCCCTTTTTTACAAGAAAAAAACATTCAAGCTCAAATCGTGCCTTACAAAGACGCTATTGACATACACCAAAAATTCGTGTTTTTACTTTTTAAGCCTTACAACCTTAAGGATTTTAATTATCAAGGGCAAGCTAAAAGCGTTTTGAGCGCACTAGCTGGGGTGGGTTTTAAAGCTTTAAGCGATGCGATTAATTCTTTACATTACTTAAAATGCATGCCTAACATTGCGAGCAAGTTCGCCCTATCTTCTACGGCGGTGTGCGAAAAATCGCCCATGCCCTTAATAAGCCAAAAGGCTTTGAATATTATTGAGAGTTTTGGGAATTGCGTGCGAGTGGGCAATGAAGAGCAGGTTGATTCTAGCGTGGCGACAAACGGAAGCACGCTCGCTTTTTTAAGCTTGGTAGCGAGCAGTTTGAAAGACGCCGGTATTAGAGAGGGCTTGAACGCTAGAGATTCTTTAGAATTGGTGAAAATGAGTTTTAAAGGCTTTGCCAAGCTTTTAGAAAAAGAACGCCCAGAGATGATTATAGAGCAAATTTGCACCCCTAAAGGCGCAACGATTGAAGGCTTGAGCGTTTTAGAAAAAAAGGGGGTTAGGGGAGCGTTTATAAAAGCATGCCATGAAAGCGTGAAAAAAATGTGCCTCTAAAAATTACACTCTTAAAAATCAGCGCGATGCATTTAGACAGACAGAGTTTAGAAAAAGCCAAGCATTTGATCCAAAGCGGTCTGATTGACACCATAGAAGTAGGCGCAATCAAGGGCTTGCAAGAAATCCATCGGTTTTTGTTTGAAGGGCTGTATGAATTTGCCGGGAAAATCAGGGATAAAAATATTTCGAATTTCAGGTTCGCTAACTGCTTGTATTTGGATTTGATTTTACCCAGAATTGAGAGCATGCCGCAAAATAATTTCAATCAAATCATAGAAAAATATGTGGAAATGAATATCGCTCACCCTTTTTTGGAGGGTAATGGCAGAGCGACTAGGATATGGCTTGATTTGTTGCTTAAAAAGGAATTGAAAAAAATCGTGCTTTGGGATAGGATTGATAAAGCCGCTTATTTGAGTGCAATGGAAAGGAGTCCTGTGAATGATTTGGAAATCAAAACGCTTTTAAAAAAGCATTTGAGTTCTAATACCAACGATCCCTTAACTCTCATTAAAGGCATCACGCAGTCGTATTATTATGAAGGGCTTTGAAAAAATACTAAAATCATTTTTTATAATCCAATACAAAAGAGTTTGACGCTAGTCAAGAGATAGTTTTTTATAATGCGATCTTAGGGGATTAGTGGGATTTAGTTGGGGGTTGCAGGAGAAAATGTTACCTCTTATCCCCCCTTTACCATAAAATAAAATTTAAAGTATAAGACAAAATAATTAAAGCCCCATTTTAAAAGAAATTAAAAGCTTTATTTGTCAGCATTAAAGCAATCTGAAACTAATCCTGTGTGCGTTCAATCAAACTCAAAGGCAAGTCAAAAGCTTTAATGAGTTCGCCCTCTTTTTGGCGTTGTTCGCCCTTATCTTTTTCATGGTCATAGCCCAACAAGTGCAACACCCCATGAATGAATAAAAGAGCGATCTCCTCTTCTAATCTATGCCCTAATTTCAGAGCGTTTTCTTGAGCTAATGGCGCATTAATCACCACGCTCCCTAAAGGGGTGTGAGAAATGGCTTCTAAAGGGAAACTCAAAACATCGGTAGCGTAATCGCAACCCCTTAAATCCCTGTTGATTTCTCGCATGGTTTCATCGCTCACCAAAACAAGCTCAATGATTTGAGTGGGGGCTAAAAAACTTGCGATTTTTTCTAATAATAAAAAGTCTGATTCTAGCGGAGTTTGGTTGTCTATTCCTAGCATTAAAGATATAAAAAGAAGTTTAAAAAAGCCCTAAAATTTAGGGCTTATAAAGATTAAGCGAAAGAACCTTTAACTTGTTCTACCCATTTTGAAATCCTCTCATCAGTGAGATCGTCTTGATTGTCTTCATCAATCACAAGACCCACGAATTTACCGCCTTCTACCGCTTTAGAAGCTTCAAAATGATAGCCATCAGTGGGAGTTTGCCCTACCACTTTACCGGCTTTAGCTTTTTCATAAATGTGGAAAATGCCTTCCGCAAAAGTTTCGCTGTAAGTGTCTTGATCGCCCAAGCCTACAAGCCCAATGGTTTTATTCGCAAAGTCGCTCGCTTCTAGTGTGCCTAAAAAGTCTTCCCAATCTGTTTGCAAATCGCCCGCACCAGCTGTTGGAGCGACTAGAATAACCTTTGTAAAGCTATTGAATTGATCTTTAGAAGCTTTAGCCACATCAATCACTTCGGCATTACCAATAGCCTTGCTGATTTTTTCAGCGATAGCTTCAGCGTTCCCGCTGTCTGTCCCAAAAAAGATACCAATTTTTCCCATGTTCTCAATCCTTGTGTTTAAAGATATTAACGCACCCGCTTTTAGCGAATGCTTGTGGGCGTAGTTTAGCGCATTTAATTAAAAATCTTGCTTAAAAACCCATTTTGCGCGAATATCGTTTCAATAAAAACCATATTAAAAGCGCTATAAGAACAAAACTTATGACAAAAAACGAAGTGTAATGAGAAAGCCTTTCATACAGCGTTTTCACCCAATCGCTCGCTTGAAAAGAAACGCTCCCCACGATTAACGCCCACAAAAAACTGGATAAAACATTAAGCCATAAAAATCTTTTTAAAGGGTATTTGCTAAAACCAATTGCCAAAGGTACAACGCTCTTAATCCCATACAAATATTTATTGATAAAAATCATTAAAAAAGCGTAGCGTTTCACCCACAAACTCGCTAAAGCAAGCTTTCTTCTATGCTTATGAAAATACTTTAAAAACTCTCTTTTTTGATAGCGGGCAAAGATTACAAGAGCCCCACTCCCTACCATATTCCCTAAAAAAGCGACAAGAATGGTTATTTTTATATCCAAAGCGTGCGTGGTAGTGCTCAAAATAGAAGCGATGACAATCCCCACATACCCACCCCCTAAAGAATATAAAAACAAAATAAGATAACCCCACTCCTTAAAACCCTCTTGAAAACGCAACAACGCTTCTTGCATAAAAGACCCTCTTTTGATTCGTTTTTATTTTCATGTTATCCAAACTTATTCAACCTATTGGTGATTTAAACGCTATCTTTTAGTATAATGACGGCATTATCCTAATAACCTAAAAGATATAGAGATGAATACAGAAATTTTAACCATCATGTTAGTTGTCTCAGTGCTTATGGGATTAATAGGCTTAATAGCGTTTTTATGGGGGGTTAAAAGCGGTCAGTTTGACGATGAAAAACGCATGCTTGAAAGCGTGTTGTATGACAGCACGAGCGATTTGAACGAAGCGATTTTACGAGAAAAACGCCAAAAGAATTAAAAAGAATTAAAATAAAAGGATAGGAATGAATCAAGAAATTTTAGATGTGTTGATAGTGGGCGCAGGGCCTGGGGGCATTGCCACGGCCGTAGAATGCGAAATAGCCGGCGTTAAAAAAGTGCTTTTATGCGAAAAAACCGAAAACCATTCAGGCATGTTGGAAAAGTTTTATAAAGCCGGTAAGAGGATTGATAAAGATTATAAAAAGCAAGTCGTAGAGCTTAAAGGGCATATCCCTTTTAAAGACAGCTTTAAAGAAGAAACTTTAGAGAATTTCACTAACCTTTTAAAAGAGCACCGCATCACGCCGAGCTATAAAACCGATATTGAGAGCGTGAAAAAAGAAGGCGAATACTTTACAATCACCACCACTTCTAACACAACCTATCATGCTAAATTTGTGGTGGTTGCGATCGGGAAAATGGGCCAGCCAAACCGCCCTACTTATAAAATCCCTGTTGCACTCTCTAAACAAGTGGTTTTTAGCATCAATGATTGTAAGGAAAATGAAAAAACCCTTGTGATCGGCGGAGGCAACTCAGCGGTGGAATACGCCATTGCTTTGTGCAAAACCACCCCTACCACCCTCAATTACCGCAAAAAAGAATTCAGCCGCATCAATGAAGACAACGCTAAAAACTTGCAAGAAGTCCTAAACAATAACACGCTTAAAAGCAAGCTTGGAGTGGATATTGAAAGCCTAGAAGAAGATAACACTCAAATTAAGGTGAATTTCACCGATAACACGAGCGAGAGTTTTGATCGCTTGCTGTATGCGATCGGCGGCTCTACCCCTTTAGAATTTTTTAAACGCTGTTCTTTAGAATTAGATCCTAGCACCAATATCCCTGTGGTGAAAGAAAATTTAGAGAGCAACAATATCCCTAATTTATTTATCGTGGGCGATATTTTATTCAAATCAGGAGCGAGCATCGCTACCGCTTTAAACCATGGCTATGATGTTGCTGTAGAAATCGCTAAAAGGTTGCAATCTTAAAGCAAACTCACTCATCAAACGGCTTAGCTTTATACAAAAAGAAAAAGAGCATGATAAGCGTTAGGGCAAAATGCATGGTGATGATAGTTAGAGGCGAGAAGTAACGCAGTTCCAAACTGCTGAGCGATAAGATTAGCACAGAGACCACGCGCACACAGCTTGATAAAAGCGATGAGAGCGATGAAATATTGTTTTTGGAAACAAATTTGGAGAATTGATACCCCAAGCAATAACTCATGTAAGTGAAAAACGCCACCATGAGCGCATACACCCCTATAAATAAATAAGGGATATTCATAAGCAATAAGGGGCTAACGCCAAGCAACACCAAAAGCGAACTCAAGGCGATTTTTTGGCTGTAATTTTTGGCTTTTAAAAAATGAATGAGGATAGAAATCACTTGAAAAGCGATATAGAACATAAAAAGGTATTGCTCTTTAACGCCTTGTTTTAAAAAATACGCTTGCCACATTTGAAAATGGCTCATAAAAAAGACGGGCGTAATCAAATGCCCCACTAACAAAATTTTAAGCTTGGGGTTATCTTTAAGCTCTTTAAGACTGCCTTTGACTTGCTCTTTAAGGAGTTTCAAACTTTTTTGGCTTTTAAAATCTTCTTCTTTTTCTTTAAAATAAATGATGATCGTTAGCGCACAGAGCATGATTAAAAAAATCCCCACGATATACAGCATCGCATGGATTTTAAGATACAAAAACGACCCCAAAGAACTCCCTATAATCATGCCTAAATAAGTAATTTGATTGTTTTTGGCTAAAAAACGGGACAAATCCTTTTTATTTTCTTTAATGTCTGTGATGAGTGAAGCTTCAATCGTGCCGCTAGAGCATGCGCTATACAAACCATACAACCCCCACGCTAAAAGCATGAAAATAAAACTATCAAAGAAAAGCACCAACGAAAAACTAGCGATTAAAAAAACATTAGAAACCAGGAATAAATTCTTCCGGCTCATCAAATCCGCTAAAACGCCGCTTGGGTATTCAGCCACCAGCACGCAAAAGCTAAAAAAGGTTTGCACGAGCAAGATTTCACTCAAACTAAGCCCTTTAGAAAGCAACAAGGGGGTTAAAATCGCATGGGGCAAGCTTTGAGCGATGATCAAGAGAAAATTCGCCCCATAGTAAGCTAAGATGTTTTTCCTTAACATTTGAAAATTATAATTAAAACTAGCTTATAATACAGCGTTATATCTTTTCATTAAGGGGTATTGATGCTAACCCAATTAAAAACTTATCCAAAATTACTCAAACATTATGAAGAAATTAAAGAAGCGCATATGCGCGATTGGTTTTCTAAAGACAAAGAGCGAGCGAGCCGTTATTTCGTGCAATTGGAAAGCTTGAGCTTGGATTATTCCAAAAACCGCTTGAACGATACCACCTTAAAGCTTCTTTTTGAATTAGCGGATGACTGCTCTTTAAAAGAAAAGATTGAAGCGATGTTTAAGGGCGAAAAAATCAACACCACCGAAAAAAGGGCCGTTTTACACACCGCTTTAAGAAGCTTGAATGACACTGAAATCTTGCTAGACAACATGGAAGTGTTAAAAAGCGTTCGGAGCGTTTTAAAACGCATGCGAGCCTTTAGCGATAGCGTGAGGAGCGGTAAAAGATTAGGCTATACCAATCAAGTGATCACCGATATTGTCAATATCGGCATTGGGGGGTCAGATTTAGGCGCTTTAATGGTTTGCACCGCCTTAAAACGCTACGGCCACCCGAGATTAAAAATGCATTTTGTGTCTAATGTGGATGGCACACAGATTCTAGATGTTTTAGAAAAAATCAATCCGGCCAGCACGCTTTTTATCGTGGCTTCTAAGACTTTTTCCACTCAAGAAACCTTAACCAACGCCCTAACCGCTAGAAAATGGTTTGTAGAAAGAAGCGGCGATGAAAAGCATATCGCTAAGCACTTTGTAGCGGTATCCACCAATAAAGAAGCCGTGCAACAATTTGGCATTGATGAGCATAACATGTTTGAATTTTGGGATTTTGTAGGGGGGCGCTATAGCTTGTGGTCGGCTATTGGCTTGTCCATTATGATCTATTTAGGGAAGAAAAATTTTAACGCTCTTTTGAAAGGAGCGTATCTAATGGATGAGCATTTTAGAAACGCCCCTTTTGAAAGCAATTTACCCGTTTTAATGGGGCTGATTGGCGTGTGGTATATCAATTTTTTCCAATCCAAAAGCCACTTGATCGCTCCTTACGATCAGTATTTGAGGCATTTCCCTAAATTCATTCAGCAATTAGATATGGAAAGTAATGGCAAACGCATCAGCAAAAAAGGCGAAATCATCCCCTACGACACTTGCCCTGTTGTTTGGGGCGATATGGGCATTAACGCTCAGCACGCCTTTTTCCAACTCTTGCATCAAGGCACGCATTTAATCCCCATTGATTTTATCGCCTCTTTGGATAAAAAGCCTAACGCTAAAGGCCACCATGAGATTTTATTCAGCAATGTTTTAGCGCAAGCGCAAGCCTTCATGAAAGGCAAAAGCTATGAAGAAGCGCTTGGGGAATTGCTTTCTAAAGGCTTAGACAAAGATGAAGCCAAAGACTTGGCTCACCACAGGGTGTTTTTTGGCAACCGCCCCTCTAATATCCTTTTATTAGAAAAGATTTCACCAAGCAATATTGGGGCGTTGGTGGCTCTTTATGAGCATAAGGTCTTTGTGCAAGGGGTCATTTGGGATATTAACAGCTTTGATCAATGGGGCGTGGAGCTTGGGAAAGAATTAGCCGTGCCGATTTTGCAAGAATTAGAAGGGCATAAAAGCAACGCTTTTTTTGACAGCTCCACCAAGCATTTAATAGAATTGTATAAAAATTATAACCAATAGGTTTGTTTTACGACAGAATATAATCTCATTCTTAATGGATCTATCCACAATGATCCGTTAAGAATAACGGATTTTAGCGCCATGTGTTAGCTATTTGAATTTAAAGAGAGTAAAATTTCTACAAATTGATCGTTTTTAGCTTTTAAAAGCTTGACTTTCTCATCATATGCATTATTTTACATATTATAATTACTTCAAAGCTAAGAATAATAAAAATCAAAGAATAGATTTATCTTTAAAAATATTTGCATTTACTAATCTTATTTTAGGAGGCATGCATGAAAAAGGCAAGTCAGGTTTTATTCTTTGGGGCATTTTTAAGCTCTTCTTTACAAGGTTTTGAAGCTAAGCTCAACGGCTTTGTGGATCAATCCAGCACGATCGGTTTTAACCAGCATAAAATCAATAAAGAAAGAGGCATCTACCCTATGCAGCAATTCGCAACGATTGCGGGCTATTTAGGGCTTGGTTTTAGCCTGTTACCCAAAAAGGTTTCAGACCATGTTCTAAAAGGCAAAATAGGGGGCATGGTCGGATCTATTTTCTATGACGGCACGAAGAAGTTTGAAGATGGATCTGTGGCTTACAACCTCTTTGGTTATTACGATGGGTTCATGGGGGGCTATACGAATATCTTACAAACCGATAGCCTTGAAACACAGAACATGAAACACAACAAAAATGTCCGCAATTATGTCTTTAGCGATGCGTATTTAGAATACGCTTATAAGAATTATTTTGAAATAAAAGCCGGACGCTATCTCTCCACTATGCCTTATAAAAGCGGTCAAACGCAAGGCTTTCAAGTTTCTGGGCAATACAAGCATGCGCGCTTGACTTGGTTTAGCTCTTTTGGGAGGGCGTTCGCTTACGGCTCGTTTTTGATGGATTGGTTTGCCGCACGAACCACTTATAGCGGAGGCTTTACCAAAAACAATAAGGGAGGTTATGATAGCCATGGGCGAAAGGTGCTTTATGGCACGCATGCGGTGCAACTCACCTATAAACCTCATCGTTTCCTCATAGAAGGCTTTTATTACCTTTCGCCTCAAATCTTTAACGCTCCGGGCGTTAAGATCGGCTGGGACTCTAACCCTAATTTTAGCGGCACAGGCTTTCGCTCTGATACAGCTATCATAGGGTTTTTCCCCATTTACTACCCTTGGATGATCGTTAAAGCCAATGGAAGCCCGGTCTATAGATACGACACGCCTGCCACTCAAAACGGGCAAAACCTTTATATCCGCCAACGCTTTGACATCAACAATTACAATGTTTCAATCGCCTTTTATAAAGTCTTTCAAAACGCTAATGGTTGGATAGGCAACATGGGGAATCCAAGCGGTGTGATCATGGGGAGTAACAGCGTCTATGCGGGTTTTACAGGCACAGCCCTTAAAAGAGACGCCGCTACGATTTTCCTTTCTTGCGGCGGCACTCATTTTGCTAAAAAATTCACATGGAAATTCGCCACGCAATATTCCGCCTCTGTGGTTTCTTGGGAAGCGAGAGCGATGCTTTCTTTAGGGTATAAATTCTCTGAATATTTGAGCGGCAGCATTGATCTTTCATATTATGGCGTGCATACCAACAAAGGCTTTAAACCGGGTGAAAATGGGCCTGTGCCTAAAAACTTCCCGGCTCTTTATTCTGACAGGAGTGCTTTATACACAGCCCTAATAGCGTCTTTTTGATGCTACCCCCTATGATATGGTAGGCGTCTTTTTGATGCTATGATCACAAAATATAGTAGGCATTATTTTGATGCTGTCTCCTACGATATGATAGGCGTTTTTTAACGCTGTTCCTCTAATCTCTATATGTAAAATTTCTTTTCAAGCGAAAGCTCTTTGTTAAATCATACCCATTAAGCAAAATACAAGTTCATTTTTAATTTAAAGCAAACGATAGCTTTTTAAAAACCCAAGCAGAAATCCCAAACGTCTTTAGTGTTTGCACGCTTCACGAACAAGGTCAAACTTTTTTCTATGGATTTAAAGGGGGTTAAAACCCCTTTTTTATTCAAGCGGCTTTGATATAGGGCGTTTCAGCCAGTGGTGGGTAAATTTGATTTTTAAAATAAGCGTTTGAGCAAATCCTAACGCTCACTATTAAAACCAATAGTGCCACGAGCATGAAAAACACGCACAAAATCGCATCAATCGCATGGTTAAAAAAGGATTTTTGGAGCGTTTTTAGCGCTTTTTCATCGGTAGTGAGCGCGATTTTTTCTTTGATGATTTGCATTTGCGCCACATGCGAAACGTTATTCAGCACGCTATCATCACTCTTTGGCATTACTTTTAAAATACCGCTATAAAAAGTGATAAATAAAATCAAAACTGCCGGTAAGGCGCTTACCATCGCCCCCTTAAAACGCCCCATTTTAAACAACACCACCGTAACCAACAACAACGCCATGCCCGCTAACATCTGATTGCTCACGCCAAATAAAGGCCATAGCGTATAAATCCCCCCTTTAGGATCGATCGTGCCTTGATACAAGAAATACCCCCACCCTGCCACGCACAAAAGAGTGGCAAAAATCCCAGCCTTATAAGAGCTAAGATTACCCAAAGGCTTATAAACATTACCGAGCAAATCTTGGATCATGAAACGAGCGGTTCGTGTGCCAGCATCCACAGCGGTTAAAATGAACAAAGCTTCAAACAAAATCGCAAAATGGTACCAAAACGCCATCACGCTTGGATCCCCTAAAATGTGATACACGATCATCGCTAAACCGATCGCAAAAGTGGGCGCCCCACCGGTGCGGCTCAAAATGGAGCTTTCACCGATGTTTTTGGTCATCTCACTGATTTCTTCAGCGCTGATGCTAAACCCCCATGAGCTAATCACCGAAGCCGCATCAGCTATATCTTTACCGATGCTCACTTCTGGGGAATTGATAGCGAAATAAAGCCCTGGGTGTAAAATCCCCGCACACACCAACGCCATAAGAGCCACAACGCTCTCCATCACCATAGAGCCATAGCCCACTAGCCTTGCGTCGCTTTCTTTAGCGAGCATTTTAGGGGTCGTGCCTGAAGAAATTAAAGCATGAAAGCCGCTAATCGTCCCGCAAGCCACCGTGATAAACAAGAAAGGGAACACGCTTCCTGCAAACACAGGCCCACTGCCATCTACAAAGGGCGTGATTTTAGGGATTTGTAAAGGCGGAGCGACAAAAACAATAGCCACAACCAACACCCCTATCACGCCAATTTTTAAAAAAGTGCTTAAATAATCTCGTGGAGCGAGTAAAAACCATACCGGTAAAATAGAAGCCACAAACCCATAGCCCATGATCATCCACGCTAAAGAACTGGCTTCAAAGGTGAATATTGACGCTAATTTAGGATCTAAAGAAATATATTTGCCCGCATAAATCGCTATAATCAATAGGATAAAGCCAATAACAGAAACTTCCAAAATCTTATGCGGCCTGAAAAACCGCATGTAAAGCCCCATAAGAATCGCAATGGGAATGGTCATAGCGATCGTAAAAAAGCCCCAAGGCGAATGCGCTAAAGCCTTCACCACCACCATCGCTAAAATCGCAATGATAATGAGCATGATCCCTAAAATGCCAAGACTGGCGATCATGCCTACAAATTGACCCATTTCAAGTTTGATCATTTCGCCTAAAGACTTGCCATCGCGCCTAATGGAAGCAAAAAGCACCACAAAATCATGCACGCAACCCCCTAAAACCGAGCCTATCAAAATCCATAGAATAGAGGGCAAGTAACCCATTTGAGCGGCTAGTATCGGGCCTACTAAAGGGCCAGCCCCAGCAATAGCAGCAAAATGATGCCCAAAGGTGATGGCTTTATCGGTTGGCACAAAATCCTTGCCGTCATTCCTTACGCATGCAGGCGTGGCTCTGCTATCGTCTAGCTTTAACACCCTGTAAGCGATAAAATGGCTATAAAAACGATAGCCTATGCTATAAATACAAGCGCTCGCTACTACAAGCCATAGCGTGTTAATGCTCTCACCCTTGTGTAAGGCTAACACCCCTAAACAGATCGCCCCTAAAATAGCGGTAAAAACCCAAGCCAAAGAAACTAAACTTTTTTGCATGTCCTCTCCATTTAATGATTGTTTAATCATTGTTGTTAATTTCAGCCAGTTTTTTTATTATAATCCAAAATTTCTTTGAATAGTGGCAAAATAGCTCATAAACTTCCCGCTTAAAGGCTTGGGTTTTCCAAACTTCTAACAATTGGGGTGAATAAGAGCTGTTTTTAAACATGATGCTTTAAAGCGTCATTAATTTTTAAGGTATAGCGTTATGGCATTAGATTGGGATTTTATGTTTCACTCCATCCCTATGTTTTTTAAGGGGTTAAAACTCACGCTTTATATTTCTTTTTTTGGGATTTTGCTCTCTCTTTTGGTGGGGTTTTTGTGCGCGATCATTTTGTATTTTAAAATGCGCTTCATCTCTCCTATCATCTATATCTATGGCGAAATCGCTAGGAACACGCCCCTACTCATCCAGCTTTTCTTTTTGTATTATGGGTTGAATGAAATCGGTTTGAGCGCTTTAGAATGCGCGATTTTAGCGTTAGGGTTTTTGGGTGGGGGGTATATGAGTCAAAGTTTTTTGCTTGGGTTTAAGAGCCTAGCTTCCATTCAAAAAGAAAGCGCTTTGAGTTTAGGGTTTAGCCCTTTGAAGATGATGTATTATATTATTCTGCCTCAAAGTTTAAGCGTTTCTATGCCTTCTATAGGGGCGAATGTGATTTTTTTACTCAAAGAAACTTCTGTGGTGGGCGCGATAGCCCTAACCGATATTATGTTTGTGGCGAAAGATTTTATTGGCATTTATTACAAAACGACTGAAAGCCTTTTGATGTTAAGCGTTGCTTATTTGATCGCTTTGCTCCCTTTAAGCGTTTTGTTTGTGATCTTAGAGCGCTTCTTTAAAAAGAAAGTGGCTTAAAATGGGAGTTTTGTTAGAATTAGACAACCTTAAGCGTTTGTTAGAAGGGTTTGAAACCACTCTTTTGATCGCTCTTAGCTCTGCAATGATTTCAATCATTGTTGGAATGCTTTTAGGGAGTTTGATGGCGTTTGGCTCTAAAATAATGGTTTTGGCGTGTCGTGTGTATTTAGAAAGCATTCGCATCATCCCGCTTTTAGCATGGCTTTTTATTGTGTATTTTGGGTTAGCGAGCTGGTTTGATTTGCATATTAGCGCGGTTTTGGCAAGCATCATTGTTTTTAGCTTGTGGGGGGGCGCTGAAATGATGGATTTGACTAGAGGGGTTTTAACTTCCGTGAGCAAACACCAAGTAGAAAGCGCTCTAGCCTTAGGCATGGATTCAAAAAAGGTGATTTTTAATGTTATTTTTCCCCAAAGCTTTTTGTCTTTATTGCCCTCAAGCCTTAATTTGTTCACGCGTATGATTAAAACCACAGCCTTAGTCTCTCTCATTGGAGCGATTGATTTGTTAAAAGTGGGCCAGCAAATCATAGAGCTTAACCTCTTACGCATGCCCAATGCGAGCTTTGTGGTTTATGGCGTTATCTTAATGTTTTATTTTAGTTTATGCTATAGTTTGAGCCTGTATAGTTCCTATTTAGAAAAAAAATTCCAACACATTAGAGGGTAAAATGAGCGTGATTTTAGAAACCAAAGGGTTAAAAAAAACCTATCAAAACCATTTGGTTTTAGACGGCATCAATTTCACTTTAAATAAGGGTGAAGTGGCAGTGATTTTAGGGCCTAGCGGGTGCGGGAAAAGCACTTTTTTAAAATGCCTAAACGGGCTTGAAAAGATTGATGGAGGTGAAATCCTTTTTGAAAACACTAATCTTAATACGCCAGCCACTAACTGGAATCAAATGCGCCAAAAAATAGGCATGGTGTTTCAAAATTATGAATTGTTCCCGCATTTAAATGTGTTAGATAATATCTTACTCGCTCCTTTAAAAGTGCAAAAACGATCCAAAGATGAGGTCATTTCTCAAGCCGTAGAGCTTTTAAAGCGAGTGGGTTTGGAGCATAAACAACAAGCTTACCCTAAAGAATTGAGCGGTGGGCAAAAACAACGAGTAGCGATCGTGCGCTCTTTGTGCATGCGGCCCAAAATCATGCTCTTTGATGAAGTAACCGCCTCTTTAGACCCTGAAATGGTTAAAGAAGTTTTAGAAGTGATTTTAGAATTAGCCACAACGGGCATGAGCATGGTGATTGTAACGCATGAAATGAAATTCGCGCAAAAAATCGCTCATAAAATCGTGTTTTTTGATAGCGGTAAAATCGCTGAAGAAAACAGCGCCAAAGAATTTTTTAATAACCCTAAATCTCAAAGAGCACAAAAATTTTTAGAAACTTTCCATTTTTTAGGGAGCTGTTAAATAAAGTTTGCTAAAAAGATGATTTCAATTCCAAAAAAAGGTGTTTTTATGAAAACAAACGGGCTTTTTAAGGTATGGGGGCTGTTTTTAGTGTTAATCGCTTTAGTCTTTAGTGCATGTTCTGACAGCCATAAAGAAAAAAAGGACGCTTTAGAAGTCATTAAACAAAGAGGGGTTTTAAAAGTGGGGGTTTTTAGCGATAAGCCTCCTTTTGGCTCTGTGGATTCTAAAGGGAAATATCAAGGCTATGATGTAGTCATCGCTAAACGCATGGCCCTTGATTTATTGGGCGATGAAAATAAGATTGAGTTTATTCCTGTAGAAGCTTCAGCTAGGGTGGAATTTTTAAAAGCCAATAAGGTGGATATTATCATGGCTAATTTCACGCGCACTAAAGAAAGAGAAAAAGTCGTGGATTTCGCTAAGCCGTATATGAAAGTCGCTTTGGGGGTAATTTCTAAAGATGGGGTCATTAAAAATATAGAAGAGTTGAAAGATAAAGAGTTGATTGTGAATAAAGGCACGACAGCGGATTTTTATTTCACTAAAAATTACCCCAATATCAAACTTTTGAAATTTGAGCAAAACACAGAGACTTTTTTAGCCCTTTTAAACAATAAGGCTACCGCTCTAGCCCATGACAACACTTTATTGCTCGCTTGGATAAAACAACACCCTGAGTTTAAATTAGGCATTACAAGCCTTGGCGATAAGGATGTGATCGCTCCAGCGATTAAAAAGGGCAACCCTAAGCTTTTAGAATGGTTGAATAACGAGATTGATTCCCTCATTTCTAGCGACTTTTTAAAAGAAGCTTACAAGGAAACTTTAGAGCCTGTTTATGGCGATGAAATCAAACCGGAAGAAATTATTTTTGAATGATTTCTTTAGGCTTTGTTTTCTTGACAGAGCATGTTTTTGTTGCTAAATTAGCGGTTTTGTGATCTTTTTGTTTTTCATTTTGAGATATATTTGTTTGATTTTACATTGAAAGGATTTGTTGATGAGTCATTTTCATAAGCGTTGTTTGAAATTTTCATTGGTTGGGTTGCTAGGGCTTTTGAGCGTTCAGCTTGACGCTAGGAGTTTTGTTGATGGGGATTTAGACATTCAAAAATTCAGCTATGAAGATTCTCTGCTTAAAAAGGGAGACCCTAATGGCGTGCATAAGGTGCAGGTGCGAGATTATAAAGGCAAAATGCAAGAAGCTGAAATCCACTCAGAAATACGCATCGCGCTTAAACCGGGGGTTAAAAAAGAAGTTAAAAAAGGCAAAATTTATAGCGCTCAAATCAATGATGGCATGTGCTATGCTTTTAGAATGCTCCAAACCGGCGATAATACCACAGGCCTTGATTCTAAAGAGTTCCCCAAGCAAAGTCGTGAAAAAAAGGGTCGTGTGATCACTTTAATCGGTAAAGATGAAGTGCCTTATCTTATTTTAGAGACGGATTGTCAAGTGGGTGATATTGCAAAAATCTCTTTGGTGGGTAATTTTGATGGCACTGGGTTTCTTACGGAATATAAATTCAAAGACGCTAAACCCATTTACTAGTCTTTATTCTTCGCTTCATTCTTAAAATCTCTTAATCTTTTGTGGTTAGGGGATTTTTTTATTCATTGGCAGTGTTTTTGATCGCATCTTAAAAATTTTAAAAACCCTGTTTGTGTTTTTGTCTCAAGTTGTTAAAAAAGCTCTGTTCTCATCAAATACTGACAAATAAAACCTTTTATGGAGCGCTTGCTTGATTAAAGTCAAGTTCTTTATTACTGATTTTTAAAACAAGATAAAAGAAAGGAAAAAAGAAAGAAACCCCCCCCTTTTTTTTAGGAGTTTTCTTCTTGCTTATACCCTTTAAGCGCAAAGAAGAGGATATAAAAATAGCACAACAACGGCACACCATAAGCGTAGAGTAAATTTGATTCGGTTGCTGCTAGCATGTCTGTAACCGCACCTTGAATGGGGGGGATTAACGCCCCTCCCACAATCGCCATGCTAATCACCCCAGAAGCCTTAGAAGTGAGATGCCCTAAATTGAGCGTAGCCAAAGAAAAGATGGTAGGGAACATGATAGAGTTGAAAAAGCCCACAAAAGTCAGAGCGAATAAAGCGATCTTGCCTCCAATGAGAATAGCCAAAGCGATAAGCACGATAGAGCTTAAGGCGTTGAAAGCCAGGTATTTATTAGGGGCAATTTTATTCATCAACACACTGCCTAAGAAACGGCCCACCATCGCGCCTCCCCAATAATACACCAAGTAATGCGCAGTTGATTGAGGGTCTAAATTCAAAAGCTTTTCAAAGCTTAGCACCAAGAATGAGCCAATCGCCACTTCTCCTCCCACATAGAAAAAGATCCCCAAAGCCCCAAAAACAAAGTGTTTGTGCGAAAACAAGCTTTTTTGCGTCGTCTCTTTAGGCATTTCTTTTTCCACATCAGGCAATTTCAAAAGATACATGATGAGCGCTAAAAGAAGCGAAAACACCGCCAAGCCCAAATAAGGCATTTGAACGCTTTTAGCGTCCGCTAGTTTGTCTATCAAACTTGCATTATCGCCCATTTTAGTCGTGCTAAAAATCAACAAGCTCCCAAAAATAGGCCCTAAAGTCGTGCCAAGCGAATTGAACGCCTGGACTAAAACCAGGTTTCTGGCTTCTTTACCTTTAGAAAGCAAGGTTACAAAGGGATTACCAGCGGTTTGCAAGCACACAATCCCGCTCGCTAAAATAAACAACGCTCCTAAAAAAAACCCATAGGATCCAAAATGCGCCGCCGGATAAAACAACGCGCACCCCGTCGCTGTGATCACAAAACCAAGCACCACGCCAAAAGGGTAGCCGATTTTACTGATCACATTCCCAAAAACTCCTCCCATGATAAAATACGCCCCAAAAAAGCAAAATTGAATGAGTGAAGCTTCAAAATAGGTCAAGTCAAAAATGGGCTTTAAGTGTGGGATTAAAATGTCGTTTAAAACCGTGATAAAACCCATTAGAAAGAATAGCGCTGTCAAACTCCCCAGCGCCAAAGTGTTAGAAGTTTTTTGCATACCTTCTCCTTTTTTATTGAGTTGATATAATAATAATGATATTACAATTATTTTAAGATAATAATCTGTCTAAATAAAGAAAAAGAGGCATGAAATGGGTAAAAAATGCAAAGCCCCTTAAAAAGAGCTTAACGAAAGATAAATACAGAAACAGAAATGATGCAGAGAATGATGATGCCTGAATTGAGCGCTTTGAAGTCTTTTTGAACCAATTTGATGATACTATAAGACAAAAAGCCAAAGGCTAAGCCATCGGCAATAGAGAAGGTTAAGGGCATCATCACCACGGTTAAAAAAGTGGAAACGCTAATGGCCATGTCTTTAAAATTCACCCCCTCTAACACGCTAAACATCAAAACCCCTACTACCACTAGCACCGGATAAATCGCATTGCTGGGAATGGCTTTTAAAAGAGGCAAGCAAAAGAGCGTTAAAACAAAAAATAATCCGGTAAAAACCGCTGTAAGCCCTGTGCGGCCCCCCTCTTCAACCCCACTCGCGCTCTCTATAAAAGCGGTCGTGGTAGAAACGCCCACCACCGCGCTCCCTAAAGAAGCCACCGCATCCGCTTCCAAAGTCTTTTCCAATTCCTTATTTTTTTCTTCATCATTGAAAAAATCAGTCTTGTGGCCAATCCCTGCAAGCGTGCCTAAAGAATCAAACAAATCGGTTACAAAAAAAGTGATGATGACTGGCACTAACGCTAAAGTGAAAGCCCCACTCGCATCAAAAAAAATGCCCTTAAAGTCTAATTGAAA
This sequence comes from Helicobacter pylori SA221C, assembly GCF_000476855.1. GTDB lineage: Bacteria > Campylobacterota > Campylobacteria > Campylobacterales > Helicobacteraceae > Helicobacter > Helicobacter pylori_DK. The sequence goes on from NZ_CBPT010000012.1 coordinate 33,033, forward strand.
GGCGATAGGGCTAATGCTAGCGGGCATGGAAAAAAATTCGCTAGGGTAAGGAGCCAGCTTTAAAACCCATGCGAGAATGGAAGTGATTAAGACCGCTATAATAAAAGAACCCTTGATTTTGAGCGTGTAGAGCGCAAAAGTTAAAACGATCCCCACAACCCCCAATAACACATGCGGATCGCCAAAATCGCCTAAAGTTACAAGCGTAGCCTTATGGGTAACGACGATATGCATTTCTTTAAGGCCAATAAATGCGATAAAAGCCCCTATCCCCGCGCTCACCGCACGCCTTAAATCGCTAGGAATGCTTCGCATGACCCAACTTCTAAATTTGGTGAAAGACAAAATCACAAAAATCGCTCCAGAGAGCGCTACGATGCCTAAAGCGCTCTGCCAAGGGAGTTTTAGCCCCTGAACCAACCCAAAGCTAAAATAAGCTGACAGCCCTAAGCCCACGCTCATAGCGATGGGGGTATTTGCCCATAACCCGTTAAACACGCTCGATAAGATAGTGATAATGGCAGTCGCACTCAAAAGGGCTTCATAAGGCATGTTGGCGTGAGAAAGGATAAGAGCGTTTAAGGGCACGATGTAAATCATGGTGATAAAAGTCGTTAAACCCGCTCTAAACTCGGTGGCAATGTTCGTGTTGTGTTCTTTAAGCTTGAAAAACCCCATGTTAGATAACTCCTTACTATTTGGTATAGATTAATTTAATAAGGGGCTTTGGGGTCATGCTAGCGCTATTTTATTTTAAATTGCCTTAAGATGCTTGATTGTGTTGTTTCAATCAAAAGAAGTGAGTAAAAAACCCTTTTTTTAGAAAAACTCCGCTAAAAAATTTTTTAATAAAAACCGCAAAAAAGCTCATCTTGTAAGGCAATTTCACTCTTTAATGGTTTTTGAGAGCGTTTTTTAAATTTGAAAAGATTGTTGCAAAACAAACGCCCCATAAGAGCGATTATGGGGATAAATTCTAAAAAGGAGTTTGCCATGGAAAACTAAAAACGAAAAATAAAAATGGCGGAAACATTATACCTTAAAATTTCTTTTTTTAGGTTTAATAACTATTTTTTTGAAAATTTTTAGCTTTAGAGGTTTTTTAGAAGTTTAACCCCCCCTTTTTTAAAAAGAGGGTTTTTAATACGCAAACACATAATTGAGATACACGCTATAAAGCCTTCGGTATTCTAGTTTGGTGTCTAGAAAAGAATAGTAATTCGTGTTAATGGTAGGGATTTTCACGCCCAATTCCATGCCATGTTGAGCCGCATGATGACTATCTTTTTTCTTAGGTCTAGCGAGATTGGTTCTCAAGCCTAAATTGAATAAAAATTGGAAGTTAGCCGTATTCACTTTAGCGCTATAGACATTGCTGATGGTTTTTAAATTCACGAATTGAGAATTAAGCCATGAAGTCCCTGCTAAGGCGATGCCTCCAAAAACGCCCACTGAAATCTGGTTATTCTTGCCTAAAAAGTTGGTGTTTTTATCATTGATGAAATTAAACAACAAATCGCTACCCACCCCATAAGTCCACACATCAGAAGCCGAATTAAAAAAGCTGGATTTGATATAAGCGTGGTTGTAATCAAAGAAACCATAATACCTTAACCCCCATCTTTTCTTTTCTCCAAAAAATTGCTTATAACCCACTTGCACCCCAAGGCCATTCATCGCCCCGTTATTGGTTTGAGAACTAATGATGCCCACCCGTTTGAAAGGGTTATGACCGAGTTCTTGAACAATGGTGTTGGCTAGGGTTTCAGCTTGATTGATTTGAGGCGTTTGGCTAGAAAAAGAAGCGTTGCTACTTTCTAGCGAAGTTAGGGTTTGTTTCACGCCCGCGCAGCCTTTCCCCCAAGTGTTACTAGAAACGCTTTCACTTGAAGCATTCGCATTGCATTCTTCTATATAATTTTTAAGAACTCCTGTAGAAATCCTATTGAAATCGCTCCCCACTTGATTGGCCAGTTTTAAAACCGCTGCTTGAGATTGAGCGTTTTTGAGCATGCTTTGAGCCAAAGCGATACTATTAGGGGAGTTAAGGTTAAAGTTATTGGGTTGCGCGATGCTTTTTAGTGGGGCAGTATTAAGCTGTTGGGTTTCTTGAACGATGTTTTGAGCGTTACTGATCATGTCTGAAATAGCGCTAAATTCCGTGCCAAAAACGCTACACGAATTTTGGTTAGCGCTTGTTTGCCATGAAGGGGTGTTTGCGCCATTAGTCCCACCATTGCTACTAGACTTCCCTTTCAACATCGGGCAATTGTCTTGAAGGGTGTTGATGATGGTTTGTGCTTGGGTTAAAAGATTTTGTGCATCGTTAATATAAGTATCAGTGATGCTAACTGTAGCATCAGCAGCATTATTATTGTTATTATTGACATTAATGTTTTGAGCGTTGGTTGCTGTTTTAATGGTTACTTCCACCGTTTTTTTTGTATCGCTTAAAGCAGGGAGACCTTGTTTCAAAGCGGCTTGGATGATTTGATACGCTTTATTGAGCGTTGCAAATTGTTCAATGGACAGATGAGAATTTTTGCCCGCTGGAAGAGTCCCTAAACCATTACTACCGCAAGTGATCGAATCTGAACCTTGTCCTGGCTGGTTGTAAAAAGTTTCTGTGGTGTTGTGATTGGGTTTATCCGTATAGCCTCCGCATATAACCGCATAAGCTATGCTATTCCATAACCCCACCGTGGATTTTAGCGCTAAAAGCGTGGCTTGATAGGCAGGGGAATTGTCTGTTGTATCAATTAAACTTTGCGCGCTTTTGTTTAAATTACCAATCGCTTGATTGATCGCTGTGGCGCTGTTTGCGTTAATCGCTTCTGGATTGGAATGGCTGTGATTAGCTAAAAGCTTGTTCAAGTTTTCATAAGCGTCTGAAAGTTTTTGCACCTTGTCGGCGTTTTTCACTTTTTGAACCGCTTCACCGATTTGATAGCCCACGCTTAAAAAAACGCCGTTGTCTTCAGCATGCAAGAGTGATGCCGCAAGAGTTAGAGAAAGCAAAATTGTTTTTTTCGTTTTTTTCATAAGATGTTCCTTAAAGTAATGTTTTATTGTAAAAATGTATCAAAATGAGAACTTATTTACAATGCGTTTAATTTTACCACAAATTTATTGAATTTCAAAAAAAAGTTTTAGGGTGTTTTGATGCACTCAATCAAGCTTTTAAGAGTGTTTTTAATTGATTGGGATTTGGTTTTAGAAAGATTGTTGTAAAACAAACACCCCCATAAGTGCAATTATGGGGATAATTTTTAATGGGAGTTTGCCATGAAAACAGAAAATGGTAAAAACTCTTGGAAAACATTATACCTTGAAATTTCGTTTTTGGGGTGTAAAGTTGTTGTTTTATTGAAGCGGTAGTTTTGTAAAACGAAGTTTCTGTAAAACGATAGCTTTAGTTTTTCCAAAGTTCCCTTAAGGCTTTTAGCTTTAAGGGTTTTCCTTAAAATTTTATCCTTAACTTATGGGGGCAACAAAAAAGGCTAACTCATCATCTCTAAAGCCAAAATTATCATGTTATCAAAGCTTTCTACCCTTTCTTTAGGGCTTAAGGCTTCTTTAGTGATCAAGTGATCCGAAACCGAGCACAAGCATAAAGCTTTAGCGTTCAATTCCATCGCCGTGGCGTATAACCCTGCCGCTTCCATTTCAATAGCCAAATGGTTGTATTGGGCCATCAAATCAAAGGCATGCGTTTCAAAAGAATAGAAAAAATCGCTTGAAAAAATATTACCCACTTTCAAATCAATACCCAAACGCTTTGCTGTTTGATACGCTCTTAAACTCAATTCAAAATCAGGCGTTGCGCTCAAATCGTGGTTTAAAAAACGCATCCGATTGGTTTTAGAATCCGTTGAAGCTCCAATCGCCATGATAATGTCTTTCAGGCCAACTTTTGGGCTAATCGCCCCGCAAGTGCCAATCCTTAAAAGCTCTTTAACCTGATAGGTTTTAATGAGCTCCGTTACATAAATCGTGCATGACGCAATACCCATGCCATGCCCCATTAAAGAAATCCCCTTACCCTTATACTTCCCGCTAAAGCCTAGCATGTTACGCACATTCGTGATCTCTTTGGCGTCTTGTAAAAATTTTTTTGCAATGTAGCTCACCCTTAAGGGATCGCCGCATAAAAGGCATTGAGGATAAAAATCGCCGATTTTGGCGTTAATGTGAGGGGTCATGGTTGTCCTTTAAAGTTTAATAAGTTTTTGCCATAATCTAGGGGGCTTAATCCCAAAAAATAAGCGATGCTCTGCCCAATATCCGCAAACGACTCGCTCTTGCCTAAAAAAGCTGGTTGTAAATCTTTGTGGTAGAACAAAACAGGAATGTATTCTCGTGTGTGATCGGTGCCTTTAAAGCTGGGATCGCACCCATGATCGGCGCAAAGAATGAGCAAATCGTTTTCCCTTAAATTTTCTAAAATCTCTTTTAAGCGCGCATCAAAATACTCTAAAGCGTTAGCATACCCGCTAATATCGCGCCGATGCCCATAATCGCTATCAAAATGCACAAAATTCGTAAAAATCAAGCTGTTGTTTGGGGCGTTTTTGACTCGCTCTAAAGTAACATCGCATAGCTCCATTAAACTACCGGCTTTGAACTTTTGAGTGATCCCCACATGAGCGTAAATATCAGCGATTTTTCCAATACTAATGACTTCGCCCTGCTTTTCTTCAATGAATGTTTCAAAAAGCAATTTTTTATGGGGCTTTATCGCATAGTCTTTGCGCTTAGCGGTGCGTTTGAAATTGTCTTTATTTGTGCCAATAAAGGGGCGCGCGATCACTCTGGCAATCTTTAACGGCTCTAGAATTTGAAACACTTCTTCACAAAGAGCGTATAAGTTATCCAGCCCAAATTTTTCTTCATGTGCAGCGATTTGAAACACTGAATCTGCTGAAGTGTAAAAAATGGGGTATAAAGTTTCTAAATGCTTTTCGCCTAAATCTTTAATGATTTCAGTCCCTGATGCATGGCAATTCCCTAAATAGCCCTTAATCTTAGTTTTGTGCATGATTTCATCTAAAATTTCTTTAGGAAACGAATCATTTTTGTCTTTAAAATACCCCCACTCAAAAAGAACGGGCGCGCCCATCATCTCCCAATGCCCAGAAATCGTATCCTTAGCACTAGAAAGTTCTTTGGCGTAAGCGTAAGCCCCTATTAAATTAGGTTGGGATTGAAAGCCTAAGGGCAATTCGTTTGCGGCTTTTAAAGCACTCAAACCTAAACCCAAACTCTCTAAATAAGGCAGTTTCAAAGCCCCATTGCGATCGTTAGAATCAGCCAGGTTATTGAAACAAGCCTTAGCGATATTGCCTAAAGTGTTCGCCCCCAAATCGCCAAAATCTTTAGCGTCTTCGCTAGCCCCTATACCAAAAGAATCCAATAATAAGATTACCACTCTTTTTTGCATGTTTTGTCCTTTTAATGAGCGTTTAGTCCTATGAATAACCCGGCAATAGTCGCGCTCATGAAATTAGAAAGCGTGCCTACAAGCACCGCTTTTAAAGCAAACCTTATAATGAGATCCTTCTTTTTAGGCACTAAACTGCCAAGCCCTCCAATGAGCATAGCGACTGAACTTAAGTTAGCAAACCCGCACAACGCAAAAGTGATGATAGCTTTAGTTTTCTCGCTCAAGATTAAAGGAGGGTTATCGCCCAAATAAGGCAAAAATTGCATATAACCCACAAATTCATTGAGCGCGATTTTAATGCCTATGATTTCTCCGGCAATCCCAGCCTGGCTCCACGGAATGCCTAGCATAAAGGCTAAGGGTTTTAAGAGCGTACCTAAAATTAACCCTAAAGACAAATGCTCCATGCCTAAAAACCCCCCTACAACCCCTAAAAGCCCGTTAATGAGTGCGAGCATCCCCACAAAGGCTAAAAGCATCGCTCCCACATGCAAGGCTAAATTTAGCCCTGTGCTTGCCCCATTAGCGATAGCTTCTATGGCATTGACATGCTTTTCTGCAGAAACATCTGCATGGCTAGAAATGGTTTCGTTTTGCGGGTAAATGATTTTAGCGAACAACAAACCCCCAGGAGCGGACATAAACGAAGCAGCGATCAAATAAGGCAAAGGAATGCCCATGCTCGCATACCCGGCTAACACAGGCCCCGCAACGCTAGCCATGCCCACGCACATGACCGCAAAAATCTCTGAATCGCTCATGCTTTTCAAATAAGGTTTAATGACTAGGGGTGCTTCGGTGTGCGCTACAAAAATATTAGCCGCTGCACTCATGCTTTCTGCTTTAGAAGTGCCTAAGCATTTTTGCAACGCCCCACCGATGAGATTGATAAATAAAGGCATGATTTTTAAATAATATAGAAGTGAAATCAAGCTAGCAAAAAAGATAATGATCGCTAAAACATTGATCGCAAAGATAAAGCCTCCTATCCCTTGATCGCCTTTAGCGTTTGGAGCGAGATTGCCAAATAAAAAACGCACCCCCTCATAGCCGTAAGAAATCACGCTTTGTATGCCACTGGCTAAACCTTGCAGCATTTCCCTACCCAAAGGCACATATAAAGCCAACGCCCCTAAAGCCACTTGAATCACAAAGGTGCTGACAATCGTGCGATAATTAATAGCCCTTTTATTGCTAGAAAACACCCAAGCAATAAGAAAAAGCACCGCCATCCCTACAACACTAAAAAGAGAGCTAAAAATCATCGTCAAATCCCTAATGTAAGAAATTAAAAGATGCAACGCTATTGTAGTTTAGGTTTGCTAAAAAAAAGATTAAATGAATATTAAATGAAGTTTAAATCAAAATCATGGTGTCAAGAGGGGGACTTGAACCCCCGACCTCCGGCTTATGAGACCAGCGCTCTAAACCAGCTGAGCTACCTTGACACAAGCGATTTTATAAAAAATAAAGAGTAAGATTATACAAAAAATTTTCTTAAAAATCCATTAAAATTAAACTTTTATTATCAATCCTACTTCCTCAAATTGATGACAAAAGTTGGGCATTTTCTTGTAAAATAACCCGCATGTTTAAGAAAATTTTTCCATTAGCGTTAGTGTCGTCGTTGCGGTTTTTAGGGCTTTTTATTGTTTTGCCGGTCATCAGTTTGTATGCGGATAGTTTCCATTCAAGCAGCCCCTTACTCGTGGGGTTGGCTGTGGGCGGAGCGTATCTTACGCAAATTGTTTTTCAAACCCCCATGGGCATTCTTAGCGATAAGATAGGCCGTAAAGTGGTGGTTATGGTGTGCTTATTATTGTTTTTAGCTGGCTCGTTAGTGTGCTTTATGGCGAATGATATTATTACGCTCGTTATCGGGCGCTTCATTCAAGGCATGGGGGCTTTAGGGGGGGTTATTAGCGCGATGGTGGCTGATGAAGTGAAAGAAGAAGAGCGCACCAAAGCCATGGCGATCATGGGGGCGTTTATTTTCATTAGCTTCACTATAAGCATGGCGATTGGCCCTGGGGTTGTGGCGTTCTTTGGGGGGGCAAAATGGCTCTTCTTGCTCACGGCGATCTTAACTTTATTGAGTTTGTTGATGCTTTTAAAAGTCAAAGATGCCCCCAAAATTTCTTACCAAATCAAAAACATAAAAGCTTACCAACCCAACTCTAAAGCCTTGTATCTTTTGTATCTAAGTTCTTTTTTTGAAAAAGCGTTCATGACGCTTATTTTTGTGCTGATCCCTTTAGCCTTAGTGAATGAATTCCATAAAGATGAAAGTTTTTTGATCTTGGTGTATGTGCCTGGAGCCTTATTAGGGGTTTTAAGCATGGGGATAGCGAGCGTTATGGCTGAAAAATACAACAAGCCTAAAGGGGTGATGCTTTCTGGCGTGTTGTTGTTTATTATGAGTTATTTGTGCTTGTTTTTAGCCGACTCTAGCTTTTTGGGGAAATATTTATGGCTCTTTATTGTTGGGGTGGCGTTTTTCTTTATTGGCTTTGCTACCTTAGAGCCTATCATGCAATCTTTAGCGTCTAAATTTGCTAAAGCAAACGAAAAAGGCAAGGTTTTAGGGCAATTCACTACTTTTGGCTATTTAGGGAGCTTTGTTGGGGGCGTGAGCGGGGGGTTAAGCTATCATCATTTAGGCGTTTCTAACACAAGCTTAATCGTTGTAGCTTTAGGGCTTATTTGGGGGCTATCGCTCTTTTTACTCCATAACCCTTCCAAGCAAAAAAATGTCTATTTCCCCTTAGACGCTTATAATGAGGAACAATTTGAAATTTTAGGGGACAAAATCATTGAATGGTATGTTAATATTAGCGAAGAAATCATTATTGTGAAATATAATTCCGATCACATTAGCGAAGAAGAAATCATTCGCTTAGCGCGAAACTTTAGAAAATAAAACAATTAAGGATCAAAAATGGCCTATGAAATTTCTAAAAAAGTCTTACACATTGTAGGCAAGACCAACGCCACTTACAAACTCATAGAAGAAGGCGATAAAATCTTATTAGGATTGAGTGGAGGCAAGGATTCTATCATGCTCGCTTGCATCTTAGCCAGGATGCAAAAACATGCCCCTTTCAAATTTGATTTTAAAGCGGTTACCGTGCATTATGGTTTGGGCGAAGATTTGAAATGGTTGAGCGATTTGTGCCAAGAGCAAGGCATTGAGCATGAGATCATTTACACCCAAATCGCTGCCACGATCAACGAAAAACGCCGTGAAAAAAGCTCGTTTTGTTCGTTTTGTTCTCGTTTGAGGCGAGGGACTTTGTATTCTAAGGCTTTAGAAGAAGGCTATAATAAAGTCGCTATCGCGCATCATTTAGATGATGCGGTGGAGAGCTTTTTTATGAATTTCACTTATAACGGGAGTTTGAGGAGCATGCCCCCCATTTATAGGGCTGAAAACGGCTTGTTGGTGATCCGCCCTTTGATTAAAGTTCGAGAAGCCAGCAGCATTCATTTTGTCACTTCTCAAAATATTCCGGTTGCCCCTGATTGCAATTGCCCGGCCAAACAGCCCACCTCTGATAAACCCCCTATCGCGCGATTAGCCACTAAAAATTTCTTAAAAGAAATGCAAAACTTGCACCCTCGTTTCTTTGATAGCTTAGAAAACGCGTTTAATAATGTCCAAGCGAACAGCTTTAGCGATTCTAAATATTTAGACGCTTAAAGCTTTCATTTAAGCTTTTTTGTTGAGTATTTTGATCGCAATCGTGAACAATACCCCTTCAAAAATAGCCGCCATGAGCAACGCGTAGTAGGTGTTTTGCGAGATCGCTTGCGCTTTTAAGCCTACCGCTGCAGTGGTTACTAAAAAAGTTAAAGGCATAGAAGCCCCTAAGGCGAATGAAAATAAATGCTTAGCTTCTTTAAAGTATTTGCGCCACAATAAGGTTGAAGTGATTAAGTGCAAACTCAACATCGCTATGACAATCAATATCCCTTGGAGAATCAAATGCGGGTTTAAAAATACTAATTTTAAGTCTAAAGTAGAGCCTACATGGATGAAAAACAAAGGCACAAAAAACCCAAAACCCACATCATTGAGCTTGTGGATCAATTCTGATTTATGGGGGAAAAAAGTAGAAACGACTAACCCCGCTAGAAACGCCCCTAAAACCATTTCTATTTTGAGCCACACCACGATCGCAACCAAGGAAAAAAAGAGCATGAGCGAAAAACGCACATCTTGGTTAAACTGACTGCTTTTAGGCATCACAAAAAGCTTTAAATGCGGGAACCACCAAAACAAAGTTTTAAAGATTTGAAACGCCACGATAATTAAGATTAAAAAAACAATGAGAATGCCTAAATCTTTAATCAAATCCATGCCCAAACCATGCGAATACACCCCATCCACGACCACCAAACCAAAAATGCTTAACAATTCCCCAATAACGCCCACTTTTAAAACCAAATCAAGCCACAAAATCTCTTTACGATAATCTTTGACTAAAGTCATGATCATGCCCAAACTGATAATAGGGAAAATCACCATAAAAATAGGCTCTAAATTAAGGCTAAAAGTAAGGATGAATGAAAGCGTGTATAAAATCAACAGATAAGCAAAAATGCGTTTTAAAAGAGAAACCCCTAATTTTTTAAACAAGTAAATCTCTACTTCCAAACCGCATAAAAACATTAAAAACAAAAAGCCAATTTCGGACATGATTTCAAAGCCTTTAGTTGACTCAATAAAACCCACATACGCCCCAACAGATCCAAATAAAATCTCCACAACCGTGATAGGCAAACGAGAGATTCTAGACATATAAGGAGCCATCACAATTAAAAGCATGATGAGCGCGAAAGTGAAAAATTCTGCATGCATGTCTTAATTTTACCTTATTTATTGGTTAAGTTTTCAAAGCGATAGGGTTTTTCTCTTTATAAGCGGTAAAAACCCCTTTTTTGATTTCATAATAAGTTACCCCTAACGCTACTAAAAACGCTAAAAATTGCGCGATAGGGTAAGTTACCCAAACGCCATTAATCCCATAGAAATGACTTAAAATCGGCAATAGAATAACTATAAACCCCAGCGTGTGCGAAAGGGTGATGATAAACGAACTTTTAGTGCGTTGGATGGATTGGAAAAACACCGCGCACAACAAAGTCATGCCTAAAAAAACATAGCCAACATAATAAATATTCATCGCTCTTTTAGTCTCTTGCATAAAAAGGGGGTCTTGTTCGCTTGGCTGCAAATAAAGCTTGATTAAAAATTCATCTAAGAAATAATAAACGCCATAGAAAACAATCCCTATACAAAACGCTGCTTTCAAACCAAAAATAAACACCTCTTTCACACGCTCTAAATTTCTAGCCCCATAGCTAAAACTCGCGATCGGTTGGATGCCTTGAGAAATCGCAAATAAAGTCGTAAAAAAGATAATCGCATTATACATAACGATCCCATACATGCTCACAAACCTTTCCCCAGCCGTGTGCATGATAGCGGTATTAAACAATAAAATCATAATAGAAGCGCTAAATTCCGCCGTGCTTTGAGGCACACCGCTTTTAGCTGAAGAAATGACCGAAGACAAAGAAAATCGTTTGATGAAATACAATTGCCCTTTTTTGCACCAAAAATGCTGCACTAAGACTAAAACCCCTATCGCATGCCCTATCACGGTGGCTATCGCGCTGCCTTGAACCCCCACTTCCAAAACAAAAATAAACAAATAATTGAAAAAAATATTCGCTAACGAGCCAACCAACATCGCCACCATCGCTAAAATGGGTCGTTTGTCATTCACCACAAAAACATCCGCTAAAGGGTGCAAAACCATAAAAACCGCGCCCATTAAAATGATTTCAATGTAGCGTTTGGACATGCCTAATAAAGCGTCATTACTCCCAAAAAAACGCGCGATATTTTCACTAAAAGGCAGTAAAATCATGCTCAAAATAAAGGCGCTTATAGCGACAAAATAAAACACGCTGCTAAACACAAGCCTGGCTCTATGGGTTTTATTTTGGCCTAAAAAATACCCTACAATGCTCGCTGCCCCAAAACCAAAAAGCAATTCATACGCTATTAAAGCCGGGAAAATAGGCCATGCGATATTGACGGCTGCAATAGCTTCTTTACCCAGTTTCTTGCCCACAAACATGCCGTCTATCATAGAATAAGTGGAAAGTGAAATCATAGAAAAAGCTAAAGGGATAAAGTAATAAAAAAAGAGCTTCCTGATAGAATCTTTATGCAAATCAATCTTTTTTTTGAGCATTTAAACCACACACCGCTTAAAAATTTGAGACAAATTTTGTTATTTTAACATAAAGAAAGAGACAATTTATCGGCTTGCACATTTGGATTTAAACAGCATCGTTAAATTTTAAAAAATATCTTTTAGCGCAAAAAAGGATTTTTTCTAGCCAATCCGCCTTTCATGTTTTTTTAAACTTTATCGTAATAAACCTAAGCCAAAAGAGCGCCAACAAACCTAACGCCCCACCCACAAAGCCAATATACCCTAGCCCTAATTGGTGGATCACAATACTGCCAAACAACGCTCCAGCCCCAATCCCCACATTATAGCTCCCTGAAAAAATCGCGCTTGCAACATCCGTAGCATCAGGCGCTAATTGCAACACCCTCATTTGTAACGCAATAGTGAGCGAAGTGATCCCCACCCCCCATAAAAAAATCTGTAAAAAGATCACCCATTCTAAGTTTTTAAACACAAACAACAAGAGTTGCGGGCAAATGACTAAAACCATTGCAAAAGCGATAAATTTTCTTGAATTTTTCGCGTACAAACGGCTGAATAAAAAACTCCCTGCCACGCCTGCTAACCCAAACACAAACAGCATTAGCGTCGTAATGTCAGGAGAAAATTGGCTGATTTGAATGATAAAAGGCTCAATATAGCTATAAGTGGTGAAATGTCCAGAAATAACCAAAATCACAAGCAAATAAATCCCCACCAAAAGCGGGCGTTTCATTAGTATAGGGACACTTGCGAGCGTGCCGGCGTTTCTACTCGGTAAAGACGGGAGTAATCTCCACATAAGCAGCATGATCAACAAAGCAACGCCTCCAATCACGCCAAAAGTGGAGCGCCAATCCAGGATTTGCCCGATGATCCTCCCAAGCGGTAACCCTAAAATCATCGCTAGCGAACTCCCTAACGCTAATAACCCTAAGGCTTGTTGTTTTTTGTTTCTTGGCGCGACACGAATGACTAAAGAGGCCGTGATGGACCAAAAAATAGAATGGGCAAAAGCGATGCCCATGCGAGAAATTAGCAGCACCCAAAAATCCCACGCTAACGCTGAAAGGATATGGCTAGCGATAAAAAGAGCAAAAAGAAAGAGTAATAAGCGTTTCCTTTCAATTTTAGCGCTAAGCAGCATCAAGGGCAATGAGCCAATAGACACCACCCATGCATAAGCAGTGATCATAAGCCCCACTGTTGCGCTCTCCATTTCAAAGCTTTTCGCAATGTCTGATAAGAGCGCGACAGGGACAAACTCCGTGGTGTTAAAAATAAACGCCGAAAGTGAAAACACAAAAACCCGCATTAAGGCGAATTTTTGATACGATTGTTTGGTTATCATCATTTAAATCTTAAGGGGTTAAATTTTCATTCAATTTGAAAACTTAAAGCATAAGACAAAAATTTTAATCGCTTGTAAATTGCGGGCTAATAAAAACAAATATTTTATATTCGCTATTGTAGGCGCGTTAATTTCATAGAATTGTTACCATGTAAAACAAAATTTAAAATCATTTTCAACTTTTAACCAATCTATTTTTTATAACTGCAATCGTTATTGATTAAGCGCTAAAATTAGATCATTGCTTTTTAATAGAATTTTAAAACAAAGGATAATTAAAATGAAAAAAACTTTTTTGATCGCTCTAGCGCTTGCAACTTCTCTTATAGGCGCTGAAAAAGCCCATTGGGATTATAAAAATAAAGAAAATGGCCCGCACCGCTGGGACAAATTGCACAAAGATTTTGAAGTGTGCAAAAGCGGTAAGAGCCAGTCTCCTATCAATATTGAGCATTATTACCACACGCAAGATAAAGCTGATTTGCAATTCAAATACGCCGCTTCCAAACCTAAAGCGGTCTTTTTCACCCATCACACCTTAAAAGCTTCGTTTGAGCCGACTAATCATATCAATTATAGAGGGCATGACTATGTGCTGGATAATGTGCATTTCCACGCCCCTATGGAGTTTTTAATTAATGGTAAAACCAGGCCTTTGAGCGCGCATTTCGTACATAAAGACGCTAAAGGGCGTTTGCTAGTGTTAGCGATTGGCTTTGAAGAAGGGAAAGAAAACCCCAACCTTGATCCGATTTTAGAAGGCATTCAAAAGAAACAGGATCTTAAAGCCGTGGCTTTAGACGCTTTCTTGCCTAAAACCATCAATTACTACCATTTTAACGGCTCTCTCACCGCTCCCCCTTGCACAGAAGGAGTGGCATGGTTTGTGATAGAAGAGCCTTTGGAAGTCTCTGCCAAACAATTAGCTGAAATCAAAAAACGCATGAAAAATTCGCCCAACCAACGCCCCGTCCAGCCTGACTACAACACCGTAATCATCAAAAGCTCAACTGAAACCCGCTAAAGATCCGCTAAATTTAAAACCCCCTCTTTTGAAAGAGGGAGGTAAAAGTCATTCTTCATAAAAAAACAACGCTAAAAATTGCAACCACACAATCTAAAGTGAATTGGTATTGTCAAAAGAGAGACTATCATTCTCTTAATGAATTAAAAGCGTTTGCTAAAGATTTGATTAAATCTTACCTAAACTACAAGGCGTAAAATGGGCTACAATCAATCTTTAGCTAAAGTTAGTATAATTATCGCTCTTTTTGTTAAAGAGCGGTTAAAATCAATTTAAAGCGAAA
>NZ_CBPT010000013.1:0-47157 GCF_000476855.1 Helicobacter pylori SA221C
GGGGGGGTTAAAAAGACTAAAGAAATTTAATCTTAATTTAATCTTTTTGAAGCGCTTTTTAAATCTTTGGCGTAATCGTTTGGGTGATAAAGCGAGCGATTCTTTCTCTTAAATGCAACAAGGGTTCTGAACCTTTCGCTAAAGCTTTTAGGCATAAATGAGAACTAGCGATTTCACTTACGGCTCCATCCACCCCTTCGCTTTCTTCAATGCATTCTCGCACACCAGAGAGCTCTATGGGGCAATTGACAAGCACCAAATTCAAATAATGCGTATAGCCATCAAACATGCACATGTTATTCATATCGGTGGTTTTGGGATCTAAAATCGTATTATCATAATAGATGGGCTTCTCATCTTGTAAAATAGCGATTTTGGTGTGCAAGCGGTTGAATTGGAACAACTCATTGCGCGCCACTCGCCCAGCAACAATGATTTCACTATAAAGCAATTGAGAGCTAGAGCGTAAAGAAATCGTGGTATTGCCCTTAAAATGCGCGTTTTCAAAGGGGATTAACGGGAAAGGCGCGAAGTCTAAAAAAGCGTTTTCCCCCACAACGATATGCATGTCTCTGCTGGCAAACCCGTCTTCAGTGTTATGGATTTTTTCAAAGGACTGCGAAGTGATCCTTAGCTTGCAATTTTGACCGATGTTTAATTGCACATCTTGCACATCGCCTTTCATTAAGCCAGGGCTTACCGCTAAAAGCATGATTTCAGCTAAATCGTCTTTAGGGTAAAAGGGTGCCATAAGCTTAAAGGGGGGCGTGAAAAAATTGTCTTCAATCACGCACCGCCCATCAGTCCCTATTTTGGTTTTTAACCTGAGTTTGGATTCTTGAGCGTAAGTGTTCATCAATCTTCCAATAAAGCGTTGCGCTTAATCCATGCGATCACATCGTCTAGGCCTTCTTTAGCGCGGATATTCGTAAAAATAAAGGGTTTTTCGCCGCGCATTTTTTTAGAATCCCTTTCCATGACTTTCAAGTCCGCTCCCACATAGGGGGCTAAATCAATCTTATTGATGACAAGCAAGTCTGAGCGCGTGATTCCTGGGCCGCCTTTCCTAGGGATTTTATCGCCCTCAGCCACATCAATCACAAAAATCGTAAAGTCCGCTAGCTCTGGGTTGAAAGTCGCTGAAAGGTTGTCGCCTCCGCTTTCAATCAAAAGCAGTTCCAAATTAGGGAAACGGCCATGCATTTCTTCTACCGCTTCTAAATTCATAGAAGCGTCTTCTCTAATAGCGGTATGAGGACAGCCTCCAGTTTCTACGCCAATAATCCTCTCTCGTGGCATCACCGAATTTTTACACATAAACTCTGCGTCTTCTTTCGTGTAAATATCATTAGTGATGACCGCCATGTCATAATCTTTTGACATGTAGCGCGTTAAAGCTTCAATCAAGGCGGTTTTACCGCTTCCTACAGGACCACAAACTCCAATTTTTACCATAAAATTCCTTTCAATTTGAGATTAAAATTCAAGACATATAAAGGCGCGAGTATAAAATCTCATGCTGCATCGCCTTAATGTCGTTTTGAACGCTTGCTGCGCACAAGTGGCTTTCGTCTAATTCTAGGGTTTTTTCTATGAGCTGGTTGAAAGGGTTTTGCAAGCTCAATAAGATTTTTTGCCCGTCGTTTTGAGATAGTGGGACGCTTTTAACGCAGTTGATCACCATGTTAGAAGTTTGCGCATAAAGATAATGCCTTAAAGCCTTTTTCAATTCCATATTCAAACTCGCCGCAAAAACGCCGTAGCTAGTGGCATGGGTGGGATCTTTGGTTTTTTGAGCGTAAGCACTAAAAAATGCGCCCATGTTTAATTCGTTCATGGCTTGTAAGGTTTTAATGAAGCGATTGCCTAGCTTTTGATTGGCTAATCGTAATTCCATGGGGCTTGTGGATAGCATAATGATTTCTTCAACCTCTAAGATCTTTTTTAAATCTTGTTGGAGGGTGCTTTCATAGGTTAATTTCAAGCTCAGCATTTCCGTATAAAGGAACTGGCTAGAGAGATTGGCTTTTAAATATTCTAAAGCGCTTTCTTTATTGCTAACCTTTTTTTGCTGTATGTAAGTTTCTAGCCCAAAAGAATGCGTGTAAGATCCAATGGGGAACACCGCATCATTGACTTGTAAGATCAGAAATTCATTATCCACATGAGCGTTGTTGTCTGTCTTTGGAGTTTTTAGGGGCATACCCACGCTTTTTTTGGTGCTTTTCACGCTCTTTCCTTTATCCATTTGTTATTTTTCTATTTCATGACCACTTTAAAATCGCTCGCCAGTGAGACCTTAAAATTAGGCTCACTATGGGGCATGCTCACGGTTAAGCGATCTTTGGAATCCAATTTTGAACTTAAAACACGATTTTGAACCCCTAGCTTTTCTAGTAACGCTAGTGTGGGCTTTTCAAATGGTGTTTTAAATTCAAATTGAGACTCGCCATAGTATAAAGCCGCATGGCGGTTTCCTATTTCGTAGCATATTTTCGCTACTTCTGCCACGCTCTTAGCTTGGATGTGAATGACTTCAGAATCCAAGATATTAACGGCGATAATTTCCTTCTCTTCTTTGAATAAAATATCCCCTTGAGAGAGACCCAACTTGGGAGCGTCTTTAAGGCGTATGGCTATGTCTTTGCCTTTCCTGGTTTTAAAACGAGCGATTTTTTTCCTCGTTTCAAACCATTCCAAATCCACATAATCCACGCTGAAATCCAAGGGGTTTAAATCCCTTAGATTGCCTATTAAACGCTCTATGATCATCTCACACCCAGTGTTGGATAAAGAGTAACCAAGCAGGGATCCAAGCGGTTAAAATGCCCTCAATGATAGCAAGCCATGGAGTGAATTTCCCTAAAGGGATTTTCAAGATGTTTTCAATGAAAGCGGTAAGCCACAAAACACCCCAAGCCAACCAAATGATCGCCCACCAATCGCCTTCAGTGATGCCTAACACTTTGTGGTCATCAAGCATATCGCTATAGTGGGATAAAATCGCAGCAGGAACAGTGTTGATCGCTACGAATAAGCTATACCAAGAATACGGCCTCCAATCCAAACCAAAAGTGTGGTTGATAGCCGCATACAAGTAGGTAAAACCAAACAATAACCCAGTCGCTGGCCCATAGAAACTAGTCAAATGGTGCGATACTTGAGCAATATCTTCGGCACCTTCTACAGGGGCTGTAGGGTGGAGTGCAGAATAAGTGATGACCACCACATTACAAACAATGGAAAGTCCGCCCACAAAAAAGTTCATCACCGCAGTGCTTTTAGGATCGACTTTGGTTAATCCGCAAATCCCATTGCTGATTAAAACAATCCCAACATATAACAATACAAGTCCTAGCATTGCCTTTTCCTTCCAAACAAAAATTTTTACAACAAACGCACCTTACGAATAACTTTTGTTGCTTGAGCTAATCATAAAGAAAAATAGTAAATTGACAAAAAATAAAAACAAAAAAAAGCCCCCAATTTTTTGATAAACAAAAAATCAGAGAGCTAAAAACTAAGGATTTAAGGAGCGTTGCTCCTAAAAAATCCTAGAAAATGCTAAAGAGTTGTGCCAAGCTCACTTTATTGGCTGGTTTAGAAGTTACTTCTTTGCCATCCACGAACACATGGTAAGTTTCAGGATTGACTTCAATGTGAGCGGTAGTGTCGTTGAATTGCATGTCTTTTTTAGTGATGTTTCTGCAATTTTTTACCGGCAACACTTGTCTTTCAAGCCCCAATTCTTCTTTAATGCCTTTGTCATAAGCCGCTTGAGACACAAAAGTGATGTTTGCATCGTATTTGGCTTTACCATGATGAGCGAACATTTCTCTGTAATAAACCGGTTGTGGGGTAGGGATAGAAGCGTTCGCATCGCCCATTTGACTCAATGCAATGAACCCACCTTTAATGATCATGTTGGGTTTTACGCCAAAGAATGCTGGACTCCACAATACCAAGTCAGCCACTTTGCCCACTTCTACAGAACCTACATACTCGCTAATCCCATGAGCGATCGCTGGGTTAATGGTGTATTTAGACAAGTAGCGTTTGATTCTGAAGTTGTCGTTATCGCCTTTTTCTTCTTTCAAGCGGCCAAATTCTTTTTTGTTTTTGTCAGCTGTTTGCCAAGTTCTGGTGATAACTTCACCCACACGACCCATAGCTTGAGAGTCAGAACTAGTGATTGAGAAAATCCCCATGTCATGCAAAGTGTCTTCAGCCGCAATGGTTTGAGGGCGGATCCTTGAATCAGCGAACTGGACATCTTCTTTAATGCTTTTATCCAAGTGGTGGCACACCATAAGCATGTCCATGTGTTCTGCTTCTGTATTCACAGTGAAAGGGATAGTGGGGTTAGTGGAAGCGGGCAGAATGTTGTGTTCGCCGGCCACTTTAATGATATCAGGAGCGTGTCCGCCGCCAGCGCCTTCAGTGTGGAAAGTGTGCATAGTGCGTCCGGCAATGGCTGCCATAGTGTCTTCTACACAACCGGCTTCATTCAAAGTGTCTGTGTGGATAGCGACTTGCACATCGTATTTGTCCGCAACATCTAACGCATGATTGATTGCAGAAGGAGTTGTTCCCCAGTCTTCGTGGATTTTAAAGCCAATCGCACCAGCTTCAATTTGATCGGCTAAGCTCGCATCATTAGATGCGTTACCTTTAGCCAAGAAACCTAAGTTCATAGAATATTCTTCAGCCGCTCTGAGCATCCATTTTAAATTTCTTCTGCCTGGAGTGATAGTGGTTGCGTTAGTGCCATCAGCAGGGCCAGTTCCGCCACCAATCATGGTTGTTACACCGCTTGCAAAAGCTGTAGGGATTTGTTGAGGTGAAATGAAGTGGATGTGTGTGTCAATACCACCAGCAGTTACAATCAAACCTTCACCGGCTAAGGCTTCAGTAGCAGGACCCACGCTAAGATTGTTTTTAACGCCATCTTGCATGTCTTTGTTACCGCCTTTACCAATGCCAGCGATTTTGCCATCTTTAATACCAATATCCGCTTTATAAATACCGGTGTAATCCACGATTAAAGCGTTAGTGATGATTAGATCCAGTTCTTCTTTGCTGGGGTTGTTGGATTGGCTCATGCCTTCTCTTAGAGTTTTACCGCCACCGAATTTAAGCTCTTCGCCATAAATGGTGTAGTCATGTTCTACTTCAGCGATCAAGTCTGTATCGCCCAATCTCACTTTATCGCCTGTAGTAGGACCATACATAGAAACATATTCTTTTCTGCTAATCTTTTTCATTTCTTACTCCTTAATTGTTTTTACATAGTGGTCATCGCTTTTAGCGCCATGAAAACCACGCTCTTTAGCTCTGTGTAAAGCAATTTTTTTGCTTTCGTTGTCTGCTTGCCTATCAACCAACGCGTTAAATCCAAAGATTCTCCTGTTACCGCCAATGTCAATCAATTCTACGGATTTTTCTTCGCCAGGTTCAAACCTTACCGCTGTCCCGCTCGCAATGTCTAAGCGTTTACCGAAAGTTTTTTCTCTGTCAAAGTCTAAGCATCTATTCACTTCAAAGAAATGGAAGTGTGAGCCGATTTGAACCGGTCTGTCGCCAACATTTTTAACTTTCACGCTAACGGCTTTTTTGCCTTCGTTGATAGTGATGTCTTCATTTTTTAAGAACAACTCACCAGGAACTAATTTACCATTGGCCTCAATAGGGGTATGCACGGTTACGAGTTTGGTTCCATCAGGAAACATCGCTTCAATACCCACTTCATGGATCATGCTTGCCACGCCATCCATCACATCATCAGGTTTTAAAAGAGTGCGTCCTTCTTGCATCAATTCAGCCGCAGTCTTTTTACCAGCTCTCGCTTCTTCCATAATATGGGCACTAATCAAAGCTACCGCTTCTACATAGTTAAGCTTAATGCCTTTTTCTTTGCGTTTTTTAGCCAATTCTCCAGCATAGTGGAGCATCAACTTGTCTAACTCTTTTGGGGTGAGTTTCATCTCATTCTCCTATTCTTAAAGTGTTTTTCCTTGAAGACATAACGAAATCAAGGTTGGAGTAATTGTAGCAATGTTTTGATTTACTAAGATTAACAGAAGCGTTCATTAACTAATTATTATTTAAAATAAATTAGTGTTATAGTTTTGAAGCGCTATAAAATCGTTATTAGAAGCGCGTTTAATACCCCTTTAGAATTTATAAAGATCAAAAACTTGCAAAAAAATGAGAATTAGGACTGGGGTAATAATGGTGGCCACGACTGGACTTGAACCAGCGGCCACTACCATGTCAAGGTAGTGCTCTACCAACTGAGCTACGCGACCTTTTATTTTAAAAAGAGTGATTATGCCTTAATTTTGTTTTGTTTTTGCTTAAAAAAGAATTGTTTTAACAATAAAACGCCCACACCCACATCTATCATGACATCAGCGAAGTTAAAAATGGCAAAATCAAACCCATAATGATAATACACATAATCCACTACGCCCCCATGCACAAACCGGTCTAAAACATTAGAAACCCCAGCACCAAACACCATGCCAAACTCTATCGCATGGTTTTTAAAAAGCTCCCTTTGGCGCATTAAAAAGATAAAAAGTCCTAAAATCAAAAGGATTTGCAAGTATTTCAAACCCCCCTCTAAAAAACTGAGCAAGGAAAACGCCACGCCTTTATTGAACACTAAAACAATATCTATTATCAAACTTTCATAGCGAAACCCCTCTAAAATAGCGTATTTAATCGCTTGATCCACGCCAAAAATAAGGAAAAAAACCCCTATAAAAATCAACAGGCTTTTTTTTGTGGTTTTTAGCACAAATGCCCTTCAAAAAACTCTTTTAATTCTTGCATTTTGGATTCTAAAAGTTTTTCATCTTTAGCTTCTAAAAGGATTCGTAATTTGTTTTCAGTGCCGCTATAGCGGATCAAATGGCGGATCTCTAGTTGGTCTAATTCTTTTAAAAGAGCGCTATAACCTTTCAGGCTTTCTAAAGGGGGCTTTTTTTGGACATTCAAATTCACTAGGTTTTGAGGGTATAATTCAAAGGGGTTTAACGCAACAGAGCTCACTTGCTTACTTTCTAACACAAGTGCGCTCACTTGCAACGCGCACACCAAACCATCGCCGGTTTTAGCGTAATCGCTAAAAATGATATGCCCGCTTTGCTCGCCTCCAAAATTGGCTTTATTCAATCGCATGCATTCGCTCACAAACTTATCCCCAATCGCACAATGCCTCAATTCTAAATCTTGGGATTTCAGGTATTCTTTAAGGGCTAAATTGCTCATGTTTGTAGCGACAATCGCTTGAGAAGAAAGGGCGTTTTTAGATTTTTGATAAACCCCTAACACCCCTAAAAGCTTATCCCCATGCACGATATTCCCTAAATTATCCACCACCACTAGCCTATCCGCATCGCCATCAAAAGCAAAGCCTAAATCCGCACGGTATTTTTTCACTTCCTGGCTCAATTGGTTGGGGTGTAAAGCCCCGCATTGCTCATTGATGTTACACCCATTAGGCTCATCATTAATCACTAACACATCAGCCCCAAGCTCGCTAAAAACGACCGGAGCCACCTTATAAGCCGCACCATTAGCCGTATCTAGAACGATCCTTAAACTCTGTAAATTCAAATGTTTGGGGAAAGAGTGTTTTAAATGCACGATATAGCGCCCTATGACATCATCTATCCTTTTAGCGCTACCGACGCTCTCGCCCACTTTATAGCTAGAATGCAGTAATCCTTCATCATGAAAGATTTCTTCAATCGCTTTTTCTTCTTCTTCTTTAAGCTTATAGCCATAAGAATTGAAAAACTTAATACCATTATCTTCAAAAGGGTTGTGGCTCGCGCTTATCATAATGCCCGCATCACAGCGCATGTCTTCGGTTAAAAACGCAATCGCAGGGGTAGGCATAGGCCCTATTTGAATCACGTTATAGCCTATGGAAGTGAGAGCGCTCACTAAAGCGTTTTCTACCATGTAGCCGCTTTTTCTGGTGTCTTTACCGATTAGAATTTTATTCGTTTGAGAATGTTTTTTAAAATACAATCCGGCAGCAACGCCCAAACGCATCACAAACATGGGGGTGAGTTTCACCCCTGCTTTGCCCCTCACGCCATCAGTCCCAAAAATTTTCATCGTTATAAAATACCTTTTAAACTATTTTTAATCAATTTTTAGATAGAATTATGCCAAATTTTACATTACAAAGGGATTAAAACAAGGCTATGGCAAATCATAAGTCCGCAGAAAAGCGAATCAGACAGACCATTAAAAGAACCGAACGCAACAGGTTCTATAAAACTAAAGTTAAAAATATCATTAAAGCCGTGCGTGAAGCGGTCGCCATCAATGATGTAGCAAAAGCTCAAGAGCGTTTGAAAATC
Organism: Helicobacter pylori SA221C; assembly: GCF_000476855.1. GTDB lineage: Bacteria > Campylobacterota > Campylobacteria > Campylobacterales > Helicobacteraceae > Helicobacter > Helicobacter pylori_DK. The sequence continues at coordinate 8,382 of NZ_CBPT010000013.1, forward strand.
GCTAATAAAGAGTTGCATAAATTTGTCAGCAAGGGGATTTTAAAGAAAAACACCGCTTCTAGGAAAGTCTCAAGGCTTAACGCTTCAGTGAAAAAAATCGCTCTCGCTTAGTTTTAGGGCGTTTTTGACTTCTTTAAGCTCAGTAATGGGTTTTTATTATTGGGCTTCTTTTTAAGTTTTGCGTTTTTTAGATTGTTGCATCTTTTATATTCACATCTTTTTATAGGTAGTCTTGCATGTCCATTCTAGCTGAAAAGCTTTCTTCCATTCTCAAGCGATACGACGAACTCACAGCGTTGCTTTCTAGCACTGAAGTGATTAGCGATATTAAAAAACTCACCGAATTGAGCAAAGAGCAAAGCTCCATTGAAGAAATCTCTATAGCGAGTAAAGAGTATTTGAGCGTTTTAGAGAATATCAAAGAAAATAAGGAGCTTTTAGAAGACAAGGAATTGAGCGAACTGGCTAAAGAAGAGTTAAAAATTTTAGAAATCCAAAAAAGCGAGCTAGAAACTGCCATTAAACAACTCCTCATCCCCAAAGATCCTAATGACGATAAAAACATTTATTTAGAGTTAAGGGCCGGCACAGGGGGCGATGAAGCGGGCATTTTTGTAGGGGATTTGTTTAAAGCGTATTGCCGTTATGCGGATTTGAAAAAATGGAAAGTAGAGATAGTGAGCTCTAGCGAAAACAGCGTAGGGGGCTATAAAGAAATCATCGCTTTGATTAAGGGCAAGGGCGTGTATTCAAGGCTCAAATTTGAAGCAGGCACGCATCGAGTCCAAAGAGTCCCCGAGACAGAATCTCAAGGGCGTATCCACACTTCCGCTATCACAGTAGCGATCATGCCTGAAGTGGATGATGTGGAAGTTTCTATCAACCCTAGCGATTTAAAGATTGAAGTGTTTCGTGCTGGCGGGCATGGGGGGCAATGCGTCAACACCACAGACTCTGCGGTGCGCATCACGCACCTTCCCACCAATATCAGCGTGAGCATGCAAGATGAAAAATCCCAGCATAAAAACAAGGACAAAGCCCTAAAAATCTTAAAAGCGCGCCTTTATGAAAAACAAATTGAAGAGCAGCAACTCGCTAACGCCAAAGACCGAAAGGAGCAGGTGGGTAGTGGGGACAGGAGCGAAAGGATCCGCACCTATAATTACCCGCAAAACCGCTTGAGCGAACACCGAATCAATTTAACTCTGTATAGTTTAGAAGAAATCATGCTTTCAGGGAATTTAGATGAAGTGATCAACCCTTTAATCGCCCACGCCCAAAGCCAGTTTGAATGAGATTTTTACACGATACGACAAAAGCGATAAAACGCCCAAGCCTTTTTTAATTGATATTATTATAGCCTTATCACGATAGCCACCCGCTACTACCAAAAACCCTAACATGCTTCAAATTTTCGCCCCACACAAAAATAGCGTAAGAGCTTCCATAAAATCTAGTTAAATATAATTTTAAATTATTTATATATATAAATACATTTTTAAAAAATAAAACGATTTATTTAACCCATTCTTAACGAAAAATTCACTTTTTTGTGATATAACTCCAAAGCTTAATATTTGTAAGAGCGAATTGTATTCTGTAGAAGCGAATGTATGAGGACAACTCTCAAATTTTGATAGCTCCCTATATTTTTGCACCATAGCATGAATGCAATAAAAGAATGCAATAAAAAAAGAAATCCTTAGGATTTCTCACATTAAGGAGTTTTAAATGAAAAAAGTTTTTTTAGGTATGGCATTAGCCTTTAGTGTGTCTATGGCAGAAAAAAGCGGCGCGTTTTTAGGAGGAGGGTTTCAATATTCTAATTTAGAAAACCAAAACACCACCCGCACCCCAGGCGCTAACAATAACACTCCGATAGACACTTCAATGTTTGGCAGCAATCAAACAGCTCCAGCCAAAGAAACGCAGAGCGCTTCCAAACCGGACACTAAAATCAATCCAAGTGCAAGCTGGATGAAAAAATAAGGGAGGAAGTCATGAAAAAGTCATTCAAAAAATTAGGCTTTTTCTCTTTAGCAACGAGTAGCGTGCTTTTAGGGAGCATGAACGCTACCGATTTACAAACCTACGCAGCCTTGCAAAAACCATCGCATGTTTTTGGTAATTATGCTAAAAAGGATAAGGATAGTAAATTAACAAGCGATTCACCAACGCAACAACAAGCCCAAACTCAAGCCCAAAACACCGCTTCAAGCGACAAAACAGAAGCAACAACGCTTGAAAACACCGCTTCTACTGACAACACAACCGCCACAACTGATGAAGCTTATACAACAAGCACTGACACTACTGTATCTGGTGCGGCTCAAAAAGTAGAAACCGATAACATAGCCGTTCAAACAGCTGAACAAGCTTTAAAAAGTGCTGTAGAAAAAATTCAAGCTGATGCTAACGCTAAAGATTTTAATGAAACAACATTTAAAACCGATCAAGCAGCCGAGCAAACCGCTGAAAAAGCTTTACAACAGGCTGAGAGCAAACTCAACACCGATCAACAGACTTTAAACACAGCGTTACAAGATCAGACGAAAACACCAACCCCATCAACCCCACCAACTAAAGAGGAACCAAAACACACCGCTTCAAGCGGCACACCAGCTCCATCAACCCCACCAACTAAGGAGGAGCCAAAACACACCGCTAGTGCACCAACCCCAAGCGCTAGTGGCGTGGCAAGCCAGCTAGTTAAAGACACCACTACGGTTAATAGTCTTAAGAGCGTGAGCGTGAGTGGCATGAACACCACTTTAAGTGGGGTAGAAACCATGTCTCAACAGAGCGCAACGATTGGCAACCTTTTGAATAGTAGCACCGATTTAAGCAGTGTGATTCCCAACGCTCAAGGGCTAAGTAGTGCGTTTAGCGCATTAGAAAGCGCTCAAAACACTTTAAAAGGCTATTTAAATTCTTCTAGCGCGACGATTGGGCAATTGACAAACGGCTCTAATGCGGTTGTGGGCGCGTTAGATAAAGCTATCAATCAAGTGGATATGGCTTTGGCCGATCTTAGTGCAACTGATACGCAAAAAACGCAAGCCGTTGCGCTTGCAGCTGCTAGTGATAGCGCAACGACAACGACAGATGCCATCAATTTCTTAAACGCGCTAAAAACCAATCTAATGGCTCAAAAAGACGCTTTCATGAATGTGCATAAAAACATTCAAACCGCTGTCGCTCAAGCCCAAGCAACCTACACGCCAAGCGTGATCAACACCAATAATTACGGGCAAATGTATGGGGTAGATGCGATGGCAGGGTATAAGTGGTTCTTTGGTAAAACCAAACGCTTTGGCTTTAGATCTTATGGATATTACAGCTACAACCATGCGAATTTAAGCTTTGTAGGGAGCCAGCTTGGAATCATGGAGGGCGCGTCTCAAGTGAATAACTTCACTTATGGCGTGGGCTTTGATGCACTCTATAACTTCTATGAAAGTAAAGAGGGCTATAACACAGCAGGGTTGTTCGTGGGCTTTGGATTAGGAGGGGATTCGTTTATCGTTCAAGGAGAGAGCTACTTAAAATCTCAAATGCACATTTGCAACAACACCGCCGGCTGTTCAGCGAGCATGAACACGAGCTATTTCCAAATGCCTGTGGAATTTGGTTTTAGGAGCAATTTCTCTAAACACAGCGGGATTGAAGTGGGCTTTAAATTGCCTTTATTCACCAACCAATTCTATAAAGAAAGGGGCGTAGATGGATCGGTAGATGTGTTCTATAAAAGGAACTTCTCTATCTACTTTAACTACATGATCAACTTCTAAGCCTTTTTCTTCTTTTCAATAGAGGGTTTTCTCTCTGTTGGTTTCTTTTTTCTTTTTTTGCGGTGTTTGTTTTGTTGTGTTGGGGGGTTAGGTTTTTGTTTAAGAAAGTTTTTTAAAACTAAAGAAGCGTTTAAAACAGAACCTTTTGTTTTTTAGGTTTTATTTTTTACTTTGGCTTGTTTTCAAAAGTCATTTTGATTTCTAAAAATAGTCTATAATGCTCGCAAGAGATATTTTTTAAGGTTATCAATGAAAGCTATAAAAATACTTTTTATAATGACACTCAGTTTGAACGCTATCAGCGTGAATAGGGCGTTGTTTGATTTAAAAGATTCGCAATTAAAAGGGGAATTAACGCCAAAAATAGTGAATTTTGGGGGTTATAAAAGCAGCACCAAAGAGTGGGGAGCTACTGCTTTAAACTATATCAATGCGGCTAATGGCGATGCGAAAAAATTCAGCGCGTTAGTGGAAAAAATGCGTTTTAACTCCGGCATCTTGGGGAATTTTAGAGCGCATGCACATTTGAGGCAAGCCCTAAAATTGCAAAAGAATTTGAAATATTGCCTTAAAATCATCGCTAGGGATTCTTTTTATAGTTACCGCACCGGTATTTATATCCCCTTAGGCATTTCTTTAAAAGATCAAAAAACGGCTCAAAAAATGCTCGCTGATTTGAGCGTGGTAGGGGCGTATCTTAAAAAACAACAAGAGAATGAAAAGGCTCAAAGCCCTTATTACAGGAGCAACAACTATTACAACTCTTACTATAGCCCTTATTATGGCATGTATGGAATGTATGGAATGGGTATGTATGGCATGTATGGTATGGGCATGTATGATTTTTATGACTTTTATGATGGCATGTATGGGTTCTACCCTAACATGTTTTTCATGATGCAAGTTCAAGATTACTTGATGTTAGAAAATTACATGTATGCGCTCGATCAAGAAGAGATTTTAGACCATGACGCTTCTACTGACCAACTTGATACGCCTACTGATGATGACAAAGACGATAAAGACGATAAATCCTTACAACAAGCAAATCTCATGAGCTTTTATCGTGATCCCAAATTCAGCAAAGGCATTCAAACCAACCGCTTGAATAGCGCTTTAGTCAATTTAGACAACAGCCGCATGCTCAAAGACAATTCGCTTTTCCACACTAAAGCCATGCCCACTAAAAACGTGGATGCGATAACTTCTCAAGCCAAAGAGCTTAACCATTTAGTGGGGCAAATCAAAGAAATGAAGCAAGATGGGGCGAGCCCTAATAAGATTGATTCAGTGGTCAATAAAGCTATGGAAGTGAGAGACAAATTAGACAACAATCTCAACCAACTAGACAATGACTTAAAAGATCAAAAAGGGCTTTCAAGCGAGCAACAAGCCCAAGTGGATAAAGCCCTAGACAGCGTGCAACAATTAAGCCATAGCAGCGATGTGGTGGGGAATTATTTAGACGGGAGTTTGAAAATTGATGGCGATGACAGAGACGATTTGAATGATGCGATCAATAACCCTATGCAACAAACGCCTATTAACAACATGGACAACGCCCATGCAAATGACAGCAAAGATCGAGGGGGTAACGCACTCATAAACCCTAACAACGCCACCAACGATGATCATAATGATGATCACATGGACACTAATACCACTGACACCGGCAACGCAAACGACACACCCACTGATGATAAAGATACTAGCGGCAACAATACCGGCGATATGAATAATACTGATACCGGCAACACCGATACCGGTAACACTGATGATATGAGCAACATGAACAACGGCAACGATGATATGGGTAACGCTAATGACGACATGAACAACGGCAACGACATGGGCGATGACATGAACAACGCCAACGATATGAACGATGACATGGGTAATGGCAACGATGATATGGGCGATATGGGGGATATGAACGACGATATGGGTGGCGATATGGGAGACATGGGGGATATGGGTGGCGATATGGGGAATTGAGATTAACCCCCAACATCAAAGAGTGATAGCCAAAACTTAATATTTTTATTTATAATTCTTTTAAGGGGGATAGGGGGATACTTTGGCGATGAATACCCCCCCCTTTAACTCCCAAACCAACTCCCCTTAAGAACGCTTTTTAAAATCCAACCAAAGCTTTTTATCATCAAACTAGTGCAAAAAACTCCGTTCTTTAGGGTGCAAGATGTAAGCACTTAGGCTATATTCAAGCTAACAAAATACCTCTAGTCTTTTTAGGGTAAGAAATGCCCATGCAGACCTTAAAGAGCCTTTCGCATTAGCGTTCGTTAGGGTGCTTTAGTTAAAAAAACCCCTTGCTTTAGGCGGTTTTATATTTTAGACACTCAAAATTAAAAGCAGAAATCAAAATTTCTTCTTGCTCACATCTTCTAAAATATTTTGGGAGATCCCATCAATTTTAGTGCTGACTTGTAAAGAATAATTAGCGATAGTTAAATTATCCTGCACATCTTGTTGCAAGGCGTTAATGGAGTTGTGGATGTTTTCTACGCCCTTATTTTGCATTTTGATAGACTCAGCGTTATCGGCGATGCTTTGAACTAAAATATTGATATTGGCTTCAATCTCGCTGAGAGATTTTTGCGTCCTTTCAGCGAGTTTCCTCACCTCATCAGCCACCACCGCAAAGCCTTTGCCATGCTCGCCAGCTCTTGCGGCTTCAATAGCGGCATTCAGGGCTAATAGATTCGTTTGATCGGCAATATCTCTAATCATATCCACCACGCTTTTAATGTCTTCGCCTTGAGAAATCATCTCTTGACTTTTAGAATCAATCGTTGTAATAATATTAGTGATTTCTTCTAAGGATTGGGTGGTGTTTTTCAGGCTTCTTTCTTGCTTGTGGGCGGTTTTGGTCAAATTGTCCACGCAAGTTTTTAAATCTTTGGATTCATGATTGAGCGCGTTCGCAAACCCTAAAGAAGCTTTAAGCATGCTAGAAATTTCTTGCCCTAAAGTGTTGAGCGCTTTTTCCATGTTGGCTTTAGGATTTTGGATGTGGTGGGTGAAATCCAGGTTTTTATAATGCTCTAAGGCGTTATTTAGGGATTCAATATTGGCGCCAATTTGGTTACGAAAATACTGGATAATGCTATTAATCGTGTTTCTTAAAGCTTGCAAATCTTTGTTTTTAGGCACGCATGCGATTTCTTGCGTGAAATCCCCACTTTCCACAAAATTAGCCACTTCAATGCTGTTTTGAATGGCTTTATTATCGGCTTGAATGTTTTCTTGGGTTTTAAGGATATTTTCATTAATGGAAGCTTGCATCTGCCCGATTTCATCATAAGCGCTTGGGGGCGTTAGGCTTATGGCATGGTTATTTTTGGGGTTATTGAGCAAGTTGAAAAAATCATTTAGGGTGTTATTGACCCTACTGATGCGTTTGGTTATGAGGCTAGAAATGATGATAAAGACTAAAAAGGCTAACACCAGCACGCCTAAAATCAAAGTGGTGATAATAATGAATTTGGTGTTTGTCGCTTCTTTAAAGACTAAAGATTTATTGACATATTTTCCGATTGCCCAACGCCAATGATTGCCGTTATTCCCTTTTTCTTCAAAAAAATCAAAGGGCTGTATGGCTAAAAAGGTTTCTGTATCCCCGCTCAATGAATGGTAGCTCAAAGTGCCCGCTTCGTTTTGATTGTAATACTCCACAGCTTTAGCGACTCTTCTATCCGGATTGATAGCGCTTAAAATCTTATCTTGGATCTCACGATTAGGGTTGATTAAAAGCCTGCCGTCTTTCCCCATTAAAAAGGTGTTGCTCTTTTTCTTGCCTACCACATCGGTATAAAAAGCGTCAATGTTTAAAAAGAAATTCAGCGCACCTATAACATTTTGATTCTTACCCATTAAGGGGAGGGTAATATCCATGCCATAGATTTTATTGCCATTAACCTCTTTATAATAGGGATCTGAACGGGTTATACTTTTGAGCGAATGGATTTGATTAATCATGTTTTCATTGAGCGTGGTATTAGGGTAGGCGATTTTTGAATCCATGTTCATGGCAGTGATGACTCGTCCGTTATTATTCGTATAAATCGCGCTAACCAATAACACATGAGAGTTTGCCAGCAAAAACTCAGAGAGCATGCGCCTTTTTAGGGTGTCGTTGATAGCGCTATTTTCATCGCTTAAAAATTTTTCAAGGGTGTTAGCGCCAATAAAAATGCGTTTAATGATGCCTTGAATTTTAAAACTGACTAACTGAGCCTTTTTTTGCAACAATTCTGTGGCTTGGCTTTGCAACACGCTTTCAACCTTGTAGCTGATAATAACGCCCATAACAGCACTAATGACAATAACAACCGCACACACCATCATGACAATTTTAGAACCAATTCTTGTAGATTTCATTCCCTTTGCCCTTTTAAAACGAATTGATAGAGAATGATTATTATACATTATTTCACAACTCCAATCAAACCACACGCAAAAAACCCTAAAAAACACAAAAGCAAAAATCTTTTTTAAGAGCCTACACAAGCGGGCTTATTTGAAAAAACCGAATGATTTTGGGCGTTCAAATACCCAAGCGGGGGGGGTTAATCTTTTTGTCACACAAAAAAGCTAAAAACCTAAAAAAGACTGATGCGAGTTTTTGGGGCTTTGGCGTGTTTTTTTGGTGGTGGCGTAGTTATAGCTTATTTTGAAATTTTAATAAAACAAGAGAGAAAAAAAGCAGAAATGAAAGAGAGCCAAAGCCCCCCCAAAGGAGAGACAAAAAGAAATAAAAATTACCTTTTAGAGAATTGCGGGCTTCTTCTGGCCTTTCTTTTACCATATTTTTTGCGTTCAACCACCCTTGAATCCCTAGTGAGCAAGCCCTTAGGTTTTAAAATGGCTCTAAAAGCAATATCATAAGCGTTCAAAGCTTTAGAAATGCCATGCCTTAAGGCTTCCGCTTGCGCTGAGTAGCCCCCACCAAAAACCACCGCTTTAATATCCACAGATTGTTCTTGTTTGGTTAAAAGTAGGGGTTGCATGACCTTCATTTTAATGGCTTCATGCCCGCCTAACCATTGATTCAGGCTCTGCTCATTGATACTCAATCCGCCTTTACCCGGAGTGAGCCACACTTTAGCGATAGCGGTTTTTCTTTTACCGGTAGCATAGATTTTTCTCATTTATCGTCCTTTTTGCTAGTTTGTGCGGTGTGAGGGTGCTTATCATCACGATAAACTTTGAGTTTTTTAATCATCGCTTTCCCTAATTTCGTTTTAGGGAGCATGCCCCTAACGGCTAAGTGGTAGAGCTTTTCAGGGGCTTTTTCTAGCATTTCTTGGAGAGTCTTGCTCTTGGTGCTGCCAAAATAGCCTGAATGGGTAAAATACTCTTTATCCTCTAATTTCATGCCTGAAAATTTAACCTTATTGGCGTTGATAACCACCACAAAATCCCCACAATCCACATTAGGGGTGTAAAAAGGGCGGTGTTTGCCTCTTAAAAGCACAGCGATTTCAGTGATCAAGCGGCCAAAAACTTTGTCTTTAGCGTCTAAAACGACCCAATCACGAACGATGTCATTGACTTTAGCAGTCTTTGTCATGAGAATCCTTTGATAAAATTAAAGCGAATATTATAAGGAAATAAGCTTAAATATTGCTGAATTTAAGGAAAGTTTAAAGTTTGAAGATAGGGTTTTTTAAAAAATTTGTTTTATTGCTTTTGATTTTATTGTAAAACCCATTTCTTAAGCAAAACTCATTTTCTTAAAGGGATAGGGGGGTATTTTACAATAACCCTCCCCTACAACCCCCAACTAAAGACCCTCTAACCCCAAAAGACTGCTTTTAAAGAGGCTATCACTTGCTTTTCGCAAGCTCTTTTATTGTATTTATTTTAAAAAATACCTTTAAGCTTTTTTTAATTTTGTTACTCATGCTTAATAAGCCAAAGTCTTTATTTTTGCTTTTGGTTAAGCCTTTCTTCTATCTTTTTGATTTGTTGGCTCATTTTAGCGCTCGCGTTGATTTGATTGATGAGCATGTAAAGGTTTATCATCATCAAAAGCACCACCACAATCCCTAAAAAAAACACGATTTGAACGGCCTTTTTAGCGATTTCTCGGGCTTCTTGTTCGTTTTGCATGCGTTTTAATTTTCCAATTCTTCTGGGGATAAATCTTTATAAAAGCGTTCTAATTCAAAGCTCTCGCCCAAATACGCAGCGATTTCTTGGGAATCCACAAGGGCGTTTTGCAAGCAACTCGTCGCGCCTGGAGAAGGGGTCATGTTAAAAGTGATGCCCTTATGGGTGCAAATCTTTTTTTCGCCTAATTCCAGCTTTCGCTTGGTTCTGTCTAAAACTTGCGGGCGCACTTCGCCAAAACCATGAGCGTATTCTAAATCTTCTAGACTAAGAGAGGGGATGATTTTTTGAGCGTCTTTTAAAAATTTCCTTTTACCGATAATGGGCAATTCAAAAACCATGTTTTTAAACACATAATTACGGATTTCTTTATCGCTCATCAAATCAAACGCAATTTTAAACACATCTTTATTCAAATCCATTTTCAACAATTCCAAGCTAATACCCTTGAGCCAGCATTTGTTGCGCTCTAATTTAGGCATCGTTAAAGCGGTAGGCCCGATTCGTGTTTTTCCTTTAATGACAGCATCAGGGTCGCCATGCACGGCTGCAAAAGGGAGCTTGGGGTTTTGAACGGTATAAACCTTACCCCTTAATAAATCCGGCACAAAATAAAAGCTGCCCGCCACAGGCAAGCACCCTAAATCCAGGCCATAGCCCATGCTCTGAGCCAAAGGCAAAGCGTAAGAGCCGGCATTGACCAGCACGAATTTAGCATACACTTCTTCAGCATCTTCAGAAATTACGGCGTAAGTGTCGTTGCGTTTTTCAATCTTTTTCACTTTGAAATTCAAAAACACCTGGTTGTTAGGCCTTAATTTTAAAGCTTCTTCAACGAAGTTTTCACTCAACTTCGCAAAATTCATGGTGCTCCAATCTTTTTGATAACCATGCCCGACAATATTTTCATGCCTGTCTGTGCCATTAGCCCCTAAAATCACATTAGGCTCTAATTCTTTAATCTTTTGCTTGTCAAATTCTTCTAACCCCACAAAGATTTCTTTAAAGGATTCGTAGCGTTTTTTCATGAACTCGCATTCTTCATCGCCCACGCCTATAGCCATTTTCTGGGTTTCAAAAATTACTTCATTTTGCAAGCCTTTATTCAAAGCGTATTGCCTGGTCTTATAAGCGCTCAAACGCACTTTTTTAGCTTTTTCGGGAGTGTAATTCGTTTCAATAGAGCCATCATGAATGGTTTGCGAATTAGCCTTAGCGCTAGAGCTGATTTGAGCTAATTTAGAGCATTTTTCCACGATAGCCACGCGTTTTAAAGAGCTGTATTCGCTCAAAGTATAAAAGGTCGCGCACCCTGAAACCCCACCTCCAATAATAACGGCATCAAATTCCATACTCATTGTCTTTCTCCAAATGTTTTAAATTGATAAATCGTAATCATAGTATAAGAAAATCAATTCGCATTCAAAGGGCTTGAAGTTTTATTGACAAAATCTTTCAAATCGCTCATTCCAAGCACCCTGTCAATCAATAATTTCTTTTTAGAAAACGCCCCATTATGTTCTTCGGCTAACCATAATGAAGTGATCACCACGCCCCCTATTTTATGGCTCAAGGTTTTAAAATGCTTTTGGGTTTGCACCGACCAAATGCTGTGAGCGACTATCGCTTGATGGTTGTATGCGCCTAAATAGAGCATGATATGCCCTTTTAAATAGATGAGCGTTCCAAAAGGCGTGGCGTTTTTAAGGATATAGTCTTCTTTTTCTTTAGCTTTCATGGAGCTTAAATCCACATAATTGTTCGCGTAACGGCTTTGCGCGTAGGAATTTCTGGGGAGCAAAATACCAAAATTAGCAAAACTATCTCTGGTGAAAGCCGAGCAATCCCTATTACCCAATAGCCCCCCCCAGCCGTATTTTTGCCCTAGCATGGTGTCTATAAAATACGCCATGTTCTCGCTGTTAAAAGCCTTAGGGAAAACAAAAAAATCCTTTTCATCTAAGATCACGCTTTGTAAAGCTGCATAGCCCTTAGCGTCTCTCAAAAAACCATAGGCTTTCAATTCCTTTTTTTGGGGTTTTTGAGATGCGTTTTGACTTTGGGGGATGAGAGCGAACAATTCGCCCACCCTAGCATTGGTGTAAAAATCCCCATAGTCTGTATAAAGGGGGATTTTATCTTTTATAGGCATGACATAATCTTTAAGATGGGTTAAAAGCTCTATGTCTTTATCGCGCATGTAGGCTAAATCGCTAACTTTGATCCAACCATAAACAAAACTGCTTTGAATGTGGGCGTAAGTTTTGTCCGTGTTGAAATGCGTGACTAAAACCGGCGTGCCTTGAAAAATCAGCGAATTTTGATACCTGTCAAAAGGATAGCCTTTTGGAGAAAGATAAAAAGGTTTGTTAGTAGGCACAGCCCTTACATCGCTATCTCGCGCTACAACAGCCCTAATCTTAGCGCTCGGGTAATGCTCAATATCCATGCTTTTAATAAGCTCATCATTGAAAGCTTTTGCGTTGGGTTTTAGATCTTCGCCATAACCGGTGGATTTATTCATCTCCTTAAGGATCCAAAACACTTCTTTTTTATTGCTTTTGACTTTTGCATCTAGCCATGGGGAATACCACGCTTTGAGGTAGCTCTCTTTTAGATTTTCTCTTAACGCTTGGGGGTCAATGCTTTGGTTATTATGACTGCCATTTTGAGAGCTTGCAAGATAGCTTGAAGCCTCTTGGGGCAAGGATAAATCTTTGAGCGTGAAATCCTTTTTCATGCAACCCACAAACAAAAACAAGAAAACTACAAGAAAATAACGCATGCTTTAGAGAACCTTAATGTCAAATGCGCAAATAGTTTCTTAAAATGCGCCCGTATTGCGGGCTTCTCAATTTTTTGATCGCAGAGCTTTCAATCTGGCGCACCCTTTCTCTAGTAACATTCAATTCCTTGCCGATTTCTTCTAAAGTTCGATCGCTTTCATCGTCTAAAAGCCCAAAACGCATGCGGATCACCGCTTTTTCTCGCTCATTCAACTGATCCAAAACGCTTTCAATTTGCGCTTTTAAATCTTCTCGCATGATGTGATCAATGGAGCTAACGATATTCTTATCTTCCACGAAATCCCCAAATTTGCCGTCATCATCATTGCCGACTGGGGTTTCCAAACTGATAGGCTCTTTAGTCACCTTAATCACATTCTTCACTTTATCTAACGAAAGCCCCACTTCTTCAGCCACCACTTCCAAATCAGGCTCTTTGCCGGTTTCTTGAATGTGTTTGCGCATGACTTTATTGATGCGATTAATCGTGTCAATCATGTGAATGGGGATGCGGATAGTGCGGGCTTGATCGGCTATGGCTCTGCTGATAGCTTGTTTGATCCACCAGGTCGCATAGGTGGAAAACTTGAAGCCCTTTTCATGCTCAAACTTATCCACCGCCTTCATCAAGCCAATATTACCCTCTTGAATCAAATCCAAGAATGGTAAGCCTCTGCTCGTGAATCGTTTAGCGATACTCACCACTAATCTTAAATTGGATTTAGCCATTTTGTTTTTAGCGCGATCGGAAATCAATTTCCCTCTTTTGATTTGCTCTAAAATTTCTTTTAGCTTGTTGGGGGCTAAATCAAAGCCTTCTTCGCTCGCTTCTTTAGTCAAAAAAAGCTTTTTAAGATCCATATACACGCTCACCATAGTCGCTTCTGGCACTTGAGCGATAATATCTTCTTTAGTCATGTTAGTGATATTAGCAAGGATTTTTTTATGGTTAGCGATGAGAGTGTCATTGAATAAGGGTAGTTTGTATTCCAAGCGTTTCAACTCTTTTTCAAACCCATCGCCGCTTTTTAAAGTGGTTTCCATCGTTTTGACTAATTCATTAATCAGTTTGCTAGTAGGTTCTAAGTCATAGAGTCTGTCTTTGAGCGTTTGGCGTTTGTAAGCTAGGGTCAATAAACGCACCAATTCGTCTTCTTTTTCATCTATGGGGGCTTCAAGGGCTTTAAGCCATTCTTTTTTAGCTTTGTCTAGAGCTTTAAAGCTTTCTTGAACCTTTTCTACGCGCTTCTTGTCTTTTTCAGAAACGACTTTTTTCCTTTCTTCGTTTTCTTCATCTTCTTCGCTATCGTCATCTTTTTTAGAATCGCTCACGCTATTTTCATCGTCATCATCAAAGCTCCTGAAAAGCTCTTTAACCCTTCTTTCACGATTGATTAAAGCGTCTTTATACGCATAGATAAAATCAATCAAATACGGCACCGAGCAAATCGCGTCTAAAATAATGTCTTCGCCCAAGCGGATTTGCTTGCTCAATTCAATCTCTTCATCTTTGCTTAAAAGTTTTATATCCCCCATCTCGCGCAAATACATGCGCACCGGGCTATCGCTTCTGCTCCACTCTAAAAAATCCTTTTCTTTCAAAAAGTCATAGCCATCTTCTAATTCTTCATCTAAAACTTTTTGTTTTTCTTCGGTGTTTTTAATCTTGTCAATCGCATTGAGTTTTTTAGCGTATTCTGAAGAGCTGACCAATTTCTTTTGGTATTTTTGGCACAATTCTTTGATTTTTTTGATTTGGGCTAGAGTGGGGACTTTCGCGCTGATTTGAATGATAGACTCATAAGAAACGCAATCGCTTAAGGAATTAGCGAACAACTCTTCTAACGCTTCATTAAAACTAAGCTTTTTAACAGGAACAGGTTCTTTCGCTTTAGCTTCTTTGATTTTGCTTTCTTTGGTTTTATTTTCTTTAATTTTGCTCTCTTTGGCTTTATTGTTTTCTTTAATTTTGTTTTCTTGTTTAATTTCTTGTGTGGCTTCTGCTTTGGCTTCTGTTTTAGCTCTTTTGGGGGCTTTTTCTTCGTTAGCTTTCTTTTTCATTGGACACTCCATAAATAAAGAACCCATGCTTTCAATCAAAAGCCAGGTCTATAAGATAGGATACACCTAATCCTTTGCTATTTTACTAAAAAATAGCTTAAATTCTAATTATAAAATGAGTTTAAAATAAAATTTAAAACCCCCATTCTTTAAAAATAGGGTTTTAATGGTTTGCGTTTGGTAAAAACAAGCCCTAAAGCTTATCCACCATGCTTTTTAAGAATTTCGCTGAAGTTTGAGCGCTTTTTTCTAAAAACGCATCAAAGCTCATGTTAGCTTCCTCATCAGCGTTATCGCTAATGCTCCTTAGCACACAGCATGGCACGCCAAATTTTTGGCACACAAACGCCACGCTCGCTCCCTCCATTTCCACCGCGCTCGCCTTAAACTCGCTAACTAAAAATTCTTTCCTTTCTTTGCTATGCACAAACTGATCGCCTGATGCGATGACGCCTTCTTTGAGCGCGATATGCTGCTCATTAGCGACTTTTTTAGCCAAAGCGTTCAAACTTCCGCTCGTTTCAATAAAAATCGCGCTTTCGGGGATGAACCCTAAAGGGTGATCAAACGCGCTCAAATCCACATCATGCTGGACTAATTGAATAGCCACCAACAAATCATTGATTTTTAAATCTTTAACCAAGCTTCCAGCCACCCCGCTAAAAAGCACTTTTTGAACGCCAAACGCTAAAATCATGCTCGTTGTGGTTAAAGTGGAATGCACCTTGCCAATTTTGCTATAAGCGACAATGATTTCCTTATTATGATAAACGCCTTTATGGAAAACATTCCCCCCTAAAGGGATCTCTTCAAAACCCACGCCAAACAATTCTAAAATAGGGGTTATTTCTTCTCTCATCGCCCCTAAAATGCCAATTTTTTGCACCATTTTCTCCCAATCACACGTATTCTTCTAAAAATTCAATGGCTTCATCAAGTCCTTTATTATCCCCCACGCTTATGGTAGGCTTATTGCTCAATCGCTTGTTAAGCCCCTTTAACACACTCCCACAGCCTAATTCAAAAAAGACATCCACTCGGTCATTATTGGATTTCACGCAGTCTTGATAACGCACCGGTTGAGTGAGTTGCAAGCTCAACAATTCAACGGCTTTGGCTTTGTTGTGATACGCTTCATTAGTCGCATTGGAGATGATTTCAAAATGGAATTTATCTTTCAGGCTTTTTTCTAGCAATTCCTGGAATTTAAAAATCATAGGCTCTAAAAAAGGGCAATGGCTCGCCACGCTCATTTCTAAAAAAACCACTCTTTTAGCCCCCATTTCCTTTAATGTCGGCTCTAGGGCTTTCAGATCGTCTTTAATCCCGGCTAAAACCACTTGCATGCCGCCATTGAAATTCGCGCACCACACATTTTTAGTTCTTTGACACAAGCTCAAAAGGCTTTCTTCAGAAACGCCCAAAACGACCATCATGGAAGCGTCTTTATTCGCGCACGCTTCTTGCATCATTTTACCTCTTTGGTGCGTGAGTTTAAGGGCTTTTTCAAAATCCAACGCCCCGCTCAAAGACACCGCACTCACTTCGCCGAGCGAATGCCCTAAAGCAAAAACGGGTTTTAACCCCCCATTCACTTGCTTGTTGAGCAATTGGTAAGCGATACAGCTCACCAAATAAATGGCAGGCTGGGTGTAAGCGCTCTCTTTTAAAAGCTCGTTTTCTTCAAAAAGCGTTTTTTTCATATCCACTTTAAGCGCGTTAGAAGCCCTTTCAAACAATTCTTTAGCTAGGGTGTGACTCTCATAGAATGATTTTCCCATTCCTATACATTGCGAGCCTTGCCCTGGAAATAATAGCGCGTATTGCATTGGTGTTATCCTTTAAATTTTATTAATCCATAATTTGAGATTGTAATATAAAAGCCCTTAGTTTTGTTTAGAAACCATTAAAGTTTAAGGTTTATTTTAACTTATTTTTACTATAATTCTACTTTTTAAAGGACAGGTGGGTGAGTTGGCTGAAACCACATCCCTGCTAAGGATGCGTAGCCGTCAAGGTTACCGAGGGTTCGAATCCCTCCCTGTCCGCCAGCCTTTTTGCCTTTAAAAACTTTTTGTTTAGAATGTATTAACGAGACACCATAGTTTCTAAGCATTCCTTTTACGACACTCCTTTTACAGATTTTACAAATACAAATTTTAGGTTGGGTGAAGAGAGACACCCAGCCTAAACCCTATCAATCCACTGCGGTATTTTCAAACATTTTGAGTATAATCGTTTCTGATCATAATCACAAAAAAGAAAGAACATGACTTACATAGAATTAGGTAAAAAAGTTTTAGAACAAGCAGAGAGGCCTTTGAGCGTTAAAGAAATTTTTGAGAAAGCTTGTGAAATGGGATTGGATAAAGAATGCAACGACGGAAAAATACTTTCTCATAGTCTTGGAAGTCAGCTTGGTGAACACGATATTTCTAACGATAAGAAGCAATTCTATGTTGCACGCAAAGAGGGAGGAGCCTTTTTCTATTGGCTCAAATCTCGTGAAAGAGAATTTCCTCCACAAAAACCCTAGATGCTAAAGAAGAAGATGATGAACAGAGCGAGTGTTCAGGCACAGCCAAAAAACAAAAAACCTCTTTTGATGAAAGGGATTTGCACCCACTGCTTGTGAAATTCCTTGATGAAGATCCAAATTTCAAGCTTCTATGCAAAACCATCCGCCATCAAGAATGTAAAAAAGGCAAAGGGGGCGAATGCAAATGGAATTATCCTGACATCGTGGGCGTGTATTTTCCCTATAATAAATATTTTCCCTATAATGGATATAAAGAAGAAACTTTGAAATTTTTACACCATACCGGTCAAAAAAGACACAAGCTTTTTTCCTTTGAGCTTAAAAAAGAGCTTAGTTTTTCCAATTTAAAAGAGAGCTATTTTCAAGCGGTGAGCAATTCTACTTGGGCTAATGAGGGGTATTTGGTGGTTTTTGGGATTAAAGATAAATATAAAGATAAAGTTTTGGATGAATTAAAACGACTCAACCAAAGCTTTGGTATAGGGGTTATCAAGCTAGAATCTGAGATTTCAAACTCCAAAATCTTGTTGCCAGCTAAAGAAAAAGAGATTGATATACCCACACTTAACATGCTTATAGAACAAAGTTCGAAGGATTTTAAGCCTTTTATGGAAAAGATTAACAAGCAAATTGAAAAAGGACTTGATACGGCAGTGGATATGGGGGAGTTTTTTGATGAAGTGCTTGATGATGAAGCAATGCAAAAATACATTGAAAAGAAAGGCATTAAAGCAGAATAAAAAATGGGAGCGCTTTATCTTTCTTACCCCATTTTTAAAAGCGCAGACGAGCTTTTCACCCTTTATCAAGGGGATTGCAATGAGGTTTTGCCCCAATTTGAAAATGCTTTTGATTTGATTTTTGCCGATCCGCCTTATTTCCTTTCTAATGACGGCTTAAGCATACAGAGCGGTAAAATCGTGAGCGTCAATAAAGGCGATTGGGATAAAGAAAATGGGATTAACGATATTGATGAGTTTAATTACCAGTGGATCAACAACGCCAAAAAGGCTTTAAAAAATACAGGGAGTCTTTTAATCAGCGGGACTTACCACAATCTTTTTTCTTTGGGGCGTATTTTACAAAAATTGGATTTTAAGATTTTAAACCTCATCACTTGGCAAAAAACCAACCCTCCTCCCAATTTCAGCTGCCGTTATTTGACGCATTCGGCTGAGCAAATCATTTGGGCGAGGAAAAGCCGCAAGCATAAGCATGTTTTTAATTATGAGGTTTTAAAAAAGATCAATAATGATAAACAAATGCGTGATGTGTGGAATTTCCCAGCGATTGCTCCTTGGGAAAAAGTTAATGGCAAGCATCCCACTCAAAAACCCATCGCTTTATTAGTGCGCTTGCTTTTAATGGCGAGCGATGAAAATTCCCTCATTGGCGATCCTTTTAGCGGGAGCTCCACCACAGGCATTGCGGCCAATCTTTTGAAAAGGGAATTTATCGGCATAGAAAAAGAAAGCGGATTTATCAAAATATCCATGAACAGAAAATTAGAATTAGACGCTCGCTATAAAGAAATCCGATCTAAAATCAAAGATTTAAATCTTATAAGCCCTTTTTTTTAAGCCGCTTTAAGCGTTATACTTTTGGGATTTTACCTCAAAATGGGATTCTATCTTCACCCATTCCTTACAAAGGATATTTTCATGCCCAAAAAGCCAGTGTTTAGGGCCAATGATGATTTTTTCTGGATTGTTTATCAAATAAGCCGCCCACCAACTATAAGTGCTGTTAGCGATAATGCCATGCTTGCAAGATTGCATGAGCAGCATGTCCCAATACGCCTCTTCGTCTTTATCCCTAGTGGTCATGTCCATAAAAGGGTAGCCAAGATCAAGATTTTGCGTGAATTCTAAATCTTCGCAAAACACAAAAAGCTCCATGTTTGGCACGCGCTTTGCCATATACTCAAGCGCCTTTTTTTGATAATCAATACCAAGCTGACAGCCAATCCCCACATAATCCCCTCTTCTTATATGCACAAACACGCTGTTTTTAGCGGCTAAAATCAAAGAAAGCTTGCGGTGGTATTCTTCCTCTTTTTTTTTATTATTTCCATTTTCGGGGGGGGGGGGGGGTAGGGGTGAAGGTTTGCTTGATTAAAGGGGATATAGCATCAAAATATCGTGGATCTTGGAAATAGCCAAAAAAATAAGTCAAGCGGCTTGGCTTTAGTAATTTAGGCTCGTATTCAAAAACGATTTCTTGACTCACCCTATCAAACCCCATGCATTTGAGCGCGTCTCTTACTAACTTGGGGAGGTGTTGCATTTTAGCTATAGCGATTTCTTTTTCACTCGCATAGGGTAAATCAATAGGGAAAAGCTCTAATTGCATTTTCCTATTGCTCCAATCAAAAGAAGTAGTATCCAATAGCACGGGCGTATTAAGGTGTTTTTGCAAACTTTTAGCGAAAGCGTATTGAAACATTTGATTCCCAAGCCCCCCACAAATTTGCACCACCTTAAAAGCCATTCAATCCCTTTATATTGTCAAATGAAACGCTCATTTTAGCTCATTTTAAAGCCCTTTTTCAATAAAAACCCAAAAAGTGGGGTAACGCTTTCAAATCATTTGAATTTTTTATTTGAAAAAGACGCGTATGAGGGTTCTAGCAAGCGTTCTTGGTATTCTAAAAGAATCCTGTCTTCGCTATTGAGCGAGTAGGCTTCATCGTATTTGCGCTTGATGATGCCTTTTAAAATGGTGTGCTGGACTTGGTATTTATCTTCTTTAAGCATTTCATCGACTAAAGCGTAAAGCTGAATGTCTTGAATGAGTAAATCTGAAATTTTAACGCTCTCTTTATCAAACAATTCTTCATTAGCGCAATATTCATTCACTAAAATAAGCACTCGGCTATACACATCCGATGCGATTTTAACGTTTAGGGTCCTATAAATGTAATCTTTGATTTTTTTGAGTTGCTCTTCTAAATCTTCACTGGCCTTGCTCGCTAAGGCTAAAATACTTAAAATTTGAACTAGAGTCATCATTTTATGGCTTAAAGAGCGGGTGCGCCATTTAATGAGAAGGCGCATGAAATAAGACATTTTGATAGAAAGGCTACAGGGGAGGGTGTTTTTCTTGGGTTTTGACATGCTTAGTTTCTTTTAAAAAAGGATTTTGTGGTTTAATTATATAACTTTAAAATTAAATCTAGGAGTATAGAGATGAAAACATTCAAAAAAGGCGTGGTATTAGACGCTAAAAGCGTGGGGTTAAAAGCGCTAGAAGTTTTAAAAGAAGTAGCGGATTTTGATTTTTATGGGGTTACTTCGCCCAGTCAAATCATTGAACGATCAATTGAAGCTGAAATTATGGTATTGAATAAAGTCGTTATCACCCAAGAGGTTTTAAGCCAATTGCCCAAACTCAAACTCATTTGCATCACCGCTACAGGCACGGATAATGTGGATATAAAAAGCGCGAAAGCTTTAGGCATAGAAGTCAAAAATGTGAGCGCTTATTCTACAGAATCCGTAGCCCAGCACACTTTAGCGTGCGCGTTGTCTTTGTTGGGGAGGATCAATGATTACGATCGTTACTGCAAAAGCGGGGAATATAGCCAAAGCGATATTTTTACGCACATTAGCGGTATGAAAATGGGGCTTATTAAAGGGGGTCAATGGGGGGTTATTGGTTTAGGAACTATCGGTAAAAGAGTCGCCAAACTCGCTCAAGCTTTCGGGGCAAAGGTGGTGTATTATTCCCCTAACGATAAAAAAGAAGAGTATGAGCGCTTGAGTTTAGAGGAATTGCTTAAAACAAGCGATATTGTCAGCATTCATGCCCCCTTAAATGAAAGCACGCGCGATTTAATCGCTCTGAAAGAATTGCAAAGCCTAAAAGAAGGGGCGATTTTAATCAATGTGGGGCGTGGGGGCATTGTGAATGAAAAGGATCTGGCTGAAATTTTAGAAACCAAAGATTTGTATTACGCGAGCGATGTGTTTGTGAAAGAGCCTTTTGAAAAAGATCATGCGTTTTTGAACCCAAAGATCCAAAATAAATTGCTTTTAACCCCCCACATTGCATGGGCGTATAGCGACAGCTTGAAAACCTTAGTAGAAAAAACCAAAGAAAATATCCAGGATTTTTTAGCTTCCCAAAAATAAAAGTAGAATTTTATGGAGAGGGTTTGATTGTTTGAGTTTTTTTACTGCTAACGTTTAATGTTTTTGAGTATGGCATGATAAAAAAGCTCAAAGCATTTTTTTAATGTAATGCAAAATAAAAGAGTTTGTTTTAATCAAGCGATGATTTCTTAAATAGAAAAGAAAAGCCTTTGAGTAACCACCCCCAAAGGCTTTTATGACAGAGAGCGATTAAGCCTTAGAAATATCAATTTTAAAGGTGTGGATTTCATCTTCTAAAAAGACTTTAACCACCACCACGCCCGGGGTTTTAAGGTTTTTGGTATCCACCACCACAAACCCTCCTCTAGCCTTACCTTCAACGTTAAGGGTGTTGTTTTTAAGATAATTGATCGCTAAGATTTTTAAAGCCTGGCGGCTTTCTTGCATGACCTCTTGCTCTTCTACATCATCCATCATCATCATGCCAAAGCCCGGCCCATACATGCCCATTCCCCCATACATCATGCCGTTATAAGCTAAAAAACTCCCTTGCCCATAATAAAACATAGGCGGGGTGATCATATTGATATTATCAATAGGGGCGGTCGGCACGCTGATATTAAAGCTTTGTAAAATGCCTTCAAAATCAAAACTGGATTTCATCACCTGTCTCAAGCTTAAGACCGGTAAATTCGTTTGGTTGATAGACACTGAAATGGCTTTACGGCTAAACACCACAGGATTTCCCTCTATAACTTGCGCCGCTACATACAGCACTAAGGGGGATTCATTCAAACCTTTCAATTTGCTTTGAGCGATTTCTAGCTGGACTTTAGACTTGGCTTGCGTGGAGGTCATCACTTGAATCCCATTATTATAGGAAGTAACATGTTCAGGCGTGATCTTATAGCTCGCACAACCACTTATCAGTAAGGCTATCGCTACTAAAACGATTTTTTTCATTAAAACCCCTTTCATTCAAAGTTTAATCTTCGTTTAGAATTTCCTTATTATAGTGTAGTTTGACTTAAAATTAAGATTTTATTAGGAATAAGGGCTTAAAAAAGATTTAATGTAGGCTTTCTAACCACAAAAGAATAGAAGATTTGATCTCATTGAGTTTTAAAACTTCTTGGTGCTTGATCCCTCTTTCAAACAAATCATCAAGGCGTTGGCTATCTGGGGTATTGTAGCTGTTTTTAAGCGTTTCTAGGGCGGCTTTATCGTTATCGTTTTTCTTTTGCTCGTTTAGGGCTAAAAGGGTGGTTTTAGGGAATTTTTCATAAGAGGCGGTGGCGGAAACAAGGGTTTTTTCGTGGGTTTTCAAGCTGGCGTTTAAAGCGGTGGCGGTGTGAGGGTCAATCAGGTATTGGTGCTCTGCATAAACTTCTTGGATTGTTTTCAAACAGGCTTCATCTGAGCAGCTCGCGCAAGAAAAATGCTCCTGTAAAAGGGCTAATTCTTTAGGCTTTAAGGCATAAAATTTCTCTTCTTCTAAAGCTTGCATCAATTCTAGCGTGCGTTCAAACCCATAAAGGCTAAAAAGCACCCTTTCCACATTAGAGCTTTTTAAAATATCCATAGCCGGCGAGAAAGTTTGCTTTAAAGAGCGATGAGTTAAATCGTAACGCCCTGTCTCTATAAACTCCCTTAAAACATCATTGCTGTTGGTTACGACCTTGATTTTAGCGATATTCAAGCCCATTTTTTTGGCATAAAACGCCCCTAAAGCGTTCCCAAAATTACCGCTAGGTATGGCTAGGGTGATTTTTTCTTTAGAATTGATCGCGCCTTTTTTATACAATTCCAAAAAGCCCCAAATATGATAGACGATTTGAAAAGCGATGCGCCCAAAATTCACGGAATTAGCCACGCTTAATTTCAATTGGCGCATCTTTAGGGCTTCGTTAAAATCGTCGTCTTTTAAAAGGTTTTTGAGCGCGTTTTGCGCATCATCAAAATCCCCACTCACCCCAAAGACCTTTAAATTGCTAGCGCTTTGGGTAACCATTTGGAGTTTTTGGACTAAACTCGTGCCGTCTTTGGGGTATAAACACACCACAAAAACATTAGGCATGCCCGCCAAACTTTCTAAAGTCGCAGGGCCGGTATCCCCGCTTGTGGAAACGAGCATTAAATACTTTTCATTTTTTCCTACCGCTAGATTAGAAAACAAGCTCGCTAAAGGTTGCAACGCCATGTCTTTAAACGCCAAACTAGGCCCATGGTAGAGCTCTTGGACAAAAAGCCTTTCATTGAGCGCAAAAATAGGGGCTGGATTTTTAGGGTTATCAAAATTTTCATAGCGTTTTAAAGCGTCTGTCAATAAACCCTTAGGAATCTCTAAACCCAACCGCTCAAACACGCATTCCACTAGCTCGTTATAGCTCAGATTCAAACAATCTTGCCATTGTAATGTTTCAAAATGCTCTAAAGTGTAAAGCCCACCTTTTGGGGCGTTGGGGTTTAATACCGCTTCAATAAAATCAATCTTTTTTTCTTTCAAAGAACGCGTGGGGACAAAAGGCATAATGATTCCTTTTTATATTTGGATAATTTCAAGTCGTAGCATACCCTAAAAGAGCGAATGTAACCTTAAACGATTTTTTAACGAGAATGATTGATCGTTTTTTTAATTTAGTATTTAGTTTAATTTTGGATTTATGCTTATAATACTATAATGCGGTTTAAAATTTTGCCGCAAATGGGCAAAAAATTCATCATAGTAAGGTTGTGTTTTGTCTAAAGGTTTGAGTATCGGTAATAAAATCATATTGTGCGTGGCGTTGATTGTGATCGTGTGCGTGAGCATTTTAGGGGTGTCCTTAAACAGCAGGGTGAAAGAGATTTTAAAAGAAAGCACTCTGCATTCTATGCAAGATAGTTTGCATTTTAAGGTTAAGGAAGTGCAAGGGGTTTTGGAAAACACTTATACGAGCATGGGCATTGTCAAAGAAATGCTCCCTAAAGACACCAAAAGAGAAATCAAAATCCACTTGTTAAAAAACTTCATTTTAGCCAATTCGCATGTCGCTGGGGTGAGCATGTTTTTTAAAGACAGAGAAGACTTAAGATTAACGCTTTTAAGGGATAACGATACGATTAAGCTAGTAGAAAATCCGTCATTAGGGAATAGCCCTTTAGTGCAAAAAGCGATGAAAAATAGAGAAATTTCTAAAAGCTTGCCTTATTATAGGAAAATGCCTAATGGGGCGGAAGTTTATGGGGTTGATATTCTTTTGCCTTTATTGAATGAAAACGCTCAAGAGGTTGTAGGGGCTTTGATGGTTTTTATTTCCATTGACAGCTTCAGTAATGAAATCACTAAAAACAGGAGCGATTTATTTTTAATTGGCGTTAAAGGTAAAGTGCTTTTGAGCGCGAATAAGAGTTTGCAAGACAAACCTATCGCAGAAATTTATAAGAGCGTGCCTAAAGCCACCAACGAAGTGCTGGCAATTTTAGAAAACGGCTCTAAAGCGACTTTAGAATACTTAGATCCCTTTAGCCATAAGGAAAATTTTTTAGCCGTTGAAACCTTTAAAATGCTAGGCAAAACAGAAAGTAAAGACAATCTTAATTGGATGATCGCTTTAATCATTGAAAAAGACAAGGTCTATGAGCAAGTAGGATCGGTGCGTTTTGTGGTGATTGTAGCGAGCGCTATCATGGTGTTAGCCTTGATTATAGCGATCACTCTCTTAATGCGAGCGATCGTGAGCAGTCGTTTGGAAGCCGTTTCTAGCACCTTGTCTCATTTCTTTAAATTATTGAACAATCAAGCCAATTCCAGCGGTATTAAATTGGTTGAAGCGAAGTCTAACGATGAATTAGGGCGCATGCAAACAGCGATCAATAAAAATATCTTGCAAACCCAAAAAATCATGCAAGAAGACAGGCAAGCCGTCCAAGACACCATTAAAGTGGTTTCAGATGTGAAAGCAGGGAATTTTGCGGTGCGCATCACGGCTGAACCCGCAAGCCCTGATTTGAAAGAATTGAGGGACGCACTAAACGGAATCATGGATTATTTGCAAGAAAGCGTAGGGACTCACATGCCAAGCATTTTCAAAATCTTTGAAAGCTATTCTGGTTTGGACTTTAGAGGCCGGATCCAAAACGCTTCGGGTAGGGTGGAATTGGTTACCAACGCTTTAGGGCAAGAAATCCAAAAAATGCTAGAAACTTCGTCTAATTTTGCCAAAGATTTAGCGAACGATAGCGCGAATTTAAAAGAATGCGTGCAAAATTTAGAAAAGGCTTCAAACTCCCAACACAAAAGCTTGATGGAAACTTCTAAAACGATAGAAAATATCACCACTTCCATTCAAGGCGTGAGCTCTCAAAGTGAAGCCATGATTGAACAAGGGCAAGACATTAAAAGCATTGTAGAAATCATTAGAGACATCGCTGATCAAACGAATTTATTAGCCTTAAACGCCGCTATTGAAGCCGCAAGAGCGGGCGAGCATGGCAGAGGCTTTGCGGTGGTGGCTGATGAAGTGAGAAAGCTCGCTGAAAGGACGCAAAAATCGCTCAGCGAAATTGAAGCCAATATCAATATTTTAGTTCAAAGCATTTCAGACACGAGCGAAAGCATTAAAAACCAGGTTAAAGAAGTAGAAGAAATCAACGCTTCTATTGAAGCCTTAAGATCGGTTACTGAGGGCAATCTAAAAATCGCTAGCGATTCTTTAGAAATCAGTCAAGAAATTGACAAAGTCTCTAACGATATTTTAGAAGATGTGAATAAAAAGCAGTTTTAATGCTCATTCATATTTGCTGCTCAGTGGATAATCTTTATTTTTTAAAAAAGGCCAAAGAGGCTTTTGTGGGTGAAAAAATTGTAGGGTTTTTTTATAACCCCAATATCCACCCTTATAGCGAATACTTGTTGCGTTTAGAAGACGTGAAACGCACTTGTGAGATGCTAGGAATTGAATTGCTTGAGGGCGATTATGAATTAGAAAAATTTTTAGACAAAGCTAAGGGTAAGGAATTGTTAGGGGAAAAAAGCGAACGCTGTTTTGAGTGCTTTGATTTGCGCTTAGAAGCGAGCGCTTTAAAAGCCTTTGAATTAGGGGAAGAAAAATTCACCACCACCTTACTCACAAGCCCTAAAAAAGACCCTAACCAGCTCATCGCTAAGGGACAACACATCGCACAAAGGCACCATTTGGAATTTGTTGTGTTTAGAAACGATAATTTTGAACATTTCAAAAGCGAGTTGGATTTAAACTTGCAAGCTTTGGCGAGAGAAAACGAGCTTTATCGGCAAAATTATTGCGGTTGCCAATTCGCTTTAAAAATCCAAAAAGAATCCCAAAATAGAAGCCCCTTTGAGCTTTATTCGCCTTTAAAACGCCAGATTTTACCCGCAAGCATTGAAGAAAGAACGCAAGTTTTTAGAACATTAGAAGCAGCTAAAAAGGACGCTAATAAGCCTTTTTTAGCCCAAAAAACGATCGCAACTTACCGCTTATTGAATGGGGGCGTGTGGCTTTCTAAAAATTCAAACCCCTTGAATTGTTGCATTCTAGCGCGCTCTAAAAGTAAGGCTAGAGTTAGGATCAACGATTTAAGGTGGGTTTTTTCTCAGCGTTTAAGCGCTCTAGTGGGTTATAGCCAAAGAGATGAAACCTTGTTTTTAACTTTAGAAGGCCTTAATACCCTTATGGCGAAAAACTACGATAATTTAAAAGAGTTAAACCTTAACCCCTTAAATTATGAAGAAGAGTTGTCTTTAAGGGCGTTAGTGAGCGGGAGCGAGAGTATTAACCCTATTATCGTGCTAGAAGAACGCACAGAAAAAACCCTTTTTGTAGAAATTAAAAGCATTTTTCAAGAAGAAAAGGTGTTTTATTTGCTCTAAGCTAAATTTTAAAATATAGCGTTGCGTGTAAGTGGGGGTCATACTCAGTCAAAACATGCAAGTAATTTAAAGTCAATTTAAGATAATTAGGCACAATAGCCGTAAAAAGTTTAAGGCTGTATTTGAAAACTCTATTTAGTATTTATCTCTTTTTGTCGTTGAACCCACTCTTTTTAGAAGCTAATGAAATCACTTGGTCTAAATTCTTAGAAAACTTTAAAAACAAGAATGATGACGACAAACCTAAACCCCTAATTGTTGATAAAAACAATGAAAAACAGAAAATCCTAGACAAAAACCAGCAAATCTTAAAAAGGGCTTTAGAAAAAAGCCTTAAATTCTTTTTCATTTTTGGATACAACTATTCGCAAGCCACTTTTTCAACTTCTAATCAAAGCTTGACTTTTGTAGCTAATAGCATAGGGTTTAACACCGCTACGGGCTTAGAGCATTTTTTAAGAAACCACCCTAAAGTCGGTTTTAGAATCTTTAGCGTCTATAACTATTTCCATTCCGTTTCCCTCTCTCAGCCTCAAACCTTAATGGTGCAAAATTATGGGGGCGCGTTAGATTTTTCTTGGATTTTTGTAGATAAAAATATTTATCGTTTTAGGAGTTATTTAGGGATCGCTTTAGAACAAGGGGTGCTATTGGTGGATACGATTAAACCAGGTGCTATCACAACGATTATCCCAAGAACCAAAAAAACCTTTTTTCAAGCCCCTTTGCGTTTTGGTTTTATCGTGGATTTTATCGGCTATTTGTCCCTGCAATTAGGGATTGAAATGCCCTTAGTGAGGAATGTTTTTTACACCTACAATAACCATCAAGAAAGATTCAAACCACGATTTAACGCTAATCTTTCTTTAATCGTTTCGTTTTAGCCCCCTTTTCCCCTTTTAAATAAGCCCATGATTTTCCTAGGGTATTTTAAAAGCATGGAAAAAACATTCGCTCTAATGCCGTTTTCTTTACATGCTCTTATGTTTTCTTTATTCCTTAATAAAAGGCTTTTAAACCCGCTCGCGCTAACCCCACCGGTGCGCATGATAACTAACACTTCTTTCAAATAAGAAAAGCTTATTTTTTGCACCACAAACAAGCGGATGATCATCTCAAAATCCGCTGAAATCTTATAATCGGTTTTGTATAAGCCGTAGCGTTCATGAATGGCTTTTTTGACAAAAAGCGTGGGGTGCGCTGGCACCACGCCATAAAGCAAGGTTTTAGGGCTAAACTCTCCGCTTTCATAATAGCGCACCACTTTTTCTAAACAATCAGGTTTGACAAACACCAGATCTGCATACACGCTATCGCAATTTTTGTTTTCAAACTCATGCACCACTTTTTCTATTACAAACTCATCTTTGTAAAAATCATCGCTATTCAATAAAGCGATAATATCCCCACTCGCACGCCTTATGCCCTTATTCATAGCGTCATAAATGCCCTCATCTTTTTCACTCACCACGCAAGCGATTTTATCCTTATATTTTTGAATGATTTCTAAAGTGCTATCCGTGCTAGCCCCATCTATAATGATGTATTCAATGTTTTTATAAGTTTGATGAAGCACGGAAAGAATGGTGTCTTCAATGGTTTTTTCGCTATTAAAACACGCTGTGATCACAGAAACTTTTAACAATCCAACCCCTTTTTGATAAACTCCCCCCTGATTTTTAGAGTAAGAATATACAGAATCTTGATAGTTATTTTACATAATCTTTGACATTAAAATAAGGTGGGATTGTGATTCACCAAAACATCACCGCAACAAGAATTTATCCTTATTATACTGCAAAGCTAGAGGGTCTGGACGCAAATCTAATTGTTCTGGCAAGAATGAGATTTTTAAGTTAAATCTAATCTACAAGATGATTACTCTGTTATTGTACCAAAAATCTACAAAACTAACCTTAAAGAATGTTTTATTTTTTATTAAAGCTCACATTCTTTTTTCTATTCTTCCCTCTTTTTTCTTTTTTTTGAAAGCACTAATACATGATCTAATGTTACTTACTAAAAACAAAAACTTCTTTCCCTTTATTACAATATAATTATGCGGAAAATTTTTTCCGCTTTCTGTTTAATTATCGTATTCATGGGAGCTCAAAAGCTTAAAATAATCTTAAATTTTTAGGCTATTAACGGCATTTTACTTCGTTATTGTTGCAAAAAAAGTCTCATTCTTAACCCTACAAAATGATTTTTATTGATTAAAAATAATTAAGGGAGAAAGATGAGTGATTGTAAAATGAATAGGGTTAGTAGGGAATTGTTTGATAATATCAAGTCATTTTTACACTATAAGCTTAAAACAATGATACGCATTCAAAGCGTGAATGATTTACAATTGGTCTTAAAATGGCAGGATAGAGTTTTAGAGTGCCAAAGTCTTATCGCATTGAAAAAACTCAATCGCAAGCTTTATAATCAAGGTATTAGGCATACGATTATGATGCAAGGCTTGTTTTTGTTCTTTGAATATTTTGATAATAGGATTAAGCTCAAATCCTTGCACAATCTGGCAGAAGAACAGGTTATAGACTTCTTATTTGGATTAGCCAAAAACAGGAAGCCAAGCTCTATGGCTAAATATGTGATGGTTTTAAGACAATTCTTTGATTATTTAGACAAGAAAAGAAACTATAGCTTTGATTTTGAACTTAAAAATCTATCGTTTGCCAAGAAAGAAACGCATTTGCCTAAACATTTGAATAAAAATGATTTTAAGGCTTTTATCCAAGCTCTTCTAAAATACCATCCCAAAACCAGTTTTGAAAAACGCAATCAGTGTATTTTACTGCTTATCGTATTAGGGGGGTTAAGGAAGTTTGAAGCCTTAGATTTGGAGCTAAAAAACATTGCTTTAGAAAATAACCACTACCGCCTTTTAATCAAAGGTAAAAACAGCAAAGAAAGACACGCTTATATTGAAAAAGAGTTTTTGCAAGTTCCTTTGAATGCGTGGCTAAGCGATATTAAACGATTAAAGAGTTTTAAGGGGCGTTTTGTGTTTAAGAAAGCAAAAAATAACACCACACAAAAAACTTGCTCTTTAAAGGGTTTTATCGCTAAAATTTTTAAACTCTCTAATATTGATGTAAAATCTTATGGATTAGGTTTGCATCTTTTTAGGCATAGTTTTGCCACTTTTATTTATGATGAAACACAGGATTTGGTTTTAACTTCAAGAGCGTTAGGGCATAGTTCTTTGCTTTCTACTAAAATCTATATCCATACCACTCAAGAACACAATAAAAAAGTGGCTCTTGTGTTAAAAGGATTGTTAAAAAATCATTTTTGAAATGTTGTAAATCTTGCATGATTTCTCTTAAGGTTTTTTGAAAAATTATCACTAAAAATAATTTTCAAAAATTGCCCTAAAAAGCTTTTGTCATTTGCTAGCTCTATGAGACTTGGGAAGTTCAATTGTCTCCACACCCACTCTAACACCAGGATGTCCTGGCATGTCTCTCATGTTAGCCGTAGTGCTGTTTATCGTAGATTTTGCGTCTTTATAAGCTTCTAGCGTTCTACCAAATGCTGAACGACCCGCACTCTTAAAACTTCCAGCTATGGCTCCAGCTCCAGCGCTAGCCATTTGCACACCTTGATATATGAAGCTTTTAGCATCCGTTAGACCACCTTGTGTGCCAAAGATAGCGTTAATCATTTCGGGGACTTTTTGAATGAATGTCAGTGAAATTCCTATTACTACAATAATGCCAAATTTAGCCACTATTTCATTGCTTCCTCCCACTTTGATTGCGTATTGTAATGCAAAAGAGTTGAATAACACTAATAGCAACAACAAAGGCATGTAAAAAGTTAATGAAATAATTTTTTTCACATAAGACACTAAAAAACCTCTAGTCTGCTGAAAAAACCCTAGCGGTAGCATGAAAATAACCAAAGACAAGTAAATAATTTTTTCTAAATAAGTCATAAAAACATAACAGAAAACTTTGAATAACAAAAACAATTCTAATCCTAAAATAACCAATAATAAAATAGCTGCAATAAGAGTTTTTAGTGATAGCCCATTATTAATTGTGAAGTTTTCATATAGCTTATTCAGACCACTTAAAATTTGTCTGACATGGAATGAAATGTTAGCGTTAGTGATGCTGTGGCGTGCGTCTATCTTCTTATATTCTCCTGCACTATTTGTTTGATATTCCTTAACCACATTAGAAATCCCAGCATTTAGCAAGTTAGCAGGCGTGTCAAAAATTTCTGTTACATGATTTTGAAAGGCAAAACTAGAGCGACCATTACCGCTACTAGAACCATCAGATTTAAAAGCGTAATGATACAAAGAAAGATATCCAACAAATACAAAAAGCATCAAAAAGGTTTTGATTTCAAATAAATCATTGTTTTGATAGCGCTTGAAGGAGTATAAAAGGATCAAAAGCACTCCTAAGACCATACCAAAAGGTTGGATAACATTGGCCAAAGGCTCGCCAATTCCCTTTAGGATCTTGCTTGGAAAACGAAATAAAAAACCCAAGAATTTCACTATAAAGCCCATCTGCTTGCACAACTAAAGAATCTTGCTTATTGGAATACAAGTAAGCACCCACTCCTATGACAGCTAAAGCACCAAGCACTAAATGGTTAGAAAGAAAGGGTAGAGCAAGTAGTGGAGCAGCCATGTTATTTAATCTCTAACATTCTTCTATTTCTTTCACCAGCGGCTATTCTCATAGCAGCCGAGCAATCCACTTTATCGCCTCCTTTTTCAAAGCATTCACTATCCTTTTTCAAGGCTTCTTCTACATGGTTTTTATAATATTCTTCCCTTTCTTTCACTTGTGATAGATAATGATCATGTTGCAAATCTTCTATTTTGTATTTTATGACATCCCAAAAAACCACCACTAAAATCCCTAAAATCCCTAACAAAATCCATGAATTTAATCTGCTTTTAAACACACAAAATCCTTTTTAAAATATTTGACTAATTTTAACACAATAACCTTTATTTCAATACGGATTAAACGACTGAATATTATCAGAGCTTGGAGCTTCATTATTGCTATTTGAATTCATGCCACTTGCCTTTCCTACACTACCATTAGGGAAACCATAAGCGTCCAATTTAGCCCTATAGACTTTTTCTATTTCTTGTTGTTTTTGTTTAAGATTTTCTTGATGCTCTTTGTCATCTTTTAGAGCGTCAGTAGGAATAATATCTTCAAAATAGCCCATTTGTTGCTTGAATGCATAGCTTTGCATTTGCGCCATTAAACCTAGCGTCTTATTCATAAAACTTAAATTTTGAGCGATTTCTAAAGCAGTTTCTACGCTTAATTGCTGGAATCGGTGTTTGTAGTCATTGAACACTTTAGCGGCTGCTTCACCTTTTTTACCAGCAATATCCCTACTATAATCTAAATTAAGCTCATCAAATTGCACTTTTAAGCGATTAACATTGAGCATGTTAGGGATGCACTCGCTTTTGCCATTTCTGTTTTCTTTCTTGCAATAACCTTTTTTAACATTCTCATCGTTAAACCCAAAAGTTTTAACGCCTAACTCATTGTCCATTTGACTAAACGCTCTATCTTGGGAAGCTACAGCAAGCTGTTTGACTTTAGCATACACATTTGAAGCGATTTGTCTTTTTAATTCTTCTTTTTCAGCTCTAAGTTTTTCATAAGCCGTATAGTCGTTATTGAGTAGAGCTAAAGTCATTTGGCTGTCTAATAATTGGATTTTTTTAGCCACTTCTAAATTGCCTTTTTGAATGCAAATATATTCTAATAAGGCTCTACCTTTAAGTCCGGCTCCTAAATCGGTCGCCGTGTTGATTTGAGTGTTGCCTATGGCGTTAGCAAAATCCTTTAGAGCCTTTGTGTTAGCGCTTTCTTTCCCCTTGCTCGTGAAAAATTGGTGTAAGTTTTTCTCTGTAGGGCTCGCGTCCTGACTGACATCCCAATTGAGTTCAGGGCATTTTTCAGAGATGCGTTTGGCTGCAATTTGATTGCGTATATCATAGTTTTGTGCATTTTCTTTGATCCTTTCAGTATTGGCTTGAACTTGTTTGGCAAAACTTTGGATTTTTTCTACATACTGCATGGGATTGGGGATGCTTAAAATACTGCCTGTTAGAAATTGATTGGTTTTATTTAAAACATCATTCGCTTTGTTGATGGAATTAAGCGTCTGATTAGCCCTATCTAATGTGTCTTGAGCGAGCTTGATCCTTTCAGTGATAGTGGCTAAATGTTTAGCCCACTTGCTTTCATCCCATGCTCTTTTAGCACCATTCCAAGCGTTCTGCGTAGGGTTATCCACAATCATAGCCACAGCGTTTAAGTGGTTTAAAGCAACCGCCAATAACAGAATAAAGGATTTTTTTAAAAAAATCTTTAACGCTTTCATGCCTTATCCTTGAAAAGGCCTATAAATCAGTCTTTGAGCGCAAGAAATTTTATTATCATGCCAATGATACCAATTCTTACCAATTTTTGTGTTTTCACTCCAAATGTTATATTGAGAGCAAAAGCCTTCATTCTGATTAAGGTAGTAATTAGACCAATCAATATAGCCTTGCGATTGCTTAAGTTCATTATCCTTGTAATAGCCTTGATAAATTTCTACATACTTCAAATAATCATTACTCAAATGCAATTCGTTTTTCAAAACGCTTTGAGTCCTGTTGATGGTGGTTTGAGTGGTGATAAGATTATAGGTTGTGGGGATTTCATTATCTTGGGCTGGGCGTAAATAAGGTTGAGTGGTTTGAGTGGTAGTGGTTTTGTAAGTGGCGTTCCAATCGGTGATACTAGGATCAGTATGGAAATATTGCGGTTGGCAACGATTGACTCCATAAGGTTTTTGGCATTGCTCTCTCTCATCATAATTTTTTCTTTCTATCCTAAAATAATGGCTTATAGTAATATCGCTTAAGACTTTAGAGCTGGACACGCCCATCACATAAGGACTAACAACCGCACCACTTTTAATCCCTGCTTCAAAATTGCAAGGCGTAACTTCTACCCATTCGCCATTAAGCTTGTTATAGCTTTTTAACATTGTCGGTCTTTTGGCTTCTAATTTAGCGTCATTGTATTCCCATTGACCGCATGCAAATTCTTGATATTGTGAGCTTAATTGGGTAGCAATCCCACGATTTAAAATCTGTTGTTTGTTAGGATTGTTAGGATCATTGTAATACTGATCTATTATGGGCGTTAAGGTTTGGGTTTTATCATTTTTTTCATACCTGACAATCCTGTCTTGCACCCTTGCATAATCGCTGCAAGGCACAGCGACATGGATTAGATTATCCATCCCACGAAACACGATTTCAGTTTGGAAGGTTTGAGTTTTCCCCATACCATAACCTTTATCGCTCGTGGTTTGTAAGGCGCATTTGCTGTCATCTTTGTAAAGTTGCATGGCGTATTGAGCGCCTTGTAAATCCACACAACCACCGATATTTTGCGTTTTATTTTCCCTATCTACATAGTAGTATTGCGTTTGCTTGATAGCTTTACCGGCTTCAAAATCGTATCTATAAGCGCATTTAGTGTCATCTCTCAAAGCGTTCATAGAAATACAAGAGCCATCTTTAGCGATAACATCTAGTTTCATCGTGTTGTTAGGGCTCAATTTAGGCACTTTACAATACTGGCTGGAGTAATTGTTTTCTTGCGAGTTAGGGTTAGTGGCGCTATTAGAACTACTGCCATTAGTTGGGCTAGTGGTGTTAGTGGGATTATTGGAATTGTTTGTGTCTCCATTACCAAAAGGAATAGGGAAAAACCCCCCATTCCCTAAACTTCCACCACTTGAGCTATTATTATTAAGATTGTCATACCCTCCTGTGTTATTGTTAGTAGAGCCATGGTTAGTGAAATTATTCTCATAACCCCCTACAGATCCACCGCTTGAAGAGTTAGAGCCATTCACCCCATCCACCCCTAACACGCCATCTGTATCAATACCACTGCCTATTGCATTATTATTTGAATTATTTCTATTATTTCCATTTGCACCATTACTCCCATTTATCCCATCGTTGCCATTTATCCCATAGCCATTACTCCCATTTGCACCATCTTTACCATTGATAGCGTTATTGTTAGGGCTATTAGGATTGTTATCGTAAGCGGAACTATCAGAGCCATTACTAAAAGGCGTGTTAGCATACATAGGGTCATTGGTAGCGTTGGTTTGAGCGGTGTTTTCTAGCTTTTGGTATTCTTCTTTGCTAATACCTAAAATCTTAGCCACTTCTTCAGCGTTCTCGCCTTTTAAAACAAGGATGGTGGATTTTTTAATCTTGGCGTTAGGAGGTATTTTTAAACTGGTTTTAGCGCTGCTAGTCAAAGGAAACGATTGATTGTCTCTTAAAAGACTGGTGATTTCTATATCTATGCTGTTAGTTGCATTGTTTCTAAAATAAAACCCATGAGCTTCCACTTTAAACACCCTCTTGCCTAACACCACTTTGCTTTCCATCGCTCCATTAGGCAAATTAGCGTCAATTTCTTTAGTGGTGATAACACTCAAAGCATAAGCTGGACTAAGTAAACCTAATAAAAACGCTCCTAGAATAAAGCAGAAAAATAAAAAATGGTTATGTGGATAAGTTTTCATTTGTTTTTGCTCCTTTATTTTAATTCTGCTAAAATCTTTAATCACTTGACTACTCGCATCATCAATCGTAAATCACGCCATTTGACATTGTTTAAAAAAGATTTTGTTGGGGGATTTTTGTGTTGATTTTTCATTAACGCTCCATTCCAATATCTTTGGATTTAGTTTTTTTTGAATACAAATAAGCGCTACGCTCACTAGCATTACCGGTAGCGACTTTATAGGGAGTTTTGTTGTTGTAAGCTTGTGCGCTAAATTTTTTGCCAACATAATTGCCATTAGCGTCCATTTGATTTTCAAACATGTCCGCTACAAGCTTGTTGTAATCGGTATTTGAAGTTAGATCCGAATTTGAAAGCGAATGATCTTGATTAGAGTTATTAGTTTTATTGTTAGGCTCTTTTACATTATTTTGTCCTACATTATTTTGAGTGGTGCTATTTTCATTAAAATGAGATAATTTAGAATTATTTTGTGTTAATTCTTCGCTCATAGAGGCGTTTTCTTTGCTCGCTTCTTTGCTTCCAAACTCCCATGATTTGAAAGTTCTTGCGTCTATTTCATTGTTTTCTAAAGCGGTGTTTAAAGCTTGTTCTTCGTTTGCGTTTAAAGGCTGTAGTATTTCTTTTTCTTTTTTAGGTATTTTAAGTTTTTCAGCAATATTTTCATTAAGAATACCCAATGAATGATTATAAGTTCTAACTAAAAAGCTTTCTGTTTTATTGATGGGCAAGTGTGCGACATTTTTTCTAATGGCATACTCAGTGGTCTTATTGATATTTTTATTGTGCAAAACCGCTTCTATTAGGCATTCTTGTAAAAATTCCTTATGACTAGGCCTTAGATTGCTTTTTTTGTTGTTGATTATCAATAAAAGCACTTGCATTTCTTCATTAGTCATGCCGTTTTTAGCTCTGTCTTTTAGAAATTTTTTAAATTCCTT
Organism: Helicobacter pylori SA221C; assembly: GCF_000476855.1. Classification (GTDB taxonomy): domain Bacteria; phylum Campylobacterota; class Campylobacteria; order Campylobacterales; family Helicobacteraceae; genus Helicobacter; species Helicobacter pylori_DK. The sequence goes on from NZ_CBPT010000013.1 coordinate 45,219, forward strand.
ATCGCTAAATCGCTTGTTAGAGCCTTTTTCTTTTTCATTAAAATGATTTTTAGCTTCTTCAATGCGACTTTTTAAAACACTAACGCCTAAAGAGTGGTTAAAACCCAGTGTTTCTTTTGGTTCTTTTTCCTTGCTTTCCAGTTCTTCTTCTTTTGAAGTTTCTTTTTTGTCAAGGGGAACAAGTTTGCCGTTTTCCTTATTATTTTCATTGTTTTGCAATCCGCTTTCTCTTTTTTGATCTCTAATAGGAGCAATCTCTTGTTTTTCTAAATTCTCTAAAGAGTCAGTGAATGCGTTTAATAATTCGCTTGAGTTTTCATCATTGTCAAGGCTGGGATCATAATCTCTATTGGTTTGATAAAATTCTAGTTGCTCTTTAAAAGAGAGGCTGTTTAACTCTTGCATGAATTCTTTGACTAACTCGTTATCTTGGGCTTTTATCATCTCATTTTTATCCTTAGCGAAAGCCAAATCTTTTATAAAGGCTTTCATCATGTCTTTAGATTTATCATTAGAACCAAACATCTCATACCAATACAGAAAAATGCTTTTAAGGTCTTTTAAGTTTTTTCTTGCTTTATCTATCATGATGAGTTACCTTTCAATACCGCTAGAAGCTTTATTTTTCTTTTGATAATAGCTTTGAGATTGAGAGCGCGTTTGGGTTTGTTGCTTTGTTTCATTTGCTAATTGATTGTATTTTTCATTTTTAAGCAGAGTGTAGCTACGCATCCTTTCTAGCAAAGCTTCATTCCTATTATCTAGAGACAAATCTTTATGCAAGTCTTCGTAAATAATGTTTGTCTTGTCTCTTTTTTCTTGCGAATAATCTTTTTGATGGAAGAGCCTAGTCTTATAGGCATAGTTTGAGAGCTTGTCCAAGTTTAAAGGTTTGATTTTTTCCTTGTTAATGCTTGGAAACATTTCTACATTATAAACAAACTTGAATTGCACTTGGGGTTCAATATCTCTGTAAGCAGGTTTGAACACCTTTTGACCATTTTCAATGACAGGAAACTGCTTGTGTTTAGGTTTTTTAGTGTTTTTATCAATCACTAATTCGCCATTATTATCCACTAAAGGCACAAGCTCTTTGTTTTTGATAAACATTAAACGAACAGGCGAGATTTCTTTATTTTGAGTGGCTTTAAAAATCGCATCTCTTTCTTCTTTGCTCGCTCCAAGCATTTTAGCTTCCTTTAAACTCACCCATGCATTACTTTTAAACCCCAAGCGGTTCTTTTCCATATCTAAAAGCATGTCGTTAAGATTGCAATAAGGTTCGCCGTTTAAAGCGTTATGTCCTCTTTCTTTGTTAACCACTATTTCAGGCTTGTCCCAAAAAGGCGAGTTTTTTTCTTTCAAACCTTGAATAATCCTTGTTTTAAGATAATTGATTTGACCGGATTTAGCTCTAAGTAAAGCTTCTTTGCTTTCTGAATTATCTGGTTGATTGGGTGTTTTTTGCACCTTATCTTCTTCTGAATTGTGTGAATAGTTTGAATTTTGTGGTGGCTCTTGCTTAAGCCCTCCCCTTTCTAATAAGATGTTTTGCAAATAATCAATCATGCCATTGATTTGTGCATCGCTTAAGTTGTTAAGATTATTCATCTTCTTTTCCTTGTGGGTTTGATTTTGCAAAATCTCTTTGAGCGATGTATTCTTCGTGTTGGGTTTCTATGCTCAATTCATCGCAAAACCCAGCTTCATAGAAGGCGTCTTGTTTTAATGTGTTTTCATTTTCTTGCATAATAGCTCCTTAAAAATATTGATGAGAAAAAACTTGCCATAAGTAAGGTAAATGAAAAAAGGCACATGGATTTTAAAAAATGCTCTAATTTTGAAAAAAATGTGCGTTTCTTTATTTCTCAAATTTGGTTTTACTTATAAAAACCTACTCTAAAGGACTACACATGCAAAAAAAGAAACCCAAAAACCC
>NZ_CBPT010000014.1:0-41111 GCF_000476855.1 Helicobacter pylori SA221C
CCAATTTAGGCAAACTCAAATGGCGTTTGAAATACGCCAAGATCACGAGAGCGAAAGGTATCGCTACCAAAAAGTATAAAAAAGTAGGGATCGGCAAGGGATCGCCTGCGGCATAGCTGTGCAAGCCAGAAAGGTAGTAATTTACGCCAAAATAAGTCATTAAAACCGAATAAAACCCTAAAACGCTGCTACTCGCTAAAATAAAGGGCCAATTTTGAGAGCCTAAAAAACGCAAATGCAAGATCAAGGCATAGACGCAAATAGAAATCAATGCCCAAGTTTCTTTAGGGTCCCACCCCCAATAGCGCCCCCAAGATTCATTCGCCCACACCCCACCTAAGAAATTCCCAGCCGTGAGCATGAACAGGCCTAAAATCATGCTCATTTCATTGATAGCGCTAATGGAGAGAATGGTTTTATCCAAATTGAAACGCCCTTGTTTGCGCAAAATAAATAAAACCAAGCTTAAAATCCCTAGCACAAAACACAAGCCCAAAAAGCCATAACTAGCGGTGATGACAGAGACATGGATATTGAGCCAATAGGATTTTAACACCGGCACTAAATGGCCGATTTGAGGGTCCATAAAGCCTAAATGAGCCACAAAGAGCGCGATACCGGCTAAAAAGCTAGAAGCCGATAGCGCGAGTTTGGAGCGTAAAACAAACCCTGCGATAACAGAAGCCCATGCGATATAAAGCATGGACTCATAAGCGTTGCTCCAAGGCGAATGCCCACTCACATACCAGCGCAAGATTAGCCCCATAGAATGAGCGATCGCGCAAAGCAAGATAGCGGTATAAAGGATTCTAGTGAGCCAAATATTAGGGGGGGTGTTTTTAACCAGAGAGCTGATCACAACGATAAAAAGCAATAACCCTAGAAGGATATAAGGCAAGGTCAGGCGGTTAAAAAAATTGGTGTGGTTTAAAAAAATTTCAGAATCCACTTTTGAAGAAGATAGATAGAGGTTTTTGGCATGCTCTTGTTGGTAAATGCTTAAATCTTTTAGGGTTTTTTCCACTTTATCCCATTGATTGGTTTTTAAAGCGTCATCAAACCCGCTAAAAATATTTTTTAAAAACGCCGTTGCCACGCTTGAAATTTCTTTATTGGGGCTATTGATCGCTTCAATGGGCGAGAGCCAAGCGGTGGTTTTATCGCTAGGGAAAATGCGTAAAAATTGAGCGCTAAAAAGCGTATAGACTAAGTTGATTCGTTCATCTACTTTTAAGACATCTTTATCCAACTCGTTGCGCGCGTTAGGGGATTTTTGATTAACTTCTTCAACAAGATTTTTTAATTTATACCCACGGCTATCAAACGCATCTCTAAAAGCGATACGGCTTTCGTCTAAAGGCGTGCCGATAAGCTTTCTTAAGGCTTTACTAGAAGTGTAAATCATCTTAATACTGCGCCAATCATTGGGGAAAAACATGATCCCTAAAAGCGTTTGCATGGCGTTTAACCCTTGAAAATCATCTTTTTTTAAAATCTTATGGATATATTCAATGCTGATGGTATCAAGGGGTTTGATACGCCCATCAAAATCCTGGACTTGAAGCCTTTGAAAGGCTTTTAAGTGGTCTTTGGAATACTCTCTTAAATGCTTCAAACGCTCCAAAATCGCGCTTTTAGAATCCTCTTTATTAGCGGAATTTTCTACGCTTTGTCGCTCAATTTTAGCGCTTTTGCCCCCATGCATGTCAATTTGGCCTTCATTGGCGAACGAGGAAGTAAAGGGGCTGATTAGAATTAAAGCGAGTAAGAAACTAGCAACTTGTTGGGATTTTAAAAAGCGTGAAAGCTTTAAAAAACGCCCGTTTTTATCCAAAAGCAACCACAAAGCCCCCAAAATAAGCATCGCATACCCTAAATAAGTGGGGATTTTACCTGGGTCTTTATTGACAGAAAGGATCGTGCCTTTTTCATCCGTATCATAGGAAGATTGGAAAAAGCGATAGCCTTCATAATCTAAAACATGGTTCATAAAAATCCTATAAGGTTTGATTAAAGTGTTATCCAATTTCAAAACTTCCACTTCTGAAGCGTAAGATGAAGGGCTCATAGAACCAGCGTAGCGTTCTAATTCAAAACGCTTCAGTTTGATTTGAAAGGGCAATCCAATGTAAGCCGATCCAAAACTTAAAGAGAGCTTGTCGTCTTTAAACATTTCGCTTTCTTCTATGCCTTCATTCCTGTTGTTTTTAATGAGGTTGAATTTGTGGCTCACGCCGTTATAGGTCGCTTTTAACACTAAAATGGTAGCGTCATCTTTTTTAATGGCGTTTTGCTTGTAGATCTCTAAGGGTTCTAAAATTAAAGGCTTGTGATCTAAAGTGGCATGAATGGGTTTTAATCGTTTGGAATGATAAAAGGTTAAAGGCGTTTTTAAAGAAAGTTTTTTTTCGTCGTTTAGGGTGATATTAAGGTAAGTGTCCGCGCTTTCAAAAGAGCTTTGCACGCTATTTTCTCGCACATGCATAAGCCCTTCTACGCCAAAAAAGCGCGTGATGGCTGCCCCCAAAATGATTAAAATCAAGGAGCTGTGGAAAAAAAGGCTCGCATACCTTTTGCGCTCCAAAGCTTTAGATTTAATGAATGTGCCTATTAAAACCACCAACAAATACGCATGCAAGAAATTAAACCAAGGGGTGTTATACACAATAGCCTTACTCGCGCTCGTGCCGTAATCGTTTTCTATAAAAGTGGCTATCGCGCACGCACAAGCATAGAGCGCGATTAAAGGGATAGCGACCCAAAAAGAAGCAAACAAAAAAGAGAGCAAGCTCTTAAGGTTTTTCATTCTCATTCCCTAGTTGGACTTGCTCTTAGAAAGGTTGGTTTTATACTTGATGTAAGCCTTTAATTTTTTAGTGAGATCCTCATCGTTTTTCGTGTCTTGATACTTCCCATCGCCGATAAATTCTAACACGGCTAAAAATTGCGTAGAAGGCATATAGCCGGGCAATTCATAGATGGTTTTGCCGGTTTTATCGGATAAAACAATCGTAGGGGTGGATTGGACGGCATAAATTTGTTCTAATTCTTCTGTAGACATTTTGATTTCTTTTTCATTATTTTTATCGCCGACTTTAAAATTATGCTCTTTGGAGTAGCTGATATTGACATAGTAAGCACTAAAATGCTCTTTAATGTAGTCGCGCAATTCTTTGACATTTTTGAGATCTTTTTTAAACCTTTCGCAATAGGAGCAACCATTACGACCAAAAACTAAAAGCATGTATTTATCATTAGGGCTAATGGACTTATTGTCTAAAAAAACATCTTCTAAACCGGCGTAACTCTTTTTGTCTATGTTGTCTCGCTCATCGTTCAATTCTTTGGAGCTTTGAGAGCCGGAACTTAAAAGATTTTCATCTAATTTGTCCTTATTGTTGGACTTGCAAGCGCTTAAAAATAGCGAAATCAATAATAAAACGCTTAAAAATTTCTTGGAAACATAAGAGAGTGAAAACATGTAATAACCTTTATCTTTTAATGGGTTTGAAAACTAGGTATCTTACTACAATAATCGCTTTTTGATGCATATTTTATCCGTCTTTGAGGTTTTTAACCCGTTCAATGATAAATTTTGCGAACTCTATGGAATCGTTTAAGCATGGGCAAACTAAATATTCCTTAATTGCCAAGCGCTCTGCCATCAAGCGGTATTGCATGTCTAATTCATAGATCGTTTCAGAATTGTCAATCGTGAAAGCCAAAGGATAGATGATAATATGAGACTTGCGGTGCTTTTCTATTAATTCTTCAGTGCTTGGCTCTAGCCATTTCATAGGCCCTAGCTTGGATTGGTAGGAGAGTAAAACTTCTTTAAAAGGGATATTTTTTTGTTGCATCAACTCTTTTAACAAACTCACATGGTGTTCGCATTCTTGCTGGTAAGTATCGCCGGCATCAATAACGCTTTTAGGTAAGCCATGTACGGAAAAGATTAGGACAAAATCCTGGCTTTTGCGGTTGTTTAGGGCGCTTAAAATCGTGTTCAAAATGATTTCATTAAGCTTTTTGTCAGCATAAAAGCGTTCTATCACTCGCACCTTAGGGCGGAAAGTTTCTAGGGATTTTAGGGCGTTAAAAGCGTCATTGAAACTAGAAAGGGTGGTGGTGCTAGAATATTGCGGATACATGGAAAAAAACACCAAGCTTTCTACCTCTTTTAAGGCTAAATCTTGCAAGACCATAGACGCATAAGGGGGGGTATAACGCATCGCATAAGTGTAAAAGCGAGAAGGATCCAATTCATTCAAACGCTCCGTAAGGGCGAATGTGATAGGCGTTAAAGGGGATTTGCCTCCTAATTTTTCATAGATTTTTTTGGATTTTTCTATGCGGTTATTGACAATCATTTTACCCACCATTTTACGCATAAAATTATTTTTAATGGTAAGGATAAAGGGGTCATCAAACATGTTTTTTAAAAACACCCCCACTTCATAAAGGCTGTTAGGCCCTCCCATATTCAAAAGAACAACCGCTTCTTTGGGGGATTTTGTGGCGTTATTTTCTAAATTATTAAGCTTTTCATTGATTAAATTCATTAGCACATGCTAAAATAAAACGATTAATAAAAAATAAATCGTTAGAAAGAAGTTAATGTTAGAGATGAGTTTGCAAGCATTAAATACACAAGATTCTTCTGTGATGGCTCAATCCTTGCTTGTCCATGCCTTTTTTGCCGCTTTGCTCGCCCTAGCCTTTATGATCAATCTTTACACCCTTTTTAAAGAAAAGAATTTTATCCAATTGAACAAAAAAATCTATCTTGTCATGCCAGCGATTTACATTCTTTTAAGCATCGCTCTTTTGAGCGGGATTTTTATTTGGGCGATGCAACAATTTGAATTTTCTTTTAGCGTTGTTGTCATGCTTTTAGGGCTGTTGTTGATGTTTATAGCAGAAATCAAACGCCATAAAAGCGTGAAATTCGCTATCACTAAAAAAGAAAGGATGGAAGCGTATATTAAAAAGGCTAAAATCCTGTATTTTTTAGAAACGATTCTTATTGTTGTGTTAATGGGCCTTTGAATGCGTTTTGTCTATCACCCTTTAGCCAAAGAGCCTGTTTTAAAAATAGAAGGCGAGAGTTACACGCATTTATACCGATCAAGGCGTATCAAAAGCGCGAGTCGTTTGGATTTAAGGAATTTAAAAGACGGCTTTTTATACACCTATGAGCATGCAGAAATCACTAAAAAACACGCCCTTTTAAGGCTAGTGGGCGCACAACCATTAGAGGTTATAGCTAGTAAAAAAACGCATTTGATTTTAAGCGTGATTGAAATCAAAAGTATTGAAAAAATCCTACCCTTTTTAAATCAATTAGGCGTGAGCAAGTTGAGTTTGTTCTATGCGGATTTTAGCCAGCGTAATGAAAAAATAGACAGCGCCAAATTAGAGCGCTTTCAAAAAATTTTGATTCATTCTTGCGAGCAGTGCGGTAGGAGCGCTTTAATGGAGTTGGAAGCGTTTCCAAACACTAAAGAGGTATTAAAAGCCTACCCAAAAGCGAGCGTTTTGGATTTTAACGGCAAAACATTACAAACCAATTTTAATGCTGAAAAGGGCGTTATCATAGGGCCTGAAGGGGGCTTTAGCGAACCAGAAAGAGAGTGTTTTAAAGAGCGTGAAATTTATCGCATCCCATTAGATATGGTGCTAAAGTCTGAGAGTGCATGCGTGTTTGTAGCGAGTATCGCACAAGTTTAGGGGATTATTGGGGATTTTAGATCCTAGAAAATCCACCCGTAATTAAAAAACACTTTAAAATGACTGCCCCCCTCATTCAAAACAACAGAGTTCGCATAGATGCCATTATTAGAAGCGATTTTAATACCGCTTTGGATTAAAGGAACGCTAATGCCTATGGAATATTTAGAATGCTTGTAGCGGTAATTAAACCCGGTAACTATATCTAAATTACCGCTTCCTTTGACTTGATTGAAAACATAGTAGCTATTGTATAAGCCCCTTAACCCCCCAAACACCCCAAAAGAGGAAGCAAAAACTTTTTTAGTTGGATTGCCTTGCTTTTTATTAGCGTAAGTGGTGATGAAATCAAACAACACATCCATTCCCCCACCATAGCTTAATTGCTGGATTTTTTCATCGTTAGCTTGAGCGTAGTTGTATTTAATGATGCCGTAATAGGCTAACCCTATGTAGTCATTGAAATAATGTTGGTAGCCTATTTTAACATTGGCCCCTAAAATAGGGCTTCTAAAAGATTGTTGGGCGCTAGAAGTTAAAAAACTTTGATTGAATGCGTTAAACACAGAGCTAGCGAAAGCTCTTGCGTTCAAACTGGCGTCTAAATAGTTGGCTTGGCTGCTCAAATTAGCGAAATTAATGGGCAGAGCGTTTTGATTGATGAGCTGTTGCCAGACAGCGGTAGTAACCCCTATAAGCCCAGCGGGGACTTGAGCGCAATTCGTATAAATAGAATTGGGGTAATTGCTAGGGAAAGCGGGCTGATTTTTGCCGCCAAAACGAGAGCAAACATCATAGTCGTAACCATCATGGTCTCGCACTTCATGCCCATTGCTAAATTCTAGCTCTTCTTTCCCGTTTTTCTCCACTTCATGCCCGCCTTCACACCGCACTTCTGGCCCGTTTGCTTCTTGGCACAAACGCACCCTTTGATAAGTCATGTTCCCATCATGCGTATAGCCTTTAGTGTGGCTAAATTCATGGATAATGTCTCTTAATTCCACAATATCAACTTTGTTCAAAGTTTTACCAAACAATTTTTCAGGATTTAAGGCAGAAGCTTCTATCCCCAGATTACCATCATTATCATCAAGTTCATACCCTAGCCCTACAAACCCTGATTTTAGGATATTCACTTCAAGATTGATCGTTCTTCTAAACGCATCTATAACGGATTGTGGGGTTAGCACGTATTTTTCATAGATGGGAGCGACACGCCCGTTATTGAAAGGATTCACGCACTTAGGAAAGTCAGAGCCGCACTCTGATGGGCTGTTAGAAAATTGGAAAGGAGCGTTTAAAACGGCTTCTTCCCACGATTTAGAGTCAAACACCGCAATCATATCCAACATTAAATTGGTCAATTCTTCTGCGGTTTGTGGGGTGAAATCTGACACACAATCATGGCAATTACCTTTAAAATTGTTAGTATCGGCGTTTTCATAACTCATCGTTACATTGGTCGTGATTTGGCTGAGCTTTTTAAACAAACTTTGCGTGTTAGCATCAGAAAATTGTGTGGCAGTGGCTTGAAGTTGTTGGTAATTAAAGCTATCAGCTTGTTCAAATTCTGAATCATTAAACAAGCTTGCAGGCAGAATGATTTGAGAATCTTTAGGGATAGTCTCTATCACGCCTAAATTGATTACCTTGCCTTGAGCGTCTTTAAAACTCAGTTCAACATTGTTTAAATTGTAAGGCAGAAAGTTTTGTATGGTTACGCTCCCATTAACCATATTCGCATACACAGGGCTTTGAGAATAAAAAGTTAAGCCATTTTCTATATTGTTCGTGGTGAATAGTTCGGTTGCGTTTTTTAAAATGGTGCTTTGGGGTATGTAGTATTTTCCGTAAGTGCTTTGGGGGGTGGCTGTATCGCTTTTGCTTTGTTCTTTGGGTTGCTCTTTAGTTTGGGGGTGGGTTAGGGGGTTTTCATAGATTTTTTGGGTGTTTTGGGTGTTTTGGGTTATTGTTTGTTCTTTAGTTTGTGTGCCTTCTAATAACCCGGTTTCAAACCCGGCTTCTACAAAAAAGCCGTCTTTTTGGTGTTTTTGAAAGGCTTCTAAAGGGTTGAACAAGCCGATTAAAGACAAACAAATCGTTCTGCTAACGAGTTTTAGCATGGTAATTTCCTAAATGGTTTAGCGTTTTGTTCTCAAAGAGTTTGTAACTCAATAAAACTGAATTTTCGTATTATAATACATTTTTGAGAAATTGCGGTATTGTTTGTATTAAAAAACGAATAATATTTGATAAAGAAAGGCTTTAATTGTTATGGGAATGGATAAAAAGATTAAAAAGCTTGATGGAGTTAGATTATTCCAGCTTTAATTTTTTGTCATTTCAAAATTTTAGGCAAAGTGATACCCACTTGCCCTTGATACTTACCGCCTCTGTCTTTATAGCTTTGCTCGCACATTTCATCGCCTTGCAAAAACACCACTTGCGCGATCCCCTCATTGGCATAGACTTTAGCCGGTAAATTAGTGGTGTTAGAAATTTCAATCGTGATATAGCCTTCAAATTCCGGCTCAAAAGGCGTAACATTCACAATGATCCCACACCTAGCGTAAGTGCTTTTGCCTAAACAAATCGCTAAAGTGTCTTTAGGCATTTTAAAATACTCTATCGTATGGGCTAGGGCGAACGCGTTAGCGGGTAAGATAAAAAAACCCTCTTTACTCGCATCAATTTTAGTCGCGTTGTTAGGGTCAAAGTTTTTAGGGTCAATTAAAGCGTTTTTGTTATCAAAGAGCATGAACTCACTCCCCACTCTAATATCATACCCATAACTGCTCAAACCATAACTGATCACATTCTTACCGACTTGCTTTTCGCAAAAAGGGCTAATCATGCCATGCTCTAAACTCATTTTTTTAATCCAAGAATCCGCTTTTAATCCCATACGCACAAAGCCTTTAAAGTTTGTTAATAATTATGTTATTATAACAATAATTTTTTGCTAAAAACGCTTATAGCTAGTGAGATTATGTGTTTGTGGCATATTTTAAAATAATATAAGGAATAGATCGTTATGAACCTTTCTGAAATTGAAGAGTTGATCAAAGAATTTAAAGCTTCTGATTTAGGGCATTTGAAATTAAAGCATGAGCATTTTGAGTTGGTTTTGGATAAAGAATCCGCTTATGCGAAAAAAAATGCGTTAAGTCCCGCTCATTCTCAAGCCCCCATCCAAGCCCCCATTATGGTAGAAGCGAGCATACCAAGTGTCCAAACCCCTGTGCCGATGGTATGCACCCCTATTGTGGATAAAAAAGAAGATTTCGTGCTTTCGCCCATGGTAGGCACTTTTTATCATGCGCCCTCCCCTGGGGCTGAGCCTTATGTCAAAGTGGGCGATACGCTTAAAAAAGGGCAAATCGTGGGCATTGTGGAAGCGATGAAAATCATGAATGAAATTGAAGTGGAATACCCTTGCAAGGTGGTTTCTGTTGAAGTGGGAGACGCTCAGCCGGTAGAATACGGCACAAAACTCATCAAAGTGGAAAAGCTTTAAAACCCATGAATAAAGAAAACAAAAAGGTGGAAAAAAAAGAGCTTTTGCGCATTTTGATCGCTAATAGAGGCGAGATCGCTTTAAGAGCGATCCAAACCATTCAAGAAATGGGTAAAGAATCCATAGCCATTTATTCTATCGCTGATAAGGACGCCCACTACCTCAATACGGCTAACGCAAAAGTGTGTATAGGGGGGGCAAAATCCAGCGAGAGTTACTTGAATATCCCTGCGATCATCAGCGCGGCGGAATTGTTTGAAGCCGATGCGATTTTCCCTGGGTATGGGTTTTTGAGTGAAAATCAAAACTTTGTAGAGATTTGCTCGCACCATTCTTTGGAATTTATTGGCCCGAGCGCGAAAGTCATGGCTTTAATGAGCGATAAATCCAAAGCCAAAAGCGTGATGAAAGAAGCCGGCATGCCTGTGATTGAGGGCAGTGAAGGGTTGCTTAAAAGCTATCAAGAAGCTGAAGAAATCGCTGATAAAATCGGCTATCCTGTCATCATTAAAGCGGCCGCTGGTGGGGGCGGAAGGGGGATGCGCGTCGTAGAAGATAAATCCAGGCTTAAAAACCTTTATTTAGCCGCAGAAACGGAAGCTTTGAGCGCGTTTGGCGATGGGAGCGTGTATTTAGAAAAATTCATCAACAAGCCCAAGCACATTGAAGTCCAAATTCTAGCCGATAAGCATGGCAATGTCATTCATGTGGGCGAAAGGGATTGCTCGGTGCAAAGACGCCAACAAAAGCTCATTGAAGAAACCCCGGCGGTGGTTTTAGAAGAAGGCGTGCGTAAGCGTTTGCTAGAAACAGCGATTAAAGCCGCTAAATACATCGGCTATGTGGGGGCGGGGACTTTTGAATTTTTGCTTGATTCTAACATGAAAGATTTTTATTTCATGGAGATGAACACTCGTTTGCAAGTGGAACACACCATTAGCGAAATGGTGAGCGGGTTAAACCTCATTGAGTGGATGATTAAAATCGCTCAAGGCGAAAAATTGCCCAAGCAAGAAAGCTTTTCTCTCAAAGGGCATGCGATAGAATGCCGAATCACGGCAGAAGATCCTAAAAAATTCTACCCAAGCCCGGGTAAAATCACTGAATGGATCGCCCCTGGCGGGGTGAATGTGCGCCTTGATTCGCATGCACATGCCAATTATGTCGTGCCTACGAACTATGATTCCATGATAGGCAAGCTCATTGTGTGGGGTGAAAACAGAGAAAGAGCGATCGCTAAGATGAAAAGGGCTTTAAAGGAATTTAAAGTAGAGGGCATTAAAACGACCATTCCTTTCCATATTGAAATGCTTGAAAATGCGGATTTCAGGCAAGCAAAAATCCACACGAAGTATTTAGAAGAAAATTTTTAAGTTTTAAGGATTTTCTTAAGCATAGTTTAAGGGTTTTAAGCGGTCAGAAGGAATTGGCATTAAATTTTATAATTTTGTAGTAAAATTTTTTCATGCAAACCTTGTTTAAAGAAATTACCCCTAAACGCTATGTCAATGGCAATGAGATGAAAGAAAATTCTAGCAATGTTCTAGATCAGTATTTCACTAAACCTAGTGTGGCTTTAAAATGCTTTCAAAAAGCTTGTGAAGTTATTAAAAAATACGAAAATCCAGATGACTTTATTTTTTTAGAGCCAAGCGCAGGCGATGGGGTGTTTTATGACTTATTCCCTAAAAATAGACGCATCGGTATAGATATTGAACCTAAAAGAGATGGTTTCATTCAATGCGATTTTTTAAATTATAAATTGCCCACGCATCAAAAAGTGATTTGCTTGGGCAACCCTCCTTTTGGGCATCGTGGGGTTATGGCGTTAGAATTTATCAACCATGCTAGAAATTGTGATTTTGTGTGTTTTATCCTACCCATGTTCTTTGAAAGTCAAGGAAAAGGCTCTATTAAGTATCGCGTGAAAGGTTTAAATCTGCTTTATAGCGAACGCTTAGAAAAAAATGCGTTTATAGATTTTAAAAATAAAGAAGTGGATGTGCATTGCGTGTTTCAAATTTGGAGCAAAAAGTATCAAAATAAAAAAAATGAATTTTCTTGGTATAAGAATCGCCATAAAGAACCCTTTGGCGAATATATCAAGGTTTTCACGGTTTCATTAGCTAAAAACAGAGAATGCGGTAAAGAGTGGATTTTTAATCAAAAAGCGTCTTTTTACATTTCATCAACTTTTTATAAAAGCACACAAATTGTAGAGAACTTTGAGGAAGTTAAGTATCAATCTGGTATTGCTGTGGTATTTACCAGCGCTGACAAGGTTTTAAACGCTAAATTAAAAAAACTATTCAAAGAGATTGATTGGACAAAATACGCAAGTTTAGCGACTAATTCTTGCTATCATTTAGGAAAAAGCCATATTTTTCAAGCCCTACATGATCATTTGGATAGTTTAAAGGATAATTGATGGATTTGGAACAAACTTTTTTAAAAATTATTGAAAAAAAACATAAAGAATTGAATTTAGGGCAAGATTACAACGCTATTTTTTCAAAAATTAGAGATTTTGAAGCCAACGCTATAGGGCAGATTGGTGAAGAGTTTTTAAAAAGTGTGCTTAACGCTATAGATGGAGTGATCAATGATGGCATTATTCATGATGAATACGATATTATGACAAAAAGCGGTGTGTCTTTTGAAGTCAAAACAGCGCGAAAAGGCAGAACCAACAACACTTTTCAGTTCAATGGTATAAACCCACGATACAACTATGATTTTTTGATTTGCTTAGGAGTGTGCGAAGACCAATTACTTTATAGAATTTTTAAAAAAGATGAAATCCATTACATTCATAAAGAAAGAAAATACTTTATGAAACAAAATGAATTTAAAAAGCAATTGGTGCCAATGAATCCTGATAATCAAGTCAATTATAAGCTCACTCTCAATATTAAAGAATTGGAAGAAATTACAAACCTCATCAAAGAGTTAGAAAGGGTTTTAGGGTTAGATTAATATTTTTAGATAGAATTGGGTGGATTAAAATGTTTTTAGGAATAGAGTTTGCTTATCTTGTCTTTAAGAAAATCCAATGAAATGGAGAATAAGATGTCTAAGATTTCAAATCATTATAACCCGTCTTTGATGGTAAGGGATTACCACAGGGTTGGTTCGCGCACAAGAAAAGAAGAAAATAAGGAAATTCAAAATCTTTCAGAGAATGATGAAAAAATCAAATTAGCCAAACAAGCTAAGCAGGATAACCTAGCCATAGGGGATTTAGAAAGCCGTCTCAAAAGCTTAAAAGGCATGGATAAAGACGCTAAGGAATTGGTAGGGATTTCTAAAGCTTACGCTCATAATAATGAAAAAGATCGAAGCGATTTTGAGCATTTCAAAAGCCGTTTAGATAAAGCGATTGATTCTTTCAATCAAAAATCAGGCAACGATAGTTTGAAACTCCCTGGTAATATTGACATTGACGACACGAAGGCTTTGGAAAAATTTTCAAAATCATTAGAAAGTGAGAAAGAAAACATTCAAAATTCTTTGCACCAGTGGAAAAAACAGCTCACTGAAACGAATCATTTAAACAAGGAATACAACACCTTAGATAAAACAAGACTGAACGCTCAAAAATTCCAAGATGTCCATGATACAAGCAAAATCACCCCATCTCGCTTACAAGACTTGCTCGCTTGAAAGAGTTTGCTTATAGCGAGCCTTGTTTAGACGAAGAAGATAAAAAGGCTGTTTTAGAGGTTTTAAATTCCAAACAGCTCACGCAAGGCAAACGCTCTCTTTTGTTTGAAGAAGCTTTGTGCGAGTTTTTGGGCGTTAAGCATGCGTTAGTGTTTAACAGCGCGACTTCAGCCCTTTTAACGCTTTATAGGAATTTTAGCGGATTTAACGCTGATTGTAATGAAATAATCACCACCCCCATAAGCTTTGTAGCGACGGCTAACATGCTCTTAGAGAGTGGTTATAGACCCGTGTTTGCTGAAGTCAAAAACGATGGCAATATAGATGAATTGGCCCTAGAAAAGCTCATTACTAAAAAAACCAAAGCCATAGTGAGCGTGGATTATGCCGGTAAAAGCGTGGAAATAGAAAGCATTCAAAAGCTTTGCAAAAAGCATTCTTTGAGTTTTCTTTCTGACAGCTCGCATGCTTTAGGGAGCGAGTATCAAAACAAAAAAGTAGGAGACTTTGCGTTAGCGAGCGTGTTTAGTTTCCATGCCATTAAGCCTATCACTACGGCTGAGGGGGGAGCGGTCGTTACTAACGATAGCGAATTGTATGAAAAAATGAAATTGTTTCGCTCTCATGGCATGCTCAAAAAAGATTTTTTTGAAGGCGAAGTCAAAAGCGTAGGGCATAACTTCCGTTTGAATGAAATCCAAAGCGCTTTGGGTTTGAGCCAACTTAAAAAAGCCTCCCTTTTCATGCAAAAAAGAGAAGAAGTCGCTCTAGTTTATGATAGGATTTTTAAAGATAACCCTTATTTCACCCCTTTACACCCCTTGTTAAAAAATAAAAGCTCTAACCACCTTTATCCTATTTTAATGCACCAAAAATTTTTTACATGCAAAAAACTCATTTTAGAAAATTTGCACAAGCTTGGCATTTTAGCCCAAGTGCATTACAAACCTATTTATCAATACCAATTGTACCAACAGCTCTTTAACACAGCCCCATTAAAAAGCGCAGAAGATTTTTATAACGCTGAAATTTCCTTGCCTTGTCATGCGAATTTAAATTTAGAAAGCGTTCAAAACATCGCTCATGGCGTTTTAAAAACTTTTGAAGGTTTTAATAGAATAAGTTCCATTTAGGGCTTCAAGTCTTAATCATTAAGAATGGTGCGGAAGAAAGGAATCGAACCTTCATGCCTTGCGGCGCTAGATCCTAAGTCTAGTGCGTCTACCAATTTCGCCACTTCCGCGCACCGCACGCCATCGCATGCTATATTAAGAAGTAGAAAATAAAGAAGCAGTATTTTAGCTGTTTAATCCTTTAAAAATACTGAAAAATTGAAGTTTTTTATAAATTTGGAGTTTTTTCTGGCTTTTAGGGGGTTTTAAATTCTTTTAAGGTATTCTAACGAGACTATATCATTGAGATAGTTTTAAGGAAATTAAGGAACAAAATGGAAGTTTCACGCAAGAAAATTTACAACCCCAATTCTACAGAAAGTGTGAATGAAAGAAAGATTTTTGGGGGCAATCCTACAAGCATGTTTGATTTGAATAAGATCAAGTATCAATGGGCGGATCATTTGTGGAAAACGATGCTCGCTAACACCTGGTTTGCTGAAGAAGTGAGCATGAATGATGACAAAAGGGATTATTTGAAATTGAGTGCAGAAGAAAAGATCGGTTATGACAGAGCTTTAGCGCAACTCATTTTTATGGATAGCTTGCAAGCGAATAATTTAATTGACAATATCAATCCCTTTATTACCAGTCCCGAAATCAATTTGTGTTTGGTGCGTCAAGCTTATGAAGAAGCCTTACACAGCCATGCGTATGCGGTGATGGTAGAAAGCATTAGCGCGAATACTGAAGAAATTTATGACATGTGGCGTAACGACATGCAATTAAAAAGCAAGAACGACTATATCGCGCAAGTGTATATGGAATTAGCCAAAAACCCTACAGAAGAAAACATCCTCAAAGCGCTTTTTGCGAACCAGATTTTAGAGGGGATTTATTTTTATAGCGGGTTTAGCTATTTTTACACTTTGGCTAGGAGCGGTAAGATGCTAGGATCAGCGCAAATGATTCGTTTTATCCAAAGAGATGAGGTAACGCATTTGATTTTATTCCAAAACATGATCAACGCTTTAAGGAATGAAAGAGCGGATCTATTCACGCCAAAATTGATTAATGAAGTCATAGAAATGTTTAAAAAAGCGGTAGAAATTGAAGCCTCATGGGGGGATTATATCACGCAAGGCAAGATTTTAGGGCTCACTTCAAGCTTGATTGAGCAATACATCCAGTTTTTAGCAGATAGCCGTTTGAGTAAGGTGGGTATCGCTAAAGTTTATGGCGTCCAACACCCCATTAAATGGGTAGAAAGCTTTTCAAGTTTCAATGAGCAACGCTCCAATTTCTTTGAAGCTAGGGTGAGCAATTACGCTAAAGGGAGCGTGAGTTTTGATGATTTTTAAGGGGTTTGTTTGAATAGTATCAAAAACCATTTGATGTGTGAAGAAATCCACAAGCGTTTCAATTTGCACCCCAAAGTGAGGAAGGCTATGGAGAACATTGAAAGGGAAGTTTTTGTGCCAGCCCCTTTTAAACATTTTGCCTACACTTTAAACGCGCTTTCTATGCAAGCGCAGCAATACATTTCTTCGCCCCTAACCGTGGCCAAAATGACGCAATATTTAGAAATCGATCATGTGGATAGCGTGCTAGAAATTGGCTGCGGGAGCGGCTATCAAGCGGCGGTGCTGTCTCAAATTTTCAGGCGCGTTTTTAGCGTTGAAAGGATTGAAAGCCTGTATTTAGAAGCGCGTTTGCGCCTTAAAACTCTCGGTTTAGACAACGTTCATGTTAAATTCGCTGATGGGAACAAGGGCTGGGATCAATACGCCCCCTATGATAGGATTTTGTTCTCTGCTTGCGCTAAAAATATCCCCCAAGCGCTTATTGATCAGCTTGAAGAAGGCGGGATTTTAGTTGCACCCATTCAAGAAAACAACGAGCAAGTCATCAAACGCTTTGTGAAGCAAAATAACGCTTTGCGTGTCCAAAAAGTGTTAGAAAAATGCTCGTTTGTGCCTGTTGTAGATGGGGTGCAATAAAGATTAAGGCATGATTAAACACTATCTTTTTATGGCGGTTTCGCAAGTCTTTTTCTCTTTCTTTTTAGTGCTGTTTTTTATCTCTTCTATCGTGCTATTAATCAGTATCGCAAGCGTAACGCTCGTGATTAAAGTGAGCTTTTTGGATCTAGTGCAACTCTTTTTGTATTCCTTGCCAGGAACCATCTTTTTTATTTTACCAATCACTTTTTTTGCGGCTTGCGCTTTAGGGCTTTCAAGGCTTAGCTATGACCATGAATTGTTAGTGTTTTTCTCTTTAGGGGTTTCGCCTAAAACAATGACTAAAGCGTTTGTGCCTTTAAGTCTGTTAGTGAGCGCGATTTTATTAGTGTTTTCGCTCATTTTAATCCCCACTTCTAAGAGCGCTTATTACGGGTTTTTGCGTCAAAAAAAAGACAAGATTGATATTAACATCAGAGCGGGCGAATTCGGGCAAAAATTAGGCGATTGGCTCGTGTATGTGGATAAGGCTGAGAACAATTCCTATGATAATTTAGTGCTTTTTTCTAATAAAAGCCTTTCTCAAGAAAGCTTCATTCTAGCCCAAAAAGGCAATATCAACAATCAAAACGGCGTGTTTGAATTGAATTTATACAAAGGGCATGCGTATTTCACTCAAGGCGATAAAATGCGTAAAGTTGATTTTGAAGAATTGCATTTGCGCAACAAGCTCAAGTCTTTCAATTCTAATGATGCGGCTTATTTGCAAGGCACGGATTATTTAGGCTATTGGAAAAAAGCCTTTGGTAAAAACGCTAATAAAAATCAAAAACGCCGTTTTTCTCAAGCGATCTTAGTTTCCTTATTCCCTTTAGCGAGCGTGTTTTTGATCCCTTTATTTGGCATCGCCAACCCACGATTCAAAACGAATTGGAGTTATTTCTATGTCCTTGGAGCGGTTGGGATTTATTTCTTAATGGTGCATGTGATTTCTACGGATTTGTTTTTGATGACCTTTTTCTTCCCCTTTATTTGGGCGTTTGTCTCTTATTTGTTGTTTAGAAAATTCATTTTAAAGCGTTATTAAAATGCGTTGTTTTAAAGCCATTGTGGCTTATGATGGGGCGTATTTTTTAGGCTATGCCAAACAGCCCAACAAACTCGGCGTTCAGGATAAAATAGAGGGCGCTTTAAATGCGCTAGGGATTAAAAGCGTTGTGGTTGCGGCTGGGCGCACGGATAAAGGCGTGCATGCGAACAACCAAGCGCTGTCTTTTCACGCTCCAAAACACTGGAACGCTGATAAATTATTTTATTATCTAGCCCCCAAACTCGCCCCGCATATTGTCTTAAAAAAGCTAGAAGAAAAAAACTTCCATGCGCGTTTTGACGCTCAAAAAAGAGCGTATCGTTACCTTTTGACGAAGAATTTAAAAACGCCTTTTTTAGCGCCTTATATCGCTTGCGGGGATTATGGCTCACTAGACGCGTTAAACACCGCTTTAAAGCAATTCACAGGTAAGCATGATTTTTCCATGTTTAAAAAAGAAGGCGGGGCTACAACCAATCCTAATCGCATCATTTTTAACGCTTTTGCTTATACAGCCTTTATCATGGGGCATGAGTGCGTGGTGTTTAGAATCATTGGCGATGCGTTTTTACGCTCCAGCGTGCGTTTGATCATTCAAGCATGCGTTCAATACTCCTTAGAAAAAATCACGCTCGCTGAAATTCAAGCACAAATCCACAACCTCAAAGCCACTATAAGAACGCCCATAATGGCTAATGGCTTGTATTTGCATAGGGTGTATTATTGAAATCTTAAAAGGTGTTCTTCCCAATCTAGAGCGCTTTTGATAATGGTGTCTAGGTTGTCATAAAGGGGTTTGAAAGGGGTGTTTTGTAAGATTTTAGCGTTATTGGCAATAAGGCTTGCTGGATCGCCCTGTCGTTTGTTTAAGATTTCCACTAAAAAATCGTTGTTTGAGATTTCTTTAACCTTTTCTATCACTTCTTTCACGCTATGGCCTTGATTGTAGCCGACATTATAGATCTCGCTCTTATTTTTTTCTAAAAGGGTTTGATAGCTCGCTAAATGCGCGTTAGCCAAATCATCTACATGGATATAATCCCTAATGCAAGTGCCATCTCTAGTGGGGTAGTTAGTGCCAAAAATCCCCATTTTTTTCCTTTTCCCCACCGCGCATTCGCATGCAATTTTGATCAAATGCGTGGCGTTAAGCGTGCGCTGCCCTAGCGTGTAAGGCGTGGTATAATCATTATGCATGCATGCCCCAGCCACATTGAAATAGCGCAAAATAACGCATTTAAAATCCGCTATTTTAGAAGCGTCTAACAAAATCCTTTCGCTCATCATTTTAGACGCTCCATAAGGATTAATGGGGTTTAAGGGGCTTTCTTCACTCAAGCTGGAATCAGACTCGCCATAAACCACGGCCGTGGAAGAAAAAATAAAACGCTTGATTGCATGTTTTAAACAAAGTTTGACAAGCTCTAAAGTGTTGAGCGTGTTATTGGTGTAGTATTCTAAAGGCAAACGCGTGGATTCTTCTACTGAGATTTTAGCCCCAAAATGCAAGATGGCTTCAATGGGATCTTTTAGCTGTTGCTTATTCAAAAAGGCGTCTAATTTGTGCGTTTCATTCAAATTCGCTTGAATAAACACAACCCTATTAGGGTAGTAACGCTCTAACGCTTTGAGGTGCTCTAAAAAACCGGTGCTTAAGTCATCCACAATAATGATATTTTCTTTGGTTTTTTCTAAAAACGCCCTTGAGGTATGCGAGCCTATATACCCGCACGCCCCTGTGAATAATAATGCCATAAAAACCCCTTTTGAAATGAAAAAATAACGAGTATTATAACATCTTAATCCCCATTTATCATTTAAGGATTTCTTAAGAAAATTTAATCTATAATTTCATCTTTATTGACTTTAAGGGCTTATAGCTCAGGTGGTTAGAGCGCACCCCTGATAAGGGTGAGGTCGGAGGTTCAACTCCTCCTAAGCCCACCATTTTTTTACCATCTTTGGGGAATTAGCTCAGCTGGGAGAGCGCCTGCTTTGCACGCAGGAGGTCAGCGGTTCGATCCCGCTATTCTCCACCATTGTTTTCTCCTTGAATTTTTTTCTTTTTATCAGTCGTGTCTTGGTTGAGAAATCCTAAACGATTGGATCGTCCTTGTTTAACGTCGCAAATCTTTTAACTCAAAGCTCCTTGATAAAAGATTAAATTAAATTGAGATTTTTGGTTATAAAAATTCTTATTACCGCTCGTTAAGGCTTTATAAAAAATGTTAGAAACCCTTACAAAACAAGCTAATATATTCTATTCAATTTGCTTCAAGGACAAACAAACATGAAAAAACTTCTTTATACCCTACTTGCGCTTCTTTTAATCGGCCTTTTAACAACCTATCTCATCCTTTTTACAGAATGGGGGAATAAAATCATCGCTTCGTATATAGAAAAAAAAATCAACCCGAACGAGCGCTACTTGAGCGTTAAAACCTTTAAATTGAGATTCAACTCTTTAGACTTTAAAGCTCAAGCTAACGATGATTCCACGCTCATTCTTAAGGGGGATTTCTCGCTTTTAAAGCAAAGCGTAAATTTGAATTACCACATAGATATTAAAAATTTACGCTCTTTCAAAGAATGGATACCCTGCCCTTTAAGGGGGGCTATTGTTACTTCTGGGAATATCAAAGGGCATAGAAAAGCCCTTGTGATTCAAGGCGTCTCTAATGTGGCTCAATCCCACACTGCCTACAACGCCCTTTTAGACGATTTCAAGCTTTCTCACTTAAGTTTGAACGCAAAAGACGCCAATTTAGAAGATTTGCTTTATTTAATCAATCGCCCCGCTTATGCGAACGCAAAAGTGTCCTTACAAGCGGATTTTAACTCTCTAAAGCCTTTAGAGGGCCATTTGATTCTAACAGCTAATAACGCTTTAATTAATAACGCCCTAATCAATCAAATGTTTCATTTAAACCTTAAAGACACGCTTGTTTTCAGTCTCTCGCACTCAAGCGATTTTAAAGGAAACAAAGCCATCAGCGATACCACCCTAACTAGCCCTTTAGTTAATTTTACAGCCCTAAAAAGCGAATATCTTTTCTCTGTTTTAAAACTCAACGCCCCCTACACTTTAGAAATACCCAACCTAGCCAAACTCCATAACATTACCAACCACCCCCTAAAAGGGAGCTTGACTTTAAAAGGCACTATAGAGCAAAGCCCCAAACTCTTAAAAGTCAGCGGCCATTCAAATTTGCTAGACGGTGCACTGGATTTCACGCTTTTAAATAAAGATTTGAAAGTCCGTTTTTCCAATATTTCCACTTTAAAAGCCCTAGACTTATTCCATTACCCTAAGTTTTTCCAATCCATTGCAGACGCTAATTTGGATTATGACCTTAGCGCTAAGCAAGGCGTATTGAAAGCCCGCCTAAAAAACGCAAGATTCCTCAAAAATGCATTCAGCGATTTCTTCTACTCCATTTCTAAATTTGATATTACTAAAGAAATCTATAACGATGCCAATCTAGTAAGCCAAATCAACCAACAACGCCTGCTCTCTGATTTGAGTTTAAAAAGCCCCAAAACCCAATTGAAAATCCATAACGGCTTGTTGGATTTAAACACCAAGCAAATGGACATGCTCATGGATGCAGAAATTTTAAAATTCATTTTTAAAATGAAACTTCAAGGCAACATGCACCAGCCAAAATTTTCCCTCATTTTAAACGAAAAAGCCATCCAACAAAACCTGCAACAAGGCTTGAAAGAAATCCTAAAAAACGACACCCTTAAAAAAGGTTTAGATCATTTGCTTAAAGATGATAAGCTCAAAGAAAAGCTTGAAAAAGGGCTTAAGGGGCTTTTTTAAAATTTTAAAGGATAGAAATGGCGCACATTTTAGTTAGCGGGGCGACTTCAGGGTTTGGGTTAGAAATCGCTAAAGCGTTTTTACAAAAAAGCCATGTGGTTTTTGGCACAGGGAGGCGAAAAGAGAATTTGCAAGAATTGCAACTCGCTTATCCCAAGCATTTCATTCCCCTGTGTTTTGATCTTCAAAAAAAGCTTGAAACTAAGCGAGCGCTAGAAACTATTTTCTCCATGACGGATCGCATTGACGCTCTGATCAATAACGCCGGCTTAGCGCTAGGCTTGAACAAGGCTTATGAATGCGAGCTAGACGATTGGGAAATCATGATAGACACGAATATCAAGGGGTTGTTGTATCTCACTCGTTTGATCTTGCCCTCTATGATAGAACATAACCACGGGACTATCATCAATCTTGGCTCTATCGCTGGCACTTACCCCTATCCTGGTGGGAATGTCTATGGAGCGAGCAAGGCGTTTGTGAAGCAATTTTCTTTAAATTTGCGAGCGGATTTGGCTGGCACTAACATTAGAGTGAGTAATGTTGAACCTGGTTTGTGCGGCGAAACCGAATTCAGCATGGTGCGTTTTAAGGGCAATAAAATCAAAGCCCAATCCGTCTATGAAAACACCCTTTATCTCAAACCACAAGATATTGCTAACATCGTGCTATGGATTTATGAACAACCCTTGCATGTCAATATCAACCGCATAGAAATCATGCCCACAAGCCAAACTTTCGCTCCCCTACCCACCCATAAAACCCTTAAGAGGTTTTAAATAAAGGCTTTGTTTTAGTTAAATATTGATCTTAAGATCTAAAAAATACTAAAAAGCGTTTTTTAAGCAAACCATAAAAAGCATAAAAACCAATCAAACGAAAGCCACTGATCAAGCCTTATTCAAACTAAACTTTGATTTTGAGCTGCTTGAGAATATCGCATGCTCCTTTAGCGCCCAATTTACAGCCTTTTTTAAAGTTTTCTATGGCTTGTTTTTCATTCCTTGTTACGCCTTCGCCATTGTATTGCATGGCCCCCAAATTGAAACACCCTCCGCCATTTTGCATCTCGCATGCTTTAGAATAACGAGCGAGAGCCTCTTTAAAATTCTTTACCACGCCATCGCCATGATGATACATATTCCCTGCGTTAAAGCACCCCGGGCTGTCTTTTAAGTCGCAAGCTTTATCATACGAAGCGAGTGCTTTTTTCAAATCTTTAGGCGTGCCTCTGCCTGCATCATACAAGCTCCCTAATATCGTGCAACCATCGCCATCGTTTAAATCGCACGCTTTAGTGAAATATTCCACCGCTTTTTTAAAATCCCTAGTTACCACTTTACCATCATGATAGATCCCCCCTAAGCTTGCGCACCCTTCAGCGTATTTCAAATCGCACGCTTTAGAATAGTATTGTAAGGCTTTATTGGTGTTTTGGGACACGCCTTGCCCACTATAATATAAATTCCCCAATAGATGACACCCATTGCTGTAATTTAAATCGCAAGCTTTAGCGTAAAATTGAGCGGCTTTTTTCAAGTTTTTTTCCACCCCCTGCCCTTGATAATAAAGCACCCCCAAATTAAAACACCCGCTATTTTCTTTCAGATCGCAAGCTTTTTCAAAATATTTCTTCGCTTGAGTGAAATCTTTCTCTTTGTAGCTCTTTGCGCCCAAACCCACAAGTTCTTTAGGGTCTTGCTCTGCCATTAGCCCCCCTAAACACAACGCACCCAAGCACAAAACCCTAAAAAAGGACTTTTTGACATTTTCTAACATGATGTATCTCCTTATTAAAAATTTTATTATAGTGTTATTAAGCAAATACAAAATGCCATGATCTCTTTGTTATCTTAAGCTAACGCTCTCTTACAAATTTCTGTGATCTTATCCCACTCCTTGTTTTGAATTAAATCTTTAGGGGTAAGCCAACTCCCCCCCACGCACAAAACATTTTCTAAATTTAAATAAGAACGCATGTTATCTGCACTAATCCCCCCAGTGGGGCAAAATTTCACCCCTTTAAAAGGGCCATTAAAAGCGTTTAAAAGTTTAACGCCCCCGCAATACTCTGCCGGGAAAAATTTCAAAGCGTTATAGCCCAATTCTAAGGCTTGCATGACTTCACTACTGCTAGAAACCCCAGGTATTAGGGGCATGTCTTTTTTCTTTGCGTGTTCTAAAAGCTCTATCGTAAGGCCCGGGCTAATCAAAAACTCTGCCCCCCTATTTTGCGCTTGCTCTAATTGAGTAAGATTTAAGATCGTGCCAGCGCCCACGCGCATTTTTGGCACATTCTTAGCGATAAGCTCTATGGCCTCTAAAGCACAACTGGAGCGCAAAGTTACTTCTATGATTGGAATACCCCCCTCTATCAGGCTTTGCGCTAAAGGCACAGCGTCTTTTATATTTTCAATCACCACCACAGGGACAATGGGGCTGATTTGTAAAACCTCTATTATTTTATCTTGCATTTTATCTCCTTTATATTTTTATACCTTTATACCAAAACTCATGCCGCCCTCTTCAGCGGTATTAACATTCAATCTCAAACTCGTAAACAATTCCCTACCCAGCCCAAAAGTAGGCTTTTCTAAATTTTCTAAGGTTTCTAAAAACAAAGGGTTGATCCCTCTATTTTCAAAATCCTTTTCAAGCACATTCAAGGCGTTATTAAGAGCGTCTAATTCTATCCAATCGCCATCTTTAATCTTAACAATCGCCCCATTTAACGCTCCCTCAGGGCTTAAATGGATCGCGCTAGGCACTTTCCCGCTCGCCCCACTCATGCGCCCATCCGTAACGAGTGCAACCTTATAGCCCATATCCTGCAAAGCCCCTAAATTCGTGGTGAGTTTGTGCAATTCTGGCATGCCGTTAGATTTGGGCCCCTGGAAAGGCAAGACCGCCACAAAGTCCTTTTCTAATTCTTTATTTTTAAAGCGTTCTAAAAATTCGCTTTGGGTTTTAAAAACAATCGCTCTGGCCTTAACTTTCCTATGCTCATCTTTAATGGCTGAGATTTTAATCACGGCCCGCCCCAAATTACCCTTCAAAATTTTAAGCCCCCCATTAGCGGCGAAAGGCTCGCTCACAGGGCGTAAAATATCCGTATTCAGGCTATGATTAATGGCGTCTTTATACACCAAGTGGTCGTTTTCTAAAAAGGGGGTTTTGGTGTAATTTTGCATGCCTTTTTGCGTTTCTGTATCCATAATCGTATGAGTGTCTTCAAATAAAAGCCCCTCTTTTAACAATTCCTTGATCACAAACGCTAAGCCCCCACAGGCTTCAAAAGCGTTCACATCCGCTGATCCGTTAGGATAGACTTTAGCTAAAAGGGGTATGAGATTAGAAACTGCATCAAAATCGTCCCAATTGAGGATCACCCCACAAGATCTAGCGATAGCGATCAAATGCAAAGTGTGGTTAGTAGAACCTCCGGTTGCCATCAAACCTATAAGAGCGTTAAGAATGCTTTTTTCATCAATGAGTTTGGCTAAAGGCAGAACTTTCCCGCTCGCTAATCTTTTCGCGCTCTCTTCTACTAAAACCTTTCGTAAGGGGTTGTTAGGGTTGATAAAGCTAGAATTAGCCACATGCAACCCCATAAACTCCATCATCATTTGATTAGAATTAGCCGTGCCATAAAAAGTGCAAGTGCCCACATCATGATAGCTTTGCATTTCCACTTTTAAAAGCTCTTCTCTGTTGATTTTTCCCATTGCAAAATCTTGGCGCGCTTTGGCTTTTTTATAATTTTCTATCCCGCTCACCATAGGCCCGCTTGGCACAAACACGCTCGCTAAATTCCCAAAACTTAACGCTCCTATAAGCAAGCCTGGCACGATTTTATCGCACACGCCTAAAAAAAACGCCCCGTCAAAAACATTATGGCTTAACCCTACGGCGGTGCTTAAGGCAATCACATCTCTACTGAATAAGCTCAATTCCATTCCCTCATAACCCTGCGTGATACCATCACACATCGCTGGCACGCCACTAGCGACGCTCGCATAAGCGTTATGCTCTTGCAACTCTTTTTTAATCAAATCAGGGTAATTTTTAAAAGGTTGGTGGGCTGAAAGCATGTCATTATAAGCGGTGATAATCGCAAAATGCTTTCTTTTATGCGAACCTAAAGGCATTTTTAAATGCTCTGGCATGCTCGCTGTAACATGCGCAATATTCGCACAACCCAAACTCTCAATCTTGGGCTGGTTTTTAGGGTTAAAGATATTTTCTAAATAAAGCTCTCTGGTTTTTTTGCTACGCTCTGTAATTTTTTCTTTGATTTGTTCTAAAGAATGCTTAGGCATGAATACCCCTTCAATTAAGATTTAATATATAATAATAACTTAAAAACACTCTAAAAGGGTTATTGATGTTGGATTTTGATTTGGTTCTTTTTGGCGCGACTGGGGATTTGGCCATGCGAAAGCTCTTTGTTTCGCTCTATGAAATTTATACCCATTATGGTTTTAAAAAAGATTCTAGAATTATCGCATCAGGGCGTAAGGAGCTATCCAATGAAGAGTTTTTAGCGCTCCTTTGTGAAAAGACACAACTGCATTCAAGAGAAAAGGGTAGGGAATTTTTAGCCCATATCAGTTATTTGTGCGTTCGTTTGGATAACCCTAAAGACTTTGAAGAATTGAGTAAAATCGCTACAAAAAATAAACTCTTGATTTTCTACTTTTCTATCTCGCCTAGTTTTTTTGCAACGACCGCTCAAAATTTGGCCCAAAACGCGCTCAATCACGCCAACACGCGCTTGATTTTAGAAAAGCCTTTAGGGCATGATTTAAAGACTTGTAAAGAAATTTTCCAAAGCATTAGCGCTTTTTTTAAAGAAGAGCAAATTTTTAGAATTGATCATTATTTAGGGAAAAAGGGCGTTCAAAATATCCTTGAATTGCGCTTGAATAACCCTATCTTAAACATTTTATGGGATCAAATCAGCACGGTTGAAATCTGCGTGTATGAGACTTTAGGGGTGGAAGAAAGAGGCGAATTTTACGATAAAATCGGGGCTTTAAGGGATATGGTTCAAAACCATCTCTTGCAAGTTTTATCCCTTATCGCTACAGATTTACCCAACGATTTAAAAGATTTGAGGCAAGAAAAAATCAAAGTTTTAAAAACCTTACAACCCCCTAAAGATTTTAAAAAACAGGTTATTCGGGCCCAGTATCAAGGCTATAGAGATGAAAATAAGGTCCATAAAGAAAGTCAGACAGAAACTTTTGTCGCTATTAAAGCCTTTTTGGATACGCCTAAATTTAAAGGCGTGCCTTTCTACCTTAAGCACGCTAAAAAAATGCCCCGCAACCAAGCGAGCGTGAAAATCCATTTTAACGCAGTCAATACGCTAGAATTTTTCCTCTCTCAAGATAAAATCACTCTCACCCTAAAAGATCATCAAAACCCCCTTATTTTAGAAACCCATAACAAACAAGAATTTTTACAGCCCTACGCTAAATTGCTCTATGATGCGATACAAAACAACCACAATAATTTCGCCCACCAGTTGGAATTAGAAGCGTCATGGGTTTTTATTGACACGCTCATAGAGGGTTTTATGAATAACGCCACGCCCTTATATTCCTATGAAAGCCATAATCTAAACGAATCCGAATTTTTAAAACCACTCTATCAGTAAAAGGGATTTCATGGGTTATCAATTGTTTGAATTTGAAAATTTGAAAGATTGCCACAAGGCTTTAATAGAGCGTTTTAAAGAATTTTTTAACACCGCCTTAAAAAAGCACCATCAAGTTTCTATCGCTTTTTCTGGGGGCCGTTCGCCCATTGGTTTGTTGCAAAAATTAAGCGTCTTGGATCTCAGATGGCATGAGTGTTTAATCAGTCTAGTAGATGAGCGCATTATAGACACAAATCATGATGACAGCAACACCAAATTATTGCATGACTACTTGTTGCAAAATAACGCTTTAAAAGCTTCTTTCATTCCGCTTTTGCCTGAAAAGATTTCTAGCGATACAAACACGCTTTTTCATTTTGCTAACCAGCATTTCAAACAGCCCCATTTAGCCATTTTGGGCATGGGGACTGACGGGCATACGGCTAGCCTTTTTCCTGAAACGAGCGCTTTTTTAAACGAAGAAAAAGAAAATATCGTTTTGACTAAGCCAATTAACGCTCCTTATGAACGCTTAAGCATGTCTGTTAACGCCTTAGAAAATTGCGAAAAACTTTTCTTAAGCATTAGTGGGGTAGAAAAAAGGGAGGTTTTAGAAAAAGCTTTAAAAGAAAACTCTCCCTATTCTCTGCCGATTGCTCGGATTTTACATTCTCAAAAAGTTACCACGGAGGTGTTTTATGCCAAAAACTGAAACTTACCCAAGACTATTAGCCGATATTGGCGGCACGAACGCGCGCTTTGGTTTGGAAGTCGCCCCACGACAGATTGAATGCATTGAAGTCTTGCGGTGCGAAGATTTTGAAAGCTTGAGCGATGCGGTGCGGTTTTATCTTTCTAAATGCAAAGAAAGCCTTAAACTGCACCCTATTTATGGCTCTTTTGCTGTGGCTACGCCCATTATGGGGGATTTTGTCCAAATGACTAACAACCATTGGACTTTTTCTATTGAAACGACACGGCAATGTTTGGATTTAAAAAAATTGCTTGTCATCAATGATTTTGTCGCACAAGCCTATGCCATTAGCGCGATGCAAGAAAACGATCTGGCTCAAATAGGCGGGATTAAGTGCGAAATCAACGCTCCTAAAGCGATTTTAGGGCCAGGAACCGGGCTTGGGGTAAGCACTCTTATCCAAAACAGCGATGGCTCTTTGAAAGTCTTGCCCGGTGAAGGAGGGCATGTGAGCTTCGCCCCTTTTGATGATCTAGAAATTTTAGTGTGGCAATACGCCCGCTCTAAATTCAACCATGTGAGTGCGGAAAGGTTTTTGAGCGGGAGTGGTCTGGTGCTGATTTATGAAGCCCTGTCTAAACGCAAAGGCTTAGAAAAAGTGGCGAAGTTAAGCAAGGCTGAATTAACCCCACAAATCATTAGCGAACGCGCTTTGAATGGGGATTACCCTATATGCCGATTGACCTTGGACACTTTTTGCTCCATGCTAGGCACGCTCGCTGCTGATGTGGCTCTCACTTTGGGGGCTAGGGGGGGCGTGTATTTGTGTGGAGGGATTATCCCACGATTCATTGATTATTTTAAAACTTCGCCCTTTAGAGTGCGTTTTGAAACGAAAGGGCGCATGGGAGCGTTTCTCGCTTCTATCCCTGTGCATGTCGTGCTGAAAAAAACTCCGGGACTTGATGGGGCAGGCATTGCGTTAGAGAATTATTTACTGCATGATAAAATTTAGCAAATAGTAGCCGCTTAAGATAAAAGCGATTAGTGTAAGGGGTGCGTTTAAACGCGCCAAACAACGCTACCATATAACCAACAGCTATAAAATTAGTTAAACCTATAGAAACATAAGCAAACCATAAAAACGATACAATAGCGGTATTTTAATCAAACAAGGAGTTTTAATGAGAGTTCAATCTAAAGGTTTTGCTATTTTTTCTAAAGACGGGCATTTCAAACCCCATGATTTTAGCCGCCATGCTGTAGGCCCTAAAGATGTGCTGATTGACATTCTTTATGCAGGGATTTGCCATAGCGATATTCATAGTGCTTATAGCGAATGGAAAGAAGGCATTTACCCTATGATTCCTGGGCATGAAATTGCTGGGGTCATCAAAGAAGTGGGTAAGGAAGTTAAGAAATTTAAGGTTGGCGATGTGGTGGGCGTGGGCTGTTTTGTCAATTCATGCAAAGCGTGTAAGCCCTGTAAAGAACACCAAGAGCAATTTTGTGCCAAAGTGGTATTCACTTATGATTGTTTGGATTATTTCCATGATAATGAACCCCACATGGGCGGATACTCTAATAATATTGTCGTGGATGAAAACTATGTGATTAGCGTGGATAAAAACGCTCCTTTAGAAAAAGTAGCCCCCTTGCTTTGCGCGGGCATCACCACTTATTCGCCCTTAAAATTTTCTAAGGTTACTAAAGACACAAAAGTTGGCGTCGCTGGGTTTGGCGGGCTAGGAGGCATGGCGGTTAAATACGCTGTGGCTATGGGGGCTGAAGTGAGCGTTTTTGCAAGAAACGAACACAAAAAGCAAGACGCTTTGAGCATGGGGGTTAAACATTTCTACACTGACCCCAAACAATGCAAAGAAGAATTGGACTTTATCATTTCAACCATTCCTACCCATTACGATTTAAAAGACTACCTCAAGCTCTTAACTTATAGTGGCGAATTAGCCCTTGTGGGACTCCCCCCTGTAGAAGTCGCTCCAGTGCTTAGCGTTTTTGATTTTATCCATTTAGGCAATCGCAAGGTTTATGGCTCATTGATTGGGGGCATTAAAGAAACCCAAGAAATGATGGATTTTTCTATCAAACACAATATTTACCCTGAAATAGATTTGATCTTAGGCAAGGATATTGACACCGCTTATCACAACCTAACCCATGGGAAAGCGAAATTCCGCTATGTGATTGATATGAAAAAATCGTTTGATTAAAGGCTTTGGCTCTAGCTCTTTTTTAAGAGCTTGAGTTGGATTAGGATTTTTTTCACAAGCCCATGAAGTCCTAGGATTTTAAGGGTTTTACTAATAAGACTCTTGAATGGTATGAGAATGCAATGTTTGACAAACACCCTAAGGAGTCTCTTTTGCGCGTTTTTAGGGAGTCTATAAACATGTGAGAAGTAGTGGTTCAAGAACGCTTCAAGGGAGTTTTCTTTGATCTCTGCATGGGCATGTGAGAAGTAGTGGTTCAAGAACGCTTCAAGGGAGTTTTCTTTGATCTCTGCATGGGCATGCGAGAAGTAGTGGTTCAAGAACATTCCGAGATTTTCTTGCTTGATTGTGGCATGGATGCACGAAAAATAATGGTCTAAAAAGGTCTTGAGCGCGTCGTGGGCGATCTGCTCTTCAGTCTTATATAGGGGAAAGTAGTAGTGATAGGCAACAATGCTGTGGTAACGATGCCATTTTTCGCTGCCTATTTCCACCCTAGCGATCGAATCAATCCAATCGCTCATAAATGGGGTTTTAGCCAAAGCGTTCAGCCACAAATCCGCTTTTAAACCAAAAGGATAATCCCAAGGCTTCACCGCCCCCCACCAAACATCATAATGGATGACTATAGGGTTTTTGAGCGCGTTTGAGATGGTTCTCTTATAAATCTCATGCAAAAAATAATCCTCAGGCAAAGATGCAGAAAAATCTTTGACAGTGTAATAATAAGGGAAAACGCAATACTCAATCCCTAAAGCTTGCATGTTAGGCCAACACCATTTCGTAAAATCCAACTCCTCTGTAGCCCTATTTTCTTCCAAAAGTGCACGGGTTTTTGAGACAAAATGGTTCTTGCGCTGGTAATCTAAATTACAAAACAAAAACCCTTCTAGCACATGGCACTCTCCACCTCCTAAAACCCCATAAAAATAATTCTCATCATTTTCTTTAATGTTTAAGAAATCAGCGCTAAATTCATTGCAAAAGATAACATCCACATCGCTCCACACCATTTTAGAATATTTGGGGAATAAATCCGCTAGAAAATATTTCACTAACACCATTTTAGAAAAACGCTTGGTGAAATCCTCATCAAAAGGGTTAGGGATAGTGTCTAAAAAAGGTTCAATATCTTTTACTTCTAAAACAGCAAATTCTTTAAAAGGTTCTGTGATTTGGTGGAGTTTTGCTTTATCTTCTTCATTCAAGCCTACCACTAAAGCGTGTAGGGTGTAGCGGATTTTTTTATTGGCTTTAGCGATGCTTTCTAGCAAGGAATAAAGACACGCACCCGCAGGAATGAGGTAATTCTTATCAAAAGCAAAAGCGATAGGAATATGAAAATCTTGTTCTTTGAAAGAATGATTTGAAGCTGAAGTCATAAAAAATTAAACACCCTTTTTTAAAGCTATTTTATCTAAAAAAAAACCGAACTTGAAAGGGTTCTGTTTTTGGTTTTTATGTTGTTTTTAAAGCAAATTAATTTAAAATCGTATCTTGTCTTTAAGTGCCGCTATTTTAAATGCTGCAATTTTAAAAGATGGTGAAAGGGGCTGTGTTTTAGTTTGATTTTCTTAAAAAAATCTCTTTATGCGTTGTTGTTTTCAGGTTTTTTAATACCACCCTTAATAAAAGCGGCTAGTTTTGTCTATGACTTGAAGTTCATGAGCTTTAACTTCAATTTAGTGGCCCCAAATAACAACCCCTATTGGAATAGCCTAACCAAAATGCAAGGTCGTCTCATGCCTCAAATTGGCGTCCAATTGGACAAAAGACAGGCCTTGATGTTTGGAGCGTGGTTTATCCAAAATTTGCACACGCATTATAGCTACTTCCCTTATTCGTGGGGCGTTACGATGTATTACCAATACATAGGGAAAAATTTGAGATTTTTTTTAGGCATTGTGCCGCGAAGCTATCAAATAGGGCATTACCCTTTAAGCGCTTTTAAAAAACTTTTTTGGTTTATAGACCCTACTTTTAGGGGAGGAGCGTTTCAATTCAAACCAGCTTATGATCCTAACCGCTGGTGGAATGGGTGGTTTGAGGGCGTTGTGGATTGGTATGGGGGGCGCAATTGGAACAACCAGCCCAAAAAGAAAAATTACGATTTTGATCAATTCTTGTATTTTGTTTCTTCAGAATTTCAGTTTCTTAAAGAGTATTTAGGTTTAGGGGGACAGCTTGTCATTTTTCATAACGCTAGCTCTCATAGCATGGGAGATAACTACCCTTATGGCGGAAATTCCTACTTAAAACCAGGCGATGCAACCCCGCAATGGCCTAATGGCTACCCCTATTTCAGTCAAAAAAATAACCCACAAGGCGGAGAAATAGGGAAATACTCTAACCCCACTATTTTAGACAGGGTTTATTACCATGCTTATTTAAAAGCGGATTTTAAAAATCTCATGCCTTATATGGATAATATTTTTATGACCTTTGGCACGCAGTCGTCTCAAACCCATTATTGCGTGCGTTATGCTAGCGAGTGCAAAAACGCCCGATTTTATAACAGCTTTGGGGGGGAATTTTACGCCCAAGCGCAATACAAAGGCTTTGGGATTTTTAACAGATACTATTTTTCCAACAAACCCCAAATGCACTTTTATGCTACTTATGGCCAATCCCTTTATACCGGATTGCCATGGTATAGAGCCCCTAATTTTGACATGATAGGGCTTTATTATGTTTATAAAAATAAATGGATAAGCGTGCGAGCGGATGCGTTTTTTAACTTTTTAGGTGGGGGCGATGGGTATCATTTGTATGGGAAAGGGGGCAAGTGGATCACCACTTATCAGCAATTCTTAACCCTAACCATAGACACAAAAGAGTTGATTGATTTTGTCAAATCTAAAACCTCCAAATAACCATATCTAAAAATTATAGATATAATTGAAATAAGCTACCGGTAAGCGGTGCCATAAAGTAGTCGCGCTCAAGCCATCAATAATTTCAGTTCTTTTGTTAGGAATGAAAGGGAATTTCAATCCGAAAGTGATTTCATTGTGGAAAAAGCCAAAACGAAAACCCACTTTCACAAGCAATTGGAAAAGCGAATTTTCTTTGCCTAAATTTTGAGCGATAACCCCATGCATAGCCCCTCCTGGCATGTAAGTCGCCCCAGCGATGCCTACACCAAACTCTAACCCTAAAAACATCTTTGGCGAATTGAAAGCGTCCCACAAACCGCTAAATTCTAAACCATAGGTAGAAATATAGGATTTGTGAGAAGAAAAAGTTTGATCATAAAACAACCCGTAACGAAAACCCACATGCTCTACAGCTTGCGTTTTAGCCACAAATTTCCCCCCTAACACCACACCAAAGCCATTGCCGGTCATGAAATACGATTTATCTACAGACTCGGTGCTAAAAGATGTGTTGATCGCGCTAAGTTGATACCCAACCCCTAAATAAAAGGTATTCCTGTCCGCAAATTTAGGTTTTTTTGATTTTTCATCAAGCTCTGCCTCTGCGGCTTGAAGCGATGATAATAACGCCATGCCCATCAATATTTTAACCATTGTTTTATCCATAACCCAATTCCTTATGTTATCCTGCCCCACACTTGCCCTAATAGACTAAGATCAAATCACGCCCTAATAATAACAAAGTTTAAAATAAATATTAGTGATTTTGATTAAGAACGCCTATCTTTTTAGAATAAATAGCCATAATTCTTGTAGGTATGCCCCCATTTTCCTATAAAAATTCCTAAAAAGATATTGTTATAAGACACATTAATAGTTTTTCTTGTATAATTCTAGGCTAAATTCAATTTATTTTATACGATATTAAGGAGACATATTACCATGTTTCAAATTAGATGGCATGCGCGAGCTGGTCAAGGTGCTATCACCGGCGCTAAGGGGCTAGCCGATGTGATTTCAAAAACAGGCAAAGAAGTGCAAGCGTTCGCTTCTTATGGTTCAGCTAAAAGGGGGGCTGCTATGATGGCTTATAACCGCGTTGATGATGAGCCTATTTTAAACCATGAGCGCTTCATGCAGCCTGATTATGTGCTGGTGATTGATCCCGGTTTGGTTTTCATTGAAAACATTTTCGCTAATGAAAAAGAAGACACGACTTATATCATCACTAGCTATCTTAACAAAGAAGAATTGTTTGAAAAAAAACCTGAATTAAAAACCCGTAAGGTGTTTTTAGTGGATTGTTTAAAAATCTCTATGGAAACCTTAAAACGCCCTATCCCCAACACGCCCATGTTAGGGGCTTTAATGAAAGTGTCTGGCATGCTTGAAATTGAGGCTTTTAAAGAAGCTTTTAAGAAAGTTTTAGGCAAAAAACTCACGCAAGAAGTCATTGACGCTAACATGCTCGCTATCCAAAGAGCTTATGAAGAAGTTCAATAACATTAAGGATTAAAAATGAAAGATTGGAATGAATTTGAAATGGGAGCGGTGCTCTTCCCTTTTGAAAAAAACGCGCAAAGCGAAATGGAAAAACACAACGATGAGCGCCATTACACCGAGCAAAGCTACTTCACCACTTCAGTGGCTCATTGGCGCGTGGCTAAGCCTGTGCATAACAATAATATTTGCATCAATTGCTTTAATTGTTGGGTTTATTGCCCAGACGCTGCCATTCTTTCAAGAGAGGGCAAATTAAAAGGCGTGGATTATTCTCATTGTAAAGGCTGTGGCGTGTGCGTGGATGTCTGCCCCACCAACCCTAAATCGCTATGGATGTTTGAAGAACAAATTGATCCCGCTACCGCCCTCACTCAATGGCCGCAAAAACAAGAAAAGAAAAAATCATAAGGAAAAAATATGGCAAGAAGTATTGAATTGCAAGAGATAGAAGTGTGGGATGGCAATACCGCTAGTTCTAACGCTTTAAGACAGGCTCAAATTGATGTCATCGCAGCCTATCCTATCACCCCATCAACGCCCATTGTGCAAAATTATGGCTCGTTTAAAGATAATGGCTATATTGATGGCGAATTCGTTTTAGTGGAATCTGAGCATGCCGCCATGAGTGCATGCGTGGGAGCGGCCGCTGCTGGAGGGAGAGTCAGCACTGCGACCAGCTCTCAAGGTTTGGCGTTAATGGTAGAGGTTTTATACCAGGCTTCTGGCATGCGTTTACCTATCGTTTTGAATTTAGTCAATCGTGCTTTAGCAGCCCCTTTGAATATCCATGGCGATCATTCTGATATGTATTTAAGCAGGGATTCTGGCTGGATCAGTTTATGCACATGCAACCCTCAAGAAGCTTACGATTTCACTTTAATGGCGTTTAAAATCGCAGAGCACCAAAAGGTGCGCGTGCCTACTATTGTCAATCAAGACGGGTTTTTATGCTCGCACACCGTGCAGAATGTTCGCCCTTTGAGCGATGCAGTGGCTTATCAATTCGTAGGCGAATACCAAACCAAGCATTCCCTTTTGGATTTTGATAAACCGGTAAGCTATGGTGCGCAAGCTGAAGAAGAATGGCATTATGAGCATAAAGCCCAACTCCACCATGCGATCATGAGCGCATCTTCTGTGATTGAAGAAGTGTTTAATGATTTCGCTAAACTCACCGGCAGACAATACCATTTGACTAAAACTTTCCAGCTAGAAGACGCTGAAATCGCTATCTTTGCGTTAGGCACTACTTATGAATCAGCGATCGTAGCGGCTAAAGAAATGCGTAAAAAAGGCATTAAGGCCGGCGTGGCTACCATCCATTCCTTACGCCCCTTCCCTTATGAAAGATTAGGGCAGGATTTGAAAAATCTTAAAGCTTTGGCGATTTTAGACAAGAGCTCTCCAGCAGGTGCTATGGGGGCGATGTTTAATGAAGTAACGAGCGCGGTGTATCAAACGCAAGGGACTAAACACCCTGTGGTGTCTAACTACATTTATGGTTTAGGCGAAAGGGATATGACAATCGCGCATTTATGCGAAATTTTTGAAGAAATCAATGAAGACGCTCTTAAAGGCACGCTCACGCACCCTACCCAACAATTCGTAGGCTTGCACGGTCCTAAAATGAGCTTTTTTTAAAAAGGAAAAATCATGGTAAAAGAAGTCAAAACACTCAAAGGTTTTAGCCAAAGCGCTGAGAAATTTCAAGGCTCGCACTTGCTTTGTCCGGGTTGCGGGCATGGCATTATTGTGCGCGAAGTTTTAAACGCTGTAGATGGGCCTATTGTTTTAGGCAATTCTACCGGTTGTTTAGAGGTATGCTCGGCGGTATATCCGCACACTTC
This sequence comes from Helicobacter pylori SA221C, assembly GCF_000476855.1. Classification (GTDB taxonomy): domain Bacteria; phylum Campylobacterota; class Campylobacteria; order Campylobacterales; family Helicobacteraceae; genus Helicobacter; species Helicobacter pylori_DK. The sequence continues at coordinate 35,695 of NZ_CBPT010000014.1, forward strand.
ATGGGATGTGCCTTGGATCCATATTGGTTTTGAAAATGGCTCTACGGCGATTTCAGGGGTGGAAGCGATGTATAAAGCGCTAGTGAATAAGGGCCGCTATCAAGGTCAAAAACCAAAATTTGTGGCGTTTGGAGGCGATGGGGCTAGTTATGATATTGGCCTTCAATTCATCAGCGGTTGCATGGAAAGAGGGCATGACATGACTTACATTTGCTTAGATAATGAAAACTACGCCAATACCGGCGGTCAAAGAAGCGGCTCTACGCCATTAGGGGCTAGCACTTCTACCACGCCAGCAGGATCGGTGAGCTTTGGTAAAAAAGAAAAGAAAAAAGACATCGTCAATATCATGGCAAGCCATGGGGTCCCTTATGTGGCACAGCTCTCGCCTAACAAATGGAAAGACATGAACAAAAAGATTAAAACCGCGCTAGACACTGAAGGGCCTTGCTTCATCAACGCTCTTAGCCCATGCACGACTGAATGGAAATTTGAATCCAATAAAACCATTGAATTAGCGGATATGGCTGTGGATAGCTTGATGTTCCCCCTATTTGAAATCTTTAATGGCAGGGAATTGAAAATCACTTACCGCCCAAGAAATATCATTCCTGTAAGGGATTATTTAGGGGCACAAAAACGCTTCAAACACCTTTTCAAAAAAGAAAACGAACACATTATTGAAGAATTGCAAAAAGATGTGAATGAGCGTTGGGAATACTTGCAACGCAGAGAAGAAGCTAAAGTATAACCCTCCTCTCAAATCAAGGCGCTTTGTTGCGTCTTGTGTGGTTTTCCCCCTTGACTTTTTAAACCCCTTTAAAGTAACATAAATCCCATTTTAATTTTAAGGATTGTCGGTGTTAGAACGCTATGCGAATGAAGAAATGAAAGCCCTATGGAATGAGCAAACCAAGTTTGAAACCTATTTAGAAGTGGAAAAAGCTGTCGTTAGGGCGTGGAACAAGCTTGGGCAAATCCAAGATAGCGATTGTGAAAAAATCTGCTCAAAGGCGGCATTCAATCTTGAACGCATCAAAGAAATTGAAAAAACCACTAAGCATGATTTAATCGCTTTCACTACTTGCGTGGCTGAAAGCCTGGGCGAAGAATCGCGCTTTTTTCATTATGGGATCACTTCTAGCGATTGCATTGATACGGCTATGGCGTTATTGATGACCAAAAGCTTAAACCTCATTCAAAAAGGCGTTAAAAACCTCTATGAAACCCTTAAAAGCAAGGCTTTAGAGCATAAAGACACGCTAATGGTGGGCAGAAGCCATGGGGTGTTTGGCGAACCCATTACTTTTGGCTTAGTGTTAGCCCTTTTTGCTGATGAGATCAAACGGCATTTAAAAGCCTTAGATTTAACGATGGAATTTATCAGCGTGGGAGCGATCAGTGGGGCTATGGGGAATTTCGCGCACGCCCCCTTAGAATTAGAAGAATTAGCGTGCGAATTTTTAGGCTTAAAAACCGCCAATATCAATAATCAAGTCATTCAAAGGGACCGCTACGCTAGGCTTGCATGCGATCTGGCTCTTTTAGCGAGCAGTTGTGAAAAAATCGCTGTCAATATCCGCCATTTGCAACGCAGTGAAGTCTATGAAGTGGAAGAAGCTTTTTCAACAGGGCAAAAAGGAAGCTCGGCGATGCCTCACAAAAGAAACCCCATATTGAGCGAGAATATCACTGGGCTTTGCAGGGTGATTCGCTCTTTTACGACCCCTATGCTAGAAAATGTCGCCTTATGGCATGAAAGGGACATGAGCCATAGCTCTGTGGAGCGTTTTGCCTTGCCCGATCTGTTTATCACGAGCGATTTTATGCTCAGCCGCCTGAATAGCGTGATTGAAAATTTGGTGGTTTATCCTAAAAACATGCTTAAAAATTTAGCTTTGAGTGGGGGGCTAGTCTTTTCGCAACGGGTGTTATTGGAATTGCCTAAAAAAGGTTTGAGCCGAGAAGAGAGCTATTCTATCGTGCAAGAAAATGCGATGAAAATATGGGAGGTTTTGCAACAAGGCGCTTTTAAAAACGCTGATGAAAATTTGTTTTTAAACGCCCTACTCAACGATGAACGCTTGAAAAAATATTTGAGCGAGGACGAAATCAAAGCATGTTTTGAATACAGCTATTACACTAAAAATGTGGGGGCGATTTTTAAAAGGGTGTTTGGATAAGGCGCGTTTTTACAAAAACAAAACTATAAAATAAGCGGTAAAAATTGAAGTTTTAAGGGGTTTTTTGAAACGAGCGTTATACTTAATTTTAGGGCTTTCTTATGCCTTGCATGCGGATAGTTTTAAAGCTGTTTTGACTAAAGGGGATTACACTTTTTTTAATAAAAAGGTGGTTTCGCCCATCAAACGCTATGCGGATAGATCGGCATTTTATTTGGGGCTTGGGTATCAGTTGGGGAGCATCCAGCACAACTACAGCAACTTGAATTTATCCCAGCAATTCAATAAGAGCCAGATTATTTTTAGCGATGGCTTAAGCCCTGTTTTTAAAAATTCGTATGTGTCTAATGGTTTTGGCGTTCAGGTAGGCTATAAATGGGTGGGTAAGCATGAAGAAACGAAGTGGTTTGGCTTTAGGTGGGGGTTATTTTATGATTTGAGCGCTTCTCTTTATGGCCAAAAAGAATCGCAGTCTATTATCATTTCCACTTACGGCACTTATATGGATTTATTGCTTAACGCTTATAATGGGGATAAGTTTTTTGCCGGGTTCAATCTGGGGATTGCTTTTGCTGGAGTGTATGGCAAATTGAGCGATGAATTGTTGTATCAAGCTCTTCTTTTAGACACTTTTGGCGGGAAAGTGGATCCAAATGGCTTCCAGTTTTTGGTGGATTTAGGGGTTCGTTTAGGGAATGAACACAACCAATTTGGCTTTGGGATTAAAATCCCCACTTATTATTTTAACCATTATTATTCCATGAATAACATTAGCAATAATAGTGAAGATGTCCTCAAAGTTTTACGATTTTTAGAATACGGGATCAACAGCTTGTTATACCAAGTTGATTTCAGGCGCAATTACTCGGTTTATTTCAACTACACTTATAGTTTTTAAAGCGTTCTTAATTGAGCGATTTCGTCTCTCAAGCGCATCGCTTCTTCAAAATCCAAATTTTTCGCGCATTCTCGCATTTTTTTATCCAATTCTTTAATGATTTTTTCCCTTTCGCTTTTAGGCATTTTGTCCTTTTTTAAGGCTTTAGCGATTCTAATCTCATCGTCTCTTAATTTCAATTCCTCTTCTAAAGCGCGAGTAACGGTTTTGGGGGTGATGTTATGGATTTTATTGAATTCTTCTTGTTTGGCGCGCCTGTAACTCGTGATCTCAAAGGCTTTTTGCATGCTTTGAGTGGTTTTTTTAGCATATAATAAAACCTTGCCATTAGCGTTTCTAGCGGCTCGCCCCATGGTTTGAATGAGGCTTGTTTCACTCCTTAAAAACCCTTCTTTATCCGCATCCATGATCGCTACTAAAGAGACTTCAGGCAAATCCAACCCTTCTCTTAAAAGATTAATCCCTATTAAAATGTCAAATTCTTTAAGCCTTAAAGAGCGGATAATGTGATTTCGTTCAATCGCATCAATTTCACTATGCATGTAACGCACTTTCAAGCCCCATTCAGCATAATATTTGCACAATTCTTCTGCCATTTTTTTAGTGAGCGTGGTGATGAGCACCCTTTCATCTCTAGCCACCACTAACTTGATTTCATCAAACAAATCTTGGACTTGCTTATCGCTGTCTCGCACTTCAAATTTAGGGTCTAAAAGCCCTGTAGGGCGAATGATTTGCTCAGCGACATTCTTTTTGGAAAGCTCTAATTCTAGCTTATTGGGCGTAGCGGACACAAAAAGGAACTGGCAATTTTTATGGATGAATTCATCAAATTTTAAAGGGCGGTTGTCTAAAGCGCTAGGCAATCTAAAACCATATTCCACTAAAACGCTTTTCCTGCTCATATCCCCTGCATACATCCCCCCAAACTGAGGCAAACTCACATGGCTTTCATCCACAATGACTAAAAACTCCCGCTCAAATATCCCTAAATAATCAAACAAACAAAAAGGCGTTTCATTAGGGGCTTTACCGGTGAAATGGCGCGCGTAATTTTCAATGCCCTTACACACACCGGTCGCGCTAATCATTTCTAAATCATGCTCAGTGCGTTGTTTGAGACGGTTGTATTCAAGCATTTTATCCTGCTCTTTAAAAAATTTCAATCTTAAAGCGAGTTCATCTTCAATGCTTTTAATGGCTAAGTTCAATCTTTCACTCCCTACGGCAAACTGACTGGCCGCATAAAGCATGACAGAATCCAAGCGCTTGATTTCATTTTTTTCTACAGCGTCAAAGACCGCAATCCTTTCTATCTCATCGCCAAAAAATTCAATCCTAATAAATTCAGCGTCATTATAAGCGGGGAAAATATCCACGCATTCCCCAGTCGCTCTAAAGCTCCCCCTATCAAACACCACTTCATTACGGCTATAACCCATTTCCACTAGCTTTAATAAAAAGCTCTTGTAAGCGCGCTTCTCACCCACTTTGATTTTTTCCATGACTTTTAGATATTCTTCAGGGTTACCCAAACCATAATTAGCCGAAACGCTCGCTATCACGATCACATCATCATAACCTAAAAGCGAGGTGGTTGCGCTCAATCTCAAACGCTCCAAATCATCGTTAATAGAGCTGTCTTTTTCAATGAATAAATCCCTCCTAGGGATATAGCTCTCAGGCTGGTAGTAATCAAAGTGGGAGATAAAATACTCCACCCTATTATGCGGGAAAAACGCCTTAAACTCGCTATAAAGCTGTGCGCATAAGGTCTTATTATGGCTCATGATCAAAGTGGGTTTATTGGTTTGAGCGATGATATTGGCCATCGTATAAGTCTTACCGCTCCCTGTAACCCCCACTAGAGTTTGATAATGGTTGTTATTTTTCAAGCTTTTTGTTAAAGCTTCTATGGCTTGGGGCTGATCGCCTGCTGGTGGATAGGGGCTTTTTAAATCAAATAAAGGCATCTTTAAAACTCGCATTTTTTAGGGGTATTATAGTGGTTTTTTAACACGCCTTATTCAATCTCAAAAAAATCAATGTTTTGATAATGATCGGTTTTTGGCTTCCGTGATCTCGCTTGTGGCTTGTTGCTTTTCTTGCGTGATGTTGTTTAAAACTTCTTGCTTATTGGTGTTAATTTGATTTGTAGCGCTAACTTTGGCTTCGTTAATGTTAGTTAACGCTTGCGTTTTATTTTCGCTTATTTCGTTGTTGGCGTTCGTTTTCGCTTCGTTAATGTTAGTTATCGCTTGCGTTTTATTTTCGCTTATTTCATTATTAGCACTCGTTTTCGCTTGTGTTATCGCTTCAAGGCTTTGGGTTTCTTT
>NZ_CBPT010000015.1:0-39436 GCF_000476855.1 Helicobacter pylori SA221C
TTTTTTAACTCTCTTTTTTAACTCTCTTTTTTAACTCTCTTTTTTAACTCTCTTTTTTAACTCTCTTTTTTAACTCTCTTTTTTAACTCTCTTTTTTAACTCTCTTTTTTAACTCTCTTTTTTAACTCCCCCCTTTTTTTAATCTTGTAAGCTGAAGGGCCTAAACTCAGTGTGGCTGTCTTTGGAAAGCTCTATCAATAGCGCGTTGAGTTCGCTTGGTAAAGGTAAACCGCTTTGGAGAGCGTTTAAGTTTTCCCCATTGCACCTAAAGGCCAGGCATTGCTTGAAGTGGTTGTTTAACAAATCTTTTAACTTGTCAAGATGGTAATTATTTTTAATTTGCCTATAGTCATGCGCAAAAATGACGCAATACTGCTCGTTGTCTATGGCTTTTTCTAAAAACGATTTTAACTTTTCCACCCCTATTTTGTCGTGCAACTCTTTGGCTTCGTTGAGATTGTCTATCACAAGCACGCTGTTAGGGCTCATGGCGGTGTCTAAAACGCTCCCTAGAGGGCTTTGCATGGGCGTGATGTGGTGTTTTTTCAACCCATCAAGTTCTCTCACAAGGCGTTTTTCGGCGTTATAAAAGAGCAACTCTTTGTTGGCGGTCTTGAAATTTTGAGTGAAAAGCTTCATTAAAGCGATGCGAGCGTTTAAATCTTGGCTCACCACCAACAAATGCGATTCGTTACTTTCAAACTCCACTATCAGGTCCTTTTGCTCATAATCCACTTTTTTGCCCAGATGCAAACGCATTTCATTAGCCTTAAGGATATTGGGCATTTTTAAAAGTGTCTCGCCATTATAGATTTTACGATCTATGGAGATGAGATTTCTTTGGTTAAATTCAGCGTGTATTTTTGTGAGAAAAGATTTGAAATCATCAGGGGCTTTAGGGATACTCATCTTAGTGTGGTATTTTTGATGCCCCCATTGTTGTTGAAAATGCCTTCTGGCCTGACAAGCTCACAAGCCGCATCATCGTCCAAAATTTTAGTGCTGTCGTCTGCATCCATAGGCAAAGCGATGCGGTTAGCGATTTGAGCCTTAAAGCTTGAATCAATTTCACCGCCGTGCATGGTCTGAGTGGCTAAAACTAGATGCACTCCATAGCTGCGGCCCTTTTTAAGCAGAGTGTTTAAAGATCGTTCCACGCTCTCTTTCCCTTTAGTGGAGTTGTCGCTAAAAAGCACCTGAAATTCATCAACCACTACAATCAATCTGGGCATTTTTTCATGCTTTCGGTAATCGCTTAAATCTTTCACATTAAACTGCTTGAACAGCTCGGCTCTTTTTTGTATTTCATCACAAAGCCAGCTTAAAAAACTAACACCAAAACCCACCGAACTCGCCACGCTCACCAATCTCGCATGTTCTAAAATCGGATCTGTGTATGCGTTAAATTCCACTCCCTCTTTATAATCTAATAAAAAAAGTTGGACTTCATTGGGCGCGTAGTAGAAGGCTAAATTTTGGATCAACACATGCAAGAAATTGGATTTCCCGCTCCCGCTGTGGTCGCAAATGAGCGTGTGGTTTTGTGCGTTACCGATTTCAAAACACACTTCCTTATGGTTAATATCCCACCCCACCGGCACGCTTACTTCATACTGAGAGCTTTTAGTCCAAAATTTTTCGTCTTTTTGTAAGGCTTTCAACTCCCTTTTAACTGCTTTCTTTTTCTCGTAATACGCTTTGATTTTATCAGCGAAGTCTTGCATGTGTTGGGATTTAATACCTTGATCGTTGATCACTTCCACATTAAGGTATTTAAAGCGTTCAAAACTTGTCGTATCTTTAAAAAACTCCGCATGTTTTTTCAAGTCTTCTGCGGATTGATTGTTTTTTTCGCTCTCCAAATTGACAAAGCTCAAAACCCCATTTTTAGAGTCAAAACGCATGATCTTTTCCAAATAATAAAGTGCGTCTTTACTCAAAGCATCCACCCCGCTTAAAAAAAGCGCTTTTAAAGGCAAGCGGTCTTTGGCTTCTTCATTATAATGCGCAAAATCTCTAAAACCGGCCAATTTTTCTTGCAAATTAACCTTTAAATATTCATACAAATGCTTTAGGGCTTCTTCTATTTCCTTGCTTTCAGCTAAAATCCTTTGCTGGTAAATAAAATCATTGTCTTTATTTAAAAGCCTTCTGGCCAGATTGAAAATGCCCCCCAAGCTCAGTGCATCAATCAAAATCACTTCCAGTTGCACTAAAGGCGTGCTGGAGAGTAAGCGCATGAGCATTTCTCTCAAAAACTGCCCGTCTTTTTCATGCTCTATATACAAACTTTTAGGAGGGAAAGGATAAACTTTAGGCAAGCAAAAATCCATATTAGCGCCATTCTTGCCTTTAATTTCCAATAAACCACAGCTTAAAAATTGTGGGTAAGTGCCTATTTCATTGAATTGTGGCGCGTCTGTGAATTGCGCTTGAATTTGCCTGATACTCTTTTGATAGTCCTCTATTTTTAAAGTGGATGGCCTAAGAAAACTCTCTGGCTCTTTTTTAGCGATAACTTTATCTAAGGCGTCGTCCAGTTCTTTTAATAAATTACCCGCATCAATCATCTTTATCCTTAAGATATTCATCATAGCGCCTCTTAGCTTCTCTTTCATGCTCTTTGGCTTCACGCATAAGCTTATCAATTTCGCTTGGTGGATGGAAATTCATATCAATTCGCCCCTCCAAAGACTTGGCTTCTTCAATTTGCTCGTTGATTTTTCTTCTTTGGTATTGAGTTTCCTGCTCTAAATTTTCTAAATCATGCGCGATTTTTAGCATGTCCTCTAGCGCCTCACTTTTAAGTTTCTGCCCTAAATCATCTTGCATGGCATTTTTTTCAAAATCATCGCAAATCTTTCTTAATTCAAGGGTGCAACCCTCCAAATAAACTTCATGAGAAAGCATTTTAACCCCTTGATTCCAGTTTTTTCAAAAACATTTTAAGGTGCAACAGCGCATGTTTTGAGCCATCATCAGTGTCTAAAAACAGCACCACATCGCTAGCCATATTCAAAAGATAATACCCCCCATACCCGTCATTAGCGAAGATAATTTCTTCAGGCTCTAACCATTCTTTTAAGCTCTGCATAAAATCAGCAAATAAGCCCTTGCCCTCTAAATTGAAGTTCAAAACATGTTTGAATGCGTAAGACTTGTTTCCCACCATAAAAGAACGCCATTGGCTAAAACCATAGTTTGATCGCCTGATAAAGTCCTTAAACGCATCGATCAACCCCATTTTTAATTGATCTTCTAACCCATTCAACGCCTTGTCATTGAGCGGCTCTACAAATTCCCAATTCAATTCTGTTTCTGTAGAAATTCTGTCCATAGTGAATATCCTTTCGTGTGCTTCACGCATAATAATAACTCTTCTCTCACCAACGCCACATTCCCTAAAACGTTCGCGTCAAAATGCCACAAATACCCCTTAGGAATGAAATCTTTTGCGATCTGTTCCAACTCTGTCGCATCAAAGCCCAAACCGTTGTCTTTAAGCGTAGCTTCTAAAGCCTTTAGGGCATGATGAGCGCATGCGGTTTTGTCTAAATCCTCTAAAGGCACAATAACGCTAAAAACGCTATCAAATTCCGCTAAACGCAACTCATTAAAGCGGACTTCTTCCGGATAGGGGTTTTGCTCATCTACAATAAAGTTCTCTTTTTCTTTTTCTAAAAACTCGCCATAACCCAACGCTTGGCGCTTATAGTTTTCATACTGCTCTAAGATGGGCGCTATTTTTTGGCTCAAATTTTCTGTAGCGCGCTCCAACTCTGTTTCTAAATTATCAAAAGCTTCATTGATAGCGTTTGAATCGTTAGGGGCTTCTTTGATTTTTTCTGCAAAATCTTGTAAAACTTTCTTGCAGTTTTTAACGCAATGATTTTTGGCTAGAGTCAAGCTTTCGTTATAAGAAGGCACGCCTAAAACGCTTGGCATCAAATCCTCTAGATTTTTTTCCAACTCTCGATCTTTAGACGCTTTAGCGCGATCTGGCTTAGAAGAAGCGTTGATTCTGTCTTTCAAATCAGCGTATAAAGAAAAGCTAAAATCTTCCCTCAAATCTTTCAATCGTTCATTAAAAACGCTTTTTTTAGGGGTATAAGAGATAGTAGGCCGTTCAAAATCGTATTCCATTAAAACGCCTGGGGTTGGAAAGTTGTATTCGTTATCTATCGCATCGCTCGCTTGTTTCAAACGCCTGATAAATTCCTGGTGCTTATCAGTATAAAAATGCAACCTCTTTTTAACGCTCTCCCAAGCTTGATTCACAAGATCCACGCTCGCTTTGGCTTGAGTGGCGTAGATTTCAAGCATTCGTTCTAATAACCTTACATTGTGTTCCCATTTTTCTATATTGTCTTCCATAAGGTTTAAGCCCTTTTCACAAGCTTCAGCGCCTAATTTAACAGGAGGGATAACCGACCCTACCGCATTACCAAAATCTCTCCCAAGCTCCCCAAGAAATCCCCAAAAACCACTTCGCTCCTTTATGGCTTTTTTTAATTCTCCTATGGCTTTTTCCAATTGCATTTCAATTTTTCTGCACTCTACTATGATTTTTAGCGCGTAACTATCAAGGTCTTTGATAAATGGACTGCATTTTTCTTCTTGCAGGGTTCTTTTAAATTCCCTGCATCTTCCAACAACCTCTTTGACTTCTTCTGTGTCCGTTTTCCATTCAGCCATAAACCACCCCTTAATAATCTTGCTCTAAAACCCTAATCCTCTCTTTAAGCCATGCGATTTGCTCTTGTGCGGCCTCATCAAATTCATTGAAAGTGCCTTTCAAGTTATCCACCACCTCGCTAAATCTCTCTCTTTTAGCGTCTTGCCATGATTCTAAATTATGGAAATGGTTGCTCAAGTCATTCACTTCATCATTCAATAACTCTTTAAAGCGTTCTAAATGTTCCGCAAACCCTCTGACCTCTTCGGTATCCATTTGCACTTTGCTCATCGGTTGTCCTTTCTTTTAAAAATTTTCTTCATCAAAATCAGGCTTTTTATCGCCGCTGATTCTAATGCTTCCACCCCCATAGCTAGGGGGTATTGTGGGGCGAACCTCTAGCGTTTCGCCTCTTTCTCTTTTGTATTTTTCTTGCTGGCTTTGGTGGTATGTTTTCATGCTGTCTATCACGATTGTTTTATGGTTGCTCCCTAAATCAGCGTTGGTGAGCAATTTTTGAATGCCATTACCCAAGCTGTTAGAATGCTTGTCTTCTATTTTAAGAGACAAATTCCAATCCTTAAACCCCTCTAAAGCCTCCACTAGCGCTACCACAAGCTTCCTGTCCCAAATGGAATTTTTTAAATCCTTACACAAGGAAAAAACCTCGCTTGAAAACGGGTAATCATACAAAAACAAAAGGTCTAAGTTTTCTAAAAATTCCAAATTGCAACGCTCTTTAAAACTTTTCAAAAAGCCCTCTTTTAAAGGCGCAAAGCTTTCAGTGATAGGGATTAGCCCCTTATCTTTGGTGTGTTTAAATGCCATAATTTTTTCTTCAATCACGACAAACGCGTAAGCGTTCTTAGTCATCATAATTTTTCTGCCTCGCTTTCATAGATTAATTGGCCGTCTTTAAACAGCCCCACTTTAATGCTTTGGGAATCCACGCAGCACACTTTCACATCCACTTCTTCATGTTCTTCTAGCGCTATGGGAATCATTTGCGTGTCTTGAATGTTTAGAGTGTTGGTGTTGGCTAGGGCTTTGTCGCTGTAGCGTATCTCTAGCTCATCAAAGCCTCCCCATTTCTCTTTAGTTTGGAAAATCTGGTATTCATTAGGCTTTAAAGAATCCCTATGGATTTTAGCGTGGAATTTCCCCTCTATCTCAATGCCTAAATCGTATTTAAACACAGGGTTGGCGCTTATGGAGGGCCTTTCAATCCCGCCTGCTTTGGGTCTGCTTTCTAAAAGCCCAAAAGCCACCCCGGTTTTGCAAGTGGGCTTCAAATAAGCGGGCGTGTTAGAGACATCTTCTCCTGTAAGCTCTAAAATCTGTTTGTCTGAGGCTTCTGTGCCTAGCGGCTCATAAAGAATGAATTTAAAATCATCTTTAGAAGTCTTTTGCTTATAATCTTTGAGCTGCTTTTCTTTGGCGTTTTCAAACGCTTGTTTGACCAACACCGAACGGCTCGCATTCCCGCCTAAGAAAATGTGAAACGCCCGACACTGATCATCAATGTTTTCAGCCATCACTTTAGAAAATCCGGCAAAGAAGTTGGCAACGCCGTCATCTATCTTGTCTTTTAAGAATTTTAAAAGCTCTTTGCAATCCACTTTGAATCCGTCTTCTTCTACTTCATTCCCATTCCTATCAAACAGCTGGACTTTAAATTCCTTTTCAAAGCCTTCTATCTCAAACTCTTCGCCTTCTTCTATCGCTTCTATGATATTAGCGTCTAGATTTTCTAAAAAAGGGCGTAATTGAGAAGCGATCTCTTGCAAATTCAAGCGCGCTTCTCTGGAGTTTTGCATAAACGATCCAAAGCGTTGCGTATCGATCCTGTCATAGTTGGGCTTAGCGATGACGATGTCTTTTGCTTTCAGCTCTTGGAAATTTTTGGCATACGCTTCCCAAGCCAACCATTCCAATAAATTCTCACCGCCTAAATATTTATCCCCTCCACCGCTGAAATGCGTCATTTTGTAAGCGAATTTAGGGTTAGCGTTTTTTCCCATTTGCCAAAGTCAAAATCCGTCGTCCCGCCCCCAAAATCAAACACCCCGTAATAAATGGGCTTGTCTAATTTTGCTGTTTTATCAAACCCATAGCTTTTTAAAGCGCTAATGGCATACGCGCAAGGCTCGCTCGCTTTTAATTCCACTTTGAAAGCTTTAGCCGTTTTTTCATCGTCAAAAACATGCCTGGGTAAGGATTTTTTCAAGCCTCTTTCAAAACTCTCTCTGATTTTTTCAGCCTGATGCTTTTCATACTTGATGGGGTAGGATAAAAAGTATTTCAAAAACACGCCATTTTGCATGTTGTTGATGCAGCGTCCGATGCAGTAAGCATAGATTTCTATGGGGTTAAAACCCGTGCAGTTAGTGAAGCTCTCTAAAGAAAAATCCTCTTCAAAATCCCTAAAATTCTGTTTTTCATCCGCTCCAGCCCATTGCTTCAATTGAGAAAAAAACCGATACAAATCATTCCCTTTAACGCCTGTAGCATTCTTTTGGGCTTCATGCGCCACTTCTATATCGTTCTTTTCTGTGAAAGGGCGGTGATCTAGCGCGTTATAAGCGTTACGAAAGTTTTCTTTATATCTAAACTCCATGATCGTGGGGTTTTCAAACTTGGTTAGGCTTGTGTCATCTACTAGCCCGCCAATAGAGAGTAAGCGGTATGTTCCTGTCTTATCCATATAGCTTGCGGTCGTGCTTTTAGTCCCAAAGTCAATAGCGACAACACCCTGCTTGTTTAAGTCTTTCAAACTTGAACGGGCATAGAAATTCTCTTCTTTGCTGCTAGAGTCTTTGGGTAAATTATCAAACCTAAAGGTTACGCTTTCTTTAGGCGCGCTAGGCACCTCTAAATCCCAATGCCCTCCGTTTAAATCAAGCAATTGGCTTTGGCTATAGCTCTTAAGGCCTACCGCTACACTATCCACCTTGAGCATCAATTTTTTAAATTTTTCAAAATCCACATCCACATCGCTAGTAGAAACGATCTCTAAGGTTTTTTCCACAAGCTCATTAGTGATCTTGTCAGCTTGTGCTAAACCCTCTATGAATTTTTGATTCTCATCAGAAAGATACCTTAAAGAAGTCTCATTATTGACGATCGCATGAAGCACCCGCAGCGCTTGTTCAAACTTAGTTCGATCTTCTTTTGACACTTCTTCTTTGTAACTGACTTTACTTTTTTCATTGAATGCGGCTTTATTGTTTAAAGACAGCTTGCACAGCTTCTCTACTAAGGGGTGGCCAAGAGGCAGTCTTAAACTTTGTAAGGGGTTTACCATGATATTTCCTTTATTGTGGTTTTTGTGGTTGCAATGTGAAGAGTTGCTCTTTCAAGCCATCAACCCTCTCTTTGAGGGCGATATTCTCTTCTTCTAATTTTCGGTTTTGACGTTTTAAATCCTGGTTTGCACTCGCTAAACGCCTGTTATCCAAGTCCAGATCGCTTTTTTCTTGGTGCGATACGATAAGCTCATCTCTTTCTGTGGCTAGCACTTTGATTTTTTCAATCAGTTCTGTTTTTTCTTTAGTTAGGTTTTCTTTTTCTTTAGTTAGATTATCTTTTTCTGTTGATAACCCAGTAATCTTGTTATTTAATTCTGTTTTTTCTGTGGTTAGCCTCTGATTTTTTTCAGTCAGCTCTGTTTTTTCATTTTTTAGCTTGGTGTTTTCGTGAGTCAGCCCGGCTTTTTCATTTTTTAAAGCTTGCTGAGATTGTTCTAACGCTTGCACTTGCTTTTGTGATGCATTAAGCTGATAGGTTAGAAAATCTCTTTCTGCGACTAGCTTTCTATTTTTTGTAAATAACCTTTCTCTGTCTCTTAACAATTCGGCGTTTTTATTTTCTAACTCACGCAATGACATTACCAACCTCCTTTTTGAGGGCGATGTTCTCTTCTTCTAATTTTCGGTTTTGGCGTTTTAAATCCTGGTTTGTGCTCGCTAAACGCTTGTTATCCAAGTCCAGATCGCTTTTGTCTATAGCCTCTAAACTCTTTAAGCACGCGATTTCTCGCTCCAGCTCGGTTTTTTCTTTGGCTGTTTTTTCTTTAGCTTGTGCTAATTGAGCGTTAGAGTTTTCTAAAGCTTGCCGTAATTGGTTGTTAGCGTCTTTTAACTCGCTAGTTTCTGCAGCTAAGTATTCTCTTTCTCTTAACAACTCGGTGTTTTCGTCTTCTAACTCACCGATACGCGCTTCTAATTCTTCTCTGATTGGAGAGAAGCCAAACCATTTTTCTATCAATGTTCCCATTTTATGATCCCATATCCACGATAGTGTGACATGCTATTTTTTTGTCGTATGTGTAGCCTCTTAAGACCACTCTTTGCTTCTTTTGAGAAGCGTTTTGCTCTGAGTATAGCGTTTTGCATGAATGGTCATAAGCACTTGGCTCTTTCAAACGCTCAAATTTACTATCCTTAATGTACTCAAAAAGCAAATCAAACAATTCAGCTAATTTTTCGCCCTTATCGCTCCTCTTATCGCTTAATTCTTGGCTCGCTTTGTTATAAAGGCTTTCTACATAGTATTTGCTATCGCTAAGAACAGATGCGATCAAATCCATTGCGCTGTGAGTTGTTGCTACAAAATTAAAATTCAAGCGATCTTTGACTTCCAAAAAGACTTCATAGAGTTTTTCTAATTTTTGGTATGGAGCGTGTCTTTGCTCTAGTTCGTTTAGTTTTTGGCTCGTTTTTTCGGCTTGGCTTTTTGCTGTTGATAGCTCTGTGGTTAGGTTTTCTTTTTCTGTGGTTAGATTTTTATTTTCTCTTTCTAGCCTTTCTTTTTCTGTGTCTAATCCAGTAATCTTGTTATTTAATTCTGTTTTTTCTGTGGTTAGCCTCTGATTTTTTTCAGTCAGCTCGGTGGTTTCAGTCGGCTTGGTGTATTTCTCTTGGAAATTGGTGGATTTTTGAGCGTCTTTTGAGTTTTCTTGGGTGTCGTTAGAAGATTTTCCAAGCGAAAAGAAAGAGCCTATAAGATGAGAGATTTTTCTAAGGGGTTCAAAGTCTTCTAATTTGTCTTCTAATTTTTTAACGCGATCTTTAAGATCTCTAATAGATTTTAAAAGCTCTTCATTATTGGAGGGGGGGAGTGGAAGCAGTTGGGTTTAAAGTAATCGTATTTTCTATTTTCTCATTATTCGTATTTTCTACAATATGAGCACCACTCGTAAGAATATCTCCTCTTATATCATATCAATGTTAATAAAATTGTTATTGTAATTTGGGAAAACTTAAAATGAGCTTTATTATCCCCCCCTTTCGCCCCCTCTAACAAACCCCTAGAATGTAGAATCCCAGTGGTTTAAGTTAGAAGAATAAGGGTCAAAAAAGCCCTTAGGCATGTATTGCGCTTCTTTTTTGGTAGAAGCGTCTTTTGAAGAATGGTCTTTAGGGAGACAAGCGAAACGCTGAGTATCAAAGCTAGAACAACCGCTCAATAACAACGCACCGAGTGTGCCAATCATAATACCATTTTTAATTGTTTTCATTTTATATCCTTTGTTTTGTAAAATTTGTTATAAATCCGTTTAATTTAAAATCGTTTAATTGAATAAGCTAAACTTTAAATTACACGATGCGAATTTTATAATTCATTTTTAAACGAAAAGTAAATGAAGCTAAAAACAATACAAATTATCACTCAAATTCTTATCATTGTGTAAAAATGCGTGATAAACTCAAAAAGGTTGGAATGAGAATTAATTACCTCTAGAACAAAATTTAAAATTAAAAAACATTACCAACCCATAAGACTTAAAGCCACCCGCTTAAAACATGCTACAATCAAGCCAAATTCTTAAATAAAAGGTAAGCTCATGCAAAAAATCATTGACGATTCACTAGAATTAGCTAAAAAACTGCAAGATAGTATCAGTAACCATTTGAGCGAACAAGAAAAAGCGTTCCACTCTAAAATGCAAAAGCTTTTAAACAACCCTGAAAACAAAGTCATGCTCATAGAGCTTATGGATCGGAGTTTTAGATGCCTGGACAATAAAGCCCGCTTTGAAATGATTGAGCATGTTTTAGACAAATACAAAAGCCGTGAGATTTTTTCTCCGTTTGAAAAATTGCTTTTAATGGGGTTTTTAAGCTTTGGGAAAATGCTCCCTGATATGAGCGTGCCTTTCTTTGTCAATAAAATCAGAAGCGACACGAAAGCGATGGTCTTGGATCAAGAAGAGAGCCAATTAAAAGAGCGGATTTTAAAAAGAAAAAATGAAAAAATCATTTTGAACGTGAATTTTATTGGCGAAGAGGTTTTAGGCGAAGAAGAAGCTAATGCGCGTTTTGAAAAATACTCTCAAGCCCTAAAATCCAACTACATCCAATACATTTCCATTAAAATCACGACGATTTTTTCTCAAATCAATATCCTTGATTTTGAATACTCTAAAAAAGAGATTGTCAAACGCCTAGACGCTCTCTATTCTTTAGCCTTAGAAGAAGAAAAAAAGCAAGGCATGCCTAAATTCATCAACTTAGATATGGAAGAATTTAGGGATTTAGAGCTCACGGTGGAGTCTTTTATGGAGTCTATCGCTAAATTTGATTTGAACGCCGGTATTGTGTTGCAAGCTTATATCCCTGATTCTTATGAATATTTGAAAAAACTGCACGCTTTTTCTAAAGAAAGGGTTTTAAAAGGGTTAAAGCCCATTAAAATCCGCTTTGTTAAGGGAGCGAACATGGAGAGCGAAGAGACGATCGCTTCCGTGAAAGACTGGGCGTTACCCACATTTTCCAATAAGCAAGACACCGATTCTAATTACAATAAAATGCTGGATTTTGTTTTAGAGGGCGATAATTATAAATACATTCATGTTGGTGCAGCGAGCCATAATATTTTTG
The DNA here is from genome assembly GCF_000476855.1 of Helicobacter pylori SA221C. GTDB lineage: Bacteria > Campylobacterota > Campylobacteria > Campylobacterales > Helicobacteraceae > Helicobacter > Helicobacter pylori_DK. Next base: position 11,557 of record NZ_CBPT010000015.1, read on the forward strand.
AAATCGCTTATGTCTATACGCGCATCCATGCCCTTAATGACCCTATTGTGTTGGAGCATTTTAGCTTTGAAATGCTAGAGGGCATGAGCTTGCAAGCGAGCCAGGAATTAAAAGAAATGCACAAGCTCATTCTTTATGCGCCGGTGTGCGATGAAGCGCATTTCAACAATGCGATCGCTTACTTGGTGAGAAGGTTAGATGAAAACACCTCAAGCGATAATTTCATGAAAGCTTTCTTCAACCTCAAAGTAGGCACGAGCGAATGGAAAGACCAAGAGCAACGCTTTTTAAACAGCCTTAAAGGAATCGCCACTTTAGACAATGCCACCCACAGGACCCAAGACAGAAACGCCAAGCAAAGCGGGCATACCACCTACCCAAACCACTCCTTTAAAAACGAAAGCGATACCGATTTTATTTTAAAAGCCAACCGAGAGTGGGCTAAAAAAGTGCGCGATAAAATGCATAACGCTCCTATTTTAGAGCTTTACCCAGAAATAGATGGGAGGTTTGAAGATCCTAATTTAACCCCTTTGGAAGTCTTTGATAAAATCCATCATAAAAAAATCGCCAGCGTGCATTTAGCGGATAAAGAAGCGATTTTAAAAGCTCTAGAAGTGGCTAAAAGCGATAAGAGTCATTTCAGTCAAAAAAGCTTTACAGAAATCCATGCCTTAATGAGTCAAACCGCCCAGCTTTTTAGAGAAAGGAGAGGCGATTTAGTAGGGATTTCGGCTTTAGAAGTGGGTAAGACTTTCGCTGAAACGGACGCTGAAGTGAGCGAAGCCATTGACTTTTTAGAGTTTTACCCTTATAGCTTAAGGGTGTTACAAGAGCAAAATGAAAAAACGAAATTCACCCCTAAAGGCGTGGGCGTGGTCATCGCTCCATGGAATTTCCCTGTGGGCATTTCTGTAGGCACTATCGCTGCCCCCCTAGCTGCGGGCAATCGGGTGATTTACAAGCCCTCAAGTTTGTCTAGCGTAACGGGTTATAAGCTTTGTGAGTGCTTTTGGGATGCGGGCGTGCCTAGAGATGCGCTCATTTACTTGCCCTCTAAAGGGAGCGATATTAGCGAACACCTTTTAAAAGATGAAAGCATCCAGTTTGCCATTTTAACGGGGGGCGAAGACACCGCTTATAAAATGCTAAAAGCTAACCCCACTTTAGCCTTGAGTGCTGAAACAGGCGGTAAAAACGCCACCATTGTGAGTAAAATGGCAGACAGGGATCAAGCGATTAAGAATGTTATCCATTCAGCTTTTAGCAATTCGGGGCAAAAATGCTCTGCCACTTCGCTTTTAGTGTTAGAAAAAGAAGTCTATGAAGATGAGAATTTCAAAAAGACTTTGATAGATGCGACTCTAAGCCTTAGCGTGGGCGATCCTTTTGATTTCAAAAACAAAATCGGCGCTCTAGCGGACAAGCCTAATGAAAAAGTCATTAAAGCCATAGATGAATTGAAAAGCTATGAAAATTACGAAATCCCAGCAAGCTTTGTGAATGATAACCCCTATTTGATGAAGCCAAGCATCAAATACGGCACCAAAAAGGGCGATTTCACGCACCAAACCGAGCTTTTTACGCCCATTTTATCCGTGATAAAAGCGCAAGATTTAGACGAAGCGATAGACATAGTCAATTCTACCGGCTATGGGCTTACGAGCGCGTTAGAGTCTTTAGACGAAAGGGAGTGGGAATATTATTTAGAACGCATTGAAGCCGGTAATATTTATATCAATAAACCCACCACAGGGGCTATTGTTTTAAGACAGCCTTTTGGGGGGATCAAAAAATCCGCCGTGGGGTTTGGGAGGAAGGTAGGCATTTTTAACTATATCACGCAATTTGTGAATATTGACCAAGAAGAAGAGGATGATCACGCTTTAACCAACCCTTTAAGCGAAGCGTTAGAAAGACTAACTCAAAAAGGCTATGATGAGCATACGCATGAGTTGAAGCGCACGATTTTTATGGCAAAGAGCTACGCTTACCATTACAAGCATGAATTCAGCCAGACTAAAGACTATGTCAAAATCAGAGGCGAAGACAACCTTTTTTCCTACACTAAAGTTAAAAGCGTGGGTTATCGCATCACCGAAAAGGACACCTTAAGCGATATGTTAGGCGTTACTTTGGCATGTTTAACCTCTCAAATCCCTTTAACAATCAGTGCAGAAAACGAGCGAGCGAACAAGGATTTAACCTTTTTCTTAGAATGCTTAAAAGCACTCCAAGCAAACGCCCCTATCGTTTATGAAAGCTTGCAAAAATTTAGCGAGAAATTGCATGCTTTCAATCGTATCCGTTATTTAAAAAGCGATTTGGATTTATTGCACGAACAAGCGAGCGCTCTAGGGATGGTTTTAGCCACGACTAAACCCTGCTTGAACGGGCGTTTTGAATTGCTGTATTACCACTTAGAGCGATCGGTTAGCATCTCTTATCATCGTTACGGGAATTTAGGATCAAGGGTTTTAAAACAACCCGCTTGCCACAAGTCATGCTGTGCTGAAAAATAAAGATTGCAAAAAAGGAGATCAAAAATGGGACATGTTGTTTTAAGCACCCCTATTGTTACGATGTTTGTCGTTTATTCGCTGTTAATGCTCTACATTGGTTTTTATTTTTACAAACAAAATGAAACAACCGAAGACTATTTCTTAGGCGATCGCTCCATGGGCCCTGTGATTAGCGCTTTGAGCGCTGGTGCGAGTGATATGAGCGGGTGGCTTTTAATGGGGTTACCTGGCGCTTTGTATGTGGGAGGGCTTATCAACTCACACATCGCCATAGGATTGAGTTTGGGGGCGCTCATTAACTGGGTTTTTGTGGCCAAACGCTTGCGCATTTATACGAGCGTGATCGCTAATTCCATCACCATTTCAGATTATTTTGAAACGCGCTTTAGCGATGACAAACACATTTTACGCCTGATTTCAGCCTTTGTGATTTTAATCTTTTTTATTTTCTATATTTCTTCAGGGCTTGTGAGCGGAGCCAAACTCTTTGAAGCGACCTTTGGGATCCAATACACCTACGCTTTGAGCATCGGCACGCTGATTATTGTTTCTTACACCTTTTTAGGAGGGTATAAGGCGGTGTGCTGGACGGATTTGATTCAAGGGCTTTTGATGATGAGCGCTTTAATCGTGGTGCCGGTTGTGATGATAATCCATCTTGGGGGGGTTGGAGAGGGCATTAAAATCATTAGAGAAATCAAGCCTGAAAACCTTTCTTTTTTGCAAGGCTCTAGCATAGTCGCTATTATTTCAAGCCTTGCTTGGGGGTTAGGCTATTTTGGACAACCCCATATTTTGGTGCGCTTCATGTCTATCCGCTCCATTAAAGATGTGCCTAAAGCGACCACTATTGGTATTTCTTGGATGGTCATTTCTTTGCTTGGGGCATGCGCTATGGGGCTTTTGGGCGTTGCGTATGTGCATAAATTTAATTTGAGCTTGCAAGATCCTGAAAAGATTTTCATTGTGATGAGTCAATTGCTCTTTAACCCTTGGATCACAGGCATTTTATTGAGCGCGATTTTAGCGGCGGTGATGAGCACGGCTAGTTCGCAACTGCTTGTAAGCTCTTCTACCATTGCTGAAGATTTCTATGCGACGATTTTTAATAAAAACGCCCCTCAAAAATTGGTGATGATCATTTCTAGGCTTTCGGTTTTAGGGGTGGCTTGCATCGCTTTTTTCATTTCAACGGATAAAAACGCTAGCATTCTTAGCATTGTGAGTTACGCATGGGCTGGCTTTGGCGCGAGCTTTGGATCGGTGATTTTGTTTTCGCTTTTTTGGTCAAGAATGACACGAATCGGAGCGATTGCTGGCATGCTCTCTGGGGCTAGCACGGTGATTTTATACGACAAGTTTGGTAAAAGCTTTTTGGATATTTATGAAATCGTTCCGGGCTTTATTGCAGCGAGCATAGCTATTGTGGTGTTTAGTTTGTTTTCTAGCGTGCGAGCAGGCACTAAAGAAGCTTTTGAAACCATGCTTAAAGAAATTGAAAGCTTGAAGCATTGAGATGAATGGATCTTATGTAGTCTTTTAACGCCCCTATGCTTTTGGATAAAACTTTAACTTATATTTCTTTATTTTCTGGGGCGGGAGTGGGGTGTTATGGGCTTTTAGAAGAAGGTTTTGAATGTATTGCTACCAATGAAATTTTAGAAAAACGCTTGAATATCCAAAGGATCAACCACAAATGCAAATTGAATGAAAGCTACATTAGTGGGGATATTAAAGAGCGAGAAACAAAAGAAAACATTTTAAAACAAATAGAACTTTATTCTAAAAAATTTGGTAATGATAGGGTTGATTTAATCATAGCAACCCCACCTTGTCAAGGCATGAGTGTCGCCAATCACAAAAAGAAAAACGATGAAATCAAACGAAATTCTTTGATTATTGAGAGCGTTGAGCTTATCAAACAAATCAAGCCCAGATTTTTTATTTTAGAAAATGTCTCTAGTTTTTATAAAACAGGCTGTATAGACAAAAATGACAATTTGCTAGAAATAGGAGCTATGATAGAGCAAAATTTGAGTGGCGATTATACGATCTATGATGAGATAATCAATTTTAAAAATTTTGGGGCTAATTCAAGCCGAACAAGAACTTTAGTGATAGGAGTTTGTAAAGAGTTTAAAGATTTTGTAAGCGCATTAGAATTTTTTCCTGATTTCAAACAAGAAAAAACCTTGAAAGAAGTGATAGGGTCGTTAAAACCACTCACTTGGGGCGAGTATGATAGCACAGATTTTTATCATAGTTTTAGAACTTATCCAAAACATATGCAAGAATGGATTAAGGATTTAAAAGAAGGACAAAGCGCGTTTGAGAATACAGAATTAAATAAAAAGCCTCATAGAGTTGTTGGCAATAAGATTGTCTTGAATGCTTCTAAAAATGGCGATAAATATAAAAGACAAAAATATCATAGCGTTGCCCCTTGCATTCATACAAGAAACGACCAAATGGCTAGTCAAAACACGATCCACCCCAAAGATGATAGAGTGTTTTCCATTAGAGAGCTGATGCTTTTAATGAATATCCCTAGCCGTTTTAAGTGGTTAGATTTAGAATTGCAAGAATTGAACGCCCTTAACCAACAAGAAAAAGAAAAAATCTCCAAACAAAACGAAATGAATATAAGACAAAGTATCGGCGAAGCTGTTCCAACGATTATTTTTAAGCAAATTGCTATAAAAATAAAAAACTTCATGTCTCAAACCCACTTAGAACATAAAGAAATCATTAAGCTTATTGAAACACACCATTTATTAGAGCCAAAAAATTTGAAACGATTTATTTTAGAAAATAAAAGCAAGATTGCAAGAGCGAGTTTAGTGAGTTTGGCAGAAATGTCTAATTCTAAACGCATAGAAAAAAGCGCGTATTTTACAAACCCTTTTATTATTAATGAAATAGCAAAGTTGTTGCCAAGCTTTAAACAAGAGAGCGTTACTATCATAGAACCAAGTGTAGGGTGTGGGAATTTTTTAAGCGCTCTTTTTAAAAAATACACTTCTGTTAAAAAAGTTTATTTAAAGTGTATAGATATTGATGAAAATAGTTTAGAAATTTTAGAGATTTTATATAAAGATTGCATTCCTAACAATTTTGAAGTGGAATTGATTTGCAAAGACTTTCTAGCCTATGAATGCGACAAGGTGGATTTGATTGTGGGCAATCCGCCTTTTGGCAAAACGCTTGAAAAATTTAAAGATTATAGTTTGGGACTCACTCATTTAGCAGGAATATTTTTAGAAAAGTCTTTAAAATTAGCCAATTTTATAGCAATGGTTATGCCTAAAAACCTTTTAAATACTAAAGAATATACAGAAACTAGGGCTAAGCTTGAGAAAAAGGGAGTAGGAGCGATTTTAGACTTTGGCGAGCTTGGTTTTAAGGGCGTTTTAGTAGAAACAATTGCTATTGTTGCACAAAAATCAAAAGAAGTTTTAGCGCGTTCATTACCCCTAAATCTAAGCATCAAACAAAAACCAAGCTATATTTTTGACAAACAATTGCCCTATTGGGTTATCTATCGCAACGCTTTTTTTGATAGAGTGTTTCATTCCATGCAGTTTGGTATTTTTGAAGTGTTTAGAGACAGACAAATCACTAATTCTGTGTTAGTTAAAAATGGTATTCGTGTGATCAAGTCTCGCAATATTGATGAAAACGGAAAGATTATTAGTATTGAAAATTACGATAGCTACATTCAGAAAGAGGTTTTAAGCCCATTCAAAATAGCCTTATTTTTAGATAGAGATGATGTCTATCTAACGCCTAATATGACCTATAAACCAAGGATTTTAAAAAAAGAAAAGGGCTATGTGGTTAATGGTTCTGTGGCTATTTTAATCCCTAAAAATCCTATATTTTTAAGCAAGAAACAATGCGATTATATTTCTAGCGTTGAATTTAGAGATTTTTATAAAATCGCTAGGAATTATCAAACACGCACCTTAAATATTGACAGCATGAGTTGCTTTTGGTTTGGAATTTTAAGGAGTAGCTTATGAAAGAGCAATCAATTATTGATTTTTTAAAACTTAGGGATTATGACATTAGAAAAACACAAGATGCGCGATGGATAGATCAAAAATGCACCCATGATGTGTTGTCTATTGTCGCTGATTGTATTTTAGAATTGATTCAAGATGACATTGAAAAATCATTTTCTATTAAAGATGTTTGGGATAACCCTTACACCAATGAAAATGTTAAAATGATTTTTTCTAAGCCCGATTTAAATTCTGACTTTTCCATGCATGAATATGATAAATTTTTTTCTCAGCCCATTAAATTATTAGCCTATAGCGGTATTTTATCAGAAAGAAAAATTAGCAATAGGAATATTTATACCATACAAAACATAGAGTTATTAGAATATCTCATGCAAAGAGAAACAAACGCTTTAAAATTCCTTATTCTATACATTCAAAAGGTATTGATAGATAGTGAGATTGATCCTATATTTGACAATTTTTTACACAAACAAGACACAGAAAGTTTTAAACAACTAAAAGATGGTTTTACTCGTTTTACCATAGATAACACAGCAATTAACAACACTACAGAATGTTTTAGGATTTTTACTAAAATTATCAATCCTTTAGCTTTTTATTATGGTAAAAAAGGCACAAGAAAAGGGTTTTTATCCAACACTATAATCACAAAAGATGAGCTTAATTATAATCGTATCAATTGGCGAGATATAGGAAAAGATAAAAATATCACCAGACAAGAATACGATCTTATAAACTCTAAAAGAAATGCTAATTCTAACTACCTTGTTTTAAAAGCCAAGAAAGTGGTGAAACAATATAATGATAGATTCAATCATTCTCTTTCTGAAGTCAGAGGAGAAAATGAAATAACGCAAGCCACACAAATACACCATATTTTCCCTATTCAAGACTTTCCCCTTATTGCTGACTATATAGAAAATCTTATCGCACTCACACCCAATCAACATTTTATTTACGCCCACCCTAACAATCAAACCCGCCTGATTGATAGAGATTTTCAATACATCTGTTTATTAGCTAAAACAACCACAATTTCTAATGATATTCAAGGCGTATATGATTGGGACAATTATATTTTTGTGTTGAATACAGGACTCAATACAACTATCTTTTCTCAAGTCAATAATAAATGGGAATTATTGCAAGCAATAGATACTTTTTATTTTGATTTTAACAAGAGCAAAGATCCAAGTTGGCAATATTTGCAATCCAAAAACGATTTAAGAGCTTTCAACCCAAATAATCAATTTCAATAAATTTTATTTAAACTGATTAGAAAAATCTGATTGAATTACCTTGGTCTTTCTTAAAACACGCCTTATTAACAACATCCTAAACCCTTTAAACAAAAACTAATGGACGCTATTTTATAATCCTTTTAAAAAATGAAAGGTTATTTTATTGTTCTCTGTGCTTGTTTCTCGCTTCTTAAACGCTATTGATCCCTTTAATTTAGGGGTGTTGTTGAGCCGTTTCCAAATCAAAAATGGTTGTATTTATGGGGTGTGTTCTTATAAGGCTTCAAAATTTATCGTTGGTTATGAAGAAAGTAAGCCAGAAGTTTTAGAAGCTCTCAATACTTTAAGCGTGCATCAAATTTGGCAATCTAATCACGAGAGCGTTACAAACATTAAAGGAACTTTTATTTTTGTTTTAGAAAACGACTTAAATTTAGATGAAAACTCTTTTTACAAGAAACTTTTAAACTCGCTCATAAACAACGACTTTTTTAGCCGCTCTCATTCAATAACCCCCAATCAAAAACTCTTTTTGAGCGGGTTTTTTGAAAGCAGGGGCAGTATTGATACGCAACGAAATTTTTTAACTTTAGATTACTTCTTTGATAGCCCTTTAGAGTTTAAAAAATTCAATTATTTGATCGATTTTTTCCATATCCCTAGCGAAGCGCTGAATTTTAATTTCAGGGAATTACAACCTGAATACGCGCAAGGCATTCACCAACGAAACGCTCAATTCAGAATTTATTTGGATTGGTATTTATACCATATCGGTTTGTTTAACCCCTATAAAAAGAAAATCGCTGATCGTATTTTTAACACGCCTCTTGTTTATGATAATGGGTATTACAAGTTAAATTACCCACCAAGAACGGAGTATCGTGGTAATGGTTTTAGAGAACGCGCTCATTTTTATTTTAAAAATATCTATCAACAAGATTTGGACGACAAAAGCATTGAAAAATTAAGGGAGCAGTTAGGGTTTATTCAAAAAAGCGAGGAATTTAGGCGAGATAGCCAAATCATCAATTTTTATCGCATTTCAACGCCTAATGTTTGCAGTGCATGTTATGATAAATATCATATTAAAGAAAGAAGTTTTATTTCTTTACCTTTATATCAAATCACTCAAAAATCTGATTCCTACTACACTGAAATACACCATGTGATTTCTTTAGGCAAAGATAAAGAATTAGATGTTTTAGAAAATCTCGCTAAACTCTGCCCTACTTGTCATAGGGCTTTAAAAAAGGGGGCTAGTGCAGAAGGGTTTCAAAAACGCTTGATTAGAAACATTCTCAATCGCAATAAAGACAACTTAGAGTTTGTGCAATTGCGTTTTGAAACCGATGATCTTCCAACGCTTATTAATCGTATTCATGAAAGCTTGAAATGAGTTATAAAATTTTAGATTTATTTTGTGGGGCCGGGGGTTTTAGCGCTGGGTTAGAGTGTTTAGAAGAGTTTGACGCTTTAATAGGGCTAGATTGCGATAAACAAGCCTTAATTACTTTTGAAAACAACCATAAAAACGCTATAGGTGTTTGTGGGGACATCACTCAAGTTGAAATTAAAGAAAAAGTCATCAAACTAGCTAAAAAATTAGAAATCAACATGATCATTGGCGGGCCTCCATGTCAAGGCTTTTCTAATAAAGGGAAAAATTTAGGGCTAAAAGACCCTAGGAATTTTTTATTCTTAGAATATATAGAAGTAGTCAAAGCCATAAAGCCAGAAATTTTTATCATTGAAAACGTGAAAAACATAATCTCTTGCGCTAAAGGCTATTTTTTAGAAGAAATCAAAGAAAGGTTGAACGCTTTAGGGTATCAATTGAGCTATCAAATCCTAAACGCTAAAGATTATGGTGTGCCTCAAAACAGAGAGAGGGCTTTTATTGTAGGGGCTAGTCGTTTTAGTTTTGATTTCAATCTTTTAGAGCCTTCTCAAAGCGTGAATGTTCAAGAGGCCATAAGCGATTTAGCCTATCTTTGTTCTAATGAGGGGGCGTTTGAGAGCGATTATTTAAACCCTGTCCAATCAAACTATCAGGCTTTAATGCGAAAAGATAGCCCTAAATTATACAACCATCAAGCCACCAACCACTCGCAAGCCGCTTTAGAGAAATTAAAGCTCATCAATAAAGAGCAAGGCAAAGAATGCTTGCCTAAAAACTTGCATGGCAAACAGCAATTCAAAAGCACATGGGGGCGCTTAAATTGGAATAAAATCAGCCCCACCATAGACACACGCTTTGACACTCCCAGTAATGGCACCAACTCCCACCCCGAATTGCACCGCTCTATCACGCCCAGAGAAGCCGCCAGGATACAAAGTTTTAGCGATAATTATATCTTTTATGGCAATAAAACGAGCGTTTGCAAGCAAATCGGTAACGCTGTGCCTCCTCTTCTAGCCCTAGCTTTAGGCAAAGCGATCTTAAAAAACTTAAGAAAATGATACAAATCCACCACGCTGACGCTTTTGAAATCATCAAGGATTTTTACCAGCAAAATTTAAAAGTGGATGCGATCATCACAGACCCTCCTTACAACATTTCGGTTAAAAACAATTTTTCCACCCTAAAGAGCGCTAAAAGGCAAGGCATAGATTTTGGGGAATGGGATAAAAATTTCAGGCTTTTAGAATGGATCAAGCGCTACGCCCCCTTAATCAATCCAAACGGCTGCATGGTGATTTTTTGCTCTTACAGGTTTATAAGCTATATCGCTGATTTTTTAGAAGAAAACGGCTTTGTAGTCAAAGACTTTATCCAATGGGTTAAAACTAATCCCATGCCAAGAAATATCCACCGGCGCTATGTCCAGGACACGGAATTTGCTCTGTGGGCGGTCAAAAAGAAAGCCAAATGGGTGTTTAACAAACCCAAAAATGAAAAATACTTACGACCTTTGATTTTAAAAAGCCCTGTGGTGAGCGGGATTGAAAGAGTCAAACACCCCACGCAAAAAAGCCTAGCCTTAATGGAAAAAATCATTTCCATCCACACAAACCCTAATGACATCGTGCTAGATCCTTTCATGGGGAGCGGCACCACCGGCTTAGCGTGCAAAAATTTAGAACGAAATTTTATCGGTATAGAATCAGAAAAAGAATATTTTCAAACCGCCCAAAAGCGTTTGAATTTGTTTTAAAAACGCTATTTGAATGAGATTGTGTTATAGTTATTTAAAAGGATATTTTTAATGAAAAGAATGTTAGCGGAGTTTGAAAAAATCCAAGCGGTTCTAATAGCGTTCCCCCATGAGTTTGGCGACTGGGCGTATTGCATCAAAGAAGCTAGGGAAAGTTTTTTAAACATCATTCAAACCATAGCCAAACACGCTAAAGTGCTAGTGTGCGTCCATAATAACGATACTATCGGCTATGAAATGCTTAAAAACTTACCCGGTGTAGAAATCGCAAAGGTTGACACTAACGACACATGGGCTAGGGATTTTGGAGCGATCAGCATTGAAAATCAGGGCGTTTTGGAGTGCTTGGATTTTGGTTTTAATGGTTGGGGGTTAAAATACCTGTCCAATTTAGACAATCAAGTGAATTTCAAGCTCAAACATTTAGGGTTTTTAAAACACCCTTTAAAAACAATGCCCTATATTTTAGAGGGCGGTAGCATAGAAAGCGATGGGGCCGGGAGCATTTTAACCAACACCCAATGCCTGCTAGAAAAAAATCGTAACCCCCATTTGAATCAAAATGAAATAGAAAACATGCTTAAAAAGGAATTAGGGGCTAAACAAGTGCTGTGGTATTCTTATGGCTATCTCAAAGGCGATGATACGGATAGCCATACCGACACGCTCGCTCGTTTTTTGGATAAAGACACCATTGTTTATAGCGCATGCGAAGATGAAAACGATGAGCATTACACAGCCTTAAAAAAAATGCAAGAAGAATTAAAAACCTTTAAAAAACTAGACGGCACGCCTTATAAGCTCATCCCCCTAGAAATCCCCAAAGCCATTTATGATGAAAACCAACAACGCTTGCCGGCGACTTATGTGAATTTTTTATTGTGCAATAACGCTCTCATCGTGCCCACTTACAACGACCCTAATGATGCGCTCATTTTAGAAACCTTAAAACAACACACGCCCTTAGAAGTGATAGGGGTTGATTGCAATACCTTAATCAAACAGCATGGGAGTTTGCATTGTGTAACGATGCAGCTTTATTGAATAAAATCACGCTTTTTGGCGTGGTTCAAGGCGTGGGCATGCGCCCTTTTATTTATACCCTGGCTCAAAAATTAGGGCTTGTAGGCTTTACGCGTAACACCCAAGCGGCTTTAGAAATCATCTTACCCGCTCACAAAACAGAGTCTTTTTTAAACGCCCTAAAAAAAGAATTACCCCCTTTAGCGTTGGTGGAAAAAATCATTATTAGCCCTTATGATAAGGCGCTTCATTCCAATGATTTTAGGATTTTAGAAAGCAAGAACCACCCTTTAAATTTGCTCAGTCAAATCCCTAAAGATTTAGGCGTGTGCAAGGATTGCTTGCGCGAAATCAGAGATAAAAACTCCCCCTATTTTTATTATGCTTTCAATTCTTGCGCGAAGTGCGGGGCAAGATACAGCCTTTTAAACGCCATGCCCTATGACAGAGAAAATTCCGCCTTAAAACCTTTCAAACTCTGCAAATTTTGCGTATCCGTTTATAAAGACGCTCATAACAAACGATTCCACATTCAAGGCATCAGCTGTAAAAAGTGCGGTATCGCGCTCAATTATAAGCGATTCAAAAATGATGACGCTCTTTTAGAATGCGCTAAAGACATTCAAAAGGGTAAAATCATCGCTCTTAAAGGTTTGGGAGGCTTTGCTCTCTTGTGCGATGCGAGGAATTTTCAAACCATAGAAAGATTACGGCTTTTAAAAAACCGCCCCTTAAAGCCTTTCGCACTCATGTTTAAAGATTTGAACACAGCCAAACAGCATGCGTTTTTGAACGCGTTAGAATGCGAAAGCTTAATTTCTGCAAGCGCCCCCATTCTTTTGGCGCATAAAAAACCTAACACCCAATTAGCCCCCAATATCGCTAAAAACTCCCCCTTTTATGGCGTGATTTTGCCCTATACCCCTTTGCATGCTTTATTACTGGATTTATTGGATTTCCCTATTGTGTTCACGAGCGCGAATTTCAGCTCCCTCCCTTTAGCGAGCGATGAAAAAGAGATCGATTCGCTTCATTTTATTTTTGATTTTAAGCTCACGCACAATCGCGCTATCATTCACAGGATTGATGATAGTATCGCACAGCGCGTGGATAATATCATTCGCCCCATGCGTTTGGCTAGAGGGTTTGCCCCCCTTTACCTTGCTTTGCCCAAACGCTCTAACCATTCACCCAAAAAGATTTTAGCGCTTGGAGCGGAGCAAAAAGGGCATTTTAGCTTATTGGATAGCGAAACTTCTGTTCTTTTACTCTCGCCTTTTTGTGGGGATTTGAGCGTTTTAGAAAATGAAAAACACTTTAAAGAAACTTTGAATTTTTTCTTAAAAACCTATGATTTTAAACCCACGCTCTTAGCTTGCGACAAGCATCAAAACTACACCACCACTCAAATGGCTTTTGAACTTAATACGCCCTTATTGCAAGTCCAGCACCACCATGCCCACTTTTTAGCGAGCGTTTTAGACGCATTGTTACAAGATCCGCATTTAAATCATCCCTTTATAGGTATTGTTTGGGACGGGAGTGGGGCTTATGAAAATAAGGTTTATGGGGCGGAATGTTTTGTAGGGGATTTGGAACGCATTGAAGAAACCGCCAGATTTGAAGAATTTTGGCTTTTAGGGGGGCAAAAAGCGATCAAAGAGCCTAAACGCTTGGTTTTAGAGATCGCTTTAAAACACCAACTCAACAAGCTTTTAAGGCGTGTTCAAAAGCATTTTAAAGAAGACGAATTAGAAATTTTCCAACAAATGCATGACAAAAAAATTCAAAGCATAGCCACCAATTCCATAGGGCGTTTGTTTGATATAGTGGCGTTTAGTTTGGATTTAACAGGAACGATCAGTTTTGAAGCCGAGAGCGGGCAGGTTTTAGAAAATCTAGCCCTACAAAGCGATGAGATCGCTTTTTACCCTTTTACAATCAAAAACAGTGTGGTGTGTTTAAAAGATTTTTATCAAGCGTTTGAAAAGGATTTGGGCGTTTTAGAGCCTGAACGCATCGCTAAGAAATTTTTTAACAGCCTAGTAGAAATCATTACCGCTTTGATTGCACCCTTTAAAGAGCATGTCGTGGTGTGCAGTGGGGGTGTGTTTTGCAACCAATTGTTGTGCGAACAATTGGCCAAACGATTGAGGGGGCTAAAAAGGGAGTATTTTTTCCACAAGCATTTCCCCCCTAACGATAGCAGTATCCCTGTCGGTCAAGCCTTAATGGCGTATTTCAACCCTACAATCATTAAAAAAGGATAAAAATGGATAGCGTGACTCTAGCATGCGGGAACGGAGGGAAAGAAACAAACGCTTTAATTGAGCGGGTTTTTATGCCCTATTTAAAAGAATTTATCGTTGCGTTTGATGAAGACGCTCCTAAATTTAAAGCTAGTGGGGAATATTGCGTGAGCACGGATAGTTTTGTCATCACGCCCTTAATTTTTAATGGAGGCGATATAGGCAAGCTTTGCGTTTGCGGGAGCGCGAATGACGTGAGCGTGCAAGGGGGCGAACCTTTGTATTTGAATATGGGTTTTATTTTAGAAGAAGGCTTAGAAATTTCTCTCTTAAAACAAATTTTACAATCCATACAAAAAGAATTATTTAAAGCCAACTTAAAACTCCTCTCCCTAGACACTAAAGTCGTGCCAAAGGGGAGCGTGGATAAGCTTTTTATCAACACAACCTGTATTGGTAAAACCATCAAGCCAGGGATTTCTTCGCGCCATTTAAAACAAGGCCAAGCCATTATCATAAGCGACACTATCGCCAATCATGGGGCAAGCTTGTTTGCAATGCGTCATGAAATCAAGCTTAAAACCAATCTAGAAAGCGATTGCCAGCTACTCTATCCCTTATTAAAACCCCTATTTTTAAGCGATCTCAAAATTCATGCTTTAAGAGATGCGACTAGGGGCGGGTTAGCGAGCGTGCTGAATGAATGGGCGAACAGCTCCAGAGTGAAAATCGTTATAGAAGAAGAAAAAATCCCCTTAAAAGAAGAAACGAAAGGGATTTGTGAGATTTTAGGGCTAGAACCCTACGCGCTAGCCAATGAGGGGGTGTTTGTTTTAGTGCTCCATCAAAAAGACGCCCCTAAAGCCTTAGAAATTTTAAAAAGTAACGAGAAAGCCAAAAACGCTTGCGTGATTGGCGAAGTGCTTGAAAACCCTTATCCTAGCGTGGTTTTAAAGAACGCATGGGGTTTTGAAAGGATTTTAGAGACGCCAGAAGGCGAATTGTTGCCTAGGATTTGTTAAAGCTAAAGCGCTTTTTAAAACCCTACCGCCCTTGATCTCTAATTTTTTTAGAGATCACCTAAGCTAAGTCTAAGTCTAAGTCTAAGTCTACTATACTCAATCTATTTGAGAAAACTTACAACAAAAGGGTTTTATGGTGGGTGTTACAAAAAAAGCGATCTTGATATTGATGATAAAAAAGCGTTTGAAATTGAGAGCGAAGCGACCAAACCCTTTTAATGGCTCAAGCTTTTTGAAGCGAATTTGTAAGCACAATATCGTAAAATCGCTAGCCCAACGCCTAATAGCGGAGCGTTTTTATAACCCTATAAGAGCCTTGATTTTATTTCAAACCTCTAAAAGTTTCAAATAATACTCATAAGCTTCTTTGATGCCCTGCTCTAAAGGGATTTCTAATTCCCATTTTAAAGCCTTTTGTTTGGAAATATCCATAAGTTTTTGCTGCATGCCCACTGGTTTGGATAAATCCTTAACAAACACGCCCTTATAGTCTAAAACCTGAGCGACCATTTCATAATACTCTTCAATGCTGTAATCCACACCAGAGCCAACATTCATCACGCTAGGGATTTGAGCGATACTCTCATAAGCGAGAGCGATGAATCTGGCTAAATCTTTAGCGTTTAGATACTCTCTTCTAGCCGTGCCATCGCCCCACATCGCAAACTCTTTTTCATCTTTTAATTTAGCGGCGTGCATCCTAGCAATAAGCCCTGGTATCATGTGCGCTATTTTTTCTTCAAACTTGTCAAACTCGCCATAAAGGTTGCAAGGCACTAGAGTTTTATAAAAAACGCCCTTTTCAGCGCTCACATATTCGCAATATTTCATCACAGAGAGTTTGGCTAAAGCGTAGCCTTCGTTCGTCGGCTCTAAAGAGCCGTTCAACAAATCGCTTTCTTTTAAAGGGTTAGGGGCGTATTTAGGATAAGCGCAAGAGCTCGCCAGATTAATGGCTTTTTTCACACCCAAATCCAAAGCACTAGAAAAGAGGTACAAGCCCATGAGTAAATTCTCAACCATGTAAGTTGAAAGATCGTTCATGTTAGCGACAATGCCCCCCACTCTCCCGGCACAATGGATAATGCCTGTAGGCTTGTATTCTTTCAAATAAGCTTGAATATTGTCCTTATCCAACAAATACAATTCGCTTTTTTTAGGGGTGAGTAAAGTAACATCAGGCTTATTTTTTTTAAAATACAACGCCGTGTTCTGCCCCACCATGCCATAGGCGCCGGTGATTAAAATAATCTCATTCATAAAAATTCCTTAAAATATAGCCCCCATCTTGCAAGTAAAGGTTTTTCTGGCATTCTTTTAAATCGTATTCTAACATGTCCTTAACCAACTCTTTTAAATCGTATTCTCTCACCCAGCCTAGCTCTTTTTCTGCCTTAGTGGGATCGCCTAAGAGCAAATCCACTTCAGTAGGCCTGAAATAGCGCTCGTCTATGCGCACCACGATTTTGCCTGTTTTTAAATGGCTTAAGTTCAATTGTAAAGCGTTCGCTCTTTTTTCATCAATGCTTTTGATCAAACCGATTTCTTTAATCCCTGTATCTTGAAATTCTAAATTGATACCGATAAATTCAAAGCTCATTTTCACAAAATCGCGCACGCTCGTGGTCTTTCCTGTCGCGATCACATAATCTTGTGGAGTGGGCGCTTGGAGCATTAAATGCATCATTTTCACATAATCTTTGGCATGCCCCCAGTCTCTTTTAGCGTCCAAATTCCCTAAATACAAGCAATCCGTTAAGTTATACGCTATCGCGCTAGCGGCTCGTGTGATTTTACGGGTTACAAAAGTTTCGCCCCTTACCCTGCTCTCATGGTTAAAAAGAATGCCATTAACCGCAAACAAGTTATAAGCCTCTCTGTAATTTTTGGTGATGTAAAAGGCATACATTTTAGCGACCGCATAGGGGCTTCGTGGGTTAAAGGGGGTGTTTTCATTTTGTGGGGTTTCTAAGACTTCGCCATACAACTCGCTCGTGCTGGCTTGATAAAATCGTGTTTTATTTTCTAAGCCTAAAATCCGCATGGCCTCTAAAATCCTTAGCGTGCCAATACCATCAGCGTTAGCGGTGTATTCTGGGGTTTCAAAAGAAACTTTCACATGGCTTTGAGCGGCTAAATTATAAATCTCTGTAGGCTTAGTGGTAGCGATTAAATGGATGAGGTTAGAGCTATCGGTCATATCCCCATAGTGCAAGAAAAAACGCCTCTTATGTTCGCTATGCAAATCCTCATACAGATGATCGATCCTAGAAGTGTTGATGCTAGAAGAGCGCCTTTTTAACCCATGCACTTCATAGCCCAAATTCAGCAAGTATTCAGCCAGATAGCTCCCGTCTTGCCCGGTAACCCCGGTGATTAAAGCGATTTTTTCTTTCATTGAATTTTCCTTATATTAAATTTTTTTGATTAGGCGTTTTGATTCTGTCTGTTAAAATCATCATCAATTCTTACAATATCGTCTTCACCGATATACTCGCCCACTTGAACTTCTATGATAATTAAAGGGATTTTGCCATAATTAGCCAGGCGGTGTAGGGTGTTTTTAGGGATATAAGTGGATTCATTAGCTTGCAATTCAAACATTTTATGATCCAATTCCACGCTCGCCATCCCGCTAATCACCACCCAATGTTCGCTCCTGTGGAAATGCTTTTGTAAAGAAAGCCTAGCGTTAGGTTTGACTTCTAAAATCTTAACTTTGTAGCAACCGCTCTCATGCAAGACTTCATAACTCCCCCAAGGGCGATAGACTTTAGTGTGCGTTTGCAACAATTCCTGGTTATTTATTTCTATCTCGCTCACTAAAGCCTTTAAATCTTTAGCCTTATCTTTATGGGCGATTAAAAGAGCGTCTTTAGTGTCAATGATGGCTAAATCCTCAACGCCTAAAAGAGCGCTCACTTTATGAGAGAACACTAAATTATTTGCGCTCTCTTTGGCAAAAATGGGCGTTTGATTCAAGCTGACATTTTCTTTAGGCTCGTTAGCCACTTCTTCAAAAAGAGCGTTAAAATTCCCTAAATCGCTCCATTTGGCGTTTAATCCTACCATTTTGATTTTGTGGCTTTGTTGCATTAAAGCAATATCCACGCTCACATCTTCTAAATCTTGCATGCTCTTTTCGCTCAAACGCGCGATCTTGTTTTCAAAAAAATACCCGTTTTCTAAGGATTCAAACGCTCTTTCACACCCCTTTAAAATAGTGGGGGCATGCTTTTTTAGTTCGTCTAAAAAAACGCCTGCTTGGAAAACAAACATGCCGCTATTGAAATAAAACCCTCCGCTTTTTTGAAACTCTATCGCTTTTTCTAGACTTGGCTTTTCAATGAATCGCTTGACATCTAGAGCGTTAGGGCTTTCAATATACCCAAACTCCGTATTGGGCTTGTCAATACTCACCCCAAAAGTGACTAAAAAACCTTTTTGGGCTAAATTAATCGCTTTTTTTATCGCATTTTCATACGCTTGAAGGTCTTTAATCAGATGATCGCTTGGCGTAACGATGAGTAAATCTTCCCTCTCGCTCATTAAAGCGCTCAAAGCGATGGCGTTAGCGGTGTTTTTACTCAAGCTCTCTAATAAAAAACCCACGCTTTTGTTTTTGATTTCATTCTTTATCTCTTCTAGGGCTAAAAAATAATGTTTTTCATTGCACACAATGAGCGTTTCATCTACTAAGGAAGCGTTTCTTTTAAAACTCAATTCAAACAAGCTTTTATGGTTAAAAAGCTTTAAAAATTGCTTAGGGTATAGGCTACGGCTTAAAGGCCATAGGCGTTTCCCACTCCCCCCACTCAGTAAGATATTTTTAATTTTCATAAGTTTTCTTGTCAGGATCTCTTTTGTTTTTTAGGGTTATTATAGCGTTTTTAATTGGGCATTTTTGAGTCACTTCAAAAACTCAGCGATGACTTCATTCTCTTTTGGTATAGGAAAGAATATGTCAGTATTGGGCGAAATGAAGACCCTGCTCCCCTCTCTAATCACCACAATAGGAGCGATTTTGCTCTTGTCTCTTAAAATTTGATTGACCACTTGATTGATCCCCATGCCGCTTTGCCTCATCAATTGCATTAAAAGATAATCCCCAAAGAAATTGGTGGCTCCTTCTTTATTGCCTCTGTTGTTTAAAGCCGAAGTGATCCCAATCAATAGGCCGTTAGTGAGCGTAGAAAGCAGTAACGGCACGCCATAGCGCTGGAAATTCCTTTCAATCAATTCCCCCACCAAGCCGTTATAGCCTTTAATGTCCGCCCCTTTAGCGTTAGTGAGCATGATATTAATCCCATGGGGAGTGATGATGCGGCTCCATACAATATCCAAGCGGTATTCGCCCATTTTGTTATTGTTGCTGTAATAGCCTATGACTTTAGAACCTTTGGGGATTAAAACAGCTTTGCCCATGTGAGCGAAAATATCACTTTCCACTTGCGCAATCACTTTACCAGCGATCTGGCTAGAAATAGGCGTGATCAAAAAGGCGGGTATCATTTTGTCAGCCGTAATGGTGCGTAGAAGCTTGTTTTCATTAGTGGCGGTGTCTTTTTCTTTAAGGTTAGTGAAACCATCAATGCCATTAGGGTTATCCACAGGGAAAATCAGGTTTTCTTCGTAATTTTTAGGGCTTTGTTTGAAAGGGGTGATGCGAGCGGCTAATAAATCTAATTGCTTTGGAGAAAAATCTTTTTTAGGGGGGGTTGTGTTTGCTTTTAAATCCATGGGAGGGTTCTTAAAAGTTTCTTCTTTGGAATAGTTCATTTCTTTGGAGTTTAGGGCTTTTAAAGCGGCTTTGAGCTGTTCTTGTAAGGCTTTAATGGTGGCGTCTTTGGAGCTTTCTGTGTTGGTTGGCTGTGGGCTTTGAGTGAAAGTGTAGTCTTGTAAGGGGTATTTCACCTCATCGTCATTTAAAAGGCTAGGCTGGTTATTTAAGGGGGCTTTTGGCTTTTGATGATAGACTAAAGAAATGGTTGTAATCGTTGCAAAACCCCCTACAAAAACAATCGCCCCCTTAAGCCACTTATTCATCTTTACCCTTTTTGACAAAACGGATGCACAAATAGTCCTTACCCAGCCTTAAAGTCCATTTAGCCGAAACGTCTTCAGCGATAATGTAATCGCCCACAATCCTAGTATTCACCGGGTTATCATAGCCATCAACGACTTTATAAATCACGGGGAATTTAGAGAGCGCTAACCTTTTGTCAAATTTGAAATAAGTGAATTGCTTGTCGTTAAAAATTTCTTTAGGCATCAAAGAGAGTTTGGATTTTTTAGAACAAATCCCTAAACAATACCATTTCCTTTGAGAGCTTTTTAAAGCCTTATAACCTTTTTGAATGTCTTTTTTAACGATTTTCATCGCATTGGTGTTATCGCCAATAGTTATAGTCTCTTCTTCTTTTTCTTTAGTTTCTTCTTTTTCTTCTTTTAAGGGTTTGTTGTTTGTGGGGACATCTTTAGGGGCATTTTCAGCCATATTTTCTTTATTTTGGGGCTTCAAAAAAGCGTTAGAATAATAATTTTTATCTTCTATGAAAACCTGCAAATTAGGGTGTTTGGAGCTGGTGAAAGTGGTAGAAAACACATAGAAAGAAAAAATCTTGCCCTCACTATCTATCACGCTGATATTAGAATCCACGCCAATTTGTAAGGGTTTGATGAGCAAAATACGATCGTTACTTTCTAAGATTTTCGCGTCAAAACCCACCTTATCCCCTAAAACAAAATCGCTAATGGGTTTTGAAAAAAACAATAAGGTCGCCATCGCATAACGCAAGCGGATTTTATAGGTTTGCCCCTGAAAGTAATCAATGTTCAAAGTGTTGGACATTTTGGAGCGGTTTTTATCAAAAAAGCTCCCTTGAATGGCGTTTAAATCCTGCATGGGGTGGTTTAAATGCGCTGGGTTCGCCGGGGCTGTTTCGTTCGCTTCTTCTAAAAAATCATCGGCTTTTAAAACGCTAAAAGCCAACAAAAAACCCATGAGGGCATATAAAACCTTACGCATCAATCGCCCCTATTAGTCGGCGCGATTTCAGTGATGCTGTAGCGGGTGATTTTAAAGCCGGTAGGGTTTTTAGGCATGGAAGCGTAATCAAAATCCGGGGTGTCAAACAAATAACTCAGCGCGATTCTATAACGCTTTTCATACACCAGCTTGTTTTCATTCATTAGTTTAGCCGCAATGGAGACGCTCGCAATGGGGTTATTGTCTTGCTGATAGATCGCAATATTGACGATATGGACTTCTCTTTCCAAATGGCTTTGCGCATAAATGCTGTTTTGGGTTTTAATCAAATCTTCAAAGCGTTGCCACACTTTAGAACTGCTTTGCAAGCGTACCAATTCATAGCGCGATTTATCGTCAATGCGGTTAATGCTCTCTCGGTTTAACACATACGCCCCAATGAGCGAACGAGCCAACGCTTCATTACTGGAAATGCTTTTATCCGCTCTTTGGATAATGGCGTAATGCTTGTCCTGGTTTAAAAAATCCACGAAATGGTGTTCGGTTTTTTGTAAGGGCAAAACACTGATTAAAACGATCGCCAAAACAAGAGCGATAAAACTCATCAAGCCTAAGAGTTTGTAAGCGATTTTCAAGCGGTTCCTTTCCAACCGAAACACGCTTTGCATGTCCAAATCATTCACCGAAAAACCAGAAAGCTTGTTTTCTAAATGCTTTTCTTGATGGCTTAAAAGCTCTTCTAAATAGATCAATTGCTCGCTGTTGAAAGGCTTTTCTCTCATGCGAGATTTAACCTGTTTTCATACAAGGTGCAAGGGCTTTTTTTCATCTCATGCACCTTACTGGTGCAACCAAAAAACACAAGTCCCATGATAACAAAAAAAATTCTCATTAAATTCCCATTTATTTAAATTTCATTTTTTGTATTTATTGTATCCTTTTTAACCTTTTTTTGCTTGAAATTTGGAATTTTTACATCTAATTGAGTGGTTTCTACCTTAAATGTGGGGGAATGCGTTTCTTTTTCTTTAGAAACGCTACCGCTTGTAGAAGCAGAAACGCTAGAGGGAGCGGGCGAGGTCGTGATATATTGTAAGGAAGTAAGAGCGTTTTGGCTGAGGTTGGCGCTCAAATTGGTGGCGAGTTTGTAAGTTTCTTTAAGGCTATTTTGCACCCTAAACAAAGCGTTGATGAAAAAAGGCACGCCTATGATAAAAACGCAACACAAAAATAACGCTACCACCAATAAAAGGCTTAAGTCTTGTTTTTCTTGCATATGAGCATCTATTAAAGCCTTAGTAACCGACACATTCAAAAACCCCACCAACAACAAAAAAGGCTTGTAAAACCCAAGAGCGAAGCATTTTTTTAGGCACATAACCACAACGCTTCTCCAGGTTTTAAAAAACCCAAACGCTAAAAACAGCACCCCTAAAGAGCACCACACATGCACTTCCAAATACACTAAAATGATGATCGCAAACAAAACGCTCAAAAAAAGCCCTTGCAAAACGCTTAAAAAAAGCCACACAGACATTTCATTATGACTCAAATCGCTGATAAAGCTAAGGGCATAGAAACCATGATTAAAGATAAAATCTAAAGAAAGCGCATGGTTAGAAAAGTTACTCAAGCTTTGAGAAAGGCTTTGAGTGATCATGTTAGGCGCAATAAAAATAGCGTTTTGGAAAAATTCATAAAAATGCATGGGATTTTTTAAAGCGTAGTTGAAAAGCGCAAAAAACCCCACAAACCATAACGCCTCTAAAATCGCGCTAGCGCTGAAGAAATTCTGTTCTTTCAAACTCCTATAAGCAAAGAGCATGAACGCCAAAGCGACCACGCTATTAAACACCAATTGCGCATGCAAAGTGTAGAGAAAAAATTCAGCGAAACGCCCTAAAATCGCCGTGAGAGGCGTGATAAACCAAGAAAGAATAATCTCATAAGCGTCATTTTTCATCAATATTTCAACGGACTTTAATGTAAAATTCAAAGCCTTTACGCAAGACTAATAATTCAATTTTAGGCGCGCTTAACGCTTCTCTTAAAGCCTTTGGGTTGAACGAAACGCTTTTATAATTCACCCATAAAATCCTATCCCCAAGCTTTAAAAAATCCAAGCCTTTGGGCAAATGACTGCCTATTTTAGTGATAATAAAACGCTCGTCTAAAGCGATGCCATAGCGTTCTAAAAAAGTGTCTTTGAGTAAAAACCCCCCGTAACGCTTATTGACTTTGAGCGTTACTTCTTTGATTTTATGGTTTCGTTTGATTTCCACTTTTACAAGGCTTTGGTATTTAAGATTGCTCACCACCCATTCAAACTCCGCTAACGAATGGATCTTGTAATCATTGATCGCTAGGATTTCATCGTTTTTTAAAAAAGGGTTTTTAGGGAAAAAGGGATCGAATTGCGCTACCACTAAACGCTTATGATGTTCTTCTAAACGCACCCCAATATCCCCATAATAAGGCTCTTGTTGGTTTAAAAAGCGCTTGATAAATTTCGTTTCTATAAAGCCGTTCCCCCCTACCCCTAGCCCTAACATTTGATAGCAAATATTGCTGATAACGCCATTTTTTTGAGTCTTTTGTGAAATTTGAGCGTAGCGGTCATAGCCTTTTTGCCCCACTAATAATCGCGCTTCTAGGGCTTCTTTATCCCCTATGCTAGCCATTGGCCTTATAAGGGCGTCTTTGTCCAAATCCCTTAAGGTATAAACATACTCGCTTGGCGCGCTTTGCAACAAATACAACCCTACAAAGGGATCGGATTTGATGACTTTGGCGTGTTTGGGGTAGGTTTTGGAATAATATAAATATACGCCCTTAGGCAATTCTTTTAAAGCCACGCCCCCTTTTTGAAGGCTCGCTTTTTTAAAAAACGCCTGACAATGCTTGAAATCATAAGCCCCTAAGCCATTTAAAAAAAACCATGGAACGATAAAGGTAATAAGGGCTTTGTGAAACATCACAATTTAGCAAAATTCCCTAACATGTTAAAGGCTAAATTTTTTCGGTTTTCTTCTACGGCTTTATATCCGTCATTCAAAGCGCTCATCAAATAGATTTGCATCGCTTCTTTATCTTCTAACAGGCTGTCATCAATTTGCAAATCCACCAACTCCCCCAACCCATTAAAACTCACGCTCACCATTCCCCCACCGCTTTTGGAAGTGTGGATCGTGTCTTTATTTTTTTCTTCTAGTTGGGAAAACTCTTTTTTCATGCCGTCTAACAACCCGCTTAACCCGCCCAATTGACTGAAATCCATCTCTAACCCTTTTCTAAAATTTCGTTTTTTTCATCCACTAGCACGATGCATGGCTTGTGCGCGTTGATTTCATCTTCATTCATGCTCGCATAAGCTAAAATGATCACCACATCGCCTATGGCCACCTTTCTGGCTGCTGCACCATTGACGCAAATTTCGCCCTTTTTTTTCCCTAGAATCACATAGGTGCTGAAGCGTTCGCCGTTATTGACATCCACGATTTCTACCTTCATGCCCTCTCTGAGCTTAGCCAGCTTGGCTAAATCCTCATCTATGGTGACCGAGCCTATATAATTGAGGTTAGCGTCTGTGATAGTGGCCCTATGGATTTTACTATAAAGCATTTCAAAAGTCATTTTCTTTCACCTTTTGCGCACGCTTGATTTCTTTTAAAACCAATTGGTTTTTTTCTAGCAAGCAAGCGATCTTACAAGGTTTTTTAAATGATTGTAAGAGCAGTATATCGCTTAATTGGGTTTTGATTTCATTGTGAATGATTTTTTTAATTTCTCTCGCTCCTAAAGTCGTTTGATAGCTTTTTTGCGCGATGAATTTCACAACTTCTTTATGGAATTTTAAGGTTATGTCTTGCTCTAGCGTTAGGGCTTTTAATTTGTCTAATTCCACAGAAACAATGCGTTCAAAATCCTCCAAACTGAGCGCGTTAAAAGGCACGATCGCATCAATCCTAGAGCGTAATTCAGGGGTCAAAAGCTCTTTAACGGCTCTATCATACTTGGTGTTTTTAGCGCTAAAAAACCCTAGCGTATCCTTATCCTTACTCCCCACATTTGAAGTCATAATCAAAATCACATGCTTAAAACTCGCCTGATTGCCTAAATTATCGCTCAAAGTAGCGTTATCCATCACTTGCAACAACAAATCATACACATTAGAATGGGCTTTTTCTATTTCATCTAAAAGCAGCAAACAATGCGGGTGTTTTTTAATCGCATTCACCAATAACCCCCCTTGCTCAAACCCCACATAACCGCTAGGACTCCCGATGAGTTTTGCCACGCTATGGGCCTCTTTGTATTCGCTCATGTCAAAGCGTTCAAAATGCAAATTCAAATTCAAGGCCAATTCTTTAGCCAATTCTGTTTTCCCCACCCCACTAGGCCCCACGAATAAAAAGCTCCCCACAGGCTTATTTTTAGAAGAAAGCCCGCAATGCTGGATTTTAATCGCATTGCTGACAAGGTTGATCGCTTCGGTTTGGGCAAAAATCTTATTTTTAAGCGATTTTTCTAAATTCCTTAAAAGGGCTTTTTTGTCGCTGCTCAAACGCATTTTAGGGATTTTAAGCTTGAGAGCGAGCGTTTCTTTCACGTCATCAACGCCGATTTTTTTGCCCTTTTTAGGGTTGATTTTTTTTCTCGATCCCACCTCATCTAACAATTCAATCGCTTTATCCGGCAAGAATTTATCATGCATGTAATCACTCGTTAAATCCACGCATGCCTTAAACACGCTCTCATCATAACGCACCTGGTGGTGTTCTTCATAAAGGGGAGCGATCTTTTTTAAAATCAAGTAACACGCTTCTTTAGAAGGCTCTTCAACTTTTATGACTGAAAAACGCCTGTTAAAAGCCTTGTCTTTTTCAAATACGCTGCGGTATTCTTCAAAAGTGGTCGCTCCTAAACATTTCAAGCTCCCATCCGTTAGGACCGGTTTTAATATATTCGCCGCATCCAAGCTCCCAGCGTTACTGCTCCCTGCGCCTAAAAGGGTGTGGATTTCATCAATGAATAAAATGATACGGCCGTTTTGTTGGATTTCTTTGAGCGTTTTTTTCAAGCGTTTTTCAAAATCCCCTCTGTATTTTGCCCCAGCCACCATTAAAGCTAAATCCAAAGAATAGACTTCATATTCTTGCAAAAACTCCGGCACTTCTTTTTGAGCGATTTTTAAAGCCAAAGCTTCAGCGATGGAGGTTTTCCCTACGCCCACTTCGCCGATTAAAAGCGGGTTATTCTTTTTTCTGCGCCCTAAAATTTCTATCACTCTTAAAATCTCTTCTTCTCTGCCAATGACTGGATCTAAAGCGTTGTCTTGGGCTAAAGCGCTCAAATTTTTAGCGTATTTTTTTAGGGGGGTGTTTTTGGGCGCTTCTTCATTATCATTAATGTCATTAGGAATACCATGGTTGTCCAAATCCAATAAAGCAGGATTAGAATACAAACGAGCGATGCCAAAACTATCCATGAGTTTTGAAGCGTAACAATCGGGGTGATCCAGCATTAAAATAAGCAATTCTTCCACGCCCACGCTCTCAAAACAACTCGCATACATTCTTTTAAGCATTCTTAATAGCACAAAACTCCTGGCAGGCATTTTGGCTGGATCGCTCTTTAAAGGCACGTATTGCAACAAATAGTCTTTAAGGATTTGTTTTAATTTATCATAGTCATCTCTTTCTAAAGCGCTAATAATCTTTTCCCCGCTCTCATGTTCTAAAATGACTAGTAGCACATGCTCTGTGGTGCAAAGGGCGTGGTTAAGATCTAGGGCTAAATTTAAAGCTTGGTTTAGAACTTCATTGAGATCTTGATTGAATTTAGCCATTATTTTATCTCTTCTACCAATAATTTTAAAGGGAGATCTAGCTCTCTGGCCTTATCCCTAACCCATGCTGCCCTATGCCTGGCAATATCATAAGGATAGACGCCACAAACCCCACAGCCATCACGATGGATGCTTGATGTGAGATCTTTGGCTTCTTCTAAAGACTTGTCAAAAAAATCCCTCAAAGCAGAGATGACGAATTCCGCTGTCGTAATGGGGTCATCAACCATGATCACTTGCGCCATGGTGGGGGTGGGTATGTTATACATTTTCATGCCGCTTATCCATGCTACTTGGCGATCACAACAGGGATACTGGATTGTTCAACCAA
Source organism: Helicobacter pylori SA221C (assembly GCF_000476855.1). Taxonomy (GTDB): domain Bacteria; phylum Campylobacterota; class Campylobacteria; order Campylobacterales; family Helicobacteraceae; genus Helicobacter; species Helicobacter pylori_DK. The sequence continues at coordinate 38,965 of NZ_CBPT010000015.1, forward strand.
GCTATTTTGGTGCGAAATGAACAAACGATACAACAAATTAGATTCGCTCGCCCCAATCAATAACAAATCATAATCCTTAGCCATATCCAAGACCACATCAATCAAATCACCGCTTTTTAAAACGCTCTCGCACTCTATATTTTCTTTTTTGAAAGCGTCTTCAAATTGCTTTAATAAAGCCTTAGCTTTTTCTTCTTCTAAGGCTTCTGTCTGGCCGTAATCCATCATCCCGCTTTCGCTATAAATAAACACTTCCATGCTCACATGCAATAGAGTGAAACGGACCTCTTTAAGCGAATGGGCTAATTTGACAGCGAATTTAATAGCGTTATAACATTCTTGCGTGTCGCTAATCCCAAATAAAATATTCATAAGAACCAACCTTAAATGGAGTTTTGGTATTATACCAAATAAACCCTAATGACCCGCTGAAAGCTCAAAGATAAAGCGCTACAATCTCGCTTAAAGAAAA
>NZ_CBPT010000016.1:0-32823 GCF_000476855.1 Helicobacter pylori SA221C
TATTCCCTAATTCATTGTATCTGGATTTGAAATTCACTAGAGTGTCAGCGATGTTTTCGGCTTGCTGTATCTGCTGTGCTTCAGTGCCAAAGTGAGCGATGCTGTTTTTTAGATTCGTTATGGTTTGCCCCACATAGGCGCAACCGGCTCCCCAAGTGTTAGGAGTTACCTGACCTGGATTGGTGCCCCTACGCTCACCCTCTTGCACTTCATAACACACCCCTAAAGAGTCTGATACAAAGTTTTTAGGGATTTTTTCAAAGTTTTTCACCACTTGTTCGGCTTGGTTTAAAATCTCTGCTTGGGCTTGAGCGTTTTTGAGCATGCTTTGTGCAAAGCTAGCGTCTGTGTAAGGGTTGAATGGTTTTCCAGTGTCCAGGTTGTTTTGATTTTGCGTGTTTTCACTAACGATTTGGCTTTGCACGACAGCTTCTTGCGCGTTAGCGATCATGCCTTGGATCGCGCTGATTTCATTCTTAAACATCCCGCACATTGTCCCATTACCGCTTATCCCTTGCCAATAACCGCTACCACCATTCTGAAAGTTTGGGCATGCCTCATTTAGGGTAGTGATAATGATGCTCGCTTGTTTTAAAAGCTCTTGAGCGTTATTTTCTGTGTTGATATTTTCTGTTGTTGGTGTTGATGTTCCTCCATTCCACGAGGTTGAAATAGCTCTCCCATGGCTCCATCGGTATATTAATGGTTTATTTGGTTCGCCCCCCGTTCTTTTGTCTCCTTTGATAGTGAAATCAAGTTTTGTAGTGGTGTTGCTTAAAACGGGGACCCCATCTCCATTATTAGAACCATTGGCTGTCAAAGCCTTTTGAATGATTTGATAGGCTTGATTGATTTTCGCATAATTTTCAGTGGATATAGGCCCACCATGTCCTGGCTCATAATACGAATTGCAAGTGATGGTCGTCGTATCTTGTCCTGGCACATTATTAAAAGTTTGGATACCCCCATTCGCGCTCTCGTTACTGCCAGGACCACAAGCAGTAAAAGCGTAGCTTGTAACTTGCCACAACCCCACTGCAGCATTCAGTGCTAAAAGCACGGCTTGATAGGCTGGGGAGTTGGTTTTGACATCAAGCAAATTCCTAGAGCTTGAGCCTAGATTATCCCTTGCGTCGTTAATCGCGCTCGGATCAGCGGATAATTTGATAAGGGTGTTTAGAGTGCTGTAATTATTCAAAAGATTGTTCAGCTTTTCATAATTCTCTGAAAGCTGTTGGATGCCTTTGGTGTTTGTTACCATTTGAGCGGCTTCACCGATTTGATAGCCTACGCTTGTGTAAAAGCCGTCGTCTTCAGCGCTCAATGCGGAAACTAAAAGCGAGCCTAAAGTCAATGAAAGGATGTGTTTTTTCATGTTTTTTCTCCTTTTTAGATTAAATTGGATTTTAATATTAGGGATTTTATACATTGGAATGCATTTGCATTAGAATGCATTTGGAGTATTATAGCATAAAGCGTTTTTTTTTTTTGTCATTTTCTTAAAAATTTTGTCATTTTTTTGTTTTTGATGCTTTTTGTTTCGTTTGGTGTGATTTGAAAGATTGGTTGCGGAGAATGGATTTGAACCACTGACCTTTGGGTTATGAGCCCAACGAGCTACCGGACTGCTCTACTCCGCGATACGCTAATAAAGGAAAAAAAATGGCTGGGGTGCAAGGATTCGAACCTCGGAATGCCAGGACCAAAACCTGGTGCCTTACCGCTTGGCGACACCCCAACAACAAAATAAAAGAAACATTATACAAAAGCTTTTTAAAAAAGTCAAGCTAAAACGCTATAATTCCATCATGGAAAACGGATTTGACCCCCTCATTTATAAACGCTATCTCAAAAAGAAAGAAACCTTTTTGCTGTTTAAAAAAAATCGCTCAAGCCTCTGCGCTTAAAAATTTAAAACTCCAACTCAAGCGAAGAGAAGCGATTAAGCACTATGTTTCTCAAGCTTTAGGGGATTTGAAGTCTGGGTTTAGATACGCTAAAATAGAAAATCAAATCCTAAAAATCTATTTCACGCACCCTAGTTATTTGAAAGCCTTTAAAATGGAAGAAGGCTATTACACCAACCACCTGAAAGCCCATTTTAAAGAAACGCAAAAAATCCTAAAAGCTTTGAATTACCCTTTTGATTTTAAGATAATCCAAGCGAGCGTTAAAAAAAGGGCTTATCAAAAACCGGTTATAAAAAAAGAAAAACCCCCTAAAAGTGTGGATGTCAATTGCGAAGGTTTGAGCGATTTCACTAAAAAGCAATTTCTCAAGCTCAAACACGCTTGTAACGATAATACGCCGCACACGCCCCCTCAGAGCTGACCATGCAACTGCCGATCGGATTTTGTGGGGTGCAAGTTGTAGCAAATAGCGAGCAATCTAGGGGTTTGGCGTTGCCTTTTAAGATCTCTGCGCATTTGCATGCTTTGTTTTCTTTTGTGATTTTGTGGCTCAAGTGTTCTTTAAAGACTTTTTCAGCGTCATAAGAGGCAAACTCTTCTTTAAGTTTGAGAGCAGAGTTTTTGATATTCCCCAACCCCCTCCATTCAAAATTTTCTCTTATTTCCATGCATGCATCCACTAGCCCTTGCGCTTTTGTATTCCCCCAATAGCTCACCGCTCTTTTATATTGGATTTCTAGCTTATATTCTTTGTTTAGGGCTTGTTTTAATAGCATTAACACGCTTTCTAATATATCCACCGGCTCAAAACCGCTCACAATGATGGGGAGTTTAAAACGCTCCACTAAAGGGGCGTAGATTGAAGCGCCGCTGATCACGCTCACATGGCTAGGGGCTAAAAGGGCGTTGATCCGGCATGCTGGATCTTCTAAAATCGCGCTCACGCTTGGAGGCACTAAAATGTGGTTGATGTGGAAAAAAAGATTTTTTAATTTTTCTTTTTTTGCATTCAATAAAACGCTCGCCGTCATGGGCGTGGTGGTTTCAAAACCGATCGCAAAATAAATGACTTTTTTATGCGGATTTTCTTTAGCGACTTCTAAAGCTTGCATGGGCGAATACAAAAAGCGTGCATCTAGCCCCTTTTCTCTCGCTTGTATCAAACTCCCATAGCTCCCAGGGACTTTCATCATATCCCCTAAACTTAAAATCACGCTATCTTTCATGCTAGCTAGCTCATAAGCTTCATCAAGGCGCGCTCTTGGCATCACGCACACCGGGCAGCCTGGCCCATGCACAAACTCTAAATTTTTAGGCATCAAATCCAAAAGCCCGTATTTCATGATGGAATGCGTATGCCCTCCGCACACTTCCATGATGACTAATTTTTTTGTGAGTTTGGAGGCGAGTTTTTTGATTGCATCAGAGAGCGCTAAAATGGTTTGCTTGTCTCTAAAAGGCGAAATGAGATGATCAACGCTCATTATAATTATTCATGCACTTCGTTATTCATGCGTTTCGTTCATTTTGGCGATCATTTCTTGATAGAGTTCAATGGATTCTAGGGCTTCTTTTTCATCAATCTTACTCATCACATAGCCGATGTGCAACAGCACATAATCGCCCACTTTAACAGACTCGCCCATTAAATCCAAGCTCGCTTCTCTTTGAACGCCTAAAGTTTCTAAAAGAGCCACATTGTCCTTAATGGCTATGACTTTAGAAGGGATCGCTAAACACATTAAAACGAATGCGTGGATTGGTAATTTTCACGCTTTTTTTCTAAAAGAAAATTTTTAAAATCTTCCAAACTTTTAGGGTCTTTGGAGCTCATTAAAAAAATGGGGGCTTCAGGCTTTAATTTTTGCATGTCTTCTTTGACTTGAGAAACCCTAAAATTAAACACTTCAATCATGTCCGCTTTGCTGATAATGACTGCATCTGCACACATAAACATCGTAGGGTATTTTAGCACCTTATCATCGCCCTCTGGAACGGAAAGTAAAACGATATTCATCGCCGCCCCTAAATTATAGCTTGAAGGGCAAACCAAATTCCCTACATTTTCAATGATTAAAAAATCGCTTTTTTCTAACGCTCCCTCATTTTTGAGCAAATCAAACGCCCCTTCAATCATGCTCGCTTCCAAATGGCACGCTTCACCGGTGGTGATTTGGTGCGCGCTCACGCCTTTTTTACGCAATCTGTCCGCATCTCTATTGGTTTGCAAATCGCCCTCTACCACGCAAAACTTGAAGTCTTTAAAATCCGCTAGATTTTCTAGCATCGTGGTTTTACCGCTGCCAGGAGAGCTCATGAAATTCAACACATACAGCCCTTCTTCTAAATAGCGTTCTTTCATTTCAGCGGCTTTAATGTCGTTTTTACTCAAAATCTTTTCCACGATTTTGACATCTTTTTTACTCAAATTAGGGTTATTTTGTAACGATTCTTTTCGTTGCTCGCTCATGTTTGTTCCTTTTTTTAAAATTTTCGTATTGTAGCGTGCTTAATTAAACGGCTATTATTTAACAACTTTTTTATCCTCTTAAGCTAATTTTTTAGAAAAATCCGCTTATTTTAGCCTTTTTCGTTGCTATCATCTTTATCTTTTAAGACTAATTTAATGATCCTCCATATAATGATTAATAAAATGATGGTTAAAAGCAAATACCAAACATTCATGAAAACAACTTTCATCATTTCATTTCCTTATTTTTTACTTAAAGACAATCTTATAACGCTATTTTCTAAAGCGTCCAAACGATGCAAAACTTGAGCTTCTAAGCTGATTAACGCTCCCTTAGGCATTTCTATTTTTTCATTTTCTGCTTCAAAAATGATTTTGCCCTCTAAAACCTGCACGCTAATAGCCCCTGGGGCTTTGTGTTTGTCCATGATCGCTCCTTTGGGCATGCAAATGCGGATTTCCTTATTGGAAGAATTTTCACTCAACGCTTCAATATGAAGTTTCTCAAAACAAACGCCCTCTAAAAAATGAACCACTTCCATCAAAAACTCCTAGTGTGATATTTTCTTAATTTAGAACTTAATTTAAGAAAGCTAATTTTTTACCCAAAAATTTCTTATAGATTTCTTAAATAATTCTTTATTCTGTTTTTTCCAAAACCTTTTTGGTTTGCAAAGCGATTTCTAGCTCTTCATCAGTAGGGATTCGTAAAATTTGGACTTTAGTATTAGGCTGGCTTAAATTCACTAGCCCATTACCCGGATTGTCGTTCGTGGGCTTGTGTAAAGCGATCCCTAAATTTTCCAACCGCTCGCACACGCTCTCTCTTAAAGCGGGGTAATTTTCCCCCATCCCTCCGGTAAAGATGATCGCATCCACCCTCCCTAAAGCCACCATGTAAGCCCCAATGTGCTTTTTAATGCGATAAGCACACATTTCAAAAGCGAGTTTGGCTTGTTTATCGCCTTTTTCCTTTCTGGCTTCTATGTTTCTCATTATCCCCACAAACGCCTTTCAAACCGCTTTCATGGTTTAGGATTTTCATCACTTCTTCTAAGCTCTTATTAGCGCATTGCGCAATATATTCCACCACAGTGGGGTCAATATCCCCACACCTTGTGCCCATAATCAAGCCCTCTAGTGGGGTTAACCCCATAGAAGTGTCCACGCTTTTACCCTTTTTAATGGCTGCTGCACTTGAGCCGTTCCCTAAATGCAAACTGATAGCGTTAAACTTCTCATAAGGGATATTTAAAAATTTCGCCGCCTCTTTAGCGACATAATGGTGCGAAGTCCCATGGAAACCATAACGCCGGATCTGATACTTTTCATACAATTCATAAGGTAAAGCATACATGTAAGCGTAATTAGGCATAGTGGCATGGAATGCGGTGTCAAAAACGGCGATTTGAGGGATATGGGGGTGCGCTTTTTGGACAAATTCAATACCGGCCAAATTCGCCGGGTTGTGCAAGGGGGCTAAAATAGAAAGCTTACCGATTTCTTGCATGACTAATTCATTCACTAAGACCGGGGCATGGAATTTATCCCCCCCTTGAACCACACGATGCCCTATAGCGTCAATTTGGTTAAAATCTTTGATGATCCCCATTTTCGTTAAATTCTCACGAATCATTAAAAGCCCGCTCGCATGATCTTTAATCACAAGCTTTTCTTTAAGCTCTTGATCGTTATGGTGCAAATGCGATTTGATTTTCAATTGCCCTATTTCTTCGCCAATTTTTTCGGCTAAACCGCTCGCTAAGGGCTTGTTTTCTTTCATGTCAAACAATTTAAACTTAATAGACGAACTGCCCAGATTCAAAACTAAAATTTCCATCAATTTCTCCTAATCCATTAATCTTGCGCTTGAATGGCGCTAATCAAAACAGTGTTAACAATATCTTCCACTAAAGCGCCCCTACTCAAATCGTTAATGGGCTTGTTCAAGCCTTGCAAAATAGGCCCTATCGCCACGGCTTTAGCGCTTCGTTGCACCGCTTTGTAAGCGATGTTCCCGGCGTTTAAATCTGGGAAAATAAAAACGCTAGCTTGCCCGGCCACTTGGCTGTTTGGCATTTTTTTCTTCGCTACGCCTTTGTCTATAGAGGCATCAAATTGTAAAGGACCATCCATTTCTAATTGGGGATCGATACGATGCGCGATTTTTAAAGCTTCGTTGATTTTGTCTATCATTTCGCCTTGAGCGGAATTGCCTGTCGCATAAGAAAGCATCGCCACTTTAGGCGTGATATTAAATTGCTTGGCGGTTTGTGCAGAAGTTGTCGCGATTTCAGCTAATTCCTTAGGGCTAGGGTTAGGGATAATCGCGCAATCCCCAAAGACTAGCACTTGAGTGTCCAAACACATTAAAAACACGCTTGAAACCAAGCTCACGCCAGGCTTAGTTTTAATGATTTGCAAAGCGGGTCTAATGGTGTCAGCCGTGGTGTGATTCACCCCAGAAACCATGGCATGCGCGTATCCTAAATGCACGAGCATGGTCGCAAAATAAGTCTTATCCAACACTAATTGTTGGGCCTCTTGCTGATTCAAGCCTTTTGATTTTCTCAATTCATACAAATGATTAGCAAATTCTTCTTTATAGCTAGAAGTGTTTGGGTCTATGATTTCAATGTTTTCTAAATTCAAGTTGAGATTTTTCGCTTGAGAGTGGATCGTTTTTTCATCGCCTAATAAGATCAATCCCACCGCGCCCATAGCGTTCAAACGATGCGCGGCTTTCAAAATCCTTTCATCTTCGCTCTCGGGTAAAACCACTTTTTTAATCTGCTTTTTAGCCTTTTTTTCCAAACTCCTTTGAAAGGCTAAAGGGGTAATAATCTCGCTTTTTGTTTGCAACACGCTTTCAATCACGCTCGCTTCTAATTCGCATTGTTGCTTGCAAAGAGACGCGCTTAAAAAATGTGGTTTTTCAAGCGTTTCGCCCGCAAATAGCCCTACAGCGAAAGGAGCTTCTTTTTTAAGAATATGAGAGTGCATGGCTTTCAAATGATCCAAACTCGTTTGCGCGACGGCCACCACAGGAGCGTTTAAATGCTTGGCTAAAATGGTGTTTAAATCTAAAAGAGCGTTTAAGAAAAACTTCGGCGCATACCCTAAATTAATGACAAAATCATGCGTGGATTGTAATTCATCATAGCGTTTGAGAATCGTTTCAAATAGTAACTCTTCTTGAGCGGTGCTTACAAGCTCTAAAGCCTTTTGTTTGTCTATGGCGCTATGAACCTCTAAAGAGCTTAGACCCTCGCACTCCCCAAAGCCCTCACACCCCCCATTAATGGGTGAAAACAAGGCGATTTTTTGATAACGAGGCTTCAATGCTTTTAAAAGGCTCTTACAAGCAACCCCTAAAACTTCCATATTCTCTGGATAAATCCATAAACCTTGCACGCCAATCTCCCTAAAATTATCGTTTTTATTTAATTGTAGCAAATTTTAATTAAACCTAAACGAAACCATAGTTTTAAAAACCTCTGTTCTCATTAAGCGCGAATAACGACAACTTTTATTTTTAAAAAATGGGGTTTTTCGTTTTAAAAAACACCTTTAGCATTTTTAGATTTGATCACGCGTCTTAAGGAACTCTTTTTGCTTGACTCCCACCATGTAAAATAAAAGAGTTGTTTTAAAGGATAGTCATGCCATCTCCTATTAATCCCATTCACACCAACGCAAGTGCCAACGCAAGCACTTTGAATAGCGGAGCGAAAAACGAAGTTAAAGACACCAAAAACGCCCCTAAAAGCGCATCAAAGGATTTCAGTAAGATCTTAAACCAAAAGATCTCTAAAGACAAAACCGCCTCTAAAGAAAATCCTAACGCTTTAAAAGCCACGCCCCAAGACGCTAAAGAGGACGCTAAAACGCTTGAAAAAACCCCTACCCTACAGCCCCAACACGCTCAAGATTTCGCTAAAGACCAACAAGCCCCTACCCTAAAAGATTGGCTCAACCGCCCAAAAACCCACCCAACAGCCCCACATGAGACTCAACATGAAACCCATGAGGCTAATGAAACTAACCCCAAAACCCCTAACGAAACTTTAAACAAAAATGGAAAAAAGCCTAACGAAGTTACTTCTAACACTCATCAAGCCAACTTAACCAATAAAAACCCCATAACTCCCAATCACGCTAATAACGCTATCAAAAACCCCACAGCCCCTACTGACACTAAAAAAGATCCAAAAACCCTTAAAGACATCCAAACGCTCAGCCAAAAACATGACTTAAACGCTAGCAACATTCAAGCGGCCACAACTCCAGAAAATAAAACCCCCTTAAATGCAAGCGATCAGCTTGCTTTGAAAACAACGCAAACGCCCACTAACCACACCCTTGCAAAGAACGACGCTAAAAACACCGCCAACCTTTCTAGCGTTTTGCAATCCTTAGAAAAAAAAGAACCGCAAAATAAAGAACACGCAAACCCCCCAAATAATGAAAAAAAAACGCCCCCTTTAAAGGAAGCTTTACCAATGAACGCCATTAAAAGAGATAAAACGCTTTCTAAAAAAAAGCCAGAAAAAACCCAAACTAAAACCCAAACTACAGCCCCAAGCGCGACGCCAGAAAATGCCCCTAAAATCCCCCTTAAAACGCCCCCTTTAATGCCTTTAATAGGAGCTAACCCTCCCCCTAACGATAATATTCCAACGCCCCTAGAAAAAGAAGAAACAACTAAAGAAGCAAGCGATAATAAAGAAAAAACTAAAGAAACTAATAACAGCGCTCAAAACGCGCAAAACGCCCAAGCTAGCGATAAGACAAACGAGAATAAAAGCATCGCCCCTAAAGAGACGATCAAGCATTTCACCCAACAATTAAAGCAAGAAATCCAAGAATACAAACCCCCCATGAGTAGGATCTCTATGGATTTATTCCCTAAGGAATTGGGCAAGGTTGAAGTGATTATTCAAAAAGTGGGTAAAAACCTTAAAGTGAGCGTGATTTCTCATAACAACAGCTTGCAAACCTTTTTGGATAACCAACAAGATCTCAAAAACAGCCTGAACGCTTTAGGTTTTGAAGGGGTGGATTTGAGCTTTTCGCAAGATTCTTCTAAAGAGCAACTAAGAGAGCAACTAAGAGAGCTATTCAAAGAGCAGGAATCAACCCCCCTAAAAGAAAACGCCCTAAAAAGCTACCAAGAGAATACGGACCATGAAAACAAAGAAACGAGCATGCAAATCACTCTTTATGCGTGATTTTAAGCAAGTTTGCTCTATAATAAGATATCTTTAATAAGGAAGAGATCATGGCCATTGATTTAGCAGAAGTTACAGGAGCCAAAGCCGCGCAAGAAAGGAAAAAAGAGCAGCCACAAATCGCTAACGGGTTGGATAAAGACGCTTTCATGAAACTCTTTTTAGAGCAATTGAAGAATCAAGACCCCACCGCTCCTATGGAAACGGATAAAATCATCACCCAAACCGCGCAACTCACGCAAGTGGAAATGCAAGAAGAAAACAAAAAAACCATGCAAGAAGTCGCTAGCGCGATGAAATCCAATAAAGAAACTAACGAATCTTTAAAAGACTTTCAAGGTGCTTTAAAAGACACCATGGAAAACCTGAATAAGGGCATGGACGATAGCTTAAAAGCTAATAACGCTTTAAGGGAAGTAACAGCCCTCAATTCTGTGAGCATGATAGGCAAGATCGCTGAAACCGATGTGAGCGGGGCGAATTTTGATGGCAATAACAAGCTTTCTTTCTCGCTCTTTTTTGATGAAAAAATTGACGCTTCTAAAGGAGTGCCAGCGATTCAAATCCTAAACGAAAACAATGAATTAGTCAAAACGATTCCTTTAAAAGATTATAACGGGCAAAAGGGGTATATTAATTTTGAATGGGACGGCACAAACGAAAAGGGCGAAAAAGTCCCTAAAGGCAATTACAAGATCAAGGCTGAATACAATCTAGACTCTCACAGCAAGCAGTATTTGCAAACGCGTATTGGTAGGGGCGAAGTGGAGAGCGTGATTTTTGATAAAGGCAAACCCATGTTAAGAATGGGCGAAATGATTTTACCCATAGACAGCGCGATAGAGTTTTACAAACCGGATCAAAAACCGCTAGATCAAAAACTCTCTGATCAGAAGCCTCAAAAACTCTCTGATCAAAAAGCCCTTGAACAGAAAATCTCTGAACAAAAACCGCTTGATCAAAAACTCTCTGATCAAAAAGCCCTTGAACAGAAAATCTCTGAACAAAAACCGCTTGATCAAAAGCCCCTTGATCAAAAACCCCAAACCCCCCCTAAAGAGACAGCATGAACGACACCTTATTAAACGCTTATAGCGGGATCAAAACCCACCAGTTTGGCATTGACAGCCTTTCAAACAATATCGCCAATGTCAATACTTTAGGCTATCGCTCCAATGATCCGGAGTTTAAGACCCTGTTTTCTTCGCATTTAGACGCTTTGAACGCCAAATCCGTTGTGGCTAACGACCGAAATTACGGCGTTACAGGCTCAGGCAATGTCCTTTCTAATAAGGACGGCGAATACATGCCAAGTGAGGGGGAATTCCACATGGCGTATCAAGGCAAGGGCTGGTTTGTGATAGGGCCCAATAAAAATGGGGAAATGACCATCAATAAAGACGGCTTTAGCAAAAAACAGGATAATTTCTTAACGCGCGCCGGCAATTTCGCACGAGACGCCGATGGCTATTTAGTAACCCCTGAGGGCTATTATGTCTATGGTATTGATTTGAAAAAAATCAAAGACGGCACGCTCAATTCCACCGCTAGAGATGAAGACATTGAAAAATTGCATGGCAACACCCTTTCGCCCTTACAAATCCCCCAGGATTTGACTTACCAGCCGGTGCTTAGCACGAAAGTGAATATCAGCGTGAATCTAAACCCTAAAGACCATTTAAAGGGCGTGCAAGATTTTTTCTTAAACGACAAGGGCGAAATCATTAAAGAGCGTTTTTTAAACCAGGATATTAACGCCTTAGCGAATGACGATAACGAGCCCATAGATGCGATCACTAATCGTAAATTAAACATCAGTATCCAAAAAGAAAATGGCAAAAAAGAAGATTTTGTTTTCACTTATGGGGACGCTGAAAAAGGCGAAAACCAATTCAAAACCTTAGGCGATTTGCAAAAACTCCTTAAAGAAAAAACCGGGCTAGACCTAAACCTCATCAAAAGCGAAAAAGACGCCAAAAGCCCCCCCCTTTTATTAGAGATCGCTAATCCTAGCGAAACGCCCATCACTTTCAGTTTGAGTGGGGGCATTGCGGATAAATTGGGCTTGAACGCGAACGGAATGGAATTGAAAAAGGGCATTAGCAGGGATTCAGTGGCGATTAAAATCCCTTATTACAGCACAGAAGTGGATATTTATGATAAAGCCGGGGATAAATACTTGCTCCAAAGCGAATATTACATGACTAATTCCAACGATCCCACATCAAGCCCCACGAGTAAAAGGAAAAACCAAACTTGGGAAGTGAAAAGCTACATCGTCGATCCCAAAAACAAAACCCCTATCAATGATCCTACTTGGGAAATTGTCGGCTTTGATTCAGCCACGCATAAAATGAAATCCGCCCCCATGACTTTGGATTTTAAGGGTAATAAGCTCACCTACTCTTTGGATAAGAGCGAAAACCATGATTCTAGCGATTTGTCTTACCAAGATTCTAAACTCTTAGAAGCGAGTCAAGACGGCAAGCCTAGGGGCATTTTTAGAGACATGCGCATTGAAGAAAATGGCGTGATTTCTCTAGCTTTTAGTAATGGGGTGGTAGAGCCGGTCGCTCGCATCGGTATTTTGGCTTTCACTAACGATCAAGGCCTAAGGAAAATCGGCGGTAACCTCTATGAAATGCAAGAAGGCACCATTAATGGCGAAAACAGACCCCTAAGCGGTAACCCCATTTTAGGGTGGGACGAAGAGGGCAAGCTCAAATTTGGGAAAATCAGGCACAAATATTTAGAAACGAGCAACGTGAATGCCGGGAACGCCCTAACCAATCTCATTTTAATGCAAAGAGGCTATTCCATGAACGCTAGAGCCTTTGGCGCGGGCGATGACATGATTAAAGAAGCCATTAGCTTGAAAAAATAAAAGGCTGAAATAAGGAGTGTGGTAAAATATCCTTTTCAATAAGGATATTTAATGATACCCACACAGCTTAATGAAATTGCAGAATTTTTAAAAACAAACCCTTATCATTTGTCTCAACCCTTACAAGATGGGCGATTAAATTCATCGGTCAATGAAGAAGAAATTTTAAACACCATTAAGGATTATTTTCCTATCCAACTACCAAAAGCCAGAGAGTGGTGGGATTTTAGTTTTGAAGAAAACGATATTTTTTATCCTGTCAATATTAAAATCACCACCACAAAAACCGCTGACAATCTTAATTGTAAATTAGGGATTTATTATGCGTTGTGTGGCTTATTGCCGGCGTTCAATAATGAAATTGCATGGGAAAAATACTTTCAAAAACTTCATAAAGACTTGGGCAAAAACACCGATAGAGACTATTATTTTTTGATTATCAACAAAAACGATCCTAAAGATATTTTTATCAATTCTTTAAAGGGTATTCAAACCCTCCAACCCAATGGTAATAACTTGCCTTTTCAATGCAAGTGGGATAACAACAGAGAAATCGTTCAAAGAAACTTTACAGAAAGTAAAAACTTTATCTTAAGCGCTTTAGCTAAAAGTGTAACTCTAAGGGCTAATATTTATTTAGCGTTCAAAGAAGTTTTTGGAGAATTTTTTGAATAATTTAGACATTAAAACCTTAGGGCAGGTTTTCACCCCTAAAAAGATAGTGGATTTCATGCTCACTCTCAAACACAATCAAGGGAGTGTTTTAGAGCCAAGTGCAGGCGATGGGAGTTTTTTAAAGCGCTTAAAAAAGGCTGTAGGGATTGAAATCGATCCTAAAATCTGCCCTAAAAATGCCCTTTGCATGGACTTTTTTGACTACCCTTTAGAAAATCAATTTGACACCATTATTGGCAACCCGCCCTATGTCAAGCACAAGGATATTGCGCCAAACACTAAAGAAAAACTCAATTACAGCCTTTTTGATGAAAGGAGTAATCTATACTTGTTTTTCATAGAAAAAGCGATCAAGCATTTAAAACCTAAAGGCGAATTGATTTTCATCACCCCAAGGGATTTTTTAAAATCCACTTCTAGCGTGAAATTAAACGAATGGATTTACAAAGAAGGCACGATAACGCATTTTTTTGAATTAGGCGATCAAAAGGTTTTCCCAAACGCCATGCCTAATTGCGTGATTTTTCGTTTTTGTAAGGGCGATTTCAGTAGAATCGCCAACGATGGTTTGCAATTTTTGTGCAAAAAAGGCATTTTATATTTTCTCAACCAATCTTACACGCAAAAATTAAGCGAGGTTTTTCAGGTTAAAGTGGGGGCAGTGAGTGGGTGCGATAAGATTTTTAAAAATGAAAAATACGGGAATTTAGAATTTGTCACCTCAATCACAAAAAGAACCCATGTTTTAGAGAAAATGGTTTTTGTCAATAAGCCTAATGATTATTTACTCCAGCATAAAGACAGCTTAATGCAAAGAAAGATTAAAAAATTCAATGAAACCAATTGGTACAAATGGGGGAGAATGCACCACATATCCCCTAAAAAACGCATTTATGTCAACACCAAAACGCGCCAAAAAAACCCCTTTTTTATCCACCAATGCCCTAATTATGACGGCTCTATTTTAGCGCTATTCCCTTATAACCAAAACCTAGATTTACAAAACCTCTGCGACAAACTCAACGCTATCAACTGGCAAGAATTAGGCTTTGTGTGTGGTGGGCGTTTTTTGTTTTCGCAGCGCTCTTTAGAAAACGCTCTTTTGCCTAAAGACTTTTTAAATGAGGGTAAAACTTGTTAGAAACTTTGCAATTAAACCCTGAGCAAAAAAAAGCGGCTTCAGCTTTGAAAGGGTATAATTTAGTGATTGCAAGCGCTGGCACAGGAAAGACTTCTACGATTGTGGGGCGCATTTTATACCTGCTTGATAACGGCATCAAGCCTGAAGAAATCTTGCTTTTGACTTTCACCAATAAAGCGAGTAATGAAATGATTGCCAGGGTGGCTAAATATTTTAAATCAAGCTCCAAAATTGAAGCGGGCACTTTCCATGCGGTGGCGTATCGCTATTTAAAAGAGCATTACCCTAATTTAAGCCTAAAGCAACCTAAAGAATTGAGAAAACTTTTAGAAAGCATTGTGGACACTAAAAACGCCATAGATGACGATAAAAAGCCCTACACTTCACAGCATCTCTACGCCCTCTATTCTCTTTATACCAACGCTCTAAAACAAGAAGATTTTAGCGCATGGCTTTCTCATAAAAACCCTGAACACATGCCATACGCCGCCTTTTATGAAAACATTTTAGAAGAGTTTGAAAACACCAAAAAAAAGCATAATTATATTGACTATAACGACTTATTACTGCTGTTTAAAAAAGCGATGCTAGAAAGATCTAGCCCTTATAAAGAAGTGCTTTGCGATGAGTTTCAAGACACTAACCCCTTACAAGAATCCATTTTAGACGCTATCAACCCTCCCAGTTTGTTTTGCGTGGGCGATTACGATCAGAGCATTTACGCTTTTAATGGGGCGGATATTTCTATCATTTCTAATTTCACTCAAAAATACAAAAACGCCCGGGTTTTCACGCTCACTAAAAACTACCGCTCTTCTAAAGAGATTTTAGATCTCGCTAATCAAGTGATACAGCGCAACGAGCGCATTTACCCTAAAAATTTAGAAGTAGTGAAATCAGGGCATTTCAATAAACCCACGCTTTTAAATTACAACGACAATATCGCGCAATGCCAAGACATCGCTAAACGCATTGTCATGCGAAAGGATTTTAAAGAAGTGGCAGTGATTTTTAGGAATAACGCGAGCGCGGATCAATTAGAAGCCGCTTTAAGATCTTACAATGTGCCAAGCAAAAGAAAAGGGAGCGCGAGCTTTTTTGAATCCAAAGAAGTGGCGTTAGCGTTAGATATTTGCGCGCTCATCTTTAACCCTAAAGACATTATGGCAGCCATTCATGTTTTAAGCTATATCAGCGATATTGGCTCTAACACCGCTAAAGACATTCATGAGGCCTTGATGCTTTTAGGCAATGGCGATCTCAAATCGGCTTTAATTCAGCCTAATAAAGAAGCCAAAATTTACACGAAGAAAAAAGAAATCACCTCTATGGGGCTTTTTGAAGAAATTTTTGCCCTAGAAAACAGCTCAAGGTTTAATAGCGTGATAGATAAAGCGTTTCATTCGCACCCAGTGTTGATGCATTCTAAAATCTCACTCAATGGGGCTAAAACGCTCAGCGATTTTTTCACTCTTTATACCAAAGCCCCTACCCATTCCCCTAGCGCTTTAATCAAACACATTATAGAAAGCGCGTTTTTTCAAACCTTTAAAACACGCCTTTTAAAAGAGCGATCCAAAAATAAGGACGGCTCTTATAACGAGTTTAAAAAACTCCAAGCGCAAAAACGCTTCAATGAAAAAATGGACTTGCTGAGCTCTTTGGCGAAAAATTACCAAAATTTAGGGCGTTTTTTAAACGGCACTTTAATAGGTTCTAGTGAAGCCACGCAAGGTGAGGGCGTGAATCTATTAAGCGTGCATGCTTCTAAAGGCTTAGAATTTAAAGACGTTTATATTATAGATTTAATGGAGGGCCGTTTCCCTAACCACAAGCTCATGAATACCGGTGGGGGCATTGAAGAAGAGCGGCGGCTTTTTTATGTCGCTATCACAAGGGCTAAGGAAAATTTATGGCTTTCTTATGCAAAAAACGAATTGAGGGAAAACGCCAAACCTAAAGAGCATAAGCCTTCGGTGTTTTTGTATGAAGCGGGGCTTTTGAAACCTGATTCAAAATAAAATTGGTTTTTGTATTGTTTGTTTAATGAGTATTATAATGGGATTTTTATGAGATGTAAGAAAAATACAAAAAAACGCTAGTAAGATTTTAACTCTAGCTTGCACTAGAGCCAAAATTTTAGTATAGTGGCGTTGCGATGGTCATTAAAACTATGATTACTAATAATCTCATAGTCGGTTATCTCCTTTTGGGGTAACCACCCACTATTAGACCCTAACATGCTCCAAATTTTCACAACAAAAGAGAAACCTAAAATGACTATTTGCGTTGGCGTGATTTTACATTAAAAAACCAAAGAATACCAAAAAGCGTTTGTAAAACCCCAAAAATTAAGGCTAATCCCCCCATGAAATCCCATTTTTTTTTTTGTAAAAAACGTTCCAATTGCTGTAACTTTATTTCCTTTATAAGGGGGTTTTAAGGGGATTTTTAAGGTTAGTTTAATTTTCATTATGTGAAAATATCACAATTACATCTAACAATTTGTATTACTAAACATTATTTACAAGCTCTGATGTAACTAAATCCCAAATTTAAACTCAATCAAGGAGCATCCCATTGATAAGGAAAATTATGATAAAAAAGAATAGAACGCTGTTTCTTAGTCTAGCCCTTTGCGCTAGCATAAGTTATGCCGAAGATGATGGAGGGTTTTTCACCGTCGGTTATCAACTTGGGCAAGTCATGCAAGATGTCCAAAACCCAGGCGGCGCTAAAAGCGACGAACTCGCCAGAGAGCTTAACGCTGATGTAACGAACAACATTTTAAACAACAACACCGGAGGCAATGTCGCAGGGGCGTTGAGTAACGCTTTCTCCCAATACCTTTATTCGCTTTTAGGGGCGTATCCCACGAAACTCAATAGTAACGATGTGTCTGCGAACGCTCTTTTAAGTGGTGCGGTAAGCTCTGGGACTTGCGCGGCTGCAGGGACGGCTGGTGGCACATCTCTTAACACTCAAAGCGCTTGCACCGCTGCGGGCTATTACTGGCTCCCTAGCTTGACTGATAGGATTTTAAGCACGATCGGCAGCCAGACTAACTACGGCACGAACACCAATTTCCCCAACATGCAACAACAGCTCACCTACTTGAATGCGGGGAATGTGTTTTTTAATGCGATGAATAAGGCTTTAGAGGCTAAGAATGGAACTGGTAGTAATACTAATGGTGCGACTGGTTCAGATAGTCAAACTTACTCTCAACAAGCCATTCAATACCTTCAAGGCCAACAAAATATTCTCAATAACGCAGCGAACTTGCTCAAGCAAGATGAATTGCTCTTAGAAGCTTTCAACTCCGCTGTAGCTGCTAACATTGGGAATAAAGAATTCAATTCAGCCGCTTTTACAGGTTTGGTGCAAGGCATTATTGATCAATCTCAATTGGTTTATAACGAGCTCACTAAAAACACCATTAGCGGGAGCGCGGTTAATAGCGCTGGGATAAACTCCAACCAAGCTAACGCTGTGCAAGGGCGCGCTAGTCAGCTCCCTAACGCTCTTTATAACGCGCAAGTAACTTTGGATAAAATCAATGCGCTCAATAATCAAGTGAGAAGCATGCCTTACTTGCCCCAATTCAGAGCCGGGAACAGCCGTGCAACGAACATTTTAAATGGGTTTTACACCAAAATAGGCTATAAGCAATTCTTCGGGAAGAAAAGGAATATCGGTTTGCGCTATTATGGTTTCTTTTCTTATAACGGAGCGAGCGTGGGCTTTAGATCCACTCAAAATAATGTAGGGTTATACACTTATGGGGTGGGGACTGATGTGTTGTATAATATCTTTAGCCGCTCCTATCAAAACCGCTCTGTGGATATGGGCTTTTTTAGCGGTATCCAATTGGCCGGTGAGACTTTCCAATCCACGCTCAGAGATGATCCCAATGTGAAATTGCATGGGAAAATCAATAACACGCACTTCCAGTTTCTCTTTGACTTCGGTATGAGGATGAACTTCGGTAAGTTGGACGGGAAATCCAACCGCCACAACCAGCACACGGTGGAATTTGGCGTAGTGGTGCCTACGATTTATAACACTTATTACAAATCCGTAGGGACTACCGTGAAGTATTTCCGTCCTTATAGCGTTTATTGGTCTTATGGGTATTCATTCTAAGAAAGGGGGGAAGAGACAAACATGAAACAAAATTTAAAGCCATTCAAAATGATTAAGGAAAATTTAATGACACAATCTCAAAAAGTAAGATTCTTAGCCCCTTTAAGCCTAGCGTTAAGCTTGAGCTTCAATCCAGTGGGCGCTGAAGAAGATGGGGGCTTTATGACCTTTGGGTATGAATTAGGTCAGGTGGTCCAACAAGTGAAAAACCCGGGTAAAATCAAGGCCGAAGAATTAGCAGGCTTGTTAAACTCTAATACGACAAACAACACCAATATCAATATTGCAGGCACAGGAGGCAATGTCGCTGGGACTTTGGGCAATCTCTTTATGAACCAATTAGGCAATTTGATTGATTTGTATCCTACTTTGAACACTAGCAATATCCATCAATGTGGTGCTACTAATAGTGGTAGTGGTGGTGCGACCGCAGCCGCTGCTACTAGCAATAGTCCTTGTTTCCAAGGTAACCTGGCTCTTTATAACGAAATGATTGGCTCTATCAAAACTTTGAGTCAAAACATCAGCAAGAATATCTTTCAAGGCAACAACAACACCACGAGCCAGAACCTCTCCAACCAGCTCAGTGAGCTTAACACCGTTAGCGTTTATTTGACTTACATGAACTCGTTCTTAAACGCCAATAACCAAGCGGGTGGGATTTTTCAAAATAACACTAATCAAGCTTACGGGAATGGTGTTACCGCTCAACAAATCGCTTATATCCTAAAGCAAGCTTCAATCACTATGGGGCCAAGCGGTGATAGCGGGGCTGCCGCAGCGTTTTTGGATGCCGCTTTAGCACAACATGTTTTCAACTCCGCTAACGCTGGGAACGATTTGAGCGCTAAGGAATTCACTAGCTTGGTGCAAAATATCGTCAATAATTCTCAAAACGCTTTAACGCTAGCCAACAACGCTAACATCAGCAATTCAACAGGCTATCAAGTGAGCTATGGTGGGAATATTGATCAAGCGCGCTCTACCCAACTATTAAACAACACCACAAACACTTTGGCTAAAGTTAGCGCTTTGAATAACGAGCTTAAAGCTAACCCATGGCTTGGGAATTTCGCTGCCGGTAACAGCTCTCAAGTGAATGCGTTTAACGGGTTTATCACTAAAATCGGTTATAAGCAATTCTTTGGAGAAAACAAGAATGTGGGCTTACGCTACTACGGCTTCTTCAGCTATAATGGCGCGGGCGTGGGTAATGGCCCTACTTACAATCAAGTCAATTTGCTCACTTATGGGGTGGGGACTGATGTGCTTTACAATGTGTTTAGCCGCTCTTTTGGCAGCCGAAGTCTTAATGCGGGCTTCTTTGGGGGGATCCAACTCGCAGGGGATACTTACATCAGCACGCTAAGAAACAGCCCTCAGCTTGCGAGCAGACCTACAGCGACGAAATTCCAATTCTTGTTTGACTTGGGCTTACGCATGAACTTTGGTATCTTGAAAAAAGACTTGAAAAGCCATAACCAGCATTCTATAGAAATCGGTGTGCAAATCCCTACGATTTATAACACTTATTATAAAGCTGGCGGCGCTGAAGTGAAATACTTCCGCCCTTATAGCGTGTATTGGGTCTATGGCTACGCCTTCTAAAAAAGCTCAAGGCCTTTTTATAGGCTTTGATTAAACTCTCTAACCCCCCACTTTAAAAACAAACCCAAAAACCCTTATCCAATAATCAAATAATGGAATTGACCCCCTAAGAACGCTTGATTAAAAGCTAGCACTCACAAAAAGCTTAACGCTCTTATTGAGATTTTAAAACGCTTGATTAAAAACTTTTAAAAAGCTTTAGCACTTCAAAATTTTTATACTTAGAAAAACAACCCAAAATATTTATCAAATGTTGTCAAATATTGAGATTATCCCCCAAGAACGGCTTTAATGGTAAAGGTGATCAAACGCTAAAGGCGTTTAGGATTTCTGTGGTTTAAAAACTTTGTTTTGTGGTTCTAAATTTTATGGTAAAACTCGTTTTTTAAGGGGATAGGAAGTATTTTGAAACCCCCCCAAAACTAAACCCCCCTAACCCAAAAAAAACCGCTTTTAAAACCCCCAAGCAGAAATCCTAAACATCTTTAGTGTTTGGGGTGAATGCCACTAATTTGCAATATAACACCCCCATACATTTATCTAGCGCAGGAAGCGTGCAAAGTTATGCCTTTATAAGATATGATAGAGCGAATGCGTTGGAGATCAAGCTTTGTAAAATCCATTAGGGACACAGAACAAGAACCAAACTCTCCCCCAACACCAGCCTAGGAAGCCCAATCGCTTTAGCGTTTGGGCACTTCACAAAACTAGCTTTGCACAAAGTCTTTTATACTTTTTAAAAAATGCCTTGGAGTGTTTTTAACTTGCTGCGATTGGAAATCAAAACTTGAGCGTGAGATTGGTCATCATATAACTTCTGTCTTGGTAATTCGCGCTGAAATCGCCATCAGGATTATTAAACTTGGGCGCTCCAAAATACCCTGCTTGATAGCCTTTATTGATCCTTGCCCCATAATAAGTGATCCTAAAGTTAAGGAGAATGGATTCAGTGAATGCATAGCTCGCATTGAATTGCACGGAATATTCATTAGCCCTCCCCACTTGCCCTAACGCATTCTTATTCGCATGAGAGATACGCCCAAAAACATGCCATGCAAAACGCTTGTGGATCCCTCCAACAGAAGTGTAAAAAGTGAAAGTGTTCGCATTAGTGATCGCATCAGCCAGCCCATCATAAGCCGTATTATCCCAAAAATCATAGCCAATCATTCCGGCATGCCTGGTCGTTACTGAAATTTCATTACCGATATAGGAAGTGTTATTACCCCTTGGCATCGTGTGAGATCCTAAAAAAGCGTCTGAATTGCCAAAGGTGTTATAAAAGCCAATGGACCAGTTAAAATTATCCCACCAAAAAACCTGACGGATGTTTAAAGTAACGCCATTTCTCCCTAACAACGAGCCATGGGGCGTGCTGTCTTCTAAGCTATAAGTTTTTGTCTCTGGGTTATACCACCCTCTATAATATAAAGGGAAGGTCGTCATGATCATGCTTTGAGAGCGAAAGCCCACATTTTCAAAATTCCTATTCGTGTCATAAACCAGTTTAAAACCAGGAGCGTTATAAGTCTTAGGCGCAAAATAATAAAAAAATTGAGCGTCTAAACCTTTATAAGAATAAGTCGTGGTGATCCCATGCCAGCCGTAATTGATAAAATCATTGCTGTTACTAGGGTTGCCTCCCTTTTTCAAATAAGGCACGGTTGCAAAAAACTCATAAATCCAAGAGTTGAACGCTAAACCCCTACCCCAAGAACTCCACCACCAAAATCTTAACCTTTGCGTTTCAGTCTTATAGGGCTGATAATACACTTCCCACCCTTGATTCGAACCGCTCATAAAATCAATATTCGCTTCATAACGCCCCGCTTTAAACCCAAAAACATCTTTGTAATCGTATCGTAAAAAAGCGGTATCCACCACATAAGGCCTTGCATGATAGCTCGCTGATTGAGAAGTCCCCGCATAAGCAGGGCCAAGATATTTATTGAAAAAGTATCCATGATAGCCCCCAATGAAATTCTCTACAATTGAGCCAAAAATCTTCCCGTTAGCCTGGTTAATATCGTTCTTAGTCTTATCATAAGGAATGGCTGCAATCGCCCCACCCAAAGAGACAGAGAGCCTATGGTTTTCGGTGCCTTTAGGGAGTAAATTGACTTTGACTTGCGCTAAAGTTACAATATCTATAAAACTTTCAGTAGGATAAATCCCTTTTTTAGTATTGATTTGAGAATTGTTAAAACCAATCTTAGAAAAGTTCTCCACACGACCGCTAAACCGATAATCAAAAGCTTCTATAGGATATAATAAAAACGATAAAAGCGATAAAGAAGAAGTCAAAAAATACTTTTCTTGCCTCACTAAACTCTCCCTAATTTTAATTGTATGATCTTTTTTGTTGAGATTATAATTATAATCAAAAAAAAAAAAATGGCATGAAGTTAAAATATTAATTAAAATCCACAACCCTATTTTACAAAAAATAACCATTCATTGTCAATTGGTTTAAAATTAAAGGATTAAAATCATATATTTGTTACTTCTAAAGAATGCGTTATTTTTGATTGGACTCATTACCCATGAAATTCTCGCTTCTTTTAACCCTCTTTTTTTGTTTTTGCGCGGGCGTTTTTATTTCTTCACTTTTTTAACCGCTTGAAAGAAAATAGCCCCCCACGCGCTCAAATTTTAAAACTTATAAGAAATTTCAAATCTAGCGTTAAAGCCAGGCTCTGCCATACCCCTTGCGTATTTGTCTTGATTGGGTTCATCAGGGCTCATCACCGGGCTTGCTTGATCAATATATTGTTGGTTAAAAACATTGTTAAACACCGCGTTCAGGCTCAACCCTTTGAGTTTTTTATAAGTGGGCTTATAAGTGATAAAAAAACTGCTCACCCCATAACCCGGCTTATGCACATGAAAAATCCCGGGGGTTTTAGGGCAATTGCTAGGCCGTCTGTCAATATCCGTAGGGCCGTTACGATAAGGGCTATAAGAGCAATAATCTAGATCGGTAACAAAGCGTGAAAGCCAAGTGATGCTAAGGCCGGTGCGTGGGATTTTATAGCTTGCCGTTAAAATAAACACATTGCCGGTTGTAGCCGCCAATTCATACACATCAGCGATCAAACGCCCCTTTAAAGAAGGCCATGATCGCGCCACGCTCAAGCCTAAAGAAAAGCCCTTGTATTTAGCCGTCCCTGAAACTTCATAACCAGGCACATAAATAATATCTTGCGCGGGCAAGTTGGTTACAAAAAGCGTTGAAGAAAATTGATTGATGTAATTAGAAATCAATTGGACAAAACCGGCAGCCCTGAAATCAAAATACTCACTGCTGTATTCGGTGTTAAATTCCACATTTTGCCCAATTTCTGGCTTTAAATTGCGGTTGTAGCGCAAATTGTCTTGACGCATCCACACCAAACCTCCAGGCATAGGGCCTCTGGTTACATACGCATAAGAAAGCCTGAAATTCAAATTTTCTAAAGGCGAGACATTTAAAGCCGCGCTAGGGCTAAACCCTTGGGTTATGTGCAATTGCCAGTCTTTATCCACTAAAGTATAGACATCATAACGAGTCCCTGCCCCTAAAGTTAGGATGCAAGGTGTAATTCGCTTGCGCATACACCCCAACCACATTCGCCGTAGCACCATTTCGTTGGCAACGCCCGTTCATGTTGGGATCATTAGGGCCCATAACCCTTAAGCATGCGTCAGGGGCATCGCCCGGTTTGACTAATTCGCTATTAGGGATCGCTTTATCAAAAGTGGTTAAATTCTGGTAATTCAACCCGTATTCCAAAAGATTGTCATTCTTGTGGTCTATGGTGTGGATCACGTTCGCATTAAACCCGGAATTGATGATGAATAAATTTTTATTAGCCACCACAGAACCCCCTCCAAGGCTTTTAAAAGTGATAGAGCAAGTTTGTTTAAGAGCGTCATAAATACCCCCTTGCGCCACGCATTCATTTTCTTCGCTAAGTTTTGGGTTTGGGGTGAAAGGAATGATAGCCGCTATATCGCTAGGCCTAAAAAGCGGATCAATTTGGACATTCCTAATACTGGTATAACCATTGATTTTTAATTTAGGATCGCCAAAGCGACTCCCCTCTTCTCTTTCATAGTTCAAACTCACATTATGCACCAAATTGACGCTATAAGTTTTAAACAAACTAGCGTCATTTTCAAACAAACAATCGCTAGGGTTTTTCTCGTTAGGGAAAGCGTTAAAATCACCGCAAGAATAGGGTAAAAAAGTGCCTGTAAAATTCGCTCTTAAAGGGCGGTTAGCGTTATCTCTGGTCATGTTATAACTGAGCGTTAAGGTATCCCTTTCGCTCAAATAACCATTGATCTTAGCCATCACATTGTTTTGCTCGCTAGGACTTGCTGTAACTTTATTCTCCGCTTTAGGGTCAAAAAGATTTTTCATCGCATTATCCCCATCACGATAATAAAAAATATTTTGATGCGTGTAATACAAAAGCGCATCAAAATGATGGTTACGATAAGCGCCCATCACGGTTTCTCGATCCCCAAAGTTGGTCAAAAAAGTGGCAGCCCCACTTATAGCGTAGTCTTTACCTTTAGGGATAAAATCGCTAGCACTCTTAGTCTCCATTTTAATCGCGCCAATCAAAGCCATAGGCCCCGCGCTCGCTTGAGCCGCCCCCTTAGTAACCACCACGCTTTTGAGCATTCCAGGGTCAATGATCGTATTGCCTTGATGCCCATAGCTTGCGCCCATTTGCGCCGCGCCATCCACCGTAACCCTAGCCAATCTGTCTTCAATACCGCGCACATAAATTTTTTGCACTATCACCGCACCACCGCCCACATTGATATTGGGGTTTCTTCTAAACATGTCGCTGATTTGGTTGGCTTGCCTTCTTTCTAATTCCTTACTTGAAATGGTTGTCTGGTTGTTGTAATTAAAGATTTTAGCCGCTTGAGTGGTAACCTTACCCAGAGTGTGTTGGGCGTTCTTTTCTTTATCTTTTTTCTTTCTGTCTTTCTTCTTTTCTTCTTCTTCTTTAGCCTCTAATTCAAACATGCCTAATAAGGACAAAAAAATAGAAAAACTACAATACTTCCTAAAACGCTTGTCATTCATTCTTAAAATCCTAAATATGATAATAATTTCTCTTAAAAAATAAAGGTGTTATTATAATCAAAAAAATATTACAATCGCCTTAAAAGAGCTAGCCATTTTTGATAAACAAATGATAAACTTTTAGAAAAATCCCACAAAAACCCCTTTCAAAGTGCGCAGAATGCGAAATAATAAAGGGTAATTTTATCTTATTCTCACTTTTTTATTTTTATAAAGTTTGAATATTTTAGAACTACCACTTTCAAACAAACCCCTTTCATCGCTCACAATCACATCAGCGAGATTGGAAGCGATTTCTTTATCATAAGCGCATTGGGTGAGGTTGGCTGAGGTGCTATAGAGCGTTTTAAAACGCTTTAAAAAATCCCCATGCCTGCCCCTAATCACACGAACGGCTTTAGAATTAGGGTAAATAAAAGTGGTTTTAGCGCTTCTTCTAATGAGGTTTTTAAAAGCGTTGGGCGCGCGCACTAGGCTTTTTAGGGTGCTAAAATCAGCGCTTTCTATTAAAACGCTTTGGTTTTTAGGGCGGCCTTTTAAGGCGTTGAGTTTTTCGCTGTCTTTAGAAAGCAGTCCGATAGTGGTATCGCTTTGAACGAGATACACTAACGCCATCAAGCTACTTTAAATAGTCTTGTAAGGCTAACAACTCGTCTTTTTGAGAGCTTTCTTCTAACGCTAAAAGTAAGACTTCTATCGCGCTTAAAGTCGTGAAATAACTCACATGGTTTTTAAGCACAGAAGCGCGTATGAGTTTGGCGTCATCTTGAGATTTGTGATCGCTGGTGTTGATAGCCATGCTGATTTCCCCATTCATCATTAAATCCATGATATTGGGGCGGCCTTCAGAGATTTTAAGCACTTTCAAAGATTTCACCCCAGCTTTTTCCAAAGCTTTATGCGTGCCTTCTGTGGCGCACAATTCAAAGCCTAACTGAACCAATCGCTTCATTAAAACGCACGCTTCTTCTTTATCCTTATCTTTAATAGAAACAAAAATAAGCCCCTTGTTTTTAATGGGGTTAAAGCAAGCCGTTTGAGCCTTGAAAAAAGCCAACCCTAAAGATCTAGCAATCCCCATCACTTCGCCGGTGCTTTTCATCTCAGGCCCCAAAATCAAATCCGATCCATAAAGTTTATTAAAAGGGAAAACCGCTTCTTTTAAAGCCACAAAATGGGGCATTTTAGGCTTATAAACGCCATTAGAATACTCTACGATATTTTTTTTATCATAAAACTTCAAGGCTTCTTTCAAGTCTTCTAGCACCATAACCCTAGTCGCCACTTTGGCTAAAGGAACGCCTAAAGCTTTGCTTAAAAAAGGCACGGTTCGGCTGGCTCTGGGATTGACTTCAATCAAATACAGCGAATTTTGATACACGGCAAATTGGATATTCAATAGCCCTACTACGCCCAAATGCAGAGCGATTTTCGCGCTCACTCGCTCAATTTCATCTAAAATTTCAGGGCTTAAAGTGGAAGGGATAAAGCATGCCGAATCGCCTGAATGGATACCCGCCTCTTCAATATGCTGTAAAATGCCGGCAATATAGACCTCTTTTTTATCGCAAATAACATCCACATCTAATTCCACCGCTTTTTCTAGAAACTTATCAATGAGGAGCGGATTTTTAGGGCTAATCTCTAAAGAATGCGTAACGCTTTCTAAATAATGGCGCAGTTCTTCAATATTTTCTAAAATTTGCATGTGTTGGCCGCCTAGCACATAACTAGGGCGCACGATAATAGGGAAACCAATCACATTAGCGATGCTATAAGCTTCATCAACGCTTTTAGCCATGCCGTTTTCAGGCTGCTTAATGTCAAGCTCTTTTAAAAAGAGAGAAAATTTTTCTCTATCTTCTGCAATATCAATCACCTTAAAAGGCGTGCCAATAATGGGGGCTTGCATTTTGGCTAGATCTTTAGCGAGTTTTAAAGGGGTTTGTCCCCCAAAATGCACGATAATGCCATCCACGCGCTCCCTTTGAATGATGCTTTTCACGCACTCAAAATGAATGGGTTCAAAATAGAGCGTGTCGCTGGTATCATAATCCGTGCTCACAGTTTCTGGATTGCAATTGAGCATGACGCTTTTAATGTTTAAATCTTTTAAAGCAAAGCTCGCATGCACGCAGCAATAATCAAATTCAATGCCTTGACCGATGCGATTAGGCCCAGAGCCTATGATTAGGATTTTCTTTTCTTTCTTTTCTTGTTTGTTTTCAATAGGGGGCAAAGGGTTAGGGGCATAGGTGGAATACAAATAAGGCGTGAGCGATAAAAACTCCGCCGCGCAAGTGTCCACTTCTTCAAAATTGGGTGCAATTTGTAAATGCATTCTGGCTAATTCCACTTCAAAAGGACTCACCTCTAAATTTTCATTTTCTTTGATTTTAGCGGCAATCCTGGCATCGCTAAAGCCTAAATTTTTAAGCCCTCTTAATTTTTTGGCGTCCGTTAAAACGCTAGAATTGATACCCTCTTCTGCTTTGACTAGTTCTTGGATTTGAGATAAAAACCACCTGTCAATCTGGCACAATTCAAACACTTCATCAACAGAGACGCCGAGCCTGAACGCGTCAGCGATATAGAGCAAGCGTTTGGGATTGGGCCGGCGGATTTCCTTTTTGATCGCTTCTAAATCTTTGCTTAACGATTCAAACCCTAGCCAATTGTTTTCCAAAGAGCATAACGCTTTTTGTAAGGCTTCTAAGAAATTCCCCCCTATCGCCATCACTTCGCCAATGCTTTTCATAGAAGTCCCTAAAGTGCTAGAAACACCGGCAAATTTTTCAAACGCAAAGCGAGGGATTTTCACCACGATATAATCCAAACTAGGTTCAAAACTCGCCGGGGTGTTGGTAATATCGTTTTTAATTTCATCTAAGCTAAAACCCACCGCAAGCATGGTAGCGACTTTTGCAATGGGAAACCCGGTCGCTTTTGAAGCTAATGCGGAGCTGCGACTCACTCGTGGGTTCATTTCAATCACAACCATTCTTAAAGTCTCTGGGTGGATCGCAAATTGCACATTACTCCCGCCCGTATCCACGCCAATTTCTCTTAAAATCGCAAAGCTCGCATCGCGCATGCGTTGGTATTCTTTATCGGTTAAGGTTAGGCTTGGAGCGATGGTGATGCTATCGCCGGTATGAACGCCCATGGGGTCAATGTTTTCAATGCAGCACACAATGATGCAATTATCCTTGCTGTCTCGTATGACTTCCATTTCGTATTCTTTCCACCCCAACAAGGACTCTTCAATCAAAATTTCATTAATGGGCGAAGCGTCCAGGGCGTTTTTAGCCAATTCTTGAAACTCTTCAATATTGTAAGCGACCCCACTCCCCCCCCCAGCCAGAGTGAAACTCGCTCTGATAATGGCTGGAAAGCCAATTTCATTAATGGCTTCTAGGGCTTCTAACTCGTTATAAGCGTAACGCCCTTTAGGCAAATCCATCCCGATTTTTAACATCGCTTCTTTGAAAGCCTGCCTGTCTTCGCCTTTTTTAATCGCTTCAATCTTAGCCCCTAAAAGCTCCACGCCTTCTAACATGCCCTTTTGATGCATCTGCATGACCGCATTTAAAGCGGTTTGCCCGCCCATTGTGGGCAAAATAGCGTCAATCTTTTCTTTTTTGATGATAGCGGCGATGTTTTCTCCAGTGATGGGTTGGATATAGGTTTGATGAGAAAATTCAGGGTCAGTCATCACGGTGGCTGGGTTAGAATTGATTAAAATCACTCTGTAACCTAAAGATTTTAAGGTTTTACAACTTTGAGTCCCTGAATAGTCAAACTCACAAGCTTGCCCAATCACAATAGGGCCTGATCCTATCAGGAGAATGTTGGAAATATCGGTGCGTTTAGGCATAACTAATCCTTAAAAAAAAGAATATAAAATGAAGTGTTATTAGTTTTAAAATATTTTTTATTAGGTTTTTGCGTGGTATCCCCCCCTATTTTTTCAAACTATTTGTCTCTGTCTGAAAAAATACCAATGATTTGCAAGATGGAAATGAAGACATTCAAAAAGTCTAAATACAAGCTCACCGCCGCATCAATGGGGCTATCATACATGCCTTTAACAATATTTTGGGTGTCATAAGCGATGTAAAGACTGAATAAAACCGCACTCGCTCCCGCAATGACGACTTGGAACATGGGGCTACCCAAAAACAAGTTAATGAGCGAACACACCACCACCACAATCAAAGCGATAAAGAGCATTTTACCCATATTCGCTAGATCGTTTTTAGTTTTAAGGGCATACACGCTCATCAAACCAAAAACAATGGTTGTCATGCCCAAAGCTTGCCAAACCGCCCCTAAACCAGCTTTTGCAATCACCATACCCAACAAAGGCACCAAAGTAACCCCTGATAATGAAGTGAAGGCAAACAGCATGAATAGATTCAACCCGGGTTTGGATTTAGAAAACATCAAACCAAAAAACGCCGCAATTTCAGCGATAAAAAACACCCATTTATACTGCACTACGGCTTGAAAGTTCATTAAACCCAGTAACGCCCCAATAGTCGCTAATAACAAACTGCCCGCAAAGAACTTGTAAGTCGTTTTAACAAAACTTACCAGCTCGCTTTCATGCAATAAAGAATCTTCTGCATACACATTACGAGAATTCGCTCTGTCATACAATGCCATGTTTTACTCCTTGAATTTCAACTCAATAAATAATTTTAATTAACCCTACAGCTAGGTCCAATATAATAGCGCAAAATGTAGTAAAATACCAAACAAAACCCCATAAAATTGAAATTGAAGTCTGAAAATAGGATAATAGTTACGATGAAAATTTTTATCAATGGATTTGGCCGCATTGGGAGATGCGTTTTAAGAGCGATTTTAGAGCGCAATGATACAAACCCACAACTAGAAGTGGTAGGCATCAATGACCCTGCTAACTGGGAAATCCTGGCTTATCTTTTAGAGCATGACAGCGTGCATGGGTTGCTTTTTAAAGAGGCGCGTTACTCTAATGGTAAGCTTATTATCGGCTCGTTAGAAATCCCTGTTTTTAATAGCATCAAAGACTTGAAAGGCGTGGATGTTATCATAGAGTGTTCAGGGAAGTTTTTAGAGCCTAAAACGCTAGAAAATTACCTTTTGCTTGGGGCTAAAAAGGTTCTGTTATCCGCTCCCTTCATAGGCGAATACGATGAAAAACAATACCCCACTTTAGTGTATGGGGTCAATCATTTTTGCTATCAAAACCAAGCCATTGTTTCTAACGCCTCTTGCACGACTAACGCTATCGCACCCATTTGCGCTATCTTAGATAAAGCTTTTAATATTAAAGAGGGCATGCTAACGACCATTCATAGTTATACGAGCGATCAAAAACTCATTGATTTGGCCCACCCTTTGGACAAACGGCGCTCCAGAGCGGCCGCAAGCAACATTATCCCCACCACCACTAAAGCCGCTCTAGCTTTGCATAAAGTTTTACCCAACCTCAAAAACAAAATGCATGGGCATAGCGTGAGGGTGCCTAGCCTTGATGTGTCCATGATAGATTTGAGTTTGTTTTTAGAAAAAAAGGCCCCTAAAGATCCCATTAATGATTTATTGATTGAAGCTTCCAAAGGGGTTTTAAAAGGCGTGTTAGAAATAGATTTAAAAGAAAGGGTGAGTTCTGATTTCATTTCTAATCCGCATAGCGTTATCATCGCGCCTGATTTGACTTTCACGCTAGAGAATATGGTCAAAATCATGGGGTGGTATGATAATGAATGGGGGTATTCTAATCGTTTGGTGGATATGGCGCAATTTGTGTATCATTATTAAGTCATTTTGCGAATCTTTTTGAGTTTGTTTAACATCAAATTGTATAATGTGGGATTTAATAAAAACGATTGGAGTTTTAAATGGCGTTTAAAAAGGCTAGATTGATTTCCAAGTTTATTTCAAAGGGATCTTTCAAATTAAATAAGATCTCAAAGAAAATTTTCAAATTGAATCAAATCTTAAAGTGTGAAAAGCCCTTAAAATGCCATAAAAAAACAAAATCCATTAAAAAGCTCTCTAATCGCAACAAATCTTTTTTAAAAGTTTCGGTTTTATTGATAGGAGCGTTAGGGGGATTATCCCACCTAAGGGCTAACGAATGCCGTTATTGGTCATGGTCGTCTTGGAATTATCAGGACAATATTGAAAGCGGTCCTAATTCACCCACGCACAACTCCTATTGTCTTTTTAGTAGCGCTCAAGGCTCTGGGACTTATTATTTGAACACCCTTACCACTTATAGCGCTGGTGGGGCTAGTTTCACGCAAAAATTCAATGGTGGCACGCTTAATGTGGGAGGGAATATCCGCTTTGGAGGCACAGGTATTAATGGAGGTGATGTCGGCTATATCACAGGCACTTATGACGCTCAAACGATTAATTTTGATTCTAGCCATTTAACAACCGGAAACTCATACGCTGATGGTGGTGGGGTCACGCTCAATTTTAACGCGGCTAACAATATCACTATCAATCAAGCGAGTTTTGATAATAACGATGCAGGGACACAAAAATCCTATATGGATTTTAAAGGCTCTAATATCAAGGTCAGTGGCTCTAGCTTTAAAGATGACACTGATGGGGGCTTTAATTTCAGCGGTAATAACAATAATAGCGTTATCTCTTTCAATCAAACGAGCTTCAATCAAGGCACTTATCACTTTAGTAACAGCGCAAGTTCAAGCTTTGGTAATAGTAGTTTCAATCAAGGGACTTATCACTTTAATAGCGCCCAATCCACTTTTGAAAACAGCAATTTCAATCAAGGCACTTATAATTTTAATGACAATACCAGCTTTAATAACGACACCTTCAATCAAGGGACTTATAGCTTTAATACGAATAAGGTGAGTTTCTCAGGCGCTAACACTTTAAATTCAAGTTCGCCTTTTGCTAGCCTTAAAGGCAGTGTGTCTTTTAATTCTGGTGCGATCTTTAACCTCAATCAAACCCTTAATAATAATCAAACCTATGATATTCTCACTACAAACGGGGCGATCCAGTATGGGGTTTATCAAAGCTATTTGTGGGATCTAATCAACTATAAGGGCGATAAAGCCATTAGCCATGTTGGAGTGGGCAATAACACTTATGATGTAACCTTTGACATTAACGGGCAAGATGAAACCTTACAAGAAACCTTTAACAACCAATCCATTATTACCCAATTTTTAGGAGACGATTTACAACAACAAGCCCAAAAAACCTACCAACAAGACTTGAGTGATTCACAGAGCACTTTGAATAACGCTGCTAGTGATAATAAGATCGCAAATAGCGATACAGACTACACCAAGAATAAAAACACCGCTATCGCTACAGACGCTCAGAATTTAGAAAACACTAACCAACAAATCGCTCAAGATGAACAAGCGTTAGAAAAAGATTTAGCTCAAATCAAACAATTAGCCAACTCCACCACAGGCTTTAACGAACAAGCTTTCAATCAAGCGCAAGATAAAGAACAACAAGATGAACAAACCTTACAAAACGAAGAAAAGACTTTTAACGCTGAACAAGAGGGATTAAAGCAAGCGATACAACAAGCGCAAGCCCAACAACAAGAACAAGAACAACAACAAGCCCAACAAACCTATCAAGAGGATGTAACCAACTCCCAAAGCGCTTTGAATAACGCTGC
>NZ_CBPT010000017.1:0-28908 GCF_000476855.1 Helicobacter pylori SA221C
TATCATTTCTTACTCCTTGACTTTTTCAAGCTTTGGTTTTTTTATCCCTTTCTCGCTTTCTTTTTGCATGTCCTTTACGGCTTCTATCAAGCGCTTTAAGGTAGGGTTGTTTTCGTTTGGCTCTCTATTAGCCATTAAAAGGTAATGCGTGAAGTCGTAAATATCAATATCCTTAAATTCTTTACTATCAGGGTTAAACATGTCTTTGGTAACATCTGCGATCTTGAAATCTTTCAAACCTTTTTTAATGTTATCGCTCTTTAAAGCTTCAAATAACGCTTTAGAAGGATCATCAAACCTCGCAAATCGTGCGATCGCACCTCCTAAAATCTCGCTAATATCGCTTGTAGTTTGATCGCTCTTTTCAAACATTTCTAAAGAACTCGTTTTATAGAATTTTTCGCTCAAATCTTTCAGGCTCTCGCTTGTGGTTTGATAATTCTTTAAATTGGCAAAACTGCGATCCATTATGTCGCTTAAATAAGCGTTTAAACTCACATTAGGAAAATTCATGTCGTGGATTAAATTGTGGAAACTTCCGGCGTTATCTACAAACATTTTTTTTACTTTTTCATAGCTTTTAATATCGTTTGAAAAAACTTTTTGCCAGCGGTTGAGTAATTCTATCCCTTGCGTTTTCGTCCTTGGCATGTTAAACATAAGCAACGCTAAATTACTATCGCCTATATTAGGATGAGTGGCTTTATCAAAATTCAAATTTTTAGCAACGATATTTTTTAAAGAATAAATGCTATCAGCGTCTAATTTTTTGTCTAATTCTTTCAATTTCGCTTCATAGTGGCTTAAAACCGCTATCGCATGATCGCTTTCGCTATTGAATCGTCCTTGATTAGATGAAGCCGCTAAATTGTTGATCTCGGTGTTGTTTAATCTATTGTGTGGCACTCGCACTAATAACTCGTCCGGTTTCAAGTCTATGTTATAGTATTCTTTTATCGCTTTCTCGTAAGTTTCTCTACTCTTAGGCGTGAAATTCAGCATGCCTTGTATGCGGTGGTTTCCTGCGATCACTTGCCCATCATGTAGAATGATGGGTAAATCTTCAAACCCTCCACTACCGAATATCTTTTTAGGGTCAAAATTGTTTGAAATGCTTTTGATCTGCTCTTCGTTCATGTCCGTTCTCTTTTGCGTTCCGCCTGTGGTAAAACTCGGCTTTAAGTCTTTGGCTTTCACGATCGCATAATCTAGATCGTAAATCTCTCTTTCGTTTAGCCTTACTCGGCTTTTGGGTAATTGCTCTTGCGTTTTTGTAGGGATATCTTCTCCTACTTCTATTTTAGTCTGGCTTTCAATGTTGCCTGCATTGCCTCGCTCGTGTTCTAATTTCTTTTTTAATGCGGCTTTACGCGCATTTTCTTGCTCTTTAGCTTTTAAAAACTCTTTTTCGCTTTCTAGCTTCTCGCTTTCTAACTTGGCAAGCTTTTCGGCGTTCGCTTGTTCTAAGGGGCTTAAATTTTTAACTTCTTGGGTGGTTTCGTTTAAATTTTCGCTTGTTTTTAATAAATCCTCTTGACTGGTTAAGTCTTTTTGTGTAGGATTCTCTGTAGCACCACTATAGGAACTCAACCTATGGCACACCTTCGCATCAGCGTCGAGTGAGGTGCTTGAAAATTCTTTATAAACTTCATTATTTTTATAACTCCCATTGTTCTTATACATTGTTTTTAAAGCTAATTCATTTTTCTTATTGATCGCTTGCTCCACGACTACCGCATAGCCGTTAACTTGTTTAAACGCCGTTATAGCCTCTTTATCGTGTTTGTCTAAAGTCCTAAGAATTGCATCAGCGTTATTAACGATATATCTGTAATTCGCTATATCTTCGTTCGTAATAGGGATCTCTCCATTTCTAACATTAACAGAATTAACGCCATGCCTTTTGAGTATGTGAGTGATAGCATCATGATCTAAACTCGCTCTTATGTTTTCAGGGTGCTTAAAGTGAGCGTCTTTTAAAAGTTCTAATTCTTTGTTAGAGGCTTTTTCTATAATCATTTTCTTGTTGTTTTTGTGTAGGAATTCAACAATTTCAGGGTTTAGGTTATTCACTCCAAAAGTGATCGCGTCTCTCCCGCTTGTAGGGATTTCTGCGTTATTTAATAATTCTTTGATTTGCTCGTTAGTGAGTTTTTGATTAGAAAAATCGCGCGCTTTTTCTTTGATTTCATCGCTCGCTTGTTTGATTCCGTTATTAAGCTCTTCAATGATTTTAAGCGTGTTGTTAGTGAATTTAGAATTTTTAGCGCTTAGTTCTAATTGCTTACTAAACTCGCTTATGCTGTGACTTCTTTCAAGCGCGCGTTTTATGTGATACTTTAAGGCCGCTCCTGCGGTGGCTTCGTTCAAGGCTTTAGGTAATTTAATCCCTAAAATGCGATCGGGCGCGTTGCGGTATATTGTCCCTAGCGTGAATTTAGTCCATTGGTATTTTAACGCTCCGCTTAAAGTGGTCGCTAAACCTTGGCTTAAATTTTTCGTTGTGGCTGGCTTTAGGCTTTCGGCGATCTTAGCATCATTCTTAAAAAGCTTATGAAAACCGCTCGCTATTGTTTGGAGTTTTTAAATTTAGAGATTTGTTAAGGCAGGGGGAGTATTTAGGCAAGACAAACAGCAAAATTATAGCAAGCAATGTTTTTTAGCTAAAGTTTTTGGTAGGAAGCCACTTAGCCATGAAAAATGCAATATCTTTAATCTATCGCTTCAAATCAATTGTTCAAAAAACACGCTACTTAGCATCAAACAAAAACCCTTGAATCAAGCCCAAGTTTGAGAATTATCGGCTTGAAGTATTCTTTTTCTTACAATTTTTATCAATGTCAAAATCGCATGCTTTTTGCATGTATTCTTCAGCCTTTTGCTTATCTTTTTCCACACCTAACCCATACCGATAAGACTCTGATAACCCTTCATAAGCCCTAGAAGAACTCATATCAGCCGCCATTTTATAATAAACAATAGCCTTATCTTTATCTGGCTCAATACCCAATTGATCATTCCCACTATAATAAATATCCCCTAAAAGGATATAAGCTTCTACATTACCCTTATGCATCGCTTTTCTAAAGCACTCTGTCGCTTTCGCATAGTTGCTTGGAACGCCCCTACCCTCCATATACATGATGCCTAAGTTTATATAGGCGTTAGTATAGCCTTTCTCTGTAGCTATTCTAAAATATTCCACGGCTTTCTTTTCATCTTTAGGCACGCCCCTACCCTCTTTATACATCACACCTAAATTGTTATACCCTCTAGGTATATCGTTATCAACCGCTTTTTGAAAATATTCAGCCGCTTTCTTGTAATCTTTAGGCACACCCCTACCATTTTCATACATGATCCCTAAAAGAACATAAGCAAGCGGCTCGCCATTTTTAATAGCGCTCTTATAAAAAGAAGCCGCCCGCTCATATTCCTTACTATTATAGGCTTCCTCCCCTTTATAAATAAAATTCCTTTTTTGTTCAAGGTGTTCTGCACCAAGAACGCTAAACAAACATAAACTTGCCAAACAAATCTTCAAGGCTAATTTGCTTGCGTATCCCATTGTTACTCCTCTGCTTTAATAAGATCAAACATAATGCCAATGGCTATTAATCTTAAAAAAGAAACTGCATGCGTTCTAAAACCAGCAAACATTCTCAAACTCCATTCTGCATACACCATTTTAGATCTGATATCGTCTCTTGTAATGAGAAATTTTACACTATTTTTATGAATTTTAAAACTAAATTTAAGATTTTCTCGCTAAAAAGCCCCTCTCCCAAAAAAATAAGGCTAAATAGGATTAAAAACCTGTATATGACAAAGAATTAAAATTCTTTCCTTGGATCCGTTGCCCCATAGAAAACGCTCCCCTTAGTTTTAGGCAAAACTTGGATCGCGTTCACATCGCCCATAACCGGCTTGGTAACGATTTGATAGCCCATTTTAGTGAGATTGTCTTTCACATCAGTGGGCATGCCAAACTTTTCAATCCTTAATTCATCAGGGAGCCATTGCATGTGGAATCTAGGGGCTGAGACCGCTTCAGAAATATTCATATTATAATCAATGACATTGGAAATCACTTGCAACACCGTAGTGATAATCCTAGACCCTCCAGGGCTTCCCACCACCAAAAAAACCTTATTGTTTTTCAACACGATCGTAGGCGACATGGAGCTTAAAGGGCGTTTATTGGCTTCAATCGCATTCGCATCGCCCCCCACTAAACCATAGAGATTAGGGTTTCCTGGTTTTATGGAAAAATCATCCATTTCATTGTTCAATAAAAACCCTGCCCCATCAATACTAGCAGCGCTTCCATAAGAAGCGTTAATAGTGTAAGTAACACTGACTGCATTCCCCCACCTGTCCGCTACAGAATAATGCGTGGTGTTGCTCCCCTCGTGCAACTGCCCCATTCCTGGTTTGATTTGAGAGCTTGGCGTAACCGTATCTGGCTGGATAGTGTCAAAAATCTTTTTGGCATACGCTTTATTAATCAATTTATCCACCGGCACCGAAACAAAATCAGCGTCTCCCATATAAACCGATCTATCCGCATAAGCTTGGCGCATCGCTTCTGCAGCGATATGGATATTCTTAGAAGCCCCATACCCAAGGGTGCTTAAATCCGCATTTTCCATGACATTTAAAATCTGGATCAAATGCGTGCCTCCCGAACTTGGCGGCGACATAGAAATGATCTTATACCCACGATAACTCCCTACCACGGGTTTGCGCCATTTCACATTGTAACTGGCTAAATCTTCTTTAGTGATAATCCCTCCATTCTTTTTCATGTCTTTCTCAATAAGCTCAGCGACTTGCCCTTGATAAAAGCCTTTAGCGCCTAGCGTTTTGATTTGATTCAAAGTCTTGGCTAAATCTTTTTGGACAAATAAATCCCCTTCTTGATAATCAAGATGCCCTTTTTTAAAAAAATACTTTTTGCTAGAACTGTATTTTAAAAACCGCTCCCTCGCTTCTTTTAGGGTTTCTGCTTGTCTTTGTGAAATCGCATAACCATTTTCAGCCAATTTAATGGCAGGATCAATGAGTTGCGATAGTTTTTTGGTGCCGTATTTTTTCAACATCGCTTCCATGCCCGCCACCGTTCCAGGAACCCCAGCCGCCAAATAGCCATCTTCACTGAGTTTAGGGACTACATTGCCTTGCTTGTCTAAAAACATGTTTTTAGTGGCTTTCAAGGGGGCTTTTTCTCTAAAATCTAAGGCAACATTTTCACCATTAGCTAAATGGATAACCGCAAAACCCCCACCACCAATATTGCCTGCTGCCGGATGGACTACTGCTAGAGCAAAACCTATCGCTACAGCCGCATCAATCGCATTACCCCCATCTTCTAAAACCTTTTGCCCAATTTCAGTGGCTAGCGGGTGGCTAGAAAGGGCTAAGCCTACTTTAGTGTTTTTAATGGGCGGGTAACTCGCCGCGCTCAAAGGGCTTAACAAACCCAAAGAGAGTGCTATCACGCCCAAGCCAATCGTCTTTAAAAAACTCCGTCTCATCTGTTTTCCTTTCAATCAGTTACGCTTAAAATTTCGTTGTTATTATAACACAAGCTTTACAAAACACCCTCTCGCTTATAGCTTATAATTGCTATTAAGCATTATCGTTA
Organism: Helicobacter pylori SA221C; assembly: GCF_000476855.1. Classification (GTDB taxonomy): domain Bacteria; phylum Campylobacterota; class Campylobacteria; order Campylobacterales; family Helicobacteraceae; genus Helicobacter; species Helicobacter pylori_DK. Next base: position 5,648 of record NZ_CBPT010000017.1, read on the forward strand.
ATGAGTTTTAAAATAAATAGAGTTTAAAAAATAAGTTAAATAAGGCTCATTTGATCAAAACGCTATGGGTAGAAAACTTATTGTTTAATCCCCAATAAAGTGTCTATCATCCGATCAATAGCGGTAATGACTTTAGCGTTAGCCGCATAGCCACTTTGAAACTTGATTAGATTCACCATTTCTTCATCCACGCTCACTTGTGAAATAGAGAGTTGCTCTTTTTTAATGGTTTCTAACATGCTCTTTTTAGTGTCCAAAATACGCCCTGATTTTTCAGCGTCCGTGTTGATTTTACCGGTTAAAAATTGATAAAACTCGCTGATTTTCATTGGTTTAATGTCAAACTTGTCGTTATAAAAATCCACGCTGTCGTATTGCAATTGCTGCATCATGTTCGCCACATCAAAATTCCCGTTAATGGGGGCAAGCCATGGGCGGATAGTGGTAGGCTCTTTTTTATATTCTTTATTCAAGCTGATATTAGAAGCGTCATCGCCTTGAAAAAAAGGGTTGAGTTTTAACGCTCCCATAAAATTCGTGCCGTTATCTTTCATAGAAACAAACAACCCTTGCGAAGCGTTTTTAGGCTGGATAACAAACTTTTTAGTCTCATTGTTAAAGCTCGCTGTGAAATAATCATCAAAGTCGTTTTCGGTGTTATTGTCCTGATTGTCATCGGTGTTAGCGTTAATGGCTTGGATAATATCGTTCATGGTTGTAATGGGCGTGATAGCAATGGTTTTTCTGGCGATTTCTTTACCATCGGTGTTGTAAGCTATAAGATCAAACGAGCCGTTTTTGATATTGTAGTTCGTGTCTTTAAAGGCTTCATCGCTGTTAAACTCCACAGGCTCGCCTTCAATATGATGACTCGCACTTTGAGCGTAAATCGCATTCGTGGATTCTATCAAGCCCCTAGCAAAAGAATCCAACAAATCAATATAATCTTGTAATTTGCCCTTTAAAGTCCCGTTAGAGCCGTCATTATACACATTCAATAACGCCCCCACTTTCCCTTGATTGAGCTTGTCGGTAATATTAGTGAGCTTAAAATCATCGCTTTGAAAATAGATTTGGTTCAAACCCCCTTTATTTTCGGATTCTTTAACCACTAAAGGATGGAAAATAGAACCATCAATAATATTGAACCCATGCCCAATATTAAGGTTATAGCTCTCATCAAAATCCGCTGAGTCTTTATCTGTGAGCGAATGAGTTTTAATGCTACTTTTAAAAACATTCCCCCCTAAAAGCTCTCGCAAATGGAATTCTAACTCATCTCGCTTATCCCTTAATTCATTGGCATGCTTTAAGCTCTTGTTGTTTTCCACTTCTTTAATGCGTTTGTTGATCTCAGCGATTTGAGAACCCAAGCTATTGACTTCTTTGATAACGCTTTTTAATTCTTCGCTCGCCTTGTGCTGTAAGGTCGTTAATCTTTCTCTAGTGTCTTTAATGTTGTGCGTTAAAGCTTCTGTTTTTTGAGCGAGAGCCTGTTTTTGAGCGGAGTCTTTGGCGTTTTTAGACAATTCTTTCCATGAGTTAAAATAATCTTGCAAATCCGTAAAAAGGCTCGCTTCATCAATGTCCGGAAAATACGCGCTCGCTTCTTTTAAATGCGAAAACTCTGTATCGTAATAAGTGTTTTCGTAATTAGCCTTCGTGTAACGAGCAAAAACAAACTCATCATGCACCCTTTCAATGGCTTCTACATCCACGCCCATATTCACATTTTTAGTGCCATACATATAGGCCGCTTGGGGCTTTGCAATCACGCGCTGACGGCTATAAAATTCATCGCTAGCGTTAGAAATATTATTCCCGGTAACATCCACCATGCTCTGATGGGCTTGCAAGCCGGTGTAAGAAGTGTTGAGTGAAGATAAGATTCCGCCCATTTTACGCCTGCACTCTTAAAAAATGGCTCCCCACATGCCTAGAGCCTTTATAGTCGCAAGTGTCATGGGGGATGATTTGTTGGATGAGCGAAGAATAAAACTCAGAAACCGCAAACGCCATGCGCGAATAAATCAAGTTTTTTTCTTTCAAAGCAAGCAAGGACTCTCGCATTTGGTTTAAAAAATCGCTCGTTTTTTCGTCTAGCAATTCACTCATTTCTTTATTAGGGAATTGATTTTTTAAAGACAACATTTGCGCATCTATATTCGCTTTTTCTTTCTCAAAAGCTTGAATCGCTAGCTGTTTTTGATGGTTTCTTTCAAAAATTTCGGTGTGTTTAGCGAGCTTGATGTCTCTTATATCGTGCTCCGTTAAATCAATCAATTCTTTCAATTGGTTGAGCGCGTTTTCTAAATGAGAATGTAAAACGACCATAACAAATCCTTTAGCTCTTGTTTCAGCCGTATTCAAGCAAATACTATGCCATTTTTAGTTTTATTATAAAACTCAATTTCTTAAGGGGATAGGGGGTATTTTGAAATCATTTTCCCCTTAAAGCTCCCTTATTAAATCGCCTTTAACATTTGCTTAGCGATAGCAGCAATCACATTCACGCTCATCGCATTCCCCGCTTGGGATAATAAATGGCTTTCTTTAAAATGTGGATTATTTTTAATCTTAGCGATCAAATCCCTAGGAAATCCTTGTAAAAGCAAGCTTTCAATAGCGTTTAATCTTTTGATTTTGCCTTTTTGAATATAAAACAAGCCATGCCGAGAAGTCCTTAAAGTAGGAAAAACATTAAAATACAACCTTAAATCAGATTGTCTTGTGTCTAAAACGGCGTTTTCTAAAGTTAAAATATCCTCTAAAGAAACCCGGTTGTGGTTGTATGGGTTGTGCAAGTATCTTTGAAAAATAGCGTTACTCACATCCAAATAGCATTCATTGCCAGCGTCTAAAAAATTGTTAAAACAATAATCATTGGCTAAACCTAAAGGGAAATGAAATGGGTGTTTCAAATCCTTCCTAAACCCTACGATATAAAGGCGTTCCCTCTTTTGGGCTAATTGGAAATCAGCGCTGTTTAAAATTTGATAATAAGTTGTATAGTCCGCTTCTTGCAAGGCTTTTATAATAATATTAAAAGTTGCCTTTTTATTATGATTGATCAAGCCCTTAACATTTTCAAGCAAGAAACATTTGGGCTGTTTGACTTTTAAGATACGAATAAGCCCGTAAATAATCGTCCCTCTTTCATCTTCAAGCCCCTTCCTTTTGCCATTAATAGAAAAAGCTTGACAAGGAAACCCGCTAACTAACGCATCAAAATCGGGCAAATCATTAGGATTGATTCGCATCAAATCCCCAAAATTATGGGTATCTTTAAAAAATAATTCATAAGTCCTAAGGGCTTCATGATTGATTTCTGCATGCCCTACGCATTTTAAATGGCATCGCTCCAAGCCCAAACGGCCTCCACCAATACCAGAACAAAAATCCATAAAAGTTAAAATTCCCAATCAATCATTCCTGACACACAAAAAAAACACGCCCTATTTAAGAAAGCAACAAACTCATTTTAAAACACAGAGAAACTAAAATTTAATGAAAAGCAAAATCACAGCAAGAATAAACCCCCTAGAAATGAAGCCCTTAAACCCCCTAGCTTATCCCCAATAAATCCTGTGCCATTTTGTGAGAAGTCTCATGCAAGTTGATTTTATACTGGTTATTTTCAATCGCTTTCTTGATCTCAGCTACCCTATCAAGAGCGGCCTCATTGTTTTCAACTTTTTCATTCTTTTCCACACGCTTATAATTCCCCAAAGACTGCACCGGAGCAAGAGAAGAAACGGCATTAATCATTGTAAAATCCTTTAATTTGATATTCATTCCATTACAGCAAGTATCGGCAAAAAAGAAAAAAAGTTAATGGATTTTTGAAATCTGTTTTTGCAATTCCTTACCAAATTTCTTGGTGGTGGTAATGGGTTTTTTTCCAGTTTCTGCCACAGAGCCAAACGATTGCGATTGCAAACTTTTAAACATAAAAAACATCAAAAAAATTAAAATATAACAAAACAAAAAAAAGCAAATGGTAGGGAATAGCCAATTTTTGAGGTTAGAACTATTCATGACCTTGCCTTTTAAAGACTCCTATACCTTACTACCCATGCGAACATGAGCAACCACAACCCCCACCTTTCTTCCCGCCATGACCCCCATGACCGCCACAGCAACCTGTCCCACCGCCATGGTGTGAAGCTAAAATTTCTTCTTCGCTCACTTCCCTAAAGCCTAAAACCTTGAAACGAAACGCCAAAGTTTTCCCGGCTAACGGGTGGTTATAATCCACCATCACATGCGTGTTGCTAAAGTCTTTGATAGTGGCTTGAATGGTTTGATTGTCTTCAGTTTGCCCAAAAACACTCATGCCTTTTTCTAATTCAATGCCTTCAAATTGATCTCTAGGAACTTCTTGCAAATAGCTGCTTTCATAAACCCCATAAGCTTCCTCTGGGGCGATGACAACCTCTTCCCACTCGCCAATTTGAGCCTTTAGTACCGCCTTTTCTAACCCTGCTATGATTTGATTAGCGCCTATAATAAACTCTAAAGGCTCTTTAGAAATATTGCCATCTAGCACTTCGCTAGAGCCTTGTTCTCTCACTTCATATTCAATCAAAGCGGCTTGTTTGATTGACTCTAAATCATGGTTTTGCATGGTGGTGTTTCTCCTTGTTTTCTAAGATTTTTTGTGCCATTTTAGCTTGTTCGCTTGAAGGATACAAGTGTTGCAAAGTGTTTAAAAATTTATAATAGTTTTGATCGTCTTTGATTTTTTTAAACGACCATGCCGTATGCCACAAAAGCACAGGCATGTAAGACGCTTTTTTATTTAAAAGAGCGCTCTCTTTGTAATACTTGATCGCTTCTCTGTATCTCTTTTCTCCATAAGCCACTTCTCCAAGAACATAACGCACATAATAAAGTCGGTAACTATTGGCTTCTAACCACAACAAACGCTCTTTAGCTTCTGCATAGGATTTGTTTCTAAAAAAAGACAGGGCTTCTTGAAAGATCTCTTTTTGCTTGGACAGATCTTTATCAAACTCAACTTTCGCCTTTTCTTGGGTTTTTTTCTCTTGATTTTTTGGGGCTTCGGCTTTTAAAGAGGGGTTTTTATTGGCCGGAACGCTTGGTTTGAGCGGCTTTTCAGCTTTTTCCTCTTGTTCTTTGAGGGCTTTTTGGATTAAGGCAATTTGTGAAACCAAATCCTGGCTTAACTTGGTCAATAATTCACTCATCTCTTTATTTTGCTTGTCTAACTGCTGGATAGCTTGCTGGTTAGCGCGAATCTCATTCCTCAAATCCTCTAAAGTTTGCGATTGCTGCTTTAATGTGTTAGCCTGCACTTCTTGCGAAGCTTTTAAGGCTCGCAAGGATTCTTCTTGGGAAAGGATAGCGTTATTGAGATCTTTAATCTTATTAGCCTGCCCTTCATAAACGCTCCTTAGACCCTCTTGAGCTTGAGTGTTAGCCTCTACTTGCGAATGGATTTTGGTCAAAATATTAGAAAAATTCTTACTATTGACTTGCAACTGCTTGAGTTCTTTTTTAGTAGCTCCGCTTTGTAAATCAAACGCTGAAGGCTCCCCATTGAGAAAAAAAGGAGCGATAAAAGGGATAAAAAAAAGCCTTTTCATCCTAGAATTACTTCACTAATTTGACATCCACCCTTCTGTTTTCTTTGTAACATTCTCTAGTTTTTTGGGTGCATTTGGGTTTGGTTTCACCAAAACTGATGGTTTTGATCATATCTTTTTCTACCCCTTTAATGACTAAAGCGTTTTTCACGCTCAAAGTCCTTTTAACGCCAAGCGCTTGGTTGTATTCGCTAGAGCCAAATTCATCGGTATTGCCTTCCAAAAGCACCTGCATGTGGTTTTCTTTAGCTTTTTGCACGATCTCATCTAAAGTCTCTTGATCGGATTCTTTGATTTCATATTTGTCAAAATCAAAATAAATAGAAGCGATGATAGTCCCGCTCTCAATAGCCGGTTTTTCTTCAACCACTGGAGCTGGCTCTTGTTTAGGCTCTTCTTTCTCTGGAGCTGGCTCTGTAGTAACAGGTGCAGTCTGAACCGTTTTAGCGCTCACATCGCCAGCCACAGTCTTATTGTCCATTTTATGACTACAGCCAGCTACCAATAAAAAAGCTACCAAGAAACTAAATACAGAAGATCTCTTCATTATAAATTCTCCAAGAATCAAATTTTAATAAGTGTAAATATTAACTCACATTCGCTTAATTTAACCTTACCAATCAAAGGCTTGTATTTTCACATTCTTTAAAGGGAATAAAAAACTCTGATTATAGTCTAGCAAAATAAGCCCCATGGCGTATTCTTGGGGTGTCTTTTTGATATACATGATATTTCTCCCATCCGTAGAAAAACGAGGCATCTGGTTAGAGCCATTCACGGTAAGCCTGCGGATATACTTGCTGTTTAGAGTGATCAGATTCAAATTAAACACCGTTTTGCCAAATTCATTAAGGTTTTCCCGGCTCACATACACAATACTATCTTTATAAGCGTCAATGGATTCATTGCTTCTTCCTTCATAAAGGAGTTGCTCCGCGCTCTCTTTTAAGCCCAATTTCTTCATGTAGATGTTAGGATAGCCGGATCTATCCGAAACAAAAGCCATAGACTTGTCATCTTCTAAAAACACTCCTGAAACATCTATCCCAGGATAGCGCGTTATTTTAGTTTTAGTTTTTTTATGCGTGTCATACAAATACACATCCGGTTGGCCATCAGGGGCTAAAGACATTAAGATTTTAGAGCCATCAGAACTCACGCTAGAGACCACAGCCATTCCTTGAGAGCTAGCGATATTCTCATGAGTGGCTTTTTGAATGTTGTATTTTAAAATCATGGGCGTTCTTTCGCCATACTGCGTGTAATAAAACTCCGTTTGTTCAGCGTTCGCCCATTTAGGGAAAATATTGAGCCTATTGTTTTTGATGATTTCTTTTTGATAACGCATCGTATAATCGGCTAAGGCGATGTTTGTGATTCCTGGTCCAATGTATTTAGAAAAAACAATAAGGCGCTTCATCCAAGCGATAGAAGGGGCTTTTAAATAATCATTCACCACAATGGCCATGTTGTGCGCTGCAAAAGGGTATAGATCAGCGCTTAAAATGGGGTAGTCAAAAGTTTTAACAAGAGCGCTTGTATTGACATCATAAAGTTTTAATCGTGAAATTTTATTGCCGTTTTCTAAAGCCACACTCACCAGCGCTACAAGATGGACTTTTTTATCCTTGAGTTCTGCGTAATTGATAGCGCCTTGATCCTTGTTTTGAGAAACATCAAAATGCTGGCTAGTCTTTAAATCATTCGCCAAGACTTCATGCAATTTTAAAGCGTAATTGGCATCGTTATCTATAGAGTAGCGCACTTCAATCTTAGGAAGTTTTTGAATGGTTTTAATAATATCTAGTGTTTTATCTGTTGCAAAAAGCCCTATAGTGTGTATTAAAAAAAGCCATAAATATCTCATTGTTCTTCCTTAGTGGTGAAATTAACTTGAATAGAAATCATGTTTCCTCCCGGGTATGGGGGGAAATCCACTTTCTTTAAATCATTTAAAAGGGTCATCACACTCTTGTTATAATCCTTAAAATCAGAGTAGCTAAGAATGGTATAATCAAACTCCCCATCTTTAGTGATCATAATCAACGCGCTCACTGAAGCCTTGTGATAAAAAACCCCTTTCCAACCTTTATATAAAATTTGATAGATTTGAGCATACCACTCTTGGTAAGCCTTTTCATCAACCCCATCTTGTTTAGGAATTTGCAGATCTAAAGTTTTGTTTTTAACGCTTTCTAGTTTTTGTGCGAATTGATCCAAATTCTGTTGCAAACCTTTCAACATCTCTTGATTTTTTTGGTTTTGCTTTAAGCGTTGCTGTTCTTTTAAACGCCTTTGCTCTTCTTCTTGCTCATTTTTTTGCTCTTCTTTTTGAGCGTTTTTGTCTGTCTTTTCTTGAAAATCATTGAGTGAAGAAAAAATATCTTCAAGGCTTTCTTCTTGTTCTTTAGGATCAATAAAATCGCCCTCCTTATCAGTTGCGTTTTTTTCAACTACTTTTTCATCTTTTTTTTCTTCTACTTTTTCATCTTTTTTTTCTTCTACTTTTTCAGCTGCTTTTTCATCTTTTTTTTCATCGCTTGGCAAATCTTCTAAATTCAAATCAATGGCTTGTTCGTTTTTTTTGCCCAAATCTAAAAGGATTTTCTCCGCTTCTTTATTATGCCTTTCTAGCAACAAACCATATAATAACAAAGCATAGAGCAAGAACGCCAAAAAGCCAGAAACAACAAAGATCGCACTCTTACTCATGCAAATTAGCCCTACTTTTTAAGGACTTGTGATTAAAGAAACTTTTAAAAAACCCGCTTCTTTAATCGTTTTTAGCAAATAAATCACTTTGTCATAAGTCAATCGTTTGTCCGCGCGGATACTAACCCTAGTATCTTTATCGTATTTCTTAGAAAGCAAGTTGAAAGTATCCGGGAAAGAGTTGTATTCATAGGTTTGACTATCTATATAGATTTTTGCGTCTTTATCCATGCGGATCTCTATCATTTTATCTTGAGTGGCTCTAGCAGTTTTTGAACCAGAAGGCAAAGCAATCTCTTCTTTATAAGTAAGAGTGGGCGTCGTTACCATAAGAATAGCCAATAAAACAAGCATCACATCCACTAAAGGCGTGATATTGAGTTCTGGCTTGTCTTCATCCCAATAGTTATCATAATTCATAAAAACCTTCTAACTCCCTATTTAAGATATTTATAAAATCCCCTTAAAAGCTTTATTTTTTAAAAGACAAAATATCCACTTGCATCTGCACATAAACCGATAAATCATACACCTTGCGTTTTAAAATCAAGTAAAAAGAATAGGCTGGAATGGCCGCTAAAATACCTGCAGCGGTGGCGATAAGAGCCTTAGAAATAATGGGTGCGATCACCCCAAAAGAAGCCTGACCTAACGCGCCCAAATTGTTAAACGCTTCTAAAATTTCAACTACCGTTCCAAACAAACCAATAAAGGGGGCTGTAGAAGAGATGATGCTCAATACCACTAAACCCGTCGTGCTTTGCTTAAGAACCTGGTGTTTCCAAGCCTGCAACAATTCATTAGAATACCTTTTGGTTTCATCATTTCTTTTTTTATTAAACATGAAATGCTCTGGAGCGTCTTGCGCCCCATTAAGAATGTTAGACAAAGATTGCATCTCGCGCTTGAGTTCAATCTTTAACACAATGCTCTTATACAAAAAGACCCATAAAGTCATCACCAAATAAAGCGAAATCCAAACTAAAACAAGCGTGGTAACAAACCCACTCTTATTGAAAAAATAAACGATTGAATCTAACATGATTATCCCCTTAAAGAGACTCAATTTTAGCCAGCACGCTAGAGACCGCTAACCTGTCAGAGCTTGCGTCCTCTAAAAGCTTTTTAGCCCTAGAGATAGCATCATCTCTGTCGTCTGATTCTTTTTTAATAAAGACCGCCCCATCGGCTAAAATATCCACGCGTTCATTAGTAACTTCTGCATAGCCCCAATTGATCGCAATGTGCTCTTTTTGGTTTTCGGTTTCAATCTCAACCACTCCCGCCTGAAGCAAGGTGATCATGTTGCTATGCCCATAAAGCACCCCAAATTCCCCTTCAACTCCTGGCAACACAACGCTTTTAACCTCTCCTGTATAAACTTCCCCCTCAGGAACTACCACACTAATTTTCAACAAAGCCATCACAAAACCCTTAGGAATTTTTCATGTTTTTAGCTTTTTCTAAAACCTCTTGAATGCTGCCCACCATGTAAAATGCGTTTTCAGGAATATGATCGTATTTACCCTCTAAAATCCCTCCAAAGCCCTCTAAAGTCTCTTGGAGAGTCACATACTTACCAGGACTTCCTGTAAACACTTCAGCCACAAAAAACGGCTGGGATAAAAACTTCTCAATTTTTCTAGCCCTTTCAACCGTTTTTTTATCCTCTTCGCTCAATTCGTCCAATCCCAAAATCGCAATAATGTCTTGCAAATCCTTGTATTTTTGCAAAACCTGCTGGATACCGGTAGCGATTTCATAGTGCTTCTCGCCGATCATTTGAGGGCTTAAAATCCTTGAAGTGGAATCCAAAGGATCCACCGCCGGATAAATCCCTTTTTCAGCAATCTTTCTATTCAATACCGTAGTCGCATCTAAATGTGCAAACACCGAAGCAGGAGCTGGGTCAGTTAAGTCATCGGCCGGCACATACACCGCTTGAACCGAAGTGATAGAGCCATTTTTAGTGGAAGCGATACGCTCTTGAAGTTTCCCCATTTCCCCGGCTAGCGTGGGCTGATACCCTACGGCTGAAGGGATACGGCCTAATAGTGCACTCATTTCCGCACCGCTTTGAGCGTATCTAAAGATATTGTCAATAAACATCAACACATCTAAGCCCTTTTCATCACGAAAATACTCCGCCATCGTCAAGCCGGTGAATGCGATGCGGTTTCTCGCGCCTGGTGGCTCATTCATTTGCCCATAACACAGAGCGACTTTGTCTAAAACGCCCCCTTCTTTCATCTCAAAATACAGATCGTTCCCTTCTCTGGTGCGTTCCCCTACACCTGCAAACACCGAATACCCGTTATGCTTATAAGCCACATTATGGATAAGCTCCATAATGATCACTGTTTTCCCTACGCCAGCCCCGCCAAACAAGCCTACTTTACCGCCCTTAGAATAAGGTGCGAGCAAGTCAATGACTTTAATACCGGTTTCAAACATTTCTGTCTTGGTGCTTTGCTGCTCAAAACTAGGGGCTTTTCTGTGAATAGGCCAAGTTAAGGACGGCTTAAGAGGTTCTAAATTGTCAATGCTCTCGCCCACAACATTAAAAATACGCCCTAACACTTCTTCGCCCACAGGCACTTCAATCATTTTGCCACGAGCTTTGACTGCTTGGTTACGCACTAAGCCTTCTGTCATATCCATAGCAATCGCTCGCACCCGATTACCACCCAAATGGGCTGCCACCTCTAAAACTAAAGATTTTTGAACGCCATTAACTTCAAAATTAATGTCTAACGCTTCAAAAATCGCCGGTAAATAGGATTCAAATTCCACATCTACCACAGGGCCTAAAACCTGAATGATTTTACCTTCCATCGCTTTCATCGCTCCTTATTTTAATGTAATTTTTATTTTAGGGCTTCTACGCCAGCATTGATTTCTACTAGCTCGGTCGTAATCGCCTCTTGTCTGGCTTTATTGTAAGAAATGGTTAAAGTTTTAACCAAATCTTTAGCGTTATTTGTCGCTGTATCCATAGCCTGCATTCTAGCGCTATGCTCTGCGGCTAAAGAATCAATCAAAGCGTAGTATAAACTATACTCCACATATTTTTCTGCTAAAGAGTCTAAAATTTCATCTTCACTCCCGCTTGGCTCACTGGTAATAGTCTCTTGCGTCTCACTAGGCTGAGGGTTTTGGTGGATGATTTTATACCCAATAGGCAAAATTGTTTTGACTCTTATTTCTTGAGTGATCATGTTTTTAAAGCCATTATGAATGATGATCACCTTATCGGTTTTCCCACTCAAATAATCCTCTACCACTTTTTTCATGAATTCCTGCGCGCGTTCATAATTAGGCATAGAGCTTAAATTATTGATCTTGTCTAAAACCTCTATCCCGTTAAAGCTAAAATACTCATTACCCTTTTTGCCAATACCGCGCAAACGCACTTTAATGTCTTTTTCTTTGTATTCATTCGTGCATGCTAAAACTTTTTTAATGGTATTGGTGTTAAAGCCCCCACAAAGCCCCTTATCGGCTGTGATAAAAATAATATCCACTTTTTTGATTTCAAGTCTTTCTAATTCCCTAAAATACTTGCTTTGAATGTCTTCAATCCCTTGATTTTTCATTTTAGACAGCACATCATCAAACACAGCGTCTAGTTTCATTGCATACGCTCTGGAATTTCTTGCAACTTCTTCAGCTTTTCTTAGCTTGGAAGTGGAAACGAGTTTCATCGCATGCGTGATTTTTTGCGTGTTTTTAACGCTTCCAATTTTCTTTCTAATGTCTCTTAAATTCGCCATATTCTAGCCGTCTCCTACTCGCTATAAGTGAGCTTGAATTCCTCTAAGACTTTTCTTAGCATGGCTTCTAAATCCTTATCTAGTGCTTTTTTAGTGTGGATTTCTTCTAAAACTTGAGGGTATTTTGCTTCCAAGAAAGGGTGCAGTTGTTCTTCAAAATCCACGACTTTTTTCACGCTCACGCTATCTAAAAAGCCCTTAGCCCCAGCATAAATAATGACCACTTGCTTTTCAATAGGCAAGGGCGAATAAGGGGCTTGTTTCAGCACTTCTACCATGCGTTGCCCCCTTTCTAATTGCTTTTTACTCGCTTCATCTAAATCAGAAGCGAATTGCGTGAAGGCTTGCAACTCTCTGTATTGTGCTAGATCCAAGCGCAAAGTCCCTGAAACCTGCTTGGTCGCTTTGATTTGAGCGGCCCCTCCAACCCTTGAAACCGACAAGCCCACATTGATAGCCGGACGGATCCCTGAATAAAACAAATCCGTTTCTAAGAAAATTTGCCCGTCTGTAATAGAAATGATATTCGTAGGGATATAAGCTGAAACATCGCCCGCTTGAGTTTCCACAATAGGGAGCGCGGTCAAAGAGCCGGCACCCTTTTCATCGCAAAGTTTAGCCGCTCTTTCTAAAAGCCGTGAGTGGATATAAAACACATCTCCAGGAAAAGCCTCCCTACCTGGGGGTCTTCTCAAAATCAAAGAAATCTCTCTGTAAGCGACAGCATGCTTACTCAAATCATCATAAATGATTAGGGCATGGCGGGCATGATCTCTAAAGTATTCCCCCATAGCCACACCTGAATAAGGGGCTAAATATTGCATTGCAGCTGAATCTGAAGCCGAAGCGTTGATCACGACGCTGTATTCCATCGCCCCGTATTCTTCTAATTTGCGGACCACTTGCGCGACAGTGGATTCTTTTTGCCCAATAGCCACATAGATACAGATCACATTTTGCCCTTTTTGGTTAATGATCGCATCGATCGCTACGGTGGTTTTACCGGTTTGTTTATCCCCAATAATCAATTCCCTTTGTCCGCGCCCAATAGGCACCAACGCATCAATGGCTTTAATGCCAGTTTGTAAAGGCTCATGCACAGATTTTCTGTCCATAATACCCGGAGCTTTTTGCTCTATTAGGCTAAACTCATTCGTTTCTATCTCACCCTTGCCATCAATAGGCTCACCCAAAGCGTTTAGCACACGCCCTACAACCGCATCGCCAACAGGAACTTTCATCAAACTCTTCGTGCGTTTAACGCTAGTCCCCTCTTTAATATTGTTGCCAAAACCAAACACAATCACGCCAACGCTATCTTCTTCTAAGTTAGCCGCAACGCCTTTATCCCCTGTTTCAAACTCCAGCACTTCATACGACATCACACCATTTAAGCCATAAACCTTAGCCACACCATCAGCGTATGAAACGACTTTTCCTACTTCAGCCATATCGCAATCAAGTTCAAAATTCTTGATTTTTTCTTCAATAACCGAGCTGATTTCTTCCAATTTTAGTTGGGACATTATCTTTATCTCCTTAGATTGATTAAATAGATTGAATAACCTGTTTTTCTATTTTCTTTAAAATATCTTCTTTAGAAAAGCCTATTTCTAAATCCAGGCTTGAAACGCTCAAAGAAACCCCTTTTTTAGACCAAGTGTCTTGAGCGATTTCTACAGGGGCGTTAAAACGCGCTTGCAATTTTTGTTGCACGGCTTCTAGTTCATTATTTTCAAGCTTTTCTGGGACTAAAAGCGTGGCTTCTAAAGTCTTTTTAGAATCAAAAGACAGCTCTTCAGTGATCAATTCCAACACATCAAGCCGGTTATTTTTTAACACCACTTCCATTACAGGCTTTAAAACTGAACATGCTTTTGTGGAAGTTATTTTTTCTAAGATTTCAAACACAACCTCTTTTTTAACTTTTAAAGAAACATGGGCTAACACCTGGTTGAGTTTGTGTAATTTTATGGCTTCTGCTACATTTTTAAGCCCTACAACGATTTCTTCCAATAACGCTAGATCGCTTTTAGTGTGGTTTTTCAACGCCTTAGCATAATGCTTAGAGATCACTTTTAAATCTTGCATTTAAAGCCTTTGTTTCAAAATATTCACGCAATCTTGCACGTTGAAAGAGACTTTTTTGCTCTCTCTTAGATCTTTAAAAACGCTTTCAACCAGCTCTCTTTTGATCTTTTTAACTTCTAAATCCATCAACGCCTTAGAATTTTTGATCAAATTTTCCACATCCATTTTGGTTTGCAATTCGTATTTTTGCGTGATCGTGTAAGCTTCTTTATTCGCATCAGAAATAATCAATTCAGCTTTTTCTTTGGCTTGCTCTAATTCTTTTAAGAGTTTTTTCTTATTTTCTTTACTCACTTTGAGTTGGGCTTGAATCTCTTCTAAGCGTTTGGAGATTTCAAGGCTTTTGGAGCGTAAAAATGAACGCAGTTTTTTAGCCAGAAAATACCACAAAATCCCCGCAAATAAAAGGAAATTTAAAGAACGCTCTATAATATCTGTTTGTGAAACATCCAATCCAATAGCGCACAAAGGGCTTAAAAGGATTAAAAACCCTAACACCATTTTAACTAAAAACATCCATCAACTCCCTAAACCCATAGCCACACGCTTGTTTAACTCATCTTCAAATACCGGCATTCGCACTTGCAACTGCTCTTTTAAGACTTGCTTTTCATTTTGTAATTGCTTCGCAAACGCTTCAAACTCTTGATTGAGTTCGTTCTCTTTTTGCTTGATCACAGCGTCATAAGACTCTGTGGCTTTTCGAATCGCTTCTGCTATCACTTCCCTACGCTTTTCAGCTGCTTCTTTAAGAAGAGTCTCAATTTGATGACCAATCTCCACGCTTTGGGCATTATCCGTTTTGATTTTAGCCAAGCTGTCCTTTATCTCTGCCTGTCTGTTATCCATAAAAGCCAACAAAGGCCTATACACCCAAACATTCATCGCCCACAACAATAACACAAACACCACAAAAACGACCGCCATTAAATAGGGGTTAACCGATATATTCATAACCTATTTCTTTCCTAAAATCCTACAAAATATTTGAAACTCGCATTTGTTATAAAAACATTAACTCTATCTTAACAAAAAATCGCTTAAAATTTGAGAATACTCAAGCGTTAAGACATCATTTTTTTCATAAAAGCCTCTAAAAGAGAATTTTCATAACATCGTAAAATGATTTTATTCCCTTTCAAAGTGGCTTTAAGCTTGTAATGATCCCACAAACTTTGATTCAAGCGTTCTAATTCATCTTCAGCGATGAGCGTTTGAGTTTCTTTAAAACTAGGTTTTTTATTTTCAAGGTTTGCGTTTGTTTTAAAATCACGCACTAAATCTTCTGTTTGGCGCACGCTGAGTTTCTGCCCTATGATGGAATTTAAAATCAATTCTTGTTTTTCTTCATCCAAACCCACCAAAACTTTTGCATGCCCTGAAGTGATTTTTTCTTCTAAAAGAGCGTTTTGAACCTTAGAAGAGAGCGTCAATAAACGCATGATATTAGCCACATGGGCTCGGGATTTTTTAACGATTTTAGACAGCTCTTCTTGGGTCATTTGATAGCTTTCAAGCAATTCTTTATAAGATCTAGCCAACTCTAAAGGGTTTAAATCTTCTCGCTGGATATTTTCAATCAACGCCACTTCACGCATTTTTTCTTGCTCAATATCCACAACAATCGCTTTAATCGTAGGCATTTTAGCCAATTTGCTCGCTCTTAAGCGTCTTTCACCAGCGATCAAATGGTAACGCCCGTTCTCACTCACCACTAAAACCGGTTGCAACAAACCATGTTCTTTAATAGATTGCGCTAATTCTTCTAAAGAATCTTCGCTAAAAACCTTTCTGGGTTGGTAAGGATTAGGCATCACCTCATCAATACCAAGCTCCACAACCCGATTCGCTCTTTCATACAGCCCCTGCTCATACACTTCATTGATTTCAGGGAAAATATCCGCTAAACCCCTACCCAACACTTTATTTTTTGCCATATGCTACCCTTGAAGAATGCTTTGAGCTAATTTTTGATAAGCGATACTGCCATTAGATTTAATATCATAGAGCAAGATAGGCTTACCAAAACTAGGCGATTCCGCTAGTTTCACGCTTTTAGGGATCATAATATACTCTCCTGTAGCTGAATCTCTAAAAAACTCTGAGTCAAAATACTTGAACAATTCCGCTAAAACCCCTTTTGTCAAATTGAGCTGAGGGACATGCATTGTGGGTAAAAAACCTCTGATTTTGAGCTTAGGGTTCGTGCTTTTTTGCAACATTCTAATGGTGTTAAGCAATAATTTAGTGCCTTCAAGGGCAAAAAATTCGCATTGGATAGGAATGATCACCGAATGAGCTGCTGAAAGCGAATTGATCGTGAGAGGCCCTAGAGCTGGCGGGGAATCAATAATGATATAATCATAAAGTCCCACCACGCTCTCTAAGGCGTTTTTGAGCATGAGCTCGCCTCGTTTATTCTCATCTTGGCTGTCATAAAAGGTTTTTTCAAACCCGGCCAAACCCAAATTAGAAGGCACTAAATCCAAAAAAGGCATTTGGGTTTTTAAGATCACTTGAGAAATTTGCTTACGGCCAATCAGCACATGATAAATATCATAATCAATTTTATCGCGCCTAAAACCCAAGCTTGAAGTGGCGTTGGCTTGAGGGTCAAAATCAATCAACAAGATTTTTTTTTCATGCACCGCTAAAGAAGCCGCCAAATTGACCGCTGTTGTTGTTTTGCCCACACCCCCTTTCTGATTAGCCACTGCAATGATTTCATTCATCATACTCACATCCTATCATAAATCTTACCTTTAATACAAATGCGGCCGTCTTCTAACAATTCCGCATCTCTCAAACTCACCGCTTCATTGCAATCATTATGGAAGCTAAAAGAGTCGTTTCTGTGAAATTCTAACGCATACTTACTTAAAACTTCCCCCCAAAAAAGATTTTCTTCTATTTTTTTTAAAAAGCCCTCCATAATCCAATCGTCGCTCGCGCCAATATCTAAACATGCCCATTTTGTTGAAACCCTATTCACGCCAATGCCGCACACCCGCATGCCTTTATAAATATTAATCAGCACGCCCCCTATTTTTTGACCCCCCAAATACAAGTCGTTAGGCCATTTAAGCCAGGTTTGAGAGCCTAATTCTTTTAAAACTTCTTTAAATAAAAACCCCAAATACAAAGCGCTCGCTTGCATGGGTAAATCTTTAGGCAAATCGCTTGCGTTTAAAGCGAGCGAAAAAGTCAAAGCGCTTTTTGTGCCCTCCCAAATATTCCCCCTACTGCCTATCCCAGCACTTTGGTTTTTAGCCAAGACTAAAACAGGGGCTTTGAGTTCATTGCTTTTAAGTTTTTCTAAAAGATAGGTTTGCGTGGAAGGTAGGCTATCAAAAACCCTTTTTTCACATTTTCTCATGCCAAAATACCGCCTACTTTCAAACGCTTGCCATTCAAATAATCCTTCGCTTTCAAGGGCTTTTTACCCACCGCTTGCAACCTTGCTATACGCACGCTACCCTTCAAACAACCCACAAGAACGCCTTTTTCATCAATTTCTAAAATCTCGCCTTCATTGTGGCTCTTTTCATTCTCCACCAACCCCACTTCTAAAAGCTTAAGGTTATTTTCTAAAAAGATTTCTGGCCAAGATTTAAACGCAAGCGATTTTAAAAACAAGCTTTTAGCGTCTTTAAAACCCACTAAACCATCGGCTTTGGTGATTTTTTTACAAAAACTAGCCTGCATATGATCTTGAGGTTTTTTTGTGATGGAAGAGAAATTTTTGAGCGTTGAAAGGAGTAAGGCTGCCCCCATATGCGCTAATTTTAAACTTAAAGCGTCTAAATCCAAGTATTCCTCCCTCAAAAAAGAAGCGCTCTCTAAAATATCCCCGCTATCCAGCCCCACATCCATAAGCATGGTGCTTATGCCATAGATCTTATCGTCATTGAGTATCATCTCATGAATGGGCGAAGCCCCCCTGTATTTAGGCAATAACGACGCATGCAAATTGATGCAAGGAGCGATGGTTAAAATCTCTTTAGGCAAAATCTTACCATAAGCCACCACCACGATAAAATCAGGCTTTAGATCTTTTAAAATTTGAACTTCAGGCTCTTTCAAACTTTGTGGCTGGAAAATGGGGATATTTAAATGATTTTCTAGAATGTATGTTTTGGTCTCTGGGGCTTTCAATTCCTTTTTACGCCCAAAAGGTTTATCCATTTGAGTGAATAGCCCCACCACTTCTATGTCTTTATTTTCAACTAACGCCCTTAAGATCACTTCAGCAAACCCCGGCGTTCCCATAAATACGATGCGCATGTCATTCCTTGTTTTTAGTTTTATCCACACTCCCCATATAAGATCGTGTTTGATAAGGATTTAAAATTTTCATAGCATTAATAGCTATTTTCGCAAATTCTTGGACATTTTTAAGTGAAATTTTATAAGATCTAAAAAAATCCACAACGCTTCCATGACTATCTAAATGCAAGCCTTTTGCGATATGTAAGATTTTTTTACGAAGCACCTCTTTATTTTCTATATTGCAATTATTATCCTCATCAAAAGGTAGTTTTGAAAAATTCAACTCAACTTTCTCATTTGCTGTTTCTATCAAATGTTTAAGCATGTCTTCCTTAAAAACACCATCATGTTTTTTTGCAAGAAACGAGTCAATGAAATTAATCTTTAAAAAACTTTCCAATAAAATCCTTACTTTGTTCCCATAATTTATCGCCTCATTACAATCATCTTGCACTTTTTCTTTTTTCGCAAATGCATACACTTCTTTAAATAAAAGCAAGTAGAAAGTGTCAAAATAACCAACCGCTTTATTTTTACAAACAATCTTTAACTGCCCTTAATGGCGTTCTAGTTGGAAATAGCGAGCATGTTTGCCTACCATATTGATTAAGCGCGCCATAAAAGTATGATTATGAGTTAAAACAAAGACTTGTGCTTTTTCATCTTTTTCTAATGCTTCCCCTACTAGTTCTTGATTGATTTTTGCCACTATATTAGAAGTGTTATAAATCCTTTGCTCATCTAAACTGGAGATAGGATCATCTATGATAACAACTAAATCTTTTAAATTCTCTTTTTTATAAAACAATTTTAAACGCGCTAAAAAATACGCAAACGCAAGCGTGGTTTTTTCACCATCGCTTAAAATCATCCTAGCCTCACTATTTTCTAAAGCATCAGAATTTAAAACAATTCTATAGTCTTTATTCAAAGAATATTTAGGCAAATTTAAAGCTTTAAGATAGTTGTTAATGATTTCAATATCAGGGCGTTTTTGATCATATAGCTCTTTAAGTTTATTGTCAATTTTTTCTAAAAGGCATTTTAATCTCTTATTCCTACTAACTAAAACTGATAGTTTTCTCTCAGCCTCTTCTTTGCTCTTTTGCCAATCGTAGCTATCATGTTTAGCCTTTTTAATCCTTGCTTCTTTCAGCTTGGTTTTCCATTCTTTTAATTTCTCTTCTTGTTCTTTCTTTTGGTTTAAAATATTTCTAGTCTTACCAACATGTTTTTGGATATTTTCCTGAATTTCCAACAATTCTTTATCTATCTTTTGAAATTTTTCCTCATTTTTAGCTCCCTCTTTTTTATCCACTTCTTTTTGAAGTTTTTCTAATAAAACTTTTATTTGCTCTAACGCATTTTCTAAACTTTCCTTATTTTTTGAAAAGTCTTTCTTCATGAAAGGTTCAAATTTTTCAAATGATTGCAATATTTCCTTTATATTCCATTGGTCTAAAATATTTTTTAAAGTCCCACTCATTTCTAAAGAGCGTTGATTAAATGTTTCAACGCTCTTATTAAAGTAACTTGTATATTCTTGAATAATCTCATTAGGAATTTTTTGAGTGCAAAAAGGGCATGCATTATCAGGCATCTCTTTTTGTAATTTTATTCCTTTCTCAATAAATTCTCTTCCAACATTGCTAATATGTTCTTTAATTTTCTCTGAAACTTGCCCCGCCTCTTTGTCTATATTAAAGGAAAATAAAAATTCTAACTTATCTTTTATTGTTTGATAATCTTTAGGCAATTCCATTTCTTTTAAACCATCAAATTTTTTCATGGCTTCATTCAATTTGTTAAAATCTTTTTCCAGATCCGTTAATGCATCTTCTTGGTATTTAAATTTATCCTTTGATACTTTACAGAAATCATTTATTCCAATCTCATCTGGTGTTATTTTAATGGTATTTGAAGTCATTTTTTTTCGTATTTTTTCTATTTCTTTATCATATTTTTTAATTTCACTTTCTTGCTTAGCGCTTAAGGTATTCTCAGAGTCGTTCTCATCTTTAATTTTCTTTTGTCTTTTTTCTACTTTCCCCCTACAATCTTTTAATTGATTGATTTCTTTCGTTTCTTCGCCTAAAACCGAGCCTTCTAAAATGATTGTGCCATCATCTAGTTTTTTAAGTCCAAACTCACTATTTAAAGGCGCGTTATTGTGCAGAAAATCACTATTATAGATTTCAACCTTAAAGGGTGGCACTCTAATATCGCCATTTGGCTCTATTTTATAGCTTCTATCTTCGCATTCAAACTCAATGCTTGGGGATTTATCAGCAGAAATGGTGCGATACTTTTCAATGTGCTTATTTTTTGGAATCAGTAACTCAAAAGCCCTTGTCAAGCTTGTTTTTCCGCACCCATTATTTCCAAAAATGATATTATAGTGTTTAAACTCATCCATTTCAATCATGTCTAAACCACAAAACGCCTTAAAAGATTTTATCTTTTTGATATTGATCGCCATGTTTTTTCTCGCTTTTCCTTTAATTTTTCTTATACAACTCAATTAGATACAAAATTATATCACTCTAAATCCTCCCCATCATACCCAAGCTCCAACGCTTTCACTTGCCCTATCGCATTACCCGCAATGCCCTTGATAGAGCCATACATGTTAATCGTGCCCTCAAACACTTTGTCAATTTGCTTTTCTCTGCTTTTCCAAATCCTAGCCATCGCGCGTTTTTCGCTTTCTAAATCCGCTCTCAATTGCTCAAACCCCTCTATAATCGCATTCACTTGCATAGAAAATTCAGAGCTTGTCAAATAATGATAGAGCAGATTCACTTTATCGCCCTTATTTTCCTGACTTTTTTTAGCCAAACTCACTTGAATAACCCCCTCTCTTAACACCGTGCTCAACCCCTTAAACTCTTCAAACGAACACACCCACACCCCTTCAAATAACCCCATCCTCTCCATCTCTTTAGGCAGCGCTTCACTCACAATGACCCCCACATCAGCCCCAATCTCTCGCATGTCGCTTTTAAGCTTTTCCACCCAAGCTTTTTGAAATTCTTTAGTGCGTTTGCTCTCATAATAAATTTTCCCGCAATTTTGAAATTCCCTAGTATGCACCACTTGAATGCAATCGCCCCCTCTTTGCCCTTTTTTGATTTCTTCAATGCTATCTAGGGGGAATTTTTGCCTCAAAAACTCTTCAATCGCTAATTCTTGCACCTCGCCTTGGAATTGCTGTGAGCTTAACTCCGCCTTTCTTTGAGCGTTTTTCAACTCGTTTCTTAACATTTCTAATTGCTCTTCTTGCTGCTTGAATTTCAATTCATTTTTTTCATGCAAGGCTTTTTCTATTTTTTCCCTTTCCAAATCCAATTTTTCATTCAATTTTTTTTCATTTTCCGCTTTCAATCGGCTCTCGGCTTCGTCATTTTCTCTTTTGAGCCTTTCAATTTCCGCTTCTTTTTGGTGCAATTCCTGAACCTGTTTGGACTTCTCATCTAATTCTTTTTGCAACAATTCCAAGCCCTTTTGCTGCTCTAAAAAAGCGTTTTTTCTGGCTTCTTCAATGATTTTAGCCCTTTCATCTTGCAAGGCTAGTGCACTCGCTTGTTTGACTGCATCATCAAATTTGGCCTGTTGCTCTTTCTCTCGTGCTTTTAGGGCCTCTTCTTTTTGCTCTAAATTTTTGAAATAGCTTTGATACTGCACTCTTTTTTCATTCACTTCTTTTTCAAACTCTTTTTGCTGGGCTAAAAACCGGCTTTGATTTTCTGATTCAATCTGTTTGTATAGCGCTTCGCTCACATTAATTGGCGCTTGACACTCGGGGCATTTAAAAGGAATGGTTTGATTTTCTTGCATGATTTTCCTTTAAGATTTGATTTTTTATATTTTATAACAGAATGGGATCAATTTAACTTAAGCAGGTTTTATCCAATAAGTTCAGTAAAATAGGGCTTTAAACAAGGTGAAAAATGCCTTTCGCATAAAAACTACATTATAAATGAAGAAAATGAAGCAATTGAGATAATGATCGATCAGTTGCAAGTTGTCCCAAAAGCGCAAGTTTTAAAGAACAATACGATGGAAAGAAGTCTTGCATTAGCATTACAAAAGGTATCTATCCCTAGATCTACATCGGTGCATAGAGCTTTACTTATCAATCATTTTTTAGAACAAGTTATTTTACAAAACCAATCTAATGAGAACAAAAATATAAAATTAAAACCACATTCAATTTAAGAATAGCAGTGTCCAAATTTCCGAATTTGAGCCAAAATGACACTGCTATCGAGATATTTCAAACTCCCTATATCTATTTTTACTCCATCACATAGGGATAAAGTGTGGAAGTATATATCCTCCCCTTTCTTGGTCTAGTCTCAATAGACTAGAACCGAATTAGAATCCTACTCAAGACCCAAACAAGATCTGCTATGCTCTTTCTCTTCATCTCGATGCCTTTCTTCTGTTGAAGAATTAATGAGTTGATCTTTGATATCAGTTTCTCGTTTTAAAGCACCAATAGTCTCTTTTTGGGATTCAATGGTCTCTTTTTGGGATTTAATGGTCTGATCTTTAGCCTTAAGGGTTTCATTTTTAGATTCAATGATCTGATCTTTAGCATTTAATTCAGCTTTAAGTGCTATGTTTTGAGCTTTTAATTTTTGATAGCTACTTATCTTACTCATAATAAACTCCTGTTGTAATCTTAAAATCTATGGAGTGAGAAACGGATCGCAAAACGACACCAATCTTCCAAACCAAGAAGTATTATATCTAAACTCAAAATTAAATTCAAGGTCTTATGAAAGGTTGTGAAAATCAAAAG
>NZ_CBPT010000018.1:0-22885 GCF_000476855.1 Helicobacter pylori SA221C
AGAGAGAGAGAGAGAGAGAGAAGGTTTTAAAGGGTTTTTTCAAATTAAAAATTCCTTCCTTAGTAAAATTTAAATTGAGTGTATTGAGTTATTTTATACTAATTAAGAACATTATTATGTTATTTGAGTATTTATTGTAGCAATAAATTTCGTTTTTTTTTTTTGTCATTTGGAGAAAATTTTAGAATTTTTGCATTTTTTGCGCTTTTGTTGGGGTGGTAAAGAGTTTTTAGATTTTGTTTTAATGGAGCGCTAATGATAAAAGCTTAACAGAGATTTTTTGTTGCATGTTTTCAAAAGCGAGCGGTTTTATTAAATAAAAGCCCCCAAAAAGAGGGCTTTTATCAAGGAAAGAGTCAAGGCAAGGGGGCTTACATCATGCCGCCCATGCCTCCCATACCGCCCATGCCGCCCATATCAGGCATTGCTGGGGTTGCTTTTTCTTCTTTGATTTCATGCACGGTGGCTTCTGTGGTTAAAAGCAGGCTTGAAACCGAAACCGCATTTTGTAGAGCGATCCTTTCTACTTTTAAGGGGTCAATAATGCCTTCTTTAAACATATCCACATACTTGCCGTTGCTAGCGTTAAAACCAAAATGCCCTTCGTGTTTTTCCACTTCATTCACGACCACACCGCCATCATAACCGGCATTGATAGCGATTTGAGCTAATGGGGCTTTAATGGCGCGCATGATGATTTCATAGCCCACTTTTTCATCATCGTGTAAATGCAAATGCACTTTTTGAGCCGCGCGGATGAGAGCCGCACCGCCGCCAATCACAATGCCTTCTTCAACAGCCGCTTTAGTCGCGCTCAACGCGTCATCCACCCGGTCTTTTTTCTCTTTCATTTCCACTTCACTCGCAGCGCCCACTTTAATCACAGCCACACCGCCAGAGAGTTTAGCTAGTCTTTCTTGCAATTTTTCTTTGTCATAATCGCTTGTCGTGCTTGCAATTTGGGTTTTGATTTGCGCGACTCTGTCTTTAACGTCATCGCTATGGCCTTTGCCATCTACGATCGTGGTGTTGTCTTTGTCAATCACAATCCTTCCGGCTTTGCCTAAAAACTCCACTTCAGCGTTTTCTAGACTCAAGCCTAATTCTTCGCTAATGACTTGACCGCCGGTTAAAATAGCGATGTCTTTGAGCATTTCTTTTCTTCTGTCCCCAAATCCTGGAGCTTTAACCGCTGCGATATTCAACACGCCTCTTAATTTATTCACCACTAGAGTCGTTAAAGCTTCGCCCTCAATGTCTTCAGCGATGATTAAAAGCGGTTTGCCCTCTTTCATGGTTTTTTCCAATAGCGGGAGGATGTCTTTCATGCTAGAGATTTTTTTATCCGTTAAAAGGATGTAAGCGTTATCCAATTGAGCGGTCATTTTCTCAGCGTTGGTTACAAAGTAAGGGGAGAGATAGCCTCTATCAAATTGCATGCCCTCTACGACATCCAATTCATCTTCAATGCCCTTAGCTTCTTCAACGGTGATCACGCCGTCTTTACCCACTTTTTCCATAGCATCAGCGATGAGTTTCCCGATATTGTGATCGGAGTTTGCAGAAATGGTCGCCACTTGGGTGATTTCTTCTTTACCGCCTACTTTTTTGCTCGCTTTTTTAAGCTCATTAATGATCGCTTCAGCGGCTTTATCCATGCCTCGTTTCACTTCAATAGGGTTAGCCCCAGCCGTGATATTCCTCAAACCTTCTTTAAAAATGCTATAAGCCAGCACGGTCGCTGTGGTCGTGCCATCGCCGGCAGCATCAGCGGTTTTGCTCGCCACTTCTTTAACGAGTTGAGCGCCCATGTTAGCCACCGGGCAACTTAATTCAATCTCTTTAGCCACGCTCACGCCATCTTTGGTGATGCTTGGAGCGCCATAGCTTTTTTGGATCAACACATTCCTGCCTCTTGGCCCCATAGTTACTTTAACAGCGTCATGGAGTTGTCTCACGCCTTCAAATAAAAGGTTTCTTGCGCTATCTGAAAATTTGATTTCTTTTGCCATTTTGTATCCTTAAATATTAATGTTTTTTAGTGTTTTTTGTGATCATGACAGCAAGCTTCATGCTCTTTAGCATGCTTATGGTCATGATTACCTGTATGACAGCAAGAGCCTGAGCCCACAATACCTAGAATGTCTTCTAGTTCTAACACCATGTATTCAACGCCGTCTAAAACGATTTCTGCGCCTTTGTATTTGCCAAAAGCGATCACATCGCCTTCTTTAACGCATTTGCAACCCTCACTGATTTTATGGCTAACCGCTTTGACTACACCCATTAAAGGCTTTTCTTTAGCGTTATCAGGGATGATGATGCCTGAACTGGTTTTGTTCTCTTCTTCAAGTCTTTCTACTAAGACCCTTTCTCCTAATGGTTGAAACTTCATTTCAGTTCTCCTAAGTTTTGATAAATAAAATAGAAATTTAGCGCTTATTGTTATTAAGCGACATAACTATAGCGCATTTTTAGGGATAAGTCAAGCCATAAAAACAAATATAAGATTATAACTATAAGGATTATTAAGTCTATTTGTATAAAGTTTCATTAGTTTAAAAATATAAGGATTAGAAAAGGGGGCGTTATTAACAAACCTTTTTGAAGATTTTATTTATTGAGTATAATCCCTTTTGAGAAAGTCAAACCAAAAAAGCCCATTGGAGAAAGCATGAAAAATGATTCTTAAAAGTTCCATTGATCGCCTTTTGCAAACGATAGATATTGTAGAAGTCATTAGCTCTTATGTGGATTTGAGGAAATCAGGTTCTAGCTACATGGCTTGTTGCCCTTTTCATGAAGAAAGGAGTGCGAGTTTTAGCGTCAATCCAATTAAAGGGTTTTACCATTGCTTTGGGTGTGGGGCGAGCGGGGATAGCATTAAATTTGTGATGGAATTTGAAAAGCTTTCGTTTGTGGAAGCATTAGAGAAATTAGCCCACCGATTCAATGTGGCTTTAGAGCATGACAAAGGCGCTTATTATGATCATAAAGAAGACTACCACCTTTTAGAAATGGTGAGCTCGTTGTATCAAGAAGAGCTTTTTAACGCCCCGTTTTTTTTGAATTATTTGCAAAAAAGAGGGCTTAGCCTAGAGAGTATCAAAGCGTTTAAATTAGGCTTATGCACGAATAGGATTGATTATGGCATTGAAAATAAAGGCTTGAATAAGGACAAGCTCATTGAATTGGGCGTGCTAGGCAAGAGCGATAAAAAGGATAAAACCTATTTGCGCTTTTTGGATCGCATCATGTTCCCTATTTATAGCCCTAGCGCTCAAGTGGTGGGTTTTGGAGGGCGCACCTTAAAAGAAAAAGCGGCCAAGTATATCAATTCGCCTCAAAATAAGCTTTTTGATAAATCCAGTTTGCTCTATGGCTACCATTTGGCTAAAGAACACATCTATAAACAAAAGCAAGTCATTGTAACAGAGGGGTATTTGGATGTGATCTTATTGCACCAGGCGGGTTTTAAAAACGCCACGGCCACGCTTGGGACAGCTTTAACGCCATCGCATTTGCCCTTGCTTAAAAAAGGCGAGCCAGAAATCCTCTTAAGCTATGATGGGGATAAGGCAGGGCGAAACGCGGCTTATAAAGCGAGCTTGATGTTGGCTAAAGAGCAAAGGAGGGGGGGGGTGGTTTTATTTGAAAACAACCTAGACCCTGCGGATATGATCGCTAATGGCCAGATTGAAACCTTAAAAGACTTGTTATCGCGCCCCATGGCTTTTATTGAATTTGTTTTAAGGCGCATGGCGGATTCTTATCTTTTAGACGATCCTTTAGAAAAAGATAAGGCCCTTAAAGAAATGTTAGGGTTTTTGAAAAACTTTTCCTTGCTTTTACAAAGCGAATACAAGCCCTTAATCGCTGCACTTTTACAAGCGCCTTTGCATGTTTTAGGGATTAGAGAGCGAACTTCTTTTCAGCCTTTTTACCCCAAAACAGAAAAACCCAATCGCCCTCAAAGGTTTGCGCATGTTCCTAACACGATGAGTTTGGAATTTTTAGAAAAATTAGTGATCCGCTATCTTTTAGAAGACAGAAGCTTGTTGGATTTGGCGGTGGGTTATATCCATAGTGGGGTATTCTTGCATAAAAAACAAGAATTTGACGCTTTGTGTCAAGAAAAATTGGACGACCCTAAATTAGTTGCGTTATTATTAGATGCGAATTTACCCCTAAAAAAAGGGGGGTTTGAAAAGGAATTGCGTTTGTTGATTTTGCGCTATTTTGAGCGGCAACTCAAAGAAATCCCTAAAAGCCCGCTTTCTTTTAGCGAAAAAATGATCTGTTTGAAAAAGGCTCGCCAGGCCATTATGAAATTAAAACAAGGAGAATTAGTCGCCATATGAAACAAATAAAAGCTTTAGCCCTATTTAGTGGGGGGTTGGATAGTTTGTTGTCTATGAAATTACTCATCGATCAAGGCATTGAAGTAACCGCTTTACACTTCAATATAGGGTTTGGGGGTAATAAAGATAAAAGAGAGTATTTTGAAAACGCCACCGCGCAAATCGGGGCTAAGCTCTTGGTGTGCGATATTAGAGAGCAATTTTTTAACGATGTGTTGTTCAAGCCCAAATACGGCTATGGGAAGTATTTCAACCCTTGCATTGATTGCCATGCCAACATGTTTAGGAACGCTTTTTACAAGATGCTTGAATTGAACGCGGATTTTGTTTTGAGCGGGGAAGTGCTAGGGCAACGCCCTAAATCCCAAAGGAAAGAAGCGCTCAATCAGGTGAGGAAATTAGTCAGAGAGGTGGGCGAAGAGGCGCGTTTTGATCTTATTTTAGACCGAACGCAAGCAGGCGATGAAAAACCGCAATTTTTAGATGAATTGCTCTTAAGGCCCATGAGCGCTAAACTCTTAGAGCCTACTTTTATGGAAAAAAAGGGTTTTGTTGATAGAGAAAAGCTTTTAGATGTGAGTGGTAGGGGGCGCACTAGGCAATTGCAAATGATCAAAGATTACGGCTTGAAATATTATGAAAAGCCAGGTGGGGGGTGCTTGCTCACAGACATTCAAGTGAGTAATAAGATTAAGAATTTGAAAGAATACAGAGAAATGGTGTTTGAAGATGGCGTGATTGTCAAAAACGGGCGTTATTTTATCTTACCTAATAACGCTCGTTTGGTGGTGGCAAGGAATGAAGAAGAAAACCATAAATTAGACATTGAGCACCCCTTAATGGATAAGATTGAATTATTAAGCTGTAAGGGCCCTTTGAGTTTAGTGGATAAAAACGCCAGCAAAGAAGATAAAGAATTGGCCGGTCGTATCGCTTTAGGCTATGCTAAGACTTTAAAAAATCAAGCTTACCTCATTCAAATAGGGAATGAAAAGCGTGAGCTTTACCCTTTGGATAAAGAGAGCGCTAGAGAGTATTTGTTCGCTTGAAAGGGAGTTTCTTTGAGGGTTTTAGGGGTTTTCTTTTATGCTATAATGGAAAAAGCTCTAATCATTAAGCTATTTGCTAGGAGGTTTGCATGCAAGAGTTTTTAGGTTTTGGTGTGGTGGGGAATTTTGCAGGGCATTTGGAGCAAGCAGGAGAGAGTCATAGTTTTATTAACATGAAAAGCGAAGAAAAGGACGCCCCTAAGGGGCTATTCCCTTTTTATATCCCATATGAGAATTGCTATTTGGGGCGTTGTTGCATTAATAACCATAAGATTATTTTGCCTAGTGATCCACATTTAAGGGTGCAAGCAGAGCCAGAAATCGCTTTAGAATGCGATGTTAAATATGATGAAAAACATTTGGTAACCAAGCTCGTGCCTAATTTTTTCATGGCGTTTAATGACGCTTCTGTGCGTAATTTAGAAGCCACAAAGCTCTCCCAAAAAAAGAATTTTTCACCAGCTTCTAAAGGCATAGGGCAGAAATTGCCCATTGACAGGTTTGTTTATGGGGGGGTGTGTAACAATTTCTCTATCGCGTCTTTTTTGAAATACAATAATGTTTGGCACATTTATGGGGAAAACAGCAAATTGCTCAAATACGAGTTTTTTTATCAAAAGCTTTTAGATTGGATCAAAGACCAATTAAACCACCAACAAGATGGCGATTCTTTAGAGGCTCTAAGACCTTTTTTAGAGCGCCATAATTTCCCCACTAAAATGATTTTTGCGATAGGGGCTACCCCTTATATGCCTTTTGCGCAAGAGCATTTTTTGCAAAAAGGCGATGAGGTGGTGATTGTCGCTTACAACCATTTACAATATAGTTTTGAAAAGATTCAAAGCCTCTTAGAAGAAGACACCCTACAAACCAAAGAACACACCAATCTTTCTTATGTCTATCAAATCGTAGAATAGTAAGGCTTTTACCTCTTCAGCTTTGCTTTTTTACCCTTTCAAAGATCAAATGCACCCCTTTTGACCCCCTTTTAGAGGATTTTTATGGTTTTTTTGAGATAATAAAGCGTTATAAAGTTAATTAAAATTAAACAGAAGGGTTTTGATGTCCGATCATTTTTTAAAAATCGTTTTTTTAGTAGGCATGTGCGTTTCAAGTTTGTTCGCTGAAGGTTTAGAAGGGTTTTTTAACGCCCTAGAAGCCCAGCTCAAAAGCCCCATCGCTAAGGGGATTTTAATGGTGATTTTCATAGGGATCGCTATTTATGTGTGGAGGAATTTAGACCGGTGGAAAGAGATTTTATTCACGATCCTTGGCGTGGTGTTTGGGATTTTTTTATTCTTTAAGGCCCCGAGTTTAGCGAATTGGTTTATGGGAATTTTTTAATGATTATCCTATCAGCGAGCGTGAAGAATTTGCGTGAAATTTCGGTTAAAGAAAAATTTTTATGGCTGAACGCTAAATCTTATTTGATTTCTGTTTTTATGCCTTTTATTTTGCTCCCTTGGATTGATTTATTGAGCGCTTTTTTATTGTATTTAGGGTTTTTAGTGCTCTTTAGCGTGCTGGAATTTTTTGATGAAGACATTGCAGATATTATTATCGCTAAAAGCAAAATAAAGACTAAAACCAAATGTTATAGAGCGTAGGATGTTAGAAAAGCTTTTGAACGCTGTCAAACAAAAAGTTTCAAACTATTTTTTAGGGGTTTTGCCTAAAAGCTATTCTATGAGCGAAGAAAACAACATTTTAGGCTTGTATGATGAGCATTTTTTACTCACTAAAAACGAAAACTTAGTGGGCATTCTCCGTTTAGAGGGGGTGAGTTACACCCATTTAAGCACAGAGCAATTGCAAGATCTTTTCACTGAACGCCAAATGGCGTTGGATTCTTTAGAAAAAGTCGTGGCGCGCCTTGTGGTTAAAAGGCGTAAAATTGATTATAAACAAAACATTCAATCTGATTCTCAATACTTGCAAGCGATTTTGAATCAATTTGAAAATAAAGAAGTGTATGAAAATCAGTATTTTTTAGTTTTAGAAAGCGCGCATTCTTTACAGGGCGTTTTAGAGCATAAGAAAAAATCCTTAATGCATGCCAATAGGGAAAATTTTAAGGATATTCTCTCTTATAAAGCGCATTTTTTGCAAGAAACTTTAAAAAGCTTAGAAATCCAGCTCAAAAATTATGCCCCCAAACTCTTAAGCTCTAAAGAGGTTTTGAATTTTTATGCAGAATACATTAACGGGTTTGATCTCCCTTTAAAGCCCCTAGTAGGGGGGTATTTGAGCGATAGCTATATCGCTAGTTCTACCACTTTTGAAAAAGATTATTTCATTCAAGAAAGCTTTAATCAAAAAACCTATAACCGCTTGATTGGCATTAAGGCTTATGAGAGCGAACGCATCACTTCTATAGCGGTGGGAGCGCTTTTATACCAAGAAACGCCTTTAGATATTATCTTTTCCATAGAACCTATGAGCGTCAATAAAACGCTGAGCTTTTTAAAAGAGAGGGCCAAGTTTAGCATGTCCAATCTCGTTAAAAACGAGCTACTAGAATACCAAGAATTAGTCAAAACTAAACGATTATCCATGCAAAAATTCGCCCTAAACATTCTTATCAAAGCCCCTAGTTTAGAAAGTTTAGACACTCAAACCAGCTTAATTTTAGGGCTTTTATTTAAAGAAAACTTAGTGGGCGTTATAGAAACTTTTGGCTTGAAAGGGGGGTATTTTTCCTTTTTCCCTGAACGCATCCATTTGAACCACCGCTTGCGCTTTTTAACTTCTAAAGCCTTGGCGTGTTTGATGGTGTTTGAAAGGCAAAATTTAGGCTTTAAGGCTAATTCATGGGGGAATAGCCCTTTGAGCGTGTTTAAAAATTTGGATTATTCCCCTTTTTTATTCAATTTCCACAACCAAGAAGTGAGCCACAACAACGCTAAAGAAATCGCCAGAGTGAACGGGCATACTCTAATCATAGGGGCTACCGGGAGCGGTAAAAGCACGCTGATTAGCTTTTTAATGATGAGCGCTTTGAAATACCAAAACATGCGCCTTTTAGCTTTTGACAGGATGCAAGGGCTGTATTCTTTCACCGAATTTTTTAAAGGGCATTACCATGACGGCCAATCTTTTAGCATCAACCCCTTTTGTTTAGAGCCTAATTTGCAGAATTTAGAATTTTTGCAATCCTTCTTTTTGAGCATGCTTGATCTTGCCCCTTCAAGGGATAAAGAAGCCTTGGAAGATATGAATGCGGTTTTTAGCGCGATTAAGAGCCTTTATGAGACCTTATACCCTAAAGATTTTAGTTTGCTAGACTTTAAAGAAACGCTTAAAAGAACTTCATCTAACCAATTGGGCTTGAGTTTAGAGCCGTATTTGAATAACCCCCTTTTTAACGCTTTGAATGACGCGTTCAACTCCAACGCTTTTTTAAATGTGATAAACCTAGACACCATCACCCAAAACCCCAAAGACTTAGGGCTTTTAGCCTATTATTTGTTTTATAAAATCTTAGAAGAATCCAGGAAAAACGACAGCGGTTTTTTGGTTTTTTTAGACGAGTTTAAATCCTATGTGGAAAACGACTTATTAAACACTAAAATTAACGCTTTAATCACGCAAGCCAGAAAGGCTAATGGCGTGGTGGTGTTGGCCTTGCAAGATATTTACCAATTAAGCGGGGTTAAAAACGCTCATAGTTTTTTGAGCAACATGGGGACTCTTATTTTGTATCCGCAAAAAAACGCTAGGGAGTTGAAACACCATTTCAATGTACCTTTGAGCGAGACTGAAATTTCTTTTTTAGAAAACACCCCTTTGTATGCCAGGCAGGTTTTAGTCAAAAATCTGGGTAATGGGAGTTCTAACATGATTGATGTGAGTTTAGAAAGTTTAGGGCGTTATTTGAAAATCTTTAATTCAGACTCTAGCCATGTGAATAAAGTGAAAGCGTTACAAAAAGACTACCCTACAGAGTGGCGTGAGAAACTTTTGAAGAGCTAGTTTTAAAAAGTTAATATTATTTTGAAGCACTCCTATTCAGATGGCTAAGGCACACAAGAAATTAGGGGACTCTGCTGTATTCCTACCCTGAAGCGTTACCCTAAAATCCTATTGCATAGGTCTAAATAAGAGCTTAGGGATCATTTTAGCCATAAAAAGCTTATGTTTTCATTAAAAATGTTATGATACGCTCAAATTAGTCAAGCAAAAAAATGTCAATTAAAAGGGTTAGATTGAAAAGATTCGTTCTGTTGATGTCGGTAATTTTAGGAATATCATTAACAGGTTGCATAGGCTATCGTATGGACTTAGAACATTTTAACACGCTCTATTATGAAGAAAGCCCTAAAAAAGCTTATGAATATTCCAAACAATTCACTAAGAAAAAAAAGAACGCTCTTTTATGGGACTTGCAAAACGGCTTGAGCGCTTTATACGCTAGAGATTACCAGACTTCTTTAGGGGTGTTAGATCAAGCCGAGCAACGCTTTGATAAAACCCAAAGCGCTTTCACAAGAGGGGCTGGTTATGTGGGCGCTACCATGATTAATGATAACGTGCGTGCTTATGGGGGGAATATTTATGAGGGCGTTTTAATCAATTATTACAAAGCGATAGACTACATGCTTTTAAACGATAGCGCGAAAGCTAGGGTGCAATTCAACCGCGCGAACGAACGCCAGCGCAGGGCTAAAGAATTTTATTATGAGGAAGTGCAAAAAGCCATTAAAGAGATCGATTCTAGCAAAAAGCACAATATTAATATGGAACGCTCTAGGGTAGAAGTGAGCGAGATTTTAAACAACACTTATTCTAATTTAGACAAATACGAAGCTTATCAAGGCTTGCTTAACCCAGCGGTTTCGTATCTTTCAGGGTTGTTTTACGCTTTAAATGGGGATAAGAATAAGGGGTTAGGCTATCTTAATGAAGCCTATGGGATCAGTCAAAGCCCTTTTGTAGCTCAAGACTTGGTTTTTTTTAAAAACCCTAATAGGAGCCATTTCACTTGGATCATCATTGAAGATGGTAAAGAGCCGCAAAAAAGCGAATTTAAAATTGATGTGCCTATTTTTATGATTGATTCGGTTTATAACGTGAGTATAGCCTTGCCCAAGCTAGAAAAAGGGGAAGCGTTTTATCAAAATTTCACTCTTAAAGATGGAGAAAAACTAACGCCCTTTGACACTTTAGCCTCAATAGATGCGGTGGTCGCTAGCGAATTTAGGAAGCAATTGCCCTATATTATCACTAGAGCCATTTTATCGGCTACTTTTAAGGTGGGCATGCAAGCGGTAGCGAACTATTATTTGGGGTTTGTTGGAGGGCTAGTAACTTCGTTGTATTCAGGTGTTAGCACCTTTGCAGATACTAGAAACACGAGCATTTTTGCCCATAAAATCTATCTTATGCGCATCAAAAATAAAGCCTTTGAAAATTATGAAGTTCAAGCTGATTCTATTGACGCTTTTTCGTTTTCATTAAAGCCTTGTAAAAGATCGCTTGAAAGCCCCAAAGTCATTGACGCTAGGGAATTGCTTTCGGGGTTTGTAACAGCCCCACAAATCTTTTGCTCTAACCGCCATAATATTTTATACGTGCGCAGTTTTAAAAACGGGTTTGTTTTGAGTCGTTTAAAATGATTTAAAAAAACCCCCAAAGATAGTTTTTAAGTGTCGTTGGCATTAAACACAAACACGATATAATTATAAAACGATACGAAAACCTAAATTAAGGGGAAGTCATGGCTGATAGTTTAGCAAGCATTGATCAAGTTACAAGTCTGCATAAAAATAACGAGTTGCAATTGTTGTGTTTCAGGCTGGGTAAAAACAAGGATTTGTATGCGGTCAATGTCTTTAAGATCCGTGAAGTGGTGAAATACCATGGCAATCTCACTATCATCAGCCACGAAAACAATTCGCTCGTTGAGGGGTTAATCATTATAAGAGAGCTCACCATTCCCTTGATTGATATGAAAAAATGGTTTTATTATGACAGCCAAAACAAAAACAAGGATTTACGCCCTTATAGGATAGAAAAAGAAAAAGGCGAAGACGATATTGTTATGATTTGTGAGTTTTCTCGCTGGACTATAGGGGTTAGGATCTATGAAGCGGATAGGATTTTGAGCAAGAAATGGACTGAAATGGAGCAAAGCGCTGGGCTAGGGGGATCTGCTGGGAATAACAAACTCGTGAGCCGCACGCGCTATTTTGACGGGCGCTTGGTGCAGGTGGTGGATATTGAAAAAATGCTTATAGACGTGTTCCCTTGGATTGAAGATGAAAAACACAGCGATTTAGAGACGCTCTCTAAAATCCATTCTAACCAATGCGTTTTGCTTGCTGATGACTCCCCAAGCGTTTTAAAAACCATGCAAATGATTTTAGACAAGCTGGGCGTCAAGCATATAGATTTTATCAATGGTAAAACCTTATTAGAGCATTTATTCAGCCCAACAACCGATGTGAGCAACATTGGCCTGATTATTACCGATTTAGAAATGCCAGAGGCGAGCGGTTTTGAAGTGATCAAACAGGTTAAAAACAATCCTTTGACTTCAAAAATCCCTATCGTGGTCAATTCTTCTATGAGCGGTAGTTCTAATGAAGACATGGCCAGGAGTTTGAAGGCCGATGATTTCATCTCCAAGTCTAACCCCAAAGACATCCAGCGAGTGGTTAAGCAATTTTTGGAATTAGCATGAAAAAATACAGCGTTATCCCCACCCCTTGCTATGTGTTAGAGAGCGAACGCTTAGAAAAAAACGCCAAGATTTTAGAAATTGTGCGCCAACAAAGCGGGGCAAAGATCTTGCTCGCTTTAAAGGGGTATGCGTTTTGGCGTGAGTTTGGGATTTTGAGGCAAAAATTGAACGGGTGTTGCGCGAGCGGTCTTTATGAAGCTAAGCTCGCTTTTGAAGAATTTGGGGGGCGAGAGAGCTACAAAGAAATTTGCGTTTATAGCCCGGCTTTTAAAGAGGCTGAAATGAGCGCGATTTTACCCCTAGCGACAAGCATTATTTTCAACTCTTTTTACCAATACGCCACCTATAAAGACAGGATTTTAGATAAAAACAAGCAATTAGAAAACTTGGGCTTAAGCCCCATTAAAATGGGTTTAAGGATAAACCCCCTTTATAGCGAAGTAACCCCAGCGATCTATAACCCATGCTCTAAAATGAGCCGGTTAGGGATTACGCCTAGCGGATTTGAAAAGGGGGTGAAAGAGCATGGCTTAGAGGGGGTGAGCGGGTTGCATTTCCACACGCATTGTGAGCAAAACGCTGACGCTTTGTGCCGGACTTTAGAGCATGTAGAAAAGCATTTCAAGCCTTATTTAGAAAACATGGCGTGGGTGAATTTTGGTGGGGGGCATCATATCACTAGGAGCGATTATGATGTGAATTTGCTCATCCAAACGATTAAGGATTTTAA
Organism: Helicobacter pylori SA221C; assembly: GCF_000476855.1. Taxonomy (GTDB): domain Bacteria; phylum Campylobacterota; class Campylobacteria; order Campylobacterales; family Helicobacteraceae; genus Helicobacter; species Helicobacter pylori_DK. The sequence goes on from NZ_CBPT010000018.1 coordinate 12,823, forward strand.
AGAGCGTTATCATAATATAGAGGTGATTTTAGAGCCTGGGGAAGCCATAGGGTGGCAATGCGGGTTTTTAATCGCAAGCGTGATAGACATCGTTCAAAACGATCAAGAAATTGCGATTTTAGACGCTTCTTTTAGCGCTCACATGCCCGATTGCTTGGAAATGCCTTATCGCCCTAGTATCCTTAAAATTTCCGTAGAAAACGATGAAGAAATTATTGAAGTTGAAAAGGGTGAAAATCAAGGGGCGTTTTCTTATTTTTTAGGCGGCCCTACTTGTTTAGCGGGGGATTTTATGGGGAGTTTTAGTTTTGAAACGCCTTTAAAAAGGGGCGATAAAATCGTGTTTCAAGACATGCTCCATTATACGATTGTCAAAAACAATTCGTTTAATGGCGTGCCGCTTCCAAGCCTGGCTAAACTGGATCAACAAGGGTTTAAAATCCTTAAAAACTTTTCTTATGAAGATTATAAAAACAGAAATTAGAACTTTTGATTAAGGCTTTTTGGGGCTTGTAAAAAGGCTTACGCACAACATTCCAACGCCAAGCCCGGCCAACACCGCACCAATGGTGTGCATGTCTAAATAAATGCGAGCGAGCATGGTCAAAGGGACTAGGGGTAAGAGCCAAAAGTATTTTTTAAAAGAATAGCGGTGCATTAAAAACGCCACCGCCAAACCCACCATAGACGAATGCCCGCTTGGCATGTTGAAATTACCCCCATAAGGGCGCTCGCCCAAACGCTGATCGTTGATCGTTATATGGTTTAAGGCTCTTTTGGTGGTGTGCGTGAGAAGGGTTGTAGCGATAGAGGCGTTAGCGACTTGAAAAAGCCCTATCGCATCTCTTTGGATTAAGGGAATCGCCACAGATAAAATCGTAGGGATAAAGCGTGCGTAATGCTCGGTGAGATGAAACACTAAAGGCACGCTATGCTGTTTAGGGACTTTAGGGAAGGGCACAAAAATGCCTGATAAAATCAAGCCCAAACTGAGCGCTAACAAAGTTTTAGAAAAGCTTTTGGGCAGGCTTTCACAAAATTTTTGTTTAAATAAGAATTTTTTCATGAGTGTTATTTTACTCTTTTTTGTGTTTGAGCAGATCTAAAGAAGGGCGATAAACAACGCTTGGGTTTTTAAAATCCAAAAACACCCCTAAAACGCTATGGAAAATAACGTTTTGATTAATGGGGGTTTGGGTTTGAATGATGGAATGCTTTTCTTTAAAAAGATCGTTGGCATAAAGAATAAAGGGGATCTCGTATTGTTCTTTGGGGGCGATGCTTTTAGGAATGCCATGCAAATAGAACGCTTCTTCGCCCAAACTTTCGCCATGATCGCTCAAATAGATCATTAAGGCGGGCTGCTTGGCTTTTTTGAGCATGCTAATGATTTTATCTAACAAATAGTCGTTATAAAAAATGGTGTTGTCATAGGCGTTAATCAGGCTTTCTTTGGAGCAAGAAGACAGATCAGCGCTTGAACAATAGGGTTTAAACACCCTAAAATTTAAAGGCACTTTGTTGTCGTAGTTGGGGCCATGCGAGCCGGCAAGGTGTAAGATGAGCAAGACATTTTCATTAGAGTGTTCTTTTAAAAGGTCAGGCAAATTATAGAGTAAGGATTCATCATAAGGAGCGATCGCTTCACAATTGGGGCATTTTTGAATCAATTCGTAGTTTTTAAGATAGCTTGTAACCTTAACATTCTTTTCGCCGTCATTTGCGCTATACCAAAAGACTTTGATACCGGCTTTAGTCAAATAAGTTGGCAAATTTTCATAAGCGTTGTTTTTAAAAGAAGAATCTAAAATGCATTCCAAACTCGCTGTCGTGTAAGTGGCGCAAGAAGTGGCGTTGAAAAGAGTGAGTTCGTGATTTTCTAAGCGTTTGCTTAGTCTTGGGGTGGTGGGTTTTTGATAGCCATAAAGGGCGTAATTATGCTTCCTAGCGCTTTCGCCAATGACTAGCACCACAAACGAATTGGAATGGTTGGGCGAAAAGAGAGGGAGCGGCTTGATAGTGGGGGCGAAAAATTTAAGAGCGCTCACTCTAAAAGCGTTCACGCTATAAGCGAAGGGCAAAATTAAGCCCCCTATGAATTTCGCATGCTTGTCAAACCACAGCCAATTTTTAGCGTTCATAAAAGCACTGGTGATAAAGATAAACACTAACGCCAAGATCGCTAAAAAGGGTGCTTTTTTAGAAGAATTTTTAAGGGGGATTTTATAGATGATATAGCCAGGCAACACCCCAAAAACAACGATAAAAACGAATAATTTAACGCTCAAAAAGCCTAAAACTTCATGCGTATTGGTGTTTAAGACATTACCCATCATGCTCTTATTTAAAAACACCTTATAAGCGCTAATGAAATAGAAAGCGACAGAATTGAGCCAACTAAAAACTATTGCGCTCCAACGCATCAAAGAAGCAGAGATCAAGCCTAACGCCAAAAAAAGAGCGCCATTAACGCAAAAAAGCACCACAACCATCATGGCGATAAAACTGACCTGGTTGCTTTCTTTATAAACATAAGCGAACAAAGGGAAATGGTATAAAACGCCAAAAATAAGGCTATAAAGCAAACCGGCTTGCAGACAACTCAGGGGTTTTAAAAACTTCAGATGGAATAATGATGCCAAACACGCCCCTTAAAATCAATCAATCTTAGGATTATATCGTAGGTATGGGGATTTTATGGTTTATTTTAAAGTGGAAAGTGCATTTTTTAGGGTGGTTGCATTTAAGAGCTTTAAAGCGTGTTTGTTGCAGGATTTCATCACGCCCCATAGTTAGGGTATGGGGCAAATCCAAATAAGGAGCATGCCATGAAGCTAAAAGTGGGAAGCGTAAAAGTGGCAAACGCTCTTGGAAACTATTATACCTTGAAATTTCTTTTTCTTGGTTTAAGGTAGTGTTTTTGATGAAACGCTAATTTATCCCACTAGCGCGAAAAACTCTGTCCTTTAGGGTAGAGATGTAAGCGCATAGCCGTTAGGTTAAAATACTACTAGTCTTTTATAGGGTAGGAAATATCCATGCAGACTTTAAAGAACAAAGCCTTTCGTGTTAGCGTTCAATGGAATGCTTTAGTTAGGAAGCTCCTTTCTTTAGAAAGGGGCGCTCTCACGAAAAGATTAAAAAGAGTTAAAAGAAGTGGATTAAACCCCCTAAAAAGAGGGCTTAAAAAGGGAGTTTTAAGCTTTTAGTAAGCAAACACATAGTTGAGATACACGCTATAAAGCCTGCGGTATTGGAGCTGAGTGCCTAGCAAAGAATAGTAATTCGTGTTGATCGTGGGGATCTTCACGCCTAATTCCATGCCATGTTGCGTGCTGTGTTCGTTGCCTCTTTTCTTATTCCTAGCAAGGTTGGTCCTTAAGCCCAGATTGAACAAGAATTGGAAATTCGCCGTGTTGATTTTAGCTTTATAGTAATTGTTCATGTTCGCTAAATTCACATACTGGGAATTAAGCCATGAAGTGCCAGCTAACGCAATACCGCCAAACGCGCCAAAAGAAATTTTGTTGTTTTTAGTGGCTTTATCGTTGATGAAATTCACTAACAAATCGCTCCCCACGCCATAGGTCCAAACATCAGAAGAGGCGTTGAAAAATTGGGATTTATTATAGGTGTGGTTGTAATCCACAAAGCCATAATACCTAGCGCCCCATCGTTTATTTTCCCCAAAAAATTGCTTGTAGCCCGCTTGAAAGCCGATCCCATTCATCGCGCCGTTGTTGGTGGTTGAAGCAGCGATTAGACCAGCGCGTCTGAAAGGGTTATTGCCTAATTCCTGACTTCTAGATTGCACTTGAGAATGGATATTGGAGTCAATATAGTAATTATCCTGTATGCCTTGCGGGCTATAAGGGTTGTTCTTTTTACTCACCACATTTTGCAAAGATTGAGCGTCAGGCAAGCTTGAAATCGTTGCAGTGATGCTGTCATAATGTTCCCCTAGCTTTTGGTATTGGCCGCTGAAATTCGCTAAAGTGTAGGCGAGGTTTTGCGCATGGTTGATTTGATCAGCTTGGTTGCCAAAATGAGCGAGGCTGTCTTTTAAGGCCGTTACGCTTTGTTCCACATACGCGCAACCGGCTCCCCAAGTGTTAGAAGTAACCGTGCCGGATGGCGTGCCACGGAGATTGCCATCGCTACCCTTTTCATGGCATACCCCTAAAGAGTCTTTCACAAAGGCTGCAGGGATTCTTTCAAAGTCTTTCACCACTTGTTGGGCGCGGTTTAAAATTTCCGCTTGCGCTTTGGCGTTAGCGAGCATGCTTTGAGCAAAGTCAGCGTCTTTATAGGGGTTGAATGTTTTTCCAGCGTCCAGGTTGCTTTGGTTTTGCGCATTTGCGGTAACGATTTTAGATTGCTCTACGGCTATCGCAGCGTTTTTGATCATGTCTTGAATCGCGCTGATTTCGTTTTTAAAAGATCCGCACGCTGTCCCATCGCCACCTATATCTTTCCAATAATTTTTACCGCCATTGCTCAACCATGGGCATGCCTCATTAAGGGTGGTTAAAATAATGCTCGCTTGTTTTAAAAGCTCTTGAGCGTTGTTGGAGACTTTGATGTTCTCTTTAGTTTTTGTATATTCCCCATCGACCCACTTGATTGAAACAAATTGCCCGTTAGTCCATGGGAATTTCCATCTTTCTCCTGGAACGACAGTATGGTTTTTCTTCCCTTTAATTTCAAAAGCGAGTTCTTTGGTGTCGCTTAAAGCGGGAATATCTTGCCCGCTGCTCCCGAAAGCCTTTTGAATGATCTGGTAAGCTCTATTGATTTTCGCGTAATTTTCAGTGGATATACCGCTCCACTTTCCTGGTTCATAAAACGAATCGCAAGTAATGGTAGTTCCTCCATTTGTTGGCACATTTTCAAAGGTTTGAACGCCCCCATTTTTGTCTTTGTCACTACCAGGACCACAAACGCTGATCGCATAGCTCATCACTTGCCACAACCCCGCTGCTGCATTCAAGCTCAAAAGCACCGCTTGATACGCTGGGGAGTTGGTTTTGTCATTGATTAAATTCTTCGCGCTCGCATTCAAATTAGTCCTTGTGTTATTGATAGCGACCGGGTCTGCGGATTGCTTGATGAGAGTGTTTAGGACGCTATAGCTCGTTAAGAGATTGTTCAACCTTTCATAGCTGTCTGAAAGATCTTGAATGCCTTTGGTGTTTTTCACCATTTGGGTGGATTCACCGATTTGATAGCCCACACTGACAAAAAAGCCGTTGTCTTCAGCGCTTAAAGCGGAAACTAAAAGCGAACCTAAGGTTAATGACAGAAATTTTTTCTTCATGTTTTCTCCTTTTTCCTTTAAAATAAGATTGAAATCGTTGGTGAGCCTTGCAGAAATGTGTCTTTAAGTAAAGCCATACCGCAAGCTTTCGTTAATATAGTATAAATTAATGGGATTTTGTCATTAATGGGTGTTTTTGCCCTTTCAAAAAAAAAAAAAAAGGTTTTTGTAGCGTTTCTAAACAAATATTAAACCAATAAAGGTCATTTTAAAAGAAATGAGGTTGTTTGAATAGGGGTAGTGATAAAAAAGGGGTTTTTAACTTTGGTTGTTTGGTGTGGTTGCTTTAGATTTGTTTGTAATAAAGCGGTTTTAAAAGAAATGAGGTTGTTTGAATAGGGGTAGTGATAAAAAAAGGGGTTTTTAACTTTGGTTATTTGGTTTGGTTGCTTTAGATTTGTTGTCAAAAGGATTTTTTCTTTAGATTTTATTATAAAAATGATTTTATTAAGGAGATAAAAAGGTTTTGCGATCATTTCCCTCAAAAACTCAAGGGTTTCTAGGGTTTCTTTAAAAAAGTGGTGGTTTCAATAAAACGCTAATTTATAAGAGCGTTCCCTAAGCCTAAAAGACTTAGGGTTTGCTTGTAAAAGTGGGGTTATTTTTGAGTTTTGGGGCGTTTGCATGCGGTTATTTAAAAAATATCGCTCGCTCGCTTGGCACGAGACGCTTACTCTTTAAACAAGGCTTTGATTCGTTTCTTAAAACTATCATCAACGCTTATAAAACAAAGCCTAGCCTAATACTAATCCCCTACATAGACTTGTCTTGGGCGCGTGATCCTGGCTTGCGGGCTTTTGACATGTTCTAATAATTGAGCGCACCAGCCCACGGTTCTGCCAATGACAAACACCGGCGTGAAAAAACGCACCGGGATTTTTAAAGCCCTTAAAATCGTGCCGGAGTAGAAATCCACATTAGGGTAGAGATTCCTTTCAATGAAATACTCGTCTTTTAGCGCGATTTCTTCCACTTTCGCGGCGATTTCGCTCAATCTCTCGTCCATTTTAACGCCTTTTTGGTGCAGTTCGTCTTTCAAGCCTTTTAAGATTTTTGCGCGCGGATCGTAGCTTTTATACACCCTATGCCCAAAGCCCATAAGCTTGAAGCTGTCGTTTTTGTCTTTCACTCTTGCGATGTATTTATCCACATTTTTCACATCACCAATTTCTTCTAATTGGATAAGCACTTTTTCATTCGCTCCGCCATGCAAATGCCCCCATAAAGCGCTAATGCCTGCGCTAATGGCTGCATAAGGATGCACGCCGGTGCTAGCGACATTCCTTACCGTGGTAGAAGAGGCGTTTTGGCTGTGATCAGCGTGTAGGGTTAAGATTTTATCAAAGGCTTCCACTTCTAGGGGCGTGATTCCCACTTCGCCTTGAGTGGTGTGTTTCAAGCGGCTATAAGGATAACCTCTCAGCATAAAAAGGATATTTTCCACATAAGAGCGTGCGATATCCGGATAAATGATAGGCGCTCCCACTTCATTACGATAGCAAATAGCCGCAAGCGTGGGGATTTTAGCGACAATTCTTCTAGCCATGGTTTGGTAATCTTCTTCAGTGTGCATGTTTTGGTGCGTGGAATAAAGGGTGGATAAAATAGACACACCGCTAGAGAGTTTCGCCATAGGGTGGGCGTTGCTAGGGAAGGCTGAAAACATGTTGAGTAAGCTTTCATGCACAAAACTTCTGTGGCGTAATTCCAACTCAAACTCCAAGCTTTCATCTTGATTTTTGGGCAATTCCCCTGTGAGGAGCAATTTGCACACATCTACATATTTGTATTTGGCGACTAAATCTTCTATTCTATGCCCTCTGTAATACAATTCGCCTTTTTTGCCGTTGACATAGCTGATCTTAGATTGGCACCCAGCGGTAGAAGAATACCCTGGATCGTAAGAAAAAAACCCAGTCGTTTCAAAAAGCTTGGAAAAATCCACCGCTTTAGGCCCACGAGTGCCTTCAATCGTTTCAAATTCATAGCGTTCATTATTCTCATTATTGATTAAAGTGACAGACATTTGACTTCCTTAAGTTTTTAGAATGATAGCACTCCATTATAAGCCAAAAAATTAAATGATTTCTTTTTGAAAACATTTTCGTTTTTTCAAGTTATTTCCAACCGCTACTTTTAAACACGCATTCAAAAAAAGATTTTTAGGGGTTATATAGTATTTTTGCGCTAGTATAGTTACTTCAATTTTATAAAAAGGATGAGAGATGGCTTACAACCCTAAAATCTTACAAAAGCCTAAAGAGGGCGAAGAAATTACGATTAAAGACAACAAATTGCATGTGCCAAACCACCCCATTATCCCTTTCATTGAGGGCGATGGTATTGGATCTGATATTACCCCGGCGATGATTAAAGTCGTGGATAGTGCGGTTCAAAAGGCTTATAAGGGCGAGAAAAAAATCGCATGGTATGAGGTGTTTGTGGGCGAAAAATGCTATCAAAAATTTAAAGATCACAAAGAATTAAGCCCAGAAGAGCAATGGCTGTTACCGGACACTATTGAAGCGATCAACCATTATAAAGTCTCTATTAAAGGGCCTTTGACCACGCCTATTGGTGAGGGGTTTAGATCTTTGAATGTAGCGTTACGCCAAAAAATGGATTTGTATGTGTGTTTGAGACCGGTCAGGTGGTATGGGAGTCCAAGCCCAGTTAAAGAACCACAAAAAGTGGATATGGTGATTTTTAGAGAAAATTCTGAAGACATTTATGCGGGCATTGAATGGCAAGAAGGCAGTGCAGAAGCGAAAAAACTCATCCATTTTTTACAAAATGAACTAAAGGTTAAAAAAATCCGCTTCCCTGAAAGCAGCGGCATAGGGGTAAAACCCATTAGTAAAGAAGGCACAGAGAGGCTAGTGAGAAAAGCGATTGAATACGCTATTGATAACGACAAGCCAAGCGTAACTTTTGTGCATAAAGGCAATATCATGAAATACACTGAGGGAGCGTTCATGAAATGGGGCTATGCGCTCGCTCAAAAAGAATTTAACGCTCAAGTCATTGATAAAGGCCCATGGTGTTCTTTGAAAAACCCTAAAACCGGTAAAGAAATCATCATTAAAGACATGATCGCTGACGCGTTCTTGCAACAAATCTTATTACGCCCTAGCGAATACAGCGTCATTGCGACCATGAATTTGAATGGGGATTATATCTCTGATGCGTTAGCGGCGATGGTGGGGGGTATTGGTATCGCTCCTGGGGCTAATCTCAATGACACAGTGGGCATGTTTGAAGCCACCCATGGCACCGCTCCTAAATACGCCGGGCTAGATAAAGTCAATCCGGGGTCTATTATTTTGAGCGCAGAAATGATGTTAAGGCATATGGGTTGGGTGGAAGCGGCTGATTTGATCGTTTCTGCTATGGAAAAAGCGATTAAAAGCAAGAAAGTAACTTACGATTTCGCTCGTTTAATGGATGGGGCTAAAGAAGTGAAATGCTCTGAATTCGCTAGCGTGATGATTGAAAACATGTGAAAGAGCGTTTTTAAGCTCTGGTGTTTGAATGCGAAAAAAAGGCTAATACTATCATAAGGAATGAAGTTGATAAAATTTGTGCGTAATGTGGTTTTGTTCATTTTAACGGCGATCTTTTTAGCACTCATGCTTTTGGTGAGCTATTGCATGCCCCATTATAGTGCGGCTGTCATTAGCGGGGTGGAAGTCAAAAGAATGAATGAAAATGAAAACACGCCCAATAATAAGGAAGTAAAAACCCTTGCTAGAGATGTCTATTTTGTGCAAACCTACGACCCTAAGGATCAAAAAAGCGTAACCGTTTATCGTAACGAAGACACGCGTTTTAGTTTTCCTTTTTATTTTAAGTTTAATTCGGCTGATATTTCGGCCCTCGCTCAAAGTTTAGTCAACCAGCAAGTGGAAGTGCAATACTATGGTTGGCGGATCAATTTGTTTAACATGTTCCCTAATGTGATTTTTTTAAAGCCCTTAAAAGAGAGCGCTGACATTTCAAAACCCATTTTTAGCTGGATTTTATACGCTTTGCTGTTAGGGGGCTTTTTTATCAGCGTGCGTTCTGTTTGCACTTTATTTAAGGGTAAAGCTCATTAATTCTTTCAGGCTTTGTTGGAAAATCACAATGGGGTTATTGGAGCGTTTGTTAAAAAGCTCAATATAGGGCAAACTGATGCTGTGGAAAGCGGTGTTGTTTCCTTTTAAATTGATAGCGATTTTATAGTCTAGTTGGTGGGATTTCAATAAAAAATCATTCAGCAAACAATCATTAATCAAGCCCAAATTGTCATGGCTAATCAAAAGCATTTTGGCTTTTAATTTTAGGGCAAAATCCAGCATGTTTTCTTCTAAAGTGATAGGCACGCATAGCCCCCCAGCCCCTTCAACGATGACTAAATCGTAAGTTTTGGTGAAATTTTGGAGGCGTTGGATTAAATGATTTATATCAATGGGGGCGTTTGGATCTTCTTCTTGTTGGGCGATGATGGGGGCTGAGGCTTTATGATAACGATAGAATGAAATGTCTTTTAAGGTTAAAGAGCGATCTAAAAGGCGGTTATCTTGCAAGAACAAATGCGCATCGCTAGAGTGGTTAATGGCGTCATTAACGCCCGTTTCAATGGGTTTTAACAAGATCGTTTTAACGCCACAAGCGTTGCAATACTGGGCTAATAGCCTAGCGCATGTGGTTTTTCCGGCATTGGTGTTAGTCGCGCTGATAAAGAGCATGGTTTAACTTTTAAAA
>NZ_CBPT010000019.1:0-21422 GCF_000476855.1 Helicobacter pylori SA221C
AAGCTTAAGGGAACGCTCTTAGAAAATCAGCGTTTCACAGAAACGATCACTTTAAGCCCCAAAAAAGCAAACTCAAAGTATAATGTTTTCCAAGAGCGTTTGTTATGTGGCTTTGGCATAACATGCTCCTTTTAAGGTAGTTTGCCCCATAAAGCCACTTATGGGGCGTGATGAGATTCTACAGCAAACCCCCTTAAAACCTCATCTAATCAAACACAAGGCGTTTTTAAAACATCAAAGAATGAGCTATTAAGCGGTATTGTTTAAAATTAGTGCTTCAAACAATCTTCAAACAAATACTGATGCTCGCCAGGTAAAGCGTCAAATAAGGCTTTGGCTAAATCTTGCATTTCTTTTAAGGCTTTATTACTGCTTCTTAAAGTCAATAAATTTTGCAAGCTCCTAGCGTTAATGCTATAGGCTAAATGCGTTTTATAGCTTTCAGGCATGGCGTATTTGGCTAAATCGTTTTTAATGTTATGCTCGCTCAATAAGATCCTTAGATTTTCCAAAGCTAAAACGCTCATTGCATTCACTTTTTCATTATCCACAAAAACTAAAAACTCTTTAGCTCTTTCTAAATTCGTTTCATTAAGGGGTAAAAAGCTCTCCACTTCTTTCAATTCCCTTAAAGTGTAGCGGCTTGATTTCACGCTCAAGCTCGCTATTCGATGCCGGCTCAATTCTTGCAGCGCTCCCCTGCTCAAACCCTTGATTTCAAAATTGTAATAAAGATGCTCTAAAGTGGAAGAATGCCTAAAAATATTCCCCACCCTGTGGATGAGTTCCTTATCTTTACAACCGCCACCATCGCTGTATTCAAAGCTCTGCCAGCAAGTGCGGATCGCTTGGCTTGCAATGTCTAAAGGGGTGTAGTGCTTACAAATTACTTCCATTATTTGACTCCTAATCGCTTTTTATTCCACGGTAACGCTTTTAGCTAAGTTTCTTGGGTGATCCACATCGTGGTTCAAACGCATAGCGATTTCTAAGGCTAAAAGCTGCACCGCTAAATTCATGCGGAAAAATTCCTCCATGTAGCTTTCGCTCTCTTCTAATTGGATAAAATCATCAGCAATTTCTAAAATTTCAGAGCTTAACACGCAAATCGTAGAATCCCTAGCGCTCAATTCTTCAATATTGCTTTTGGTTTTATCAAATAACAAGTGCTTAGACAATAGAGCAATGGTAAAAAGGTTAGAATCCACCAACGCAATAGGCCCATGCTTCATTTCCGCGCTCGCATACCCCTCAGCGTGCAAATAGCTGATTTCTTTAAGTTTCAACGCTCCTTCTAAAGCGAGCGGGTAAAACACATCGCGCCCGATATAAAAAAAGCCATGCCCATGCAAGTAGCGTTTGGATAAGCGCTTGATTTTTTCATGCAATTTAGGCTCTACTTTCATCGCCTTCACGCTATTGAGCATGTTTTTGGCTTGGATTCTTTCTTCTTCTTTAGAGATGGTCCCTAGCTGTTTGCCTAGATACACGCTCAAAAGCCATAAAAGCATCACCTGCGAAGAAAACGCCTTAGTGGATGCCACGCTTCTTTCCACCCCCGCTCTAATTAAAAGCGTGTGATCACTAATGCGGCTCATCATGCTAAAAGGAGCGTTACACAAACTAATGGTTTTAAGCCCTTGGGCTTTGGCTAATTTTAAAGCCTCCAAAGTGTCAGCGGTTTCCCCGCTTTGAGAAATCGCTATAAAAAGCTCGTTAGGGTTGCTTTTAAAATGGGCGTAGCGGTATTCGCTCGCTAAAATGGCCCTCGCTCTTATTTTGGCCAATCTTTCAAACAAATACACGCTCGCCAAACTCGCATGGTAACTGCTCCCACAAGAACACAGCGTGATTTCATTCACATTTTCTAAAAATTCAGGATCGATCTCACAATACACATTCAAGGCTTCCAAGCGCCCCTCTAAACACTCTAACAAACTGCTGTGCTGCTCATAAATCTCTTTTTCTAAATAATTCCTGAAATTGCCTTTAGAATAATCCTTGTTTTCAAAAGCGTAATCTTTCATGTTTTCAATGTGTTTTAAATCTTTAAAATTTTCTAAAGAAATCTGCCCCACGCTGTTTTCTTCTAAAATGACAAATTGATCCACTTTAGGGGCTAACACGCTCAAACTGGACGCAAAAAACACCCCCTCTTTGCCCTTACCCACGATTAAAGGCGAAGAAGATTTAGCGTAAAACAAGCTCTCTTTAGCCCTTTTATGGAGCATTAAAATTGCATAACTCCCTTTTAAAAGGCTGATGCTTTTTTCAAAGGCTTTCAATAAATCGCTCTCGCTTTTAAGCGTTTCTTCTAATAAATGCGCAATGACTTCCGTGTCCGTTTGGCTCAAAAACGCATGCCCTTTGTTTTCCAATTCTTTTTTCAAACTCGCATAATTTTCAATGATGCCATTATGCACTAAGGCTAAATTTTCTGTAAAATGCGGGTGGGCGTTCGCGCTGCTTGGCTTGCCATGCGTGGCCCATCTGGTATGAGCGATACTCACGCCAAAATCCAAAAACTCTTTATTTTTAAGCTCTAGTTTAAGGTTTTCTAATTTCCCTTGAGTTTTAAACACTTCCAAACGATCATTGCTCAATACGGCTAAGCCAGCGCTGTCATAGCCTCTGTATTCTAATTCCTTTAAACCCTCTAAAAGAACGGATTTTTTCTCGCTATCCCCTATATAACCTACAATCCCGCACATTTAAAACACCAATAACCCTTTTTTGATTTTATTTAAAGCGTTAATAAGCTCCTTTAGGTGCTCCACTTCTTCGCTTAATTGCGTAAAAAACGCTTCATTCACGCCCTTTGGCATGTCCATGCTCCCTCTTTTAATTTCAATAAAATCCCCCAAACTCAAATTCGCCAATTTTAAAAGCATTTCAATTTCATTTTGCGAATCTTCAATCTCCGCTAAAATCTTGCGCATTTTTTCAAACATCCAACTGCCTTTAATTTTAGAATGCTCCATGATAGCTAAAGTATTAAACTATCAATGGTGTTTTCTAAAATTTGTTTGACTTTGGCGTGGTTTTCTTTAAATTCCTGATGCGCGTTAAGTCCCACATGGTTACTCACGCAAAAAATCCCTTTAGCCTTTAAAGAAAACGCCTTAGCCACGCTTAAAACGCTAAAAAACTCCATGTTTTCTAATAAAACGCCCTTTTGAACCATTTTTTTAGCAAACATTTCGCCGGTGTGGATATAGTTACTGCTATTCACACGCACCCTTTCAAAAAGAGCTTCCTCTTCAGTTTCTATGTGAATAAAATTATCCAAAGGCGTGTAGCTGTTTAAATGGCTAAAACTCTCTTCAACTTGATAGCCGCAAACGCTTTCAAACACGCTTAAAAGCTCAATTTCTGGGCTATAACTCCCCGCGCTCCCTATAAAAATAAGGCTTTCTGTATCAGGGTTTTTTAAACACATTCTCGTTAAATTGATCGCACTCTCTATCAAACCCACACCAATAGGCACCGCCCCTTTTAAAGTTTCATTCTTTCCCGCGCAAAGCAGCATGAAAATCCTTTTTTCGCATCCATTAGCTTATTATAAAGCAAGCATTATAGACAAACCCTTAAAAGAAACACCTTAATTTTAAGGCTTCATTCACATTTCATTCACATGTTATTCCTTTTTCATTCACAACTTATTCACGCTATAATAACGCCATGGATACCAACAACAATATTGAAAAAGAAATCTTGGCGCTAGTCAAACAAAAAGTTAGCCCCATAGAGTATGAAAATTGCTTGAGCCAGCTCAAATACAACCCTAACGCGAGCAAGAGCGATATCGCCTTTTTTTATGCCCCTAACATGCTCTTATGCAATTGGATTACGGCCAAACACGGCGCGTTGCTTAAAGAAATTTTAAGCCAGAATAAAGTCGGCATGCATTTAGCCCATAGTGTGGACGTGCGTATTGAAGTAGCGCCTAAAATCCAAATTAGCGCCCAAGCTAATATCAATTACAAAGCCATAAAAACGAGCGTCAAAGACTCTTACACTTTTGAAAATTTTGTCGTAGGCTCATGCAATAACACCGTTTATGAAATCGCTAAAAAAGTTGCCCAAAGCGATACCCCCCCTTATAACCCGGTGCTTTTTTATGGCGGCACAGGGTTAGGCAAAACGCACATTTTAAACGCTATCGGCAACCATGCCCTAGAAAAGCATAAAAAAGTCGTGTTAGTCACTTCAGAAGATTTTTTGACAGATTTTTTAAAGCATTTAGACAACAAAACCATGGATTCTTTTAAAGAAAAATACCGCCATTGCGACTTTTTCTTGTTAGATGACGCTCAATTTTTGCAAGGAAAACCCAAGCTAGAAGAAGAATTTTTCCACACTTTTAACGAATTGCACGCCAACAGCAAACAAATCGTATTGATTTCAGACCGATCGCCTAAAAACATCGCCGGCTTAGAAGATCGCTTAAAATCGCGCTTTGAATGGGGGATAACCGCTAAAGTCATGCCCCCTGATTTAGAAACCAAACTTTCCATCGTCAAGCAAAAATGCCAACTCAATCAAATCACTCTGCCTGAAGAAGTGATGGAATACATCGCCCAACACATCAGCGACAACATCCGCCAAATGGAAGGTGCGATCATTAAAATCAGCGTGAACGCGAACTTAATGAACGCCACCATTGATTTAAACCTCGCTAAAACCGTTTTAGAAGATTTGCAAAAAGATCATGCTGAAGGCTCAAGCTTGGAAAATATCTTGCTCGCTGTCGCGCAAAGCTTGAATCTCAAATCCAGCGAAATCAAAATCTCTTCACGCCAAAAAAATGTCGCTTTGGCGAGAAAATTAGTCGTGTATTTTGCCAGGCTTTATACCCCTAACCCCACGCTCTCGCTCGCTCAATTTTTGGATTTAAAGGATCATTCAAGCATTTCTAAAATGTATTCTAGCGTTAAAAAAATGCTTGAAGAAGAAAAAAGCCCTTTTATTTTAAGCCTTAGAGAAGAAATCAAAAACCGCTTGAACGAATTGAACGACAAAAAAACCGCTTTCAATTCAAGTGAATGAAAAAAGGTTTATGAAAAAGCGTTTCATTCACTTTTTTTCAAATCCCACAACCCCCCTAAAAACGCGCGCCTCTAAAGCTTTTTATTGTTTCATTCCATCCATTCACGCCCCTACTACTGTTACTAATTATTATTAATTAAAGTGTTACCTATCTATAACTTATTGATGACTTTTACTAAACCTTTTTTTAAGCTATAATCCAAAATAAAAAGGAACAAGCATGAAAAAAACCCTTTGTCTGTCTTTCTTTCTGACTTTCTCTAACCCTCTTCAAGCCCTTGTGATCGAGCTTTTAGAAGAGATCAAAACTTCACCGCATAAAGGCACTTTTAAGGCTAAAGTCCTTGATTCTAAAGAACCAAGACAAGTTTTAGGCGTTTATAATATCTCCCCACACAAAAAACTCACGCTCACTATCACCCACATATCTACTGCAATTGTTTATCAACCCCTTGATGAAAAACTTTCTTTAGAAACGACCTTAAACCCTAACCGCCCTACTATCCCTAGAAACACCCAAATTGTTTTTTCTTCAAAAGAATTGAAAGAGCCGCACTCGCACCAAATGCCTTCTTTAAACGCACCCATGCAAAAACCACAAAATAAACCCAGCTCATCGCAACAATCCTCTCAAAACTTTTCTTACCCAGAACCCAAACTAGGCTCTAAAAACTCTAAAAACAGCCTTTTACAGCCTTTAGTAACTCCTAGCAAAGTAAGCCCTACTAATGAAGTTAAAACGCCAACAAACGACGCTAATCCCCCTTTAAAACATTCTTCACAAGATCAAGAAAACAACCTCTTTGTAACGCCACCCACTGAAAAAACGCTCCCTAATAACAACACCCCTAACGCTGATAGTAATGAAAACAATGAAAGCAACGAAAATAGGGATAATGTGGAAAAACAAGCGATTAGAGATCCTAATATCAAAGAATTCGCATGCGGGAAGTGGGTTTATGATGATGAAAATTTACAAGCCTATCGCCCAAGCATTTTAAAACGCGTTGATAAAGACAAAGAGGTTACAACAGACATTACCCCTTGCGATTACAGCACCGCTGAAAATAAAAGCGGTAAGATCATTACCCCTTATACTAAAATTTCTGTTCATAAAACAGAGCCTTTAGAAGACCCTCAAACTTTTGAAGCTAAAAATAATTTCGCCATTCTCCAAGCCAGAAGCTCTACAGAAAAATGCAAAAGGGCCAGAGCGAGAAAAGACGGCACGACCAGGCAATGCTATCTGATAGAAGAGCCTTTAAAACAAGCATGGGAGAGTGAGTATGAAATCACCACGCAATTAGTGAAAGCCATTTATGAGCGCCCCAAACAAGACGATCAAGTAGAGCCGACTTTTTATGAAACCAGCGAATTGGCTTATTCTTCCACACGAAAAAGCGAAATAACGCGTAATGAATTGAATTTGAATGAAAAATTCATGGAATTTGTGGAAGTGTATGAGGGGCATTATTTAAACGATATAGTCAAAGAAAGCAGTGAATACAAAGAATGGGTTAAAAACCATGTGCGCTTTAAAGAAGGGGTGTGCATGGCTTTAGAAATAGAAGAGCAACCACGAGCTAAAAGCACGCCTTTGAGTATTGAAAACTCTCGTGTTGTGTGTGTCAAAAAGGGGAATTATTTATTCAACGAAGTTTAAAATGGTGGCTTGAGGCGGAATCGAACCACCGACACGAAGATTTTCAGTCTTCTGCTCTACCGACTGAGCTATCAAGCCAAGCAAAAGACGATTATTACATAAAAAAGGTAAAACAAAGCTTAATTTTTAAAAAAATGACTAAAAAGATATAATTCATTCAAAATCAAACAAGGATTAAAATGAAATTGATTTCATGGAATGTGAACGGGTTAAGGGCTTGCATGACTAAGGGCTTTATGGATTTTTTTAATAGCGTAAATGCGGATGTTTTTTGCATTCAAGAATCTAAAATGCAGCAAGAACAAAACATTTTTGAATTTAAAGGGTATTTTGATTTTTGGAATTGTGCGATTAAAAAGGGCTATTCTGGGGTGGTAACTTTCACTAAAAAAGAGCCTTTAAGCGTGAGCTATGGCATTGATATGGAAGAGCATGACAAAGAAGGGCGCGTTATCACTTGCGAATTTGAATCGTTTTATTTAGTGAATGTTTATACCCCTAATTCCCAACAAGCCCTATCCAGGCTTAGTTATCGCATGAGTTGGGAAGTGGAATTTAGGAAATTTTTAAAAGCTTTAGAATTGAAAAAACCGGTCATTGTGTGCGGGGATTTGAATGTGGCCCACAATGAAATTGATTTAGAAAACCCTAAAACCAACCGAAAAAACGCGGGCTTTAGCGATGAAGAGAGAGAAAAATTCAACGAGCTTTTGAACGCCGGTTTTATTGACACTTTCCGTTATTTTTACCCTAACAAAGAAAAGGCTTACACCTGGTGGAGTTACATGCAACAAGCGAGGGATAAAGACATTGGTTGGCGTATTGATTATTTTCTATGCTCTAATCCTTTAAAAACGCGCTTAAAAGACGCTTTAATCTATAAAGATATTTTAGGGAGCGATCATTGCCCGGTGGGGTTGGAATTAGTTTAAAGATAGAAAGTGTGCGAAATAAAGACAGAAAAAAGCCTTACAAAGGGTGAGTCGTATTCAAAAGCAAAAGGCCATTTGATCCCCACTTCAATACTAGCGTCATGGTGGAATAGCACGGTTTGGAATTTAAACCCTACTAAACCTAACATCCTAAAATTAGAAGTTTTGAGTGAAAACCCTTGAATGCTACGCCAATCGTCAATGATGAAATTCGCGCTGTGTTTGGAAATCGTCCATGTGTTTTCAGCAACTTGCATGCCATAAAAAAGGGAAAAAACATACAAGGGGTTTTTATTGTATTCTACGATCAAATCCCCTCCAAAGCCGTAAGTGAACATGTTCGCTTGAGCGCTTGTTCTTTTGTTGAGGATAACATTCCCGTAATCCATAAAAAAGTAATAGCGCGAATAAAACCAGTAGTTAGTGGGGTTAATCTCCCAGCCTAAAGAAAAGCTCGCCCCTTCAATCGTGCGTTTGAGATCGTTGTATTTTTTCATGATCATTTTCCCCACCTGGTATTGAGAAGCCACATAAAAACGGCTTTTAGCTTGCGTAAGGGTAGGGCTTAAAAAACAAACGCTTAAAAATAAAGGGGTTACTTTTTTAAATAAATCCTTTGAAAAAAATTTCACACTTTAATACTTCCTGTTGAGTGGGGAGTTGAGATTGTCTTGGTGGTTAGTGGCTCGTTGCAAAACGTTGTTCGTTCTTTTTTGCGAAGGATCAGCGTTTTCTTCATTATTGATTTCATCAATTTTATTTTCATTATTGATCAGATCATTCACCTCTTTAGTGACTTTTTCATCTTCTTCTTCATGCTCAATCTTTTTTATATCCTTATTAGGTTGATTGATTTGATTGTTTTGAGTGGTTTTAGTGTTGTTTTGGTGCGATTGGGACGATTTTTTAGGCTCGTCTTTACATGCGCTCAACACGCTTAAAACAAAAGAGATAGCGATAAAATGAGTGATTTTAGATTTCATCAATTAAATTTCCTTAAGTCAATGTATAATTTGTTTATTTTATCATAAAAACGATTAAGGATTGACTAAGAACAAATTGCAAGAAATAAATCATTTATTAAAAACATTGAACGTGAAATCGCTTTTAGAAGCCTTGCTTGTTTATACGCCTAAGGGTTATAAGGATTTAAGCTTGTTAGAGCGTTTTGAAACGGGCTTGAGCGGCGTTTTAGAAGTGGGTATTTTAGAGAAAAAAAACTACGCCAAAGTTTTAAAGATTTTCGCCTATTCCAAACGATTTTACAAAAATTTAGAGCTTGTTTTTTTCAATCACAGCGCGTTTTATTATAACCAGTTTAAAACCGGCGAGAGTTTATTCATTTATGGTAAATTAGAGCAAAGCTCTTTTAATCAAGCTTATATCATTAACACACCTAAAATCCTTACCGAATTTGGAAAAATTTCTTTAATTTTTAAAAAAGTTAAAAATCATAAAAAAATCCAAGAAAATTTACAAAAACTCCTTTCGTTAGAAAATTTAAAAAAGGAAGGCGTTAAAGAGAATATCGCGCGTTTGTTGTTAGAAATCTTTTTCCCCACGCCGCATTTTGTCAAGGATTTTGAAACGAATAAAAATTTTCCTTCGCAACATTTAAACGCATTAAAATACATTGAAATGCTTTTTTATATGAAAAATTTAGAGCGCAAAAAATTGCAATTCAGTGCTAAAATCGCATGCCCCAATAATAGCGAACGCTTGAAAGCGTTCATCGCTTCTTTACCCTTCAAACTCACGCGCGATCAACAAAACGCCATTAAAGAAATCCAAAGCGATCTCACTAGTTCTATAGCGTGCAAGCGTTTGATTATAGGCGATGTGGGTTGTGGGAAAACGATGGTGATTTTAGCGAGCATGGTATTAGCTTACCCCAATAAAACCCTTTTAATGGCGCCCACTTCCATTCTCGCTAAACAGCTTTATAACGAAGCCTTAAAATTTTTACCCCCTTATTTTGAAGTGGAATTGCTGCTTGGCGGGAGCCACAAGAAGCGATCCAATCATTTGTTTGAAACAATCACTCATGTGGTTATCGGCACGCAAGCGTTGTTGTTTGATAAGCGCGATTTGAATGAATTCGCTTTAGTAATCACTGATGAACAGCACCGATTTGGCACCAAGCAACGCTACCAATTAGAAAAAATGGCAAGCAGTAAGGGTAATAAACCCCATTCTTTGCAATTTTCCGCTACCCCCATTCCTCGCACGCTCGCCCTAGCCAAAAGCGCATTTGTGAAAACGACCATGATTAGAGAAATCCCTTATCCTAAAGAGATTGAAACTTTAGTCTTGCATAAAAGAGATTTTAAAATAGTGATGGAAAAAATCAGCGAAGAAATCGCTAAAAACCATCAGGTCATTGTCGTCTATCCATTAGTGAATGAAAGCGAAAAAATCCCGTATTTATCGCTCAGTGAGGGGGCAAGTTTTTGGCAAAAACGCTTTAAAAAGGTTTATACCACTTCAGGGCAGGATAAAAATAAAGAAGAAGTGATTGAAGAATTTAGAGAGTCCGGGAGCATTCTTTTAGCGACTACGCTCATTGAGGTGGGCATTTCTTTACCACGATTGAGCGTGATGGTGATTTTAGCGCCCGAAAGGTTAGGCTTAGCGACTTTACACCAGTTAAGGGGGCGCGTGTCTCGTAACGGCTTGAAAGGCTATTGTTTTTTATGCACGATCCAAGAAGAAAACGAACGATTAGAAAAGTTTGCTGATGAATTGGACGGCTTTAAAATCGCTGAATTGGATTTAGAATACAGAAAAAGCGGGGATTTACTCCAAGGGGGGGAGCAGAGCGGGAATAGTTTTGAATACATTGATTTAGCTAGAGATGAAAGCATTATCGCTGAAGTGAAACAGGATTTTTTAAAGGCCGCTAGCGTTTCACGGGGAACATTTGAAAATTGAAAATTGAAAATTAAGGCAGAATTGGGTAATTTAAATCATTTAAAATAAAGGATAGCAATGCAAAATAAAGAAATTGGTGGAGAAAAAAGCGTTAATGAAAAAAATGTAGAGGTTTTTAATCGTTATTTTCCCGGTTGCTTGAGTATAGAAAATGATGATAAGCTCACGCTAGATGTGGGAAGATTAAAAGCGTTACTCGGGGATTTTAGCGAGATAAAAGAAGAGGGCTATGGGTTGGATTTTGTGGGTAAGAAAATCGCCTTAAATCAAGCTTTTAAGAAAAACAATAAGATTTTGAAGCCCTTAAATCAATCCACGAGCAAGCACATTCTCATCAAGGGCGATAATTTAGACGCTCTCAAAATCTTAAAACAAAGCT
The DNA here is from genome assembly GCF_000476855.1 of Helicobacter pylori SA221C. Classification (GTDB taxonomy): domain Bacteria; phylum Campylobacterota; class Campylobacteria; order Campylobacterales; family Helicobacteraceae; genus Helicobacter; species Helicobacter pylori_DK. The sequence goes on from NZ_CBPT010000019.1 coordinate 10,955, forward strand.
ATAGTGAAAAAATCAAAATGATTTACATTGACCCTCCTTACAACACGAAAAACGAGAATTTTATCTATGGCGATGATTTCTCACAATCCAATGAAGAGACTTTAAAACAATTGGATTATTCTAAAGAAAAGCTGGATTACATTAAGAATCTTTTTGGGTCAAAATGCCATAGCGGGTGGCTTAGTTTCATGTATCCTAGATTGTTGCTCGCTAAAGATTTGCTCAAACAAGACGGCGTGATTTTCATTTCTATTGACGATAACGAATGCGCCCAACTCAAACTTTTATGCGATGAAATTTTTGGGGAAGATAATTTTTTATCATCTTTGACTTGGCTTAAAGGTAACGCACAAAATGATGCGCAATATTTTCAAAACAATTATGAAAATATTCTTGCTTATGCAAAGCATGTTGAAGCGCTTAATCTTAATCGCATGGCTTCAAAAAAAGAAGTCAAAGTATTTTGTGAAAATGATAAATACTATTATGAAGGGGCTGGGCTTACAACAGGCGGAGCCGGAGGGACTTTAAACGCACGAGCAAATTTAGGTTATAGTATTTACTATAATCCTAAAACGCTAGATTTTTTAGGTGTAGATGATTATGATAAAGAATTAGCAAAAAGTAGTAATGATGAAAACCTAGTTTATAACGATAGACAAGACTTATTAAAACAAGGCTATAAAATCATAAGACCACCAAAAAAGGGTGTTGGACTTGGGCGTTGGACTTGGGCGTTGGATACTTTTAATAGTAATAAAAATATTATTTCTATTAAAAAAAATAGTAGAAATGAATATGTAATTTGTAAAAAAGAATTTTTAGATAAAAGCCAAGTCAAACAAAATGAAAACGGCGAATTTTACGCTATTTTAGACAAATCATCGCCCGCAAGAAATGTGATAGAAAATATCGGCGGTGGTAATGGGACAAAAGAAGTTAATGCCCTTTTTAATCAAAAGATTTTCAATAACCCTAAACCTCTAAAACTCATCAACCGACTGATTGAATTATCCACAAACGAGGGCGACATCATCTTAGACTTTTTTGCCGGGAGCGGGACAACCGCGCATGCGGTGTTAGAGAGTAATAAGAGCGATTATCAAAAATTAAGTGAGGGGGGGGGGGGTTATTTAATGGCTTGAACGCCACATTTAAAGAAAGGCACTTCATTCTCGTCCAGTTAGATGAAAAAATCGATCCCAAGAAAAACAAAAGCGCGCATGATTTTTGTTTAAACACCCTAAAATCACCCTCCCCAAGCATTTTTGACATCACTGAAGAAAGGATTAAAAGAGTGGGGGCTAAAATCCAAGAAGCTTGCCCTCATTTAGATGTGGGGTTTAGAGCGTTTGAAATCATTGATGATGAAACGCATGCTAATGATAAAAATCTCAGTCAAGCCCATCAAAAGGATTTGTTCGCTTATTCCAACCCAAAAAAATGGGAAACTCAAACGATTTTAATCAAGCTTTTAGGCTGCGAGGGTTTGGATCTCACTACCCCTATAATTTGCTTGATTGAAAACGCCTTGTATCTGACTTTAAATACGGCTTTCATTGTGGGGGATATAGAAATGAGCGAAGTTTTAGAAAACTTGAAAGATAAAGGGGTGGAAAAAATTAGCATGTATATGCCAGCTATCAGTAACGACAGGCTGTGTTTGGAATTGGGCAGTAATTTGTTGGATTTGAAATTAGAGAGCGGCGATTTAAAGATTAGGGGGTAGAGGTGAAAATCAAATTCAAACGATTAGACTATCAGGAGCAATGCCGGGACCAAATTTTAGGGGTGTTTAAGGGGATTGATTTGAGAGAGTCAGAAAATGACGCTCAAAGGATTTCTAACCCTGTTTTTGAAATAGGGGCGATCAAAGATGTTTTATTAGAAAATATTGAGAATTTGCGATCGAAACAAAAAATAACCCAGGGGAGCGTGGGGATTGACAAGTCGTTAAACTGCGATATTTTAATGGAAACAGGCACCGGGAAGACCTTTTGCTTTTTGGAGTGCGTTTATGCCTTGCACAAAAACTACCGTTTGTCAAAATTCATCGTTTTAACGCCAAGCAACGCCATTAAATTAGGGGTTTTAAAGAGTGTTGAAATCACAAGAGAATTTTTTAAAAGCGAATATTCTAACACGCATTTAGAAAGCTATGAAGATGTAGAAAGATTTATTTTAGCGAGTAATCACAAATGCTGCGTGTTGGTGATGACTTTTTCTGCCTTTAATAAAGAGAAAAATACTATCAACAAATCATGCCTAGAAAACACGAATCTATTCAACGGCGCAAAAAGTTACATGCAAGCTTTAGCCAGTATCCGCCCCATCGTAATCATGGACGAACCACACCGATTTTTAGGCGATAAAACAAAGAATTATTTGGAAAAATTAAACGCTTTAGTCACGCTCAGGTTTGGGGCGACTTTTAGAGATGATTATAATAATTTGATTTATGTGCTAGATAGCAAAAAAGCGTTTGATGATGGGCTAGTGAAAAGCATTAGCGTGGCGTCTGTGGGGGAGAGTGATGAGTATTTTTTGGAAGTTAAAGAGGTTAAAAAAATACAAAATGAATACGAAGCCATTATCAATTACACGAATTTAGAAAATAAAATCAAAAGCGTCAAAGTCAAAAAGCACGATAATCTAGGGGAGCTAACCCATATCAGCGCTTTAAAAGATTATGTTGTAGAAAACATCGTTAAAAAGGAAGTGCGTTTTTTGAATGGCGTTAATTTGTTGCTGGATCAAAAAGAGCCATTTTCTCATCTTTTAGAGGGCGAGCAAGAAATAATGCTAAAAATAGCGATAGAAAGCCATTTTGAAAGAGAAGAAGAGCTTTATAAAAAAGGGGTTAAAGCCTTGTGCATGGTGTTTATTAGCGGGGTGAATAGCTATTTAAGCGAAAATGAAAAACCGGCTAAATTAGCCCTTTTGTTTGAAAAACTTTACCAACAAGAGCTTGAAAAAGTCTTAAAAAAGCCTTTAGATGAAAATTATAGAGCGTATTTAGAGCGCGCTAAAGAGGACATTAAAAAAGTGCATGGAGGGTATTTTGCTAAAAGCAATAAAGAGGGCGATGAAGCTAAAGCGATTGAACTCATTTTAAAAGAAAAAGAAAAATTGCTGAGTTTTGATTCCGATCTCAGGTTTATTTTTTCGCAATGGGCGTTGCAAGAGGGGTGGGATAACCCTAATGTGATGACGATTTGCAAATTAGCCCCTAGCCATTCCAATATCACTAAATTGCAACAAATTGGCAGAGGCTTAAGGCTCGCTGTGAATCAAAAGGGCGAACGCATCACTAAAGAGCATGCGGATTTTGATTGTGTCAATGAATTAGTCGTGATCGTGCCGCAAGTGGAGGGGGATTTTGTGGGAGCGATCCAGCAAGAGATAAGCGAACACAGCTTGATTAAACAAGCGTTTAGTGGGGGAGAATTGGAAGAAAAAGGAGTGATTAAAAAAGGGTTTTACGGGATTTTATTTGACAAATTGGAGAGTTTGGGGTTTGGGGAAATCACAGATGATGGGAATTTTAAACTCACCCTCAATCAAAACGAATTTTTAGAAAAGGAAAAAGAATTAGAAAATTTAAAAGATGAAACATACTTGGATTTTGAAAAATTAAAAGATTTTTTAAAAGATCGCTTGATGGGCCATTCTAGGGTGAAAAACAAAAACGAGCGAAAAACTGAAAAAATTAAAATCAATCAAGAAAATTTTAAAAAATTTGAAGCCTTATGGGAGAGTTTGAACTATAAAGCCCGGATCACTTATGCTATGGATAGCGAGAGCTTGATTGAAGAGATTGTCAAAAAAATCCATTCTTCTTTTGAAGTCAGTTCAAAAAGCGTTGCGCTTACAAAATACAAAAAAGTAGAAACCATGGAAAAAAACGCCGAGACAAAGTCTATTGAGCGAAAAAGCGTGTGTTCATGGAGCTTGCATGAATTTATCAGCGCCTTGTCTAATAAGGTGAAATTGAGTTTTAAAAGCGTGGCTAAAGTGTTAGAAAAAATGGATGCAAAAAAGTTTAATGAAATTAAAAAAAACGAACAAGAGGGCTTAAGGCGTTTAGAAGATCTGTTTTTGGAAATCATTTATCAAAATATTGAAGACAAAATTTCCTATCAAATGCGCGAAACGGCTGTTAAAAACAAGAAAAACGATGCGTTTTATGACGAAAAGGGAGAGGTTAGAGAATTTTTAGACGGGAGCTTGGGGGCGGACAAATATGAAATTAAAAATGCAAGCGCGCAAGAAAAATGCCTGTATGAAAATTTCATGCAAGTGGATAGTGAGATTGAAAAAGACACGATTGAAGAATCTAACGACACTAAAATCATTGTTTTTGGCAAGCTCCCTAGGGTTAAGATCCCGGTAGGGTTGAATCAAACTTATAGCCCTGATTTTGGGTATGTGGTTGAAAATAACGATAAAAAAGTGTTGTTAGTGGTAGAAACTAAGGGGGTTGAACATGAAAACGAATTGCGCCCTGAAGAAAAGCGCAAAATTTCAACCGCTAAGAAATTTTTTGAAGCTTTAAAAAAGCGAGGCGTGAATATTGAATACGAAACCAAGTTGAATAACGATCAATTAAGCGCGTTGATCAATGAAGTTTTAAACTATGCAAAACAGAGTTAAAGAAAGATCAATTACCCCAATGTTTCACATGAAACAATTTTGACTTTTTGTTTTTGTTTAAAATCCTATTTTACAGCTTGCGTTTGCATAGTAAAAAGCGCGGTTTAAAGAAAAGCGTTTTCTTTGGATTTCACGGCCATTTTGCTATAATTTAATCGCATTTTTATTAGATCTCAAAGGCATTTTATGATTAATTTCGCTTTCAAACCGCTTGAAAATTTCATTAAAAAGTATAGTCCCCAAACACCCACGACAGAAACTATAGAAAATTTTAAAAAAGAAATAAACAGCTTGCTAGAAAACGTGCCAAGACAAGATGATGAAGAATTTCAAAAAAATGAAATCAACAAATTTTTAGAAAAAGTCTCAAGCATTGAAAAGCATTACACTTATAAAAGCGTGGCATTAAAAAACGCTTTTATAAACAACGATAAACTTTTAAAGCATATGTTTTTAAGCGATGCAAGGAATTAACATGGACTATAAAAAATTAGATTTACCCAACACAAACTACCCAAATAAAGAGCAACTGGAAGATTTCAAAACAGCTTTTGACGCTTTTTTAGAAACCAACCAACAAGAAAATGAAAATCACCACAACGACGCTTTTAATGATTTATTGAAAGGCGTTTTTAAATACAAGGTTAAGCCCACCAAAAAAATAGACAGCGCTATTCTTAATGACAATAACGAAGTGGAAGTGATCATTGAATTTAAAGCCCTTAAAAACCCCAACGAATTTATTAAAAAGGGCGATTTGAATGTTAAAGCCCTTCATGAAAGCCTCTTGTATTATCTCACAGAAAGAAAAGAGGGTAATAACAACCTTAAGCATCTTATCTTAGCCACTATTAAAGAGCTTTATATCATTGATGCGAACGAATTTGAGGTTTTTAATAAAGATAAAGAAATTAAAAAAGCCTTTGAAAATTGTCATGATAAAAAGGGTAACGATCCACGCACAAAAGCGTTTTATGATGCTTGCCAAAAGCGCCTTAATGAGCTTGATCATTCTTTGAAATACCATCATATCCCTCTCAAAAAAGAAAATTTAGCCCTAATCTATCAAGCCCTAAGTCCTAATTTTTTGCTCAAAATTCCAAAATATTCTGACGCCAACACGCTTAACAAAGATTTTTATGAAGAATTGCTTTATATTTTAGGACTAGAAGAGCAAAAAGAGCAAAAAGGGGGGAAATTTTTAATCAAGCCTAGCGATACCAAAAACTCCCTAAGTTATGCCCTAAAAGAGCAATACAACAATTTAGATGATGAAATAGTCATGGCGTTACTGATTGCTTGGAATAACCGCATTTTGTTTTTACGGCTTTTAGAAAGCCTTTTAATTTCTTTCAATCATTTTGAAAAACCTTTTTTAACCACAGAGAATTTTAAGGATTTCAACGCCCTAAACACCCTCTTTTTTGAAGTTTTAGCCAAGAAAAACAGCGAGCACTCCCAAGCCATTAAAGAAAACAAGATTTTAGGGAAAATCCCTTATTTGAACTCCAGTTTGTTTGATAAAACGCCTTTGGAATTGAATGGGTATGAAATCAAATTGCTCAATAATAAGCCTTTAGAGATTTATCCCAAGTCCATTCTCAAAAAAGATGAAAATTACCAAAAACAAAAAGATTTGCCCTTGCTGGAATACCTTTTTGCATTTTTGCGCCTTTATAAATTCACCACTACTCCTGAAGACATTAAAAATAATACCGATACCAGCGAAAGCCGTTTGATTAACCCTAGCGTTTTGGGGCTTGTTTTTGAAAAACTCAACGGCTATAAAGAGGGGAGTTTTTATACCCCAAGCTTCATCACAAGCTACATGTGCAAAGAGAGTATCACGAAAAAAATCGTGTTGGATAAATTCAACGCCATTTATCAGTGGGACTGCAAAGATCTAGAAGCGTTGCGAGAAAAAATAGGCAGAAATTTTTCAAATGAAAAAGCTAAAGAATACCTAAACACGCTTTTAACCTTACGCATTTGCGATCCGGCGGTGGGGAGCGGGCATTTTTTAGTTTCTGCACTCAATGAAATGGTGTGGGTTGCTTATAAGCTAGGGCTTATTACTTCTTTGTTTGGCTGCAATCTCATGTTGGAAAACGATGAAATCATCATTCGCACGCCACCAAAGGGTGAAGTCTTTAACTACACCATGACAGAGATTGAAAACGACCCCCACCACATCCAAAAAGAACTTTTTGAGCTTAAAAAATCCATCATTGAAAACTGCCTTTTTGGCGTGGACATTAACCCCAACTCTTGCGAAATCACCAAGCTCAGGCTATGGATAGAGCTTTTAAAATACAGCTATTATATTTTTGAAGAGGGCAAGAACACTCACGATCTTGAAACCCTCCCTAACATTGATATTAATATCAAGTGCGGTAATAGTTTGATCTTTAATTTCCCTCTAAACTCTAAGCTCACTATTGGACAGACACCAGAGTTTGCTAGACAGCTCAAAACCGAAATCAAAGAATACAAAAATTCTGTAATGCTCTATAAAGAAGGTTTAGAAGAAAAAACTAAAATTTTACAAAATATCGCTAAACTCAAATCCCTTATCACCAACTATTTTATCGAGCAACACCAAGCAAACAAACACCTTAAAGAATCGCTTAAGGCTTTTATAAGTGAATACGGCGATGGGATTTTTGATCTCAGCACAGAATTTGGCATGGAGATGCTAAAGATCGCAAGGAAAAATAACTATAAATTTAACCCCACACTAGAAAACATGAAACCAAACCCCATAGGCGTGGAAGCGAATAGACTGCTCATTAAAATCAAAGAATGCTATGAAATATTAGAAAATCTAAGAAATTCCAAAGCTCTTGAATGGCGCTTTGAATTTCCTGAAGTGCTAGATGATGAAGGGAATTTTTTAGGTTTTGATTGCATTATAGGCAACCCGCCTTATATCCGCCAAGAAAAAATCAAAGACTTAAAACCTTTATTACAAAAGCAATACCCCAATTTCTACAACAGCTCAAGCGACATTTACACCTACTTTTTTGCCCTGGCTTTCAACCTTTTAAAAGAAAAGGGGTTTAACGCTTTCATCACTTCTAACAAATACACGCGCGCTCAATACGGCGCCAAATTAAGAGGGTTTTTACTCAAAAACACCACCATTATCAGCTACATGGAATTGAGCGCCTTAAAAGTCTTTGAAAGCGCCACAGTGGATGCAAGCATCATCAATTTCATCAAGCAAACGCCCACAAAAGAAAGCGTTTTTGAATATTACGAACCCATAAAAAACGATAAGGAGGATTTGAAAAACGCCCACCATCTCCACATAAAACAAAACGTGCTCAAAACAGAAAGCTTTATTTTTGCCAACCCCACGCTTTTAGACTTAAGGGACAAAATAGAACAAAATGGCACCCCGCTTAAAGACTGGGGCATTCAAATCTATCGTGGTATCTTAACCGGCTCTAACGAAGCCTTTATCATTCCCACTGAAAAAAGAGACGAAATCTTAAAAAATTGCGATGATGCGCAAAAAGATAGCATGGGAATGAGCGAAAGAGAAAGGACAAAAGAGCTTATCAAACCGATTTTAAGAGGGAGGGACATTAAAAGGTATCGTTATGAGTGGGCGGGGGAGTGGCTGATTAACACCCATAACGGCTACACTTCTTTTTCTCATAAAATCCCTCCCATAGATATAGAACAATACCCCGCAATCAAAGCGCATTTAGACTCTCATTGGGACAAAATATCCAAAAGAGACGATCAAGGAAACACCCCTTATCACTTAAGGAATTGCGCGTATATTGAGGATTTTGAAAAAGAGAAAATTGTGTATGGCGAGATCGTGCAAGAGCCACGATTTTATTTAGATAATGGAGAATGCGAGTTAGGGTATTTTTATGCAGAAGCCACGAGCTTTATCCTCACAGGAGAGCATTTGCACTATCTTTTAGGAATGTTGCATTCTCAATTGGTTACTTTTGCTTTCAAAACTTTCTATGCAGGTGGCGGACTGGGTGAGAGTGGTTATCGCTATAAAAAGGCTTTTATAGAACGGCTCCCCATTCCTAAAATCACTCATAAAAACCAAGAATTAGCCGATAAAATCACCGATGGCGCGAAGCAAATCCTAGCGCTAAAAGAAAAAGACCCTAAAGCTAACACTCAAAAGTTAGAAAAAGAAATTGACGCTTTAGTCTATCGGCTCTACCACCTCACCGATGAAGAAATTAAAATCATTGAAGATGGGCAGTGAATAAAAAGCGCTTTACCTTAAAGGAAACCCCTTAAATAGGGGAAACCTTTGGCTTAATGGGTTTTTTTAACAACGATTTTAACCCTATACTTAAAAAAAGGTATTTTTAAGTATAATACAACCAAAGGCTTTTTACCATGTTTTTTGGACATAGTAATCCTTTGAAGGTGATTTACCCCCTAATCTCTAGCGAAAAACTAGGGGGTGAGCGTTATTTTATCCTAACCCTTAAAACAAGCAAGAACAATCAAACACAATTTAAAGATTAAAAAAGCTTTTTCTAACGCATGGCTTTGGAATAAAACCATATAAAGAATAGTGGGGGGCTTTAAAGCAAACGCCTTAAAAACTAAAAAATACGATAAAATCGCTTTTAAATCTGTATATTGGCAACAGAAAAACTTTCAAAAAGAGGGTAATATCAGTGAAAAAAGTGAAAGAAAAGACTTATTTTGAATGTCTTAATGAGATTTCTCAAAATAAACTTTTTAAGGGATTGTTAAGATACGGAATGTTTGCAGAAAGGATTCCTAATTTTCTGACATCAAAGCCTTTTTACAGATATTGCAAGAATAATAAAGATAAGATATTCCCCAAACGCAAGATGGGGTATCAGCATATTACTTACGAGGGAATAAGAGATATTGGAACGCCCAGATATTTTGCTATCCCTAATCCTTTGGCTTATTATAATCAATGCAAAATTCTACGGGATAATTGGGATAAATTAAAGGAGTATTTTAAAGAAAAGACAGATGACAATACCCATAAGATCAGCCGCATCCACATTCAAAAAATTCCTAAAAATAAAAAAATTTTTCAAAACGATTATTCTAAAGATAGAGTTGCTATGAGAAAAAGTATTTTTGATATGGGTCATAAAGATATTTTTTGTGAGGGGAAATTGGGGAGGAGTATTCGTATTGGTGCTAGATACAAGCTAAAGGCTGATATATCCACTTGCTTCCCAAGCATTTATACGCATTCGATTCCTTGGGCAATAAGAGATAAAGAAATTGCTAAAAAAGACAAAAATCATTGGAGCGATGAGATTGATACCCAAACAAGAAACATGAATCATAAGGAAACTACGGGGATTCTTATTGGACCGCATAGTTCCAATTTGATTTCAGAAATTATTTTAGTCGCCGTTGATGGGGATTTAAAAAAATTAAGAAAAGATCAAAATAAAACAGAATATAGATATATTAGGCACATTGATGATTATACTTGCTATGTGAATTCAAGAGATGAGGCAGAACAATTTACAATCGATCTCGCAAAGTGTCTTAAAAAATATAACCTTTCACTCAATCACAAAAAAACAAAAATTTTTGAACTCCCTTTGATGCATGAAGAAGAATGGATCAATCAGTTAAAAATTTTTAAAATGGATGAGTATAAAGGGAAAATTAAATACCCTAGCGTTGTTGCTTTTTTAGATAAATCTATTGCATTGATAAGGCAAAATGATAATAAGGCTTCTATTTTAAAATATGCTATAAAAATGCTCAACAAAAAGAAGATGACATATAACGCAAGAGAATATTATTTTAGCACCTTGCACCATTT
>NZ_CBPT010000020.1:0-19333 GCF_000476855.1 Helicobacter pylori SA221C
TTATAAAATCAAATCTAAAACGATTATTTTTCACTCACAAAACTTTTATTTTTTTAAACTTTTTTAAAATTTTTTACTAACAGATCTTTTAATTTTTTCATTAACTTCCCAATCCGCTTTTCAATCTTTAAGTTTTGATTTCTAGCCTTTTTAATCCCGCTCTATCGCTTGCGCTATAATGAGCTGATATTTTAAAAAAGGAATAAGCATGCCTAACACCACCAACAAAGATTACACAAAATACAGCCAAAGACAGCTTTTTAGTTTTTTAAATTCTATCAAGACCAAGCAAAAAAGAGCGTTAGAAAAATTGAAGGAAATCCAAGCTCAAAAACAAAGGATTAAAAAAGCACTCCAATTTAAAGCGCTCCATTTAACCGAAAACGGATACACCATAGAAGAAGAGCGAGAAATCTTAGCAAGGGCTAAAGATACCAAGAACCACTTTTGTTTTAAAAGCATAGAGGATTTTAAGAAGCATTGTGAAAACTTAAGATTTAAAAATGCTGACGATTGAAACCAGTAAAAAATTTGATAAGGATCTTAAAATTCTTGTTAAAAACGGGTTTGATTTAAAGCTTTTGTATAAAGTGGTTGGAAATTTAGCCAAAGAGCAACCCCTAGAACCCAAATACAAAGACCACCCACTCAAAGGCACTTTAAAAGATTTTAGGGAATGCCACCTACAACCGGATTTATTGCTTGTCTATCAAATTAAAAAACAAGAAAACACCCTCTTTTTAGTAAGACTAGGCAGTCATAGCGAGTTGTTTTAAATTATCCACACAATTTATAACGCTTAAACCAAATCGCTCAAACCAACTACCCCTTTTTAGGGGTAAAATTTAGGGTTAAAACACCGCTTATGCTTTTTGGCTTTTTAAACACCCTCGTGTTTCCCGCTTTTTAAATACCCTCGTGTGCGCATTTCTTTACGCTTCAAAGCCCCTTCATAACGGCGGATTTCAACTTCTGTTTTAGGCTCGTATTTAGGCATGGGGGTGGATTTGCCATTTTCCACAGCCACCATGGTGAAATAGCATGAATTGGTGTGCGTGATTTCACGAGTTTTAATATCTTCGCTCAAAACCTTAATCCCCACTTCGCAAGAAGTGTTGCCCACATAATTGATGCTGGCTAAAAAAGTGAGCAAATTCCCTACAGGAATGGGGTATTTAAAAGTAACCCCATCCACGCTTAAAGTGACCGTTCCTTTAGCGCAATAACGAGTCGAACACACATAAGCCACTTTATCCAATAAATTCAATAATTCCCCCCCATGCATGACATTGTTGAAATTAGCGGTTGTAGGCACGACTAAATAGCTCATCAATAATTTAGTGCGATCCGCTGTGTCTATAGTAAAATCAAAATGATTGGAATGCGATGATTGTATTTGAGGCATTGCTTCTCCTTAATTAAAATTGGTGTTAAAAATGTCTTTTGTAAAAAACATTCCAAGAACTATATATTAGTCAAAATTAAGTAATATTAAGTGAATATTAGAGGAATTATAAAAATAATAAGAGAGTTGGCGTTAGATAATGGGCGTTGGAGAGAAAAAAGAAAGCCAAAAGGTGGCAATTATCACCGGGGCGAGTTCTGGGATTGGGTTGGAGTGCGCGTTAATGCTACTAGATCAAGGGTATAAAGTCTATGCACTCTCTAGGCATGCGACTTTGTGCGTGGCGTTAAACCATGCGTTGTGTGAGTGTGTTGATATTGATGTGAGCGATTCTAACGCTTTAAAAGAAGTGTTTTTAAACATCAGCGCTAAAGAAGATCATTGCGATGTTTTGATCAACTCTGCTGGTTATGGGGTGTTTGGGAGCGTGGAAGACACGCCCATTGAAGAGGTTAAAAAGCAATTTGGCGTGAATTTTTTCGCCCTTTGTGAAGTGGTGCAGTTTTGTTTGCCCTTATTGAAAAACAAGCCCTATTCTAAGATTTTCAATCTTTCTTCCATAGCGGGGCGTGTGAGCATGCTCTTTTTAGGCCATTACAGCGCGAGTAAGCATGCCTTAGAGGCTTATAGCGACGCTTTGCGTTTAGAGCTTAAACCCTTTAACGTTCAAGTGTGTTTGATTGAGCCAGGCCCGGTGAAAAGCAACTGGGAAAAAACCGCTTTTTCAGTTGAGAATTTTGAGAATGAAAACGGCCTTTATGCCTTAGAGGTAAATGCGGCTAAAACTTTTTATGCGAGCGTGTATCAAAAAGCCCTAAGCGCTAAAGCCGTGGCGCAAAAAATCGTTTTTCTTAGCATGAGTCAAAAAGTCAAGGCCCGCTATTTGATCGGCTTAAAAACCCAATTGTTGTTAGCGTTGTATCGAATCCTCCCGAGTAGTTGGTATGATTCTTTGTTCAGATTAATCGTTCTTAAAAGGAAGCGTGATGCTTAAAACCTATCATATTGCATTAGCTTGCGTGATTTTAGCGGTGGTGGTGCTGTTGTTTGGAGGGGAGTCCTTGAGTTTGGAAGAATGGCAAGAAGTGTGCCTGAATGTGAAAAACCACTTTTTGCACAATGAAGAACTGAGCTCTTTAAGTATTATTATTTTAGAAATACGACTACCACGAGTGATCTTAGCGCTTTTAGTGGGAGCGAGTTTGTCTGGGAGTGGGGTGGTGATGCAAACGATTTTTAGAAACCCCTTAGTCGATCCTTTTTTATTAGGGATTTCTAGCGGAGCGATGCTAGGCGTGGCGATGGCGATAGCGGTAGTGGAGTCTAACATTGCGATTTTGGCGTTCTTTGGGGCGATTTTAGCCAGCCTTGCTGTTTTGGCGATGAATAGGGTTTTGGGTAATTCCGTCCTTTCGTTGGTGCTTTCAGGGGTGGTGTTGAGCGCGTTTTTAAGCGCACTCGCTGGAGCGATAAAATTCTTTGTGATCCCCCAAAAAGCGCAAGCGATTGTCGTGTGGCTTTTAGGGAGCTTGTCTTTGAGCAGTTATAAGGATTGTTTGATCGCTTTCATAGGGCTATCTTTGGGCTTTATCCCGCTCTTTTTGTTAAGGTGGCGCATCAATTTATTGAGCTTGAGCGATGCGCAAAGTTTGAGTTTGGGGATTAATCCCGTGCTGTTGCGATCGCTTTGTTTGGTGTGCGTGAGCGTGGCGAGCGCTTTAGCGGTGAGCGTGTCCGGCACGATTGGCTGGATTGGGTTAGTCATTCCGCATGTGGCGAGATTGTTTTTTGGGGCGAATTTACAAAAACTGCTTTTAAGCTCTTTGTTAATGGGGGCGTTTTTCTTGCTTTTAGCGGATGTGGTGGCTAAAACCATTACCCCCTATGATTTACCGGTAGGCATTGCGACAAGCGTTTTAGGAGCGCCTTTTTTCTTGTGGCTTTTATTCAGGACTAGGGGGGTGTGATGGTCTTAGAAGTTAAAAACCTGTCCTTTAAATATTCTCAAAAACTCATTTTAGACAAATTGAGTTTTAGCGTGCCAAAAAACAGCATCACCAGCATTTTAGCGCCTAATGGCTCGGGTAAAACCACGCTTTTAAAATGCCTTTTAGGGCTTTTAAAGCCTTTAGAAGAAACCGAAATTAAAGCGTGTAACAAAGATATTTTACCCTTAAAGCCTTATGAAAAAGCTAAACTAATCGCTTATATCCCTCAAGTGGAATATTATGCGTTTAATTTCAGCGTGCTAGATTTTGTCTTAATGGGGAAAGCGACGCATTTGAATCTGTTCGCTATGCCTAAAGCCAAGCACATTAAAGAAGCCACTAGCGTTTTAGAGCGCTTGGATTTAGAGTCCTTAAAAGATCAAGGCATTAACGATTTGTCCGGCGGTCAAAGGCAAATGGTGCTTTTAGCCAGAAGTTTGTTGCAAAGAACGCCTTTATTGTTACTGGATGAGCCTACGAGCGCGTTAGATTTAAAAAACCAAGCCCTTTTTTTTGATGCGATTAAAGATGAGATGAAAAAGCGAGAATTGAGCGTTTTAGTCAATATCCATGATCCGAATTTGGTTGCCAGACACTCCACGCATGTGGTCATGCTCAAAGATAAAAAACTTTTTTTGCAAGCTTCCACACAAATCGCTATGACTTCACACAATTTAAGCACGCTCTATGACACGCCTTTAGAAGCGATCTGGCATGATAACAAGCTTGTCGTGTATGCGTTGTAGGGGTTAGATGTTTTGTAAGATTTCAAACCCATGCTTTGAGCATGGGTTTAAGAGCGGTATTTAGAGCGGTATTTAGAAGCTATATCTCATTCCTAAATTGGAAGCGAAATGGCCTATATTGGAAATCAAATTGTGCCCATAAATAAAGCCCAAATTCAAAAACACTTCTTTAGCCAATTGCAATTCCCCACCCATCATCACTCTGGCATGGGTGTTTAAAGGGTTGCGAGCGGCATTCACTTTAAAGGTGTTTAAAGATGCGGCGTTATTAGAGCCAACATGAGCAAACTCTTGTAAAACTCCAGCGTTCATATAGAAGTATGAAGTGTCCCCATAATAATAGCGCGCTTCCACATTAGCGCTAGCGTTGAATAGATGCTGACTGCTAGAGCCATTACTCAAAGCCACTTGATTGCTGTTGCTTTTAAAGTTGGTTGAACCTAAATGGTTATAGCTCACGCCCACGCTTGGTTTTAACACCAAAGCGTTCCTAAAAAACGCGAAGTCATAACCATAGCTCGCTCTTGTTGCAGCACTATAGGCTAAGTAATGATAGCTTTGATTCAAATCTTGTAATAGAGCGCTTTTGAAATTCAAGCTTGATTGATCACTCCCTAGCGCCCCTTGAGCTTCAAAGTCAAATTCATGCTGGTTAGCAAAGATACGGCTATACACGCCAAAATTAGTGTTATTGGCCCCAGAGTTAAGAGAGTTCGCTTGATTGCTAAAAGAGCTATAACCATAGCTTCCAAAACCGCCCACAATGGCTTCCACTTGCCCGTTAAGGTAAGCATCTACGCCGGCGCTTGTGCCATACAATGAAGCGTTGCCGCCATTATTCAAGCTCGTTCCCCCAATAGCGTTAGCCCAAACATTGGTAGGTTTTTCATATTTAGGGGCAAATTGATACAACACTTCCGCCGCGCTTTCTAAAGAAGCGAATCTTTGGTCTTTTAAAGCTTGTAAGCGCTTAGCGAACGAGTTAATATTGTTGGTGTGCCTTCTAGAGAGATTGACTAAACGAGAATTTAAAATCATCGCATTACTCAAGCTCAAAGTTTGTAAGCCGCTTGTCTTATGCTCTAAACTGGCTATGTTGTTTAAAGTGGTAGTGGCCGTATTCAATTGCTTGGTGATTTCATTAGCGCTTGTAGCATCAATCATGGTTCTGGCATAACCCGCATCATGGCTATCAATCAATAAGGTTTGCAAGAGATCCCTGCCTTGCGCGCCTGAGTTAGCATAAAGCGTGTCAATATCTTTAGAGCGGTTAGCCAATTCAAACACGCTTTCAATGGTGCCAAAGTCATGTTTATTGATAGCGACTAAATTAGGAGTAGCGCTATAACGAGCGAAAGGAGCGTTCTTTATGAGAGCGTAGCTAGCGAAACGCGCGTTGTTAGTGGTGTTGGTGGGTAAATTTGTGGTATCGGTGGTGCTGTTAGTAGGCGTAGAATTGTTGCCTAAATTAACAGCGATTGTGGTGTTGTTAGCCGTTTTATTGATCCCTGTATTTTTCCATGCCTTACCTTCAAGATACTTGTAATTTTCAGGGTTATTCACCATGCTTTGATTGCCGATAGCCATCCCGCATGCTTTAATATCATCGGTATTATTTTTTCGCACCACACAAATATCCATGCGGTTGTTGTTGTTATAAAGGGCTAGGCGCTCTTTGAATTGCTCTTGCAGATTGGTATTGCTTGCAGAAATATTGTCATAACTAGCGCCTTGCACTCCCACTAAATTATAATCAATGTTTCGCGCCCTCACTAAAACATGTTCTTTATTTTTAGTGAGGTTTTGAGCGTTATTGATCTTAATGAGCGGTTTGTAAAACCCGGTCGCGCTATCCACTAAATTATTAAACATCATGCTTGCTTGATGGCCTGCATTCAAGGTCGCCACACGCCCATCTTGGACAAAAAGATTCATCGTGCCTTGATTATTGGTGAAATGCCCTTGAATGGTTAAATCCAAATCCTTACCATAATCCATGCTCGCATTACTATTTAGGGTTAGGTTATTAAACATAAGCCCTGTTTTGCCGGCAATGTTTCCTGGGGCTCCAAAAAGAATTCTCTTGTTGATTTCAACATCGGTAACATTCCTAGCGTCAAAATAATTCCAAGGGGCATGGTAAAGCTCATCTATAACCAATTTTTTACCGCTTTTAAAAGTAACGCCCCCAGAATAGGCCGGGCTATATCCCGTTTGCAAACTAACGACACCAATGCGAGACTTATCGCCTATATTTTCGCCAAAAATAGTGTATTGCCCAAAACTTTGAACTCGGGTTGTAACCACCAATTCCTTAATGTCAAAGTTTTTAATGTTCACATTAGTGGCAGATGTAGTGAGCTTGTTGATATTGACTTTATCTGTAACACCGCTCAAATCCAAAGCACTAGTGTTTAGCCCATTATCGCTCTTTGTGGCATCAATATTTTTAAAATGAGCGCTATGGCCATTCACTCTTAAATTCGTGGATTTTCCCAGATAAACATTGCCATTAAAATAAGCTGTATGAGCATCCACTCTTAAATTCACCGCTTTTCCCAGATGGATATCGTTATTGAAAGTGGCTGTGGCGTTGTTGGTGTCTTCACCAGCCTTAAATTCAAAATTCGCGCTTGATCCTGCCACAGCAGCACCGCCCACTTGATTATTCACTCTTAAAGTCCCCTCAACGGTGATATTCCCGGTTAGATTTTCCACTAAAAGAGAGCGCCCGCTCGCTTGATTGGACAGATTGACACCGCCTTCGCCAATATGCAAATGAGCCGCATTCGTGCTTAGAGAAGCTTTAAACCCTCCCGCTCTAATCGTACCATCGGCTTTAGTGTTTAAGTGGAAAATATTCACAACCGTGTCTTTGCCGCCCGCAAAAGGCCCATCAATGACTTGCGTGGGTTGAATTTCTGTTTTTTGTGTGTCATTTTTAGGGTTATTTTGAGAAGGAGTATCTTTAGTTTTACTCTCATAACCGCCTTCTGGAGGGGTGATAATGCTTAAGCCGGCGCTTTGCCACAAATCCAGTGTGCCAATATTAGTCTTTTTATTAGCGATAATGCCCGCTTGAGCGGCGTTTTGATCACCCACAGCGAGATGGCGGAAATTCATTTCCCCTTGAACTTTTGAAGTGTTGATTGTGCTGTATGAAGGGGCTAAATACGCTCCCACGTATTGCAAACGGCCCATCCACACTTTCCCATAGAGATCAACGCTCTGATTTGAGCTTGAAACCAAATTGAGCGTGGCGCCATCATAAAGAGAAATTTCAGCGTTTTCACGGCTCGTGATTTTTTCTGAACTTTTCAAAGTCAAAACCGTAGAGCTGGCTTTCCTCCCGGCTCCAGAACCCACACGATTGTTGATTTCTACAAAATTATCAATTAAGATATTTTTAGCGTCAAAATTCACCCTCGTGGTGCGATCAGCGCTATCTTTAAAGCTTGTGAAAGAATTGCCATTGAATTGGCCCAAACGCAAAGTGGCTTTTTGCATATTGACATCCAAATCCCCACCAGTAAAGTTGATAAGCCCTGAAAGGTTATAAGTCCCTACAGCGTTTTGCATATCCACTTCAAGTTTGTTCCATTGCCCGTCTTTGACCCAATAATGCCTAGCGGCATTCCCCCAGTCCCAACCTCCATCAATCTTACTGGATAAAAGAGATTTGTATAAGTCGTATTGCTTGTGGGGGAAATTATCAAAGCCTCTGCCTGCTTGAATGCGCCAAACTTTATCGGGTTTGTCTGGGGCTTTATTGGCTTGTTCGGCTTGTTTGAGCCCCCAGCTAAGAAGCCCTGAAACTGTTCCTACAGCAGCGCCTGTAGCGATACCCCCAACAATGGCTGGAATGATCACGGTTGTGAAAAAGACGCGACTCTCGCTGTGTATGGGATCATTTGGAGTGTTAGCCCCTAGTTCGGTGCCCATTAACACCCCCACTAGAGCGAGAGAGATAATAGGGCGATTGATTTTGCGGTGTGTTTGTTGTATTTCCATTTTCTTTCCTTTCTTTTTGTAAAACGATTTTTGCACAAAGGGTGCGACTTTAGACTAGAAAATTTCTGTTGCATTTACGATTAAGGTTATAAATATATAGTATCTACAACCAATGTTCAATTTTTATTAAGTTAAGATAAATGAATATAAAACCCATAGGATTAAAAAGTAAAATTGCTGAAATTTTGGGCTAGAATGTGTAAAAAGGTAAAATGGGAGGCGTTTAAAAAAGCTTCTCCCAAATCGTGCCTTGTGGGGTGTCCATCAAAGCGATTTTGTGGTTTAAAAGCTCTTCTCTGATGCGATCGGCTTTTAAAAAATCTTTTTGTTCTTTGGCGCGTTTTCTTTCTTCTATCTTGTTTTCAATTTCTTGTTTTTCGCTTTCACTCACGCCTAATTGGAAATACGCGCTAGGGTCTTTAAACCCGATGCCAAGCAGTTCTTCTATGAATTTCAGATTCGCTAAAATTTCGCCTTTCAAAGCCTTGTTTTTAGGGTTTTGATCTAGTTTTTCATTCGTAGAAGAAAGCATGCTTTCTAAAACGCTCAACGCTTTAGAAATATTTAAATCATCTTGCATGCATTCTAAAATTTCTTTTTTAAAATTTGGGTTTATTCCTCCCAAAGTCCCTAAAACGCGCTGTTTCAAGCGATAGATTTTATCCAAGCGTTTTTTACTCACTAACAAGTCTTCTTCATTGAAATTCAAAACAGAGCGGTAATGCACCCCCAATAAATAATTGCGCAAAATCTCGCCATCATAGTTTTTCAAGGCGTCTTTAATGAAAAAACTATTCCCTAAACTTTTAGACATTTTTTCGTTATTGATATTCACAAAGCCATTGTGCATCCAGTATTTGGCGATCTCCACGCCAAAGGCGCAACGGGTTTGGCACGCTTCATTTTCATGGTGGGGGAATAACAAATCCGCTCCGCCTGCATGGATGTCAATTTGATAAGGGGTGTTAGTGAGCGCTAAAGTTTTAAAAATCATGCTAGAGCATTCTATATGCCAGCCAGGGCGTCCTTTGCCTAAAGGACTATCAAAGCCCACATCATTATCCCCCTTATAGCTTTTCCATAGCACAAAATCCTGTTCAAGCCGTTTTTCTTGCACCAAACCAATACGGCCAAATTCAACGCTGCTATTATGCACGCTCAAAGAGCCGTAATCTTTATCCTTGCTCGTGTCTAAATAAATATCCCCATTAGAAACTCTATAAGCGATATTTTTTTCTAAAAGCGTTTCAATCATGCCCACCATAGCGTCTAAATACTCGCTCGCTTTAGGCTCTAAGCTGGGTTTTTTTACGTTCAAAGCGTTCAAATCCCTCGTGTAAGATTCAATATAAATGCTGCTTAGTTCTTGAATGCTTTTGTTTTCTTTTAGGGCTTTGTTGATGATTTTATCGTCAATATCCGTGAAATTCCTTACTAACACCACTTCATAGCCGCTCAACTCAAGCGTGCGCCTTAACAAATCAAAAGCAATCGCGCTCCTGGCATGCCCTAAATGAGCGTCATCATACACCGTAGGCCCGCACACATAAATATTCGCCTTATTTTTAACTAAAGGCTCAAAAAGGACTTTTTGTTTTGATTTGGTATCATAAATAAACATTTAAAAACCTTGAAAATAATAAAATAAATATAAATGTGTAACCCACGATTTGAACGCTAAGAGTAATAAGATTTCCACGCAAGCGAGGAAAAGGATTACAAGCCATGATTTTAAATTCTTGATTATACCCAAGAATAATTGAAAGCCAAACGCTTTTATCGTTAAAACAAATAAAAATAACCCGCTCAAACTATTCGCTAACGCCAAACCCAAAACCCCTAACAAAGGCATTAAACTCAAAGAAGCCGCTAAACCTAAAAAAAGCGAAATTAAAGAGATTTTAGCCGCTTTTTTTTGTTCTAATTTCGCATAAAGCCACAAAGAAAAGAGTTTAGTTAGCCCAAAAGGGAGCAAGCCTAAAAGATAGAGCGAAAAGACTTGCGAAGTGATTAAGGTGTCTTTAGGGCTAAATTGCCCCCTTTCAAATAAAAGCTCGGTGATTTCTTTGCTTAACATTATCCCCCCAATGCTGCAAAGAAGCAAAACCCCCACCAAAAAAAACCACGCCTTTTGCAAGCGTTGTAAGATTAAATCCTGCTGGTTGTTTTTAAGCGCGATCGCAATGCTGGGGAAAAGAGCTGTGGATATAGCGATAGCAAATAAAGCTAAAGGGAGCTGGAAAACTCTATTAGCGTAATACAAATAAGACACGCTCCCACTCGCTAAAAAAGAGGCGATCGTGGTGTCTAAAAAAGAAGCGATCTGAGCGCTAGAATTGCCTAAGACGCTGGGGAGGAATTGCTTGAAAAACGCTTTTAGATCCTTTTTAGCCCTATTCAAACGATACTCTTTTTTGTTTGCGTTTTTGGTCTTAAAGCTCAACAACCCTTTAAATAATAAATTCCATAAGCCTAATTTCACTAAAGGATAAAAGTGCAATAAAATTTGAGCCACGCCCCCTAAAAGCACGCCATAGCTCAAATAATACAACACTTCTAAATGCGATTTGTCTTTAGAAAACAAAAGGGCTGAAATCATGCATAAATTGAGCAAGCTTGCGCTATAAGCGCTGGCAAAAAAGCTGTGTTTGTATTGCAAAAGCGTGCCTAAAAAGGTGGTGATAAACACCAATAAAAGATACCAAAAATTGATCGCTACAATAGGGGCGCACAGTTTGAGCGTTTCTTCATCAAAGCCGTAAGCTAGGAGTTTGGTGAGCCATAAGGGATTTAATGCCACCAATAAGCACCACATGAATAAAACGCCACAAAAAATAAGCCCCACCAAACTCGCAAAACTCCCTTTAATGGAGCTTCGTATGAAGCTTGGTAAAAAGCTTTGAGAAAAAGAGCCCTCCGCAAAAATACGCCTAAATAGATTGGGCAATTTGAAAGCCACAAAGAAAATATCGCTATACACCCCAGCCCCTAGAATATTAGCCATCATCAAATCCCGTAAAAAGCCAAAAATCCTAGAGCATAAAATCCCTAAGCTGTTGGTTAAAAATATTTTTTTTAGCATACTAGTTGTATTTATTACCTAATTTTCAGTGTTTTTTTGTTAGCATATTTCTTTTTTCAAATTCTTATATTATACCATTTAAGGATTAAAAAATGAGCTTGGAGCATTTTGCCCCTATAAAAGTTGAGCGGTGCAAAGACATTCAAAAAGAATTAAAAAAAGCGGCCGCTGAAAATAGATTGCAAACAGAAGATCTATGGTTTGAGATTTTAAAAACTTCTATTTTTATCAAAAACAGCGCTAAAGACGATTTTAGCGAGGCTTTTGGTGGGGAATTGCAACAATTAGAAGAAGATGAATACTATGAAAAAAAAGAGCTAACCCTTTATCAAACCCACGACATTAAAATCAAATCAAACGCTTATAAACGCTTTTTTGAAGTAAAAGTGGATGAAGATTTAAGCAAAATAGAAATTATTTTAGACGAGTGTTTTATTGTCCTAGACACTGAAGAGCATTACCAAGAAATGTTTGCGTATATTAAAGAGCGTTTGGCTTTTGAAGGCGTGGTGTTTAGGCATTTTTCACAAATGTATGAAAATTTAAAAACAGAATTGAGAAAATATCAAAAAGAAACCCAAAATAAGCGCTTTATTTTATACGCTTCTTCAACCTTTATCCCTAATGTAGAAGAACAATCCCATTTTTTATTAGAAGAAGAATACCTTCCAACGCATACCATTTTTTTAAGCGATCAAGAAGAATCGTTTGTTAAAGAAAATTACTATATCGCTAAAGAAAATCAAAAAGTCGCTTGCGTGAATTACCCCAAGCAAGGCAGAGACGGCCGTAACCTTAAAGGCCTTTATATTGAATTGCCTAAAGTTGCTCATTCGCCCACCCCTATAGGGCATGACAAAAACGCTTTTGAAGAAAGAGAAGAAAATAACGCCTTAGTGTATTACTCCAAAGCCTTACAAGGGGTTAAAATGGAAAAAGGGCGTTTGGTTTCTAAGCAAAATTTTATTTTCAAAAACGGAATCAAGTCCATTGAAACGCCTAATCTTTTAGGGGGAGTGGAGAGCGGGTTAGCTTTAGAGATTCAAGCTAAAGACGAATTGAGCGATGCGATTGATTCTAACCTCATTTTAGAAGCGAGCGTAATTAACATTAAGGGCAATGTGGGTAAGAATGTGATCTTAGTGGCTAAAGAAATTACTATAGAGGGGCAAATCCACCCTGAAAGCTATGTCTATGCCAATAAAGCGCGCATCACTAACCATAAGGGCGTGTGCTACGCTAAAGAGTTTGAGTGCAAGTATTTAGAGCGCGCCAAAGTGTATGCCAATAGCGTTAAAGTGGAAGCGAGCGCGGGGAGCGTGGTCTATGCGAAAGAAATCGCTTTAGAAAAGCTTAAAAGCGATAACAAGCTGTATTTTTCCAAGCAATGTTTGATTGATGAGGTGGATGGCAATGGCAACCGCTTTATTTTTTACGCTTTTGGGGGGCGAGAAAACCAAGAAGAATTGAAGATCGCTAAACAAAAACTCAATGCGTTAGGGTTAAAATCCAAAAAAATCATCGCTCAGCACCAGTCCTTAAACCATTTAGTCAAAAACCATCAAGCCATCATGGAAAAGCTTAAAAACGCCACTGAAGAAATCAAACGATCTTTAATGCAACAAGAAAGCGTGAAAGACGCTTATAGCGAGTTTGTGTTTGCTTTAAAGCGTTTGAAAATCTTAAAAGCCCAAATGCTAGAATTGCAAAAAATCAATAACGAATGTTACGCTAAACTCATCAGCATAGAAAACAGCTTCCAGCATGCAAGCATTACGACTAAAAACCCTTTCAAGCAAGAAAATATCGTGATCTACCATCGCAATTACCCTAAAGTGAGCAATTTAAGTGCCATGTTAAGCCATAATGAAAGCGTGAACGTGATCTATGAAGATCATAAAATCAAAAAAATCCCTAAAAGCGCTATAAAAGGCTAAAACAAGAGATAAAAAAGGGATAAAAATGATAGTGGGTTTGATAGGGGTTGTGGAAAAAATCTCCGCTTTAGAAGCGCATATAGAAGTGCAAGGGGTTGTTTATGGGGTGCAAGTTTCTATGCGAACGGCTGCTTTGCTTCAAGTGGGTCAAAAGGCGCGTTTGAAAATCTTACAAGTGATCAAAGAAGATGCGCATCTTTTATACGGGTTTTTAGAAGAGAGCGAAAAAATCCTCTTTGAAAGGCTTTTAAAAATCAATGGGGTAGGGGGGCGTATCGCTTTAGCCATTCTTTCAAGCTTTTCGCCGAATGAATTTGAAAGCATTATCGCCACTAAAGAAGTCAAAAGACTCCAGCAAGTCCCAGGCATTGGCAAAAAGCTCGCTGATAAGATCATGGTGGATTTGATTGGCTTTTTCATTCAAGATGAAAATAAACCCGCACGCAATGAAGTCTTTTTAGCCCTAGAGAGTTTGGGCTTTAAAAGCACCGAAATCAACCAAGTCTTAAAAACCCTAAAACCCAATCTCAGCATAGAAGTAGCGATTAAAGAAGCCTTGCAACAACTGCGCTCTTAAAAAAAGTTTTTTAGTATCCGCTCGCTAAAAACCTAGTAAGAATTTAGAATTAAGCGCAAAAATCACACTTTAGCAACAACACGCTTAAAATCATTGAAGAGCTTAATAATGGCGTCAAACAAGCGAGCGAAGAAATCAAAGAAAAGGCTACTAAATACGAAAAAGCCTTACAAGAATTACAAAAGATTGATGAAAGCAAGCTTACTAAAGAACAGCAACAAGTTTTAAAGGTGTTTAAGGGAGAATTAGATCAAACAGAAATCAAAGGAATAGATTTAAACGACCTTTATATCCTAGAACAAGGCACAAGGCATGCGGGAGCTAAAAAGATTTTAGTTAAACATTATGGAGCAGAAAGCACCGGAGGGCTAACGAACGACGAGCTAATCAACATGAGCGAAGTTATCAAAAACGCCAATGTGTTATTAGAGAGTTTTGAAAGGCTTAAAAATGGGTTTAGATACGGCTATGAATGGGAGAATAACGGCGTAAAGCTTAGGTTAGTAGTAGATGATTTAAATAATGGAAATAAGATTTTTGATTTTTATAGCGATAGGAATTTTAAAGATTTTAGGGATGCCAGGCCACAACCTAGCACCTCAAAGGATAACGGAACACAACCCATTACCCTTAATGAACCTAATCCTACCCAAAAACCGCTAAATAGTCAAGAGGATTTATTAAAAACAAGCGAGAATTTAAACGAAACCACACCAAAACCTACCAATTTAAGCCCGCTAGAACAAGCCAACGCAAAAAAGTATGAATTAATACTAAAAACGAAGCATAAAACGAAATTATAAGGATAGTGTAGCCCATAGAAAAACATTAGCAAAATCTCAGAATAGCGATTGACCATCAGTTATGAGCTGAGTGCTAGACATATTTGATAAAGCTAATGGGTTTTGAAACTTTAACATAAAAAATTAAACACAAGGAGTAAGGAATGAAAAGCATTAAAAAGCCTCACCTTGACCATACACAAGCCCTTTCGTCTTATGTGTCAGGGTCTCTTGGCACACTTAAAAAGTGTTTTTATGGGTTAGAAATATTCTCTAACCCATTGATTGATATTACAACAAAAAGATCTAACAAGTCAAGGGGTAAAAAATGAATTAATCTTAAAAATGATGTATCAATCAAAGCTTTAATACAAGACACCAAACTCTCTAAGGGGCAACCATAGGTTGAGTTCCTATAGCGATGTCTGTAAGGATGCTACCATAAAACCCCAACAAAGTCAAATAACGACCTAAATCTTTTCAAGGAGAACGCAAGGAGAATAAATGAAAAACAAAAAACGATGTTAAAGCAGAGATTGACAAGGCGGACATTATCCACTCTTTCATTCCGCAGGCAAGAACGCTTAAAGAATAAGCCGATGGAGTGGGCTTGCATTGAAACTATAAAACAAAAGCTTGAAAAAGTCAAGGAAGTCAGGAAATGAAAACTAACGAAGAGTATAGCTACCATCAAATCATAGAAGAAGCGAGAAGGATAATGGATAAGGCGAATCATTAAAGAGTGAGTGGGTTATTATAGGGTTTGAAAAGAAAGTAGGAAATCTTAGAGAACAAGCTAAGTTTATAGACCCTAGCTTAATTACAAAAGATGGGGAGCGTTTAGCTTCTTCTTTAAACTCTAATAACCCTAATCCTACCACAAAAGAATAAGTAAGGCAATAAACTACCCAAACTTACCCAGTCAGTATGAGAAAGATAAGCCTAAAACCCCTTTAAAAATTCTGGCTTTGTTCTAATCAAGCACCAATAATTGAGTTTTTAAAAAATGATTTTTTAAACTCTATAAAAATGAAATAACCCTTTTTATGGTTTAGTTTAAAGCCCAATTGGTTTTAGTGAGATTTTCTCTAATTGAAAAAAGCTTGTCTTTGACTTCGTTACTGCTCAATTTCCTCACTTTATCAGAATTGTATTTCAAATCCTGGCTAAGAAGAGATAATCTGTTAGACAAATCGGCAATATCCACCCTTAACCCCTCATCTCTGGCTAATTTGAGCGCAGGGATTAGATCCGTATCTTTTGAAAATATCAAAATCCTGTCAGCTATTTTTTTAAAAGCTATTCTTTGAATGTCAAGACCCATGAGCATATCCACCTGCTTTTGTTCCAATAACGCTCTATAACTCCCATCAAACTCCACCCTTATTGCGTTTAACTTAGTCCTCCCTAACCTCAATTCCACTTGATCCAATGAAGCCAGATCGTGTTGGAAATTTTCCACATCGCTATAAATCTTCTCCCATTTAGTCGCTTCACTGCTTTGTAAGATCTCTTCAATGTCGCTGCTTGTGAAGATTTTCATTTCTGTTCCCGGATTTTTTTCATTTTGGAGGGTGTCATTCCTCTTATCCCATAACGCATGTTCAAAATCAAAGGGTGGGGTGGTATAAAAGTAAATACGGCTGATCCATTCATCATCTAGTAAAAAAGCCCTGATAGTAACGATCACATCTAAAGCGATATTATAATTAACGCATTTTGTTTGTTTAATATCGCGCCTGAAATTCTCCCAATCCACTAGTATGATTGTGTTTGCTTTCATTTATTGCTCCCTTATTTATATGCTAAATTTTTTAAAAGTTCTTAATACAATCTTGTATTTTGTGCTAACAAGAAACATGGATATAATAATAGCGTTTTTTAAACCTTGCGATAAATAAACAGGAATGGTTGATGCGTATTTTAGGAATAGATCCGGGCAGTAGGAAATGCGGGTATGCTATCATTTCTCACACTTCTAACAAGCTTTCTTTAATCACAGCCGGGTTCATTAATATCACCACGACACGCTTGCAAGAACAAATCTTAGATTTGATAGAAGCTTTAGATTGCTTATTGGATCGTTACGAAGTCAATGAAGTAGCGATTGAAGATATTTTCTTTGGGTATAACCCAAAAAGCGTGATCAAGCTCGCGCAATTCAGGGGGGCGTTGTCCTTAAAGATTTTAGAAAGGATCGGTAATTTCAGCGAATACACGCCCCTACAAGTCAAAAAAGCCCTGACCGGTAACGGGAAAGCCGCTAAAGAGCAAGTGGCCTTTATGGTCAAACGCTTACTAAACATCACAAGCGAAATCAAGCCTTTGGATATTAGCGATGCGATAGCCGTTGCTATCACGCATGCGCAACGCTTAAAGCTCCACTAATCACCATTTGTAAGCCACTTCAAAACGCGCGTTAAACCCGGGCTCGGCGATCGCTCTTTTAACAGCGTCAGTGCCTGGCATATCCGGGCTCATGACATAAGGGCTTGTTTGATCCACATAGAATTTGTTGAAAACATTATTAAACACGGCTGAAAGCAGCAAACCTTTCCAGCGGCTTTTGGTTTTAGGGCTCCAATTGATATAAAAATTACTCACGCCATAGCCCGGTTTATGCATATGCACCAACCCTAATTGGGATCCGCATTTGGCTAAATCGGTAGGGGTTTTGGGTTTCTCAGCCGTCCCGTAATCAGGCAAGTAAATATCAAACCCGCAATAATCTAAACCGGTAACAAAGCGGCTAAGCCATGCAAGATTGATCCCTGTTTTGGGAATGGTGTAATCCAATTTAATGATAAAAACATTACCGGTGCTTGCGGCAAGCTCATAGCTGTCCGCCATTAAATACCCCCTAGTGGTGGGCCAAGTGCGCGAGATCCCTACATTCAAACTCACGCCCTTGTATCTAAAAGTCCCACCCACTTCATAGCCATAAATCCTAATCGCTTGATTTAAATTGGTTACAATCAAATTTTGCGCGTATTGGGAGATGAAATTATCCAAAGCTTGATAAAACGCCGCAGCCCTCCCGCTAAAATACTGGCTTGAATAATCAATATTAAATTCAGCGTTAGAGCCCACTTCAGGCTTGATGTTTTTAGCGTATCGCAAATCGTTTTGGCGCATATACACGCCATCTCCTGGCATAACCCCCCTTGTAACTTGAGAATAAGTGATTTTTAAAGATAAAGGCTCAATGGGGCTTATCACAAGAGCCGCGCTAGGGCTAAAGCCTTGAGTGTAGCGGTGGTTCCAGTCTTTATCATAAAGCGTGTAGGCATCCCACCTCACCCCGGCTCCAAAAGTGATGATTTTATGAGGTGCATAATTCGCTTGCACATAGCCTCCATAAATATTCCCGTTCGCTTTCCCTCTTTGGCATAAAGTAGGGTCATTGGGGTTATTATCCACAAGAGTGCAAGCGATTTGTTTTTGCCCTTTATCATCAGTATAGACTTGATTAGGTCTGTATAATTCTGATTTGGGGATACGAGCGTCAAAAACGCTTAAATTTTGGTAATTGAATCCGTATTCAAAAAGGCTGTCTGTGGCTTCATCAATCACATGCACGACTTTAAGGTTTAAGCCGGTGTTGTTTAAAAACAGATTCCTAGGCTGTGAGCTTGGTTTATCCACATCCAAAAAGCTTGGGGTGCAATACCCGCCTTCCACGCATGGGTAATTTTCTTTTTCCCATGCGCTCGCTAAAGAAGTGGGGAATTTAGCATAAACGCCATTAGGATCAAATAGGGGATCAAACTGAGCGTTTCTAATGCTTGTATAAAGGGTAAAATCCAATCGTGGATCGCCAAAAGAATTTCCCGCTTCCCTTTTGTATTGTAAGGAAAGATTGTTGGCGCTATCAATAGAGTGATACATGTATCTTGTGAAACTATCTAACACATTAGGACACCCTTGAGCGCCATCAGGGCTAAAAGGGGCTTCACAAGGATAGGCTAACCCTATAGCGTTACTCCTTAAAGGGCGTGTGGCGTTATCTCGTGTCATGTTCCAGCTGAAAGTGAGCGTATCCCTATCGCTCAAATAACCATTCATTTTAATCAAAGCGTTGTTTTGCTCGCTAGGAGTTCCTGGCTCTTTATCGGCTTGTGTGGGATGAAAAAGGTTTTTCATCGCTGTAGCGCCGCTTCTATAATAGAAGATGTTTTGGTGCGTGTAGTAAGCGATAATATCAAAATGCGCGCTTTTGTAAGCCGATCTGAAAGTCTCTCGATCGCCAAAATTGGTATAAAAACTCACCGCCCCACTGGCTGCATAATTTTTCCCCCTAGGGATAAAATCAGCCGCTCCTTTAGTCTCCATTTTAATCACGCCCGCAATCGCTCCTGGTCCTGCGCTCGCATTCGCCGCGCCTTTGGTAACTTCCACGCTTTTGAGCATGCCAGGATCAATCACGGTGTTGCCTTGGTGGTGGTAGATATTGCCATTTTGCGCAGCCCCATCCACCGTAACCCTTAAAAGCCTGTCTTCAACGCCTCTCACATAGATTTTCTGCCCCATCACGCTCCCTCCGCCCACATTCACATCAGGGTTAGTCCTAAACAAGTCTTTGACTTCATTGCTTTGGCGTTGATCCAGTTCTTTAGAAGTTACTTTAAACTCATTGTTGTAAGTGAAAATCCTTTTAGCTTGGGTGGTAACCTTATTTAAAGTCCGCTCTTCGCTATAGCAAGTCTCAGCGAGTAGGGGGAAACATAAAGCGTATCTAAGCTTTGGGTATGATCTTAAAAACATCCAACAATTCTCCTTAATCTAAAAATTCAAAAATAAAAATA
>NZ_CBPT010000021.1:0-18734 GCF_000476855.1 Helicobacter pylori SA221C
CAAAATTAAGAACAAGCCTTTAAAAATATTAAAAATCCTATATTCGTATTTAATAATATCTTTCATTTCAGCCCAAACTGCCTTGCCATGACTATCCATATTGCGCCCATTAAAAAATAAGTAGGCTGTCAAAAATAGCGGTAATAACGCGCAAAAGAATGAAAAATAAATCTCAAATTTAAAATGGGGAAAATTATGTAGGTTAAGAATGGCGAAAAGAAAATCTAAAAATACGCTCTAAAGCTCAAGCTAAAATGCTTGAAATGAGGGATTTAAAACCAGACCCACAGGCCCACCTTTCAACCTCTCAAAGCCTTTTGTTCGTTCAAAAAATATTTGCTGATATTAATAAAGAAATAAAAGTAGTTGCTAATACTGAAAAGAAAGCAGAAAAAGCGGATTATGGTTATAGTAAAAGGGTGTAGCGATTAAAACATTACACCAAGTTTTTAATTATCTGTCGGCTTTTGAAAACATTTTTTATGGTAGCGTTATTTGGCAATAAAAGAGATCCTTATTTAAAAGCTTAAACTATCCCTAAAATAAGGTAAAACTTACAAATGGAGGTTAAAACGCACAATAAAACTCCAAAGAGCCGACTTTTTTAATCGTAATTTGCTTATGGTTTAATAAAGTTTCTAAATGTTTAAAGGTGTTAGGATCTAGTATTAGGGGGGCTTCTTCTGCGCTTAAAGGGCGCCTGGAAATTAAAGCGAACAATTCGTCTATACCGCAAGAAATCAATTTTTTAGCTTGAGTAATGGATCGTTTAGGCAAACTCACGCAAAGCCCTTCAAAAAACAAAGAGCATTTTAATAATTCATCTTCGCTTAATTTGGGGGCTTTGAAGCTTGAGGGCCTGTCTATGGTGCTTAAATCCACTCTAGCTATATTGATTTGTTTTAAAAAGGCAGCGATGAGTTTTAAGTTGTTCGCGCTATCATTCACGCCCTTAATTAAAAGCACTTCAGCCACCAGTTGCCCTTGATAGATTTGAGAAAAGCTCAAAATCCCCTCTAAAATCTTGTTAATGTCTTTAGAATAGGGCTTATCCACTCTTTCAAAGGCTTTCAAATCAATAGCGTCTAAAGAAAATTTAACGATGTCAAATTCCTTTAAGGCTTGTTGGACTTTTGGCTCATAAAAGAGCGAGCCGTTGCTTAAAATCAAAGTTTTAACGCCCTTTAAAAAAGGCTTGATGCTTTGGATAAGCTCTAATAAATGAGGGTATAGCGTGGGTTCGCCATTAGCGGTAATGGTTAAAACATCAATGGGGGTAGCAAGGTTGTTTAGGGCGTTTTGAATGGCGTTAATCAAGGTTTCTACTTTTACCACTTCTTCCATGCGCTCAATGGGCTTGGCTTTACCCAACTCGCAATAAATGCAATTGTAGTTGCATTGTTTTTTAGAAGGCGATAAATCCACGCCCAAAGACTTCCCAAAACGCCTGGATAAAATGGGCCCAAAAACGATAGGCAGATTTTCTTTAGCCATCATCTTCCTCTAAAAACACGCGCTCTTTGCATTGGATGCATTCATACGCCTTTTTTTTGCGATAGATTCTTTCACTCATCAAATAATGGCATTTCTCGCAACGCTTATTAATGGGCTTATGGTTGGATAAAAAATTGCATTTAGGGTAGTTGTTACAGCCATAAAACGAGCCTTTCTTACTCCTTTTTAAGGCAATATCCCCTCCGCATTCTGGGCATTTCACGCCTTCTATTGTTTCTTTGGCGTTAGGGGTGTTTTTTAACGATTTGGTGTTTTTGCATTCAGGGTAGTTGTTGCAAGCTAAAAACGCCCCGTTTCTGCTGAATTTTTGCACCATTTCCCCTCCGCATTTTTCGCACAATTCTTGTTCGGCTTCATTATTAGCGTTTTCAGTTTGTTTGATATATTTGCATTTAGGGTAATTGTTGCAAGCGATAAACTCCCCATAACGGCTATTCTTTTTGACTAATTCCCCACCGCATTTAGGGCATGATTGACCGGTTTTTTCATGCATTTTTTGAGAGATGATATTCTTTTTCCCGGCTTCAATTTTATCCATAAAAGGGTAGTAAAAGTCCTTTAAGACTTGCTGGTAGTCGGCTTTATTTTGAGCGATATTGTCCAGTTCTTCTTCTAAAGAAGCGCTGAATTTGGAATCCACGATTTCTTCAAAATGCTTTTCTAAAATTTCTATCACTTTAAAAGCGCTCTCTAAAGCGCTGATCTGCTTTTTTTCTACCTTAATATAATCTCTGTTTTGTAAAAGTGCAATCGTTGGGGCGTAGGTGCTAGGCCTGCCTATGCCTAAACTTTCTAAAACTTTAATCAAGCTCGCTTCTGAATAGCGTGCTGGAGGTTCTGTAACATGAGCGTTGCTCTCTAGTTTTTCTAATTTAATGGGGTCATTTTCTTTCAAATTAGGGAGCAATTTGTCCTTATCGTCATTGCCTAAAATTTTATAATAGCCATCAAAAAGGAGTTTTCTCCCACTCGCTTTAAACTCGCCTTTTTCGCAAGCCACAACCACGCTTTGGCTTTCAAAAAGAGCGTCTTGCATTTGAGAAGCTAAGAAGCGTTTGTAAATTAAGGTATAGAGCTTTAATTCTTCAGGCTTAAGGTAGTCTTTTAAAGCGTTTGGCTCTAAAACAATAGAAGTGGGTCTGATCGCTTCATGGGCTTCTTGGGCGTTTTTATTCTTGCTGGAATAGACTTTGGCTTTAGGGGGCAAGTAGTCTTTGCCATAGTCTTTTAAAATCTTGTTCCTCGCTTCTTCTAAAGCCTCTTTAGCGATATTCAAGCTATCGGTCCTCATGTAAGTGATCACCCCCATAACGCCTTGCGGGGTGGCTACGCCTTCATATAATTTTTGAGCGATACTCATGGTTTTTGTGGGCGAAAAGCCTAAAAGACTGGAAGCGCTTTGCTGTAAAGTAGAAGTCATGAAAGGGGGCGGTGTGGGGGATTTTTTAGATTTTTTAACGATACTAGAAATAATATAACTTTCTTTTTCTAATTCGTTTTTAATTTCTTGGGCTTTTTTTTCATCAATAAGTTCTTGGGCTTTGAGTTTGTTGCCCTTATAGCTGATGAGTTGCGCTTCTAAATGCGGCTCAAAGTAAGCGTCTAGCGTGAAGTAGGTTAAAGGCTTAAAGGCTTTGATTTCCCTTTCTCTATCAATCACAAGCTTTAAAGCCGCGCTCTGCACCCGCCCAGCGCTCAAACCTTTAGTGATCTTTGATGAAATCAACGAGCTTAATTTAAAGCCTACGATTCGATCCAAAAAGCGCCTGGCTTGTTGGGCATTGACCTTAGACATGTCAATTTGTCGTGGGGTTTTTAGAGCGTTTAAAATCGCATTTTGCGTGATCTCATGAAAAACAATCCTGGGATAGCTCTCCAATTTCCCTCCAATCAAACATGCCACATGATAACCTATCGCTTCCCCCTCTCTGTCTTCATCGGTAGCGATATAAGTAATAGATGCTTTTTTAGAAAGCTCTATGATTTGTTTGACAAGTTCTTTATGATCTTTATCCACGACATAATTAGGAGTGAAGCCGGTTTCATCAATCTTAATACCTAAAGCGAATTTGGATAAATCCCTAACATGCCCTTTAGAGGCGATAACTTCATAATTTTTATCCAAAAAATTTTTAATGGTTTTGGCTTTTGCGGGGGATTCTACGATAATAAGGTGCTTCATTGAACGCCTTTAATAAAATGTTTATACCTATTAATGAATGATTGTAGCATAGAATTTTGACTAAACGATTCATCAAACCATAAAAACCATAACAGCGTTAAAAATCAAAGAGTTGGAACACCCTTTGCTTGACTAAAAACAAATATCTATGCAAAGGATGCAAACATGAGTTTTAGGATAAATACCAATATCGCCGCTTTAACTTCTCATGCGGTAGGGGTTCAAAACAACAGAGACCTTTCAAGCTCGCTTGAAAAGTTAAGCTCAGGGCTTAGGATCAATAAAGCCGCTGATGATTCTAGCGGGATGGCGATTGCAGATAGTTTAAGGAGTCAAAGCGCGAATTTGGGTCAAGCGATCCGCAACGCTAATGACGCTATTGGTATGGTTCAAACCGCAGATAAAGCGATGGATGAGCAAATCAAAATTTTAGACACCATTAAAACCAAAGCCGTTCAAGCCGCTCAAGACGGGCAAACTTTAGAAAGCCGAAGAGCGCTCCAGAGCGATATTCAAAGGCTGTTAGAAGAATTAGACAATATCGCTAACACCACAAGCTTTAACGGCCAACAAATGCTTTCAGGAAGTTTTTCTAACAAAGAATTTCAAATTGGCGCGTATTCTAACACCACGGTTAAGGCGTCTATTGGCTCAACGAGCTCAGATAAGATTGGGCATGTGCGCATGGAAACTTCTTCTTTTAGCGGTGCAGGCATGCTCGCTAGCGCAGCGGCGCAAAACTTGACTGAAGTGGGATTGAATTTCAAACAAGTCAATGGCGTGAATGATTATAAGATTGAAACCGTGCGTATTTCTACAAGCGCTGGCACAGGGATTGGAGCGTTAAGCGAAATCATCAATCGTTTTTCTAACACTTTAGGCGTTAGGGCGTCTTATAATGTCATGGCCACCGGCGGCACTCCCGTGCAATCAGGAACTGTTAGGGAGCTTACCATTAATGGCGTAGAAATTGGAACGGTGAATGATGTGCATAAAAACGATGCCGATGGGAGGTTGACTAATGCCATCAACTCCGTCAAAGATCGCACCGGTGTGGAAGCGAGCTTGGACATTCAAGGGCGCATTAATTTGCACTCCATTGATGGGCGCGCGATTTCTGTGCATGCAGCGAGCGCGAGCGGTCAAGTTTTTGGGGGAGGGAATTTTGCAGGGATTTCTGGGAATGAGCATGCGGTGATTGGGCGCTTGACTTTGACTAGAACCGACGCTAGGGATATTATTGTGAGCGGTGTGAATTTTAGCCATGTGGGCTTTCATTCCGCTCAAGGGGTGGCAGAATACACCGTGAATTTAAGGGCGGTTAGGGGCATTTTTGATGCGAATGTGGCTTCTGCGGCTGGAGCGAACGCTAATGGCGCGCAAGCAGAAACCAACTCTCAAGGTATAGGGGCTGGGGTTACAAGCCTTAAAGGGGCGATGATTGTGATGGATATGGCGGATTCTGCACGCACGCAATTAGACAAGATCCGCTCAGATATGGGGTCGGTGCAAATGGAATTGGTTACAACCATTAATAATATTTCTGTTACCCAAGTGAATGTTAAAGCGGCTGAATCTCAAATCAGAGATGTGGATTTTGCTGAAGAGAGCGCAAACTTTTCTAAATACAATATTTTGGCGCAAAGCGGGAGTTTTGCTATGGCGCAAGCCAATGCGGTGCAACAAAATGTTTTAAGGCTTTTACAATAACAGCCCTTGAAATCCAAAGGGGCATTAGCCCTTTTTATAAGTTAGAATAATGGACATTTATCAAAAAAACTTACAAGCCCTTTTTAAAAAAGATCCTCTTTTGTTCGCAAAGCTCAAAGCCATTAAAGAAAACAAAAAATACGAAGTGTTTTTAGGGAATGACAGCGCGAATTTCAACCTTTTAGATAAAGAAACAAACACCCCCCTATTTGAAAAAAGCCCGCTAGATTCAAGCTTAGAGTTATACAAAAATAGCGAAATTTACATGCTTTATCCTTATTTGTATTATTTTGGCTTGGGTAATGGCGTGTTTTATCGCTTGCTTTTGGGTAATGAAAATTTAAAACGCTTGGTGGTGGTTGAGCCTGAAATAGAGATCATTTTCATTGTGCTGAATCTTTTGGATTTTTCCACTGAGATTTTAGAAAACCGCTTGATTTTGTTGCATGCAAGTTTTTGCAATTACAACATGATAGCTTCCTTGTTTGATATGGATAAAAAGTCTCGTTTATACGCAAGAATGTATGATTTAAAACTTTTTAACGCTTATTATGAACGCTATTCTAGTCAAATGATAGAAATCAACCAGCATTTCACGCACGCTTTAGAGCATGGCGCTATTAGCGTGGGTAATGACGCTAAAGACGCGCTGATAGGCATCAAACAGCACATCGCTAATTTGCCTGAAGTCATAAAAAGCCCTAGTTTAGTGGATTTTGTGAACACTTTAAAAAACAGAGATACCGCTATTATTGTTTCAACCGGGCCTAGTTTGAACAAGCAACTCCCCCTTTTAAAAGAAATCGCTCCTTATGCGACGCTTTTTTGCATAGACGCTTCCTTCCCTATTTTAGCTAAAGCTGGTATCAAGCCTGATATTGTGCTGTCTTTAGAAAGGGTGGATTTAACGGCGAAATTCTATGAAGAAACGCCCCTAGATTTTCAAGAAGGCGTCATTTTTGCTTTGACTTCCATTGTGCATAAACGATTGATTAAAGCGATTAAAAAAGGGGTTAAACAATTCAGTTTCCGCCCCTTTGGCTACACCAACCTTTTTGATTTGCACCAATATGGTTATGTGGGTATAGGCATGAGTGCAGCGAACATGGCGTATGAATTAGTGGTGCATTCTCGTTTTAAAAGATGCGTGTTTATTGGGCAAGATTTGAGCTTTTCACAAAGCGGTAACAGCCACGCTAGTGGGGCGATTTATGGCGATAAAGAGATCAAGCCTAAAAAAGATAAAGACAAGATTTTTATAGAAAAATATGGGGGTAACGGGGAAGTAGAGACCACTTTAGTGTGGAAACTTTTCTTAGAATTTTTTGAAAAAGATATTTTTAACACGCCCTATAAACTAGAAGTCATTAACGCTACTGAAGGGGGGGCTAGGATTAAAGGGACTAAAGAAATGCCCTTTAAAGAAGTGTGCGAAAAAATAGACAAATCCAAGCCAAAGCCTCCTATTAATCTTATTTATCCCACTCAATCAGAACAGGCTAAAAATTTAAAGATCGCTAGGCAAAAATGCGAAGAGATCATCAAATACGCCAATGAGAAAAAAACGCAAGTTGAAGGAGCGTTTTTAAAGGTGGCAGAATTTTTAGAAAAAGTGGAAAAGCTTCATGAAGAAAAAAAATTAGAAGAGTTGGATTTTAAGGAATTAGAAAATTTGAGCGCTGAAATTGATAACGTTAAAGAGCTTTTTGATGACAAGCGATTCAATTCGTATTTTATGGATGCGATACAATCTTACATTTTCCACCAGGAATTGCATATCGCTGAAATCGTGTGTAAAAAAACGAGTAATGAAGACGGATTAAGGGCTAAGCAATTAGAATACATTTACGCGCACAAATACTGGCTTTTTAGTTTAGCGGGTGGGATGGACTGCGTGATAGAAGCGATCAAAATGGCTTTGAAAGAATGGTAAAACCCCTTTTTTTAAGCGTATGTGTCTAGGCTGGAATAAATTTCAGGGGTATTTTCGCCATCAATAAGGCTTTTCTCAACTTGGGATCTATCTTTAATCTCGCTGTCGTTATTGATAGCGTTTAAAGCTTGTAGTCTGTCAAAATCAGGGGCGTTTGGCGCATTATCTTGGCTGAAACCATCTTGAACATTGCTTTGTTGTAAATCCTGCTCTGCTTGATTCCTGTCCTTTATGGTTGCATCATTATTGATATTGTTCAAGGTTTGGAGCTGCGTGAAATTAGGAGTGTAATGGGTGTTGATGGTCATGTTTTATCCTTTTTAGCTTTTTACACGCTCAATCGTGGATCATCATTATAGCAATAATCCATTAAATCGCCCAATCGTAAAACCTTGCATGAGTTTTCAATCAAATCAAAAACTTCCATGAGTTTAGAAAGCTCTCTGTGGTAGGCAAAAATCCCACACCCCTTAATGAAAACAAAATATTTTTTGCTCTCTTGCAATTGGCGTAAAATTTCTGTATCCGCTCTTTCTTGCCAGCTGTCATAATCTTTGGGGTTAAAAATAACGATTTCTTCGCCCAAAGAACGATACCCTAAATAATCTCTAGGGAGCAATCGGTTGTGGCGCAAGGAGTACGCCAAACTATAAGGAGGGCGCGCGTAAGCGATGAATTTAGCGTCCAAAAACTCCCTATACACGCTCGCATGAATGGGCGAATCCTGGCTCGCTTCTTTCCAGCGGTAATCTATCTTGTCATGCAAAACCAGTAAGGTGTTTTCATTCAATTGATCAAAAACAGCGTTTCTTTTGTTGATCACAAACTGATTTGCGCCAATGCGCGCTGAAATAGAGCCTTGATAAAGCCCAAAAAAACCCTTTCTAAACATGGATAATGAAATGCTTTGGAGCGAATGAATCAGACTGCTGTCAATGCCTCTTGTGTGTGTGTTCATGTTTATCATGATAACAAGTTTTTTTAACAAAAGGTATTGGTTTCCTAACAGATCTAAATTAAATCAACTCTATAAAAAATCCTAATTTAATGATAGTAAATAAATTTAGTGATACAGACTAAACTTTAAAGAAAAATCGGGTAATTTTTATCACTTTTTTAAAACAAGTGATAGATTATTAACTTTTTGTGCTATAATGCGAGGGTTCTTTCATCAAGAATGGTGATTGACGAGATTTTTCAAATAATGATGTTAAGAAGAATTAAAGTAGGTTCTAATTTGAATAAAAAAGAGAGTTTGTTAGATGCGTTTGTTAAAACCTATCTGCAGATTTTAGAACCCATTAGCTCTAAACGCTTAAAAGAGTTGGCAAACTTGAAAATATCTTGCGCGACGATCAGGAATTATTTTCAAATCCTTTCTAAAGAGGGCATGCTTTATCAAGCCCATTCTAGCGGCGCTAGATTGCCAACCTTTAAGGCGTTTGAAAACTATTGGCACAAGTCGTTGCACTTTGAAGTTTTAAAGGTGAATGAAAAACGCTTAAAAAGCGCGAGTGAAAATTTTGGGCTTTTTACGCTGTTAAAAAAACCCAGTTTGGAGCGTTTAGAAAGAGTCATTGAGTGCGAAAAACGCTTTTTGATTTTGGATTTTTTGGCGTTTTCTTGCACGCTGGGTTACAGCGTTAAAATGGAGAAGTTTTTATTAGAACTTGTGGGTAGAAGCGTTAAAGAAGTGCGTTCAATCGCTGCTTCTGTCAATGCGTTGAGTTTGGCCAGACAATTAGAGCGTTTGGAGTATTCCAGCGTGCAAATGACACGCTTTAATCTGATGGGGTTAAAAACGCTTTTAAACAGCCCTTTATTTTTTGACATTTTAGAGGGTAAGGTTTTAGAGCGTTTCAAAAAGGGTTTGCATTTTATAGAGCCTGATTGCATGCTGGTAATACGCCCTATAGAATTTCAAAACGAGCGGATGCAACTGCTTTGCGTGGGGAAACTAGAATGCGATTATGAAGGGTTTTTTCAAACGATTTCTAAGGAGGAATAATGAAAGATGAACACAACCAAGAACACGATTTAAGCCAAAAAGAGCCAGAGTCTTATCAAAAGGCTTGCACTTGCAAAGAACAACAAGATGAAGAAAAACAAGAAGCGAGCGAAAAAGAAGGCGAGATCAAGGAAGATTTTGAGCTTAAATATAAAGAAATGCACGAAAAATACTTAAGAGTGCATGCGGATTTTGAAAACGTGAAAAAGCGCTTAGAAAGAGACAAGAGCATGGCGTTAGAGTATGCGTATGAAAAAATCGCATTGGATCTATTGCCGGTGATTGATGCGCTTCTTGGGGCTTACAAGAGCGCTGTAGAAGTGGATAAAGAGAGCGCTTTAACCAAAGGCTTGGAGCTCACGATGGAAAAGTTGCATGAAGTTTTGGCAAGGCATGGCATTGAGGGGATTGAATGTTTAGAAGAATTTGATCCTAATTTCCACAATGCGATCATGCAAGTCAAAAGCGAAGAAAAAGAAAACGGGAAAATCGTGCAGGTTTTGCAACAAGGTTACAAGTATAAGGGTAGGGTTTTGAGGCCGGCAATGGTGAGCATTGCTAAAAACGATTAAAACATTTATTTTAATAAGAAAGGATAACGCATGGGAAAAGTTATTGGAATTGATTTAGGGACAACCAACTCCGCAATGGCGGTGTATGAAGGCAATGAAGCAAAGATTATTGCGAATAAAGAGGGTAAAAACACCACTCCTTCTATTGTGGCTTTTACGGATAAGGGCGAGATTTTAGTGGGCGAGAGCGCCAAAAGACAAGCGGTTACTAACCCAGAAAAAACCATTTATTCTATTAAAAGAATCATGGGCTTGATGTTTAATGAAGATAAGGCTAAAGAAGCCGAAAAGCGCTTGCCTTATAAGATTGTGGATAGGAATGGGGCTTGCGCGATTGAGATTTCAGGCAAGGTTTATACCCCTCAAGAGATTTCAGCCAAAATTTTAATGAAGCTCAAAGAAGACGCTGAAAGCTATTTGGGCGAGAGCGTTACTGAAGCGGTGATCACGGTTCCGGCTTATTTTAACGACAGCCAAAGAAAAGCGACTAAAGAAGCCGGCACGATTGCAGGGCTTAATGTTTTAAGGATCATCAATGAGCCTACAAGCGCGGCGTTGGCTTACGGCTTGGATAAAAAAGAGAGCGAAAAAATCATGGTTTATGATTTGGGTGGGGGGACTTTTGACGTTACCGTGTTAGAAACAGGCGATAATGTCGTGGAAGTTTTAGCCACAGGGGGCGATGCGTTTTTAGGGGGCGATGATTTTGACAATCGTGTGATTGATTTCTTAGCGAGTGAGTTTAAAAGCGAAACGGGTATTGAGATTAAAAACGATGTGATGGCGTTGCAACGCCTGAAAGAAGCGGCTGAAAACGCTAAAAAAGAATTGAGCTCTGCGATGGAGACTGAAATCAATTTGCCCTTTATCACCGCGGACGCTACCGGGCCTAAACACTTGGTTAAAAAACTCACTAGGGCTAAATTTGAAAGCTTGACAGAAGATCTCATGGAAGAAACGATTTCTAAAATTGAAAGCGTGATCAAAGACGCAGGGCTAACCAAAAATGAGATTTCAGAAGTGGTGATGGTGGGAGGCTCTACTCGTATCCCTAAAGTCCAAGAAAGGGTGAAAGCGTTTATTAATAAAGAGTTGAATAAAAGCGTCAATCCTGATGAAGTCGTAGCGGTGGGCGCGAGCATTCAAGGGGGCGTGTTAAAAGGCGATGTGAAAGATGTGCTTTTATTAGACGTTACGCCTTTAAGCCTTGGGATTGAAACTTTAGGGGGCGTGATGACTAAAGTGATTGATAGAGGCACGACCATTCCGGCGAAAAAATCTCAAGTGTTCTCAACCGCTGAAGACAACCAGCCCGCTGTGTCCATTATGGTTTTACAGGGCGAAAGGGAATTGGCAAGGGATAATAAATCTTTGGGTAAATTTGATTTGCAAGGCATCGCTCCCGCTCCAAGAGGCGTGCCGCAAATTGAAGTAACCTTTGATATTGACGCTAACGGGATTTTAACCGTGTCAGCGCAAGATAAAAATACCGGCAAAAGCCAAGAGATTAAAATTTCTGGCTCTAGCGGGTTGTCTGATAGCGAGATTGAAAAAATGGTGAAAGACGCTGAATTGCACAAAGAAGAAGACGCTAGGAAAAAAGAAGTGATTGAAGCGAGAAACCATGCCGATAGTTTGGCGCACCAAACCCAAAAGAGCCTTGATGAGCATAAAACGAACTTGAATGAAAACGACGCTAACGAGATCCAAAACGCCATTAACGCCCTTAAAGATTGCATCAAAAACGATAACACTACTAAAGCGGAGCTTGAAGACAAAACCAAATTATTAGCGCAAGCGGCTCAAAAACTAGGCGAAGCCATGGCGAATAAAAACAACGCCGAGCAACCCAAGAAAAAAGACGATGATGTGATTGATGCGGAAGTGGAGTGAAAACGCTTTTAAAACTTCTTTCAAGCGAGCGGTTTTAATCAAAACCTGCTTGCTTTCCTCATTTTTATCAATGGGATACTGATTGCAAAATCTAAAAATAGCGTTTTTAATCCAAATATCAAAGCTTGATTGTAACCAAACGATAGCTTTTTTAAGGTTTAGCTTAAAAAGCGTTGGTGGGATTTTAGGAAAATCCCTTATGAGAGAGTTCTTTTTGGTATGAGGGTGTTTCTCAATGGCTTGCGCTAGATGGCTCTAATTCAAAAAACGCAGTGGGGATTTGATTAAATTCGTTAGCAAAGCGTAAAAAATCGTTGGTAATGTTTTCAAGATCGACTTCTAAATCGTCATAGCTCTCTTGGTAGTATGGGACTCCATTAGAATCAATGATTTTGTCATACGCTGGGCATTTTTGACACTCTTTTTCCCCATTCTCCTCTATGGATCGGCCTATGCAAAGATCAATTTTTTCTGAATCGTTGCGCCAATAGTAAGCAAACCAGAGGTAAAAACCTTTTTTTGGGGTTGGTTTCTCACCATTGACAAATCCTTCCCCTAAAATATCCTGACGGCAAAAGGCGATGGATGGCTCATGGGATAAATTCCCAGAGCCAAGACTGATTTTGCACGCATAACCCCATGGCGTTAAAACCTTGTTCAGCTCTCTTTGGTATGAAGCCCACTTTGGTATCTTTGGGGTTTTGCCTGTTTGCTTTTCCTCTTGCGCTTTGGCGTCAATTGACGCTACAAATTCTCTTAACAAGTCTTGAAACGCTTTTCTTTGCTCTTCATTCCATTCTATTTTTTTCATATCAGCTCCTTAATGCATCTTAATAAGCCAACATTTTATCCTAAATTTATTCCATTTAACGAGTTTAGGCATAATCGCAAAAATTGAGTTATCGTTATCTTTATTATTAGGAGGAATGATGATCATTACCACAATGCAAGACGCCATAGGCCGCACTCCCGTTTTTAAATTCACTAACAAGGATTACCCCATTCCCGTAAATTCCGCCATTTACGCCAAACTGGAGCATCTAAACCCGGGAGGGAGCATCAAAGATCGCTTAGGCCAATACCTTATAGAAGAAGGGTTTAAAACAGGCAAAATCACTTCTAAAACAACCATTATTGAGCCTACTGCAGGCAATACCGGCATCGCTCTAGCTTTAGTGGCAATCAAGCACCATCTCAAAACCATCTTTGTTGTCCCGGAAAAATTCAGCACAGAAAAACAGCAAATCATGAGAGCTTTGGGGGCTAAAGTGATCAACACGCCTACTAGCGAGGGGATTTCTGGCGCCATTAAAAAAAGTAAAGAGCTAGCCGAAAGTATCCCTAATAGCTATTTGCCCTTGCAATTTGAAAACCCTGATAATCCCGCCGCTTACTACCACACCCTAGCCCCTGAGATTGTCCAAGAATTAGGCACAAATTTTACGAGCTTTGTGGCCGGGATAGGGAGTGGTGGCACTTTTGCGGGCACGGCTAGGTATTTGAAAGAGCGCATCCCTAATATTCGCTTGATTGGGGTGGAGCCAGAGGGTTCTATTTTGAATGGGGGCGAGCCTGAGCCTCATGAGATTGAGGGTATTGGCGTGGAGTTCATCCCTCCTTTTTTCGCAAACTTGGATATTGATGGCTTTGAAACGATTTCAGATGAAGAGGGTTTTAGCTATACTAGGAAGTTAGCCAAGAAAAACGGCTTATTAGTGGGGAGCTCTAGCGGGGCAGCTTTTGTGGCAGCCTTGAAAGAAGTGCAACGCCTCCCCGAAGGCAGTCAGGTTTTAACCATTTTCCCGGATGTTGCCGATCGTTATCTTTCTAAAGGTATCTATTCATAAAAACTCAATAAAAAAGGAAAAACCATGCACATGCAAACCAAATTAATCCATGGGGGTATTAGTGAGGACGCCACAACAGGGGCGGTGAGCGTGCCTATTTATCAAACTTCCACCTACCGCCAAGACGCCATAGGCCGCCACAAGGGCTATGAATACTCTCGCTCAGGCAACCCCACACGCTTTGCTTTAGAAGAACTCATCGCCGATTTAGAAGGGGGGGTTAAGGGGTTTGCTTTTGCCTCTGGACTAGCTGGAATCCACGCCGTTTTTTCCCTCTTGCAATCAGGCGATCATGTGTTATTGGGCGATGATGTTTATGGGGGGACTTTCCGCTTGTTTAATAAAGTGCTTGTCAAAAACGGGCTTTCTTGCACCATTATAGACACTAGCGATCTATCCCAAATCAAAAAGGCTATCAAACCCAACACCAAAGCCCTTTATTTAGAAACCCCTAGTAACCCCTTGCTTAAAATCACGGATTTAGCACAATGCGCTAGTGTTGCTAAAGATCATGGTTTGCTCACTATCGTGGATAACACCTTTGCCACCCCCTATTATCAAAATCCGCTTCTTTTAGGGGCGGACATTGTGGTGCATAGCGGCACCAAATACTTAGGCGGTCATAGCGATGTGGTCGCTGGGCTTGTAACCACCGATGATGAAGCGCTAGCCCAAGAGATCGCTTTTTTCCAAAACGCTATCGGTGGGGTTTTAGGCCCTCAAGACAGCTGGCTGTTGCAAAGAGGGATTAAAACGCTGGGATTACGCATGCAAGCCCATCAAAAAAACGCTCTTTGCGTGGCTGAGTTTTTAGAAAAACACCCTAAAGTAGAAAGGGTTTATTACCCGGGCCTTCCCACTCACCCTAATTACGAGCTAGCCAAAGCCCAAATGCGTGGCTTTAGCGGGATGCTTTCTTTCACTCTCAAAAATGACAGCGAGGCGACTCTTTTTGTAGAAAGCCTTAAATTATTCATTTTAGGCGAGAGTTTGGGCGGGGTGGAAAGTTTGGTGGGGATTCCGGCGTTTATGACCCATGCGTGTATCCCTAAAGAACAACGAGAAGTTGCCGGGATTAGAGATGGCTTGGTGCGCTTGTCTGTGGGGATTGAGCATGAACAGGATTTGTTAGAAGATTTAGAGCAAGCGTTCGCTAAAATAGGCTAAAGTTTCATTTCAATTTATGAATAAAGGAGTTAAAAACATGAAAATGAATGTAGAGAGTTTCAATTTGGATCACACTAAAGTCAAAGCCCCTTATGTGCGTGTCGCTGATCGCAAAAAGGGTGCTAATGGGGATGTGATTGTCAAATACGATGTGCGCTTCAAGCAGCCCAATAAGGATCACATGGACATGCCAAGCCTGCATTCTTTAGAGCATTTAGTCGCTGAAATTATCCGCAACCATGCTAGTTATGTCG
Source organism: Helicobacter pylori SA221C (assembly GCF_000476855.1). Taxonomy (GTDB): domain Bacteria; phylum Campylobacterota; class Campylobacteria; order Campylobacterales; family Helicobacteraceae; genus Helicobacter; species Helicobacter pylori_DK. Next base: position 15,082 of record NZ_CBPT010000021.1, read on the forward strand.
TGGATTGGTCGCCTATGGGTTGCCAAACGGGATTTTATCTCACGGTGTTAAACCATGACAATTACACAGAGATTTTAGAGGTTTTAGAAAAGACGATGCAAGATGTGTTAAAGGCTAAAGAAGTGCCTGCCAGCAATGAAAAGCAATGCGGTTGGGCGGCTAACCACACTTTAGAGGGTGCACAGAATTTAGCGCGCGCTTTTTTAGACAAACGCACTGAATGGTCTGAAGTGGGGGTTTGATGAATGGGGGAATGATTTTACTCCCCTACCCCCTTACCCATTATTTTGCCCATAAGCGTTAAATGCCAATCAAAAACCATCGCATCAGCGTTAATTTTATGTAAAAATTAATGTTATGAATCTCTTTTATGGAAGGATTTCAATGAAAAAATTGATTTTGGTCATCTTTTTAACGCTAACACTTTCAATATCTGCAAAAGAAGTCAAAATAGTGTTTTTAGAAACTTCAGACATTCATGGGCGGCTTTTTTCGTATGATTATGCGATGGGGGAGCAAAAACCCAATAACGGCTTGACAAGGATTGCGACTTTAATCAAAAAGCAAAGGGCTGAGAATAAAAATGTAGTTTTGATTGACAGCGGGGATTTGTTGCAAGGCAATAGCGCGGAGTTGTTTAATGATGAGCCTATCCACCCGCTAGTTAGAGCTGAAAATGATTTGAAATTTGATGTTCGTGTGCTTGGCAATCACGAGTTTAACTTCAGTAAAGATTTTTTAGAGAAAAATATTAAGGGGTTTAATGGTGATGTCGTGAATGCGAATATTATCAAAATTGCGGACAATAAGCCGTTTGTGAAGCCTTATATGATTAAAAAAATTGATGGCGTGAGGGTGGCGGTTGTGGGGTATGTGGTGCCGCACATCCCCACTTGGGAGGCCTCTACGCCTGAACATTTTGCAGGCTTGAAGTTTTTGGACGCCAAAGAAGCGTTAAAAAAGACTTTGAAAGAATTAAAAGGGAAGTATGATATTTTGATTGGCGCTTTTCATTTGGGGCGAGAAGATGAGAAAGGTGGCGACGGGATACCCGATCTGGCGAAAAAATTCCCGCAATTTGACATCATTTTTGCCGGGCATGAGCATGCGGTTTATAACACTAAAATAGGAAAGGTGCATACCATTGAGCCTGGAGCGTATGGGGCTTATCTGGCAAAGGGCGTGGTGGTGTTTGACACTCAAACGAAGAAAAAAACCATAACGACTGAAAATTTACCCACAAAAGATGTGCCAGAAGATGAAGAATTAGCGAAAAAATACGAATATGTGGATAAAAAATCAAAGGAATACGCTAATGAAGTGGTTGGCGAAGTGACAAAAACCTTCATTGACAGGCCTGATTTTATCACAGGGGAAGAAAAAATCACCACGATGCCAACCGCCGCCTTGCAAGAAACGCCGGTGATAGAATTGATCAATAGAGTGCAAAAATATTACGCCAAAGCCGATGTTTCAGCGGCAGCCTTATTCAATTTTGGGGCGAATTTGAAAAAAGGGCCTTTCAAAAGAAAAGATGTCGCTTATATTTACAAGTTCGCTAATACGCTCATTGGAGTGCATATAACGGGTGAAAACCTGTTGAAATACATGGAATGGTCATATAGATTTTACAACCAGTTGCAACCAGGAGATTTGACGATCAGTTTTAATGAAAACATTCGTGGCTATAACTTTGATATGTTTTCTGGCGTGAAATACCAAGTTGATGTTACAAAACCCGCCGGACAAAGGATTATTAATCCGACAATCAACAACAAACCCATTGACCCTAAAGCGGTGTATAAATTAGCGATCAACAATTACCGATTCGGGACATTATCCACGACATTAAAATTGGTTACAGACGCTGATAGGTATTATAATTCTTACGATGCATTGCAAGATAACGGGCAAATACGGGATTTGATCATCAAATACATCACGGAAGAAAAAGGGGGGAAGGTAACCCCTGAATTGGAACATAACTGGGAAATCATCAACTACGATTTCAAAAACCCGTTGTTGGAAAAATTGAGAGAAAAATTAAAAGAGGGGAGCATCAAAATCCCCACTTCAAAAGACGGAAGGACTTTGAATGTCAAATCCATTAAGGAAAGTGAAGTTAAATAAGATTTTTTATTTTTATTATTTTATTTTTAAGTTTAACTTAAAGAAATAATATAAATAACAACTAAAACTATATGAGATCCCATATAAAGCTATGATTTGTTATGTTATACTACTTGAATGAATAAAAGTTTGCAAGAGATCCTAAATGGAGATAGTTTATATATTCTAAAAAATCATATAGAAGATAATCTTATAGACATTATTATTACTTCATCTCCATATAATGTGGCACATCAATATGAAAATTATAATGATGATTTAGATTTTGAATCTTATCTCAATTTGATGCACGATATTTTTAAAGAATGCTACCGTGTACTTAAAAAGGATGGGCGGATTTGTGTCAATGTGCCTTTTGCAGTGAAAAATAGAGATAGCAAAGAGGTGAGATTTTTAAGCGTTTATATAACACAAATTTTAAATGAAATTGGCTTTAAGGAGTTTGAGCTTATAACTTGGCATAAGGGAAAAGATATTAAGCATTTTCAGGGAAACAATACAGCTTGGGGGAGTTGGAAAAGCCCTTCTTGCCCATCTTTTAGGCCTTTGGGAGAAGCAATATTAGTGTTTTATAAGGAAAATAAAATTCATAAAACTGAGGGAGAATTAGCAGATATTACTAGCCAAGAATTTAAAGAATGGACAAAAAATATTTGATATTTTGATCAAGACAACAATCAAGGCTTTGAAAGTATTTTATGTGTTAGTAACAATGCTAAAAAAGATTTACATCCCGCACCCTACCCAGAAGAGTTAATTGAGAGATTATTAAAAATTTATTCCTATCAAAATGATATTGTATTAGATCCCTTTAATGGCATAGGCACAACAACCTATGTGGCAAGCAGATTGAAAAGACAATTTATCGGCATTGAGTTATCAAGTATATATTGTAAGATTGCCCTTGAAAGATTTGTAAAAAACACAGTTTCTCATACTATTCCTATTATAAAAAGCTACCCTACAACGCTGACAAGTTTAGTAAATAATGATGACATATTAGACTCTTTAAATAAAGTTTTTCCCTATAAAGAAGCTTTTAGTCCTTATCTTATAGAGCATTTACAAAATCGTTTTGATTGTTCTATTACGAGTGTTTATGATTCGTTTTGTGGTGTTGGCTCTAGTTTCTTGAATACACAAATACAAGTTTGCTATGGCTTTGATACTTCACCATTTGCCATAAATGTCGCTAAAGCAAAATTAGAAAGTTTGGACTCTGACAATTTAAAAAAAGCAGAAAAAAATGTAAATAATTTTATAGCTAGCAATAAAGAATATCCCTTTCCACAATGGGAATCTTTTAGCAAATATGCTGATAAAAAGCGATTTAATCTCATAATGGATTTTATAGAATCCTTTAAAGACTTGGATTCTAAGATTTATCATTTTGTGTCTTTTTTAGTATTATCTAATTTAGAAAAAATGCTTAATTTTAAAAAAGATGGCAATGGTATTAAGCATAGAAAAAGTAAGATTAAAGATATAGAATCTTATCTCAAAGCACTTGTGCTAAGGGCATT
>NZ_CBPT010000022.1:0-15923 GCF_000476855.1 Helicobacter pylori SA221C
AGGCTTAAGGGAACGCTCTTAGAAAATCAGCGTTTCACAGAAACGATCACTTTAAGCCCCAAAAAAGCAAACTCAAAGTATAATGTTTTCCAAGAGCGTTTGTTATGTGGCTTTGGCATAACATGCTCCTTTTAAGGTAGTTTGCCCCATAAAGCCACTTATGGGGCGTGATGAGATTCTACAACAAACCCCCTTAAAACACCCCTAGATCGCATCCAATACGCATGCCAAACCATGAAGTTTTACGCCCCAATGACCACTCAATGAATAAGCTTATCTTTATTAGACAGAAAACAGAGCCATTTGACAAGCATCAAAAAGAGGGATTTTAAAAGTTTAAAAATCTAATGGAATTAAAAGGGTTGGTTTGAATTGATAGATTTACTGGATCAAAAGAGCTAAAAGCCAGGAGTAGCCCTAAGGCCGCCCCCACAAACGCCCCAATCAATATTGTTGGTTTTGTTGTTGTGCTTTTTGTTGTTGCTGTTGTTGAGCTTGTTGCTCTGCTTGTTGTTCGGCGTGTTGTTGTGCATTATGGTGATGGTGTTCGCCGCCATAATAATGGTGGTGGTGCGCATGGTGATGGTGGTGGTGTTGGCTGTTAGCCTGTTGTTGTTGCTGTTGTTGCGCTTGGTGTTGTTGTTCATGGTGTGCCATGATGACTCCTTTAATTGAAATTTAAATTCTAGCTCATCGGCTAGGATTTCATTTTATAATGCAAAATCTAACCAATTATTAACGAAAAAGATTTTAATACTAATTTTTAATACGAGTGCCAATTTAAGTGCTTCTATTGTCAAAACTACCAAACTACCAACATCTTTGAATGAAAAAAGCTATAATAAAAGAAGTTGCATTAAAAAGAGAAGACAAATCCCCTTTTTAAGGTATAATATGAGGAATTTTAGAAGTGCTTCTTATGGTAGTAGCTAAAAAGTCTTTAGGACAGCATTTTTTAACGGACGAGTCGTTTTTAGACAGAATTGTTAATGCTTTGCCCCCCTTAAACCCATTGAAATTAATTGAAATCGGCGTGGGGCTAGGGGATTTGACTCTTAAGTTGTTGGATCGCTATCCTTTAAAGACTTATGAGATAGATGGCAGCTTGTGCGAGAAAATGCGAGCGAGATTAAAGGCAGAAAAAAAGCCTTTTGAATTAGAACTAGTGGAAAAAGACGCTCTTTTTTTAAAAGAAGAAGAGCCTTATTTTTTGATTTCTAATTTGCCTTATTATATCGCTACCAGGCTTGTTTTAAACGCGCTCAAAGACCCTAAATGCAGGGGTTTATTGGTGATGACGCAAAAGGAAGTGGCGCTCAAGTTTTGCACTAAAGATTCACAGAACGCTTTAAGCGTTTTAGCGCACACGATGGGGAATGTTACCCTTTTGTTTGATGTGCCGCCTAGCGCGTTTAGCCCGCCTCCAAAGGTGTTTTCTAGCGTGTTTGAAGTGATTAAAGAGCCGCTGAAAGAAAAGGCGTTGGCTTCATTACTCCAAGCACCATTTTTTGAAGAAGCCCTACAAAAAGGGTTTGAAACATTAGAAGATTTTTTGAAAGCCTGTTTCTCATCTCCTAGGAAGACGCTTTCAAACAATCTTAAAAAAAGCGTTTCTTATAAAGAAAAGCTTGATAAGGTGTTAGATTTTTTAGCGTTAGAAAACCAACCAACAAGCGTGAGAGCGTCTGAGATAAAAGATTATCTCAAGCTCTTAAATTACCTTTTAAAAGGCTAATGCCTTTTTAAAAAATTGAAATAAAGGAATAATCGTTATGACTGATAACAACCAAAATAATGAAAACCATGAAAACAGCAGTGAAAACTCAAAAGATCACCATGAGGCGCGAGCCGGAGCGTTTGAGCGATTCACCAACCGCAAAAAGCGTTTCAGAGAAAACGCGCAAAAAAACGCAGAGTCTTCACACCATGAAGCGCCTTCGCACTATAAAAAAGAGCATCGCCCCAACAAAAAGCCAAATCACCACCACAAACCTAAACATGCCCCTCAAAAAACACGAAATTACGCCCAAGAAGAACTGGATAACAACAAAGTAGAGGGCGTTACGGAAATTTTGCATGTGAATGAGAGAGGGACTTTAGGCTTTCATAAGGAGTTAAAAAAGGGCGTTGAAGCGAATAACAAGATCCAAGTGGAGCATTTAAACCCGCATTATAAGATGAATTTAAACTCTAAAGCGAGCGTTAAGATCACGCCTTTAGGGGGCTTGGGCGAGATTGGGGGGAACATGATGGTCATTGAAACCCCAAAAAGCGCAATCGTGATTGATGTGGGCATGAGCTTCCCTAAAGAAGGGCTTTTTGGCGTGGATATTTTAATCCCGGATTTTTCCTACTTGCACCAAATCAAGGACAAAATCGCCGGTATTATCATCACCCATGCCCATGAAGATCACATAGGGGCCACGCCTTATTTGTTTAAAGAGTTGCAATTCCCCCTTTATGGCACGCCTTTGAGTTTGGGGCTGATCGGGAGCAAGTTTGATGAACATGGTTTGAAAAAATACCGCTCGTATTTTAAAATCGTAGAAAAGCGTTGCCCCATTAGCGTAGGCGAATTTATCATTGAATGGATCCACATCACGCATTCTATCATTGACAGCAGCGCTTTAGCGATCCAAACTAAAGCGGGAACGATCATCCACACCGGCGATTTTAAAATCGATCACACTCCAGTGGATAATTTGCCCACGGATTTGTATCGTTTAGCGCACTATGGCGAAAAGGGCGTGATGCTTTTATTAAGCGATTCCACTAACTCCCATAAATCCGGAACCACGCCGAGTGAAAGCACCATAGCACCGGCTTTTGACACGCTTTTTAAAGAAGCGCAAGGGAGGGTGATTATGAGCACATTCTCTAGCAATATCCACCGGGTCTATCAAGCCATACAATACGGCATTAAATACAACCGCAAGATCGCTGTGATCGGGCGCTCTATGGAAAAAAACCTAGACATTGCCAGAGAATTAGGCTATATCCATTTGCCTTATCAATCCTTTATTGAAGCCAATGAAGTCGCTAAATACCCGGACAATGAAGTCTTAATCGTAACGACCGGCTCACAAGGCGAAACCATGAGCGCGCTTTATCGCATGGCGACAGATGAGCACCGCCACATTTCTATCAAACCCAACGATTTAGTCATTATTTCCGCTAAAGCCATTCCTGGTAATGAAGCGAGCGTTTCAGCGGTATTGAATTTCTTGATCAAAAAAGAAGCTAAAGTGGCTTATCAAGAATTTGACAATATCCATGTGAGCGGGCATGCCGCCCAAGAAGAGCAAAAGCTCATGCTAAGACTCATTAAGCCTAAGTTTTTCCTGCCCGTGCATGGGGAATACAACCATGTCGCGCGCCACAAACAAACCGCTATTGCTTGCGGAGTGCCTGAAAAAAATATTTATTTGATGGAAGATGGCGATCAAGTGGAAGTTAGCCCCACATTTATTAAAAAAGTCGGCACGATTAAAAGCGGTAAAAGCTATGTGGATAACCAAAGCAATTTGAGTATTGACACGAGCATCGTCCAACAAAGAGAAGAAGTCGCTAGCGCGGGGGTGTTTGTGGCTACGATCTTTGTGAATAAAAACAAACAAGCGCTTTTAGAAAGCTCTCAATTTTCTAGTTTAGGGCTTGTGGGCTTTAAAGATGAAAAGCATTTGATTAAAGAAATTCAAGGGGGCTTAGAAATGTTAATCAAATCCGCTAACGCTGAGATTTTGAATAACCCTAAAAAATTAGAAGATCACACTCGTAATTTCATCAGAAAAGCGCTCTTTAAAAAGTTTAGAAAATACCCGGCTATCATTTGTCATGCCCATTCTTTTTGATTGTAACGCTATCGCTTCACAAGTCTTGCAAGATGAAGCGAGCGCGCTTTTAGAGAGCGTTCAACAATTCCAAAAACCTAACGATTTAGAAGCGATTGTCAAGCTTATTTTAGAGAGCCAAGAAAAAGGGGGTAAGCTTGTGATCGTGGGCGTGGGTAAGAGCGCTTTAGTGGCGCAAAAAATCAGCGCTTCCATGCTAAGCACCGGTAACAGGAGCGCGTTTTTACACCCCACAGAAGCCATGCATGGGGATTTGGGCATGGTGGAAAAAAACGATGTGATTTTAATGATTAGCTATGGGGGTGAGTCTTTAGAATTATTGAATTTAGTGAGTCATTTAAAACGCTTGAGCCATAAAATCATCACTTTCACTAAAAGTCCTAATAGTTCGCTCTCTAAACTAGGCGATTATTATTTAAGCTTAAAAATTAAAAAAGAAGCTTGTCCCATTAACACCGCCCCAACGACTTCCACTACCCTAACTTTAGCTTTAGGCGATGTTTTAATGGCATGTTTGATGCGGGCGAAAAACTTTAGCCAAGAAGATTTTGCTTCTTTTCATCCGGGCGGGCTTTTAGGCAAAAAACTTTTTGTCAAGGTTAAAGATTTACTGCAAACCACCAACCTCCCCCTAATCCCTCCTGACACACGCTTTAAAGACGCGCTCATAGAAATGAGTGAAAAACGCTTAGGCAGCGCGATTTTAGTGAATGCTAATAACGAACTTATGGGGGTATTAAGCGATGGCGATGTCCGTAGGGCGTTATTAAAAGGGGTTAGTTTGGAGAGCGAAGTGAAATATTTTGCCACTTTAAAACCCAAAAGCTTTAAGAATTTAGACGCTCTTCTTTTAGAGGCGTTAGAATTTTTAGAGCGCCATAAAATCCAGCTTTTAGTGTGCGTAGATGATTGCAATAAGGTTTTAGGGGTCTTGCACTTGCACCAACTTTTAGAATTAGGGCTTAAAGCATGAAAGCGAGCATTTATGATTTCACTTTAAAGGAATTGAGCCAACTTTTAAAGCCAAGTTTTAGGGCTAAACAACTTTATTTGTGGCTTTATGCGAAGTATAAAACGAGCTTTAAAGACATGCAAAATAATTTTTCAAAAGATTTTATCGCTTCTTTGGAGCAAGAATTTACTTTGCGCACGATAGAAATCACGCATGTGAGGGAGAGCGTTGATGGCTCTAAAAAATACCTTTTTAAATCTTTGAGGGATAACCACACTTTTGAAGCGGTGTTTTTGAAAATGAAAGATAAAAAGGTTGACAAAGAGACTAACGCCATTTTAGAGGGGGAAAAATACACCGTGTGCGTGTCTTGTCAAATCGGCTGTCAAGTGGGTTGCTCGTTTTGTTTCACTCAAAAAGGCGGTTTTGTAAGGGATTTAAAAGCGAGCGAGATTGTCCAACAAGCTTTACTCATTAAAGAGGATAATAACCTCCCCATTGAAAAAGCGCTCAATATTGTTTTTATGGGAATGGGCGAGCCTTTGAACAATTTAGATGAGGTGTGCAAGGCGATTGAGATTTTTAATACCGGCATGCAAATTTCCCCTAAACGAATCACCATTTCCACTAGTGGCGTAGCGGATAAAATCCCTATTTTAGCGAGTAAGAATTTGGGCGTGCAATTAGCCATATCCTTACACGCCGTAGATGATAAAACGCGCTCATCTTTAATGCCCTTGAATAAAAAATACAATATTGAATGCGTTTTGAATGAAGTGAAAAAATGGCCTTTAGAGCAACGAAAAAGGGTGATGTTTGAATACCTTTTGATCAAAAATTTAAACGATAGCCTGGATTGCGCTAAAAAACTTTTAAAACTTTTAAACGGCATTAAATCCAAAGTGAATTTGATCTTATTCAACCCGCATGAAGGCTCTAAGTTTGAACGCCCGAGTTTAGAGAGCGCTAGAATGTTTGCGGATTTTCTAAACTCTAAAGGCTTATTATGCACCATTAGAGAGTCTAAAGCTTTGGATATTGAAGCGGCTTGCGGACAGTTGAGGGAGAAAAAACTCCAGCAGAAAATTTAAAATTCTTTGCGGTAGTTTTTCAAATATTGAGCGATATAGATCAAAAATTAGCGCTAAATTTTCTTTCATTAACAATTGATTGGATTTTATATTGTAAAATAAAATCCTAGCCAGTGAGCTAGAATTTAAATTTTTAACCAAAGGAGTTATCATGGCACACCATGAAGAACAACACGGCGGACACCACCACCACCACCATCACACACACCACCACCACTATCACGGCGGTGAACACCACCATCACCATCACAGCTCTCATCATGAAGAAGGTTGTTGTAGCTCTAGCAACAGTCATCATCAAGAAGAAGGTTGTTGCCACGGGCATCACGAGTAATATCGGTGTGGCTAGGGGCAGCTTAACTAGAGTTGTCTCTGGCTTTTGATTTTAAAATACAAGCATTTCATTCTCACTAATCCTAATCAAGCCCCTTAAATCCAATCAAACCACCGCACGCTTAATTTGATTTTTATAACGCTCATTAATGTTAAAAATACTCATTAATGCCTATAAAAAGTCCTTTTTATCTAATCATATTGTTAAAACTCCTTCATTTAAGTTTCAATATTTTACAACATTCAAAATATTAAAACAATTTTCCAATCAAGGAAAGAATATGCAAATTACCCCCCATTTTTAAAAACCAAATTTTTATTTTTGGCTCTGTGTTCTGCGCTAGGGTTTAGTCTTAGCCACGCCATAGATGAGAGCGAGCTTAATGAACTCGTTGGAAAGAAAGTTCAAGAAGCTTTAGCGAAAGAAAAAGTTAAGGCAGAAAAAGCTAAGGCTAAGAATCAAAGAGCGGATAAAAGCGCTCTTTTTGCCGGTCTTAGCTATAGCGGGATGTTTTCATGGAATTTAACTTATAAAGATAGTTTTGTTTTGCGACCTCACTTCTTTAGTGGAAGACTCTTAGAAAGAAAAGATTCCAGCACCATTTTAAACGGCTTTAACTTTAAAGTGGGGTATCAGTATATCGCTCCTGTTAAGATTAAAAAAATGGGTTTTGGCGTTAGGGGAGGGTTCCAATATTCCTATAAAGCGGGCAATTACATGGAAAAAGATAAATACCAACAATACTTATTGGGAGTGATACCCATAGACACAATAAGTCCTGTTTCTTTTTTTAATGGTGGTATGATAACAATGTCAATTTACAGCTTTTGTTAGATTTTTTACACAATGTGTATGAAAATGAGAAGTTTTTCATCGGTTATTTTATAGGGGCTGGGTTAGGGGGTGAGAGCGTAACAGCCAAGGTTCTTAAAGATTTTGGTGATATATTAGCGCAATTTCAGGGCTATGGTTCGTTAGGGCTAAGAATGGGCGATAAACGCCACACGCTAGAATTGAGCGCAAGCATCCATGGCGACCTCCTAGTTGTTCTTTAAAAAAGTTAAAGAGTTGTGAAAGTGCTAGGGTTTTACAAGCAAAAACCCCTAGGGGCATTTTTGAAAGCTATGTTACTTGGAGCGCGGATTATGTTTATCGGTTTTAAAAGTTTTTAAAAAATTAATGGCTTTGTTCCAATTGAATAGGGGTAATAAAATCTAAAAAATACTCAAGGCATTTTTTTACAATCTAATCATAAAGAGCTTACGAAAAGCGAGCGATCGCTTCATGCTTTATGGTTCCAACCCCCATGCGTCTTTAAAAGAAGCGTTTTTAAGCTTTAAGTTCAAGCTCCCTTCAATCCATTGGGTATTGGCCCCCTTTTCGTTATTGTCAAACAAGAACACTCCTAAAAAGCCTCTAGGGGTTTTAATCAGGCTCAATTCCACGCTAGGAAGAATGATTTTGCTGTCAGGTTTGACTTCAAAGGCTAGGAAAAAGGGGCGGTTGTTTTTGAAATCATAGCCATTTTTGGTGTATGAATAGCCAGGAGCGCTCTGCAAGATGCCTTTTTGAGTTTCCACGCTAAAAGAATCCAAGTAATAAAACCCAGGCTCTAGCTTGAACGATTGAACTTTGGCTAAAGCGTAGCGGTTTTTCCATAAAAGCATGAAACGCTCACTCCCTAGCATGAATAAAGGCCCCCTAGGGTCTTTGAGCTTTGCTTTAGGGTTTGTTTTAAGCGCTTCATTGTGTTTGGCGACAACTTCTCTATCCACTTTGCGCCAATAAGTGCGCACGCTTTGGCCTTGATGAGCGATATAAAGATTCACCAAACCAGAATGATGGCCTTTAGGGGGCAAACAAGAGGCTAATAAAAGAGCGGCTAACAAACTCACGATTTGAAACTTCAAACAAATTCCTTAAAAAGAGTGGTGGCTGAATGCTAACATGCTAAAACTAAAACCCTTATAAGTTATGGATAAAAACTTAAAGAATAGGGTAAAATAAACGCATGCGAATAGACAAATTTTTACAATCAGTGGGTTTAGTGAAGCGGCGCGTTTTAGCGACAGATATGTGTAATGTAGGGGCGGTGTGGCTTAATGGGAGTTGTGCTAAGGCTAGTAAAGAAGTGAAAATAGGCGATGTGATTAGCTTGCACTATTTAAAAGGGATAGAAGAATACACGATTTTACAAATCCCCACTTTAAAAAATGTGCCACGAAAAGACACACACCTTTATATCGCTCCTAAAACAAAAGAATAAAGATAAAAGACCAAGGATCAATCAGTGAAAGAATACAAAGACACCCTAAACTTAAACGCAACCACCTTTTCTATGAAAGGGAATTTGAGCGTTAATGAGCCTAAAACTTACGCTAAATGGCAAGAGCAACAAGCGTTTAAACGCATGCAAGCTAGGAAAGATAACCATGGGGATTTCACTTTGCATGACGGGCCGCCTTATGCGAACGGGCATTTGCATTTAGGGCATGCCTTAAATAAAATTTTAAAAGACATTGTCGTTAAGAGAGAATATTTTAAGGGTAAGAAAATCTATTACACGCCCGGTTGGGATTGCCATGGTTTGCCCATTGAGCAACAAATTTTAGAGCGATTAGAAAAAGAAAAAACAAGTCTGGAAAACCCCACGCTGTTTAGAGAAAAGTGCCGAGATCATGCGAAGAAGTTTTTAGAGATCCAAAAGAATGAATTTTTGCAATTAGGCGTTTTGGGGGATTTTGAAGATCCTTATAAAACCATGGATTTTAAATTTGAAGCGAGCATTTATAGGGCTTTAGTGGAAGTGGCTAAAAAAGGGCTTTTGAAAGAGCGCCACAAGCCTATTTATTGGAGTTATGCATGCGAGAGCGCTTTAGCGGAAGCTGAAGTGGAATACAAGATGAAAAAATCGCCCTCCATTTTCGTGGCGTTTGGTTTGAAAAAGGAGAGTTTAGAAAAATTAAAGGTTAAAAAAGCGAGCTTGGTGATTTGGACGACCACGCCTTGGACTTTGTATGCGAATGTGGCGATCGCTTTGAAAAAAGACGCTGTTTATGCGCTCACCCAAAAAGGCTATTTAGTCGCTAAAGTCTTGCATGAAAAGTTAGCCGCTTTAGGGGTGGTGGATAGCGAGATCACGCATGAATTCAATGCCAATGATTTAGAATACTTGAAAGCGCTCAATCCTTTAAACCAAAGAGATTCCCTAATCACTCTAGGAGAGCATGTCGGTTTAGAAGATGGCACAGGAGCCGTGCATACCGCACCTGGGCATGGTGAAGAGGACTACTATTTAGGCTTAAGATACCATTTAGAAGTGTTAATGTCTGTAGATGAAAAGGGTTGCTATGATGAGGGCATTATCCGTAACCAACTATTAGATGAAAGCTATCTGGGCGAGCATGTTTTTAAGGCTCAAAAACGCATTATAGAGCAATTGGGCGATTCTTTATTGCTAGAGCAAGAGATTGAGCATTCCTACCCGCATTGCTGGAGGACGCACAAGCCTGTGATTTACAGAGCGACCACGCAATGGTTTATTTTAATGGATGAGCCTTTTATCCAAAATGATGGCTCTCAAAAAACCTTAAGAGAAGTGGCTTTAGATGCGATTGAAAAGGTGGAATTTGTGCCAAGCAGCGGGAAAAACCGCCTAAAAACCATGATAGAAAACCGCCCTGATTGGTGCTTGAGCCGGCAAAGAAAATGGGGCGTGCCACTGGCCTTTTTCATAGACAAACGCACGAATAAGCCTTGTTTTGAAAGCGAAGTTTTAGAGCATGCAGCCCATCTTTTTGAAAAAAAAGGCTGTGATGTGTGGTGGGAGTATAGCGTGAAAGATTTATTGCCCCCTAGCTATCAAGAGGACGCCAAACATTATGAAAAAGTCATGCACATTTTAGACGTGTGGTTTGATAGCGGCAGTACCTTTAAGGCGGTTTTAGAAGACTATCATGGAGAAAAAGGGCAAAGCCCTAGCGATGTGATCTTAGAAGGGAGCGATCAGCATAGGGGGTGGTTTCAAAGCTCGCTTCTAATCGGTTGTGTTTTAAACAACCAAGCCCCTTTTAAAAAGGTCATCACGCATGGCTTCATCGTAGATGAAAAGGGCGAGAAAATGAGCAAGTCTAAGGGCAATGTGGTGTCTTTGGACAACTTACTCAAAAAGCATGGGAGCGATGTGGTGCGTTTGTGGGTAGCGTTTAATGACTATCAAAACGATTTGAGGGTCTCTCAAACCTTTTTCACTCAAACAGAACAGCATTATAAAAAATTCCGCAACACTTTGAAATTCTTACTCGCTAATTTTAGCGATATGGATCTTAAGAATTTAGAACGCTCCCATGACTTTAGCCCTTTAGATCATTTTATATTAGAGGCTTTAGAAACCATAAGCACTGGAGTCAATAGCGCGTTTGAAGAGCATGATTTTGTGAAAGGCCTGAATATTTTAATGGCGTTTGTTACCAATGAATTGAGCGGGATTTATTTAGACGCTTGTAAGGATAGCTTGTATTGCGATAGTAAAAATAATGAAAAACGCCAAGCCATTCAAATGGTCTTACTCGCTGTGGCCAGTCAATTGTGCTACTTTTTAGCCCCGATTTTAACGCACACGATTGAAGAAGTTTTAGAGCATAGCCAGGTGCTTTGCGCGTTTTTACAAGCTAAAGATGTGTTTGATCTAAAAGGCATTAGCGTTTCAGAAAAACTCCACCTTAAAGAGTTTAAAAAACCAGAAAATTTTGAAGCCGTTTTAGCCTTGCGTTCTGCCTTTAATGAAGAGTTAGACCGATTGAAAAAAGAAGGCGTGGTGAAAAATTCGTTGGAGTGTGCTATTGAAGTGAAAGAAAAAGCGTTGCGTGAAAATTTAGTAGAAGAATTGCTGATGGTAAGCTTTGTAGGGGTTGCAAAAGAAAAATTGAGCGAAACGCCAGCATTCACGCTCTTTAAAGCCCCCTTTTATAAATGCCCCAGGTGTTGGCGTTTTAAAAGCGAGTTAGAAAACACCCCTTGCAAGCGCTGCGAAGAGGTTTTAAAAGAGCGATGATAAAAGGATAGGGCTTTTGGAAACTTTACAAACCCATAGAGTTTTACAAGCCCTAATCGGTCATTTTACCCCTTTTTTAGAAAGCGGGATCACCGAGCTTATCATCAATACCGAGCAGGAGCTTTGGCTTTATAAAGTCAATAACACACGAGAAAAAAGAGGGCATGCGCTTTTTGATAAGGCATTTTTATTGAGGTTTTGCGAGCAATTGGCCAGTTTTAGGGGGTTGTTTTTTGATGAAGAGCACCCCACCTTAAATTGCTCTATCCCTTTCACGCGCTATAGGGTGAGCGCGAATCATTTTAGCATCACCACGAACAATCAAATCACGCTCAATATCCGTGTGCCTAGGCTTAAGCCCTTAAGTTTAGACGATTTCACTTTCAAAGCAAGCGATCCAAAGGGTTTGAAAGATTTAGCGCTTAAAGGGCATAACATTCTCATTAGTGGGGAGACTTCAAGCGGTAAAACAAGCCTATTAAACGCTCTTTTAGATTGCGTCAATAAAGACGAAAGGGTGGTGAGCGTTGAAGACAGCCAAGAATTGGATTTAAAGGCGTTTAGTAATTGCGTGGGGCTTTTAGTGGGCAAGCAAGAGAACACGCGCTTTAATTATGAAGACGCTCTCAATATGGCCATGCGCTTAAACCCGGACAGGCTCATTGTGGGCGAGATTGATACTAGGAATGCGGCGCTTTTTTTGCGTTTAGGAAACACCGGGCATAAGGGCATGCTCTCAACCATTCACGCTAATAGCGCTCAAAACACTTTAGAAGCCCTTTCATTGAATTTGAGCATGCGTTATACGCATTCTTTGGATAAGGATTTGATGCGAGCGTATTTTAAGAGCGCGATTGATGTGATTGTGCATGTGAATAGGATCAACAATGAGCGCCAAATCGCTGAAGTCTTATGGACTAAAGAGCTTTAAATGCCCCTAAAATCCTTAAAAAACCGCTTGAATCAGCATTTTGATCTATCGCCTCGCTACGGGAGCGTGAAAAAAATCATGCCCAATATCGTTTATGCGGATGGTTTTAACCCGTCTGTGGGCGATGTGGTGAAGATTGAAAAAAGCGATGGCAGCGAATGCGTGGGAATGGTGGTAGTGGCAGAAAAAGAGCAGTTTGGCTTCACGCCCTTTAATTTTATAGAGGGATCTAGGGCTGGCGATAAGGTGCTGTTTTTAAAAGAGGGGTTGAATTTCCCTGTGGGCCGTAATCTTTTAGGGAGGGTGCTTAACCCTTTAGGGCAAGTCATTGACAATAAGGGGGTGCTAGATTATGAACGATTAGCACCTGTGATTACAACGCCTATAGCCCCTTTAAAAAGAGGCTTGATTGATGAAGTTTTTAGCGTGGGGGTGAAGAGCATTGATGGGCTTTTGACTTGCGGTAAGGGGCAAAAACTGGGCATTTTTGCCGGCTCTGGGGTGGGTAAATCCACGCTAATGGGCATGATCACTAGGGGTTGCTTAGCGCCGATTAAAGTGATCGCTTTGATTGGGGAAAGGGGCAGAGAAATCCCTGAATTTATAGAGAAAAACTTAAAAGGGGATTTAAGCTCTTGCGTGTTGGTGGTCGCTACGAGCGATGATAGCCCTTTAATGCGCAAATACGGGGCTTTTTGTGCGATGAGCGTGGCGGAGTATTTTAAAAACCAAGGGCTAGACGTGTTATTCATCATGGATTCAGTGACTCGTTTCGCTATGGCTCAAAGAGAAATCGGTTTAGCCTTAGGCGAACCGCCCACTTCCAAAGGCTACCCCCCATCCGCGCTTTCCTTATTGCCTCAATTAATGGAGAGAGCGGGCAAGGAAGAAAATAAGGGGAGCATTACCGCTTTTTTTAGCGTGCTAGTAGAGGGCGATGATTTGAGTGATCCCATAGCCGATCAGGCTAGGAGTATTTTAGACGGGCATATTGTCTTAAGCAGGGAATTGACCGATTATGGGATCTACCCGCCTATCAATATTTTAAACTCCGCATCAAGGGTGGCTAAAGACATCATCAGCGAGTCTCAAAACCTTTATGCGAGAAAATTCCGCCGTTTGTATGCGTTATTGAAAGAAAATGAAATGCTCATTCGCATCGGCTCTTATCAAATGGGGAACGATAAAGAGCTTGATGAAGCGATTAAGAAAAAGGCTTTAATGGAACAGTTTTTAGCGCAAGATGAAAACGCTTTGCAGCCTTTTGAAACAAGCTTTCAGCAATTAGAAGAAATCTTAAGATAAAAGGAATGTTATGGAATCACAACTCATGAAACTCGCCATTGAGACTTATAAAATCACTTTGATGATTTCTTTACCGGTATTACTAGCGGGCTTAGTGGTAGGGCTATTAGTCAGTATTTTTCAAGCGACCACTCAAATCAATGAAATGACTTTGTCTTTTGTGCCTAAGATTTTAGCCGTGATTGGGGTGCTGATTTTAACCATGCCGTGGATGACGAACATGCTTTTAGACTACACCAAAACCTTAATCAAGCTCATTCCTAAAATCATAGGCTAGAAAATGCTAGAAACCATCATTGATTTTTCTCGTTACAGCAGCGTGAAAATCGGCACGCCTTTAAAAGTGAGCGTTTTAGAAAACGACAATGAAATTTCTCAAGAACACCAGATTATCGGTTTAGCGAACAACCTTTTAATCGCCCCTAGCGCGAAAAATCTCGCCCTTTTAGGCAAAAACTACGATTATATTTGCGATCAGGGCGAATGCGTTGAAATAGGGGGGGCGGCCAACTCGTCTAAAATTTTTAATTATTTTAGAGCGAACGATTTAGAGGGTTTGGAGTTTTTAGGGCAATTGCCTGGCACTTTGGGGGCGTTAGTTAAAATGAATGCGGGCATGAAAGAATTTGAAATCAAAAATGTTTTAGAAAGCGCTTGCATTAATGGCGAATGGCTAGAAAAAGAAGCTTTGGGGTTGGGCTATCGCAGTAGCGGATTTAGCGGCGTTGTTTTAAGAGCGAGGTTTAAAAAAACGCATGGCTTTAGAGAAGAAGTTTTAAAAGCGTGTCAAAGCATGCGCAAAAGCCACCCCAAATTGCCTAATTTTGGGAGCTGTTTCAAAAACCCGCCTAACGATTATGCCGGCAGGCTTTTAGAGGGCGTGGGCTTAAGGGGGTATTGTCTAAAAAGAGTGGGCTTTGCCAAAGAGCATGCGAATTTTTTGGTGAATTTGGGGGGTGCAGAATTTGAAGAAGCCCTGGATCTGATAGAACTCGCTAAAACTAGAGTGTTACAAGAATACGGCATTCATTTAGAAGAAGAAGTGAAAATTTTGAGATAGAAAATGGCTAAAAAAATCAATCTCAAAGATTAAGCAAACAGCATAAAGAGTCTTTAGGTGTTACGAATATTTTTACCGATGATGCCAAATTGCATGATATGGGTGTGAGCAGTATCTTTAAACTTGTTATGCAAAAACTTGAAGATGAATTTAATGGCTTGTCATTTAGGCACAGAGCAAGCATAACTAAGAGAGAAATTAATTCCGTATTGCAAGGACTTGATAGTGAGCTTGGAAGAACCTTGTTTATTCAAAGTTCTAAAATAAAACCTGATGGAGGTATTATTGAGGTTAAAGATGATGAAAGGAATTGGAGAGTTATATTGATAACAGAAGCTAAATATCAGGGAAAAGATATAGAAAATATTCAAAAAGGAATATTGGTGGGTAAAGATAGTAATCAAGATTTAATGCAAGCTGGGAATGCTATAGAAAGAGCGTATAAAAATATTGCTGAAATGGCTAATTTTATGCTCAAAGAATTGCATTTTCCTTAACATTTTATTTTTAGAAGGCTCTAATTTTTTAACTCAAACCATATCGGTAAAAAGACCTGATGGAAGGGTAGTAATTCTTGAGTATAATTCTGGAGTTCTTAATAGATTGGATAAATTAACGGCAGCTAATTACGGAATGCCCGTCAATCAAAATTTATGTCAAAACAAGTTTGTTCAGCATAAAGATAGAGTTATTATGTTACAGGCTATTTCTATTTACACACAAGGAGATGGACAAAAATGGGATTTAAATAAAATGTTTGAAGTCATGTTTGAAGCGGCTAAAACTTCTCTTAGAGTCTTAGGTAGTTCACTTTTTAATCAAATTGTTGGTAAAAATAATGCGAAAAGCAACTAATCAAGCATTACAAAAAGCTAAACGACTGAAAAGCGATGAATTTTATACGCAATTGGTAGATATAGAAAATGAGTTGCAATACTATAAACAACATTTTAAAAATAAAGTTGTTTTTTGTAATTGTGATGATGCAAGGGTGAGTAATTTTTTTAAATACTTCTTTGTTCATTTTCAAGAACTAGGGCTTAAAAAATTAATTTCTGCTTGTTATATGGAACCAGAAATATCTAGTAATAGCAATAAAATCTCAAAGGGATTTTATTGCGAGTATGAAGGGAAAAAGGATTGGCAAACAACCATTGATGGATTGAAATTTTTTAAAGGAGATGGCGATTTTCGTAGTGAGGAGAGCATTCAATTGCTAAAAGAGGCAGATATTGTAGTAACTAATCCACCTTTTTCACTTTTTAGAGAGTTTGTAGCGCAATTGATCGAACACAGCAAGAAGTTTTTGATTATTGGAAACATCAATGCAATTACATACAAAAACA
>NZ_CBPT010000023.1:0-14009 GCF_000476855.1 Helicobacter pylori SA221C
CATTTTTTAATTCCTTGTAAAAACTTCTCATGAGCGTTAAACTTCTTTTCTAACTCTGGCAATAAATCTAATAGTTCCCTGCTCTCCTTACTGCTTTTACCGCTTTCAATACCATATTTAATAAAATCAAAAATATTGATTTGATGAATAGGCTTGCTCGTTCCTGAAAAAATATCGGCTGCGTTTTCTATCATTCGGTCTTTAGCTTTTGTCAAAAACTCGTAAAACTGCGCGCTAGGGTTTTCAAGGCGCAAAAAACGCGCAAAAGAACTCCCTAATAATTCGCTTATCACGCTGTGGTAAGCGTCCTTGTTTTCTTTAATGAAAGCATTCATGCCGTTTTCATCTGTGCTATTGACTAAGTAGTTAATATCATTCACTAACTTGCTGAAATTATCGGCTCTATTACCGCTTTCAAGCATTTTAGCGCTAGTGTCTAGCGCATCGGTTAGATATGGTGAAATAGTGAATTTTTTAAGCATGGTATCGTTATTGAGATTGTGAAAGTTCGCGCTGTTATAGGCAAACATTTCCTTAAACGCTTTAAACTGCTCTCTGTCTAGGTTTTTATAAGCGTTATCAAACACTTCTAAAAAGCTGTTATTAGGGGTGTTTCTGGCATAATGGCTTAAAAGGGCTATGTTAGCGTTTTCTACTTGGGTATGACTTGGGATTTTAGCGTCTTTCTCTAACGCTCTTGCAACCTGATTGGCTAAATTCTCTACGCTGTCGCTTTCAAATTTAGGTGTTAAATGTTTCAATTTGTCGTTATAACTGCTCATCGTGCTTAAAAGCGTATCGCTGAAGCTGTTGGCTCGGTTTTCGTTAGATTTGCTCGCTAACTTGAAAATTTCTTTATCGTTTAATTCCTGATCTGGCATTCTAACTAAAAGTTCATCAGGCTTCAATTCAATGTTGAAATTTTCCTTAATCGCTTGTTCGTATTTTTTTCTACTCTCTGCGGTGAAGTTTAGCATGTCTTTTGTTCTGTGGTTTCCTGCTATAATCTGACCGTCTGGTAAGATAATGGGCAAATCATCAAAACCCCCTCGCCCTATAATCAATTTAGGATCAAAGCGCTCGGCTATCTCTTCTACTTTCTTACTATCCACTGCGGTGCGTGTTTGCGTGCCTGTGTTTTTGAAATTGGGCTTTAAATCGCTCTTATTGACGATCACAAACTTTAAGGGGTGTATTTCATCATCGTTTAAGCTAACGCTCGTTTTAGGGGCGTTTTCTAGCTCTTTATAGGGTATGTTTTCGCTTTTGGAAATTTCTCTGTCTAATTCGCTTTTTCCTAGCGTGGCGTTTTTTTGCGCTCTGATTTTATCTCTCAATTCGGCTTCTTCTTTATTTTTAATCTTTTGGGCGCGTTCTTTTTCTGCTTTAGCTAACCGCTCGCTTTCTAGTTTCTTTTGCTTCTCTAGTTGGCTTTTTTCTAATATAGATAACGGCGGTTCTTGATTTTTTAGTGCGTTTGTGTTAGGATCGTTTTTGTTAAGGTTTAAGGCACTATAGTTGCTATTGTCTTTGTAATCGTTAGAAAGTGGCGGTTTGGTTTCTAACTCCCTTAATACTTTTTCATCCCTCTCGTAGCTAGTAACCACAAAATGATTATTTAGGTTGTTATTATCCCATGTGTTTTTTAGCCCAACTCTTATATTATTTAATTCCACGCTAACGCACCCTAAATCGTCTTTAAATAATGTTCCGTTCTCAATGACTTCAGGGATAGGTTTCAATAACTCATCGGTTCTTTCTTTAATTTGCTCTGCATTTAATCCTAATCTTGTGTATTGTTTTTCTCTCTTTTCTAAGATGTGCGCTAATCCGTAGCCATCTTTGCCATCCTTGCCCCATACAAAATCAATCCCTCCTAAATCGTCCCTGTAAGCTGCACCTGCGACTTGTCCGTTTTTCTCTTGCAATAGCTTCTCTAACGCTTCCTTAGGCTTTAAAGCAAACTCGGGGTAATTTTTGCCAAATTCTTTGAGTGGGGTTGTAGCGTGTTGTAAATCGCTCGCTTTCTTACTTAACTCTTCGCTCGCTTGTTTGATTCCGTTGTTAAGCTCTTCAATGATTTTAAGCGTGTTGTTGCTAAAGTGTGATTTTTGCGCGCTTAATTCTAAATTCTTACTAAATTCGCTTATAGAGTGGCTTCGCTCTAACGCGCGTTTTATGTGATACTTTAGGGCCGCTCCTGCGGTGGCTTCGTTTAAAGCTTTAGGTAATTTCACGCCTAAAATGCGATCGGGCGCGTTGCGGTATAGCGTTCCTAAAGTAAATTTAGTCCACTGATATTTTAACGCTCCGCTTAAAGTGGTCGCTAAACCTTGGCTTAAATTTTTCGTTGTGGCGGGCTTTAAACTCTCGGCGATCTTAGCGTCGTTTTTAAAAAGCTTATGAAAACCGCTCGCTATGTCAATGTATTCTTTAGCCTTTGGTGTAGTAAAAACATCATCTTTAAACTCGTTTAGCTTATTGAAAAACTGCGTAGGGTGTGGTGTTTTGTTCTAGTGTATTAAATATTGAATAATAAAATTAAATAAGGCTTTTTGAGTATTAATATTTGATTGGAGCGAAGCCTTTTAATATTTTAAAAAGGCTAATCAAAAATATCCATTAAGGATAAAATACTAGTAAATCCTAAAACCATAAGTGATGTTAAACATGATATGGCTTCGGTCAGAATACACATTGTGTGTTAAAGGTTGCGTGCCAGGCCCGTTAGGATCGACTGGAACATACATGCCACAATACCCAATACAATAGCCTTTTTTGGTGATATTGCCATAATATTCTAGTTTTAAATCCATTCTAATATTATACTTATTAGAAAAATAACTCAAAAAGAGCGCAAGACTCCTTTCATCAGCCCTTGGGCTATCCGTCCAACGGCCTAAAATTTTCCAACTAAACCCCCTATATTGTGAGCCTACATATAAAAACCCATTGATAACATCAGCGCCAACAATATTGTTAATTTCTGCGTCATAAATACTATTCGTCCAAATGTTATACCCCAAAGGGTCGCCATAAATACCTATATCGCCATTAGCGTTACCGATATTTTTATAGACACTACCCCCAAATTGCCACTTATTATAGTAAAAACGGGTGCGGAAGAAATAAGTTTGCCCGCTCTTGCCTAATGGCACTTGTTGGAAGAGGATAATATCATTTTGATTAGCCGGAGTGGCAAAAATGGGGAAAAACCCCACGAAAGTGCCTACAAAACGAAAGCCCTTATTGTTGAAATTGGGGTTGGTGTCATAAGTGATATTAATGCCTGGTGCATACATTCTTTGAAAGATCGCATAAAAATATGGGTTGATTTTTAGGTTGTCTTTTTCATACTTCAAGTCAGCTACCATTAGAGCCTTACCGCTTGTGTAGTAACGCCCAAAATACCAAAACCAGTCGCTTGACGCTGAAGCCCTAGCGTCTGAATACATCACCCTGAATCTGGTGTCTTTGTATTTGACAAAACCTTCAACCCCTTGAGTGTAAGAAGTGAACCAATCATACTCTTCAGCATCATAGCGCCCCCCTTTCACGCCAAAACTGAATTTGTCTTTTTTGTAGTTGTAGCTCAAAAAAGCGTTATGCACCATGGCTAAACGAGGTTTTTGCACGTTTAAACCGCTATGCCCTGCATACCAGCCAATGTATTGCCAAAAGATACCCGCCCCAAAAGGATCGGTCCTAGAGCCAGGCTGGCCATTAGGGATATTGTTGCCTTGATAGGCGGTAGAGTCATAGGGAAGCGCTACCATCATAGCCCCCACTTCCGCTCTCAAACCCTTGTATAAACCCATGCTCAAATTCAATTCGCCGAGTAAAGAAGTGTAGCTACCTGTAGGATAAATGTCTTTAGAAGGCTGGTATCTTTGGTTGTTAAAGCCAAACTTGGTGTAGCTGCTCACCTTTCCAACAATGCTCATGTTGAATTTATAAGCTTGAAGTTTGGATAAAAAAAGACTAGAAAAAAGCAAAAAAAATAGAGAGTAAGAAAAATATTTCTTAATTTCCAAAACCCTAACTCCCAAAGATATTAAAATAAAAATACAAAAAAGGCATATCTAAGAGATAGGGGGAGAACTCTCTTAGAAACTATAACTGATGTGTGTCATCAAATGGCTTCTATCTTGGGTAATACTCTTTTTAATGCCACCCATGTCTTGAGGACCTTGCGCAAATGCAGAAGATTCAAACAAACCATTATTCAAGTTAAGCGGCTGACCGTTTGGCCCAAGGAAACCGGTTCCAGGGTTGTAACCCGCACGAATTTGGAACTCTAACCATACGAGTTTGAGACCCGCTTTAACATGTTTGCTGAACTGATAGTCTAGATACATACCGATACCATATTCCAAAGCCCTTGGAGCGGTAGTGAAGCGTTGGTAGAGACTCCAACTGAACTTACCATGCTTACCTCCACCTTTAACATACTCAGTGAACGCGTCAGCATCGGTAATGTTGTCGATCCCTGCAAACCCTAAGCTGTAGATACTGCCGACCCATTGTTCGATACCATCCACAGCGATAATGTTACCCCAAGTACCCAAGTTCATGTTAGGGTTACCAATGTTGAGATAAGCACCACCAACCACAAAGTAGTTGTTAATGTCTATATGGTGGCGTAAAAAGAGTGTCGCACCACCAGGACCTTGCAAGCCACGCCACTTACCATTATCCAAGAACGGATCCCAAGTGTTATAACGAGCGGGTGCGTAACGGCCGTATTCAGCGTTATTCCAACGATAGTCATACAACACATAAAAAGTCGTTCTGTTCCTCATGCCCATACCGCTAAACTCAGGATTGGTATCATACTCTATTTTAGCACCAGGCAATGTGCCTACTTCTGGGATAAGATACACATAAGGGTGAATCATTAGATTCTTTGTAGGGCGATAAATAATACCCGCCTTATGAATACCCCAAGGCTTTTCACGATAGATGGGGAACAACCATTGACCGTCAGCGATACCACGACCCCAAGAGCTAAAGAGCAAGAATTTCATCTTATTCGTAAGCTTGAAAGTCCCATAAAAACCTTGGAACAATTGGTAAACCCAATCCATTTGCTCCTGCTCCGTAACATCAAAACGCCCCATGACCATATGGACTCTGTCGCTGTCATAGGTAAGATTCGCTTTATAAACTTCATAGCGCCTTGAGCCACCAGGCAAGTAGGCGTTAGCCGGATAGTAGTTAGGGAACAAGCCGTTCCACTCACCCATATATTCCCAACCAATACCTCTAGGGTTAATGATACCACCTGGCCCTGATTGCTGCCACATTTTAGTAGCGTTCATACAAAGGCTCATAAAATCAGTGCCGCAAGAAGTTTTATCCCAATAGCTTGGGGGGGTAAAATCCTTTGCCCACCTATCATACCTAGTGCTATCATAAACTTGTCCGCCCAAAACACCGCCTAAATTCACGGTCCACCCCCTACCTAAATGCACAGACCCCTCTAGCTTACCTGTAAGGTTAACAAAAGTCTCTGTAGGATAGATACCTTTAACAGGGTTAATGGGCGAATGGTTAAAACCCACTTTAGCAAAATTGATAAAATCTCCATGCACTTCATAAGTAACCGCCCCTAATGAACCCGTAGTGAACAATAGTGGCAAGGTAAAACGCTTTAGCAATGCAGCCGCAACTTTTCGTTTCTTTAATTTCATTCCTCTTCCTTAACTTTACCTGAGAATAGATAAATTACTCTGTAGAAATGATTATAGCATAAAAGAATATAGAATTAGTTTAAAATCAAGCTAATTTTTCTTAAGTTCATCCTTAAAGCTTACTAATGAGCATGCAAATGGATAAGATAATCTTTTAAGATCCTAATAAGATGTTTAAAAAAGGCTTTTTTAAGGCTCAATAGAGAATTTACTGATACAATAAAAAGCATTGTTTTATATAAATTAATAATAAGGATCAAGAATGAAAAAAATTGGTTTGAGCTTGTGTTTGGTTTTTAGCTTGGGTTTTTTAAAAGCCCATGAAGTGAGTGCTGAAGAGATTGCGGATATTTTCTACAAACTCAACGCCAAAGAGCCTAAAATGAAAATCAACCACACTAAGGGGTTTTGCGCTAAAGGCGTGTTCCTCCCTAATGCGCAAGCAAAAAAGGATTTAGATGTGCCACTACTCAATGAAAAAGAAATCCCTGCGTCTGTAAGGTATTCTTTAGGAGGCGTGGCGATGGATGATAAAAGCAAAGTTAGGGGAATGGCGTTAAAATTAGAAAATCAAAACGCCAGCTGGACAATGGTGATGCTCAATACAGAAATCAATTTTGCCAAAAACCCTAACGAATTCGCCCAATTTTTTGAGATGAGAATCCCTAAAAATGGCAAGGTAGATGAAGCAAGAATCAAAAAGCTTTATGAAGAAGTCCCCTCTTACAGGGATTTTGCCGCCTATATGAAAACGATAGGGATTAGCTCAAGCGTGGCTAACACGCCTTATTATAGCGTGCATGCGTTCAGGTTTAAAGATAAGGAAGAGAAATTATTGCCTGCGAGATGGAAATTTGTGCCTAAAGACGGCGTTAAGTATCTTAACCCCCAAGAATTAAAGCAAAAAGATTCAAATTATTTGCTCTCTTCATTCCAACAACACCTTAAAACTAAACCCATAGAATACCAAATGTATCTGGTGTTTGCGAATAAAAATGATGCCACCAACGACACGACCGCGCTTTGGAAAGGCAAACACAAGGAATTATTAGTAGGGACACTGAAAGTTGAAAAATACGAGAGAATGGGTTGCAATAAAGACGTGTATTTCCCAGCCGATCTCCCCAAAGGCGTAGAAACCCCTACTGATCCCTTATTCCAAATCAGGAATGAAGTTTATGGGATCACTTTTAGTAGGAGGCAATAAAAAGGCTAAGGCAAATCAAAATATAAGGGGGGAGTGGGATTTTTGTTTAAAGCGTTTAAACGCGCCCACTAAAACACTTTCTCTCTTATTTGAGACACACACACTCACGCTGGATGTTAGGCAAAAAATAACGAACATTCAATCCACCTACCACCTTTTTAATGCTATTATCCTAATATTTTATTCCGTATTATGCTATTGGTTTATGCTATTGATTTTTATAAAAGCGGTTTATTAGGCATTTCTGTAATTTTGTAATCAAAAAAGTTTTGCGAAATATTAAAAACGCTCTGCCCTTCCATTTGTTGGCGGGTTATCCAATTCAAATCATTGTCTTTGATTTTAGAAATTTCTACGCACGCTACTTGCCCGTTAAACAGATCAAAATGCACCACAATAGTAGGAATTTTATCCGTTATCAAACGCCTTTTAGCCTCTAAAACTTTATGTTCTTTAATGTCATTGATCCCTTGAAATCCGCTTTGAATTTCTAGCAATAAATGATTGTCTAACAAAAAATCGGCTTTAGGACTTCTTTTAAAGCTTTCTATGCTCTCAAAATTATCGCCACCAAAAAATTTGATGGTTTCTTTTTGTGCGCCAAAAAGACAAGCGGTAAAATCCTTAAAAAACTCCGCTACCAAAAACCCACGCATCCACGAAAAACAAACTTCTTCAGGTCTTCTGCCTTGATTATTCAGCTTATAAATAATATGAGTGTCCGCTATCTTTGAAAACACTCGCTCTATGGAGTTTTTAAAAAAGCATTCCAATTCATACTCATTATATTTAAAACAATAAATACTATTGATAGCACTAAAAATTTCAATAAGTCTTTTTTTGAGCGCGTTTAAATAATTGAAATCAACGCAAGGTTGTATGTCTTTAGCGCCTAAAAATTCCTTAAACGCATTTTGAGAATTAAAACCCAATAAATTTCTATAACCTTTAAAATCGTTATTATCAAACATTGTTACCCCTTAAAAAATCAAAGACAGCATGAGCGAGTGCTACACTCAATAAAGGCGGCACGGCATTGCCAATTTGTAATCTTTTAGCACTAGCGCTCCCATAAAATTTATAATTATCAGGAAAGCTTTGCAATCTTGCCCCCTCTCTAATGCTTAACGCTCTAGAGTCCCTTGGATGGATACACCTAGAACTGCTTGGGGTAGAAAAATTTCTTGTAATGGTGGGGGCTGGTTTTTCCCACCACATTTTGGCATAGGTATTAATATAACCGCTTTTGGGGCGTAAACTTTCTGGCAAATCATCTTTATTCTGCCCGTCTTTTAGTGTTTGCATGATTTTTATCAGTTTTTCATTGTTTTTAGGACTGCTATGCTCGCTTAATTCTTTAGAATTTCGCACAAATTCCAAAAAAACGTTATCCGCATTTTTAAGATAACCTAAAGCATCACCATTTTCACCGCTTTGAATGGGCGGTAAATCCCCTAAAGCGTCTTTTAAAGAAAAATGCGTTTTTATGGGTTTGGGGAAGTAAAATTTTTGTTTAAAGCGTTTAAGCGCGCCCACTAAAATCACTCGCTCTCTTATTTGAGGCACACCATAATCTAGGGCGTTTAAAATGGCATGCTCTAAAATATAACCTCGCTCTTTAAAAGCGTTACAAATTTGTTGGAATAATTGCCCTTTTTGCATAGACATTAAACCCACCACATTTTCAAAAACAAACATTTTTGGTTTCACTAAATCTAAGAGCCGCAAATATTCTTTAAACAGATTCGCTTTTTCATCCATTTTTCTTTTGCCAAGGGTAGAATAGCTTTGGCATGGTGGTCCGCCTAGTAGAATATCAATTGGAACGCATGGTAGGTTGTGGCAATGAAGTTGCATAATATCGCATAAAATGGTTTGTGCCTCTTTATGATTGGCTTGATAGCTTAAAATGGCGTCCTTGTCTATATCGTTAGCCCATATCAATTCAAAATGGGGGTGTGCAGAAAAACCATAGCTCAATCCTCCAGCACCACAAAAAATATCCGCTACCTTATACAAATTACCTATTTTTTCGCCCTTTTCCTCATGTTAGGGTCTAAAATCTTTTTCCTAATCCTTAAATTCAAGGGGGTAACTTCTAAAATCTCATCTTCTTCAATCCACTCTAGCGCTCTTTCTAACACCATAGTCCTAGGCGGGGTGAGTTTGATTGCATCATCGCTCCCGCTCGCTCTCATGTTGGTTAAGTGCTTGGATTTGATAGGATTGACATCTAAATCATTATCTCTGCTGTGCTCGCCAATGACCATGCCCACATAAACCTTAGTTTGGGGGTTGATAAAAAGCGTGCCTCTCTCTTGGATATTGAAAAGGGAAAAAGCGGTCGCTTCGCCATTTTCCATGCTAATTAGCGCCCCATTTTTGCGCGATTCCACGCTCCCGCTGAAAGGGCGGAATTCTAAAAAGCTATGATTCATCACGCCTTCGCCCTTAGTGTCGGTTAAAAACTCGCTCCTATAGCCGATAAGCCCTCTTGCAGGAATTTCAAATTCTAATCTTGTATAGCCGTCGCTCATGGGATTCATTGCTTTCATCTCGGCTTTTCTTTTGCCCAATCTCTCAATGATAGCCCCGCTAAAATCTTGGGGTGTGTCAATCACTAAATGCTCAAAAGGCTCGCATTTAACGCCATTTTCTTCTTTAATGATGACTTCAGGGCGTGAAATGCTAAACTCAAACCCTTCACGGCGTAAATTTTCAGCTAAAATAGTGATTTGCAATTCCCCACGCCCGCTCACTTTAAACTTGCCTTCGCCCATTTCTTCGCATTTCATAGCGATATTGGTTTGCATTTCTTTTAAGAGCCTGTCTTTCAACTTATTAGCAGTAACATGCTTTCCTTCTAACCCGGCTAAGGGCGAATCATTGACAGCAAAATACACGCTCATCGTAGGCTCTTCTAAATGCATGGGATCTAAAGGCATGGGGTTAGCCGGATCAACGACGCTATCGCCCACATCCATTGCGTTAAAGCCGGCAATCGCTACAATATCGCCCGCATAAGCGTTTTCAATCTCAGTCCTAGCCAGCCCTAAAAAACCTATAAGCTTAGTGATACGGCCATTTTCCTTACTCCCATCGCTTTTCATCAACAGCACGCTTTCATTCTTTTTAACCGAGCCATTAAACACCCTAGCGATACCGATTTTGCCCACATAATTGTCATAATCAAGCGTGAAAATTTGCATTTGCAAAGGCTCATCAACGCTCCCGCTAGGGCTTGGCACATGCTTTAAAATCATTTCAAACAAAGGCTCTAAATTTTTCTTTTCATCGTCTAAACTTTTCATCGCATAGCCATCTCGTGCGGCGGCATAGACGACAGGGAAATCCAATTGTTTATCGCTAGCCCCCATCGCTACGAACAAGTCAAAAACTTCATCCACCACTCTATCCGGTTCAGCGGCAGGCTTATCAATTTTATTCACCACCACAATAGGGCAAATCCCAAAACTCAAAGCCTTTTTAACCACGAATTTAGTTTGAGGCATGACCCCTTCTTGAGCGTCCACTAAAAGCAACACCCCATCCACCATTTTCAAAACGCGCTCCACTTCGCCCCCAAAATCAGCATGCCCGGGAGTGTCAATGATATTGATTTTAGTGTCTTTGTAATAAATAGCGGTGTTTTTAGACAGGATAGTGATCCCTCTTTCTTTCTCTAAATCGTTGCTATCCATCACCCTTTCATCCACTTTTTCCCTCTCACTAAATGTGCCAGATTGAGAAAGTAAGCCATCCACTAGAGTGGTTTTCCCATGATCAACATGCGCGATTACAGCGATATTTCTAATATTTTTCATGAATGTCCTAACAAGCAAAATTGAAATTAGAAGTATAACACAATATTATAATAGCCCCAAATGGCGGAATTTTTTGACTAAATCCTGTTCTATAGAATGGCTTTTATGGGCTTTTAGAAAATTTTCATTCTTGCCATTAGGCGGCATGAAATCGTCATTATCCCTATAAAAAAAGATAAAATAATTTTTCTTTAAATAGTAAGCCAAATGGATCAAAAACGAATCCCCCCCTATATACAAATCGCTTTCTAAAATCAGGTTTTTAACTTCTTCTAAACTGGTTTTAGCACGATAATGAGCGGCTTTATTTTGTAAAAAAGCGTATCGTTCTTCAAAATCTAAAAGCGTAACACAAAAGGGTTTTAAGAGTTTTAAAATAATTTGCAAATGCTCTAAAGGGATACTTCGGTCTATGGATCTTGTGAAAGGGTTGATCAAAATCTTTTTGGGGTTTTTTAAATTCATGGGATATGAAGAATGATCAAAAACATGCCCATAAATTTGAGAAAACAACTCCTGGCGGTTTTGATAAACATTTTTAATTTCTTTATTGGGAGTGGTTATGGGAATGAATTTGGCTAAAAGAGCGCTTCTAAAATCCTGTTTTTCTAAAATCAAATGTTTGATTTGATGCTTTTTAATGGCTTTTAACAACCATAAAAAATCCTTCATCGCTAAAAAAACGCCTTGTTTTTTAAAATCATAAAAAGCAGGGACATTTTCAAAAAGAGGAATGATTTCAAAATATTTTTCGCATTCTAAAAGCCTGGCGATTTTTAAAGTCAAATGAGTGCCTAGGATTTTAAGGGGTTGTTGCTGTTTGAAAGCGATTTCTTTTAAAAGGCTAAGCGTGATGAGGTTATCCCCTAAAGCCAAAAGACAAGCAACATGCATGGTTTTTCCTGATTGTAAATTATAAATGTTTAAGATCTAATCTTTCTTTAGCTTCATTAATCATTTGTTCCAAATTATCGTTTTTTAATCGGTATTTGTCTAGCGTGTGGATATTTTTTTGAGTAATATGCAATTGCCCTTCTACCTTACTGCCATAATGCTGACTTGCACAATAATCTTTATGACTTAAAACTTCTTTTGAATTTAAAACCCATAAAATAATTTCATCAAGAAAGACTGCTAGAAAAATAAAAATTTCTGCGCATTGTGGTTTTAACTGCTGGAAATTCATTTCAAAATTTTTATTAGTATTATAGGGTAGTGCTCTCATGAATAAGGGTGTTTTACTACTATCATTATTTGCGACCCTAGAAGTTTTAACTTCAATAGTGATGCCTTCCAAAAATAAATCATATTGATTACTATAATTATTGTCTAACTTTTTAGAAGGTTTTTTAATTTTAGGACACTTTTCTTTAATGAAATTTTCGGCAAATTTGCCAAATTGAGGGGATGACTTTTCAAAAAGATATAAATAAGGATTAGATTTTAAATAATTGTTCCGTATCTCTCTATATTCTTTATAAGTTAGATAGCCTTTTGCTATCAAAAAAACCAACATATGTTCATATTTATTAAAAGGAAAAGCACTCCATTCTTCTTTTTCTTCTTTTGTTTCTTGTAAGAGTTCTTTTTCTTTTTTGGCTATTATGTTTGTTTTGTAAGGCTCTATTCCTTTTATTGGATACCAGTTCTTTAAAATTGCATTTTTCAAGCGTTTTAAAATTTCATTTTCTAATTCTGAAAGTTCCATTTTCTATTCTTTCTATCCCTAAATTTTTTAAATAAAATTTTTCATCAAAACTATTGTTGATAAATTGCACAAATAGGGGCAAACATTCCAAATCTTTTCTTAAAATTTTATGCGTTTTAAAAAGCGATTCAAAAATGAATTGCATTAAGTCGCTGTTTAATAATTCTTTTAACGCATGAGCGTTGATGGGGAAATTTTCTTTTAAAACAAACATGTTCGCGCTGTTTAAAAAAAGGCGTTGCTCATTGTCATAAAAAAAGACAAGCTTTGAAGAAATGAATTTATACACGATTTTTTCTCTAGCCTGATAAAGACTTAAGGGAGCGACTTGCTGGCAGTCTTTTAAATCAGCGTTAATGAATTGGCTAGGGGCTTTTAATCTGTCTTTTAAAATATCTGAACCCCTAAAAATAGGAATGGTATTTTTTTTTGTTTGGAGTGTAATCTTTCTTTATTGTTGCCTGTAACAATCCCTAAAGCAAAATGAGCGTTATTTTTTAAAGTGATATGGGGAATGGAAAAAAGGTGGTCTAAAATTTTATTTTCTTTGCTAGAGCAATGGATATTAAAAATCTTTTTAGGGTTGTTAAAAAAAGAAGAGGGCGAGCGTTTGAACTTACTATTTTGATAAAAACATGAGATTTTTTGATCCTTATTAGGGGTTTTTTTAAGCACCAAACCCACAGCCTTAGTCATTAGATTTTTAAAAGGTTTGTCAAAATCAATCAGGCTTCTAATGTGAAACTTTAAAGCCACTTCTCGCATTTTGCTAAACGCATCAATATTCAAACAACTTTCGGGCAATAATAGCCCCAAATGAGCGTTTTCTTTTAAGCAATTCAAACTCGCTATAAAAAAGAGCGACGCGCTATCTAGGCTTTGAGAGAGGTTGAATTGCTGTTTGAAATTTTCTTTTTGGTTTTGATTGTATTTCTTGCCCCATGGAGGGTTAGTGAAAATGCAATCAAATTGTGGGGTGTGTTTTAAATTTAAAAAATCTTTTTGCACAATATTAGGGCAATCTAAATGATAATGCTCTTTAATACGCTTTTTAGTCAAAGCGATAGCAAAAGCGTCTGTATCATAGCCATAGATATTTTCAACCTTAAAACCCAGTTTTAAAGCATGCATGATAAAATTCCCGCTCCCCACAGCTGGATCGCAAAAAATCGCTTGAGAAGCATCAAAATCTTTAGGGAGAGTGAAAAGTTGTTCTACTATTTTGTTAGGAGTGTAGTAAATGCCTTCTAAATTTCTGGTGGTGTTAGAAAGCTCTTCTTCATAATAAGAACCCAACTTTTCTAAATCAGAGCTATTTTCTAATATTTTTAGGTATTTTAAAATCAATTCTTGATGGTTATGCGTGCCTTTTAAGGATTTGTTAGCGTATTTGTTAAGTTTGTTTTTCCCTAAATGGTTACGGCAAAAATCTAAAAAAGAGCTCGTTTTCACATAAATTTTATGATCAATCTCTAGTTTCTCTAAAAGATTGGTTTTGATCCAATTATGCACGCTGCTATGAGAAACATTGATTAGGCGAGCGATTTCTTCAATCAAAAGAGCGTTTGAAGGCATTT
>NZ_CBPT010000024.1:0-10914 GCF_000476855.1 Helicobacter pylori SA221C
CCGATATTTTTCTCTTCCTGGTTGATGGATCTGGATAAATTTAAGCTTTCTTCTATTGATAAAACATTTTGATGAATGTATTCATCGGATATTTGACTAATTTTACTTTTTATGTTTTTAATTAGCGGTTTCCTAAAAGCATTTTTTATTGTTTGTGAATCCGCTGTATACAGGTTGCATGTATTGATATCACGATAGAATAATGGGACAAGTCCTTTTTGTATGGTTTGTATTTCGTATTGAACGATTTGTTTTTTGGCATTCTTTGAGAAACAATTTACTTGTTGGTTATCCAGTGTTAGCTCAATCTTATTCCAGTAAGTGTCCCAGTTAATATATTCTTTAGGTTGCCAACTTCTGACAGATATAAAACTATAGAATGATGTTGGTCTCAGGATATGTCTGTATTTAAAATTAGATAAGTAGTTTTCATTAAGAATATCTAATAATTTTTGTTTGTTTTTGCAAATTTCAAGCATTGTTTCTGTAAAGGAATTTGTGATTATTTTTGAGTAGAGATGCGGTTGTATAATAGTTTTATTAGATGATATTCTATTATGTGATTGATAATGACTTAATTTTCTATAGCTTACCCTAAACTCATCGCTACCATCATTAATCACAAATGGGTAGAGAAAACTTTTGTTCCTAACCTCGCCACCCTGTAACCCAGAAATAATACTTCTCCTCTTATTGTCAAGTGTGTTGTTATTGATAAGCTCTTGAACTGGTTCAATAAATAATGTGGCCTCAACATCTGTTATAGTGTTGTCAATAAGACCAGAAGATGTTTCTTTGAATGTAAATAATGTCTCAAAATCTAGTATTACTGGTAATCCATCAGAGACTAACAAGTTTTCTAGATGGATGTCGGTAAGATTTAATGTTGCAGAAACAGCCATTAATTCTGCAACTCTTTTGTAAAAAAACTCTATATCCTTTACATCAGGGTCATACTCGATATAGTCAGCTACATTTAGTAAGTCCGATTGCCAATATACACTTTTCTTTTTTGTGTGTATATTTAATATTTTGCATACATCGTAAAATACTTTTGATGGGTCTGTTAGTGAGGATTTAATAAAAAATTTTCTGTTTTTTTTGATTGTTACTAGTATGGAAGTAAAAACGAGCGAATGCAAATCACTAAACTCTACTTCAATGCTCTTAATATCGTTTTTACAAGAAATAATCTTGGATAGCAAGAGTGCTTCTATTGATTTTTCTATAGTATTTTTTGTTAGGATAGTAAAATTGACAAGGTTTGAGCGAACTCTGTTTAAAATACCAATTTCATGCAGTTTGTTTAGAATTATTTTTGTGTCGTTAAAGTAGTATTCATATGCGTTGGGAATTTTATTTTGCTTAGCATCAAATATTAGTTTAGCAATGGTCGGAACTAAAAAGAACTCCATTCGTCTGAAAAGTATATATCTATACCTAGATATATACTTTTCTATAGATACAATTTCTTCAATGTCGAACCAATTGTTGAAGAGAGTCTCATACAATCTTAAACGATTTAGTTCTGTATCTTTCTTCATTGAGCTCACTTCAGCCAGTCACAAGTTCCACTAGCACAACAAGCCGTAGAATCTCCAAAAAAGAAATGAGTCTCAATAATATCAAAACTAATTTCATCTAATCCAGTGTAAAAGTTTTCTAATTCCATAATTTACCTCCGGTTTTTTGCTTAAACTAAAACGATACAAATTATATCATTAGAGATGAATAATTATTATAAAAGTAATATCAGTAATAAGTATTGTGTGTAGATAATTTACGCTAGAATAGGGAAAAACAATATTGATAAATATAAGCCCCCTAGTGTCAGCTTTAGCTGACGATAAATATCAAACTAGAGCGTAGCTATAGTTCACCGATTACATGGGACTTGTAAGGCAATATCATGTGGTTTTTTATTTAATGGTATTTATTGTTTTAAAAAGTTAAATTTTAAGAAAAAATAACAATAAAAGTGAATTTTTAAATGAAATGATAGGTTGGAGGTCATGGAATGTTAAAAGATTATTGGGAGTGTTTTAATTTTTTAACTTACAATGATTATGAAGAATGGAGCAATGGGGAAGATTTTTATAATTTCATTTTTCCTAATTGTGAGAGCAAGGGTGAAATGAATAAGGATTTTTCTAAGCCAAATGCTGTGTTTTTGTATAAAGACTTAAAGACAACTCTAAATGATACCGATAAACCCACTTTAAAACGCCGTATAATGCTTAAAGACACTTGGGGCGATGATTATGCCGAATTTGTTTTAGAAAACGATTTAACGCTATGTAGTGGCTTAAGTTATAGGGGTAGGCATAATGACTTAGCCCATGCCCAGCAAATGAACGCTTTAATTTTTGATTTAGATGGGGTAGGGTTAAAAGAAATTACTGCTTTTTTTGAAGTGGTTAAATATTGTGAAAAAAATGAGCCTAACAAATATTTTTGGCCTATACCTAGACCGACCTTCGTTGTTTTAAGTGGGGTGGGTTTGCATGTGTATTATGTGTTTGATAAGCCTATAGATTTATTTCCAAATATCAAACTCCAGCTTAAAGCCTATAAATACGCTCTTACATTCAATATTTGGCGTTATAAAGAGACTAGCAAAGAGAAAGAAACCCAATACTAATCTATCAATCAATCTTTTAGAATGGTAGGGAGTATTAACGAAAAGCATGGCAATAAGATTATAGCCTTTAAAACAGGCGATAGAGTGAGCTTAGAATACATGAACCAATATGTCAAAGAAGACAAGAGAGTGGATATTTTAAAGCGTTTAAGACCAAGCAAACACACTTTAGCAGAAGCTAAACTCAAATTTCCTGAATGGTATGAAAAAGTCATTATTCAAGGCCAAACAAGTGAGAGAAAGAAATGGTGCATTAAAAGAGATGTGTATGAATGGTGGAAAAAGCGTTGCAAAGAGCCTAAGGGAGGGCATCGCTATTTTTTTATGATGTGCATGGCGATTTATGCTTACAAATGCGATATATCCAAACAAGAGCTAGAAAAGGATATGTTAGAAGTTTTTGAAAAATTAAAAGATATACCCCACACTAACTCTCTAACTAAGCGAGATGTTTATAGTGCTTTAGAGAGCTATGATAAGGGATTGGCTTGTTTTAAGATTAAAGATATTGAAATCCTTACAGCCCTAAGAATTGATAGGAATAGGCGAAATTGTCAAACCCAAGAAAATCATTTAGAAATAGCAAGGGCTATAAGAGATGTTAAACAGAGCCGACAGGGAAAGACTTGGAATAATAAAGATGGTAGACCCAGCAAACAGAATGCGGTTTTGCTATGGCGTATCAAAAACCCACAAGGCAAAAAAATTGATTGCCATAAGGAAACAAATATAGACCCAAAAACCATTCGTAAGTGGTGGGACACTTACACACCAAACTAGAATTAGTCTCAATACGAGTAAAACCTATGCTAAGAGAGTAGAAGTGAAACAGACTATTTAGAAAAGAAATAGCTAACCATTTCATTGAAATTGTCTTGACTTTGCAAAATGGTGTCTTTCAAGTAGCCTTTTGTGTTGTCATATTCTTTGATGCCTTTGTAGTAAAAGGCTTTGTGTTCGTTTTCTATGATGAAAGGCATGATATTGTTTTTCAAGCATTCTTTGAACATCACTAATCGCCCCACCCTACCATATGCCATCACTAAAAGGGTGTATCTTTTCAAAAGCCACATGAAAATCTATGATGTTTTCCAAACTCACTTCAAGGTTGCGTTGGTAATTTTTCATAAGATTTGTCAATTCGCTTTCAACTAATTTAGGTCTTGTTGTGGCACTATTGCCTACAAAATTAGGATGTTTTTTGAAACCACCAATAACTTCATCAGAACAGTTCTTTTTCAAGATTTTATGTAAAGTCTTGAAGTATTCTAAACTCAAAGGTTCTTGATAGCTTTCAAGCAAGTAATTCACGCATTCAAAATGATTGATAGTTTCAAAAATATCATCAAGTTTGATATTGGCGTTTTTTTCAGTTATGAGAACGGATTTATCAAAAATATGAGCGGTTTGTTCATAAGTCAAACCGCTTCCTTCAATGCGATTGGAGTTGTAAGAAAATTTGATTTGGATCAGGTGGTAAATGCCATTTTTGATAGCATTCTTTCTTTCGTGATTCAGTTTTTCTATGAGTTTAGTTAGCATGCATCTGTCTTTTCACCGATAATATTTCTTGAACCAATTCTTCAAGTGCTCATGATTTTTTGACAGAAAAATTTGCCGCTTGTCTTTCTTTCAAAATGGCAGCGTATCGCTCAATCTTTTCTAGTTCTATTTTTTGGCAGTTCTTAATGATGCCAACTAGAGCGTTAGCGTCTTGTTCTCTCATAGCATGCATGTATTCGCTTCTAGCGCTTACTTCAATCACAAAGGGCGTTAAATTAGCTTTTATGGTTTGGTAGAACATCAAGGCTCTTCCTGTGCGGCCATTGCCATCACTAAAAGGGTGGATCTCTTCAAATTCTATGTGGTGTTCTGCTATCTTTTTTATTTTTTCTTCACCGCTCAAATTCAATAGCGCTTCATCTTGTATTTTCAAACACAGATCATTGATTCTGGGTTGCACCATTATTGGACTTGCAGTCGGTTTTTTAGCCCCTATGATCTCATTATAAGTGGTTTTGAATTTTCCAAAATCAGGCAGGATATTACGCATCAAAACAGAATGGAAATGGCCAATCAAATGTTCATCTATGATCTTATCTCTCTCTAAAAATTCTAAAATAAGGGGAACAAAATTGCGATAATTTTCTATCTCATGCACTTCATCTAAGCTCACCGACTTGATAGGGGTCTTTCTGTCTATTAAGATACTCATCGTATCGCCCAAAGTTAGGTTGTTGCCCTCCATAGCGGAGTTGTGGTGCGCCATGCGAATGGTCAGATCCATAGCGTAATCATCAAATTCTAACAATTCTTTATAATCCATCACTTTGTCCTAGTATCTAAATTTAGTCAAATGCATCTGTCTTTTCACCGATAATATTTCTTAAACCAATTCTTCAAATGTTTCTCATTTTTAGCGATGAAAGGTTTGAGCAGTTTGTCAGGTTTATCCACATCTTGGATAGAGATTTGGATTTGATTATCATTCAATTTGACAATGTTAGTGATTTTCAAGTAGCTTGTTATCCCATCAGGGAATTGATCCACATTGTTGTTAGTGATATTGATCGTTTTGCCTATGTATTCTGAAAACTCTTTGATAGGCTTGTTAGTGATAGGGTGGATATTAGGCGTGAAAGTTTCAATTTCTTGCAACAGATTGTCTTTTTTGAAGGTGAAGCCTTTACTGACATACAAAAGTTCTAAAGCATATCGTTTGTCAGATACAGGGATTTTTTGCGGTTCACTTTTTCGGTTAGGGAAAGAAACATGCATGAAGAATTGGTTTTTTTCTTTAGTGATGTTTTCAACTTTTAAAATAACCCCATTAGGGTTTTCAAAAAGAGATCCCATCAAACTTTTCAAATCCATTTCCCTAACTTCTAGGGTTTCTTTAGAGCGTTTGATAATGCCTTGTCTTTTAATATCCCACGCTATGAGCTTGATGTCTCTTTGAGCGCGTTGCTTGCCGGCTTGTTTTTGTTTCTTATTTTCGCCTTCAGGCAATTGCTCAAAATAAAAATCAATGTGGGTTACCTTGCGCTTGTCATAACTTCGGCGTTCTTTTTTATAACTCAAGTGTTCAAAAGGATAGATTTTATGGAGTTCTTTGAGAGCTGGAGTTAAGACTTTTTGATCGATGTTTTCCATTTTGTAATCTTTTGGAATGTCTAAAAGCTCCCTGAATTGAGTCCATTCCACGCTTAAAATCCCTGTGCTTTTGTATTGCTTGAGCAAGCGATAGAGCGTTTTAGCGTATTTGCCTCTCACTCTTTGAAATTCCAAGAGATTGAAAGAAGTGTATTGACCCATGCCTAGATTGTTGAGCAGGTATTGATAGTTATCATTGAGTTGGATTTCCAAATACTTTAAATCTTTACTCGGTTTGTTCAATTCAATTTTACACCGACTAAAAAGCATGTAATTTTCTTGAATGATTGAAGTTTCTGTTTCGCTAATTTTCCAAAAATCAGCGGTTTTGATGCTATCCCACAGCTTGATGACCACTTCTGATAAGCGCTCATTAGAAATATCTATGTTTAGCATGCGTTTTAAATCTTGCGGTTCAAAACGAATGAGGGTATTCCCTTGATCTTTAAGCCTTTGAAAAATAGCGAATAAAAGATTGGCTTCCCTTTCGCTCAATTTCCCTAGATTGACCTTATTAGCGTTGTTGTGGTAGGTGATATAGGTTTTATCTTTAGGGGTGCTAACCATTAAATCTTTGCATGGTGTGGGGGTTGTTTGTGGCGCTTTTGTTGGTGTGGGTTTTTCTTTTTCAAACTCATTTGATAGATTTTCTGTAATTTCTTTGAATTTTTGATTAAAACCGCTCAAAATACTTGGAGTGATCTTGTCTATGTAAGTTTGTATTTTTTGTTTTTGTAGTTTAACTTGTGGGGTTTGTGGGAGTGTGTCTAATTCTTCTAATAATTTTCGTAATTCCAATTCTTGTTTTCTAATTTGTTCAAAATTCGTATTCATGGGCATTTGAGCGCCTTTTAATGCTTATTTTTCAAAAGACGATATAATAACAGGAGTGAAACCCTTAAAAGTCTTGGCGGACTTATAAGGGTTATTAAAACGCTAAGGTTTTAATATAGTGGCTGTGTTAAGATTACCACTAAAATCACTACTATCAAAAATGCTTTCATGGTGTGCCTCCTAACGGAGCCACCCGCTACAAACTCCCAACCCACTAGCTTTTAAAGCTAATTTCTCCAAATTTGTTAACACTAGGATTAGCAACCATGTTACACCGCCTTAGGTTGTTATTGTAGCTAAAAATTGTTAATAATCATAACTTTAAAATAAAGAAGTTCTGTTAGTGTTGGCAAGAAGTTCTGTTAGTGTTGGCAAGAAGTTCTGTTAGTGTTGGCAAGAAGTTCTGTTAGTGTTGGCAAGAAGTTCTGTTTTATTCATTTTCATCCAAAAATGAGAAACCCTACAGCTTCGTTATTTAGGGGGTTGCAACCCCCAATCCCTCACATGCGCGCGCATGGTAAAACATGTAAAAAACAGCATGCTGTTTAAAACATGTAAACAAAACAACGCGCATGACGCGCTACATATTTTGGGGTTTTTTAGGCTGACGCCAGGCTTGCGCTATCTTGTTTGATTTTGCTTGCGCAAAAACAGCTTCGGCTAACGCCTACGCTTTCAAACTGCGATGCACTTTTGTCCATGCTCGCTAACGCTTCGCTTGTGCGGTTTTGTAGGGGTGGAATGGCTAACTCAAGTTATATGCGCTTTTAGATGCTATCCAAGTGAGATTGGCTAAATGGTTAGCGACTAGAAAGGGAAAGAAGTTTTTTGAATTTTGAAGTTAGCTTTCAACTAAAAACAAAATACCCCAATAATGAGCTAAAAATAGCCTTATTTCATCGTTTCATTCAAAAACTGATGATTAGGTTGGATTAGAGTTGAAAATTCATTCTAGGCGATTTTAAGAAGAAATTTGTCTAAAACAACTCACTATGGCTACCTAACCTAAGCAACCAAAGAGTGTTATTTTTGACCATATAAACCAACAAAACATCAGGTCTAATGTGGCATTCTCTACAAGGATACCACTCGCCTTTTAATATGTGGTCTTTATGCTTTGGAGCTAGTGGTTTTTGTTGTCTTAATTCTAAAACCACTTCATCAAGTAGCTTACTATCAAAGCCATTTTTGAGATACTTTTTGTAGTCTTTTCTAAACATATTGTGGTATTCAATATCCAGCATGTATTTCTCTTTTTAACTCATTTGTAAGATCATCTAAACTATCAATTTTTGTAAAATTAGCCCCACTCTCTACATCTTTTATCGCTTGTAAAGTCTCTAAATTTTTAGTTTTTTTCTCTTCTTTCTTAGCTTGAGAATATTGCTTTTTAATCTCTTTCATTTGTGTTTTAATTTCTAAAACCTTATTTTGATATTTAGCTAATTGTTTTTCTAATTTGCCAAGCTCTTTATAAAAATTAGCCCCCATTTCTACATCTTTCAACATCTTATTTCCTTAATTCAATCAATCATAATAACCCAATTATATCTAAATTAACCAAATCTATGCTAAAATAAAAATAATAGGGCAAGCATACCCTTTGTATATACAAATGGACAGCGATATAAAATCGCTTTAGCTCGCAGTGGGGCAAACCCCCCTTGACCCCCCTAAATCATATTAAGGGATAGCCAAAAAAACATGGAAAAGCTTGTTACAAAAAAAACGATTACAAAAATTTTAAGATTATCACAAACAGAATGGCAAACTATCCAAACTCAGATGCAAGAAAAAAATTTAAACTTTTCTCAATTGGTTTTAAACTCCCTTTTAACTCAAAACTCACAAACTCTAACAAAATTTAAAAAACAAAAAGCGATTGTCAATAAAGAGCTAATCATTGAATTGGCTAAGTGGGGAAACAATTTAAACCAAATCGCTAAACATCTCAACACTAATAAGGGGGTATGGGATAGATTAGGTTTAGAACAACTCATAGAAATTAGTCATCAATTAGAACAAATAAGATTCAAGTATGTTAGTTAAATTTTGGGGGACTAATCAAGGGGGCGGTGATGGTGATGGGAGCGTTAATTACTTGCTTAATGAAAGAGTAAAGCAAGGCACAGCTAAAGTTTTAAAAGGCGATGCTAATCTAACTAAAAGCCTTTTACTCTCTCTTACTCAAAAACACAAGGCATGCGTAGGGTGTTTATCCTTTGAAGAGCCTAACATTAATGAGAGTCTAAAATACGAACTTATGGAAAGCTTTGAAAATGCTTTACTTACACAAGAAATGCAAGGGCGTTATAACATTTTATGGGTAGAACACACAGACAAGGGGCGTTTGGAGTTAAATTTTGTTATACCCAAAATTGATTTAGAGAAACAAAAAGCGTTTAACCCTTACTATCACAAAGTGGATTTAAAACGCATTGATACATGGAAAGATTGTATCAACATAAAACACAATTTTACAAACCCCAAAGACCTAGAAAAACAGCACAACATACAACAACACCAAACTAAAAACCCTCAAAATAAAGAACTTTTAAAAACCTATGAAAAACTAGACAAGCTTATACAAGACAACTTAGGAAAGCTATTTAACAGCCGAGCTGACATCATCAATTTTTTAAAGGCTAATCAGTGTGAAGTTACTAGACAAGGCAAGGATTATATCAGTGTCAAGCTACCAAACGAACCTAAAGCCAAACGATTGAAAGGATTTTACTACCATGAAACATTCAGAACTATTGCAGACATTAGAAACCAACTTAGTGAAGCTAGACAGCGAGAAAGCCAAAGAGAACGCTCAAATTCTCACACAACTAACGACAACCATGCAGAACTTTTGCGAGAGCTTGAAAACAAGCTACACAGACACATTGAATACAAACAGCAATACTATAAACAACTACTTGAATTTAATTCAAAAGAACCACGAGAACCTAAAGAACAGCTACCTAGAGTTAGAGAGAACCAACAAGAAATACAAGGAAATTATACAAGAGAATTTACAAGAGATAAAGAGACAAGTTCGCAACAATTTAACCGAGAGCCTAGCCAAGAAAACCTTAATACCAATCCTAACTTTTATAGGGGGAGTAGTAATCATGGGATTATTGATATTGATTTATCACAACATTACAACACCCCCAACCAAAGACCAATTAGAGCATTCATTCAAAATGAGAAAATTAAAACAGAAAATAGAGGAATTAGAGCAAGAGAACAAAGTATTCAAGGAATTTTACCTACAGCACAGGAACGAGAATTAAGGGAAAGCAATGCAGAACGAACACTTAAACAAGCTACAGAACGCTTTAATCAACGAAATAGAGAACTTGCAGAACGACAAGAACGAGTTATTAACCACGCTAGAGAAAGTTACAGCAGAATTTCAAAGGCTAAGCAAGAATTACGAGAGCTTAAAGACAGAAACATTAAGCTTGAAAGAGAGCTACGAAACGCTACTTCAAACACACAACACGCTACTAAAGAAATTTCAATCCTTAGAAACGACAGAGAGAGCCGAATTAAAGCAAGTGATACAAACCTTAGAGCAGAAAGAAATCACGCTCAAAAACGATTTACAGACAATGTGCGAACAGATTTTACAACAAGAATTACAGAGCACTCAAATCAAAGAGCAAGAGACTTCACAAGCTCAATACAAAGAATTGAAAACACAATTAGAGATTTTAGAAACAACGCTCAAGCAAGAGTTAGAACAATCTTACACAACCTTTATGCAAGAACACGAGACGCAATTAACACAATTAAAGACATCTACAGAAACGCAAAAGAACGAATTAGAGACCTCTTTCAACGAGCAGATGAACGACTTTCAAAACGAATGGAACAAGAAACAAGAGAGCTTCATGCAAAAACAACACAGCTGGATAGAAAGATTAGAGAACACAATCAAAAAATAGAAAACGAGAGAAATTATAGTCGTGGGTATGGGCGGTAAGTCGCTTTAATATTGTTGCTTCAAATATAATTCAGAAAATAAGCCCTGTTTCTTTATAAGGGTTTCAAAGTTGCCCTGTTCTATTAGTTTGCCTTGATCTAAAACGATAATTTCATCAGCTTGCTTGACACTATTCATGCGGTGTGTAATGATTAAAGCCATCTTAGATTGCGATTTTTTAAAAATAAAATCCAAAAACTCTTTTTCTATAATGGGGTCAATAGTACTGCTTGGCTCATCTAAAACAACACAATGACTTGGTTTTAAAAAGGCTCTTATAGTGGCTATGCGTTGCTTTTGACCCAGA
>NZ_CBPT010000025.1:0-8290 GCF_000476855.1 Helicobacter pylori SA221C
ACTCCCATTCTCTAAACTCGCTCTTTTTTCAGCGTTCATTTTCTCTAAGACTTCTTTAGATTTAGGGTTGAACACAGGCTTATAATCTCTGTCTTTGCTCATTTTAGCTAAATCATCTATTAGAGTTTTATGATCCGATTTTAAAGCTTGCAGGTATTCTAGTCGTGGGTAAGGAAGTTTTTGCTCCACTAATCTGGTGTATTTAGCGATATTTTCTTGAGTGGTTTCAATGGAGTTTTCTAATTCCT
The DNA here is from genome assembly GCF_000476855.1 of Helicobacter pylori SA221C. Classification (GTDB taxonomy): domain Bacteria; phylum Campylobacterota; class Campylobacteria; order Campylobacterales; family Helicobacteraceae; genus Helicobacter; species Helicobacter pylori_DK. The sequence continues at coordinate 249 of NZ_CBPT010000025.1, forward strand.
TGATTTTTTCAGGGAGTTTAGTGATAGCGTTATCCAGTCTCTTTAAAAACCCATCAAATTTGATCTCAGCGCAGAAATTATAAGAACTAAACATGTTTTGCGTATCGTTTTTATAAACCATATTGCTAGGGCTATAGGCAACATTTGGATTGTCTTTAGGGCTTAAACTAAACTCCACTTGATACTTAGTTTTATAAGCGTTCACCACAAAGCCCTTGTATTCTAAAAGCTTACAATCTCTTTCCTCATTGAAAAACAAGTCGTTCAAATTGCTTGCAAATTGCTTTTTAATAGCGTCTAGCTTTTCTTTATTTTGTTCGGCTATTTGCTTGTTTTGTTCTTTGAGTTTTTTGTGCGTTAGTTCTTCACTCATAGAGGCGTTTTCTTTTAAAGGCTCTACTTCTTTAACTTTGATAAGCTCATAATCCTTACTCTCTTCATTTTTCAAATCATAGAGCTTGATCTCTGTATGAGTGGGGATTATTACGGATCTTTGAAGCGTTTCTAAATCTTTCAATTCCTGTTTAAGATAATCCAATTTAGAAGCGTTGTTCTTTAAGCTTTCTTCATTGAAGTAATGTTCTTTATTGAAGGCTTTGTATTTTGATTCTTCGCTTTTAATTTCCGCTCTCAATTTGACTTCTTCAATAATCAAGGGATTGCCTGTCGCTTCTGCTTTCATCTCGCTCGCATTAGAACTCCCCATATTAAAGTCTTCTAATTCATTCAAGCCTAATTTGTGCGCGTTTCTAAATTGCTCTATGCCTTTAGATTTAGTCTCTATGATTTGCCACATACGGCTATCATATGTCTTTTCAGTGGCGTAGCGATAGATTTTCATTCTAAAATTTTCAGGGTCGTTTTGGTGCAAAATATTGCCTTGTCTTATCCCACGCCCTTCCATTTGCAACAATTCATCAGGCCTCCATGGGCAATCTAATTCATGCATAGCGACTAATCTGGCTTGCACATTAGTGCCTACGCCCATTTTAGCGGGACTGCCCAATAATACCCTGACTTCGCCACGATTAATCTTTTTAAACAAATCCTGTTTTTGCTCTTCGGTTTTAGCGTCATGGATGAAAGCGATTTCATTTTGCGGGATACCCATTTGGACTAAATGCCTTAAAACATCGCTATAAACATCAAACGAACAGCCTTTAGCTAGCTCTTCATCTAAATTGACGCTTTTAGCCTCTTTCTCTTTGAGTTCGTTCTCTAATTCTTTCTTGCTAGGAGCGATAAGATTGCCCTTTTCATCATAGCTAGACAAACTCTCTAAAAGTTCTTGAGCTTCATCTAGGGGATTTTTATTTTCTATTCCATGAGCGTTATCTAACACTTCTAAACTGACTTTTTGGCTATGGGTTTTGGGTGTGGATAGTCCTATGAAACCAAGTTGTGTGCCTTTAGTGGCATGAGTTTCTAAATAATTCTCATAGATATTTTCTGCCATAGCATAGCTTTTAGAAAATTCTTTTTCTACTTTAGCGTTAGGGTCAATCAAGCGGTAATCCAAAGCCACTTTTCTAGCGTCTGTGGTGCAAGAAAGGATATTGTCTTGCCCTTTTTTGCTTTTCTTGCCCTCGCATTTTTGCATCCTATCAATGATAGATCCTTCATTATATTTGCCATTTTCATCCGCCACGCCAATGAATTGAGCCACTTCTTCGCTTCTTTTCACCACCACATTGATAGGTTTATCCCCATACACTTTAGGCACAAAGTGAGGGTTATGCTTTAAAATGTCATCATTGGAGACAATATCCGCAAAAGCTCTATACATGGCGCTTAAGCCTTGCACATCGCTAAATTTAGAAAAGCGATTAACCATTTTATAACTTTGAGCGGAAGTGTCTAATTCAAAATCGCTCACCACTTCCCCATAAGTCTTAGCCCAATCATCAAAGAATTCTAACCCTCTTTCTTTCAACACATCAGGGGTCAGGTAGCGTTGCAAGTGATACATTTCACTTAAGGAATTGGCTATAGGCGTGCCGGTTAAAAACATGATTTTCTTATCGTTTTGATGCAAGTAGCGCGTTTTAATAAACAAATCTCTAGCGCGATTAGAGCCTTGTTGGTTGCCAAGCCCTGCAATTTTTTCCATAGAAGTTTCAAAGGCTAGATTTTTGAATAAGTGGGCTTCATCCACAATCAAATTGTCAATCCCCATTTGACTAATATCAATATGAGAGCCTTGTTTTTCTAAAATCGCATCGTATTTAGCGCGGATTTTATCCAGCTTGTTTTTGAAGGCTCTTTCATTGGGTTTTTTAGTTTCTCTAGGGTTATTTTTATAAGCTAATTCTTGCCTTTCAAAGTTTTTTTCAGCATTCACTAGCTCTTCTTCTTTCAATTCTTCTATGATTCCTCTAGGGTTAGACAACAATTCCAAATGGGTGTGCGCGATAATCACAGCGTCATAATTGTTGTTAGCGATTTGATTGAATAAAAGCTCTCTTTCTTTTTCAGTGGTGTCCTTGCTATCAACAACCAACACATTAGCGTTAGGGTAAGCCTTGTAAAATTCATCGCCCCATTGCTTGGTCAAATGGTTAGGCACGGCAATGAGCGTTTTATTCACTAATCCCATGCGTTTTTGCTCCATGCAACTAGCTATAGCGCACAAAGTCTTGCCCGCTCCAACTTGATGGTCTAAACACACCGCTCTGTCTTGGATCGTTCTAAAAATAGCGTTCTTTTGGTGGGGTCGCAAGCTGATATGGTGGTTAAAGCCCTCTAGTTCTAATTGCGAGCCATCATAGGTTTTTAAAACGGAGTTGTTGAAAGTGTCATTATAGATTTGCTCTAAATGGGTTCTTCTTGCATAATCCTTGTAAATCCAGTCTTTAAAAGCTTCTTTCAATTCTTCTGCTTTTTGTCTGGCGAGATTGCTTTGCTCTTCATCAGTGATAAAGATTTCTTTTTTAGGGTCATTAGGATCAACTTGGGTGTATTTAACGCTCAAATCCTTGTTGTTTAAGACTTTATTTAAAAGGCTTTCAAAAGGCACTTTATAAGAATGCGCTTTGTCTTTATGCCTGATACCATAAAGTTCGTTTAATTCATTGCTTCTGGCAAAAACTTCATAAGCGCCGTTTAAGTGTTCTACTTTGATGTCTTCTTTGAGATTGCCTAGTTGGTAATCTGTCATTTTATCGCCGTATTGCTTTTCATAATGGTTAGCGCTCAATTCTATTAAAAACTCTTCTAAATACTGAGTGGGTATCCAAGGGCTGTTGATATTAGCCATGATTTCAGTGGCTTTCAAATCTTTAGGGATAATCAGCTCTAAATCTTTCACATTCGCCTCTAAATCTTCCACGCCTTGATTGATGGCTTCTTTCACCTCTTTGAGTTTTCTTTTCACATTACCGCTCAAATAATCGTTCGCTAAAACATAGTCGCCATTATCCTTGTGGTCTTTATAAATCAGTTTTTGCTCTAAAAGTTCTTTAATCGTGGTTTCTAAGCTTTGTGTTGTGAAATGATCTCTAATGAAATGCAAGTCCAAACCCCCTTTTTGATTGATGCTTGTAATTAATGCCTCTTTAGCGTTAGTGATGATAAGTTCTTTTTTAGGGTTCAAAGTCCTTTCAAAAAAGATTTGAGCTTTTTTGGCTTGAGCTTGCCTTGGCTCTATGTTTTGCATTTTAGCGCTTCTAGGGGTGATTTCTTTTTCAAACTCTTTTTCTAATCCTAAGACTTTAGCGCCATACAAATCTTGTTTGATGTCCTTACGATTTTTATTCTCATTGAGGTAGCCAAATTTCTTGACAAATCCATCATAAACAAGATTGAGTTTAGCCCTCTTGTTTTCTAGCTCAAAATCAGAGCTTAAGGGGTTTAATTCCGCGCTCGTTAAATCATTCAAAGCGTCTTTAATTTTAAAATAGGCTTTCAGTCGTGAATCTTGAATTTTAGAGTTGATTTTAGTGGGTTTTAAAAAGATGCCCATTTCATTATTTTGTTCTAGCTGGCAATAAAGATTATCCCACTTGACTAATTCCCCCCTTTCTAAATTTTTGATAAGCTTTTGAACTTCTTGATAGCGTTCGTTATTGGCATCAATGATGAGAGCGTCTGTTTTAAGGGTAGTCTTATGGTATTGATAGACGCCTTTAGGCAATTTTTCTATCGCTTGGCTAAGCGCTTGGGATAAATCTAAGCTTTTATCTTCTAAAGCTTGCAACTCGTATTTGTAAATTTGTTCGCCATTGGTTTCAAAGCTATAGCGGGTTTTTTCCAAACTCAAATGCCCTAGAATGTTTTCAGGGTGGTTGATGAAGTATTCATTTAGGGTTTGTTCGTTGAGATGGATATTGTTCTTTCCAACTTTATCCATGAAGTCTTTGATGATCTTATAGTCTTGTTCTCTGTAGCCAAAGTTAGCGGTGTCTATTTTTTCATACCAGCGTTGCAATTTTTCTTGTTGGAAACCAAAATGGCTTGCAATCGCATTGACAATCTTAAGTTGATCGCTAGGGATAAAACTATCAAAGCGGTTGTTTTGCAAGGCAAAAAGGGTGTCATCATCCAAGCCATTAATGATCTTGTCATAATAGAGCATAGCTTTAGTGAAGCTTTGATTGGTTGCTTTATCAACGCCTTTTTTAAAAAACACAATGTCGCTAGTTACTTCAGCGCCTGTGCCTTTAAACACGCTATTAGGCAATCTTATCGCTCCTAAAAAAGTGGCGTTTTTTGCGATGTGTTCTCTCATTTTAGGGTTTTTAGCGTCCATAAACCAAGAACTCACCACAAACGCCCCTATGCCATCATCTTTCAATTCTTTGATAGCTTTCCCTAAAAAGTAATTATGAACGCTCTCGTTACTCAATTCTTTGTCATAAAAGCTATAGATTTTATGATTGCCATAAGGAGGGTTGCCCACAAACGCATCGTATTCTTGATAGAATTGGTGGTTTTCTAAAGCGGTGTTTGTGATGACTTGATTAGGGTAAAGGAATTGAGAAATATTAGCGCTAATAGGATCTAATTCTGTTCCCATAAAGCGGTAATTCTTATCGCTTGGCGCATGAGCGATGAATTTGCCTGTGCCTAAACTGGGTTCAAAGATTTCTTTTTGATGGCTGTCGTTATTAAACCCCAATTGATCTAAAGCCTGATAAATGCTATCAATAACTAATTTAGGGGTGTAGTAAGCGTCTCTTGCGCTCAAATAAGCTCTTCTGAATTCATCTTTAGTGAGTAAGGCGTTTAATTCTTTAAATTCTTCAGGGCGTTGATCCTTTTTAAAGTAGCTTTCTAACCCACCCCATCCGCTAAATTGTGCTAGGATTTCTTGCTCTTTTAAAGTGGCGTAATAACCGCCCTTTAAGATCTCTTGTTTGGTTTGCAATTCTTTTAAAAGCTCAATGGCTTTAATGTTAGCCTTATAGCGGGTTTTAGCTCCCTTAATTAAAACTTCTTCGCTCGGTTTAAAATCTATTTTAGGATTAAGGGGGATGGCTAGGGTGTTTGGTGTTTCTTGCTTTATCGTGGTTGGTGCGTTTTCTTGCGTGTCTTGCTCTTGCGCGGTTTGTTCTTGAGCGTTATTCAACTCTACGCTATTGTCTGTTGTTTTGCTCTCTTGCGTGGGATTTAATCCTACGCTATTAGAGATAGCGTTTAAATCAATGGCTTGACTATCCAGAACATTGAATGCGTTTAAGGCTTCATTCGTTGTTTCAATGGATTTTTTAAGGCGATTTTCTAAGATCTCTAAGACTTTTTTAGGGCTGATTTTTAATTGGAATTTGTCATAAAAGATTTTAGTCGTAGGGTCTTTAAGCAGTTGTGTCCCCACAAGGCTATCTTTTAAAGGCTCGTTGTTTTGAATGGCTTCTAAGAGCCTGGATCTAAAGTCAGGCTCACTCGCTATGGTGTTGTTTCTAATAGCGTTAAGCAGGCTTTCTAAATGGTCTAAATTTGATAGAAGTCTTCCCTCTTGATCCCTGTTTTTTCCAAGGCTTCCAAGTCCATTTGGTGTGATGAGTCCTGCATGATGTAATCGGCTTTGAGCAAGTGGTAATACTGATTGATTTGAGCTTCCTGGAGCAATTCCATATCGCTCACCCCTTGCGCTCTCTTGATTTGCGCTTCCATTCTGTCTAGGGCTTCTGTCTCCATTTTCGTTTGCTCTATCACCGCTTCTATCAAGCTCACTATCGTTCTTTGATCTTTGGTTTTCATGGTCTGTGGGAAATAATGAGCCCATCTGTCCATGATCAAAAAGGCGTAAGCGTCCAGTCTGTCCTGGCTGTTCTCTAGAGAGAGAAAGCCCCAAATCTCTGGAGCTATTTTGTTGATGAGATGGGGATTGCGGTGGGCGTGGTATTCCTCTCTCATCGCTGGGATTATCCCCCTTTTCTTCGCTTCTTGTTCCATTTTCCATTCGGCTTGCTTGACTTGACGCTCCATTGCTATCTGCTCTTGCATCCGCTCTTGCTGATACTCCATCTCCTCTAGATACATGTTCATGTAGTCTATCTCGCTCTCTATGGGGTTTTTCTGAAACTGCCTGTTGGTCGCTAGATCGATAAACTCCTCTTGTTCCTCCCTGCTCTCTAGGCTCAATAAATAAACTAGGGTCTTGGTGTGAAAGATCTTCATCACTCGATCGCTCCACTCCCTCTTGTCGTCCTCCATGTTCGCTTCTGCGGTGAATTTCTTGCGGAATTCCTGCTCTAGCTCTATTCGGCTCATCTGCGCGATTTGTTCTTTCTTTTCCATTTTTCTCTCCTAAATTTTGTTGCTCTAATTCTAAATCAGCCATGCTTAAATTTGGATGATTATTATCATTATTTTGAATAATATTGTTAGAAGTATTAGTCTCTATTGTATTGTTAATAGTGTTATTGTTGTTTGCGTTAGAATTTTGCCGCTCATTACTGCTCTCTTTAGCTTGAATGATTGCTTCATTCAAGCTTATCAATTTGTTATAACGCTGTTGATAAGCTTTTTCAAAATTATTGATGTCTCTTAAAATTTCTTTAAAAGGCTTGATTTCTCTTCTACTTCCATCGCCATTAACATAAACGCTTTCATAGTATTTTTGCAATTCAATTTTTGCTTGAGCGATTTCTTCCAAACTCAAAAGATCGCTTTTTAAAGAGTAATCTCTGTTTTCTTGCATAGCGCTTATCTCTTCTTTAGTCCAGCCTAAAATAAAACCATTATTAAAGAAAAATTGCTTAATCTTATTGGCGTTATCGGTGCTGAGATGGTTTTCTTTGAGTTTATTTTCATTGATAAGCCTACTCATTTTCCAAGCAAAAGATGCATAATCATCTTTATCTATCCAAGAATAATAATCTGTTGCTGAAAGCAATTGCTGTTCTAGAATTAAAGCATGCACTTCTTTAGCTAATTCAAATTCTAGTTTTTTAACTTCTTCATTGTCGTTAGTATTCAATTTGGCATTTTCATTGTTTATTGATTCAAAAGGCAGTTTGTCATAGAGCTTAAAACACTCAGCGCTAGAAATACTGGGGATTATTTCTCTTACCAATCCACCATCTTTTGTTCTTTCTACTTCTTGGTAAATGTCTTTAAGATAGTCGTATTCTTTAACGATTTCATTGCCATTTTCTAAGGTTTTCTTATGCGTTTCATTGTGGTGGGTCAATTGGATTTCTAAACCTTGCTCTTTCAATTCTTCTAAGCTGTTTGTGTAAGTTAGAATTTCAATTTCTTTTGTAAAAAATTCTCTATTTCTATCAATCAGATCGTATCTTTTAGTGATGCGCCTTTCAAACCCTTCCTCATTCGCTTCATAAACACGAGAACTTTCTTTTATCTCACCATTAGCAAAGAACCTAACATCTTCTTTGCTGTTATCCTTATATATTCGTTTTTCAAAGCTTAAATACTTTGCCCATTCAATAGGATTTCTAGAAATCATGCTTGCTTTATTGATTTGCGTTTTCACGACATAAGGGAGTGACTCTTGTATTTCATTGACCTTGTCTGATTCTTTAGTAGGATTGTTTGTTGCAATATTGCCATTATCTAAGATGCTAAATAAGTTGGGTTGC
>NZ_CBPT010000026.1:0-7081 GCF_000476855.1 Helicobacter pylori SA221C
TCTAATTAAAAATAATAAAGTATGGTTAGGCATGCATCTTGGTCGAGGGATTTCAAGTTTTATTGTTCCAAGACATTATGAACTTTATGGCACAGAAACCAAAATTGATAGCTTAGGCAATCGCTTAATCTCCCTTAATAATTGTTTATGGCTTACAAATTTGGATTATAAAAAAAGACATGAGATATTACCACTCACAAAGAAATACGATAAAAATAAGTATGAGCTATACGATAATTTTGATGGAATTAATGTGAATAGAACTATAGATATACCTTTGGACTATAGGGGTTCTATGGGAGTCCCTATAACTTTTTTACACAAATTTAATCCTAAGCAGTTTGAGATTATTGGTTTTAGGAAGGGAAATGATGGTAAGGATTTGTCCGTGAATGGTAAATGCCCCTATTTTAGAGTTTTAATTAGACATAAAAAAGATTACTAAAGGTGTATTCTTAAGGATTAGTCTTACAAAAGGACTTCAAAATATTTTTTATCCTAAAACAAAAATAATCCCTAATCGTTTTTGATCTTATGTGGGTTTTAAAAGATTGCATTTGTTGGTCTTTGGCCATTTCAAGGCGTTCTTTAAAAAAATCGTTTTTAAAAGGGGTGCAAAAAAGGTTGGCGAGCCAAAAACTCGCTTCAGCTTCATAGCAAATCAAACGCCCGTTCAAAGAACTCACAGAACGCCACGGCTTGTATTGGATGAAATGGAGCATGATGATGTTTTTAGGGTAGTGCTCTTTGAAAGAATCAGAATAGCAATTATAATAAATGGGCAATTCTAAAATGCGCTTCCAAAACACCATATTGATTAAACACTGCTCAGGGTAAAAAAGGTCTTTCCCCCTAGTTTTCAAAAACTCTAAAGCGATTTTTTCAAACCCATTTTCGCGCCACAAATCTAAATTCGCCACCAAAAAGCCCATGTTAAAGCCTTGATGGATGCGTTTTAATTCGTTTTGGCTAAAGCGTGAAAAATCAATCTTAAAATTCTTACAAGCGCGCTCAATAAAATCACAAAAGGCCTCAAAAGAAAGGTGGGAAAAAGTGTCTCTCACCATGCCAAGCAATTTAGTGGGATCGTTATCTAGTGCAAAATAAGCGCTTGCAACATCGCCCAAAAACACTGTATCCACATCTATGGAAATGATTTTAGAATAATTAGGGAAGAGCGAAGCGAGCAAGAGCCGGCACAAAACAAGAAGCCCGCCATAACGCTTGGAGCAAGACTCATTGAGATAGCTTTCTATGGAATGATCGAGCGAATTGATGTCTATAAACTCTAATGAAGCGAATTTTTTAAAAGGCTCAATGGTTTTTAAAAGCTTGTTTTGTTGCTCTAAAGTAACCCCTTTAACCAAACAATGGATTTTATACACGATGTTAGCGCCTAAAAGTTTATTGCTTTGATTTAAGGGGCTAAAGTCTATCGTGCTTGTGTGTCTGCTCGCATGTGAGAGTAAAGAATAAAGGCTCACGCTAGCTCCTAGCGCGTAATTCTTATCAAAACTCATAAAAATAGGGATAATTTGATTTGGCGGAGTTTGCGTATCCATTAGATTATCCTTTAATAGTGCTTTTTGAGTGTTTTAAAATCGCATGCCTAACTTCTTTAACGCTTCCCACATAAAGGTTATTGAATTGGGTTTTATTGAAAGTGTTTTGGCGCTTGGCTAATTTGATGGTGTTAAAGGTAATCGCTTCTTCTAGCTCCTTTAAAGTGAGTTGTTTTTCTAAAAAAAGAATGCTCTCTTTAACGCCTATGGCTTTAAAAGGCTGTGAATCTTTAGGGTATTTAATATAAAGGGCTTTGATTTCTTCAATAAGCCCTGAATGGAGCATGTTCTTGGTGCGCTGTTTGATGTTGCTATGAAGCGCGTTTTTTTCAACAGACAGAGCGAATAATGAGATGGCATGCTCAAAGGGTTTTTTAGGGTTGGCCTTAAAATACTCGCTTGGGGGCGTGTGGGTGGCATAAAAGATTTCTAAAGCCTTATGGATGCGGTAAGTGTCGTTTGGATGGATTTTAAAAGCCATGTTAGGGTCAATGGATTTTAAAAATATATAAGGGTTAGAAAGAGCGGCAATTTCTCGCTCTATTTTTACAACCTCCTCACCGCTAATTTTTGGCGTATCGCTCAAACCTTCTAAAATGGATTTTAAGTAAAAACTGCTCCCTCCCACAATGAGTAATACCTCTTTAGAAGACACTCTCATGGCGTCCTCTAAAAGGGTTTTAAAGAGCTGGGCGTTATTTTTTTCATCAATGTTAAGGTGATCTAGGGCGTAATGCTTAATGTTTTTTCGTTCTTTCAGGCTCGGTTTAGCCGAAGCGATGTCAATGTCTTTATAAATACTTAAAGAATCCAAAGAAAAGATTTCAGCGTCCAATTCTTGGGCTAATTCAATGGAAAGAGCGCTTTTCCCGCTCCCGCTAGGCCCTAGAAGCGCGATGAGTTTCTTAGGCGTTTTGATGAACGCTCTCCCTTTTGTAGGTATTTAAAAACCCTTCTAGGTCAAATTTTTTACGGCATTCTTCGGTGAAAAGATGGATCATCAAATCCCCCAAATCCAAAATGATCCACTCTTCATTAGACTCATCTATCTGGTAAAAGACTTCGCCTAAAGGCTTAAGGGTGTTTTTAAGCGCGTCCAATAAAGAAAGGGCATGCTTGTTCGCTAGCGTGGTGGCGATAATGACATCTTCTACCAAGTAGGGGGTTTTGGATAAATCAATATGTGTAATATCAAAAGCCTTTTTTTCATCTAATAAAGCCGTAATCGTTTCTATGCGTTTGTTCATGAGTTTCCTAAAAAATGGGTTAAAATAGCCTTATTATAACTTAAATCAAGGAAAGATTAATGACCCCTGAACTAAACCTCAAATCCTTAGGCGCTAAAACGCCCTATATTTTTGAATACAACAGCCAGCTATTAGAAGCTTTCCCTAACCCAAACCCCAATTTAGACCCCTTAATCACGCTAGAGTGTAAGGAATTTACAAGCCTTTGCCCCATCACTTCTCAGCCGGATTTTGGCACTATCTACATCCGCTATATCCCTAAAGATAAAATGGTAGAAAGCAAATCTCTCAAACTCTATTTATTCAGTTACAGAAACCATGGGAGTTTTCATGAGAGCTGTATCAATACGATTTTGCTAGATTTAGTCCAATTGTTAGAGCCAAAGTATTTGGAAGTGTATGGGGATTTTGTTTCTAGGGGCGGGATTGCGATCAAGCCTTTTGTGAATTACGCAATCAAAGAATACCAGGAATTTAAAGAAAAACGCCTTTTGAATGCGAAATAACGCGCAAAGATAGGGTTTTAAGATGAAAGCCATTCCAAATTAAACGGGCAAATTAGAGAGAGAATAAAAGAGAGATTAAAAAAAAGAGAGCCACCCCACAAAGGGGGGGAGGGGGGGTTTATTCTACATTACTCTCCTCTTTTAACTCCTCTCCTGTAATAATATCCCTCTCTTTAATCACATTACCCTCCTCATCATAATCCTCATCCCTAAATCCATAAGACCAAAGATTATCGGCTAACACTCCAGGAGTTAAGCCAGCGCATGTTAAATCGTATTTATTGATACCGCCATCGCATAAAAGTTGCGCAACAAATTTCGCCTCTTCTTTATTTTTCGGTAAAAATCTCGCCCACTCCTCCAAAGTTACACCTCTAGTCTTACCATCGGGTCTTACCAAATTCCTCGCATAAGTTTCTATCACCTTACAGAATAGAGTAACATCCCCCATAAGCATATCATCAAAGGTGTCAAAGAAACACTCATCGGTATTTCTGTTTTCAATCATAGCATTCCACTCCGCATCGCTATGATGCTTTAAATCTGCCATAAAAGTAAGCGAATGAATGATAATTAAACTCGCTTGAAACCCCATTCCACCATAACTCATCGGCGAGAATAACAAACCAAGTCTTTTAGCTCTTTTTTCGTTAGCGTAAGCGTTAGAAAAGACCATAAAAGGGCTAGTCGTGTCATCAGGGAAATCAAAGTCCAATTTGAATTTGCTTTCTTTAGGCTCTTTAGGAGTTGAAGTCCTTTCCTTAACACTCGGTCCGCTCGTAACGATTTTAACTCCTTTTAACAAATCCTCTCCGCTTTTTTCAGCGTGATTATGAGAAACCTCGTTTAAAGGCACTTCCTTAAACCATTTTAAGAATTTTTCGCTATTGAAAGCGTAAGTGGCTTCGTTGCCTTTTTGACTCCTTAAGGTTACATGATTAAACCTAATATTAATGACTTTAGCTTCCACCACTTTGTTGTTGATTGTGGCTTTGACTGACGCCCCTACTTTTAATTTATTTTCATTTTGAAAACCCATTTTTTGCTCCTCGCAATTTTAAATTTTAAAAATCCGCTATAATTGTCCGTTCAATGTTTTTATCTTTTCAGCATGGCTTGTTCCTCCTTGTTGGGGTGTGAAGTGCTAAAAACAGACCCTTTATTTTTGAGTAAGCGCATCATTTAATGTCCTTTAAAAAAGCGTTTTTAAAAGCTTGAATGGTGCTTTCACCCACCAATTCAGCGATACGATAATGCGCGATTAAAAAGTCCAGTAATTTTTCACTCCTTTCTTTGATTTGCGCGACTCCAAAAGAAGCGTTTTTAGCCACTTCTTTTTCGCTATAAGAGCCTTTTAGGTATTGCTTTCTTTTTTCCTCAAAAGGCTTGTTGCTTAAAGAGCTGTTAGCGTTTTTAGCAATTAAGAGCAAGTTCCCTAAAGCATGCACGATATGGGGATTTTTAGCCCAACTTTTTTCTTTAGCGCTATAGCCTTGATCGGGTTTTTGGGGCAAGATATGCTCAATGCTTTCTATGCTGCTATCAAAATTCAGAGTCGTTTCAGGGTTATGGTATAGCTCGTATTCATACAGCAAGTAATTCAGCGCCTTGCCCCACTGATACCATTTCTCAACATTCTTTTTAGAATGGATATACTCTTCAAGCAATTCTAAACCGCTATGCTCTCCCTTGAAAAAACTCTTTTCTAGCGTTGGAAAATCCTCAATGGTTATTTTATCTTTCCAAAATCTACACGCTTGAATCGCTTTGAAAGCTAATCCAATCCATTCTTTTTTAGCCGTATCCTTGCCAGCAACCCCATAGATCAAAAACCCGAAACGCTCTAAATATTCTAACAAGCCCTCTAATTCTTTGGTGGTGTAATGCCGTTCACTGCCACTTCTTACAGCAAGCTGTATGGTTAAAAGAGAGAGCAATAAGGGCAGAAAAGCGTTATCGCTCAAAGCGTTTAAGCGCCGCATCTTGTCTAACAAGCCGCGCATTTTAGGCGTGATTTCAATCCTAAGCTCTTCATCATCAAGCGTGTGCAAGAAATACCAAACCTTAGAAGAATAAGAAAGATAAAGTAACAAATCATTTATTTTTTCATATTCGTCATATAGGTCGTTGTATTTTTTATGGGCGTCAAACGCTGTATCCAATAATCTCTCTTTAAACTTGCTATTCTCGCCATAATAATACGCCACAAAATGCTTTAAAAAACTTTCTAAATGAACGTCTTCAAACTGCCTCAAATCGTGATAAATCCTGGTGTAGGTGTCATTGATTTCGTTTTGAAGATTTTCTAAATCTTCTTCATCGCAAATCTTGTGTGCCACAAAATGCAAGCGGTTTTTTAACAATTCCAGAGTGGATAGATCCTTACCACGATTGTTAATCGTTTCAAAAGAGCTGAAGGGATCGATTCGGTTATCGTTCAATTCCACCACGCTAAAAAGCATTTTCTTTATAAGGGCATCAAACATTTTTTCAAGCGCTTCAATAGGCGTATCGCTGATTTTTTCTTGAAAAAATGCGTAAGCGTCAATCAAATTTTTAGCGTAAAAAGAAGTTTGAAACCTTTCTAAATTTTTTTCTTCTTCTTCAGTGATCGCTCTAAAAGCTTCATTCAAACCATAATACTTATAGGACAGAATGGGTTCAAGGTTGATTAAAGAATACTTTGGGTCTTTGTTTTGGGTGGTTTTGGCTAAAAGGCCTAGTAAAATCAGGCTTGTAGCCAATCGCTGCTGGCCGTCTATGATTTCAAAAGCGCTATTTTCAAAATCATTTTCAAGCTCTCTTAAGGTTAAGCTGTGCATGTAATGGAATTTATCTCCCAGTTTGGACACATGCTCTAAATCGTTCCAAAAATCCTTTAATTGCTCTTTCTGCCATGCATACCCCCTTTGATAGCTGGGGATTTCAAACACGCCTTTTTCAATCACTCCGTCTAAATTTAACAATTCCATTAAAATCCTTTCATAAGTTTATGGGTAAAAGCCCATAATCCTTCATTTTTTCGCTCAATTAATTTCATTGAGTTGAAAAGTCGTGTGGAATTTGTAAAACAATATGCGTTTTTATTGACTAATTCTTCGTATTCTTGGCTCCCTTTTTGAGCGCAAACGCCATAAATCCCTAACGATCCCCCATCATCAACTCCAAAGCGATCAATTTTTAGAGCAAAAACGCTCCGTTGGACTATAGCTTCTTTAGTTGATTTCTCATACACAATAGCAACAGCATAATCCGCTTTACGCACCTTTTGAAAATCCTCTTCTTGAGCCACTTCATCCACTCTTGGGCGAAAAAAAGTCAAAGTGCATTCCTCACAAGCTTGTTTGAAAGGCTTGCCTTCTAAATCCGTATTTGTTGGATCGTTGTAATAATCACTTTTGAATAAGCACAACAACAAATTGTATTTTTCATGCGCTTTTAGTTCTTCTAACTGAGCCATCATTTCTCCTTTAAATTTAACTCTGTAAGCCCCACTGATTGAAAAATGGGGCTTATTGAATCAAATTTTTTAAAAAGATTGTGGTGCGGGTTAATGGAAAGGGGAATGATAAAGAGTAAAAGATTTTTAAGCGGATTTTTGTAAAAGTGATAAAAGTATGGTAGCGTTGCTTGATTGAATGATTGAATGATTGAATGATTGGATGATTGGATGATTGGATGATTGGATGATTGGATGATTGGATGATTGCTTGGTTGCTTGGTTGCTTGGTTGAATGATTGCTTGATTGAATGATTGATAGAATGA
>NZ_CBPT010000027.1:0-5976 GCF_000476855.1 Helicobacter pylori SA221C
AAAGACTTTTAACGCTGAACAAGAGGGATTAAAGCAAGCGATACAACAAGCGCAAGCCCAACAACAAGAACAAGAACAACAACAAGCCCAACAAACCTATCAAGAGGATGTAACCAACTCCCAAAGCGCTTTGAATAACGCTGCTAGTGATAATAAGATCGCAAATAGCGATACAGACTACACCAAGAATAAAAACACCGCTATCGCTACAGACGCTCAGAATTTAGAAAACACCAACCAACAAATCGCTCAAGATGAACAAGCGTTAGAAAAAGATTTAGCTCAAATCAAACAATTAGCCAACTCCACCACAGGCTTTAACGAACAAGCTTTCAATCAAGCGCAAGATAAAGAACAACAAGATGAACAAACCTTACAAAATGATGAAAACGCTTTTAATACTGAACAAGATAGTTTAAATAAAGCGATAGCTAACGCTAAGCCTACAAGCCCCACACCAAGCCCCACGCCCACTCCCACAAAACACACAGTGCAAAACACTCCCCCTAATAAAGTTTCACCCCCTACTCAAAATTTACCCACAACGAATGTGTGGAATGGAGTTTATAACCTCCAAAATCAAACTTACTCACAAAAAGGTATTTATTATATTGATCCCAATCTTTCAGGACAGAGCGGTCAAAACGGCAACACGCTTAGCACTTATACAGCCAGTTTGTTTGGAAGAAGTTTTGGCGTGAATATCCAAAATGGCACTTTGATCATAGGGAATAATACAGAGAGCGTGAATGATAATGGGTTGATTTGGATAGGGCATGGAGGCTTTGGCTATATCACGGGAACTTTTAGTGCGGCTAACATTTACTTGACCAATAATTTTAAAACCGGTGAAGGCGTTTCAAATTCAGATGGCGGGGGAGCGAACATTACCTTTAAGGCAAGCGATAATATCACTATGGATGGCTTGAATTATAATGATGCTGAAACCGTTACTAAAATGATTCAAACGGGGGCTAGTCAGCATTCCTATGCCGCTTTTGACGCCCTAAATAATATCAGCGTAACCAATTCCAGTTTTAGCGATATGACTTGGGGGAAATTCAGTTTCACGGCTAAGAACATTTCCTTTTCTAACGCTTCGTTCAGCGGTTTTACAAACCCTGGAGGATCAAGCGTGATCAGCGCTAATGCCGCTAATTCTTTAAGCTTTAGCAATTCTCGTTTGAATGGGGGAGCAATCTATAATTTGCAGGCTAGTAGCCTTATTTTCAACAACACGCAAGCGGTTTTTAATGTCTTGTATTCTAGGGGGACAAGCAATTTTAACGCTACGACACAGCTTTTAGGCAACACGAATTTTACGCTTAGCTCTCAAAGTTTGCTGAACTTTAATGGCGATACAACCTTGCAAAACAACGCTAATATCACGCTTGGCAATAAAAGTCAAGCCGCTTTTAAAAATTCTTTAACGCTTGATAACAATTCTAATTTAAGTTTAGACAATCAAAGCGTTTTGAATGCGAATAACACAAGCACTTTTAACAATCAAGCGAGTCTCAATATTTATAATGGGAGTCAAGCAACCTTTAATAGCCTCTTTTTTAATGGCGGGACACTCAGTCTTAACGCTAGTAGCAAGCTCAACGCTTCTAACGCTAGTTTTTCAAGCAACACCACTATCAATTTAGACGATAGCGTTTTATCGGTTAGTAACACAAGCTCTTTAAACGCTAATATCAATTTTCAAGGTGCAAGCCAAGCTGATTTTGGAGGCAACACGACTATTGATACAGCAAGCTTTAATTTTGACAGCGCAAGCTCATTGAGTTTTAATAACCTTACGGCTAATGGGGCGTTGAATTTTAATGGTTATGCGCCCTCTTTAACTAAGGCTTTAATGAGCGTTAGCGGGCAGTTTGTTTTAGGGAATAATGGGGATATTAATTTATCTGACATCAATATTTTTGACAACATCACAAAATCTGTAACTTACAACATCCTAAACGCTCAAAAAGGGATCACTGGCATTAGTGGGGCTAATGGCTATGAAAAAATCCTTTTTTATGGCATGAAAATCCAAAACGCTACCTATAGCGATAATAATAACATTCAAACTTGGTCGTTTATAAACTCTCTCAATTCTTCTCAAATCATTCAAGAGAGCGTTAAAAATGGGGATTTAACCATAGAAGTTTTAAATAACCCTAACTCGGCTTCTAACACTATTTTTAATATCGCTCCTGAGCTTTATAATTACCAAGCTTCTAAGCAAAATCCTACCGGTTATAGCTATGATTATAGCGATAACCAAGCAGGCACTTATTACTTGACAAGCAATATTAAAGGTCTTTTCACCCCTAAAGGCTCTCAAACGCCTCAAGCCCCAGGCACTTATAGCCCGTTTAACCAGCCTTTGAATAGTTTAAATATCTACAATAAGGGTTTTTCTAGCGAGAATTTAAAAACGCTTTTAGGGATTCTTTCTCAAAATTCCGCTACCTTAAAAGAAATGATTGAATCCAACCAATTAGACAATATCACTAGCATCAATGAAGTGTTGCAACTCTTAGACAAGATTAAGATCACCCAAACGCAAAAGCAAGCACTCCTAGAAACGATCAACCATTTGACTGACAACATCAATCAAACCTTTAATAATGGGAATCTAATTATAGGCGCTACTCAAGATAATGTTACAAACTCTACCAGCTCTATATGGTTTGGGGGCAATGGCTATAGCAGTCCTTGCACGCTAGATAGCGCCACTTGTTCTTCTTTTAGAAACACTTACCTAGGGCAATTATTAGGCTCAACTTCCCCCTATTTAGGCTACATTAACGCTGATTTTAAAGCTAAAAGCATTTATATCACTGGAACGCTTGGAAGCGGTAACGCTTTTGAAAGCGGAGGGAGCGCGGATGTAACCTTTCAAAGCGCCAATAACTTAGTGTTGAATAAAGCTAACATAGAAGCTCAAGCCACAGACAATATCTTTAATCTTTTGGGTCAAAAAGGGATTGATAAAATCTTTAATCAAGGGAATTTAGCGAATGTTCTCAGTCAAGTGGCTATGGAAAAAATCAAGCAAGCCGGCGGTTTAGGAAACTTTATAGAAAACGCTCTAAGCCCTTTGAGTAAGGAATTGCCCGCTAGCTTGCAAAATGAAACCTTAGGCCAACTTATAGGTCAAAATAATTTAGACAATTTATTGAATAATAGTGGAGTCATGAATGAAATCCAAAATATTATCAGTAAAAAACTAAGCATTTTTGGTAATTTTGTTACCCCATCCATCATAGAAAACTACCTTGCTAAGCAGTCTTTAAAAAGCATGCTAGACGATAAAGGGCTTTTGAATTTCATCGGTGGGTATATGGACGCTTCTGAATTAAGCTCTATTTTAAGCGTGGTTTTAAAAGATATTACCAATCCCCCTACAAGCCTGCAAAAAGACATCGGTGTGGTGGCGAACGACTTGTTGAACGAGTTTTTAGGGCAAGATGTCGTTAAAAAGCTAGAAAGTCAAGGCTTAGTGAGCAATATCATTAATAATATTATTTCTCAAGGCGGGTTAAGCGGCGTTTATAATCAAGGTTTAGGGAGCGTGTTACCGCCCTCTTTACAAAACGCACTCAAAGAAAACGATTTAGGCACTCTTTTATCGCCTAGAGGCTTGCATGATTTTTGGCAAAAAGGGTATTTTAACTTTTTAAGCAATGGCTATGTTTTTGTCAATAATAGCTCTTTTAGCAACGCTACAGGGGGCAGTCTGAATTTTGTCGCCAACAAGTCTATTATTTTTAATGGCGATAATACGATTGACTTTAGCAAGTATCAAGGCGCATTGATTTTTGCTTCCAATGATGTTTCTAATATCAATATCACAACCCTAAACGCTACCAATGGCTTAAGCCTTAATGCGGGTTTGAATAATGTGAGCGTTCAAAAAGGGGAAATTTGTGTCAATTTAGCCAATTGCCCTACAACCAAAAACAGCTCTCCTACAAACTCTAGCGTAACCCCCACCAATGAGTCTTTAAGCGTGCATGCTAACAACTTCACTTTCTTAGGCACAATCACCTCTAATGGGGCTATTGATTTGTCTCAAGTAACAAATAATAGCGTCATAGGCACGCTCAATCTCAATAAAAATGCGACTTTGCAAGCCAATAATTTAACGATCACCAACGCTTTTAACAACGCCTCTAACTCTACGGCCAACATTAATGGTAATTTCACCTTAAACCAACAAGCGACTTTAAGCACTAACGCTAGTGGTTTGAATGTCATGGGGAATTTTAACAGCTATGGCGATTTGGTGTTTAATATCAGCCATTCAGCTAGCCATGCTATTATCAACGCTCAAGGCGCAGCGACAATCATGGCTAATGACAATAACCCTTTAATCCAGTTCAGCACTTCTTCAAAAGAAGTTGGCACTTACACGCTTATTGATAGCGCTAAAGCCATTTATTATGGGTATAACAACCAAATCACAGGAGGCAGTAGCCTAGATAATTACCTTAAGCTTTATGCGCTCATTGATATTAATGGCAAGCACATGGTGATGACTGACAACGGCTTAACTTATAACGGGCAAGCCGTGAATATTAAAGATGGCGGTTTAGTTGTAGGCTTTAAAGATTCTCAAAATCAATATATTTACACTTCCATTCTTTATAATAAAGTGAAAATCGCTGTTTCTAATGATCCTATCAATAACCCACAAGCCCCCACTTTAAAACAATACATCGCTCAAATTCAGGGCGTTCAAAGCGTGGATAGTATTGATCAAGCTGGAGGCAACCAAGCGATTAATTGGCTCAATAAAATCTTTGAAACTAAGGGAAGTCCTTTATTCGCTCCCTATTATTTAGAAAGCCATTCCGCAAAAGATTTAACCACGATCGCTGGAAATATTGCCAACACTTTAGAAGTCATCGCTAACCCTAATTTTAAAAATGATGCCACTAATATTTTACAGATCAATACCTACACGCAGCAAATGAGCCGTTTAGCCAAGCTCTCTGACACTTCAACCTTTGCTAGCGCTGATTTCCATGAGCGTTTAGAAGCCCTTAAAAACAAGCGATTCGCTGATGCGATCCCTAACGCTATGGATGTGATTTTAAAATACTCTCAAAGAAACAGAGTCAAAAATAATGTGTGGGCGACAGGAGTTGGAGGGGCTAGTTTCATTAATGGAGGCACTGGGACTTTATATGGTATCAATGTAGGGTATGATAGGTTTATTAAGGGCGTGATTGTGGGGGGCTATGCCGCTTATGGGTATAGTGGGTTTCATGGAAATATCACTCAATCAGGCTCTAGCAATGTCAATATAGGCGTTTATAGCCGAGCGTTTATCAAAAGAAGCGAGCTAACAATGAGCTTGAATGAGACTTGGGGATACAATAAGACTTTCATCAACTCTTATGACCCCCTACTCTCAATCATCAATCAGTCTTACAGATACGACACTTGGACGACTGACGCTAAAATCAATTATGGCTATGATTTCATGTTTAAAGATAAAAGCGTTATTTTTAAACCCCAAGTAGGCTTAGCTTATTATTACATTGGTTTGTCTGGTTTAAGGGGCATTATGGATGATCCTATTTACAATCAGTTCAGAGCCAATGCTGACCCTAATAAAAAATCCGTTCTAA
Source organism: Helicobacter pylori SA221C (assembly GCF_000476855.1). Lineage (GTDB taxonomy): Bacteria > Campylobacterota > Campylobacteria > Campylobacterales > Helicobacteraceae > Helicobacter > Helicobacter pylori_DK. Next base: position 5,631 of record NZ_CBPT010000027.1, read on the forward strand.
CGATCAATTTTGCCCTAGAAAGTCGGCACTACTTCAATAAAAACTCTTATTATTTTGTGATTGCGGATGTGGGCAGAGATTTATTTATTAATTCTATGGGGGATAAAATGGTGCGTTTTATTGGTAATAACACCCTAAGCTATAGAGATGGTGGCAGATACAACACTTTTGCTAGCATTATCACAGGCGGGGAGATAAGGTTATTCAAAACCTTTTATGTGAATGCGGGCATTGGGGCTAGGTTTGGGCTTGATTATAAAGATATTAATATTACCGGAAATATTGGTATGCGCTATGCTTTTTAATGGTATCATTAAACTTGTTTTTAACAAGCCTAATTCATAGC
>NZ_CBPT010000028.1:0-4454 GCF_000476855.1 Helicobacter pylori SA221C
AACTCTACCAAACAATCCTAAAGCGCGCTAATGGAAGCATTCAAAACACCACCGTTTTGTTTTCATGCACAAACACCCGATCTTCTAAAACCAGTTTTAAAGCCCTAGCCAAAACCAGTTTTTCTATATCCTTACCCGCTAGGCGCATTTTTTCCACGCTGTAATTGTGGTTAATGGGCAGAGTGTCTTGTAAAATAATTGGCCCGGCATCAAGGCTTTCATTCACAAAATGTGCCGTGGCCCCGATGACTTTCACGCCCCTTTCAAACGCTTGTTGGTAAGGGTTAGCCCCAATGAATGCGGGCAAGAAACTATGATGGATATTTAAGATCTGATTTTCATAGCGCTTCGTAAAATCATGGCTTAAAATGCGCATGTATTTGGCTAAAACGAGCAGATCCGCGCTCACTTTGTGTCTTAATTCTAGGTCTTTAATGATCGCTAAAACTTCTTTTTCATGCAAAGCTTGATTATCGCAAGGCGCATGAAAATAAGGGATGTCAAATTTTTCCACTAAAGGGCGCAAAATCTCGTAATTAGAAATAACGCCTAAAATTTGAGCGTTCAATTCCCCCCCATACACCCTTAAAAGCAAATCCCCTAAACAATGGCTCTCTTTAGTAGCGAGTAAAATAATGTTTTTTTTATGCGTTAAAATGACTTCAATCAATAGCTCGTTAAAGTTTTCTAGGGCTTTAAAAAGAGCGGTTTTTAAGGATCGTTCTTCTTGCTCTTTAATTTCAACATTCAAGGGCTTGATTTCTTTTTGGATTTTTAGCCGCATGAAAAAGCGCTGTTTTAAGGGATCAACAAATTCATCGTTTTTGACGATGTTATAGCCCTTGTCAGCGATAGTACTACTTATCGCGCTCACCAAGCCTTTAGAGTCTCTAGCTTGAATTTTTAAAATAAATTCTAACATCTTTATCTCATTAATAATTGATAGCCAAAGGCTTGCGTGATGATATTACTTGCTGATTGCGTGGCTTTTTCAATGAAGCGCTCCATGGGACTTTTTTCCAGCCAATAAGCTTTTTTAACCTTACTCAATTCCATTAAACGATCTTGGGCTTGCTTAATCGTGCTGATTTTATCAATGAGTTTTAATTTTAAAGCGTTTTGAGCGCTAAAGACCTTCCCTTCAGCAAAATCCTTATAATCCTTAGCGTCTAATTTCCTAGCTTTTGCGACATCATTCACAAACATTTGGTATTGCTCATTGACTAAATTTTGCAAAAATTCTTTTTCGTTGGGTTTCCATGCTCTGGTGAAAGTGCCTATCTCTTTGTATTCGCCCGCATGCACGCCTTGAGTGGCTACGCCGACTTTATTGAGCAAATTTTCCACATTCGCGCCTGAAAAAATCACCCCAATCGATCCTATCAAACTCGCTTTAGAGGCATAAACTTCGCTCGCTTGCATGCCCGCATAATAGCTCCCGCTCGCCATAACCCCCCTAGCATACGCTAAAACGGGCATTTTTTGCTTCAAATCAACGATTTTTTCGCTCAATTCCACGCTCGCTGACACCGCCCCACCAGGAGAGTCGATCAAAAGCAAAACGCCCTTAATGCTAGGGGTTTTTAAGATTTTATCCACTTCTTTGTCAAAATCCTCGGTGCTAAAAATCGCCCCATTTAAATAGAGTTTAGCGAGATTGGGCGGGGCACTTGGCGCGCTTTCTTTAGCGCTAAAAAAGACTAATACAATGAGTAACAGCACAAACGACTTGAAATACTTCGTGATAAAATCTAAAGGCATAATGATTAAAGCCTTAAAGATTTTTTGAATGAAACTCCACATGCAATTTTCCTAGACTTAAAATTTCACCATAAGAGTGTATTATACTTCAAATGTTTTAAGGATTAAATCATGGCGTGTAAATTTTGCCCCAAGATCAGAAAAACAGATTGGATTTTTATTTTAATCGCCGCTTTAGGTTTTTATGCAGTCAATAAGCTAGGGTATGCGCCCAAATTCAATGCCCCCACTTCAAAGCCTTCACGCCCTCTTTCACGCCCTATTGAAAAGCCTAATAATATGACCGAAGAAGAAAGGAAGAAGCGTTTTATAGAGCTGCAAAAAGAATGCTTACTCCATAAAGACAAAAAGGCATGCGAAGAGGTTTTTTAGATTGTTTTTGTTGTATTTTGCGCTTTTAAGGTCATTGTCAATTTTATACGCTCTTTTTGTTTGTAAAAAGGCTTTTTTTAGCGGTGGTTTTTAGCTATTCTAACACCCCCCAACACCCCAAAATTCAAGCACTCTTAAGCTAAGTCTAAGTCTACTATAATCAAAAGATTTTAAAGGGAACTTAAAATCGTATTTATATTTGAGAATTTGATAAAAGTATTAAAGGAAGATATATCATGAAAGCCTTTGTGGTTGATTTAGATGAAAGAGAAAATTGTGAAGTTTTATGCAAGTTTCATTTTGACAGAGAGGGGAAAAGTAAGCTTGAATACGCTTATTACGACAATCAAGCTGTTTCTAACATGCATGAGGTAGCCAATAAGATTAAAACTCTCATTCAAAAGAGTCTAAAAAATAATGAATACACTTTGCTAAATCGCAATGAAATTAAAGAAGCCTTTTTTAATCCCTTACAAGAGCGATTAAATAAAACTAAGGTTTTTCTTTCTCATTCGCATATTGACATGGAAAATAATGATTTTTTAGGCGTTAAAAATATCAAGTCCTTTTTAGAACCATCCGATCGTTCTAATTTAATATTTATAGACTCTCTCTTTTGGGATTATAAAAATGATATTCTAAAAGAAATAAAAAAATATCATATTGATATAAGCAAGATTAAAGACGCTTTCACGCTCATTCTCAGAGAATCTTTAGAAAACATGATCAAAAAATGCCCCTATTTCGTGTTTTTACAGAGTAAGAATAGTGTTTCTAATCAAGGGCTATTGTGCAATCAAGATCTATTAAAAATCACTTATTCCGCATGGATTTATGAAGAATTAAAAATCGCTAACACTTTCATAGCTGACACCGCTCTACAAGAATTGCACATTAAAGCCATGTGCGTTTCTTACGATGTCACAAACTTATTAAGGAGGTTTAAACCTATCTCTCTTAATGGTTTGTGTAATGAAATTTTCTCAACTTTATTATAAAGGATCTAGAATGAAAACTTATCAAAAATTACTGGGCACGAGCTGTTTGGCGCTGTATTTAGTGGGCTGTGGGGGTGGCGGTAGCGCTGAATCGCCGATTGAGATGAGTATGAATAGCAAGGGAGAGTTTCAAATCGACTCCAAAGCAGATAGCGTTACTATTCAAGGCGTGAAGCTTAATAGAGGTAATTGTGCTGTTAATTTTGTTCCAGTAAGAGAGGCGGTTCAAATGGGTGTTTTAAGTCAAATTACTCCAATTTCTATGCAAGATTTTAAAGATATGGCAAGCGTTTATAAAGAATTTGATCAAAAGGAAAAGGTGGCAAACATAGAAAATAAAATTTCTCAATTAGAACAAAAGGGTTTGATGATGGAGCCTCAAATCCTTAAATTTGGAGAAAGTTTAAAAGGTATTTCTCAAGGGTGCAATATTATTATAGAAGCAGAAATACAGACCAACAAAGGCTCCTAGACTTTCAACTTTAACAGATAAATTGGGCAAATATGGACAATCATAACCCCACAGACAGAGAAAAAGAAAGAGCAAAAATCCTTATAGAAGAGCTTAAAATCTTGCAGAGCGTTATCAACAGAATGGCGCAAAATTCTTTGGAGTGCAAGAAATGGACACTCGCACTCGCTGTGGGTGTCTTATCCCTCAAAATAGAGGCGATCTCTCATCTTTATGGGTTATGCGTTTTAGGGGTGTTGTTAGCATGTTTTTATCTTTTAGACGCTTATTATCTCACGCAAGAAAGGTTGTTTAGGGAGCAATACCAATGGCTCATAAAAAACAGGCTTAAAACCGATGAAAGGCTGTTTGAAGTCTTTCCTGCTCATCAAACTTGCCGGTGCGCGTTACACTTACGCACCATGCGTTCGTTTAGCCTTTTCCCTTATTGGGTGTTAGGTCTTTGCTTGGTGGTCTATGGTTTTGTTTTTAATTCTGTTTCAATGAAGTGTTGCTATAAAAGAGCCTGATTCCAATCAAACGATAACTTTTAAAGCGTTTTAAGATTTAGAGTATCGCAAAATAACCCCCTATTTTCTCATAAATTTCACTATAAAATAAAACTTAAAACTATAAAAATAAGACTTTAAACACCAATACTTGATAAGAACAGAATTTTCAAATCCAAACGCATTCATAATCAGCTCAGACCCACCAAAAACACCAAAAGCAAAAATCAAACATTAAGAAATAAGAAACAACAAAAACAACAAGTAAAAAACCATAAGCAGTAAAAAAACAAACGATTAAGACATAAAAATTAAAACGCAATAAGATAAGAAATAACAAACACAAGCAAGTAAAACACAAGA
>NZ_CBPT010000029.1:0-4318 GCF_000476855.1 Helicobacter pylori SA221C
GCTCAAAGCGTTTTTTTGAATGGGATAAATCAGCTTCTAAATCTTTGCTAAATTCTTCCTTCAAAATTTTTAAATCTTTATAATCTTTCTCTAAAGCTATAATCTTTTTCTGTGTGGCAAAAAGTTTTTTGGTGGTATAAAGATAATCTTTTATTAAAGGGCTTTTACAAACAGCTAATTTTTGAATTTTTTTATAAGTGTTTTTAGGGGTTAAAGATTCTTTATCTAACCATTTTATTTCTTTAAGTTGTTGGTTAAGTTCTTTTTCATTTGTTGGGGGCGTGAATTTTTCTTTTTCCCAATGTGTTTTTTCCAATAAACTTTTTAGATTATCTAAATGATCAGATAGGGCATTTTCTCTTTTTTTCAAGCTTTCTATTTGAGAAGTCACACTGCCCAAAACTTTATAGAAATAGTTTTCATGCCTAAAGCTCTTATTGTTTCTAGCCTGTTTTTCTAGCGTATCTAACTCTGTTTCTATGTCTTTAATCGCTTTATAAATATTAGGCGTGTTAGAATATTGCAATTCGCCTTTTGAGTTAGCAAATAAATAATCTTTAAATGTTTCTCTTAGTGTGTGGTAAAACTCTTTACAGCTGTCTTTAGAATTAAAGCGTAGTTGCTTATTGGTGATTTTGTTAGTTTTGTTGATAATCACATGCACATGCGGATTGTTTTGGTGTGTATGGAGTTTCATTATAAAAGGATAATCATAACCTAGCGTGTTAGTGAGTGTTTGATACACGCTTAATTCCAAAACTTTTAAATTTTTTTCATTACAATTTTCATCAATACTAAACACTAGATGTAAAGTGCAATTTTTAACACGGCTCTTATTTTCTAATAATTTTTCAAATTGCTCATTCCATTGCTCTGCTATATCATTATAATTAACTTCATTAAAAAATTCATCTCTCACTAGCTCACCATGTTTAGCGATATAATCCATCGCCCTTTTTGAATGCAAGCGTGTCATATTGCCTATATTTTTGATGACCGCTTGTTTTTGTGGCTCTCTTAAACGCATGAATTCTTCTTGTGTCAGTTGGGTTAAATTTTTAGCAAACTTTTCCACTTCTTTATGGTAGCGTTTAGCATAAGTGTATTGTATCTTAAGCGTCTTTTGGGGCTTGATGATCTCATAATCAAAAAGCTCATCGCTTTCAAAGTCTTTACTATAACTTTTTTCTAACGCCATTTTATTGTAATTCTATCCTCCCAAAAATTTTGTCGCTTGTTTTAATTTTTCAGCTCTTATTCTACATTATTATTCCCCCTTTTTAAAGTGCAGGATAACACTTCAATTCCGTAAAAATTGAAGTCAATTTGACCTTGCAGGTGGCTAAAACACACGCTTTTAAGATATTCTTAAATCAAACTTAATCAAAAAAACTTATTTTAAAACTTTCAATTCACTGCAAATAGCGCTAAAGGTTATGACAAGTTATGCTAAAATGAAAACAAGTTGCACTAACTATCTTTTATTAAAAAGGAGTTCAATATGTCAAATATTATTACAGATTACTCGCAATACAATGAAAAGCAACTGCACAATTTCTTAAACTCCATTGAAAAACAATTGCTTAAGGCAGAAAGGGATAAAAATAAGGCGATAAAAAAAATCCAAGAGTGTGAATTGCAAGAACAAATAATCAGACAAGTTTTAGCCCAAAAACATTCTCAAGAAAAAGAACCCACACAAAGTTTGTTAAATACGATCGCCTCAAAAGATGACCCAGAATACGATGTTTCGTTTGGAGACTTCAATGATTTTTTACAAATAGCAAAACAAGAAAGAGAAAGGCATAATGCTTAAAGTCAGAACTAAGAAAGATTTTCTTAAAGACTTTAATAAGCATATCTTATCTGGGCGTATTAAAGAAAGCGATGTTATAAGCATTGTTGATTGTCTCAAAGAGCAAAAACCACTCCAACAAAAATATTGCGACCATGCTTTGAGTGGCAATCTTAAAGGGCTGAGAGAGTGTCATGTCAAGCCAAACTTGTTATTGATTTATGAAATCAAAAAACAAGAAAACGAACTTGTTTTATTGCGTCTAGACACTCATAGCGAGCTATTTAAAAAGTGATCAAACGCTAAAAAAATTATCCACAACAACAATCCGTGCTAATTTTTAATTTAAGTTGCACTAACTTTAAAATAAACATGCCAATTTCTAAAAACAAGCTATGCTAAGCTACACTACAAAAATGTTAATCTTTATTTTAAATTTTGCTAATCATCTAACGCAAATCCGTGTTAGAAATTGGCGCATTCTTTTTTTAGCAACAAGGATAAGGAGTTGTAGAAAGCAATTTTTAAAAAGCAATTAAAAAATACTCATGCAAACTTTTTTAATTCATCAAAACACTTCTTCATTGGGCTTGACTTCCCAGTTAATACGAGAGAGTAATTCTTTGTTTTTGAAATAATAATTCGCTTTTAATTTTAAAGGTTTAGCCTTATGACCGCTTACTAAAATGATCACTTCATCTTTATCAATATTCATAATATCTTGTGCGCTCAATAAGTCCCACGCCTCTTTACCTATATTAGAAGTCCCTCCGGTAATGAGTTGTCCTTTTTCTGTAGAGTGGCTTCGTGTTTTTCTAGTCATCTTACCAACTTCTTCGCTCACCTGTTTAGCATATTCTAAATCATCCATTTTGAAAATTATTTTGTAAGCCACGGTGCTATTAACAATTCTTGCATCTTCTCTGCCATAATATTTTTCAATAAGAGCGTTGGATTGCGTGATAAAAATTAAAACCACACCATAGCTCCTACTTAATGCTGGCATTTCTAATAAAAAAGGCAATTTACCAAAACGCACAAATTCATCTAAAAAGAGATAAACCCTTTCTTCAAATTTCTTACTCTCTTTCAGTAAAAGATTTTTAGCAATACTTTCCAAAAGGATACGGATAAGCGGGGCGAGTGTGTCAATATCTGTTTGAGCGATTTTAATATAGAGTGAAATATTGTCAGCCCTTAAATCCTCGTATTCAAAACTCATGCTATCTGTAGCGCTTTTAACTTGATAGCTTGTAAAGACTTGCATAAAACGGCTATAAACTGATTTAATGCTCGCAAACTCTTTATCATTCGCCTTAGCCCATTTGTTCGCTTCGTTTCTAATAATAGGATCTAGCATACCCTCTTTCATTATAATATTGCCTTGATCGTCTTTTTCTAAATTATTCACAGAGCCATCATAATTTTTAGGATTTTCTGGGTCAGTATAGACTTGTTCGGCTACTTGTTTATACCATAGCAATTCCACATTGACATTAGGTTTCATTTTTTTAACGCCATTTTCTACTTTAGCCATATAACGCCCATTCTCTTTAATAAAACCATTATCGCTACTTTGACATTCATATAATTCAGTATAAAATCGGCTTTGTGGATTGATTAAGGGGACATAATTTTTTATAGGAGCGCTTGCAATTTCAAAAAAGGTGCTAGTGTTATGCACACACAAATCATAAAGAGCGTAAAAGACAAATAAATTTTTAGCTTGCTGTGTCCAATGAGGGTCTTTATTTGCCCCATCTTCAGCAAAAATAGTATTACCCACTTCATCTACAAGCCTTCGCTTTCTGTTAAAATCTAATTTTTCTACAATGCGTTTATCAAACGGATTGAATTTAAGCGTGTTATCATTTCCTAAGGGATCAAATACAAAAATTTTATTTTTTAGAACTTGTTGTCTATAACCAGCCGTTAAATCAAACAACTCCCCTTTAATATCTAACACCACACAAGAGCTAGGCACACTTAAAAGATTAGGCACAGCCACAGCTGCGGTTTTACCACTTCCAGGAGGAGCGATAATTAAAGTAGAAAGCGGAGCATCATAATAAGTAGGCTTAAGCGAATTTAAACCTTTATATAACTCCACACAAAAACCTTTGTTAAAATTTAAAGTCATAGGATAACTTTTAGAAGATCCTAGCGTAAAGACATCTTTGCAAGCCTTAGGGAGAGTTTTAGTGTAATAATCTTTTTGAATGCTATTAAGCTTATGGAATAAATTGCTGGTTTTATCCTTAAATTTATCTCTTAATGTTTTGAATTTTTCTCTCATTTAAAATAATCCTTTTAGATATTTCATAAATAGAGTTAGTTTTACACTTAAAAATCCCCTAAATATAAAGGTTAAGACACAAATCACTACTAAAAAGGATAAGATCGTAAAGAAAACTTTAGGCCTTTTCTTGGCAAATTGATAAACTTTATAAAATATACACCCTATAAAAACAGGCAATAGCGTAAAGCTAGAGACAACAAGCATTAGAGTTGACATACTCCCCA
>NZ_CBPT010000030.1:0-4019 GCF_000476855.1 Helicobacter pylori SA221C
TAGAATGATAGAATGATAGAATGCCATTTCTACCCCTTTTTTGAAAAAAAGACGACTTGAGAGTATTGTATCTAGTGGTATTTAATCAATGGTTAATTGTGCGTTTTGTTTTTTAATGATGTGTTTTAATTTAATGATGATGCGTTTTTATCTTATTTTAATGATGTGTTTTATCCAATGATGCGTTTAATTTAATGATGCGTTTAATCTTTAAAGCTTTATTCTCTACCCCCTTTTCCAATCACTCCCCCATCATTTCCAATAATTTTTATCCATTCCTTTCAAACTCTAAAATTCCTTTCAAACTCTAAAATTTCTTTCACATTCCAAAAACTTTAAGCAAACTTTAAGCACTGCATGTCTATAATTACATTTCGTTTTTAAAGACAAGCTTTAAAAAGTTCTTTAATTTGAAACCACTCAAGCAAGTTCTACAAGCTAAAAAGCTTTAAATAAAAGCTCACTAGTTGGTAAAACTTGATTAAAAAAGATTAGGGATCAAGCATTTTTAGTCTTCTTTAAAGGGTTTAACAGAACGATTATAGCAAGTTTTTAAAGAAAAACGAAGTTATTTGATTTAACATTGTTAATAGCCTATGTAAAAGTAAAGTAAAACTACAATAACTCTGTCTTATATTCATTAAGGCAGTGGTAGCGCTGAAGAATATTCGTGCAATTGTCGTTATTCATTATAAAAGGGCGGGTTTTAAAGGATATTTTAAAATTTAAAACAAGCTTTTAAGAGCAGATGGCGGATGCCTTGCCAAAGAGAGGCGATGAAGGACGTACTAGACTGCGATAAGCTATGCGGAGCTGTCAAGGAGCTTTGATGCGTAGATGTCCGAATGGGGCAACCCAACTAATAGAGATATTGGTTACTCTAATTAGAGAGCGAACCTAGTGAAGTGAAACATCTCAGTAACTAGAGGAAAAGAAATCAACGAGATTCCCTAAGTAGTGGCGAGCGAACGGGGAAAAGGGCAAACCGAGTGCTTGCATTCGGGGTTGAGGACTGCAACATCCAAGAGAACGCTTTAGCAGAGTTACCTGGAAAGGTAAGCCATAGAAAGTGATAGCCTTGTATGCGACAAGGCGTTCTTAGGTAGCAGTATCCAGAGTAGGCCAGGACACGAGAAATCCAGGTTGAAGCCGGGGAGACCACTCTCCAACCCTAAATACTACTCTTTGAGCGATAGCGAACAAGTACCGTGAGGGAAAGGTGAAAAGAACCGCAGTGAGCGGAGTGAAATAGAACCTGAAACCATCTGCTTACAATCATTCAGAGCCCTATGATTTATCAGGGTGATGGACTGCCTTTTGCATAATGATCCTGCGAGTTGTGGTATCTGGCAAGGTTAAGCGAATGCGAAGCCGTAGCGAAAGCGAGTCTTAATAGGGCGAACAAGTCAGATGCTGCAGACCCGAAGCTAAGTGATCTATCCATGGCCAAGTTGAAACGCGTGTAATAGCGCGTGGAGGACTGAACTCGTACCCATTGAAACGGGTTGGGATGAGCTGTGGATAGGGGTGAAAGGCCAAACAAACTTAGTGATAGCTGGTTCTCTTCGAAATATATTTAGGTATAGCCTCAAGTGATAATAAAAGGGGGTAGAGCCCTGATTGGGCTAGGGCTGCTCGCCGCGGTACCAAACCCTATCAAACTTCGAATACCTTTTATCGTATCTTGGGAGTCAGGCGGTGGGTGATAAAATCAATCGTCAAAAGGGGAACAACCCAGACTACCAAATAAGGTCCCTAAGTTCTATTCTGAGTGGAAAAAGATGTGTGGCTACTCAAACAACCAGGAGGTTGGCTTAGAAGCAGCCATCCTTTAAAGAAAGCGTAACAGCTCACTGGTCTAGTGGTCATGCGCTGAAAATATAACGGGGCTAAGATAGACACCGAATTTGTAGATTGTGTTTAACACAGTGGTAGAAGAGCGTTCATACCAGCGTTGAAGGTATACCGGTAAGGAGTGCTGGAGCGGTATGAAGTGAGCATGCAGGAATGAGTAACGATAAGATATATGAGAATTGTATCCGCCGTAAATCTAAGGTTTCCTACGCGATGGTCGTCATCGTAGGGTTAGTCGGGTCCTAAGCCGAGTCCGAAAGGGGTAGGTGATGGCAAATTGGTTAATATTCCAATACCGACTCATGGAGCGTGATGGGGGGACGCATAGGGTTAAGCGAGCTAGCTGATGGAAGTGCTAGTCTAAGGGCGTAGATTGGAGGGAAGGCAAATCCACCTCTGTATTTGAAACCCAAACAGGCTCTTTGAGTCCTTTTAGGACAAAGGGAGAATCGCTGATACCGTCGTGCCAAGAAAAGCCTCTAAGCATATCCATAGTTGTCCGTACCGCAAACCGACACAGGTAGATGAGATGAGTATTCTAAGGCGCGTGAAAGAACTCTGGTTAAGGAACTCTGCAAACTAGCACCGTAAGTTCGCGATAAGGTGTGCCGCAGCAATGCGGTCTCAGCAAAGAGTCCCTCCCGACTGTTTACCAAAAACACAGCACTTTGCCAACTCGTAAGAGGAAGTATAAGGTGTGACGCCTGCCCGGTGCTCGAAGGTTAAGAGGATGCGTCAGTCGCAAGATGAAGCGTTGAATTGAAGCCCGAGTAAACGGCGGCCGTAACTATAACGGTCCTAAGGTAGCGAAATTCCTTGTCGGTTAAATACCGACCTGCATGAATGGCGTAACGAGATGGGAGCTGTCTCAACCAGAGATTCAGTGAAATTGTAGTGGAGGTGAAAATTCCTCCTACCCGCGGCAAGACGGAAAGACCCCGTGGACCTTTACTACAACTTAGCACTGCTAATGGGAATATCATGCGCAGGATAGGTGGGAGGCTTTGAAGTAAGGGCTTTGGCTCTTATGGAGCCATCCTTGAGATACCACCCTTGATGTTTCTGTTAGCTAACTGGCCTGTGTTATCCACAGGCAGGACAATGCTTGGTGGGTAGTTTGACTGGGGCGGTCGCCTCCTAAAAAGTAACGGAGGCTTGCAAAGGTTGGCTCATTGCGGTTGGAAATCGCAAGTTGAGTGTAATGGCACAAGCCAGCCTGACTGTAAGACATACAAGTCAAGCAGAGACGAAAGTCGGTCATAGTGATCCGGTGGTTCTGTGTGGAAGGGCCATCGCTCAAAGGATAAAAGGTACCCTGGGGATAACAGGCTGATCTCCCCCAAGAGCTCACATCGACGGGGAGGTTTGGCACCTCGATGTCGGCTCATCGCATCCTGGGGCTGGAGCAGGTCCCAAGGGTATGGCTGTTCGCCATTTAAAGCGGTACGCGAGCTGGGTTCAGAACGTCGTGAGACAGTTCGGTCCCTATCTGCCGTGGGCGTAGGAAAGTTGAGGAGAGCTGTCCCTAGTACGAGAGGACCGGGATGGACGTGTCACTGGTGCACCAGTTGTTCTGCCAAGAGCATCGCTGGGTAGCTACACACGGATGTGATAACTGCTGAAAGCATCTAAGCAGGAAGCCAACTCCAAGATAAACTTTCCCTGAAGCTCGCACAAAGACTATGTGCTTGATAGGGTAGATGTGTGAGCGCAGTAATGCGTTTAGCTGACTACTACTAATAGAGCGTTTGGCTTGTTTTTTGCTTTTTGATAAGATAACGGCAATAAGCGCGAATGAGTTACCACTGCCTTACTGAGTGTAAGAGAGTTGGAGTTTTATGAAGACTTTTATAGGATTAAACTTTAATTGGAAATGAGATATTATCCATTCTTTTTAAAGTTAAAGGCTATTAACGATCTTCTTTGTTAAAAAACAGCTCCCTATAAAGAGAAAGGGGAGTTAAGGGTAAATGCGTTTTATCTTTAGCTCCCTTTTCCTTGTGCCTTTAGAGAAGAGGAACTACCCAGTTAACCATTCCGAACCTGGAAGTCAAGCTCTTCATCGCTGATAATACTGCTCTTTTCAAGAGTGGGAATGTAGGTCGGTGCAGGGATAGGGAAATGTTTTTTTAATCTTGCTTTTTTATTTAATTTCATTATTGACT
>NZ_CBPT010000031.1:0-3303 GCF_000476855.1 Helicobacter pylori SA221C
TAAACGACAATGATGAGCAAAGTTTTTATAAGCAAAAGCATTGCTAAAAATTTAGAAAAAATTGCTTTAGATTTTAAAAGCGATAGACATAGTATTTCACAAAGAGCTTTTGAATTTTTCAGGTATATGAATTATCAAAGTTTAAGCTTGACTGATAAAAACAATATGTTTTTAGTGGCTAAGTTTTTTAAAAATAGCGCTTTACTTGTTAATATTGCTAGGTTTGAAATGAAAAAGATAGATGATAATATTAAAAATTCTAACCCACAAGACAATTTGTTAGATAAACAAATGTGGCTCAATCTTTTAGAACATTTAAAAAGACTTGAAGAGGAAAATTATTGTTTTGCTAAGAAGCGAAAAGAATTCTTAGAAACTAGAGCTATGGAGCTATCAAAAGATTTAAAATTTTTAACACAGGCTAATGAAAATGATTTGCCCATTTATGAAAGAGGGCAAAGGGATAAAATCATTAAACGCTGTGAAAAATCGCTTAATTTTTTGCAGAAAGAATTACAATGCTTTAAAACCTTATTAAAAAGTGCAAGCATAGCTTTAGAAAACTTGCAAAGCAACCATCAAATCACAGCCGTTACACAAGACACGCAAGAAAACACAAACGCACTCAAAAATACCACTCAAGATTTTAACAAAACTACCAATGAACCCACAAACCCTAACAATAACTATGAAATGGATTTTTAAAACCATCCATAAAATTAAATAACTTTACTTAGCGTATTTTTTAACCAATTCTTCTAAAGTGAAGCCCAAGCCTTTGTTATCGTCTCTCAATTGCTCTTTTTGGCAAAGCAAAAAATTTTGCTCCACTTCTTCTTTAGTGTTAGAAGTGTCTAAAAGACAAGTTTTTAAGTCTTTCTGGTAATCTTGTATGAATTTGTCAAAGCGCTCTTTATGGTTATAGAGTTTGGCTTGCGATTGGGTGCAACTATCTTTAAGGCTGATAAACTCTTCTTTTTTATGTTCATTACGCTCCATACAAATATCTGTAGCAAAAGCGATTAAGACATCTTTATTCTTTCTCAACAGCTCTGCAGATTGAATAGCCATTTTATCCGCATCAATAAAAGGGCTTTGCTTTTCTAATTTAGGGTTCATCTCTAAAGCGATTTCTTTCAAGCTCTTATTTTCCAAATGCGTTCTTTGGCAGTGGGTGGATTTTTTATAAGAGCTTATATAAACGCCATTCATAAGAGCGGCTTTTTCTAATTTAGCATCAACTTTTTTAATGCAAAAAGAAATAGCTGATTTAACGCTCAATTCTTTAGAGCTAGAATAAGGGTCGCTAAATTTTTCATGCACTTCTTTTTGGCATAGTCTTTCCTTGTTAGCTAAATTGGGCGCATTTTTAACGCATTCTTTGGTGAAGTAAGGGATAATGTATGGTTCATATTGCGCGTATTCTTTTTCAAACGCTTCTAATTGCACGAGATTAATTAGTCTTTCTTGTCGGTCTTTTTTATCCATACATTGTTCTTTTAGTTCTGGGTTATGGAAGTCAGAGCAGCTAAAACGACGCTCTTGTTTTTGAATGATAGGCGTTAAAAGAGTGTTTAAATAGGCATCGTTTCTTTTAAAGCACTTACCTTTTAAGCCTTCATTAGTGAAATCATCGCATTGATACTGATCAATCTTTTTAGTGATGATTGGTTCAATAAGCTCTTCTTGAGCCTTTAAACACTGATTTATCCCATCGTATTTTTTAGGGAAAGACCACATTTCTTTTTGGCAATCGTATTTTGGATTGTTTTTAGCCTTAGTCAAGTGGTCGTTTAAAATTTGCTTATCTAAAAACGCGCACCCGCTCACGCCTAATCCCATTAAACATGCCAAACCCAACGCTCTCAACTTGAAAAGTCTTGTTTTTTTCATTTAAGCTCCTTGGTATGAAAACACCATAAAATCACAACTTGCTCGCCTTATCTAAAAGCGTTTGCTTCATTTCTTTTTTCTTGTGTTCTAAATAAAAAACAATAGCGTCTTGAACAAACACGCTTTTATTTTCTCTGAACGCTCCAAATTCATTCAAATACTCTTCTACGCTGTTCATCACTTTCTCTGAAATATAGAGCGTGTGGGCTTTTTTCCTGTCTTCTTTTTCATGTTTGTTTGTTTCATGCTTGTTGGCATTCTCAAAGCGATTTTCTAAATCGCTCAACCTGTCTTTTTTGGTGTTTTTAAATTCCATATTTATCCTTTAAAGTAGATTGTTTTTAATATCATAACACAATTAAGCGTTATTTAGAATTAAACTATAAATTCTACCATTTCATTTTTTGCCCCCTAAATACCCGCTCAATTCATCATAGAATTTAGACCATTCGTTTTTAGCCTTATTGTCATTGTATTCCATCACGCCCATGCCTTCACTCACTGAACGCTTATAAGCTATCCTTTCGCTTAATATATTATCCATTAAAAACACGCTTTCATTAGCGTTATTTTGGTTGATAAAATCAATGAGAGCTTTTTTCTCTTTAAGAGTGGGGATAGTAGGGATGCGGTTCATCACAATACAAGCTTTTAAGTTTTCATTCAACGCTTGGATGTCTCTAATCCTTTCTAGCATGTCTAATAGCACCGCTGTGTCTAGTTGGCTTGGCGTGGTGGGTATTAGCACCCAATCGCTCAATAACATAGCTCTTTGGCTTTCTTTGGAATGTTCGCCTTTAGTATCAATAAGGATGTATTCGTATTTATCCATCATCTGTTTTAAGGTGTCTGTGATATTGCCTGTGCGATTAAAGAGCGTGAAATTGGGCAAACTTGTTTCACTTCTAATATTGTTAAACACTTCCAAACTCTTTTGGCTATCAGTGTCTAATGCGGCAATATCTTTCTTGTCTAGCAATAATTGAACGCACAAGTTCAAGCATAAAGTGGATTTACCGCTCCCTCCTTTTTCGTTAGCTATGGTGATTATCATCGCTTATTCCTTTATCATTTTGTTAAACATATTTTAAATATAAATAGCTTAAAAGTATATAAAATAGAAAAACTTAATACTATGTTATTGTAAATAATTATGTTATCTGTTAGTTCTTTTTGAAATGGTTGGTAGAATTTGATTAGTGGTGGTTTTTTAGGGTGTTTTTAAAAAGGGAAAAGTTTAGAAAAAAAGAATATTAAAAGTCATTACGCCAAATTCAATAACATTATTTAAAAACATGTTATTGAAAATATTAGTGGAACTCACATCTCCATGCCATAATCATCATTAGCCGCTTTTTTCATTGGCTTATACGCTTCTTGGTTAGCTTGTTCTTTTATCTCTTCTGTTAC
>NZ_CBPT010000032.1:0-2123 GCF_000476855.1 Helicobacter pylori SA221C
TAATTTAAGCAAACCTTAAGCTTTCTATGACTATAATTTCATTTCCTTGTTTCAGCAAGGGCTTTTAAAAAGCCGCTTGATACCTTACAAGGATAGCTGTTTAAAGCAAACGATCTTTGAAAACTAAGCAAATTGATAGAAGTTCTTTTTAAAGGGATATTCTAAAACAAAATAAGTAATGACTGACTAAATAGAGTGAGGGTTTTTATAACTTTCATTCTTTTATAAGAAATTCTTATCCAACCAGTGCCAATCAATTCCATTGATTGTGATGATTATATCATTATGATTGATGACTGAATGGCATGAGAGTATTTTTAGGTTAGCGTTTGGCTAAACCTTTTTAAAAAGTTTCTTTCTGTTTTGTTGTTGTAATACTTAAGAACACAATCCGTTTTATTCAATAAAGTCTAAAACGAGTTCTTGTGATACGCTAAAGCTGTTGTTAGGAATAACAACAGCCTATCAAAAAACAAAAGAGCTTTAGGACAAACACTTTTATGGAGAGTTTGATCCTGGCTCAGAGTGAACGCTGGCGGCGTGCCTAATACATGCAAGTCGAACGATGAAGCTTCTAGCTTGCTAGAATGCTGATTAGTGGCGCACGGGTGAGTAACGCATAGGTCATGTGCCTCTTAGTTTGGGATAGCCATTGGAAACGATGATTAATACCAGATACTCCCTACGGGGGAAAGATTTATCGCTAAGAGATCAGCCTATGTCCTATCAGCTTGTTGGTAAGGTAATGGCTTACCAAGGCTATGACGGGTATCCGGCCTGAGAGGGTGAACGGACACACTGGAACTGAGACACGGTCCAGACTCCTACGGGAGGCAGCAGTAGGGAATATTGCTCAATGGGGGAAACCCTGAAGCAGCAACGCCGCGTGGAGGATGAAGGTTTTAGGATTGTAAACTCCTTTTGTTAGAGAAGATAATGACGGTATCTAACGAATAAGCACCGGCTAACTCCGTGCCAGCAGCCGCGGTAATACGGAGGGTGCAAGCGTTACTCGGAATCACTGGGCGTAAAGAGCGCGTAGGCGGGATAGTCAGTCAGGTGTGAAATCCTATGGCTTAACCATAGAACTGCATTTGAAACTACTATTCTAGAGTGTGGGAGAGGTAGGTGGAATTCTTGGTGTAGGGGTAAAATCCGTAGAGATCAAGAGGAATACTCATTGCGAAGGCGACCTGCTGGAACATTACTGACGCTGATTGCGCGAAAGCGTGGGGAGCAAACAGGATTAGATACCCTGGTAGTCCACGCCCTAAACGATGGATGCTAGTTGTTGGAGGGCTTAGTCTCTCCAGTAATGCAGCTAACGCATTAAGCATCCCGCCTGGGGAGTACGGTCGCAAGATTAAAACTCAAAGGAATAGACGGGGACCCGCACAAGCGGTGGAGCATGTGGTTTAATTCGAAGATACACGAAGAACCTTACCTAGGCTTGACATTGAGAGAATCCGCTAGAAATAGTGGAGTGTCTAGCTTGCTAGACCTTGAAAACAGGTGCTGCACGGCTGTCGTCAGCTCGTGTCGTGAGATGTTGGGTTAAGTCCCGCAACGAGCGCAACCCCCTTTCTTAGTTGCTAACAGGTCATGCTGAGAACTCTAAGGATACTGCCTCCGTAAGGAGGAGGAAGGTGGGGACGACGTCAAGTCATCATGGCCCTTACGCCTAGGGCTACACACGTGCTACAATGGGGTGCACAAAGAGAAGCAATACTGCGAAGTGGAGCCAATCTTCAAAACACCTCTCAGTTCGGATTGTAGGCTGCAACTCGCCTGCATGAAGCTGGAATCGCTAGTAATCGCAAATCAGCCATGTTGCGGTGAATACGTTCCCGGGTCTTGTACTCACCGCCCGTCACACCATGGGAGTTGTGTTTGCCTTAAGTCAGGATGCTAAATTGGCTACTGCCCACGGCACACACAGCGACTGGGGTGAAGTCGTAACAAGGTAACCGTAGGTGAACCTGCGGTTGGATCACCTCCTTTCTAGAGAAAAGCTTTTAACATTCGCTTGTTAAAAGCCAAAGAGTATTACCTGACAAAAGAACTTCTTGTTGCTTAGTTTTGAAAGATTGAGTCTTTCTTATTTACTTCTTGATTTTGTTTAA
>NZ_CBPT010000033.1:0-1810 GCF_000476855.1 Helicobacter pylori SA221C
TAGCTAAAGCATGAGGAAAATTGGGATCAAGCAAACTCAGCCTACTAGGTAGGTCTTACAAATTCTACCCCAAGGATTGATGCCCCAACCCTATGAATATTGATA
The DNA here is from genome assembly GCF_000476855.1 of Helicobacter pylori SA221C. GTDB lineage: Bacteria > Campylobacterota > Campylobacteria > Campylobacterales > Helicobacteraceae > Helicobacter > Helicobacter pylori_DK. The sequence goes on from NZ_CBPT010000033.1 coordinate 106, forward strand.
GACGCATTTAAATCCCTGTCTAGTTCCAATCCGCAATATTTGCAGTGGTATTCTCTTTCTTTATCTGTTTTGCCTAATTTTTTAATGTCTTTATTAAAGTTTTCATCAACAGATAAGCAATTAGAACAAGTCTTAGAGCTAGGATAAAATCTATCAATCTTAACGACATGAGCCTTGTTTTCAAGGATTTTCACAAACTCGCTAAAAGCTATATCGCTCACTTTCCTACCCCAAAGTTTTTGCATAGCTTTCATGTTCAAGTCTTCAATGAAAATGCTTTGGTATTTTCTGCTTAACTTCAAAGCCAATTTATAAAAGAAATCGGTTCTTAAGTATTTGATTTTTTGGTGCAGTTGGGCTAGTTTCTTTTTAGCTTTTTTAAAGTTATTAGAACCCTTAACTTTCTTGCTAAGGTTTTTACTAAGTCGCTTAATCAAAGGCAAGTATTTAGAGAAAAATAAAGGCGATTCTATCTTGGTATTGTCAGATCCGGTTAAAAAAGTCCTTAACCCAAAGTCAAAGCCCACGCTTTTATCGCATGCGGTTTGCTTGTTAGGGTTATTTTCTAATTCACAGGCTAGACACAAGAAATAATCGCCCATATTATCTCTTTTAATGGTTAGAGTTTTTACTTTCCCTATCAAAGCATAAGTTTTAATAAACTTGTAGCTATAACCACTAAAAGAAACAACATTGTCTTTTATCTCAAACCCCACTCCCTTATTCAACCCTGTCTTTTTATCAACTTGGCTTTTGAAAGTGAAAGATTTGTAGTTGGCTACTTTTTTAAATCGTGGCAATTTGGCTTGTTTCTTAAAGAATTTTTTAAACGCTTTATCTATCCTTTCAGTTAAATCTTGCAGGGTTTGTGAGCCTAGTGTTTTTAAAAAAGCATAACGATGGGTCTTTTTCAATTTGGTGGTGTGTTTTTGCAAATCGTTAAGCTTTAAATACTTTTTGAAAAGTCTATAATAGCGTTTGTGCAAGGCAATGCAATGGTTATAAAACACGCCATAACGCCTTAATAGTGTGTCTATACGCCTATTCTTATCGTTCTTATAGAGCTTTTGTTTGTAGGTTATCAACATAACTTTTCCATTTTTCTTTTTGCTTAGGGCGGTTGCTGTTTTGTTGGTTTTCAATGTATTGTTTGACAACATTCAAAGGCGCACCCCCCACTGTTGAAATGAAACAGGAATTGGTCCATAAAGTAGGTAGTTTTGTCTTTAAGTGGTTAAATTCTTGTCTTAATATCCTACTGCTACGACCTTTAGCGGTTTTAATGAACTTCATCACTCCAAAGCTTGGATCAATGTCAGCTAAAATGTGGATATGGTCTTTATCGGTTTGCATCTCTATAATCTCTACTCTTAATTCTTTAGCCACTTCTTGAATGATTTCTTTCAATCTCATTTCTACAGCTCCCACTAAGACCTTACGCCTGTATTTAGGACACCACACGATATGGTATTTGCAAGAATAGACAACATTATGATTGCTTTTGTATAAAACAGCGTTACTCATATTTGTAGTATATATAAAAAAAATAACTAATACAAGATATTCATAACATTACCCTTATTTTTGTGCATGATATTGACTCTAATACCCCTATTCCACATTGGTATTTAACACCTAAAGGCGTTTCGCCTTGTATCCCCATAGCTAAAAGCTAGGGGCTTTAAGGCGTTAGTTTTGGGTAAAA
>NZ_CBPT010000034.1:0-1760 GCF_000476855.1 Helicobacter pylori SA221C
TGGTAAGCCCCATCAAAGATTTGAGCGGTCAATACATTTTTGATTTGTGGTAGCTTCACATTCTTTAGCGCTTCTTTTGGGACATCTATCACCAACTCCTCAAACGCTTGGTCGCTTAAAGGGTTATCAATATCAAAAATGAAACTTAAGATATTGTGGAGCGAGTTATAGGTAACTTTGTCAATTAACGCATAAGTTAGTCTAATCCCTTGCGCTTGCTCTATAGCGGTAACGATGCTTTTAGATAGTCTAGGGCTGATATTGTTAAGTTGTGTCGCTAAATCTGAGATAAAGCAATAACCCGCATCGGTGTCTATGGTGTTAGCAATCAATGCCCTACTCACTTTTTTGCCTTGTCGCATAGCTTTAACAAGGTTATTGACTTGAATGTTTCGTTTCATACCTTGTTTGAAGTCATCGCTTACCGCACATTTTCGTGCTTCTATGCGTTTAATCGCATTTTCCTGTCTTTCTATCATTGCGTCTAAAAAGAACTCTTTAGGGTGTCCATACGCACGAGTAATTTTCTGTAATGCCTTAATATTGCTTCTAATGTCCTCGCCAATAGTCTCTATACCGAGTTTAGAGTAATCAAAAGGCATACAAGTCGCTTTTAATTCTGTCTTAACGACTTTATTGAGAGCGAGTTTATTAAGACCGATACCCTCTTTATACCTAGAGAGAAAAGTATAAACGCTGTCATTTATGCGTGTGAGAGCTTGTGGTAAGTCGCTAGGAACTGAAAATTTAATCCCTGTGAATTTAGCCCACACCTTACCAAAACTATTAGGGCTAGAGCTTATCAAATCTATCCTATAAGTCTTATTCTTATTAGCCATCAATTGTCCGCCATAGCAAATCGCTGCTTGCCTGAATTGTTTTCCCCATATCAATAAGTGGTTTTTCAAATCAAATGTGCTACTAGGTTCGTTTTGAAATACAAAGAAACTAACTTCTTTGTCTGGTAAGATATTGTCTTTAGGGTTGTCTTTCCAATACCCTAACACTTCAATGTAACCAATGAAGTCTCTATCAATATTCAATATGTCTTTTAGCTGTTGTGTCCTTGCCATATTTTCTTTTCTAGTGTAGCGATACCTCTCAACAAATTTATCACTAGACATAAGGTCTCTCATTGTGGCGTTTTTCTTAAAGAATTTGTCTGCATAAAAATTGCCTAATTTGTTATAGAGTGTCGCATAAATCGTCTCAATCATATCTTTGTAATTTTTAAATTTTGTAGTCTCTTTACCATTTTCAGGTTGTGGGTGAAAGAAATCTACAACTTTAATAGGGTCGTATGGGTCTAAATCCACAGATTGACTTAACCAATATTTGGCTACTATGTCCGCATTTTTAGGGTCTGCTCCGCTCTTATAAGCATAGATTAGAGCGTTTTGTTCTTTTTCAGTAAAATCTTTATAAAAAGCGTCTTTAAAAGGTCTAAACGCAGAGATAGTCCCAAAAGGTAGTCCGCTCGCAATCTTTTTATAAATGCTGATAAGATTAGAACTCTCAATTGTAGAGCCTTTAATAGTCTTGTGGCTCATATCATATTTAAGTCGTGAGATTTCATCGCCAACAGCATCTAAAAACTTGCTTAAGGGCATCGCCTTACCAAGCACCCTAACGCTAGGTTTATTTTGTCTAGCTAGTTTCCTGTCCGCTAACGCCTTATCAATAGCTGATGTCAAAGAAGTGTGTCTTTGTGGCTCATCAACAAATTCTAAAAAGTCGTAATTCAATAGCATTTTGTGTCC
>NZ_CBPT010000035.1:0-1469 GCF_000476855.1 Helicobacter pylori SA221C
ATGGATACCATAAAAAGCATTCCTCTAAGGACTTTCATTTTACTCTATAAAAGCTCACCAAAATGTGTTGTGTTGGCATCAATTACAGTGCTATTTATCGGCATTATTCCATCTATAAATATTCTTGTTATGATAAGATTGATTGATATTGTGGTAGACCTATTGCAAAATCATACGCATTTTGAATACAGCTTGCTGTTACCAACTTTGATACTATGGGGAGCCTTGCTGTTTTTAACGCATGTGTTCTCAGGAATTTCATCAAGCTTGCAAACCATTATTGCTGAACAATTTTCTATAAACATCATCACTCAGCTTGCTAATAAACTCACAAAAGTTAAAAATCTAAATTTTTTTGAAAATAAAGACCATACTATTAAGCTTAACGCTATCCATAACGGTCTATACATCCGTCCCCTAAATTATGTCAGTAATCTATTTTTTAACTTGCAACGCATTATAGGGCTTGTGAGTCTGTTTGGGATATTATTTTCCATTAGTATTTATCTACCCTTTATAATGATTTTTGCAACAGTGCCTTGTATTTTCATCTCCAATCATATAGCAAAAAAACATAGTGCTTCCATAGATAAGCTTCAAGACAAAAAAGAGAGCATACAAAATTATCTATATTCTGGACTAGATAACCAAAAGAACAAGGACAACCTATTATTTAACTTCATGCTAAATTTTCATCATAAATTTATTGAAAACAAAGAATTATATATCAATCATTTTGTGAAAATCGCCCAAAAAAACTTAATGCTTACCATATATGCTGATATTTTAATCACCACTCTAAGTATCGCACTATTTTTTCTAATGGTTTTTATTATCCTTTCAAAATTAATTGGTGTGGGAGCAATTGCTGGGTATATCCAAGCATTTAGCTCTACCCAACAGCAACTACAAGATTTATCATTTTATGGAAAGTGGTTTTTTGCTATCAATAAATACTTTGAAAATTATTTCTGTATTTTAGATTACAAAATGCCAAAACCAGAAACACAAATCAAATTAGAAGAAAAAATCCATAGCATTACATTTGAAAATATTAGTTTCTCTTATCCTAATTCAAAACTTATTTTTGAAAACTTTAATCTCTCTTTACACTCTGATAAAATTTATGCACTAGTCGGCAAGAATGCTAGCGGGAAAAGCACGCTGATTAAACTATTGCTAGGGTTTTATACCCCAAATTCAGGTCAAATTATCATTAATAACAAATACCCACTACAAGACTTGGAACTAAATAGCTACCACCAACAAATGAGTGCCATATTCCAAGATTTTTCTCTTTATGCTGGGTATAGCATTGATGATAATCTTTTCATGCAAAACAACCCCACAAGAGAGCAATTAAAGCAAAAGAGAGAAATGCTAAAATCTTTTGATGAAAATTTTCAAAATTGTCTTAATGATTATAGCAACGCATTATTTGGAACACAGTATAATGGGATAGATTTTTC
>NZ_CBPT010000036.1:0-1462 GCF_000476855.1 Helicobacter pylori SA221C
CTTACAACAGCATCACCACCGCGCTTTCAAGCATCCCTAACGCGCAAAGCTTGCAAAATGTGGTGAGCCAAAAGAACAACCCCTATAGCCCACAAGGCATAGAAACCAATTACTACCTCAATCAAAATTCTTACAACCAGATCCAAACCATCAACCAAGAACTAGGGCGTAACCCCTTCAGGAAAGTGGGCATCGTCAGCTCTCAAACCAACAACGGCGCGATGAATGGGATCGGCATTCAGGTGGGCTACAAACAATTCTTTGGCCAAAAAAGAAAATGGGGCGCTAGGTATTACGGCTTTTTTGATTACAACCATGCCTTCATCAAATCCAGCTTCTTCAACTCGGCTTCTGATGTATGGACTTATGGTTTTGGAGCGGACGCTCTTTACAACTTCATCAACGATAAAGCCACTAATTTCTTAGGCAAAAACAACAAGCTTTCTGTGGGGCTTTTTGGCGGGATTGCGTTAGCCGGGACTTCATGGCTTAATTCTGAATATGTGAATTTAGCCACCGTGAATAATGTCTATAACGCTAAAATGAATGTGGCGAATTTCCAATTCTTATTCAACATGGGTGTGAGGATGAATTTAGCCAGACCTAAGAAAAAAGACAGCGATCATGCGGCTCAACATGGGATTGAACTAGGGCTTAAAATCCCCACCATCAACACGAACTACTATTCCTTTATGGGGGCTGAACTCAAATACAGAAGGCTTTATAGCGTGTATTTGAATTATGTGTTCGCTTACTAAAAGCTTAAACCCCTTTGTGAAACTCCCTTTTTTAATGGGTTTCTTTTGAAGCCTTTCTTTTTTTTTTTTTTGGTAGGGGTTTTAATTTTTTTGAAGCCTTTTGTTTTTGAATTCTCTTTTTAATGGGTTTTCTTTTTTAAATTCTTCTTTTTTTTTGAACTTTTCTTTTTTTAAAGTCTTTTCTTTTTTAAGGGGTTTTCTTTTTTGAACCCTTTTCTTTTTTTGGGGGGTTTTAATGAAAAATCTTTTTTCTTTTGAACCCTTTTTTTTGAACTTTCTTTTTTAAACTCTTTTTTTTAAACCCTTTCGTTTTTTAAACCCTTTCGTTTTTAAACCCTTTCGTTTTTAAACCCTTTCGTTTTTTAAACCCTTTCGTTTTTTAAACCCTCGTTTTTGGGGGTTTCTTTTTAAAGCTTTTTTGAAGTCTTTTTTTTAAATTCTTTTTTTGGGGGTTTGATCTTTTTCTTTTTGTTGATCCTCACTGCTTTCGCTTTTTAATCTTTAGTTTTTTTGTGGGGGTTTGATGCAAAATCCTTTTTAGCGTTTTTGGTTAGTGAAAAAACTTGACGCTACTTTAAGCGATAATCTCTTAGAAAGTGCTTTTTTTATAGGGGGATTAGTGGGGTTGAAAGGGAGAGAATGGTTTCAAAGCGCTTTCTATCCCTTTAAGAAAATAAAATAAAACTTTAATAAAATGATTTTTA
>NZ_CBPT010000037.1:0-1256 GCF_000476855.1 Helicobacter pylori SA221C
TTTAAAAGGATAACCATGTTCCAACCCCTATTAGACGCTTATATAGAAAGTGCCCAAATAGAAGAGACAACCCATAAGCCCCCATTAAAAATCGCTGTGGCGAATTGGTGGGGAGATAAAGAGATTTAAAGAATTTAAAAAGAGCGTTCTTTATTTTATCCTAAGCCAACGCTATAAAATCACCCTCCACCAAAACCCCAACGAACCCTCAGATCTCGTCTTTGGCAATCCTCTTGGATCGGCCAGAAAAATCTTATCCTATCAAAACGCAAAAAGGGTGTTTTACACTGGTGAGAACGAAGTCCCTAATTTCAACCTTTTTGATTACGCCATAGGCTTTGATGAATTGGATTTTAGAGATCGTTATTTGAGAATGCCTTTGTATTATAACTATTTGCACTATGAAGCCGAGATCGTTAATGACACCACTTCACCCTATAAACTCCAAGCTGACAGCCTTTATGCTTTAAAAAAACCCTCCCATTGTTTTGAAGAAAACCACCCTAATTTGTGCGCGCTCATCAATAATGAGAGCGATCCTTTGAAAAGAGGGTTTGCCAGTTTTGTAGCGAGCAACGCTAACGCTCCTAAAAGGAACGCTTTCTATGACGCTTTAAACGCTATTGAGCCAGTTACTGGGGGAGGAGCAGTAAAAAACACTTTAGGCTATAAGGTTGAAAACAAGAGCGAGTTTTTAAGCCAATACAAATTCAATCTGTGTTTTGAAAACTCACAAGGCTATGGCTATGTAACCGAAAAAATCATTGACGCTTATTTTAGCCACACCATTCCTATTTATTGGGGGAGTCCCAGCGTAGCACAAGATTTTAACCCTAAGAGTTTTGTGAATGTGCATGATTTTAAAGATTTTGATGAAGCGATTGATTACGTGAGATACTTGCACACGCACCCAAACGCTTATTTAGACATGCTCTATGAAAACCCTTTAAACACCCTTGATGGGAAAGCTTACTTTTACCAAGATTTGAGTTTTAAAAAAATCCTAGATTTTTTTAAAACGATTTTAGAAAACGACACGATTTATCATTGCGATGCCCATCATTATTCTGCTCTTCATCGTGATTTGAATGAGCCGTTAGTATCTATTGATGATTTGAGGGTTAATTATGAGCGCCTTTTACAAAACGCCTCGCCTTTATTAGAACTCTCTCAAAACACCACTTTTAAAATCTATCGCAAAGCTTATCAAAAATCCTTACCCTTGTTGCGCGCCATAAGGAGATGGGTTAAAAAAT
>NZ_CBPT010000038.1:0-1177 GCF_000476855.1 Helicobacter pylori SA221C
AAAAGCTTAGGGGTTTCCTTATGAAGCGGGTTTGTCCTTGACTTTTGGGGCGTTAATTTTTTTTAAAACCCTGATTTTAGCGCTCATTAAATCGTGGTTTAAAGCTTTTTTGATGTTTTCAAATTGGCGTTTTTTGTTTTTAAGGCTAATGATTTCATTATCCAAATCGCTTAAAATGTTAGCGATAGCGATTTGTTCGTTTAGGGGGGGTAAAAAAATAGTCTTTTCTTTATAATCTTTAAAATAAATATGCGGTATTATGCTACCACTTGTGAAATTTTTAAAATCAAAATTAGATAACAAATAAAATAAAAACTCTGTTGTTGTTCTATGATTAGCAATTAACGCTCCCATAGTAGATAAAATATTTGTTTTAGGTGGCAAAATCCTTACTCTGCCCACACTTCCATCTTTAACAATAGAAATATAAGGCTTATCACTAATGAAAGTTGTATTTGTATAGCCTATGAAATTATTCACATCATAGACTTTAATTTTTCCTTGTTGCGTGATTTGTTCTGCACTTAAATTTGATGTTAAATAGTTGGCAATATCCCCAAGCCTCACTCTTTGCCAATTTTGATTGAAGCCTTTCAAGCGTTTTCTTTGGCTCAATAGTTCAAAGCTTAAAGCTTTTTTAACGCTCTCTTTTTTAAGAATGAGGGCGTCTAAAGAATAAAGATAATGATCTAAATCGCTTAAAATGTTAGCGATAGCGATTTGTTCGTTTAGAGGGGGTAGGGGGATTAAAGTATTTCTAAAATTATCATTATAAAGTCTTAAGATAGTTGTATGCTCTGTATTCCATTTAATATTAGAATAAGCATAAAATAAAAAATCATTTTTTACTAATGTTTCATCGTTGTCAATCCAAACAATATTTGAGTCTTGAAAATAAGCGGGTTTTCCGTCATAAATGACTGCCCTACCAATAGTTCCGGAAGCAGAAATTAAAATATCGCCTTTTTTTGGAAAAGAATATTTCGTTTTGTATTCTAAAAATAGCTTTTTTGAAATAAAGGCATTAGCGGTGTTGCCAAATGTGCCTATTTTATAGAATGGAATTTCACCATATCGTGTTGTTTGATATTTCATAACTCTTTTACACATGCATGGTTTGCCAATATCCCCAAGCCTCACTTTTTGCCAATTTGAGGGCGTTGTTAATGCGTCCATG
>NZ_CBPT010000039.1:0-1121 GCF_000476855.1 Helicobacter pylori SA221C
AGGATCAACCCATGCAAAAAGCCTTATTACATTCATCATTCTTTTTACCTTTACTTTTATCTTTTTGTATCGCTGAAGAAAATGGGGCGTATGCGAGCGTGGGGTTTGAATATTCTATCAGTCATGCTATCCAACACAATAACCCTTTTTTGAATCAAGAACGCATCCAAACCATTTCTAACGCTCAAAATAAAATCTATAAGCTCAATCAAGTTAAAAATGAAATCACCAGCATGCCCAACACCTTTGCATATATCAACAACGCTTTGAAAAACGATGCTAAATTAACCCCCACTGAAATGCAAGCCGAACAATACTACCTCCAATCCACCCTTCAAAACATTGAAAAAATAGTCACACTTAGCGGTGGCGTTGCATCTAACCCACAATTAGCCCAAGCGTTAGAAAAAATGCAAGAACCCATTACTAACCCTTTAGAATTAGCAGAAAACTTAAAAAATTTAGAATTACAATTCAGCCAATCTCAAAACCGCATGCTTTCTTCTTTATCTTCTCAGATCGCTCAAATTTCAAATTCCTTGAACGCGCTTGATCCTAGCTCTTATTCTAAAAACATTTCAAGCATGTATGGGGTGAGTTTGAGCGTAGGGTATAAGCATTTCTTTACTAAGAAAAAAAATCAAGGGTTTCGCTATTACTTGTTCTATGACTATGGTTACACTAATTTTGGTTTTGTGGGCAATGGCTTTGATGGTTTAGGCAAAATGAATAACCATCTCTATGGGCTTGGGATAGATTATCTTTATAATTTCATTGATAATGCACAAAAACATTCGAGCGTGGGTTTTTATGTGGGCTTTGCTTTAGCGGGGAGTTCGTGGGTAGGGAGTGGTTTGAGCATGTGGGTGAGCCAAACGGATTTTATCAACAATTACTTGACGAATTATCAAGCTAAAATGCATACGAGTTTTTTCCAGATCCCTTTGAATTTTGGGGTTCGTGTGAATGTCAATAGGCACAACGGCTTTGAAATGGGTTTGAAAATCCCTTTAGCGGTGAATTCCTTTTATGAAACGCATGGCAAAGGGTTAAACACTTCTTTGTTTTTTAAACGCCTTGTGGCGTTTAATGTGAGTTATGTTTATAGTTTTTAGGGGGGT
>NZ_CBPT010000040.1:0-1046 GCF_000476855.1 Helicobacter pylori SA221C
CTTCCATAAACAATAAACCAAAAGATAAAGTTGATTGTATTTTAACATCTCCGCCATATGCAAATTCATTTGATTATTTTGAAATTTACAAAATGGAGTTATGGAGTAGCAAAATTGTAAAAAGTTATGAAGAGTGGAAAAAGCTTAAAAAATCTGCTCTAAGAAATAACAAAAATGCAGCCTTAAAACAACAAGATAAAATAGAAAATATATTGCTTAATTACACATTAGAAATTCTTAACAATAAAGGTATAGAATCAAGCACTTTAACAATGCTAAATAATTATTTTTTTGATATGCAAAAAGTTTTAAAAAATTGTTTTGAAGTTCTTAAGGATGGAGGATTTTGCTTTATTGTAGTTGGAAATTCTTGCTATAAAGGAGTGCCGATACAAACTGATGAAATCTTAGCACAAGAGGCACAAAAATTAGGTTTTAAATGCAAGGAAATCATTATTGCTAGGAAGCTTAAAACATCTAGTCAGCAGATGAAAATCATTGATTCTAAAACTAAATTTTATTTACGAGAGAGCATAATTGTTTTGCAAAAGGAGAGATGATGAGACAGGTTAATATGCGATATAAAAGAAATAGCATGGGTTTATTTTTTGACTCTTTCAAACACTTTAAGCACAACCTTTCTAATCTTATAGCAGTGGAACTGCCCACACTTTCTCACCTTGGTGCTGAAAAATATTTAAACCTTATTCCTGCCAACTATAAGTCAAAATATCCCGATATGAGAAAAATAGGACTTATAGATTATGATAAACCAAGTGATTATCATTTTACTCTAACCAGAGAAGCAAAACAAATAATGAAAGCTTTTGGTTATTCTTGGGGCATTCATGCGTATGATGAAAATATAGTAAAAAGTAACAGAAAAAATATTGATTCTTTATCGCCTCAAGAATTGTTTTCATCTATTTACAATCTTAATCAATATAAGAATTCAATTTTACAACTTATTTTATCCTACTATGATACTGCAGATTCCATTCGCCCATATTTGGTGCTTTTAAATTATATGAGAAATTACAATATAA
>NZ_CBPT010000041.1:0-552 GCF_000476855.1 Helicobacter pylori SA221C
GGTGCTTATTTCATTATTAGCGTTCGTTTTAGCAAGTGTAATCGCTTCAAGGCTTTCGGTTTTGTTAGCGGTTATTTGATTGTTAGCGTTTTCTCTAGCCTGGTTTAAAAAGATTTGATAGCTCGTTAAAAGCTTTGTAGTGGTTTCTATCAATTGATTTTCTAGCTTTTTAATCTCGCTTTTAATGTTTTCAGCGTTAGCGTTTAAGATGCTTGTTACTTCTTGCTCGTTCTCACGCATGCTAACATTGAAATCATTAAAAAAGCTCTCGTATTCTTTCATTTTAGCTTTTAAGCTCTCGCCGGCGTTATTCAGCCATTCAATGGAGTTTCTCAAACTGCTATCAATCTCGTTGGCGTTTTTGAAAAAATCCAAACTCAAAAGCACCTCTAAAATCCTAACGATGCCTTTAAGGCTTAGTTCCACTTGCTCGGTAAAAAGGCTATTACCTTTTAAAGCGCTTTGTAATTGCTTTAATAGTTCGTTAGTGATTTCTTTCACTTTGGGCTGTTCGGTAATCTCTAAAACGCTATTAGGCAAATTAGGGTAATT
>NZ_CBPT010000042.1:0-133 GCF_000476855.1 Helicobacter pylori SA221C
GGTAAAAGTAAAGAGTAAAAGTAAAGAGTAAAAGTAAAGAGTAAAAGTAAAGAGTAAAAGTAAAGAGTAAAAGTAAAAGAGTAAAAGTAAAGAGTAAAAGTAAAAGAGTAAAAGTAAAGAGTAAAAGGGTAAA